>CAVVKP010000023.1:0-125107 GCA_963748785.1 uncultured Actinomycetota bacterium | reverse complement strand
CTACGGCGAGTCGGCGCAGTCGGCGATCGAGTTCACAGCCCGGGCCAGCTCCGCGATGCCGTCGGCACCGACACGGCCGGCGTGAGCCAGGCTGCTCGACCGCCTGGTGGCCAAGGGGCTGCTCACCCGCAGGCCCAATCCGGCCGACCGGCGGTCGGTGCTGGTCGAGCCGACCGAAGCAGGGCTGGCCCTCGTCCCTCGCCTGGTCCCGCTGTTCAGCGAGGTAGCCGGGCAGCTGTTCGCGGGATTCTCCGACGACGAGACCGCCAGCTTCACCTCGTTCCTCCGGCGGATGAGCGAGAACCTTCAGCCAGGACGCCCTGGCCGGGCAGGCGACCGCGTGACGCGAACCCCGGGCCGCCCGCGGCGCCACCCAAGCCGCGGCGGCGGCGGGAGCAGGCCGCGGCGCCGACGAGGGCCGCTAGCTGACCTCGACGATGCGGGCCTCGACCAGGGCGCCGTCCGCGACGTGCAGCACGCCGAGCGTGCCGTGCGGCTGGCGGCGCCGGTCGGTCGGCGAGCCGGGGTTGAAGATCCGCAGGGAATCGTCGGCGGCGTCGAGCGGGATGTGCGAGTGACCGAAGACGACCAGATCCGCCCCCGGGAACCTGGCCTTCATCCGGGCCAGCCGCCCGGTGGCCGGGCCGCTGTCGTGGATCATCGAGACCCGCAGCCCGTCCGGCTCCAGCTCGGCCGTCTCGGCCGCGCCCCAGGCGGCGACGCTGGCGTCGTCGTTATTGCCGACCACCGCGGCCACCGGCGCGTACTGCGCCAGCTCATCGAGCACCCCGGCGGTACACACGTCCCCGGCGTGCAGCACCAGGTCCGCGCCGCGCAACTGGGCCGCGACCGCGGGCGGGCAGGACCTCCAGCGCCGGGGCGCATGCGTGTCCGACAGCACAACGATCCTCATCGTGGCCAGCGACCTCCCGCCCGCTTACCCTCACCCGCCAACCCTCACCCGCCTGCGCCGGGTCGCACGCGCCATCGGCCCCGCTCGCACCGGGTCGAATGCGCAAACGGCCCGATAGAAGCGTGCGAAAGCGCAAACGACCCGGCAACGGCGCCCGGCAACGGCCGGCGCGAAGCCGCTTTCCGGCAATCCTGGCCGACGCCACGCCGCACTGGCCGCAGACCGACGATCACGGAGAATGGCCTGGCTCCGGCCGGCCCCGCCCCACGGCCGGGCGGTAACGACAGGGCTGGCCCGCCACGACGACGAGGACCGCGCCGTGCCCGGCAGCCGTCGCGCGCCGCGCCGCCCGGCCTGTCCTCGCGGCCGGACCGGTCCGCCTCGCGTGCACCCGGTCCGCGTTCGCGGCTGCGGCGCAGGGCCGCGCGGGCGCTAACCCGGTCAACGCTGCCGGTAATCGAGGTGACCGGCCCGATACCCCGGGTTACCGTGGCCTGGTGGAAACGAGGGCAAGGGACGGCACGAGCTGGCGGATCGGGACGGACGCCGAGGTGGCGTGGATCGCCGGAGGCACGGTCACCGGGCTGGAGATAACCAGCGCGATCCCCCCGGTCTTCGAGGCATACGCCACGGTCGAGCTGCCACCCGGCGGGCAGGGGCAGGCGGAGCACGACCGGGCCCTGCTCGGGCTGCTGGCCGGCTGGCCGGCGGCGAGGCCGTGGTGGCTGGGGTACCTCCAGACAGGGGCCGACGACATCGTCTTCCCGGACGCGCCCATGGTCACCCTGTACGCCGGCTGGCACTACGTGCTCGTGGCGGCCGGGCCGGAGCAGGCCGCCACCTGGCGGCGGAGCGACTACCGCTCGTTCTGGAAGGGGGCCCTGCCCAACCTCATGTTCCCCGCGGACCGCTCGTGGCTGGTCTCGACGCTGTGGGACGACGACTGGACCTGTGTCGGCGGGCCGACCGCGCTGATCGGCGAGTTCGTCAGCCATCCGAGGCTGCGCGCCCGGCCGGTCGCCCTCGGGCAGGACGCCACGCCGCCGGGCCATCAGGCGTGGTGACCGCGCCGCTACCTCGGTGGCAGGAACCCGGGCACCGAGCCGCACTCACCCGGCAGCGAACGCGCCAGCCCCCGCTCCGACGCAGCGCACAGCCACGGCCGCTGTCTCGACGCCCGCCGCCCGCGACGCGGGCGGCGCACGTGCCGCCGTCGCCGGCTGGATTCCGCCTGGCAGGTCCCGCGGCGGGCCGGTCAGACGCGCAGCAGGTCGACGACGAGCACGGCCACGGCCAGGACCGTGAACAGCAGGTAGGCGAACAGGGCGCGACCACGGTCGCCGTGGCCGAGCTGGCGGGACAGCACCCAGGCGAACACGACCGCCTCCACGGCGCCGCCTGCCACGCCGGCGACGGGGGCGAACAGGCCGACGATGACCAGGGCGCAGGCAGCTAGGTGGAGCACACCGAGCAGTGAGACGACCCAGAGACGGCGGCCCTCCAGCAGGCCGAGGCGGGTGAGCTGGTCGAGCCGGGTCACGCCGGCCTGGGCGCGGACCAGGGCGGCGATGGCGGACGGGAGCGCCTCAAGCAGCAGCAGGACCGTCACCACGATGGCAAGCGCGAACAACGAAACTCCCTCGGCTCTCCGTCCTGCGCCGCGGCCCGGCTGCCGCACCCGGTACGCCCGGCTGGCCCGGCGGACCAGGCTAACAGGCCAGGGCGAGCCCGCGAAATACGCCACATCCCCCAGCCCCCACGAGCCGCCGGCGACCACCGCCCCCTCCGGTGCGCCCCGGCGCCCGCCGACCTGGTGCTCGCCCCGGCCCGGCGCAGCCCCGCGCGGCCCTCAGCCAGGATGAGCTGCTCGGCAAGGCACGCGCCGCGGCCGCGCCCGCCGGGACTGAGATCATGGTGACGCGGCTCGGCGAGGCAACGCTCCGTTCTGCTGACTCGCTTGAGCTGTTGACCTTGGTCACCGCCCTGCATCGACCGGGATGACCTGACACTGGGGGAGGCCGTGACCCAGGCCCGGCCAGTGCAGACGGGCTCGGCCCGGTCCCGGCGGCCGGGCTCGGGCGCCCGCTGATGCACGAGCACATCTGCACGTCAGCCAGGACGTCGTGCCCTACCTGCTGGACCACGGGGTCACCCAGGATGAGGTCGACGCCATGCTGATCGCCAACCCCGCCCGGGTGCTGGCCGGCCCGGCCTAACGCCACCGCGCTCGCGCGGCCGCGCCCGGCCCCGGATGCGGATCGCCGAGCGCGTGGGCCGCACGTTGGGGCGCGCCGACCGGGGCCAGGGCCGGGGCGGGCGCGGCCGAGGGCGCGGGCCGGGGGCGCGGGCCGGGCGGCGCGGGCCGGAGCGCCTACTTCACGCCGGTGAGGCGGTAGCCCTCGACCTGCGTGCCGCCCGTCGGGTCCTCGTACCACTCGAACCCGGCGTCGACCGCCTGCAGTTCGGCCCCGGTCTCGACCAGGCCGTGGTCGGCGGCGTACCGGATCAGGGTGAACAGGTGGATGTTGTGGTCGGTGACCGTCACCGCCCGGCTGGTCGCCAGCGGCGCGGCGAACACCACCGTCTGCCACGGGTGCAGCCCGGTGTACAGCACGTCCCACCGCCGGCCGTCGATGACGTGGTAGCCGAGGCTGTGGTAGGAGCCCCGGTTGATGCCGGACGAGTTCAGCCAGACCATGACCTCGGTCGTGTCGGCTGGACGCCTCCTCCGTGGCCGCCGTCGTCCCGTAGCCGGTGTTCTTGCCCGTGCCGGTCATCCAGATGTCGAACCCGGCGTCGCCCGCGAAGCCGGCCACCGTGTGCAGCTTGATGCTGGTGGTGAGCGTGCCCGCCTTGCCCACCGGGACCGGGACCACGTACCCCTTGCCGACGCCGAGCCAGTTGCACTGGGCCGAGTCGTAGCCGTCGGGGTTGTTGCCCGCCGAGATGTAGGCGTCCTGCCAGGAGCCCTGCGGGCTCGGACTTGACGTCGAACTTCAGGTGCCCGGGGTTGGTGCCGACCCGCACCGTACCCACCTCGCTGCCGTCGATGATCGTCATCTCCGGGTTGGTCCGCGCGCACTCGTACTGGTCACCGGTCAGCAGGCTGGGGACCTTGCCGTCCTTGCCGGTGACGTTGTGGCTCGGCGGAGCCGGCGGCGCGGCCGCGGGGGCGGCGGCCGAGCCGAGCGCCGGCACCGCCGAGGGGGCCGGCGCCAAGGCGGGAGCCGCCGCCGTGCCGGAAACCGGCGCAGAAGCGGCAGTCGGCGCCGAGGCGGGAGCCGTCGCTGAGCCGCGAGCCGCCGCTGAGGCGCGGGTTGGCGCCGCCGCGATGGCGAACGCGGCGGCGACGACGGCGGCGGCGGCGACGAGGCCGGCATGTTGGGGGCGCATGGCGCGGGTACGGGTCACGGCCCGCCATCATGGCGACGCCGCCGCTGAAACGGCCGTCCGTCAGATAGCCGCAAAGCGAACAAAAGATGATCAATGGGTGTACAGCCGTCCGTAGCCGTAACCCATCCCCGCGGCAGTGCCGACGACCTGCGGCGGAGCGCTTGTTGCTGTTATCAGGCCCTGTGAGCGGCAGCGCGGATGGCGCGGGCGGGGGCCGGTGCCGCGCGCCAGGGCGGGGACGGAGGCCGCGTGACGGCGGGCGGAGCGGCGCCGCGACGCCAGCGCCGGCGGAGACGGGCGACGGGGACGGAGGCCGCGCGGCGCGCGGCGCGCGGCGCGGCTAGCCGAGCACGTCGGCCAGGTCGAGCCGGGCGAGGCGGTCCGGGTCGGCCAGGATGTCGATCTCGGTGATCTTGTCGGCCCGGACGGTCACCGCCAGCAGGGCCAGCGGCTGGCCGTGCGGGGCGACGAGGAAGCCGGGCGCGCCGTTGACCAGCACCAGCCGGGCCGTGCACGCTCAGGCTGGGCGAACCGGCTGGCCTGGGCGAGCACCGCCGGGGCGCCCCGCACGACCCGCGACGGCCCGAGCGGGCCCGCGCCCGCGTCGGCGCGCAGCACGACCGCCGGGTCGAGCAGGGTGAGCAGGCTGTCGAAGTCGCCGTCGCGGGACGCGGCCTGGAAGGCGGTGACGACCTCCCGCTGCCGGGCCCGGTCGGCGGCGGCGTATCCGCGCGGGCGGCTCCGGGGCCGCCGGCCCGGCTCGCCGCGCCCGGCTCGCCGCGGGCCCGGTGGCCGCGGGCCGTCCGCGGCGGCCGGTGCCGCGCAGCCGGCGCCTGGCCCGGCTGGCCAGCTGCTTGGCCGCGTCCGGGCGTCCGGTCTAGTATCCGGCCGACCTCGTCGAACGGCACGGCGAAGACGTCGTGCAGCACGAACGCGAGCCGCTCGGCCGGCGGCAGCGTGTCCAGCACGACCAGCAGCGCCATGCCGACCGACTCGGCCAGCAGCGCGTGCTCGGCCGGGTCGTCGTCCACCCGGGTCACGACCGGGTCGGGCACGTGCGACGTCGAGGGACTCCTCGCGCCGCGCCGCCCGCGAGCGCAGCAGGTCCAGGCAGATGCGCGAGACCGACCGTGGTCAGCCAGGCGCGCAGGTCGGCGATGTCACCGGCGTCGGCCCGGGACAGCCGCAGCCACGCCTCCTGCACCGCGTCCTCGGCCTCGCCGATCGAGCCGAGCATCCGGTAGGCCACCGCCCGCAGGTGCGCCCGGTGCTCCTCGAAGCCCGCCGCCGCGCGTCCCGTCCCGTCCCCGCGCGGTCGCTGCCGTCGTTCACTGTCACCTTTCTCCGCTCCCCTCCGTCTTACCCCTGTAGACGACGGGAAGCGAGTCCGAGGTAACACCCTGGAGGGAAACGATGACCAGTCAGCCGGTGCGAGGCGACGAAGGCGGCCCGGCCAGCGGTGACGCGGCCCCGGGCGCAGACCATGCCGCTGCAGGGGCTCGTCAACCGGGTCATGCGCGGGCTGCTGCGCACCCCGCTGCTGTCGCGGGCCATGGGCGGCCAGCTGGTGACGCTGTACGTCACCGGCCGCAAGTCCGGGCGGCGCTACACGATCCCGGTGGCCTACCTCCGCGACGGCGGCGACCTGCTGATCGGCACGCCGTTCGGCTGGGGCCAGCAACCTGCGGACCGGCGAGCCGGTCACGATCCGGCTGCGGGGACGGCTGCGGCAGGCCGACGTGCCGCGCCTACACCATCGGAGGCCGAGGTGACCAGCGCGTACGCGACGATGTCGCGGGCCAACCGCGCCTTCGCCTCGTTCAACAAGGTGTCGGTCGACGCCGCCGGCAACCCCAGCCCGGCGGACCTGCACCTGGCCTGGGCTGGCCGGAGCACGCGCGTTCCGGCTGACGCCCCGCTGACCAGGCCGCGCCCAGTCACCCGGGGAGAGGGGCGGGACGACGCGTCAGCCGCCCCCCGTTCCTCCTGGCGGTCTTGTGGTGTTGACCTTGGGTTCGGCGCGGGTCAGCCGAGCAGCTTGACCGGCACCCGCTCGCGCAGGTCCGCCAGCGTGATGCCGTAGGTGGCCAGCACGTGCACGCCGTCGGGCTGGATGTCGAAGACGGCGTAGTCGGTGTAGACGCGGCTCACGCAGGCCACCCCGGTGAGCGGGTAGGTGCAGGCCGGCACCAGCTTGGCCTCGCCCTTCTTGGTGAACAGCGTCATCATCACGTAGACGTCCTTGGCCCCGATCGCCAGGTCCATCGCGCCGCCGACGGCCGGGATGTCGTCCGGCTTGCCGGTGTGCCAGTTGGCCAGGTCGCCGGCCGCGGACACCTGGTAGGCGCCCAGCACGCACACGTCCAGGTGACCGCCGCGCATCATCGCGAACGAGTCGGCGTGGTGGAAGTAGGCCGCGCCGGGCAGCTCGGTCACCGGGACCTTGCCGGCGTTGGTCAGGTCCGGGTCGACGTCGTCGCCGCGGGCCGCCGGGCCCATGCCCAGCATCCCGTTCTCGGTGTGCAGGATGACCGTCGGGTGACCGGTGTCGTCCGTCGGCAGGTGGTCGGCGATCTTGGTGGGCTGTCCGATGCCGAGGTTGACGTAGGCGCCCGCCGGGATGTCGCGGCCGATCACCGCGGCCAGCTCGTCGGTGGTCAGCGGGCCGCGGTCGGCGTGCTCGATGGCTGCTGCGGTGGACATGCTCAGCGGGCTCCCTGCACGGTGTAGTGACGGGCTTCGACCTTGACGATCCGGTCGACGTAGATCGACGGGGTGACCACGGCCTCCGGGTCCAGCGTGCCGACCGGGACGACCTCGCCGACCTGGACGACCGTGGTGCGGGCCGCGGTCGCCATGACCGGGCCGAAGTTTCGCGCCGTCTTGCGGTAGACGAGGTTGCCGAGCGTGTCGGCCTGGTAGGCGGCGATCAGCGCGTAGTCGGCCTTGATCGGGTATTCCAGCACGTAGGTGCGGCCGTCGATCTCACGGGTCTCCTTGCCCTCGGCCAGCGGCGTGCCGACCGCCGTGGGGCAGAAGAACGCGCCGATGCCCGCCCCGGCGGCGCGCATCCGCTCGGCCAGGTTGCCCTGCGGGACGACCTCAAGCTCGATCTTGCCCTCCCGGTACAGACCGTCGAAGACCCACGAGTCGGCCTGGCGGGGGAAGGAGCAGATCACCTTGCTGACCTGACCCGCCTTGAGCAACGCGGCCAGGCCGACGTCGCCGTTGCCGGCGTTGTTGGACACGATGGTCAGGTCCCTGGCGCCCTGCCTGATCAGCGCGTCGATCAGGTCGAACGGCATCCCAGCGAGGCCGAAGCCGCCGACCAGGACGGTGGAGCCGTCCTCGATCCCGGCGACCGCCTCGTCCGTCGTCTGGAGTACCTGGGCGCGGCTCACGGCGTCGTGTCCCTTCGTTCGGTCATCCCTGCCAGCTTCCCATATCGCGTTCGGGGTGCCGGCTTAGGTTACTGCCGCTCGCCGCCGGGGTTAAGGGTGATCTGTGCCGCTTTGCGGTGGCCGCCGATGATTGAGCTGAACGGGCGCGTGCTCCGCGTCACCATGACTAGATGCTGCCGGTGAGCGCCTGCAGTCCCAGGCTGGCGGCGGCGACCGTGACCCAGAGCAGCGCGCCGAGCAGCAGCGGCTTCGCGCCGGCCGTGCGGAGGGCGGCGACGTTGACCGACAAGCCGATGGCCGACAGGGCCACGGCGACCAGGAACACCGACCCGTGCTGCAGCGGGGCGTGCGCGCCTGCCGGGATGCCCCCGGCGGAGTTGACCGCGGCCACGATGACGAAGCCGGCCAGGAACCACGGCACCAGCTTGATGACCCGGGCCAGCGACATCCGCGGCCCTGAGGCGCTGGCCGGCGCTTCGCCGGTCGTGCCGGCCGGGGCGGCTTCGCCAGTCGTGCCAGCCGGGGCGGCTTCGCCGGCCGCGCGGGCCGGCGGGGCGGTGCCAGCGGGCGGACAGGGCGGCCAGGCCGAGGCAGATCGGGATGATCATGAGCGTGCGGACCAGCTTGACCACGACGGCGTGGCTGGTCGCCGCGCTGCCGTAGGTGGTGGCGGTGGCGACCACGGACGACGTGTCGTTGACCGCCGTGCCGGCGAACAGGCCGAACGACTGCTGGCTCATGCCGAGCGCGTGCCCGAGCAGCGGGAAGGCGAGCACCGCCGCGATGTTGAACAGGAAAATCGTGGAGATCGCGTAGGCGACGTCGGCGGACGCGGCCTCGATCACCGGGGAGACGGCGGCGATGGCCGAGCCGCCGCAGATGCCCGTGCCGACGCCGATCAGCGTGCGCAGGTCGCGGGGCACGCCGAGCAGCCGCCCGTACAGCCAGGCCGCGCCCAGGCAGATGACCAGGGTGCCCAGCATGACCGGCAGCGAGGACACGCCCACCCGGGCCGCCTCGCCGATCGACAACTGGGCGCCGAGCAGCACCACCGAGCACTGCAGCACCACGGTGCTGGCCCACTTCAGTCCGGGCGCGAGCCGCGTCCCCGGCTTGATGGCGATGGCGATGGCCGCGCCGATGATCGCGCCGGGCACCGCGCTGCCCACCAGCGGCACGTACTGCCCGATCACGGTCGCGGCCGCCGCCACGGCCAGCGCGAGCGCGAGGCCGGGTGCGATGGCGCGGGCCCGGCGTCCCGGGCCGGCGGCCGGGCGGCGCTCGCTCCGACGGCAGAGCCGTCGGCGGCGGGGCCAACGGCGGGGTGGCCGACGTGCCGTGGCGGCCAGCGGCGGGGTGGCCGACGTTGGGGCGGCCGGCTTCCGGTGGCCGGCTTCGGGGCGGCCGACTTCGGGGCGGTGGTGCAGCGCAGTCATGACCGTTCTAGCCTCGCCAGCGCGCTGGCCTGCGGGAAGGAGTCCGGCCTTGTGGGGTTACAAGTTACCCTTGTAACAACCCTTCGCCTGAGCGGCGGGAAGATACGGACACGATGAGCGAGATGGTGGACGACCTGGGCGCGCTGCGGGCGCTGCGCGAGGTGGGCAGGCAGGGCTCGATCGCCGCGGCGGCCACGGTGCTCGGCGTCTCGCAGCAGGCGCTGTCGGCCCGGATGCGGACCCTGGAGCGGTCCATGGGCATCACCCTGCTCACCCGCACGCCGGCCGGCTCGCACCTCACCGAGCAGGGGCGCCTGGTCGTCGGCTGGGCCGAGGACGTGCTCGACGCCGCCGACCGCCTCGCCGCCGGGCTGCGGTCAATCAGGTCTGGCGTGTCGCACCGGCTGGCCATCGCCGCCAGCCAGACCATCGCCGAGCACCTGGTGCCGCACTGGCTGGTGGAGCTGCGCGGCGTCGAGCAGGCCGGCGGCTACCCGCCGACGGTCGTGGAGCTGACCGTGGCCAATTCCACCGTGGTCATCGAGCTGGTGCGGGACGGCAAGGCCGGGCTCGGCTTCATCGAGACGCCGCACCTGCCCGCCGGCCTGGTCACCGCGCACCTGCGCGACGACGAGATGCTGGTGGTGACCGCGCCCGGGCACCCGTGGGCGCGTCGGCGGCGGCCGCTGTCGCTGGCCGAGATCGCCGCGACGCCGCTGGTCATGCGGGAGGCGGGCAGCGGCACCAGGGACACGCTCACCGACCACCTGGCCGCGCAGCACCCGGCGCTGCAGGCGCGGATCGCGATGGAACTCGGCACCAGCGCCGCCGTCCGCTCGGCGATCGCGGCCGGCGTGGGCCCCGGCGTGCTCAGCCGCCTGGCGGTCCGCGACGACCTGGTCCTCGGCCGCCTGGTCGCCGTCGAGGTCGCCGCCCCGCCGCTGACCAGGCGTCTCACCGCCGTATGGCGTCCCGACCACGACCCGCCGCCGCCCGAGGCGTCCCGCCTGCTCGCGGTGGCCACCGGCAACGCCCCGGGCGCCCGGCCCCGGTAACCCGGCCGCGCCACGCTGCGGAAACCGCCGCCAGGCAACCCGGCGCGGCACCGCCCGGGACCGCGCGGGCTTTGCCGCGCGGGCTTTGCCGCGCTCCGCTGCTGTTATCAGTACGCTCCACGGTGAACGTGCGGCAGCTGCGCGAGGTGACGGGCGACGCGGGCGGCGGCCTGTCGGCGGCGTTCCAGCGGCCGCATCATCACCCGCCGCCCCCGACACACCCGCCACGGCGAACCGGAAACCTCAGCCTTGCGCGCAGCGCTTGTTGCTGTTATCAGCGTCGCCGGGCTGGTTCAGCGCCATGATCATCGGAAACGTTTTTCTTGGCGGTAACAAATCACGCTATGCGCGCAAAAAGTTACCGCCAGAAAAATTCTTTCCGTGGAAACACACGGGGCGACCGGGCGGGCGGTTCGCGAGGGGCGCGCTTAAGCCAGCATCCCCCGGCCGTACCAGTCGCTGGCCCCGGTGACGCCGGGCAGGGTGTAGAAGTAGCCGCCGCCGAACGGCTGCACGTAGTCGACCAGCGGCTCGTCGATCAGCCGCCTCTGCACGGTCTCGAACTGCCGCTCCACGTCCTGCTGGTAGGCGACGAAGATGTGGCCGGCCTGGATGTTGCCGTTCACGTCCAGGCCGAGGTCGTAGTTGTACGAGCGGCGGATGAGGCGCTGGTTGGCGGTCTGCGGGGTGCGCGGGTTGGCCAGTCGGATGTGCGAGTCGAGCGGGATCACGTACCCGTTCGGGTCGGCCTTGTAGTCGGGGGTGTCGAACTCGCTGCTGCCGTCCAGCGGCGCGCCGCTGTCCCGGCGACGGCCGAACATCCCCTCCTGCTCGTTGATGGACACGCGGTCCCAGAACTCGACCAGCATCCGGATCAGCCGTACGACCAGGTAGGAGCCGCCGCGCGCCCAGGCGGGCTCGGCCGGGTCGTCGACCCAGATCAGGCTGCTGGCCAGGGTGCCGGTCGGGTTGGCGGTGCCGTCCTTGAAGCCGAGCAGGTTCCGGCCGGTGCCGGACGGGCGGGGCGGCGAGCTGTAGCCCTCCAGCTTCCAGCGCAGCTGCATCCCGCCCCGGGTGTGCTTGGTGATGTCCCTGATCGCGTGGTGGACGGTGTCCGGGTGGTTCGCGCACAGCTGCACCAGCAGGTCGCCGTGCAGCCAGGCCGGGTCGGGCGAGTCGTTGGGGAAGGCGACCATCGGCCTGAGCTTGCGCGGCTTGGCGGCGGCGATCCCGTAGCGGTCGTCGAACAGGCTCGACCCGACCGACACGGTCACGGTCAGCCCGTCGGCGGGCACCACCGGCCCGAGCACGTCGCTGTCCGACGGCGGCTGGCTGACGCCGAGGTTGGGCGGGGTGCCGCCGACGGTGAGGAAGCGGGCCCGGTCGGTGACGGTCTGCAGCAGGTCGGCGAGCGCGGCCTTGCCCGCCGCCGTGGAGTCGAAGGCCGCGACGCAGGTGAACGCCTGCTTGCCGGACGGCCCCGGGGTAAGCACCCCGGACTGGTGGGGGCCGTGGAACGGGTAGGACGCCACCTCGGCCGGGCCGCTGTCGGCGGTAGACGCCGCCTGGGCGTCGGCGTGCGCGCCGCCGATCAGCACGCCGCCGGCGAGCGCGGTGCCTGCCACGCCGGTCGCGGTGCCCTTGAGGAAGTTGCGGCGGCTGACGTCCACGGGATTGACTCCTGAGGTTGCGTATCGGCGATGGCGGCCTTGGCCTTAGCGGGTGGTCGGGCTTCTTAGTGGGCGGGCGGGACTTCAAGGAGGTCCGGAACGGAGGCGAGTGTCTCCAGCAGCGCGCCGATGGCCGCGTCCACGTTCTGCCGCGCGGCGAGCGGTACCTCCGTCGCTGGCGGCCACTGGCCGTTAACCCGGGTGGCGTTCAGGGCGGCGTCCAGCGTGGCCAGCTGCGCGGTCGGCGGTGGCCACCAGGCCGGGCTGGCGCTGGTCGATCAGGGTGGCCAGGTAGCCGAGCACCGCCTGGTCGACCTGCGGTGTCGGCGTAGGTCATCGGGTACGCCGCGCCGGCGCCCTGGTCGTCGATGGCCGACAGGTGGTCGCGCAGCGCGTCCTCGATGATCTCGTGCGCGCGGATCGGCAGCTGGGTCGGGTCGCCGGCCAGGTCGTCGCGTGGTCAGGTTCTTGCGGACGGTGGCGACGTTCTTCGCCAGCGTCGCGGCCACCGGCAGCAGCTCGCTGGCGGGCTGGCCGTGCCACAGGCCGTACTCCAGGCGGTGCAGGCCGGTGAAGCCCTTGTCGTTCACCCCGTCGGGCAGGCCGTCCGGCAGCCCGTCCACCGCCAGGCCCAGGTCGCCGAAGCTGTCGTAGGAGGCGCCGACCCGCTCCCAGTCGAGCTGGGCGGCGAGCCAGTCCGCTTGCGCGCCGCGGCCAGGTTGCCGCGGCGCAGGTCGGCCTGGATCGCGACGGTCGCGGCGGACAGGGCGGCGAGCTGCGCGGCGGCGTACCCCTGGTACTGCTTGTTCGGGCCGGTGAGGTCGCTCAACGGTGACCGGCTTGACCGCGACCGGCGCGGCGGCCGGCGCTGGCGCCGCCCGCCGACACGGTGACCGGCTGGGAGGCGGTCGCGGGCAGGCTGCCCATCAGGCAGCGGAACGTGTAGGTGCCGGCGCCGAGGGTCGCGGTCAGCGGCGCGGACGTGGCCGGGCCGATCGTCTCGATCTCGCCGATGACCGCGCCGCCCGCGTTGTCCAGGTTGATCTCGCCGGCCAGCCCGGAGTTGTTGGTCACCGTGAACGTCTGGGTGCCCGGCGCGGCGGTCGACCACTGCGGCGCGCAGTCGGTGCGGCTCACCGTGACCGTCCGCGGCCGCGCTGGTCGCCGCGGCGGGCAGCGCGGCGATCGGTCACGCCCGGCCGCCAGCGCGGGCACGACGACCAGTACCCCGGCGACGAGCCACGGGCGCCGCCCGGCCACCCGCTCCCAGCGGCCGGCCGAGCGCGCGGGCCCGCCGGGCTCGCCGGCCGAACCAGGCTGGCCGGGGGCGCCGCCATCGCCGCCGCCGGCGCCGGCGGCAGCGGCGAGCGGCGGCGGCGTCACGCTCGCGGGCTGCTCGGCAGCGGCGGCCGGCGCGGCGGCGGCCGCGGCCGGGCTGCCGGCGGGGACAGGGGCGGCGGCCTTCGCAGCGGCCGCGGCCTTCGCGGAGCGCGGCGCGGCCCGCGGTCACGAACGCGGGGATGACCACGACCAGGTAGGCCAGCCAGGCGACGACCTGCAGCACCGTCATCTTCGGCGACGAGCTCGGTGACGCCGGTGATGATCGAGGCCCACCAGGAGCTCGGGGTCGATGTGCGCGGTCAGGTCGAACGCGATCCAGGCGTGGCCGGGCAGCCAGCCCGCGTCCTGCAGGTCGCCGAGGCCGTAGGCGAGCACGCCGGCCGCGATCACGATCAGCGCGATCGCGGTCCGGTTGAAGAACACGCCCACGTTCAGGTGGACGGCCCGCCGGTAGAGCAGCCAGCACAGCACGATCGCGGCGGCGATGCCGATCGCCGCGCCGACCAGCGGCCCGACCGTCTGCCCCGACGCCTTGGCCGCGGTCCACAGGAACAGCGTCGTCTCCAGGCCCTCGCGGCCGACGGACAGGAACGCGGTCAGCGTGAGCGCGCCGGCCCCGATCGCCAGCGGCCCGCTCCACCTCGCCGCGCAGGTGCGCCGACAGGGTGGCCGCGGTGCGGCGCATCCAGAAGATCATCCCGGTGACCAGGAGCACCGCCAGCACGCTGAGCAGGCCGCCGACCGCCTCCTGCCCGGCGCTGGTGAGCACGCTGACGCGAGAACGTCAGCACCGCGGCGAACGCGCCGGACAGCGTCACCGCGCCGAGCACGCCCGAGCCAGACCGGCGCGGTCGAGACGGCCGGCTTCCCGCCCTGTCCGGCCCGGCCGCCGCCATCTTGCGCACGGCCGCGAGCAGGATGGTTACCACCAGCCCAGCCTCGAGGCCCTCACGAGCCCGATCAGCAGGTTCGGTACGCTGTCCGCCCAAGTCACGATAGCTAAGGCTAGGCTTACCTTACTAACGCGTCCACCGGTTGTGATCCAGGTCATAGCTAAGATCTGGTAAGCCCCGGAGCCGCACCCAACGGGCCACTTCCCCAGACCCCGCCTGACCTGGTGTGACCCGGGCGCCCCAGCCTTCACCCGGTTGCTGGCGCCATCGACCCCGGCCCGCCCCTGGCCTGCCCCGGCCGACCCGCTCGGAACGAGGCCGCTGGCGCCATCGACCCCGGCCCGCCCCGGCCTGCCCCGGCCACCGGCCCCGGCGCTGAGCGCGGCCGAGAACGCGCCGCGCGGCAGCCCGCACCCACCGGCTCGGTAGCGCTTTTCGCCTGCCTCTATCGCGGCCGTTTGCGCATTCCACCCGATAGGTCCGGGGGTTCGCGCTACCCGCCCAGCCGCGACGTCAGCGAGACCGCGCGGGCGACGGCCACGCCCAGCGGCGCGGCATCAGCGGGACCGCGCCAGGAGACCGGCGGTTAGCGGGTCGTTGGCGCCATCACCTGCTTCTATCGACGCCGTTGGCCCCAACGACCCGCTCGGAACGAGGCCGCTGGGTACGGGGCGGGTCCGCAGGGCGGGGTTACCGGGGCGGGCGGGCGGTGGCTAGGAAGGCGGCCATGATCGTCGGCGCCGTGGGTGGTCAGGATCGACTCGGGGTGGAACTGGACGCCCTCGATCGGGCGGGTCCGGTGCCGGATGGCCATCGGGATGCCCTCGGTGCGCGCGGTGACCAGCAGGTCGGCGGGCAGGGTGGACTCGTCGACGATGAGCGAGTGGTAGCGGGTGGCCTGGAACGGGCTGGGCAGGCCGCGCAGCACGCCGGTGCCGTCGTGCTGCGACGGCGAAGGCCTGGCCGTGCACCGGGCGGGGGGCGGCGACGACGCGGGCGCCGAAGGCGGCGCCGATCGCCTCGTGGCCCAGGCAGATGCCGAGCAGCGGCACGCCCGCCCGCGGCGCAGGCGGTGACGGCGGCGATGCTGATGCCCGCCTCGGCCGGGGCGCACGGGCCGGGAGAGATCACCACGCCCGCCGGGGCGGCCGCGATCACCTCGTCCGGGGTGACCTCGTCGTTGCGGACGACCTCGACCCGCGCGCCCGCGCCGTCGAGCAGGTGGGCCAGGTTCCAGGTGAACGAGTCGTAGTTGTCGATGAGGACGATCGCCGGGCGGGCGCCGGACGGCCGGCCAGCCGGGGGGCGCGCGGCGCGCCGAAGGCGGCCAGCGGGCCCGCCGGGGTGAGCGCGCCCGCGGGTCCGGACGCGCCCGCGAGGGCGGCCGGGGTGAACGGCTCGTCCGGCGGGCGGCGGTCAAGGGCGGCGGCGACGGCGGCGGCGACCGGGCCAGGCGACCAGCGCGCGGCCGCGGGTGGCGACGGCGGTCACCGGGAGGACGCCGACGACCGCGTTGGTGACGAAGACCTCGGTGGCCGCGGTCAGCTCGTCCAGGGTGAGCGGCTTCTGGCCGACCTTGACGCCGAGGCCGTGGGCGGCGCGCAGCGCGGCGGCGCGGGTGGTGCCGGGCAGGATGCGGCCGTCGGCGGGCGGGGTGAGCAGCACCCCGTCGATGACCGCGAACACGCAGGCCCGGTCGGTCTCGAGCAGCTCGCCGGTCTCGTCCACCAGGAGCAGCTGCTCGTCGGGTGACAGGCCTTCCCGGCTGGCCAGGTCGGCGAGCAGCCGCCGGTCGCGGTACTTGTGCGCGCCGATGCCGCCGGGGACGGTCACCGGCCGCAGGGCGACGGCGGCGGGCCGCGGGCCGAGCGGCACCACCTCGACGGTGGCCTGCAGCGGGCCGCCGACCGGGCGGACGGTGATGCGCAGCCGGCCGGACGGCCGGCCAGCCAGGCAGCGGGCCAGCTCGCCGGCGAGCGACGCGGGCAGTTCCTTGCCGTACAGCTCGCGGACGCTGGCGTCCAGCCGGGCCAGGTGGGCGGCCAGGCCGCGGGTCTCGCCCGCCGGTGACGAGCAGCGAGGTGAAGACGCCGGCGGCCGGGCGGGGCAGCGCCGCGGCCAGGCCGCCGCCCGCCGGTGTCCGGCGCCCGGGCGCGACCGGGTGTCCAGGTCCAGCGGGCGCCGACCGCGGTGAGCAGCGGCGTCGCCTTGATCAGGCACTCGGCGTACTCGGCGGCCGGGTCGGAGTCGGCGACGATGCCGCCGCCCGCGCCGATCCAGGCCCGGCCCGCGGCGAACTCGAAGGTGCGGATGGCCACGTTCAGCTCCAGGCCCGCGGCCGGCGAGCGGTAACCGATCGCGCCGGTGTAGGCCTCCCGGGGCGCCGTCTCCAGCTCGTCGATGATCTCCAGGGCGCGGACCTTGGGCGCCCCGGTCACCGAGCCGGGCGGGAACGCGGCCCGGATCAGGTCACCGTCGCCCGCGCCCGGGTTCATGGTGCCGGTGACCGTGGAGACCAGGTGCCAGACGCCGGGGTGCGGCTCCGGGCCGAGCAGCACCGGCACGGTGACCGAGCCGGGGACGCAGACCCGGCTGAGGTCGTTGCGCACCAGGTCGACGATCATCACGTTCTCCGCCCGGTTCTTGGCCGAGGCCTCGAGCTCGGCCCGCTGCGCGGCGGCCTCAAGGGCGTCGCCGGCCCGGCGGGCGGTTCCCTTGATCGGCTTGGAGGAGACGGTGTCGCCGGCCCGGCGCACGAACAGCTCGGGCGACAGCGACGCGACCGCGGCGCGGGCGGCCGGGCCGCGCCCGTCGCCGGGCGCGGCCGAGACGCCGATGAACGCGGCGTACGGCGGCTGGAGCGCGGACGCCCCCTGGCAGAACGCGTCGAGCGGGTCCCCGGTCAGCTCCGCCTCGGCGCGCAGGGTGATGTTGGCCTGGAAGATGTCCCCCTGGCGGATGTACTCCACCGCCGTGCGCACCGCCTCCTGGTGCCGGGCCGGGCTCGGCACCAGGCGGAACGGCGAGAACTGGTAGGCGCGGCCGCCGGACGGGACGGCGCGCCCCAGTTCGCCACGGTGGCTCAGCTCGGCGAGCCGGCCCTCCAGCGCCGCCGCGCGGGCCTGGGTCCACAGCGCCTCGAACGCCCACTCCCCCGTCGCCCGGTCGCGGCGCAGCACGTGGTCGTAGAAGCCGAACCACCAGGCGGGCAGGGCGCGCGGCCCGGTGGCCGGCAGGGCCTCGCCGCCCGCGCTGTAGCCGAGGTAGCCGATCCACCCCCCGCCGAAGGCGGCCCCCTCCGCGCTGGGCCCGCCCGCCGCGCCGCCGTCGGCCCCGGGCGGGAACGGCGGGTCGAGGACGTCGCCGAGCGCGTCCGGGGCGGCCCGCACCAGGACGGGCTCGGAGGCCACCACGTCGCCGCCGCCGGCCCAGTCGCCGAACAGCGCCACCGGGTGCGCGTCGTCCCTGACCAGGCGCAGCACGTCGGCCGGGGCGAGATCCCACCCGAGCGGCCGCCGCACCAGCTCAAAACGCTCTGTATCCGGCATATCCAGAGCGTAACCGGCCGTCGATGCCGTCCACCTTGGAGAACCCGACAAATCACACACCCCCTGCGCTGGTCCCTGCCCAGCAAGCGAGGCTTCCCCGTGAGTTCGCCATCACCCTAGCCAGGATCGCATACGGAACGTGTCCTTATCAGCACAATACGATATAGTCACGCTCGCACAGGCACGATCACCCAGGTCAGACCAGTCGGCCATAGGGCCCGGACGTCACCGTTTAGTTTGATAACTGTTCATTCCTGATCGACCAGGTTCCGTGCGGGTGCCCGTCCGGGCCCGCGATGAGCCGCGACGGTGACGGGTCCGGCCGCGCAGGCACCCGACCTGGTGCCGGGCGGTCAGCGATGGGTAGTCTCGGCCGGTGCACATCGGCGTGAACGTACCGAACTTCGGGCCAGGGACCGACCCGGCCGGGCTGCGCCGGTGGGCCCAGACGGTCGAAGGCCTCGGCTTCGACCTGCTGATGATCTCGGACCACATCGCCGTCACCCGCGACGTCGCCGGGCAGTACCCGGCGCCCTTCTACGAGCCGTTCACCACGCTCGCCTGGCTGGCCGGGATCACCAGCGGGGTCAGGCTCGGGACGACCGTCTTGATCGCGCCGTACCGGCATCCGCTCGCCATCGCGCGGATGGCCGCGAACCTCAACGACCTCAGCGGGGGCCGCCTGGTCCTCGGCGTGGGCGTCGGGTGGGCGGCCCAGGAGTTCGATGCGCTCGGCGTCCCGTTCGCCCGGCGCGGCCAGCTGACCGACGACTGCCTGCTGGCGCTGCGCGCCGCCTGGGCCGATGAGCAGGACTACCGCGCCGGGCGGATCCCGGTCTGGATCGGCGGCAACAGCGATGCCGGCCTGCGCCGCGCGGTGCGCTTCGGCGACGCCTGGCACCCGCTCCGGTTCACCATGCCCTGGCTGCGCGAGGCGGTTGACCGGATGACGTCGGCCGCGGGCGAGCAACGGCGGCCCCTGCCCGGCCTGGCCCCGCGCATCGCCCTGCGGCTGACGGAGTCAGCGGTCACCGGCCCCGGGCGCCTGGCCGGCGAGGGCACCATCGACCAGGTCCTCGGTGACCTCGACCAGCTGCGGCTGCTCGGCGCCGGCACCGTCGTGCTCGACCCGTTCAACGGCGACCCTGACGAGACGCGCCACCCGGAGGCGGCCTGGCAGGCACTCGCGAAAGTCCGCGCGCACACGCGCCACCTCTAGGTCAAACCAGGTCAGCGACGCCGACCCGCCGTACTTGCGAAGCTGAGGTGTACAAGGATCCTTTCGGGTGGAAAGCGCGAACGGCCTCGATAGAAGCAGGCGAAAGCGCAACCGAGCTGGTGCGCGCCCGGGGCCGGAGGCGACGCGGCGAGGCGGGCGCCGGAGGCGGCGCCGGCGGCAGCGAGGCGGCGCCGGGGCGGCGAGGCGGCGCCGGGGCGGTCGAGCGGCCGCTCAGGGCCGCGACGGCGTCGGGCCGGGGCCGGTGGCCGGCGAGGCGAGGCGAGGCGAGGCGAGGCGGCGGGGCGGGGCAGGGGCAGCGAGGCGAGGCAGGCGAGGCGAGGCGAGGCGGGGCGCGGGGGCGCGGCGGCGCGGCGAGGCGAGGGCGCGGCGGCGCGGCGACGCGGGGCAGGGGAGGCGAGGCCGGGGCGGCGAGGCGAGGCGGCGGGGGCGGCCCGGGGAGGCGGCGGGGCGGGATTCGGGGGAAGATGGGGGCGCTGGCGGCGAGCGGGTGGCGGAAGGACGGCGGGTGCCTATGGGCGCGATCATCAAGCGGGTCACCCGGCTGAGCGACGGCCGGGAGCTTATCTACTTCGACGACGCCGACACGGCGCTGCCGCCGCGGCGTTCGGCCGACACCCGGCGAGCCGGTCCCCCGGCCGGCCCTGCCCACGCTGCGGCAGGACCCGCTCACCGGGGAGTGGATCTCGATCGCCGCGGCCCGGCAGGACCGCGTGTTCCTGCCGCCCGGCCGAGCTGGACCCGCTCGCCCCGTCGTCGCCGGGCAACCCGACGGAGATCCCGGACACACTACGACGTGGCGGTGTTCGAGAACCGCTCGCCGTCGTTCGGCCCCGGCCTGCCGGAATCCGCCGCCTGGCCCGCCACGGCCGGCCCGCAGGGCACCGGCCCGCAGGGCACCGACCCGGGCGGCACCGACCCGGCGGCACCGACCCGGGCGGCGCCCTGCTCGGGTCGATCGGGCTGGGGCGGTCGCTGCCCGGCTACGGGCGGTGCGAGGTGGTGTGCTTCGGCCCGCAGCGGTCCGGGTCGTGGGCGGACTTCAGCGTGTCCCGGGCCCGTACCGTGGTCGAGGCGTGGGCGGACAGGACCGCCGCGCTGTCCCGGCTGCCTGGGGTGCGCCAGGTGTTCGTGTACGAGAACCGGGGGCCGGAGATCGGCGTCACCCTGCACCACCCGCACGGGCAGATTTACGCCTACCCGTACGTCACGCCGCGCACCAGGAACCTGCTCGCCTCGATCGCCGCCTACGGCGGGCCGCTGATGGCCGACATCCTGGCGTTCGAGTCGGCGTCCGAGCGGGTGCTGATCGCGGGCGAGCACTTCACCGTGTTCGTGCCGTTCGCGGCCCGCTGGCCGGTCGAGGTGCACATGCTCCCGCACCGGCACATCCCTGACCTGGCCGCGACCAGCGACGCCGAGCGGGACGAGATCGCGGTGCTGTACCGCCGGGTGCTGCGCGCGCTCGACCGGCTCTACGACACCCCGACGCCGTACATCGCCGGCTGGCACGCAGGCCCCGGTGCACGCCTGGGCCGGGACGACGTCCGGCTGATGCTCCAGGTCACCTCGCCCCGCCGGGCCGCGGACAAGCTGAAGTACACGGCCGGCTCGGAGACCGCCATGGGCGCGTTCATCGGCGACATCGTCCCCGAGGCCGCCGCCGCCCGGCTGCGCGCGGCCCTCGACGGCCTCGACTGACCGGCGACGCAGCCACCCCGCGCCCGGCCTGCCTGGGCCGCGTGGAGAATCCGGCGCCGGCAGCGGCCAGATGTCGGCTTCCGACTGCTTTCCTGGTGAGGAATGCTCGCACCCGTTCGTTAGCCGCTCTTACGATATTCTTTCCCCGATGCCTGGTCAGATGAGTCACCGATGAGTTCGAGAACGCCCCGGGGACTGGCTGGGCAGATCCTGCTCGACGTCACGCCGCTGCGCCGGTCGCGGGACTACCGGGCGCTGGTCTTCGGGCTCGGGGTCTCGGTCCTCGGCAACCAGCTCACCACCGTCGCGGTGCCGTTCCAGGTGTACGCGATCTCCAAGTCGTCGCTGGTCGTCGGCCTCGTGTCGCTGGTGCAGCTGTTCCCGCTGATCTTCGGCTCGCTGCTCGGCGGCTCGCTGGTCGACGCGATGGACCGGCGCAAGATCCTGCTGATCGTCGAGGCGCTCGGCGCGCTGAGCAGCACGGCACTCGCGCTCAACTCCGACTTCGGGCCGCGGCTGTGGCCGCTGTTCGTGTTCCCGGCCTTCACCGCCGCGCTGAGCGGCATCGACAGCTCAGCCCGCAACGCCATGCTGCCCGGCCATGGTCGGCATGGAGATGCTGCCCTCGTCCAACGCGATCTTCCAGTCGCTGTTCCAGCTCGGCGCGATCGTCGGGCCCGCCATGGCCGGCCTGCTGCTGGCCGGGGCGGGCGTGCACCTGGTCTACTGGATCGACGTGGCCAGCTTCGCAGTGGCGTTCGTCTCCGTGCTCACCATGTCCCCCAAGCCGGTGCCGGATACCGGGGAACCCGGCACCGCGCCCGTACGGCCCGGGCTGCGGTCCACGATGGACGGGCTGCGCTTCATCCGCCGGTCGCAGCCGGTGCAGGGCGCGTACGTGATCGACGTGAACGCGATGGTGTTCGGCATGCCGCGGGCGCTGTTCCCCGCGCTGGCCGCGAACTTCTTCGGCGGCGGCGCGACCACCGTCGGCCTGCTGTACGCGGCGCCCGGGGCCGGCGCGCTGATCGGGGCGCTGACCAGCGGCTGGGTCGGCCGGGTGCGACGGCAGGGGCTCGCCGTCATCGCCTGCGTGCTGGTCTGGGGGCTGTCCATCGCCGGCTTCGGCGTGGCCCGCTGGCTGCCGCTGGCCCTGGTGCTGCTGGCCGTCGCGGGCTGGGCGGACGTGCTGTCGTCGGTGTTCCGCAACACGATCATCCAGTTCGCCGGGCCGGACGGGATGCGCGGCCGGCTGATGGGCGTGCAGATGGCCGTGGTGGCCGGCGGCCCGCGGCTCGGCGACCTGGAGGCGGGCGCGGTCGCCACCGCCTTCGGCGACGCCGCCTCGGTGATCTCCGGCGGGCTGGCCTGCGTGGCCGGCGCGGTGCTGGTGGCCTGGGCGCTGCCCGGCTTCACCCGGATGCGCTCGGTGCTGCACGACAGCGTGGACGAGGCCCCGGCCATGGACAACGTCGCCGAGCCTGCCGCCGACTAGTCTCCCCGCCCCGGCCCGGCCTGGCCGGCTACCTGCCCCCGGCCAGCCTGTCCCGGCCAGCCTCCGTCCCCCCGGGTGCGGGCCGCTGGAAAGCCCGCCGCCGCGGGCGACGCCGCCGCCGGTCAGCTACCAGGATCGACGCCGGCCCGCAGCTTCCGCCCCTGGCCGGTGGGAGCCGCCACCACCGCGTCCAGCTCGTCCATGGTCAGCCGCAGGCCGAACTCGCCGGTGAGGACCGCGGCGAATTCCCGGTCGGTCAGCTCGCGGCGCTCCTTCTCCTGGCCGGGGCGGTTCACCGTGTAGCTGCGGCCGAGGAGCGAGCGGATCGCGTCCGGGTCACGCCGCACGACGACCGGCTGCCAGGTGAACCACGAGTCCGGGTGGGTGGAGGTGTAGTAGTTCGACAGGGACACGTCGACCGGGTGGACCTTGTCGTACGTCCACCGGTGCATCGTCGTCCACTCGCCGCCGGCGAAGGTGCGCAGCTTCCACACCTCCTCGCCGTGCTCGGTGTCCGGTGCCACCTCGTAGACCCACCCGTCGACCTCCTGCGGGCCGCCGGAGCGGTAGCGCCGCAGGCTGAGCGGCGCGGGCGGCGACGAGCCGAAGCCCGGGTCGGCCAGCCAGACGTCCTGGCCGCTGGTGACCCGCAGGGTCAGGTGCGAACGCGCCGGGGCCGGGCCGCCGTCCGGGCCGACCCGGGCCAGCAGGCGGTCCACGCCGAAGCCCAGCCGCTCCAGCACCGCGCCGAACAGCTGGGCCTGCTCGTAGCAGTAGCCGCCGCGGCCCCGGCCGACGATCTTGTCCTGGATCGCCTCCAGGCTGACGTCGACCGCGCCGCGCAGGAACACGTCCAGGTTCTCGAACCTGACCGCGGCCAGGTGCGCGCGGTACAGGGCGGCGAGCGCCACACCGGACGGCTCGGCGGGCCCGGCGTAGCCGACCCGCCTCAGGTAGGCCTCCAGGTCGAGCTGGCCGACCGACCATTCGTCTTCGGTTTCCGCGCTCACGTGAACCTCCGCTCTGCCGGGTCTCCCGGCCTCCCGGGCCACCCGGGCACCGGGGGTGCCGGTGCCACCGCGGCGACCACGATCCGCCGGCGCCCGCGTCACGCTGGCGAATCAGGAGTAACGGGGGCGGGCGACGCGCGGCACGCCCCCGTTATTCCTCCACTGATCAGGAGCCGGGTGCGGCGGCGGAAGGCTCCGTGACCGGCTCGGCCGGGGCGGACCTGCTCGTGATCATCTTGGCGATGAGCGCGCCCGCGGCGACGCCGCCGCCGAGCACGGCCAGGGCGGTGAGCGGGCCGGGGAGCGCCCGGCCGAGCTTGTACTTGCCCGGGCCGGTCGCGGCGAGGGTCAGGGCCAGGGTGGCGTAGGCGACCGGCAGCTCCACGCCGCCACGCGCGGCCATCAGGCCGCCTTCCCGGTTGTGCGCGGCGGCGACGGACATCGCGCCCATCACCGCGAGGGGGCCGGCCGGGTCGGCGATGCCGGTGATCGTCAGCACGCCGCCGGCGATCTCCGTCGCCGCCGCGGCCATCGCCATCTCCCGTCCCGGTGCGAGGCCGTTCTTCTCGAAGACCTTGCCGATCCCGTCCAGGCCCGGACCGTGGAACTTGCCGAACAGCTTCTGGCTCGCGTGGATGCCCATGTAGCTGCCGAGCAGCAGCCGGGCGCCGAGCAGGGCGGCATCGCGCATGTTGTCCTCCGGGTTCGACCGAGCCGATCCGTACCTTTATACCTAGCGCGCCTGCCGCCGCCTACCTAGCGGGCGGCCGCCTGCCAGGACAGGCAGGAAACGCCGCCGACAGGCACGTGTCACGTTTATAGGTACTTATCATGGCAGAATGCTTACCGCAGGTAGGCGGCCCATGGGTTGTTCTACCTAAACAGCACGCGGACTTCGGGTTCACCGTGACGCGAGATTGCGCTTAGTGATATCTCTAGCGCAAGCGGGTCGCTACGGCCGGTTTCAGGCTCGCGTACAGCGGTCGACGTTGGCGGTGATAGGTTCAGTGGCCGGACGTTCCCCACAGGGCGGGTACACCGACTTCGTTGGCAGGCAGGACGAGCTCGCGCGGATCGCCGTGATGCTAGCTGACTGCCGCCTGGTGACCATCGTCGGGCCCGGCGGGGTCGGCAAGACACGGGTCGCGCTGGTCGCGGCCGCGCAGGCGGCGGCCGGCTACCCGGACGGGCCGTGGATCGTCGAGCTGTCCGGCCTGCGCGACCCGGCGCTGCTGCCCAACACCGTCGCCAGCGTGCTCGGGCTGCCCGAGCAGGACGCGCGGTCCGCGCTCGACGCGGTGCTCGAGTACCTGCGTGACCGGCGGCTGCTGCTGATCCTCGACACCTGTGAGCACCTGCTCGACGCGTGCGCCGACCTGGCGCAGGCCGTGCTGCACGAGGCGCCCGGCGTGACCGTGCTCGCCACCTCCCGGCAGCCGCTCGACATGCCGGCCGAGCACACGTTCCCGATCGGGCCGCTGCCGGTGCCGGAGAACGACCGGCTGGCGCTGACCGGCGGCGCCGCGGGAACGGGTGCCCGCGGGCCGGCCGGCGGCGACGCGGTCGAGCTGTTCGCGCTGCGCGCGGCGACCGCGGTGCCGAGCTTCTCGGTCACCGCGGAGAACGTGGCCGACGTGATCCGGCTCTGCCGTCGGCTCGACGGCATACCGCTGGCCATCGAGCTGGCGGCGGTGCAGCTGCGCCGGCTGCCGCTTGACGTCCTGGTGCAGCGGCTCGACCACCGGTTCGAGGCGCTGTCCAGCGGCCGGCCTGGCGCGCTTCCCAGGCACCAGACGCTGCGGACAGCCATCGAGTGGTCCTACGAGCTGTGCTCCCCCGCCGAGCGGCGGCTCTGGGCGCGGCTCTCCGTGTTCGCCGGGACGTTCAGCCTGACCGCCGCCGAGGAAGTCTGCGCGGAGGTGGCGCTGGAGCGACCGGACGTGGTCAGCGCGCTGATCGCGCTGGTCGACAAGTCGGTGGTGCTCCGCGAGGGCGAGCGGTACCGGATGCTGGACACGGTGCGGGAGTTCGGCGCCGAGCGGCTGGAGTCCACCAGCGAGGTCGCCGCCTGCCGGGCCCGGCACATCGCCTGGTACCTGCGCTTTGCCCGGTACTTCGGCGTCCACTTCGCGGAAAACGACCAGATGGACCGCTACCACGAGCTGCGCGAGGCGCACGCCAACCTGCGGGCCGCGCTGGAGTACGCGCTGGAAGCCGACGGCGACCCGGGGCCCGCCCCGGCGGGCGGCGCGGAGTCGTCACAGGCCGCCGGGGCCGCCGGCTTGCTGGTAACGGCGGTGGCGCGGGAGCGCTGGCGGGCCGGCGCGGAGATCGCCTGCTCGCTGTACGGGTACTGGCAGATCTCCGGGCTGCTCGGCGAGGGCGGGTACTGGCTGACCAAGGTGCTCGACCGGTTCACCGAACCCGGGGCCGAGCGGGCGCGGGCGCTGGTCAACCGGGGCTTCCTCCGGTCGTTCCAGGGGCACATCGCCGACGCCCTGGCCGACTGCGAGGCCGGGACGGCGATGGCCCTGGTGCTGGGCGACGACGCGATCTCCGCCCGCGGCTACCAGCACACCATGCTCACGCTCACCTTCCTCGGCCGGCACGACGAGGCGTCCAAGGTGACCGACGAGGCCCGGTCCCGGCTGCGCGCAGTCGGTGACAAGGCGGGCGAGCTGATGCTGATGGCGCAGCTCGGCCACCTGCACCAGCTGTCCGGCCGGCCCGCCGACTGCGTGGCGGTCTGCGAGGAAGGGCTGGCGATGCTCGGCGCGGACACCGGCGAGCAGTGGATCAGCACCTACCTGCTGGCGGTGTCCGGCTTCGCGCTGTTCCAGATGCCCGGACGGGAGGCCGACTGCGAGGCGGTGCTCCGCCAGGCCCTCGCGGGCAAGCAGGAACTCGGCGACGTCATCGGGATGGCTTACTCGCTCGACACGCTCGGCTGGCTGTCGGTGAAGACCGGCGACCCGCTGCGCACCGCCTGGCTGCTCGGGGCGGCGGATCCGCTGTGGGAGCGCGGCGGCGGCGAGCGGTTCAGCGGTACGGCGATCATGGAGGAAGCCCACCAGCAGGCGGCCGACGCGGCCCGGGCGGCGGTCGGCGCGGCGCGGTACGAGCGAGAGTTCGCGGCGGGCGCCGCGTACGTGCGGGGGCGGCTGGACGCCCGGGCGGGCGGGGGCCCGCTGCGGCTGGAGATTCCGTAGCGGCTGGCTGAACCGTTGGGGTAAGCCGTCTTCGCACGCTCGATGACCATGACCGGGTCCGATATGCCCGGTAGGTGACACCGGCTATCACGCAGAGGCGAACCGGGGCGCCGCCTGGTACGTCAAGGCGAAGCGCGCTGACGTCCGGGAGCGTGCCGGCGGCCACCGGACCGGGGACGAGGTGACGGCGGCGCGGTGCGAGCCGCAAGCGCCCGCGCCGCCGTCACGTCCCGTGGAGTGCGCGCGAGCCGCCATCCGGGCTCAGCGCGTACTCGCCGCCGGCTTGCACGCGGTAGTCCCGCGGTAACCGGGGTCTCATTGTCTCGCACGGAGCGCGCCTGGGCGCCGACATATATCGTCGTTTCTCCAATTTTCACGGCGGCCGTTTAACGGCGGCCCGGTCAGGCGTCCAGCCGTCGCGGGCCAAGCACCGACGCCAGGTCCGGGACGATCGCGCCTACCCCCGCTTTCCGCACCCCTGCCGCCCCGCCCTGGCCTCGCTCGGGGTCGTTGGCGCCAACGCCTCCTTCTATCGTGGCCTTTGGCGCCAACGACCCGGCGCGGAGCACGGGCGCGGGTGCGGAGCACGGGCGCCGGAGCACGGGCGCGGAGCACGGAGCACGGGCGCGGAGCACGGAGCACGGGCGCGGAGCGCGGAGCGCTTCTTGCTGTTATCTCGGGAGCGGGCGGGGGTGGCGTTGCCGGTTCGCGGTTGCTTGGAGGGGGTCGCGCGGACCCGCGCGCTTGGCGGGAGGCGAGGCGGGATCTCGGTGGCCGGGATTTTGAACTATTTGGCTGGGTAGAACGTCTTACCTGGTGAGGCAGGAAAACCTGGGCGCGAGCACGGGGCCGCGGGCTCAGGACGACAACCGGAAGGCCGGTGTCGCGATGGACGTGACAGGCGCAACGCCGCGCCCGTTCCGCATCATGGCAACAGTTCCAGACGAGATGATCAGCCTGGGCGCCGACGGCGACTGGGCCGCCTGGCTCGGGGTGGACTGCACCGCCGTTGGCGGCCGGACGTCGATCGTGCTCGTCTCCATCGCCGTCAGCCCGCTCGACCCGGCCCGGGGCCAGGCGGCGGGCGACGTGCTCGTGGCGGCGGTCCGCGAGCGGCACCCGGCGGGCGCGGGGGTCGTCGCGGAATTCCGCACGGCAGGCGGCAACCCGGGGGTGCGGGTCCAGGGCGAGGTCACCCGGCAGGTGAACGGCCGTTCGGTGACGACCGGGCAGGCGCAGGCGCTGGTCGCGTTCCCGGGCGCGGGGGCACTCGGGGTGGTCAGCGCGATGTGCCCGGACCTGGCCGACCTGGAACGGGCCGGGGCGCTTGTCGCCGTCATCGCGTCGCGCATGACGGTGACCGCCGCGACCGCAGCGGCCTGACCGGTTAGCCCGGGGAAGGGGCGACGGCCCGCAAGCCGCCTGGGGTACCATCTGCGGCCGACTGGCCGGTGACGTAGACTTACGGCAGCGTAGGTCGCTCGGTGCGCCGGAATCGGAATCCACGGACGTCGGTTTGCTAGGCGTGGCGGCAATACTCCACGCATGACCGGCGGGTTCACGATGACCGCCGAGGCTAGCGACCACCCGAGTCCTGGAGACGATTTTTCTTTGACTGCCATGCCCGCAGACAGCTCCGCCGCGCCCGAGCAACCGCAAGACCCCACGGAAACCCCGGTCACCTTCGCCGCGCTCGGCGTGCCCGCCCCGCTGGTGGAGGTCCTCGACAAGCAGGGGATCACCGCGCCGTTCCCCGTCCAGGCGGCCACGCTGCCCGACGGCCTGGCGGGCAAGGACATTCTCGGCCGGGCCAGGACCGGTTCCGGCAAGACCCTGGGCTTCTCGCTGCCGCTGGTCGGCCGGCTGGCCGGCCGCACCAGCTCGAGCGGTAAGCCGCGCGGCCTGGTGCTGGTGCCGACCCGTGAGCTGGCCACCCAGGTGACGATGGTGCTCCGGCCGCTCGCCCGGGCGATGGACCTGTGGACCACCACCATCTACGGCGGCGTCGCCTACGGCCCGCAGGTGAACGCGCTGCAGCGCGGCACCGACATCGTGGTCGCCACCCCCGGCCGGCTCGCCGACCTGATCGGCCAGGGCGAGTGCGACCTGTCCGCCGTCGAGATCACGGTCATCGACGAGGCGGACCAGATGGCTGACCTCGGCTTCCTGCCGATCGTGCGACGGCTGCTCGACACGACGCCGGACAGCGGGCAGCGGATGCTGTTCTCGGCCACGCTCGACGCCGCCATCGACGTGCTTGCCCGGCGCTTCCTCAGCGACCCGGTGCTGCACACGGTGGACGAGAACTCCTCCCCCGCCGAGATCGAGCACCACGTGCTGACCATCGAACCGGGCAACCGACTGGCGATCATCTCCGCGCTGACCGGCGGTGAGAAGCGGTCGCTGGTGTTCACCAAGACCAAGCACGGGGCGGAACGGCTCGCCCGCCAGCTCACCGAGTCCGGCATCCCGGCGGCGGAGCTGCACGGCAACCTGCGGCAGGGGGCGCGGTCGCGCAACCTGGCCGCGTTCGCCTCCGGCATCGCCCGGGTGATGGTGGCCACCGACATCGCCGCCCGTGGCATCCACATCGACGGCATCGACCTGGTCGTGCACTCCGACCCGCCGACGGAGCACAAGGCCTACGTGCACCGCTCGGGGCGCACCGCCCGGGGCGGCGCCGACGGCGTGGTCGTCACGCTGCAGACCAGGAGCCAGGTCCGGGACGTCACCGCGATGATGCGCAAGGCCGGCATCACGCCGCACGAGGCCGTCGCGGTGGACGGCACGTCCGCCGTGCTCACCGACATCGCCGGGCCGACCGCGCCCCGGGTAGAGGTGGCCGGCAAGGTCGCCGAGCTGGTGCGGCCGGAGGAAAGGCTGGCGCGCAACGACCGGCCCGGCATGGGCAAGCCCTGGGAGGGGCGGCCGCGGCGCGACCACAAGCCGCGCGACGACCGGTTCCGCGGCCGCGGCGAGCGCAACGGGCGCGGCGACCGGGACGAGCGGTTCCCGCGGGGCGAGGGCGCCGACCGCGCCGGCCGCGCCGGGCGACGCGGCCCGCGCGTTCGACCGGCGAGGGCCGCCGAGCGGACCGGGCGAGCGCCGTCGCGAGCGCCGGCGCCGGCCGCGACGCGCGGCTCGACGGGCGACCCGGACCGCGGGACCGCGGCGAGCGTTCGACCGACCGACGGCCGACCGTGAGCCAGGGCGCAGGCGCGGGCCAGCCGGGACGACGTTCCGACGGCCCGGACGGTCCGACCGCGGCGAGGGCTTCCAGCGCAGCGACCGGGGCGAGCGGGGCGACCGCCACGACCTGGCCGGCGGGGCGACCGCCGACCGTCCAGCGCCCGACGTCCGAGCGGGACGGCCGGCGGCCGGGGTGGCGCGGCCAGGGCGACGGCGACCGTAGCGCCGCTCCCCGGGGGCAGCGCGACTTCAGCGGCGGGCAGGGCCGCCGCGACGACCGGGGCGGCAACGACTGGTGGCCGCGCACGGGCGGGCGCTCGTCGGCCGGCTCCTACCGGCCGGGAGGCCCGCAGCGCCCGTACGGCGCGGGCCAGGCCGGCCCGGGCGCGACGACCGGAACCGCGACGGCTGGAACCGCGACGACACCGGCCGCGACGCGGGCGGTTACCGTGACGACCGCTCGTTCGGCGGCGACCGCGGGTACCGCGACGGCCGTCCCGCTGGCGGCGGGCGCCCGTACCGCGATGACCGGCCGGGACATGCGCCCGCCGCGGGCCGCCCCTTCGGCGACGACCGGCAGCGCCGCGACGACCGGCCGGCCCGTGACGAGTGGCAGGGCCGCGCGGAGCGACCGCAGTGGCCGCGGGCCGCGGGGGGCGGCAGCCGGACGCAGGCCGCCGGACGCGCTGGCGGATCATCCAGGCGTTTCGGAAATCCTGCCGGGCGCAGTGCCGCAGGTAAGCGGCGAGGCTGAGGACAGCAGCGACATTTCTGGCATATCTTCGCAGGTAGGGGGCCTGCGGGTCGGGGTGGTTTTTCCGCCACGAGAACGCCGACCCGTGCCGCCAGATGCGGTACATTGGCCTTAGCCGTTGACGGACTTTGCGATCGGAATTCTCTCCGGATTCAAGTAAGCCGCGACGCCGTAGAGCGTGGCACTTCAATGGATCCGGGAAAATTGGCGATCGACTCCCAGGTTTCGTACGATGGCCGCCATCATGGCTGATCCGCGTGAAGTGCGCGGGTCTCAGGATCTTCCAGAAGGACATACAGCAAAAATGGCTCAGGGGACCGTAAAGTGGTTCAACGCGGACAAGGGCTATGGCTTCATCGCCCCCGACGACGGCAGCAGTGACGTCTTCGTTCACTTCTCCGCGATCGAGGCGAACGGCTACCGCAGCCTCGAAGAAAACCAGAAGGTCGAGTACAGCGTGACCCAGGGGCCGAAGGGGCCGCAGGCCGCGCAGGTGCGCGCCCTCTGACTGACGACGCGAGTCGGCGGTGGGCCACGGGCGGAAGCACGCTAGCCCGCCGCCGATCGCGCGGGTTGATCAGCTAGAACCTGAGCGACGCAGGTTAAGCAGTCGCAGCGGTTTCCCAGAACATCCAGAGAAACCGTGAGCATCACTGGCTGTGACATTTCCCAGCCTATGAGAATGGCCCAATGCGGTCGGCGAGTTCAAGCTTCGTGCGGCTAACCGCATAGCGATTGCCTGCACGCAATGGCAGCGGACCGCCAGGCCCGGCCAAGGGCCGGTCACCTTAGCCGGGGATAGCGGCTTACCGCAGCTCGCCCTCACCGCCGTCCCCCGGCCGCCGCGCGCATACGGGCGTGCGCCGCTAGCCGCGTGCCGCCCCACCTCGGCGCGCCGCAGCTGGCGTGCCCGCGCGGCCGAGGCTGGCGCGCCGACCCGCCGATCGCGGTCAGCCGCCCGGTTAGCCGCGCCGGCGAGCGGCCGCCTCGCCCGAGGGAAGCGACTCGCCGGGCGGCGGCTCCGCCTGGCGCGACAGGCTGCTCGGCCACCAGACCCAGCGGCCCAGGTCCAGGTTGAGCGCGGTCACCAGGACCGAGCGGACCACGATCGTGTCCAGCAGCACGCCGACGGCCACGGCGAAGCCGATCTCGGTAAGGAACGTCACCGGCAGCGTGCTGAGCACCGCGAACGTGCCGGCCAAGACGGCGCCAGCCGAGGTGATGACCCCGCCGGTGACCGACAGGCCGGTGATCGCCCCCCGCCGGGCGCCCCGGTGCGCCGACTCCTCCCGCACCCGGCTCATCAGGAAGATGTTGTAGTCAATGCCCAGCGCGACCAGGAAAACGAACAGGAACAGCGGGAAGGACGTGTCGGCCGCGTCGAAGTTGAACACGTGGTTGAAGAACAGCGCGCTGATCCCCAGCGCCGTGCCGAACGACAGGACCACGGTCGCCATCAGCATGAGCGGCGCCACCAGCGCCCGCAGCAGCAGCACCAGGATGACGAACACCACGACGAGGATGATCGGGATGATCAGGGCCCGGTCATGGGCCGCGGCCTGCTGCACGTCCAGGTTGACCGCCGTGGTGCCGCCGACGATCGCGTCCGCGCCGGGCACGGCCGCCGTGGCCGCGCGCGCCTGCCCGACGGTGTCGTAGGCGGCCTGGCTGTCCGGCGGCGAGGTGAGCGTGGCCTCCAGGTAGCTGTGGCCGACCACGGTGACCGGCTTGGTCACGGCGGTGAGGCCGTCGACCGAGCGGAGCGCGGCGGCCAGCTGCGGGCCGGACGACGGGCTGCCGAACACCTGGACCGGCTGGCCCGCGCCGGCCGGGAAGTGCTGGTCGAGCACGGCCTGCCCGGCCACCGAGTCCGGGTGGCCGCGGAAGGACTGCGCGTTGGTCAGGCCGTGGGCCTGCAGCCCGGTGGCGGCGATCGCGATCGCGCCGAGCACCACGGCGGTTGAGATCCAGACGACGCGCGGCCGCGCCGCGATGCCGTGGCCGATGCGGGCCCAGATGCCCCGCGTGGTGGGCTCGTCCGACCCGTACTCGGCCTTGGCCGGCCAGAACACCCAGCGGCCGGTGATCACCAGCAGGGCCGGGAGCAGCGTCATCATCGAGGCCAGGGCGACCGCCACGCCGATGGCCAGCACCGGCCCCATGCTCTTGGTCGAGTTCAGCTCGGCCAGCGACAAGGTCAGCAGGCTGATGATCACCGTGCCCGCGCTGGCCACGATGGCCGGCCCGGCGCGGCGTATGGCGACCGCCATCGCCGCGTGCCGGTCATCATGGCGCCGCAGCTCCTCGCGGTAGCGGGCGGTCAGCAGCAGCGCGTAGTCGGTCCCGGCGCCGAACACCAGGACGTCGAGGATGCCGGCGCTCTGCGCGTTGACGGTCAGCCCGGCGTGCGCGGCCAGCAGGTAGATCACCGCCTGGGCAGTGACCAGCGCGACGCCGGCCGAGATGACCGGCAGCAGCCACAGCACCGGGCTGCGGTAGGTGATCAGCAGCAGCACGATGACCACCGCGAGCGCGGCGAACAGCAGCGTGCCGTCGATGCCCTTGAACGCGTTGCCCGAGTCGGCGGCGTAGCCGAGCGGCCCGGTCACGTGCACCGCCATGCCGTTCGCGCCGTCGCCGGCGATGGAGCGCAGGCTGTCCGCGACCGGCCCGGCGGCGTTGTAGCCGCCGCTGCCCAGGTTGACCGGGACGATGGTCGAGGCCGCCTTGCCGTCGGCCGAGAACACCGGCCCGGCCACCTGGCGCGGGCAGCGCGCCGTCCACCCGGGCGAAGTCGGCGACGTCGGCCGTCACCTTGGCCTTGTCGGCGGCGGTCAGCCCGGAGGGCCGGTCGTACACCATCACCGCCGCGAACACGTTGGGCGAGACGACCTGGGAGCGCAGGTTGAGCACCTGGGTGGACTGCGCGTTGGCAGGCAGCCAGGAGGCGGTGTCGTTCTTCTCCGCCCCGGCCAGCTTGCCGGAAAGCGGGCCAGCGACCGCCACCAGGACCAGCCAGAACACCAGCACCAGCCACTTGGTCCGGCGGCCCGCCGGGATGAGCGTGAAGCTGCGCAGCACGGACATAGCCGTTTCCTCTTCCCTTCGTCTCCAGGCAGACGGCGGCGAGGGCCGCGATTCATCGCGGTTCCCGGCCTGTTCCCAGGTTCCTCCCCAGCGTAGTTATGAGATATATCGTGTCGCTCGGCCGGTCGCAAGGCCGGCGCGCGGCGACCCGTTCTTAATGCCCCGTCCGGGCGACGGTCAGCCCTCTTCCTGGTGGAAAGTGAAGACGTGCTGCCCGATGCGCATCGACCAGCCGGGCGGCAGCGGGGTGCCGTCGAGGCCGATCCTGGTCCAGTCCGCGTCACCCGGCGCACCGACGAACGTGCCCTGGGCCGACGAGGCGTCCCGTACGTACACCGTGCCGCCAAGGACGGAGACGTAGGCGTGCACCCGGGAGATCATGTTCTCCGGGTCGACCAGCCGGACCGGCGCCGCGTCGCCGTTGCGCACCGCCGCGTCGTTGGTCGGCTCACGGCCGATGACGTACGGCCGGTCGAGGACGATGACCAGGCCGTCCTGCGAGCGCAGCGTCCCCGGCGCCGACACGCCGCTGGCCCCGGACGGCGGCTAGCGAGTCCGCGCCGAAGTCGCTGGCGCGGCTGGCCGCCGGAGACCATGGCGGTGCCGGCCCGGGCGCGAAGCCGCCCGGCGCCGCGACGGGCTCGGGCTCGGGCGGGGCGACCGGGTCGGATGCGGCCTCGGGGGCGACGAACGGCTCGTCCGGCTCGTAGGCGTCGGAGCGCTCGTACGACTCCGGCTGGCCGTAGTGGTCCGGCTCCGGCTGGCCGTAGCGGCCCGGCGCCTCGTAGGACTCGGCCGGCTCGGACGGCTCGTCCTCCTCGGGCAGCGACACCCACCCCGGCTCCGGGCCGGCCCGCCGAGTCCGCCGGGCTCGGCGGGCTCGTGGGACTCGGCCCGGACGGGCGCCGGGTCGGACGGCTCCGCGCCGGCCGGCCCGCTCGCCCCGACTAGGGGGTCCGGCGGCGGGCGTTCCCCCGCCGGGCGTCCGGGCGCCGGCGGGCGCGGCGCCGAAGGACGCGGACGCGGCGGCGGCCGCCGCCGCGTGACCGGGGGCGCCGAGGCCGCTGAGCACGAAGCCCTGCCCGGGGACGATGCCCTCGCGCAGGTCGGACATCGGGTCCACCTGCAGGTCCGCGCCGTTCGCGCTGCCGATCGCCAGCCAGTCGAACGCGCCAGGCAGGATCTGGTCGACCCAGGTCAGCGCCTGCTCGCCGGACAGCTCCCGGACCGTGCCGCCCGCGCTCACCGTGCACCGCACCGGGCCGCGGAGAAAGACGACCACGCCCTCCGGTACCGGCACGACGATGCCGAAGGCGGCGACGCTCCCGTTCAGGTGGCCGAGGACCCAGCCGGCCAGCTTGGCCGCCACCGCCGGGGCCGGCGCCTCCCGGTCCGCCGCGATCTCCTCGACCAGGTCGAGCAGCTCGGTGGCGCTCACCTCGGTCGCGCCTGCGCGTGAGATCAAGACGACCGTGTCGCCAAACCGACCGATCAGGTCGCTGCCCGGCTCAATGCTCGCTCGTATGGTCACGGTGAATTTTACCCAGGCGGCAAGATTTCAGGGAAGCGCCCCGGACGAAACCCGCGCAGGCACTGAGGGTAAAGCAGCACTCACGGCGGGCTGATCGAACGCGTCTTTGTTCGATACGATAGAGTGTTCGCATGAGTATCGCGGTACAGGAATCGCTCCTCGACCTTGGCGACGTGGCCGCCCCAGGGCCGGTACGGCCGCAGCGGGAGCCGCTGAGCCACGGCGCCTGGGTCGACGTGCAGCGCGGCTGGCTCACCGGGTCAGCCGGGCTGTTCGAACGGCTGGCGGAGACGGTGCCGTGGCGGGCCGAGCGGCGGCGGATGTACGACCGGACCGTCGACGTGCCCCGGCTGCTGTGCTTCTACGGCGAGGACGCCGAACTGCCCGACCCGGCCCTCGTTGCCTGCCGCGACGCGCTGAACGAGCATTACGCGGCCGAGCTCGGCGAGCCGTTCGTGACCGCCGGGCTGTGCTACTACCGTGACGGACGCGACAGCGTCGCCTGGCACGGCGACCGGATCGGCCGGGGCGCGACCTGCGACACCATGGTCGCCATCGTCTCGCTCGGCGAGGCCAGGCCGCTGCTGCTGCGGCCGGCCGACGGCGGCGCCCCGGCGCTGCGCTACGCGCTCGGCCACGGCGACCTGATCGTGATGGGCGGCAGCTGCCAGCGGACCTGGGAACACGCCGTGCCCAAGTCGGCCCGGCCGACCGGCCCGCGGATCAGCGTGCAGTTCCGCCCCCGGGGCGTGCGCTGAACGTGCTCGCGGTGCCGGGCTGACATCCCCAGGCCGGGCCGGGCGGAGGGCACCGCGCTGGTACCCGGTGGGTCGCCGCGGCGGTTAGGCTCTAGCGGTGGGATCATTTCCGTTGCTGGTGGCGACCGACCTCGACGGGACGATCGTCCGGCAGGACGGGATGATCTCCGAGCGCACCGTCGCCGCGTTCGAGCGGGTCGAGCGGGCCGGGGCGCGGTTCGTGCTGGTGACCGGGCGGCCGCCGCGGGTGATGGGGGCGATCGCCGCCGCCTTCGGCCACCGGGGGACGGCCATCTGCGCCAACGGGGCCCTGGCCTACGACATGGCGGCGGCGCGGATCGAGGCGCTGCACCTGATCGCGCCGGACGTGCTCGCCGCCGCCGGCACCGCGCTGCGCGCGGTCGTGCCCGGCATCGGCCTCGCGGTCGAGTACCCGGACGGGCATCGCCGGCGACCACGTCTACCAGGCGCTGAACTGGGACGTCAACAACGCCATGCCGAGGCTGGACGACGCGGACCTGTTCGCCCGGCCCGCGTCCAAGCTGCTCGGCCGGCATTTCGGCTACGGCTGCGACGAGCTGCTCGCGCTGGCCGCGCCGGCCCTGGACGGCCTGGTCAGCGTCACCCACTCCAACTCCAAGGGCCTGGTCGAGGCGAGCGCGCCTCGGCGTGTCCAAGGCGCTCGGTGGTCGCCGAGCTCGCCGCCCGGTACGGCATCGGGCCCGAGTCGGTGATCGCGTTCGGCGACATGCCCAACGACCTGCCCCTCTTCGCCTGGGCCGGCACCTCCTGCGCGGTCGCCAACGCCCACCCGGACGTCCGCGCCGCCGCCACCCACGTCATCGGCAGCAACGACGACGACGGCGTGGCCGCCTACCTGGAGACGCTCTACCCGTAACGCCCGCCCCGGCGCGGCGCGGGCGCGCCGCCGACGGCCCGCCCGGGTACCGCCGACAGCAAGAGGAACGGGCGCGTGGTTCGCGTTAGCCGCCCGGCCCGAACCGTTCGGTCTTGATGCCGCCCGGCGGGTAGCCCGCCGCGACCAGCAGCTCCGACGCGGCCTCCACGAAGCCGGACGGGCCGCAGGCGAACACGTCCGGGTCCAGCTCGGGCGGAACGCGACCTTGGCCAGCACCTCGGCGCTCAGGCGAGCCGCGTACCCGCGGCGCTGCCGGCGGCGCCGGGCGCCTGCCCGGCTGCCGCGACCGGCGCCGTCGCCGGCAGGCCGCTGACCTCGGACCCCGGTTCGGCGGTGGCCGGGGTGCCCCGCCACCGGGTCAGCCGGCGTGTAGAGGAAGGTGACGACGGTGAGCGGTGAAACCCGCGCCCGTTGCTCCAGCTCGTCGGCGTAAATGACGTCGGCGGGCGTGCGGGCGCTGTAGATCAGCTGCACCGGAGCCTGGCTGCTCGCCGCCTCGTGGGTGCGGATCATCGACATCAGCGGCACGATGCCCGAGCCGCCGGCCAGCAGCAGCAACGGGCGCGGCTCGCCAGGGCGCCAGGCGAACCAGCCGCCGATCGGGCCGCGCACCTCGAACTGGTCACCCGGCCGGGCGGACCCGGTCAGGTAGGGCGAGACCTCGCCGTCGGCCAGCCGCTGCACGGTTATCTCCAGGCGGCCCGGGGTCTGGCGGCGCCCGGCGCCGGGGCGCTGGCGATCGAGTAGTCCCGCTGCGGCCGAGTACCCGTCTGCGGCGGTCAGCCGGACGGCGACGTGCTGCCCGGCGATGTGACCCGGCCAGCCGGGGACGTCAAGGACCAGGGTGCGGGCGGTCGCGGTCTCGTCGCGGGTCGCGGCGACGGTCGCGACCAGCCACGTCAGTCGCCCTGATACCGCTGCTCGCGCCACGGGTCACCGTAGTCGTGGTAGCCGAGCTTCTCCCAGAAGCCCTGCTCGTCGCGGGTCAGCAGGTCCAGGCCGGTCACCCACTTGGCCGACTTCCAGAAGTACAGGTGCGGCACGAGCAGCCGGGCCGGGCCGCCGTGCTGCGGGGGCAGCGGCTTGCCGTCGTAGGAGTAGGCGACCCAGGCCTGGCCGTCGCGCAGGTCGGCCAGCGGCAGGTTGGTCGTGTAGCCGCCGTAGCTGCGGGCCAGCGCGTAGGACGCGCTGGTCTCGATGCCGTCGAGCAGCGTGTCCAGCGACACGCCGCGCCAGCTGGTGCCCAGCTTGGACCACTGGGTGACGCAGTGGATGTCGGTGGTCACGTCCTCGGCCGGCAGCGCGGTGAACTCCGCCCAGTCCCAGCGGGTGGCCGCCCCGGTCTCGGTCGTGATGGTGAACGACCAGGTCGCCGTGTCCACCGGCGGGGTCGGGCCCGCCTGGAGCACCGGGAAGTCGCGCTCCAGGTACTGGCCGGGCGGCAGCTTCGGGTCGTCCCGGCGCCGCCCGGCGAAGCCGCGGGTGACGACGTTCATTGGACCCTCTTGATTTCGACGCTTCGGCCCGGTGTCTGACGAGGGCAATCACGAGTTCAGCTTCGTCCGCCAGTCGCCGGGAACGCGGCCGGCCGGGCCGGGAACCCCCTGCTCCCTGGGGTGGCTCTGCGGGCCGGCCAGCTCCGGGCCGGCCTCGTAGAACTCCTTGCCCGGGTAGCGACCAGAACCAGGCCTCCCCCGGCTCGAAGCTGCGGATCACCGGGTGGCCGGTCGCGGTGGCGTGCGCGGTGGCGTGCTGCGACGGCGAGGTGTCACAGCAGCCGATGTGGCCGCACTGGGCGCAGCGGCGCAGGTGGAGCCACCAGCCGCCGGCCGCGTCGCACTCGACGCAGCCGGTGCCGCTGGGCACCGCGGTCGGGTCGACGCCGGCGATGTGCTCGGTCATGAGTCCTCCGGATTCTACGGTTGGTCGGGCTGCGGGCTGTCCGGCTCGGCGTGCAACGGCAGCCGCACCTGGAAGCGGGTATTCCCCGGGACCGACTCGACACGCAGGTCACCGTGGTGCTTGTTGACCACGATTCGCCAGGCGATGTCGAGCCCGAGCCCGGTGCCCTCACCGACCGGCTTGGTGGTGAAGAACGGCTCGAAGATCCGCCGCTGGATCTCGTCCGGGATGCCGGGGCCGGTGTCGCCGATCTCGACCAGCACGCAGTCGCCGTCCCGTGCGGTGGTGACGGTCAGCGTGCCCTCGCCGCCCATCGCGTGGACGGCGTTGTCGATCAGGTTGGTCCACACCTGGTTGAGCTCGGCGGCGTAGGCCGGGACCTTCGGCAGGCTCTTGTCGTAGTGCTTGACCACGGTGATGCCCTTGAGCTTGGCCGACAGCATCAGCAGCGTGCTTGACAGCAGGTCGTGCACGTCCACCGACGCCGAACGGGGCCCGGTCCAGCTGCGAGTACTGCTTGGCCGCGCCGACCAGCGTGGAGACCCGGGTCGTCGCGTCCTCGATCTCGTTCATCAGCAGCTCGGTCTCGATGGTGTAGTTGAGCCAGCGCAAGGCCGGCTCGAGCATGTCCGCCGCCCACGGTGGCGAGGACCTCGTCCAGCCAGTCGGTGTACAGGCCGCCCTGGACGAAGACCGGGGCCAGCTGCCAGCCGTCGGTGCAGCCGTGGTCCTCCAGCCAGTCGGTGACCTCGTCCTCCCGGTCGGATGTCTCCATCGGGTCGAGCTGCGGCGCCTTGGCCACCCGCTCGGCCGCGCGCTGTCTGCAATTCGACCAGCGGTTCCAGCTTGGCCTGGTCGTACTTGCCGCCGGCGATCATCTTGAGCTTGCCGCGCATCCCGGCGACCCGCTCGCGCAGGCTGGAGGTGGCGCGGACCGCGGCGGCGGCCGGGTTGTTGAGCTCGTGGGTCAGGCCGGCGGTCAGCGAGCCGAGCGCCAGCAGCCGCTCGCGCTGGTTGACCGCCTCCTGGGTCCGCTTGCCGCCGAAGAACAGCCCTTCGAGCAGGTGGACCGGCATCGGGAACCACTCGTTCATGATCTGGGCGAAGCAGTCCGCGCCGAGCACGAAGAACCGGGACCGCTCGGGGACCCGCATCGAGTTGTTGTACAGCTGCGGCACCCGGTCACCGAGGTAGGCCATGAACGCGCCGCTGTACACGCCGCGCTGGCTGGTCCTGGCTCACCTCGACGTCGTCGGCGCCGACCTTCCGCGACAGGATCACCGGTCCCCTCGATCAGCACGTACAGGTTCGCGGCCGGCTCGCCCTCGGTGAACACCTGGCCGGGCTCGATGACCTCGACGTGTCCCTCCTGGCACAGCCGGCCCAGCTGCTCGTCGCTGAGCTTCTCGAACAGGAACAGCGAGCGCAGCTCGGCCGGGTCGCAGGCGGAGATAGTAGTCATAGCGTTCTCCCGGTTACACCGATTCCAGGTACCTGTGCACGAACATGACGGCCATCGCGCCCTCGCCGACCGCCGAGGCGACCCGCTTGGCCGACTCGGACCGCACGTCGCCGGCCACGAAGACCCCGGGGACGCTGGTCTCCAGGTGATAGGGCGGCCGGTCCAGCGGCCAGTCCGCCTCGTCAGGCGCTGAAGTCCGGCCCGGCCAGCACGAAGCCGCGCATGTCGCGGGCGACCACGCCGTCGAGCCAGGCGGTCCGTGGCGAGGCCCCGATAAAGATGAACAGCTGCCCGGCGTCGACTATTTCGCTGGTCCCGGCGGCCATGTCACGCAGCGTGAGCTGCTCCAGGTGCCCGTCGCCGTGCGCCTGCGACCACCTCGGTGCAGGTGCGCACCGTGATGTTGTCGATTCCGGCGATCTGCTGGATCAGGTAGTACGACATCGACTGGTCCAGTGAGGGACCCCGCACCAGCAGGGTCACGGAGCGGGCGAAGCGGGCCAGGTAGACGGCGGCCTGGCCGGCCGAGTTGGCCCCGCCGACCACGTACACGTCCTGGTCCTTGCACGCCTCGGCCTCGGTGAGCGCCGCGCCGTAGTACACGCCCGCGCCGGTCATCTCCGGGCAGCCGGGTGCCTCCAGCTGCCGGTAGGAGACGCCCATGGCCAGGATGACCGCCTTGGCGTCGATCGCGCTGCCGTCGCTGAAGTGGACCGTCCGGGCCGGGCCGTTCACCTCCAGGTGGGTCGCCTCGCAGGTGGTCAGCAGCTCGGCGCCGAACTTGATCGCCTGGCGGCGGGCCCGGTCGGTGAGCTGGCCGCCGGACAGCCCGTCCGGGAAGCCCAGGTAGTTCTCGATCCGGGAGGACTGGCCCGCCTGGCCGCCGGTGGCGAACTTCTCCACCAGCACGGTGTGCAGCCCCTCGGAGGCCCCGTACACCGCGGCGCCGAGCCCGGCCGGGCCGCCGCCGATCACCACCAGGTCGTAGAAGCCGCGTCCCGGGATGGTCGCCAGGCCGACCTTGGACGCGACCTCGGCCCGGGACGGCGCGACCAGCGGCTCGCCGTCGGCGGTGATCAGGACCGGGAGGTTGTGCCCGTCCGCGTCCGCCGCCTCCAGCAGCCGGCCGCCCTCGGCCGAGTCGGAGGCGTACCAGCGGTACGGCACCTGGTTGCGGGCGAGGAAGTCGCGCATCTCGGCCGACGGCGCCGACCAGCGGTGCCCGACGAGCTTGGCCTCGTGGACCGGCCTGCGCTCGGTGCGCTGCCAGGCCCGCAGCAGCTCGTCGATGACCGGGTAGAGCTTCTCCTCGGGCGGGTCCCACGGCTTGAGCAGGTAATGGTCCAGGTCGACCACGTTGATCGCGTCGATCGCGGCGCTGGTGTCGGCGTAAGCGGTCAGCAGCACCCGCCGGGCGTAGGGGTAGACGTCCATCGCCCGCTCGAGGAACTCGATGCCGGTCAGCCCGGGCATCCGGTAGTCGGCGAGGATGACCGCCACCTGGTCACCACGCAGCTTCATCTGCCGCAGCGCGTCCAGGGCCTGCTCGCCCGATTCCGCGCGCACGATCCGGTTCTGTTGGCCGTAGCGCCTGCGCAGGTCGCGGGCGACGGCTCGGGACACGCTTGGGTCGTCGTCCACCGTGACGATTACCGGCCGGGATTCGGCCTCACCGGGAGGTCGGGTCATGGCCCCATGGTAAGCAGGCGCGGCAACCCGGCGGTACTCGCCCCCGCCTGGCACAAACCAGCACCTACAGCCCTTCACGGACAAAACGGCCCGCGCCCGGGGGGAATCCGGGCGCGGGCCGCACGCGGGGCCGGCTGAGGGGGCAGCCGGCGGCCAGCGTGGATCTACCTCAAGGCCGGTGAGGTACCGGCTCGCTACATGCCCGACGGGCTCTGCCGGTGGTGCCGACGGCCGCCGCCGGCGCCCTCGCCGTCCTTCGGCGGGCCGCCCGTGCTTGTGGCCGCTGCCCTTGACCGTCGCTTCCGACGCCGGCAGCGTGGCCTGCTGCTGCGTGGTGTCGTAGCTGACCGCCGTGGCCACCTGGTTGGCGTCGAGGGTGACTGTCACCGGGTCCTTCAGGCCGAAGTCACCGCAGCCCAGGTTGTCGAAGGACATCGACAGCCGGTTGCCGAGGAACGTGGCCAGGTTGTTGCCGGTGTCGGGGACCGGGGTGGTGAACGCGGCGTCCGGGGTCATGTCGAGCTTGTTGCGGGCCGGCGCGATGTTCACCATGTTCATGCAGAACGCGGCCGCGACCTCATACGGGTTGGTGCTCTCCGGCAGCTGCGGCTGGTCGACCAGCGAGCGGTACATGTTGGTCTTGGCGATGCTGAACTTGCCGCCGACCAGCACCATCTCGTCGTTGGTGGAGATGACCGCGATGTGGCCGCGCTGGTTCTGCCGGGCGCTCAGCTCATCGAGCGCCTGCGACGACTGGATGCCCTTGGTGGAGGTCGAGTCCGGCTGGGTGAACGGCTTGCAGCCGTTGGCCGGGTCGACGAAGTAGCCGATCAGCGCATTGTCGCTGCCGTTGGACAACAGGGTCGCACCGGGCAGCTTCGCCTGGTTGGTCTGCGTCGCCTGCGCCGTCTGGCCCTGGTCGTTGATCAGGTACTGGGAGTAGATGTTGTCGCTCGGGTCCTGGTCGATCAGCGCGAAGTCCCGGGTGGTCTGGCAGCGCTGGCCGTCGGTCGCCCTGCCGATGTTCGGCACCCGCAGGATGCCGCGGGCGATCTCCGAGTTGGCCATGTTGTAGAACGGCACCGCGTTGCAGGCCGACACCTGGCCGATCACGGACTGGCCGAGTGCATCAACGCAGCCGCTCGACTTCTGGTACGCGCCCTGGCCGGTGAGCAGCAGGTTCGTGCCGTTGAAGCCGAAGTCCAGGATGACCCGGGCCCCCCGGGGGAGCTTGGGCGTGGCCGGCTTCACCGCGGGCTTGGCGCCCTTGGTGACGACCAGCGGGTTGTACACCTGGACCTGGCCGTTGGGCGACAGGATGGTGGCCTCGACGAACGCCTGCTCGTCGGGGTTGGTCATGGTGCAGCCGTCGCCGAGCTGGTACGGCGTGGCCAGGCCCTTGGCGGTCAGCGGGTTCGGCGGCACGCTCAGCGTGCAGTTGCCCGAGTCGGCCGCCTGGTCGGCGCTCTGGGTCAGGCTGATGGCCTCGCCGTCGCCGTCCACCGGATTGGTCGCCACGTCACCGAGCTGACGCGGCGCGATAGGCCCGGTGGCGTAGTCGAGCGGCTTGACCGGCACCCGGGGGCCGGCCGGGCTGGCTGAGGGGCTGGCCGCGGCGGCCGAGCCGGACGGGCACGGCGCGGCGGACGCGCTGCCGCTGGGCGCGGGCACGGCGCCGCCGCTCGCGGCGGGCGCCGCCGACGCGACCCCGGGCGACGCGCAATTAGTCAGCGCGGCTTCGTTAACCGATGTGTGCTGGTCGACCAGCGAGATGCAAGTGACCGCTACCACCACGGCCGCTGCTGCTGTCACGGCGGCCATTGCGACCTGCGCTTTTCGACCGCGACGCAGACTGCGGCGCCAGGCAGACGATGATCGGGGGGACATTTCCCAAGAACCTCCGAGGTCCGTCGTGACGCTCCCGTGATGAAGGTAGCGATACCGGACGGACCAGGAAGGCAAGATTACAAAAAGATTAAGTATATGTCCCGTTTATACGTTTGTTATAACTATATCGGGGTGTTATGGGGCAAATGTCCGGTTCTAGCCGCCCAGCTAGCCCTGGTGCGGCTTCTCCGCGACGCCGCCCCACATGGTGGACTTGCCCTTCGCGTCGGCCGGGCGGGCCGGGCGCCACTCCGGGCAGCGGATCAGGCCGGGCTCCACCAGGTCGAGCCCGGCGAAGAACGCGGCCACCTCGTCGTGGGTGCGCGGCTTGACCCGCTGGGCCATCAGCTGGCTCAGCCGGGTGGCCATGCCCGCCATCTGCTCGGCCTGGATGTCCGAGGCCGGGTGGGAGATCACCAGGTAGCTGCCCTCGGGCACGGCCGCCATCAGCCGGGCGACGAGCCCGCGCGGGTCGTCCTCGTCCGGCACGAACTGCAGCACCGCCATCAGCACGACCGCGACCGGCTTGGTGAAGTCGAGCACCTCGGCCGCGCGGGACAAGATCTGCTCCGGGTCGCGGATGTCGGCGTCGATGTAGGCGCAGCGTCCGGCCGGGCTGCTGGTCAGCAGCGCCCGCGCGTGCGCGAGCACCATCGGGTCGTTGTCGACGTAGACGATCCGCGCGTCCGGCGCGATGCCCTGCGCGACCTCGTGCGTGTTCGCCGCGGTCGGGATGCCGGTGCCGATGTCGAGGAACTGCCTGATGCCCCGCTCCTCGGCCAGGAAGCGCACCGTGCGGCCGAGGAAGGCCCGGGTGTTGCGCACCGAGGCGACCATGTCGGGGAAGTGGGCGATGGCCTCGTCGCCGGCCACCCGGTCGGCCTCGAAGTGATCCTTGCCGCCGAGCCAGTAATCCTGCACCCGGGCGATGTGCGCGACGGACGGGTCGACGGTCCGGGCCGCGGTGCGCAGCTGCTCGGCGGTCGCGCCGCGCCGCCAGTCATCGCTTGCCGTCATGGAGTATCACGCCTTCGCTGGAGAAGAGGATGAGGAAGTTATCTCTTAGTACCCACGGTCACCGATCACGTTGAGCAGCGGCTCGCCCGCGGCCAGCCGGGAAAGCTGCTCGGCGACCACCCGGTACGCGCGGTCGCGCGAGGCGTGGACCGCCCCGCCCACGTGCGGGGTGAGCAGCAGCCCGGGCGCCCGCCACAGCGGGTGGCCCTCCGGGAGGGGCTCGGGGTCGGTAACGTCCAGCGCGGCCCTGATCCGGCCGCTGTTCAGCTCCTCGACCAGCGCGTCGGTGTCGACGATCACGCCGCGGGCCGCGTTCACCAGCAGCGCGCCGTCCTTCATGGACCGCAGGAACTCCTTGTTGACCAGCTGCCTGGTCTCGTCGGTGACCGGGAGCAGGATCACCACCACGTCCGCCCGGGGCAGGACCGCGGGTAGCTCGTCGATCGCGCGCACCCCGTCGCGGGCGTGCCGGGCGACGCGCTCGACGGTGACCTCCCAGCCCGCCAGGCGGCGCTCCACGGCCGCGCCGATGTCGCCGTAGCCGACGATCAGCACGTGCTTGCCGCCGACCGGGTCGCTCTGCACCGACGCCCAGCGGCCGTCGTGCTGCGAGACCGCGAAGCTGGGGAAGTTGCGGGTCGCGGCCACGATCGCGCCCACCGTCCACTCGGCGGTGGCGGCGGTGTGCGCGCCGCGCGCGTTGCACAGCGTGATGCCCGCGGGGATGTGCGGCAGCACGTGGTCCACGCCGGCCGACAGGATCTGCACGGTCTTCAGCCGGGGCAGCGTGCCGATTTTGCGTAGTATTTCGGGCGTTACGCCCAGCGGTGCGACGACATACTCCACCTCGTCCGCGCTGGCCGGCAGCTCGGGGCCGCCGTCCCAGGCGTCGGCCTCGATGCCGTCGGGCAGGGTGCCGAATGCCGCCAGGTCAGGCAGCCATACCCGTGTCAACGTCGTTCCTCCGTGTGGTTCGGTTCGGTGGGGGTGCCCGGTCAGAGGCCAAACTCGGCGCGGCGGTCCGCCGGGACCAGGTCCGCGTACTCCGGGTGCTTCTTGATCCAGGAGGTGATGTAGGGGCAGAAGGGCAGCACGGCCAGGCCGCGCTCGCGCGCGTCGTCCAGGCTGAAGCGGGCCAGCCGGGTGGCCAGGTGCGCCCGCTGGAAGGCCGGCTCGATCTCGGTGTGCACCAGGCTGATCACCGTGCCGTGCTCGCGCAGCTTGTAGGCGAGGTAGCCGGCCAGGTCCTGCCCGACGCGCAGCTCGTACCGGGAGGCGGCCGGGTTGTCGGTGACGGCCGGCGCGTCGGTGGCGGCTGAGTCCATGATCGTTACGATACGCCGGACGGCGGCGAGGTTTGGCAGCCGCGCAGCCGCGCAGCCGCGCAGCCGCGCAGCCGCGCACCGTGCCTGGCCTTGGGCCGGCTAGACGCCCGCGGCGGCCGGCACGCCGGCGCCGACCGGGACGCGGCCCTGCCCGGCGGCCTCGCGGCGCGCGGGGTCCTGGGCGGCGCTGATCACGACGACCGGGCAGGAGGCACGGCGCAGGCAGGCGCGGATCACCGGGCCGGCCGAGCGGACCGCGCCGGGCGTGTCCCCGGACGTGCCCAGGACCAGCATGTCCGCGTCGGCGCAACGGTCGAGCAGCACCCGGGCGGGAAGGCCGTCCACCACCTCGGTGAGGACCAGGACGCCGTCCCCCTTGTCGGGCTGGACCTCGCGGAGCGCGTCCTCGCCGAGGGGGAAATCGGTGTCGCCAGGCGCGCGCCGCCGCGCGGGCCGCGTAACTGGGCAGCGATGCGCGATTCCCGCACGTGCACAGCGTGCACATCGGCCCCGCGCAGGGCCGCCTCTCGACAGGCCCAGCGGAGCGCGGCGACGGACTCGGCGGAGCCATCAACTCCTACGACGATCCGACGCACAGCAGGAACCGACATGCCGGAACCCCCTCATTGCCACTTGCCGCCTGACGCGACCTGTCCGCCCGTCCCCCGGTCGGTTCAGTCAGTGGTTTCGCTCTTCCAAGGCTTGATGGTAATCCTGGTTGGCGCGCACGCACGAGCCCCCTGCGCGAGATTTTCCCCCGTAACCGCAGGTCAACCGGGGCGTGTTGGATTCGTCACAGTTCGATAACAGTGCATATACGGGCGTTGCCGGACAAACCGCGCGATCATTTTCAGCCAGCCCTCGCCGGGGTGTTACCCGCACGTCTCCGGCGCGTTACGCGAGCATCGGCGGACCCCGCGTGCCGCGAGGCCGCCGGGCAGGGCCGCATCCCGTCCAGTCGCCAGCTCCTCCGTGCGCAAGCCTCCGGTCGCAGCCCACTCCGGTGCCCGGCCGCTCCGTCGCGGCAGCCCTCCGCGTGCCAGCCCTCCGCGGTGCCAGCCCTCCGCGTGCCAGCCCTCCGGGTGGCAGTCCCCGGGTGTCAGCGCCGGTGCCAGCCCTCCGCGGTGCCAGTGCCCCGAGCGGGCCGGGGCACGGGTACGGCGGGTCTGCTCCGCTAGGCCGGATAGCGCTTCGGCCCCTGGACGTAGTCGCGGCCGGCCGGGGTGGTCCACTGGTGCCAGCCGGGCGCGGCTGGGTCACGTTCCAGCCGGGCGACTGCTTCACCTGGTGGCAGCGGCGGCTGCGCGCCCCGCGTTGCACCGCAGGTACGACCGCCTTTGTCGTACGGCACCGCGTGCTCGAAATCGCTCTCCCTGGCATGCCGTGAGCAACCCGGGAACGTGCACTCGTAGTCGCGGACCTGGACCAGGTGGCGCAGCGTGTCGTTTGGCTGGTAGGCACTGGACTCGTGCCGGTGGTCGCAGGTCGAAGGTGGGCACCGGCTCCAGCTTGACGACGAAACCCGGCCCCCGGGCGCGGTGAGCGTCCAGGTGCCGTACCCGCAGCGCCGGGCGGCCCAGAATCGGCGGTGGAAGCGAAGGACCAGGAGCAGGACGTGCCCGGCCTGCTCCGGCGCTTCACGGGCAGCGGTTCCCGCACGCGCAGTTGCGCAGGCACGCCGCCGGGATGGTGAGGTTCACCCGGGCCGGGAGGGCCGCGATGGGCCCGGCGGATGGCCGGCCGGCCCGGCTGAGCCTGTTGTGCTGCGGTCACGCCTCGGCGCCCCGGACGTCCGGCCGGGCGCAGCCATGTCCGACGGCGATGCCGTCGGGATCGGTGACCGTTACGCACAGTGTGGTGTACGGGCTGCCGACCGCACTGGCGGCCAGGGACCGGCACAGGTCCGGGTCGAGCGGGCCGAGCCGGTGCCCCTCCCCTGGCTTATCACCCAGGCCGCATAGCGTGCGCAGCGGGATCACCAGGTCGGCCAGCGGCGGGGGCGACGATGAGGACAAAGGTACCGACCCAGCGTCCGACGATCCGGAGGCCGTCGAGGCCTCGAGGTCGCCGGGAGGCTCTTCCGGTCCGTTCCCGCCCAGCCCGTCACTGGTACGGACATCGCCACTGGATGGGTCGCCGCCGAGGTCCGGCTGCACGCGGTCGGACGGCTGACAGCCCGGGCCGTCCTCACCGGGTGGCTGGCGGTCAGGAACATCACCGGGCGCGGCGGCGCGTCAGGTCGTCCTCACCCGGCAGGCCGCCCAGGCCATCCTCACCCGGCAGGCCGCCCAGGCCACCTCCACCCGGCAGGCCGCCCGGGCCATCCTCACCCGGCGGGCCGCCCGGGCCATCCTCACCCGGCGGGCCGTCCGGGCCGTACTCGCTCGGTGCGCCCAGGCCGGATGGCGGTTGCCCGGAATTGATCCTCGCCTCGACCGTGACGCCGTTCATCAGGTCCAGGTAGGCCAGCGCACGGAACTGATCGCTCCGCACCCCCGGGAATGCGCCTGAGTCCTGGTACTGGGCGGCGCGAGCGCAGACATTCGCGTGCGCCGCCAAGGTCTCGTCGGTGGGCAGGTCGTAGCCGGCCAGACTGGCCGCGCCCGACGGGTCACGGCGCAGGGCAACCCTGGCCCTGTTCCGCTCGGCTTCCAGACGGCGCCGGGTGGCAGAGTCGGGGTCGATGGTGATCGCCGCCCGCACGGCTAGGCGTTCCGCCTGACCGAAGGTCTTGCCCGGCAGGTCCGGTGCGACTAGCGCATCGGCCTGGGCCACGTTCTCCTGACCGACCACGGCGAGCGCCTCCGTGACGGCCCGCGCCTTGGCGAAAGTCAGGTCTCCGTCCGCGAGCAGCGCGCCAGTCCTCGGAAGGCGCGCTTCGAGGTCCCACGCCGTGGCGATGAGCCTATCCATTGACTGCGGTGGCATGGCGAGGGCCAGGGCCGCCTCATGGACCAGGGACTTGCTCCAGCCGTCGGCCAGGTCACCACCGCCCACGCCTGAGGGCGACTGCCGGGCCTCCTCCCGGACCAGCGCTCGCAGCACGCCGAGCTTGCCAGCGGCCGCCCACGACTCGAGCGCCTGCCACTGACGCAGCAGGCCGAGCAACTCATCGTGCGTCGCGCCCGGGCAGCGCCACCCCGGTCCGGACACGGCCTGCAGGGCAGCGGCCAGGTCAGCCGAGGGACGAGCCGTGTCCCAGGCGTCGCCCTTCGCGAACCCGAACCGGCCAAGTTCGTCGCCCAGCGGCGACGGCCGGGCAGCGGCGACGGGGTCGTCGGCCCCATGGTGCCGCCCCATGAGATCACCTCCGATCACCTGTCCGCGCCAATTATCTACTTAATCCTTGCACTCGAATATTACTCCGATTTCTTGATCATCAGCTGGACAGAGTACTGGCGAAACAGCCACTATTTTGTAGCCGCCACCTCGCGCGTGCGTCGCTGATTCCTCGAGGGCGTCTTGCTTCTTGGGGTGATGCCCTCGGCGCGGCCCCTGCCCAGCGGGCGCTAGCCAGTGATGACTTCGACGTGGCTGCCGTTACGGGACTTACGCACGTGGACCTGGGCCGGGATGCGCTGGCGCAGCTCGCTGACGTGGCTGACGATGCCGACGACGCGGCCGCCTGCCGCAGGCCGTCCAGGACGTTCATCACCTCGTCCAGGGCCTCTTCGTCCAGGGTGCCGAAGCCCTCGTCGACGAACAGCGCCTCCATCGGCGTACCAGCCGCCTCGGCCGCGACGACGTCGGCGAGCCCGAGGGCCAGGGCCAGGCTGGCCAGGAACGTCTCGCCGCCGGACAGGGTGGCGGTGTCGCGGTCGCTGCCGGTCCAGGCATCGCAGGCGAGCAAGGAAAGGCCGGCCCGGGCGTTACCCCGGCGGGCGTCGGAGTGGACCAGGCTGTAGCGGCCGGCGGTCATCGTCAGCAGGCGCTCGCTGGCCGCCGCGGCGACCTCTTCCAGCCGGGCCGCCAGCACGAAGCTGGACAGGGTCATCTTGTACTGGTTGGCGCTGCCGGTGCCGTTGGCCAGGTCGGCGAGCTGGCGGACCTGGTCGGCCTTGTCCCGCACGGGCGCCAGCGCGCCAAGCGCGCCGTCTAGACGGGGGCGAAGGGCGGCGAGCTGGCCCGTCCGGTCGCGAGCCCGGCCGAGCGCGGCCACCGCCTCGTCGTGCGCCCGCTGGGCGGCTTCGGCTGCCTCAGCCGCCACCCCGACCGGTGCGGGCGGGTCGAGGGTGACCGCGGCCAGCTCGGGGTCGGCCAGCAGCGAAGCCACCGCCTCGGCCTCCGCGTCGTGGCGGGCGATGCGCTCGGCGGCGTCGGCGCGCCAGGCCGGGTCGCGGAACGCGGCCCCTGCCGCGGCGACCGCCGCGTCCCCGTCCGCATCGGCCGGTCCGGCATCAGCCCGCCCCGCTCCCACTCCCGGGCTCGTACCGCCCAGCCCCGCCGGTCCGGCATCAGCCCACCCCGCTCCCACTCCCGGGCTCGTACCGCCCAGCCCCGCCGGTCCGGCATCAGCCCACCCCGCTCCCACTCCCGGGCTGGTGCCGCCCAGCTCTGCGGCTAGGACTCCCGCGACGGGCCCGAAGCCAGCACCGATCGCCGCGGCGCGGGCGCGGGCGGACGCTTCCGCCGCCTCAGCAGCGGTGCGGGCGGCCTCGTCCGCGGCGTCCGCCGCCAGCGAGAGCGCGTCGGCCAGGCGGCGGGCTTCGGCCAGGGCCGCGTCAAGGTCCGTGGCCGAGCCGAGCTGGGCGCGCAGGTCACGGCGGCGGGCGACGGCGCGGGCGGCGGCCCCTTCCGCCTCGGACAGGGCGGTGGCGCGCTCGCCGGCCAGCTCGGTGAGTGTGGCCTTGCCGTTGGCGATCGCGTCATCTAGGTCGTCGAGATCATGCTGGCGGCCGGGCAGCATGGCGGCCTGGTCCGCGAGCCCGACGGTCTGGTCCTCCTGGCGGGCGGCCTCGGTCTCGGCCTGATCAGCGGCGGCCGCCAGGGTCGCCGGGTGCGCATGTCGTGCGGCGTCCAACGTGAACACCGGGGGTGACGTGGGGGCAGGGGTACGCGCGGGGACGGGAATAGCCGTGGCAGCCGCGGGGGGACCATGGAAGTCCCGGGTGGTCGCCGCGGCCGAAGTGCCCGCAGCCCGGACGCCTGGGGCTGTGACGGAGGCACTGGCGGCCGGCGCGACCGTGGCCAGCAGGGCGGCGAAGCCGACCGCGTTGAGGCGGATGGCCAGCTCGTCCAGGCGGGCTTCGGCGGCGGCGACCTCGCTGCCCGCCTGGCTGGCCGCCGTGGCGGCCTGGGCGGCTCGCTGGCTGGCCGCCTCCTCCTGGTCGCGGCCGACCGGGGCGAAGGTCGGTTCGACGGGGTCAGGATGGTCGAGCGAGCCGCAGACCGGGCAGGGGCTGCCGTCGGTCATGCTGGCGGCCAGCTCGGCCCGCATGCCGTCGATGCGGGCCTCGCGGACGCGCAGTGCCTCCTCCCCAAGGCGCACCGCCGTCTCGCGGGCGGTCAGGTGCAGCAGGTGCAGGTGGTCGCGGGTCGCGCGCTCGGTGACCAGCGCGGCGGCGTCGTCGGCCATCCTGCGGGCCGCCTCGGCGGCCGAGCGAGCGGCGGGCAGGCGGGCCGCGGCCCCGGCGGAAGTGTCGCGGGCGGCGGCTGCGGTCACGCGTTCCTGGCCGCGCCGGGCGGCACCGGCCCTGACAGTGGCCCGGTCCTGGTCGAGCGCGACGGCCCGGGCGCGGGCGGCCCGCTCGGTCTCGTCCTCGGCCCTGGCCTGCTCCGCGACGGCGCGCAGCGCGTCCAGCCGGCCTTCCTCGAGCCCGCTGATCGCCGGCCGCCGCGCGCAGCACCTCAGGGGCCGCGTCGGCGGGCGGCAGCGCGTTGCTGGCAGGCGGCAGTGCCGGGGCGACCAGCTGTCCGGGCTGCCCGGCCGTATTGATCACGTCGGCCATATTGACCAGGTCCGCCAGCGCCGACCTGCTGGCAGTTTCGGCCGCGCGGGCGGCAGCGGCCCTGCCGGCGGCGCGCTCAGCGGAATCGAGCACCGGCGCGGCCTCGGCCGCGCGCCCGGCGGCGTCAGCCTCGCCGCGCAGGCGGGAAAGGGCGGGAGCGGCGGCGGCCATGTCGTCCTGGCGGGCCAGCGCGTCGCGGCGGCGGCGCTGCCGGTCGGCCAGATGCTCGGCCGTCGACTTGGCGGTGAGCGCAGCCGCCAGGTCGCCATCGCGCTGGGCCGCCTCGGCGACAGCGGCGGAGCACTCCGCATCGGCTGTCGCGGACAGGCGGGCGGCCCAGACCGCCTCCCATGCCGCGTCGCTGGCCGTCTCGTCCGGGAGACCCGCGCCCGGCGGGGCCGCGCCCGGCGCGGCGCCGACGGGCGGGGAGGCGAGGACGGGCGGGGAGGCGAGGACGGGCGGGGAGGCGAGGACGGGCGGGGAGGCGAGGACGGGCGGGGAGGCGAGGACGGGCGGGGAGGCGAGGACGGGCGGGGAGGCGAGGACGGGCGGGGAGGCGAGGACGGGCGGGGAGGCGAGGACGGGCGGGGAGGCGAGGACGGGCGGCGCGCTGAGGACGGCGGCCGAGGCGGGGACATCGGTGCCGGCCGCCTGGGCGATCTGGGCCACGAGCAGGCTGACCGTGCCCTCGGCCGCCGCGACCTCCTTGTCGGTGACGCGGCGCCGCTCGGCGAGCCAGTCTTCGACCCGGCGGAAGCGGTCGGTGCCGAACAGGCGCTGCAGCAGCGCTGACTTCTCCTTGGCGTCGGCGCGCAGGAACCGGGCGAACTCACCCTGGGGCAGCAGCACCACCTGGAAGAACTGGGCGGCGGACATGCCCATCAGGTTCTCGATCTCCGCGTCGACCTCGCCGGCCCTGGTCGACTTGGACTCCCAGGCGCCCGGACGGGGCCAGCTCATCCAGCCGCACGGAGGCGGGCTCCCTGCGTGACGCCGGACCCGGACCGCTTCTGGCGCGCCTGCTCGGGGCGGCGGGTGACGCGCAGGCGGCGGCCGCCGATCGTCGCCTCGAACTCCACCTCGGTGGCGGTGCCCGGCGCGGCGTGGTCGGAGCGCAGCCGCCGGGCGCTGCCCCGCTCCCCCGGCACCCGGCCGTACAGGGCGAACGCGATCGCGTCGAGCAGCGTCGTCTTGCCCGCCCCGGTCTCGCCGTGCAGCAGGAACAGGCCCTCCAGGTCGTCGAAGCGGACCTCTTCGGTGGCGGCGAACGCGCCGAAGGCGGTCACCCGCAGCCGGTGCGGGCGCATCAGCGCTCGCCGCCGTCGGTGGCCGCGGCGAACGCGGCGGCCAGCAGGTCGCGCTCGGCCCCGCTGGCGTCGGTGCCGCGCACGTGCCGGACGAACTCGGCCGCGACCGCGGGGTCGTCGCGGCCGCGGACCTTCTCGCCGGTAGCCGCGCGGGTCGGCGGTGACGCCCTCCGGCTTGAACTCCAGCGTGAGGATGTGCGGGAAGCGGGCCCGCAGCCGGTCCATGGCCGCCGCCGGGCGGGCGGTGTCGGTGAGCGTCACGGCGAGGAAGTCCTCGGCGTGCGCGTCGTGCTCGCGCGCGGTGAGCAGGTCATCGAGCCGGCCGGACAGCGTGGCCAGCCGCCGGTGGACCGGGGCGGCCACCCACTCGCGCGCGGGCCGCGCCGTCGGCGCCCAGCTCCACCAGCCAGCTGCCCTTGCGCTGCGCCGCCTCGGAGAACGAGTAGGGCAGCGGCGACCCGGAGTACCGCAGGTGGTCGGCCACCGTCCGCCGGCCGTGCAGGTGGCCGAGCGCCACGTAGCTGAACCCGTCGAACAGCCGGGCCGGCACGTAGCCGATGCCGCCGACCGAGATGTCCCGCTCGGACGCGCTGCGGGCGCTGTCGGCGTCCAGCTGCCGTTCGGCGTCGGAGCCGCCGTCGGCCACCCAGGCGTGCGCCAGCACGACCGTGCGCGTGCGCGGCCCGCGCCGCCGCGTCGGCCCGCACCCGGCGCGCCGCCGCCCCGAGCACCGCCTCGTGGGTGCGCCGCATGGCTGGCGCCGCGGCCGTCGCCGGCCACGGCTCCGGCCTCGCGATCCGGCCCGGTGCCAGGCAGGCCGAGGGCCGGCTCCAGGTAGGGCAGCCCGTACACGGCGACCTGGCCGTGCTCGTCGCCGAGCAGCACCGGGTCGGCGAGCGCCTCGGGCCGGGTGCGCAGGTGGACGCCGGCCGCGTCGATCAGCGCGCTGTTGACCCCGAGCCGGCGCGCGGAGTCGTGGTTGCCGCTGATCAGGATGACCCGGGCGCCGGCCGCGCGCAGCCGGGCGAGTGCGTCCTCGAACAGCGCCACCGAGTCCACCGGCGGAATCGCCCGGTCGTAGACGTCGCCCGCGATCAGCACCGCGTCCACCCGCTCCGAGCGCGCCGTCTCGACCAGGTGGTCGAGGAAGCGGGACTGCGCCTGCCGCAAGTCGGCGCGGTGCAGCGACCGCCCGAGGTGCCAGTCCGAGGTGTGCAGGAAGCGCATGGCAAGGACGTAGCGAACTCCCCCGACATTCGTGCCCGCTCGCCGCCCCGGCCGCTGAAGCCCCTGTCCGCGAGCAGGTCACGCGGGGCCGGCCCGGCCAGGAGCAGGGCGGCGCCACTCTCCCGCTCGTTGACGGCGGCGGGCACGATGGCCCAGGCGCGGACGATGCGGCTGCCCAGGTCGGTCCGGGCGGGCAGGCGGAAGCCGTAGAACCACTGCCAGCGCGGTGGTATCGACCTGCGGCCCGCAGCTGCTCGAACGCGCCCCACAGCCCGCGGGTCCGGCGGCTGGCCTCGCTCTGGCACGGCAGCACGGGGAACAGGTGCCCCCAGTCCCGGGCCACCTCGGCCAGGAACCCGGCCTCGCTGCGCCGGCCGAGCAGGTGCCGGACCTCCGCGATGGCCAGCAGCTCGGCATCGGTGCAGGCCGGGGCAGGCCCGGGCGGCGCGGGACGGCGATCGCCCGGCGAGGATCAGGTCATGAACCAGCACGTAGACGTGCTCTTCAGTTGGCAGCATGGACGAACGGCCTCTGCGGAGAAGGGACTTAGACAATCACTTGTCTTCCGTAGGGGCCGTCTCATGCTCAAGCCGACACGCCGGCATCAACCCACATAACCCGCCTAAGTAAGGCGACCCTCGGTCCGCCGCCACCCTGCCGCCGACGCCCCGTCCCGGGGCCGGTGGCTGCGGTGGCTGCGCGGGGCGGGGTTTGCGGCTTATGACGGTGCGTCCGCGGCGGCCAGGGTGAAGGAGAAGGTGGCGCCCTCGCCGATCGCGCCGGCGGCTGCGACCCGGCCGCCATGGAGCTCCACGATCTGGCGGACACTCGCGAGGCCGATGCCGGTGCCGGGAAACTGGCTGGCTGGGTGCAGCCGCTGGAAAGCGGTGAACAGCTTTCCGGCCTGGGCGGGGTCGAAGCCGGCGCCGTTGTCGCGGACGTAGCAGCGGGTGCGGGCGTCTCCGTCCGGCACGGTCGCTAGCTCGATCCGCGCGTTCTCCTGGCCGGAAGTGAATTTCCAGGCGTTGCCGAGCAGGTTCTGCAGGACGGTGCGGATGAGCGGCCGGTCAGCCATGGCCCAGGCGGGCTGCTGGATGGTGAAGTCGACCTGTCGCCAGGGCTCGGCCGCCCGGAGCTCGGCGGCGATGGTGACGGCCTCGGCGCCCAGGTCGACCGGCTGGAGAGAGACTTCGGCCCGGGAGAGGCGGGGCAGGTACAGGAGGGCGTCGATGAGCTGGGCCATCTGCTGGCTGGCGGCATGGATCTTTTCGGCGTAGTCGCGGCCCTCCGCGCCGAGACGGGGCCCGTACTCTTCCAGCAGGACCGCGCTGTAGCCGCTCATGGTGCGCAGGGTCGCGCGCAGGTCGTGTGAGGCCGTGTAAGCGAAGGCCTCCAGGTTCTGGTTGGCCTGCTCGAGCGCGTCAGCGTGCTGGTGATCGCTAACTCTCTGCTCGAATGCCTCGCGGCGCTCTCCGTCGCGGCGGGCGTCGAAGGACTCCTCGGCGTCCCGGCGCTCGCTGTCCTGGGCCGTCTCGATCTGGTCCTGGGCCTCGCGGGCTTCATGACGCTGGGTGCGCCTGAGTCAATCCGGTCCTGGGCCTTGCGTGCGTCGTGGCGCTGGGTGTCAGCCCGCACGTTGATCTCGTCCTGGGCGTCGCGGGCGTCGCGGCGCTGGGTGTCGGCCTGCACGTCAATCTGGTCCTGGGCCTTGCGCGCATCCTGGCGCTGGTGTGTCAGCCCGCACGTTGATCTCGTCCTGGGCGTCGCGGGCGTCGCGGCGCTGGGTGTCGGCCTGGACGTCAATCTGGTCCTGGGCGTCGCGTGCATCCTGGCGCTGGGTGTCGGCCTGCACGTTGATCTCGTCCTGGGCGTCGCGGGCGTCGCGGCGCTGGGTGTCGGTCCGGTCCTGGGTATTGCGGGCGTCGCGACGCTCGCCGTCGATTGCGCCGGCGGACTGCTCCGCGTCCTGCTGAAGCGCTTCGCGGATCTCGCCGTCACGGCGGTCGCTGGCGGTCACAGTCCCGGCTGGGGAAGCCCTCTCGCGCCCTGGTACCCCGGTCATTTCAGGTCATCCCCCTCGCGTCGTCGGAAGGGCCTGGCGTGCCGGGCTGCTGCCTGGCGGGACTTGCCCTTCTAAGCCGCACGGGCGGGTGTCTCTCCGCGTATCCCGGCCCCGCTCCTGAGGCCTGAATTGACCGATCCGTTACTAATAGTTAAATATAGCACACGGAAAGTATTAGCTGGTGCGGTGGACCGGCGCAGCGGTGATGCCAGGACGCGGCCCCACGGCCGCAGCCTGGCCCCGCTCGTGTGCACAACCCGGCTTGCAACGGTCGTTGTCCGCTTAAACCACGCGGGACTCCGGCGCGACGGCGCGGTCAGCGGCGACGTGCTTCTCACCGAGGGTGAAGGATGGGGAGATGCCGGCCTTCCCTGTACTGATGCACACGGCGCTGGATGCCACGGACTGCCGGGGACTTGCGGAGTTCTACCGCAAGCTCCTCGGCTTGACGTATCGAGATGGTGATGAGCCGCCCGAAGGCGGGACGGCCGATGACGCCAACTGGCTTGTGCTAATCGACGGAGTCGGGAAGCGTGTACTCGCGTTCAATCAGGTGGAACGACTGGCACGGGCGACATGGCCGACAGATGACGTGCCCAAGCAGATGCATCACGATTTTCGCGTATCGAGCATCGCAGAACTGGAACAGCAGCGCCAGCGGGCCCTGGACCTGGGTGCGGCCTTGCTTTATGACCGGTCCCGCGACGAGGAAGAGCCCTTGTACGTGCTCGCCGATCCGGCCGGTCATCCGTTCTGCTTGCTTGTGTCCGCCGGATAACCAAAGTTCCAGCCAGATCATCGGATCACTGCCGGTGGCAAGCTGCATCAAACCGGGGCAGTTCGTCGAATAGCTTGTCTGGCTGATAAGAACTGGACCTCGATCCAGTCCCTGTCGTAATGCGTGCTTAAAGGAAGCGTCCGCTGAGATTGTTAGTAATTACGATGGATGCTGCGGGAACAGTGTGTGCATAGAGGATGCATCTCTGGGATAAGGGGCTGTCCTGCCCCAGCCAGCTAAGTTCCGCCCGGAAAGGTGAACAGCCGCTGGCCCAGCGCCAGCGCGGCGGGCTCGCCCGCCAGCCGGTGCGCTCCCACCGACATGAAGCCGTCGTGGCTGGTGTCGAACGCCTCCTCGCGGAAGCCCGCCTCCCCGAACCAGGACCGGATCGCGGGAGTCAGGTCGGGCGGACTGCGGTGCCTGGTCCAGAGGACCAGCGCAACGGGTGCGCACAGGCTGGGCAGGGCGGCCACTGTGGCCTGGATGTCGCTGTCGGTGATGTTGCCGAAGATGCCGCATGCCACGACTATCTGGGCGGGTACCGCGCCGACGCAGGCATCGGTGATCCCGGCGTCGGCCTGCAGGACCTCGACGCCGTGCAGTCCAGCCGCCTGCGCCGCCTGCCGTGCGAGCGCGACGTTGCGCTCGTCCAGCTCGACCAGCCGGGCGCGCACGTCGTCTCGGCGCGGATGTCCGGTCAGCACGCCGATCACGTCCCGGCCCTGCCCGGCGCAGAGGCTGATCAGGCGGACGTCCCCGGCGGGCGCACGTTCGAGCTCGGCGAGCAGGTGCCCCTGCACGAGTTCCCCCCGCCGCGAGAGCAGGGAGCCTGGATCGTCGTAGTCCCGGTGCCATTCCACCCAGTCACGCCGCACCATTCTGCGACCCCTGTTCCTCTGCCGGTCACTGATGACAGAAGTCGTAATACCACAGAAGCGCCCGAACGGCCTCTCGATCGAGCTCCGGGTGCGCGGAAGCGATGCCGTCTTCAACGATCCGTGAAGCGGCGATATCATCAACCATCGGTCGCCCCGTTGTGCCCGGCCCGCTCCACCATAAGCCATTGGGGGAAGCGTTGGGGCCACGCGGAAGGTCAAAGGCACATAGGCCATGCCTGCTCCTGCGCGAGTGGCGTGCGGGGTTACGGGCGACCGGCTGGGTTAGTTACTTGATCAGCGTCGGGGTGTCGCCGGGGCGGTTCGCGACCCCGCGGGCCAGTACGGCGGAGGCGTGGGTGTACGTACGCTTCTCATGTGGCTGAATAGCCAAGCTGGTCGATCGAACGCGTGCCGAGGAACTGGTACGTGGTCTTGGAGAAGATCCACTCCTCTCGACTGGAGATGGCCCCCCGGTCTTGGGCGAGGGCGATGCCGATGCCATGTCGGCCGAGCGCATCCGTTGCGTCGGGCACAACCGTCACTCCCGGGAATCAGCGCCGCCGCCCGATACAGCGCGGCCGCGGTCTGCGGCGGCAGGATCGTAGTCGAGAGTAGCTGGTCGATCACCGAAATGTCCCGGTCGTTTTTCTCCGGGAACGTCGAGGGCAGCCTGATGTTCGATGAGGCTTAGCAGCTGCCGTGGGTTAGTGGGCAGGGACTGCAGGTACGCGTAGGTCGGATACAGGAGCTTGCTGCTGCCCGCCATCTTGGCCGGAGGTCGCCGAAGAAGTCTCACGGTGATCGGATGCGCCGATGACGGAAAATGCCCGTTCCTGGTCCCAGGATCGTGCTGTGTCCGTCGATCTTCCACAGTGTCTCCTTGGCCGGACTCTGCGCGATCCAACCTTCGACCACCTCAGTCACTGGTTTTGATGGGAGGGGGCGTGACCGTGATGGGCTTTCCGGGCGCTGGAACTGCCCTGACAGGGGGAAGTTGGCTGTGACCTTGGCCTTGACGTAGAAGTCCTGGTTCGGCCCGATCTTGACCGCAGGAGCTGCGGCGGCCGCTTGGGCCGCCGCGTCCAGTACCGCAGTGACGGTGATGGCTGGTGCCGGGGAGGAAGCTGCCACACCCGCGTGCGCCGAAAGCTTCTCGGCCGCCGTGACGCCCCCGCCGGCGACCACTGCCACGGCGGCGGCGGTAGCCACCAGCTTGCGGGCCGAGGGGCGCCAGTCGGAGGGGCGCCGGGGTGACGGGTGGCTGTCGCGGGACGGTTCGCTGTTGCCGGGCTGGCTGTCCGGTGGCTCGTTCAGGATCTGGCTCATGAGGTTCTCCCGGTGCAGGAGGTGGCGTCCGGGAGGCAGGTCGCGGTCGGCCGGAACCGCGAACCGCGCCCGCGTCTGCGCGCGTTCGTCGCTCACTGTCATGCCTCCTTGAAGGACGGGTCCGCATGTGCGGTCCTGTCCCTTAGCTGGTCGAGCTTGGTCGTCAGTTCCCGGGAACTTTTCCGCAGTTCGCGTTCGGTCGCCTTCAGCAGCTTGGCCCGGGCGCGCGACAGCCGGGACCGGACCGTGCCGACCGGGACGCCGAGCGCCTCGGCCGCCTCCGCGTAGCTCAGGTCCGACCACGCGCACAGCGCGAGCACCTCGAGCTCGTCCGGGTGCAGGCGGGACAGCGACCGGTGCAGCGCGGCGATCCGGTTCGCATCGTCTAGCCTGGCCGGCCACCTCGTCGGAGAAATCCGGGCTATCTGGCCGCGGCCCCAGCCGCGACAGCGCCGCCACCTGCCGCCTGGACGCCCGCCGATGCCCGCGCGCCAGGTTGGTCGCAATGCCGAGCAGCCACGGGCGCAGCGACCCGCCGTCGGCCGCAATACGCTCCCGTGACCGCCAGGCCTCAAGGAACGTCTGCGCCATCACGTCCTCCGCCGCAGACCAGTCGCCGATCAGCCGGAACGCATGGTTGTAGACCGACTTGGCGCACGCGTCGAACAGTTCGCCGAAGGCATCCGCGTCCCCGGCACGGGCACGCGCCCGCAACCGCTGTACAGGGTCGTCCATGCTCATGAACTGGATCGCCGGCCCATCCCAGTTCCAGTGACGTACGTCACAATCCCGTCGAAGCCGGGCGGCCACTATACCCCGCTCGCAGTAGGGGCGGCTTCCGTAAGCAGGCCGCAGAAAACCTAGACGAAACCAGGTCGCCGATTACTGTGGCCGGTCACACGACGGCGACGGCGTCGATTTCTACCAGGAAGCCGGGGCCGAGGCCGGCCACGACGTGGACGGTGATGGCGGGCGGCGGGTCGGCCGGATTCCACGCCTGCTGGAAGGCGGCGAAGCCCTCTTCCACCGGGTGGCCGTCCACCACGGCGATCCGCCAGTGCACGATGCTGGCCAGGCTGGCGCCCTCGCTTTCCAGGATGACCGCGAGGTTGCCCAACGCTCGGGCGGCCTGCTCGCCGACCGTCGGGCCGACGACCTTGCCGTCGGCGTCTACGCCGTTCTGCCCGCCCACGTAGATGGTCTTGGCTGGCTGCTCGACCACGACGGCCTGACTGAAGGCCGGATTGCGGTGCAGCGCCTCCGGGTTGATGTGCCGTACGCTCATCTATCGCCCTCCCCGACTAGAGTGACTGCGGGTTTGCGAGCTCACGCGCCCCGGTTATACCCCGCCGCACCGGAGCAGTGCTGGCACGTGGCGGAGCGGCCTGGCTCACTGCCCGGTCACCGGGCTGACGGATAGGCCGGGGAGGCTGACGGATAGGCCCGGGAGGACGTTGCGCGATGACTGTCCAGATGATCGTCCTCAACGGCGGGTCAAGCTCGGGGAAGTCGGGGATCGTCCGCTGCCTGCAGGCGATCCTGCCGGACCCGTGGCTAGCCCTGGGGACGGACACGCTGGTCGAGGCGATGCCCGCGTCGGCGCAGGCGTCGGCGTCCGGCATCCAGGTCGCGGCGGACGGCGGCGTCACCGTCGGGCCAGGGTTCCGTGTCCTGGAGGCGGCGTGGATCGCCGGCGTGGCCGCCATGGCCCGGGCCGGCGCCCGGGTCATCGTGGACGAGGTCTTCCTTGGCGGGGCCGTATCGCAGCGGCGCTGGCGGGAGGCGCTCGGCGGGCTCCCGGTGCTGTGGGTCGGCGTGCGCTGCGACGCCGACGTCGCCGCCGGGCGGGAGACCGCTCGGGGCGACCGGGTCACCGGGATGGCCGCGTCCCAGGCCGGGCTGGTGCACCGGGGCGTCGCCTACGACCTAGAGGTGGACACGACGCGCGCCGAGGCCATGGAGTGCGCCCGGGCGATCGCCGCCCGGGTGCAATGAGCCGCCGCCTCCCGGTGTCGGCGGCGGTCAGCTGCTCGTTACGTAGGTAAACATCTTGTCCGCGACGATGCGCGCGCCGACCGCGTCCAGCTGGTCGAGCCAGGTCTCGAATTCGGGTCCCTGCCGGGGCACGTAGTGGTCGAGCATGGCCTGGCGCAGCTCGCCGCGGGCCGGGTCGGCCAGGTCGAACAGCTCGGCGCGGCCGTGCACGGTCACCGCCAGCTCCTCGCCATCCAGGTGGGTGGCGCTGACGGCGGGCCGGGCGGACAGGTGACGTATCCGCACCGAGTTCCTGGCCGAGCTGAAGTAGAGCGACCCGTGCAGAAGGAAGCCGTCTACAGGCCCGGCCAGCGGGCGGCCGTCGGCGGTCACGGTGGCGACGACGAGCAGCCGCATTCCGGTCAGCCGCTCGGAAAGTCGTACCGCGCTGATACGGTGCTCGTCGGTCGCGATGCCCTTCAGGTGGGCACCGGCCCCGGCGGCGCTGAGGTCGAGCAGCCGCTGCAGGGCGTCGATTTCCTCCGGCGTCTCACGCATCCTACGAGTAGACCACAGGAATCCGGCAAAACAGCGGCAGCGGCACGGTCGGCCGCGCACCGGGAAAAATCGTTAGCTCGGGAAATGAATTATGTTTCCCTGGCGTTACTGGCTGTTGGCTCCGAGTGAGACCGCTGGCCGGGGCGCGGCCAGGGGACGGGCAGCCCGGGGGCGCGGCCGGGATGGGCAGCCCGGGGGCCCGGCGGGTGAGGGTGCCGGGCGGGCAGGGGACGGGAACGAGTGGAAAGCGGAGTGGACTTGAGCGACAGAGCTAGCCAGCAGGGGGGCGGGCAGCCCGACGACCTACTGCCGTCCAACGAGGCCCGGTGGCTGCGGCGGCTGGCCGGGTACTGCTGGCAGTTCAAGCGGGACGTGATCATCTCGCTGTCCGGCGCGGTGCTCTACACGGGGGCCGCGCTGAGCATCCCGCTGCTGCAGCGGAACATCATCGACAACGTCATCGTCACCAGCAAGCAGTCGGTCTGGCCGCTGGCCATCGGTCTGCTCGTCGCCGCCGTGGTCGGCTTCTTCGGCGTCTTCATGCGCCGCTACCGGGGTGGCAAGGTCGCGCTCGACGTGCAGCACAAGCTGCGGACCGACCTGTTCCAGGCGCTGTCGCGGCTGGACGGCGCCCGGCAGGACGAGATCCACACCGGGCAGCTGGTCGGCCGGTCCATCTCCGACATCAACATGGTCCAGGGCCTGCTGCAGTGGATGCCGCTGGTCATCGGGTCGGTGCTGCTGTTCATCTTCTCGCTGGTCATCATGGTCATCCTGTCGCCCGCTGCTGTCCCTGGTCGCGCTGGCGGTCGCGCCGGCGCTGTGGCTGATCTCCACCGCCTCGCGCAAGAAGCTCTTCCCGGCCTCCTGGCACGCGCAGCAGGTGGTCGGCGAGGTCGCCGGGATCGTGGACGAGACCGTCGGCGGCGTCCGGGTCGTCAAGGGGTTCGGCCAGGAAGAGCAGGAGATGCACCGGATGGAGGCCACCAGCGAGGAGCTGTACGGCTCCCGGCTGCGGATGATCCGGCTCACCGCCCGGTACAACCCGGCGCTCACCGCTGTTCCCTCGCTCGGCCTGGTCGGCGTGCTGCTGCTCGGCGGCTGGCTGGCCATCGACGGCCACGTCACCCTGGGCACGTTCCTGGCCTTCTCCAGCTACCTGGCCCAGCTCACCGGGCCGGTGCGTTCGCTGACCAACCTGGTCACCATCGGCCAGGAGGCGCGCGCCAGCGTCATCCGGGTCTTCGAGGTCATCGACTCCAAGCCGGTGATCACCGACAAGCCGGACGCCGTCGAGCTGCCCGCCGACGCCAGCGGCATCGAGTTCGAGGACGTGAAGTTCGGCTACGTGCCGTCGCAGCCGGTGCTGCGCGGGCTGACGCTGACGGTGCGGCCGGGTGAGACCGTTGCCGTCATCGGGCCGTCCGGCTCCGGCAAGTCCACGCTGTCCCTGCTGCTCCCCCGGTTCTACGACGTGCGCGGCGGCGCGGTGCGGATCGGCGGCCACGACGTCAGGGACGTCACCCAGCAGTCGCTGCGGGCCGCGATCGGCATGGTGATGGAGGAGTCCTTCCTGTTCTCCGACTCGGTCAAGGCCAACATCGCCTACGGCCGGCCGGACGCCACCGACGAGCAGGTGATCGCGGCGGCCAAGGCGGCCGAGGCCGACGACTTCATCCGCGAGCTGCCGAACGGGTACGACACCGTCGTCGGCGAGCAGGGGCTCACCCTGTCCGGCGGGCAGCGGCAGCGGGTGGCGCTGGCCCGTGCGCTGATCACCAACCCGCGGCTGCTGCTGCTCGACGACGCCACCTCGGCGGTGGACCCGCGGGTCGAGGCGGAGATCCACGCCACCCTGCACCGGGTCATGGCCGGCCGGACCACGCTGCTGATCGCGCACCGGAAGTCCACGCTCAACCTGGCCGACCGGATCGCCGTGCTCACCGCGGACGGGCGGGTCGCCGACTTCGGCACCGACGCCGAGCTGACCGAGCGCTGCGAGCTGTACCGGATCCTCATCACCGGGCCGGGCGACGGCGTCGAGGGCGCGGACGCAGGCGACCTGTCGACCGCGCCGGCCGCCGGCGCCGGGCCGCGGGCCGTCCCGGCCGGCAGTGCGGGGAACGGCGGCAGCGCGGCGGAACGGCGACAGTGCGGGGAACGGCGACAGTGCGGGGAACGGCGGCGGTGAACGGGCGGCACGCTCCCGTTCCTCCTCCTCTTCAGGATCGGACATGGCGGCGATGCGGGCGCTCACCGCGACCCCGGCCATCGGACGCGGTGGCGGCGGTGCGCGCGGCGGCCGGGGCGGCCGCGCCGGCGGCGGCCGGGGCGGGGCCTACGACGGCATGATCGGCTCGGTACCGCCGAGCCCGGAACTGCTGGCCAAGGTGGAGGCGCTGGGGCCGGTCAAGGACAAGCCCGGGCGTGGACCTCACCCGGGCGCGGGCGGGCGACACGGCGTTCACGCTGCGCAAGCTGCTGCGGCCGATCGCGGTCGCGCTGATCGCCGGCCTGCTGCTCGACGGCCTCGACGCCGCGGCCAGCCTGGCCCTGCCCGCGCTGGTGCGCGGCGGCATCGACTCGGGCGTGCAGGCCAAGGCGCTGGGCACCGTGGTGCTGATCTCGCTGGCCGGCCTGGCCATCGTGCTCGGCGACTGGCTGGTCAACGCGGCCGAGGTGATGGTCGTCGGGCGCAACGGCGAGCGGCTGCTGTACACCCTGCGGGTGAAGATCTTCGCCCAGCTGCAGCGGCTCGGCCTGGACTTCTACGAACGCGAGATGTCCGGCCGGATCATGACCAGGATGACCACCGACGTGGACGCGCTGTCGTCGTTCCTGCAGACCGGCCTGGTCACGATGGTGTCGTCGCTGCTCACCTTCATCGGGGTGCTGGCGGCCATGCTGGTGATCAACGTGCGCCTGGGGCTGCTGGTGCTGGCGATCGTCCCGGTGCTGGCGGTGGCGACGGTGGTGTTCCGGGCCAAGTCGTCGAAGGCCTACACCGAGGCCCGCGAGCGGGTCTCGGTCGTCAACGCCGACCTGGCCGAGAACGTCGCCGGGCTCCGGGTCACCCAGGCGTTCCGCCGCGAGGGCGCCAACTCCGACCGGTTCGCCGGGCGCTCGCTGGCCTACCGTTCCTCCCGGCTGCGGGCGCAGAAGTACATCGCGCTGTACTTCCCCTTCGTGCAGACGCTGTCCACCGTCGCCTCCTCCCTGGTACTAGTGGTCGCGGTGGGCCAGGTGCGGTCGGGGGCGCTGTCGGTCGGCGCGCTGATCGCCTACCTGCTCTACATCGACATGGTGTTCGCGCCGATCCAGCAGCTGTCCCAGGTCTTCGACGGCTACCAGCAGGCGTCCGTCGGCCTGGCCCGGATCAAGGACCTGCTGCGGCTGCGCACCACCGTGCCGGCCGCCGCCGACCCGGTGGCGCTGCCCGCCGCCGGGCTCACCGGCCGGGTGGAGCTGCGCGACGTGCACTTCGCCTACGGGTCCGGGTCCTCCCTTGACGGCGCCGACGTGGACGCGAAGACCTCGGCCGAGGCCATCGCGGGCGTGTCGCTGTCCATCGCGCCCGGCGAGACCGTGGCCCTGGTCGGGCAGACCGGGGCGGGCAAGTCCACGATTGTGAAGCTGATCGCCCGGTTCTACGACGTGACCAGCGGCGCGGTCCTGGTCGACGGCCAGGACGTGCGGTCCTACGACCTCGCCGAGTTCCACCACCGCCTCGGCGTGGTGCCGCAGGAGGCCTACCTGTTCAGCGGCACGGTCGCCGACGCGATCGGCTACGCGCGGCCGGAGGCGTCGGACGAGGAGATCGAGGCGGCGGCCCGCTCGGTCGGCGCGCACGACATGATCGCCGCACTGCCCGACGGCTACCAGCACGAGGTGGGCGAGCGCGGCCGCAACCTGTCGGCCGGCCAGCGGCAGCTCATCGCCCTGGCCCGGGCGGAGCTGGCCGACCCGGACATCCTGCTGCTCGACGAGGCGACGGCGGCCCTGGACCTGGCCTCGGAGGCGGCGGTCAACGCGGCCACCGACCAGCTGGCGGCGCGCCGCACCACGATCGTGGTCGCGCACCGGCTGACCACCGCGGCCCGGGCGGACCGGATCATCGTGATGGACCACGGGCGGGTCGCCGAGAGCGGCTCGCACGACGAGCTGCTGGCCGCCGGCGGCGTCTACGCCGCCCTGTGGGCCGCGTTCGTCGGCCAGGCGGAGTACGCGGCCTGACCGGGCACCCGGGCGAAGCCCGCCGGAACGGCGAGGGCGGCCCGGGGATTCGGGGGTTTGGCAAAAGGCAGCAGCCTGGCCGCGCGAGCGCGGCCAGGCTGCGGCCTTTCTAGGACCCGATGGGTCAGGGCGTGCCCACGAGGGCGCCGCCGAGCGTCGACGCGGAGGTCAGCGCACTGCCGGACAGGTCCGGCAGCCCGAGCAGCTCACGGAAGCCGTTCACCCAGCCCGTGCCCCAGCCGCCGCTGGTCAGCACCTCGGTCGCGTTGTCCGGGGTGATGATCCGGTCCGGCCCGATGGCCTTGTCCATGGAGATGGCCGGGAGCTTCTCCATCGCCCGGGCCGTCTGCAGGAACAGCAGGTACCCGGTCCACGGCGGGTAACCGCCGATGTCGCTCTGGATGATGCTCTTGCCCGGGTCGGCGGTCTGGATCTTCACGAACGGCGTGCCGCCGCCGAAGTTCAGGTACGCCTTGACGCTGCCGGACTTGTGCGCCGACTGGATGCCCTGCAGCACGTAGGTCATCATGCCCGAGTAGTACGGGAACAGCACCGTGGTGTTCGGGTGCTGCAGCAACTGCGAGCTCACCGTGCCGGCGACCTGCGTGGCCCACTGCGGCACCTCGACATTGACATTGGTCAGCGTGCACTTCGGGCAGGTCTTGGTCAGCTCGGCCTGGAGCGCGTCGTGCATCTGCTGGGTGGACGACAGTGCGTTCGAGGTGATCCCGATCGCGTCGAACGGCTGCCCGTTGTGCTGGGCCACGGCCTGGTCGACCGCGAGCGTCGCGTCGAGCGTGTACGGGTCGACGTTGACGTACGGGACATGGACGCTCGCGGCCTGCGCCTGGGTGACGCCGTACAGCGCGACGACGATGCCGGCCTTCTGCGCGGCGGCGATCGCCGGCGCGTTGGTGGTCGGGTCGTAGGCGCAGCCCGCGTTGATCGCGGAGTAGCCCTGGTGGATCGCGTTCTCGATCGCGGTGTTGTGCTCGGCGGTCGTGCCCTGGTTGGCGAAGATGGTCGGCACCATGCCCGCCGCCTTGGCCAGCGCCGCGTCCGCCTGGGCGATCTCCGTGCAGGCCGCCAGCGCACTGGAGCCCGGGATGATCATGATCTTCTTGCCCTTGAGGTTCGCGATGCTCGGCAGCTTGCCGCCGTAGCCGGCGCCGTAGTCGCTGAAGTTCGGCAGCGCCGCCGCCTTGGTCACGGCGGCGGCCAGCGCGGAGGTGCTGGCGCCGGCCGAGCCGCCGCCTGCTGCCGCCGAGCTGCCCTGCGCGGCCGGGGCGGAACCGCCGCCCGATGCCGCCGCCGAGCCCGATGAGCCCGACGAGCAGGCGGCCAGCATGACCGCCGCCGCTCCGGCCGAAAGAGCCCCGAGCGCGATCCGCGCTGCCCGGGGGTTTCGCTTGGTTATCGTGAAGCGTTCCATGCACCCTCGCATCGTGTTCATTCAGGGGTCGACCCCTGGTCGCACCGCCCGGAGGCGGTGCGGCACTGAACACAGGGTTGTAGCGGGCACAACGGAAGTCAACGGGCATTTCACTAATATCCGGCCTCCTCCTGGGTGTCTATAGTCACACCAGTACCAGACCGGCGGAAAAGTTGTCCTCAAGGCACATAATCAGGCCCCGCACTGACCGCCGACCAGGCTGCCGAATCCATCCAAGTGCGTTATGACAAGCATTAATGTGGCCGATCTGCACGATCGAGGCTTTGTGAGCCCGGCACAGCCGCCGCCGCGGTCGGGCTCACAATCGACGTCGTTAGCAGGCCGGCGATGGTGGCCGGAACGGCGACGATGGCCGCCAGGCTTGCCGTGCGGAAAGGCAGCAGCCCGGCCGCGCGAGCGCGGCCGGGCTGCTGTCCCTGGCAAGACTGGCTGGTCAGGGAGTGTCGGTCATGGAGCCGCCGAGGGTCGCCGCCGAGGTCAGCGCGGCACCGGACAGGTCCGGCAGGCCGAGAAGATCACGGAAGCCGTTCACCCAGTCAGTGCCGTTGCCGCCGGTGGTCAGCACCTCGACCGCGTTGTCCGGGGTCACCAGCCGGTTCGGCCCGTAGGCCTTGTCCATCGTGATCGCGGGCAGACCGTCCATCGCCCGGGCCAGCTGGAGGAACATCAGGTAGCCGGTCCACGGCGGGTAACCGCCGAGCTGGCCCTGGATAATGCTCTTGCCCGGGTCGGCCGTCTGCAACTTGATGAACGGCGTCCCGCCGCCGAAGTTCAGGTAAGCCGTGACGCCGGTGGTCTTGTGCGCCGACTGCATGCCCTGCAGCACGTAGGTCAGCATGCCCGCGTAGTACGGGAACAGCACCGTGGTGTCCGGGTGCTGCAGCAGCGCCGCGCTAACCGCGCCGGAGATGTCCGTGGTCCACTTCGGCACCTCGACGTTGATCTCGGTGACCTTGCACTGCGGGCAGGTCTTGGCCAGCTCGGCGTTGATGCCGTCGCGCATGAGCGCGGTGGCCGACGTCGCGTTCGAGGTGATCGCGATCGCGTTGAACGGCTTCCCGTCGTGCTGCGCGACGGCCTGGTCGACCGAGAGCTTGGCGTCGAGCTCGTACGGGTCCACGTTCACGTACGGGACCTTGACCTGCGTGGCCTGCTGCGGGGTGACGCCGTAGATCGAGATCTTCAGGCCGGCCGCCTGCGCGGCGGCGATCGCCGGCGCGTTGGTCGTCGGGTCGTAGGCGCAGCCCATCATGATCGCCGCGTATCCCTGGTGGATCGCGTTCTCGATCGCGGTGTTGTGCTCGGCGGTGGTGCCCTGGTTGGCGAAAATGGTCGGGATCATGCCGGAGGCCTTGGCGATGGCCGCGGCCGCCTGGGCGATCTCGGTGCAGGCAGCGAGCGAGCTCGTGCCCGGCATGATCATGACCTTCTTGCCCTTGAGCTTGGAGATGTCGACCTTGCCGCCATAGCCGGCGCCGAAGTCGCTGAACTTCGGCAGCGCCGCCGCCTGGCTCACCGAGGCGGTCAGCGCGGCGGAACCGCCCCCGCCTGAGCTGCCACCGGATGCCGCGCCCTCTTGCGCGGCGGGGGAACTGCCCGATCCAGCGGATGAGCTCGACGAGCCTGACGAGCCCGAGGAGCAGGCGGCGAGCATGACTGCCGTTCCGACCGAAAGAGCCCCGAGCGCAATCCGCGCTGTCCGGGGAGTTCGCTGGGTTTTCCTGAACCGTTCCATGCACCCTCGCATTGTCTTCATCCAGGGTTAGACCAGGTCACACCGTCCGCGCGGCAGCGTGATGCTGACCACAGTTCGGTGTGGCACTGATCACAGAGTTGGGCCAGCCGCAACGGAAGTCAACGGGCATCTCGCCGCGATCGGGTCTCACTTGGACCTCTATAGCCAGACCAGTGCCAGCAGGGCGGGAATGTTGTCTTGACAACATATAGCCAAACCCTCCCTGACCTGCAAGAATGCACCCGGACGTGACCGCGCGGGGGTAGGGCCCGTCGCACCGGCGCCGGTTGACGCTCGGGTTCACAAAGAAAGGCGGCAGCCCGGCCGTCATCGCGGCCGGGCTGCCGCCCCTCGCTCAGCGCCGGCGGGTCAGGGCTGACTGGTCATGGTCCCGCTCAGTGTCGCCGCGGAGGTCAGCGCGCTGCCGGACAGGTCCGGCAGCCCCAGCAGCTCACGGAACCCGTTCACCCAGCCCGTGCCCCAGCCGCCGGTGGACAGGACGTTGACGGCGTTGCCCGGGGTGATGATCCGGTCCGGCCCGATGGCCTGGTTGTACGGGATGGGCGGCAGCTTCTCCAGGGCCCGGGCCGTCTGCAGGAACATCAGGTAGCCGGTCCACGGCGGGTAACCGCCGATGTCGCTCTGCACGATGCTCTGGCCCGGGTCATCGGTCTGGATCTTCACGAACGGCGTGCCGCCGCCGAAGTTCAGGTACGCCTTCACGTTGCCGGACTTGTGCGCCGACTGGATGCCCTGCAGCACGTAGGTCATCATGCCCGCGTAGTACGGGAACAGCACCGTGGTGTTCGGGTGCTGCAGCAGCTGCGAGCTCACCGTGCCGGCGACCTGCGTGGCCCACTGCGGCTCCTCGACGTTGACGTTGGTGATCGTGCACTTCGGGCAGGTCTTGGCTAGCTCGGCCTTGATCTCGGCTTCCATGGTCGCGGTGGACGACAGGGCGTTCGAGGTGATCCCGATCGCGTCGAACGGCTGCCCGTTGTGCTGGGAGACCGCCTGGTCCACCGCAAGCTTCGCGTCCAGCTCGTACGGGTCGACGTTGACGTACGGCACCTTCACGCCAGCGGACTGCGCCTGGGTGATGCCGTAGAACGAGAAGGCGATGCCGGCCTTCTGCGCCTGGGCGATGGCCGGAGCGTTCGTCGTCGGGTCGTAGGCGCAGCCCGCGTTGACCGCGGAGTAACCCTGGTGGATCGCGTTCTCGATCGCGGTGTTGTGCTCGGCGGTGGTGCCCTGGTTGGCGAAGATGGTCGGCACCATGCCGACCGCCTTGGCCAGCGCCGCGTCCGCCTGGGCGATCTCGGTGCAGGCGGCCAGCTGGCTGTCGCCCGGCACGATCATGAGCTTCTTGCCCTTGAGGTTGGCCAGGCTCGGCAGCTTGCCGCCGTAGCCCGCTGCGTAGGTGCTGAAGTTGGGGACCGCCGCCGCCGCGAGAACCGCGGCGGCCAGCGCGGAGGTGCTGGCCCCTCCGGAGCTGCCGCCGGATGCCGGGGCAGAAGCGCCCGCTGCCGGGGCAGAAGCGCCCGCTGCCGCCGACGAGCCCGATGAGCTCGACGAGCAGGCGGCCAGCATGACCGCCGCTCCGGCCGCCAGTGCCCCCAGCGCGATCCGCGTTGCCTGGGGCGTTCGATAGGTCGTCCTGAAACGTTGCATGCACCCTCGCATTGTGTTCAGACCGGGGTCGTCTTGAGCCGCACCGCCCAGGCGCGGTGTGGCACTGCTCACAGGCTTGTGCGGGCCGTGATTGAAGTCAACGGGCTTCATCCTCAGAATCAGGCTCCTCGCGGGTCTCTATAGCCAGACCAGTGCCAGACCGCTGCAAACGTTGTCTTCACAGCACATAGCCAGACCCGCACCGACCGCCACCACACCCGCAGGCGCATCCACTTGCCTTATGACGAGCATTAACGCCACCGATCGACACCTGCACGCCCCTTGTGGTCATGGCACAGTGGCGCGGGAACGTGGACCGGGAACGGGCGAAGCCCGTCCGGGGTGACCCCGCACGGGCTTCGCTCTGCTTACCGCGCTTAACGCGCCCTGGGTTACTCGAACGGCGGCAGCGTCGGCCCCTGCAGCAGGGCGCCGCCGTCGATCGGGTAGATTCCTCCGGTCATGAAGCTGCCGGCCGGGGAGGCGAGGAGCAGCGCCAGGCCGCGGATCTCCTTCGGGTTCCCCATCCGGCCCAGCGGCACGACCGCGCTCCAGATCGCGTTCGCCTCCGGCGACACCGGCCCCTTGCCGCCGATGTGCGTCTGGAACGGCCCTGGCGCGATCGCGTTCACCCGCACGCCCCAGCGGGCCAGGTCGTGCGCGGCCTGCTTGGTGAAGTTCACCACGGCAGCCTTGGCGATCGTGTACGAGTACGACGTGAACGGGTCGTTGCGCAGCCCGGCCGTGGAGGCCGTGGTCACGATCGAACCCGAGCCCTGCCGCTTCATGTGCCGCGCCGCCGCCTGCGCGGTGTACACGACACCGTGCAGGTTGACGTCGATGAGGGCGTTGTAGTCCTCCATCGACATCTCGTCCAGCGTGCCCTCGGGCAGCTTGGGCGAGCGGCCGCGGGCGATGCCCGCGTTGGCGAAGACGATGTCGATCCGGCCGCGGGTCTCGACGATCCCGTCCACCGCCGCGCGGACCGCGGCGGAGTCGCTCACGTCGAGCTGGATGCCCGTGACCGTCTGGCCGTTCGCGGACAGCTCCGCCACCGCGCCCTTCAGGCCCTCGGCGTCCCAGTCGGCGACGACCAGGTTCGCGCCGGCGTCGGCCAGGATCGAGGAGAACGCGTAGCCGAGCCCGGACGCGCCGCCGGTGACCAGGGCCACCTGCCCCCGGACGTCGAATACCTCGTCAGCGACACCCATCGTCACACCTTCCGTTCGTGTGCCTCCATCGGCCGCCCGCTGACCCGTCGAAGGCTAGCGTGCCTCAGCGGACCGCCGCCGCTTGAAGAACTTCTCGCGGTTCACCTTCGGCAGCGTGATCGCGGCGACCAGGGCGGCACCGTAGAAGATCTGCTGAATGTAGCTCTGGGTGCCGAGCAACTGGAAGCCCGCGGTGCCGGTGGCCAGGAAGTAGACCGCGATGAACGCGCCGAGCGGGTTGATGCGGCCCGGCTTGATCGCGGTCACGCCGAGGAAGACCGCCGCGAAGGCCGGCAGGATCAGGTCGCTGCCCGCCGTCGGGTCGATGGTCCCGTTGGTGCCCGCGTAGGCGATGCCGGCCAGGCCGGCGACGCCGGCGCCGAGGATGAACCCCCAGGACCGCATCTTGTTCACACGCACGCCGGTCAGCCGCGCCACCTCACGCGACTGCCCGAGCACCAGGGCCTTCTGGCCGACTGGCGTGAAGCTCAGCACGTACCAGATGACCAGGAAGATCGCCAGGCCGTAGTAGAACTCGAGCGGGATGTCCAGGAAGTTGTAGGTGAAGATCCAGTTCGACAGGTTGGTCGACACGATGCCGATGCTGTTGGAACCGGAGATGATGTAGGTGACGCCCTGCACGATGGTCATCGTGCCCAGGGTCACGATGAACGGGTCGTTGTCGAAGTACACCACGAAGAACACGTTGACCAGGCCGACCACCAGGGCGGCGCCGACGCCTGCCAGGCAGGCGACGAACACGTTCGTGTGGTGCTGCACGTTGAGCACGGCCAGGGTCATCGCCGACAGGCCCAGCGAGGAGCCGAGCGACAGGTCGACGAAGTCACCCATGATCGTCGGCAGCAGCACCGCCATCACCAGGATGAACAGCACCGCCTGGCCGCCGAGGATGTTGGACAGGTTGCCGATCGACAGGAAGGTCGACGGCACGGCCAGCGAGAACGCGACGAACATGACGATGAAGACGATGATGATCGCGTACCGCTGGATGCCGAGGCGCCGGAGTAGCGTGGGCCCGGCGACGGTCGTGGCCCGCTGCTGCGAGTGGTCCGCCTCGGCGGGCGCCTCATTGGGCGCACTCATGAGACCTCCTCGCTGGAGCTCGTCGGCCGCATTCGCGGGCGCCCAGTGCTTGCCGATTCGCTCGCAAGCTCGCTCACGAGACCTCCCTGGTCTGCTGCCGCAGTGCCGCGGCGCTGATTGCTTCCTCGCTCAGTTCCCCGCCGGCGAGCGTCTCGGTGTGCCGCCCCTGGGTGAGGACGATCACCCGGTCGCAGACCTCCGCCAGCTCGCCGAACTCCGTCGTCACCCACAGGACCGCCATCTGGTTCAGGGTGGCGGCTGCCTTCACGAAGCGGTAGATGTCCCTGCGGGCGCCGACGTCCACGCCCTGTGTCGGCTCGTGCAGCAGCAGCAGGCGCGGCCGGGCGATGAGCCACTTGGCCATCAGCGCCTTCTGCTGGTTACCGCCGGAGAACGTCCCGGCGGGCGCGTGCGCGAGCGCCGGCCGGATCAGGAACCGGTCGATGGCGTCGCGCGCGAGGGCGAGCAGCTCGCCGCGGCGGAAGATGCCGCCGCGGTAGTGCTCGTCCTCGACGAGCATGACGATGTTCTCCCACAGGGTGAGCCCCTGGGACAGGCCCTGCACCGCCCGGTCGGCCGGGACCAGGGCGATGCGCTCCCGCACGCTGCGCTGCGGGGTGAGCCCGCCGACGTTCAGGTGCGCGTCGCCCAGGCGGAGCGTGCCGCTGATCGCCTGGCGCGCGCCGAACAGCAGGTACGGCAGTTCCTCGGCCCCGGAGCCGATCAGGCCGGCCACGCCGAGGATCTCACCCGGGCCGATCTCGAACGACAGGTCGTGCAGCCGGTCATCGACCAGGCCCTCGATCGTGACTCTCTCGCCCAGGGTGCCCGCGTCGCCCGAGCTCGCCTCGAGCGTCAGCTCGACCGCGCGCTCGTCCTCGACCAGGGCGACGTTCGACGGGTCGGTCTCGGCCACGCGGGCCGACGCCGACGCGCCGACGATGAGGTCGACCATCGCCTCCTCGTTGATGTCGGCCGTGATCTCCTCGGCGACCACCCGGCCGTCCCGCAGCACGACCACCCGTTCGGTGATCTCGCGCACGGCGGCCAGGTCGTGGGAGATGAACAGCACGGCCGTGCCCTCCGCCACCACCGTCCTGACCAGGTCGAAGAGGCGATCGATCTCCTCTTCCGGCAGGAACACCGTGGGCTCGTCGAGCACCAGCACGGAGTCCGAGCCGCCGGACCGCGCCCGGTAACGGCGCAAGTCCTCCGCGGCCCGGACGATCGCCAGCCGCGCCTGGTCAACCGGCGCCAGCTCGCCCGTCTTCTGGTCCAGGTCGAGCTGGACCTGGTAGCGGTCGAGCACGGCCCTGGCCGCCCGGTGCTCGGCCAGCCAGTTAATCGGCGCCCAGCCGCTGCGGGCGGTGATCCGGATGCCGAGCGTCAGGTTCTCCAAGACGGTCAGCCCTGGCGCCAGGGCCAGGTTCTGGTACACGAAGCTGAGCCCGATCTCGGTGGCCTGCCCGGGCGGCAGCGGCAGCGGGACTTCCTCGCCGCCGACGCGCAGCGTGCCGCCGGGCTCGGGGTCGTAGACCCCGGACAAGATCTTCACCAGCGTGGACTTACCCGAGCCGTTCTGCCCGAGTAGCCCGAGTACCTCGCCCCGGCCGATGGTCAGGTCCACGTGGTCCAGCGCCCGGTTACTGCCGAAGACCTTGGAGATGTTGCGCAGCTCGACCGCGGGGGGAGCGGATGCCTGCTCCAACCTACGTCTCCTTACTTCTTTCTGATGCTGCTTGCGATGGAGCGGGGCAGCAGCCCGGCGCGCGAGCGCGTCGGGCTGCTGCCTGCCCTGCGAACCGCCTGGGTCAGGGGGTGTCGACCATGGAGCCGCCGAGCGTCGCCGCTGAGGTTAGCGCGCTGCCGGACAGGGTCGGCAGGCCGAGCAGCCCGCGGAAGCCGTTCACCCAGCTGGTGCCCCAGCCGCCGGTCTGCAGGACCTCCGCCGCGTTGTCCGGGGTGATGATGCGGTCCGGGCCGATGGCCTTGTCCAGGCCGAGGGCCGGCAGCTTCTCCATGGCCCGGGCGGTGTCCAGGAACATCAGGTAGCCGGTCCACGGCGGGTAGCCGCCGATGTCGCTCTGCACGATGCTCTTGCCCGGGTCAGCGGTCTGGATCTTCACGAACGGGGTACCGCCGCCGAAGTTCAGGTAGGCCTTGATGTTGGTCTTGTGCGCGGCCTGGATGCCCTGCAGCACGTAGGTCATCATGCCCGCGTAGTACGGGAACAGGACCGTGGTATTGGGGTGCTGCAGCAGCTGGGAGCTGACCGCGCCGGACACGTCGGTGGCCCACTTGGGCGTCTCGACGTTGACGTCGGTGTAGGTGCACTTGGGGCAGGTCTTGGTCAGCTCGGCCACGAGGGCGTCATGCATGAGCTTGGTGGCCGACAGCGAGTTGGTCGTGATGCCGATCGCGTCGAACGGCTGGCCGTTGTGCTGCGAGACGGCCTGGTCGACCGAGAGCGTCGCGTCGAGCACGTACGGGTCGACGTTGACGTACGGGATCTTGACCTGGTCGGCCTGCTGCTGGGTCACGCCGTAGAGCGAGAAGACGATGCCGGCCTTCTGCGCCTGGGCGATCGCCGGGGCGTTGGTGGTCGGGTCGTAGGCGCAGCCCGCGTTGATCGCGGAGTAGCCCTGGTGGATCGCGTTCTCGATCGCGGTGTTGTGCTCGGCGGTCGTGCCCTGGTTGGCGAAGATGGTCGGCACCATGCCCGCCGCCTTGGCCAGCGCCGCGTCCGCCTGGGCGATCTCCGTGCAGGCCGCCAGCGCACTGGAGCCCGGGATGATCATGATCTTCTTGCCCTTGAGGTTCGCGATGCTCGGCAGCTTCCCGCCGTAGCCGGCCGCGTAGTCGCTGAAGTTCGGCAGCGCCGCCGCCTTCGTTACGCCCGCGGCCAGCGCGGAGACGTTTGCACTGCCACCCGACCCCGTGGCGCCGGAGGCCGCCGCCGTACTCTGAGACCCGGAACCTCCGGTTGCGGCGGCCGGGCTCGACGAGCTCGACGAGCAGGCGGCGAGCATCACCGCCGCACCCGCGGACAGTGCCCCGAGTGCAACCCGCGTTAGCCGCGGATTTCGCCTAGTGGTCCTGAAACGTTCCATGCGCCCTCGCATTGTGTTCATCCAGGGGTAGTCCAGCCCACACAGGTCCCCCAGGGGGGGTGTGGGTCTGCTCACAGGGTTGTGCTGGCCGCGACGGATTGTCAACAGTCATCCCAGTACGATCTGATCTCTCTTGGGTCTCTATCGCCAGACCAGTACCAGACCCAGAGCAATGTTGTCCTCGCAGCACATAGTCAGGTACGTCCTGAACACCAGCAAGACCCCCGGCGCCATCTGCCTCCGTTATGACAAGCATCAACACAGCCGATTTGACGCGCGTCTCGTTGTGGGCGCAGCACAGACACCCAGCCAGGCAGGTAACAAGTCGGCATATTGTCAACAAGTTGTCGCGAATTTAGGCTGACGTCATGCCAGATGACATCACCTTGGAGCGCGGCCGGCCGCTCACCGAAGCCGGCCTTCTTCGCCGGGCGGACTGGATACGACTGCAGACGGTAGAGCTGATCGCGCAGGCCGGCCTCGGCCACTACTCGTCCACGTTCTCCAGCGCTGAGCTCTTCGCGACGCTTTACTACCACACGCTTCGGCTGCGCCCGAGCGAGCCGAGGTGGGCTGACCGTGACCGGTTCCTGCTCGGCAAGGGCCACGTGGCCACCGGCGTGTGGCCGGTGCTCGCGGACCTCGGCTTCTACCCGCATGACTGGCTCAAGCAGTTCGGCAAGGTCGGGTCGCCGCTCAACGACCACCCGAACATGAAGCTGGCGCCGGGCGCCGACTTCTCCTCCGGTTCCCTCGGCCACAACCTCTCGGTCGGCACCGGCATCGCCATCGCCGGCCGCCTCACCGGCCGCGACTACCGGACCTTCGTGCTGACCGGCGACGGCGAGCTGCAGGAGGGGCAGGTCTGGGAGGCCGCCATGGCCGCCTCCCACTACAAGCTGGGCAACCTGGTCGCGATCGTGGACGCCAACGGCTTCTCCGGTGCCGGCCCGACGTCGAAGGCGATGAACATCGAGCCGCTCGGCGAGCGCTTCGAGTCCTTCGGCTGGACGGTGCGCGAGATCAACGGCCACGACGCGCCCACCCTGCTCAAGACGTTCGACGAGCTGCCGGACCCGGCCAGCGACAAGCCCGTCGTTGTCATCGCGCGGACCAAGAAGGGCCGCGGCGTCGAGTTCATGGAGAAGCAGCCGCAGGCCTGGCACCTCGGCCACCTCAACGAGGACCAGTACAACGACGTCGTCGCGGAGATCACCGCCCGGATGGAGCTCACGGCGTGATGACTGAGAACACCGAGATGGCTGACCAGGGAACCGAGTGCCGGATGGAGCTCACGGTGCTAGCTGATAACACCGAGATGGCTGGCGCAGGAGCCGAGTCCAGGATGGAGCTCGCCAATGGCTGAGAAGAAGATGGTCGACGTCTTCAGTGACGTCGACCGCGACACCGCCATGGTGGCCAACCCGGCCGGCTACGCGGTGACCGAACTGGGCGCGCAGGACGAGCGGATCGTCACCCTGGCCGCCGACATGTCCAACACGATCGCCGACTTCATCAAGGCGTTCCCCGAGCGCTACGTCGAGGCTGGCATCGCCGAGACCAACTCGGTCTCGCTCGCGGCCGGCATGGCCAGCGCGGGCCTGATCCCGTACATCTACTCGATGTCGCCGTTCGGCATGCTGAAGACCGCCGAGCAGTGGCGCACCGACGTGGACTACAACCACCTGCCGGTCCGCCTGGTCGGCCGGCTGTCCGGCCTGGCCATGGGGTACTTCGGCACGTCGCACTACGCGGTCGAGGACATCGCGATCGCCCGGACGATGGCCAACACCGTGGTCATCTCCCCCGGTGACGCCGCCTCCTGCGTCGCGCTGATGCGGGCCACCGCGTCGCTGGAGCAGCCGGTCTACATTCGGATCGCCGAGCAGGTCGGCAAGGTCTACGACGAGGCGCCGGAGTACGAGCTGGGCAAGTGGCCGAAGCTGCGCTCCGGCGGTGACATCACCCTGATCGGGCACGGCAAGGGCCTCGGGCTCGCCGCCGCGGCGGCGGAGGCGCTCTTCGAGCGCGACAGCATCGAGGCCGACGTGCTCGACGCCGCCTTCCTGCGGCCCTTCGACGAGGCCGCCCTGCTGGCCAGCGCGGAGAAGACTGGCAAGGTGCTGACCATCGAGGAGCACATCACCGTCGGCGGGCTCGGCAGCATCGTGGCCGAGACGATCGCCCGGGCCGGGCTCGCGGTCAAGCTGGACCAGGTCGCGCTGCCCGACGTGGACCTCGAGGTCGGCGTGCCCGCCGAGCTGTACGAGTTCTACGGCCTCACGCCGGAGAACGTGACCGCCAGGGCCAGGGCCCTGGCCGGGAGGTGACAAGATTTGTCCGACACGGAACCGCTGGTCGACCCCACCGGGGACGGCGACCGGGGGACCAACACCACGCTCGCGCCGCGCCCGCAGGCCCTGAGGGGGCTGACCGTCGGCCTGCTGGACAACACCAAGCCCAACGGCGCGGTGATCCTGCGGTCAATCGGCCGGGAGCTTCAGGAGCGGTACGGCGTTCGCGAGGTGCGCATGTTCGCCAAGGGCTACTTCGGCACGCCGGTCGAGGAGTCGGTCATCCAGCAGATGCTGCACAACTGCGACTTCGCCGTCGCGGCCATTGGTGATTGAGGCTCCTGCAGCGCGGCCAGTTTGGCCGACGGAATCCTGCTCGAGCGGGCTGGCATCCCCGCCGTCAGCGTATGTACCGATGCCTTCAAGATCACCGCGAACGCCATGGCCAGGTCGCTCGGGTACCCCGGTTACCAGTACGTGACCGTGCCGCACCCGATCGCGTCCCGCACCCAGCAGGAGATCGACGAGATGGCCCGGGTCGTCCTGCCCGATATCGTCCGCATCCTGGGTGGCGGCCTGACGATCCGGCCCGTGAGCTAGGAGAGAGGTGAACATGACGTCAGCTGACGAGCCGCCGCTTGTGGACGACGGCTCCTCGGTCGACGCAGCCGAGGTCCGCCGCGCGATGGAGTTCTACGACTCGCGCGGCTGGACCGACGGCCTGCCCGTCGTCCCGGTCACCCCGTCCTACCTGGACGAGTTCCTGGCCGCCACGTCCAGGGACCCGGCCGAGGTGATCTTGCCCCTGCCGCACCTCAACAAGAACCTGACCGTCCGGCTGGCCGCGGTCAACGCGGCGCTGGCCGGCTGCAAGCCCGAGTACCTGCCGGTGGTGCTCGCCGCGTGGGACGCGTTCCTGCTCAACGGCATGGTGTCCCGGGCGCATCTGGCAGTCCACCACCGGGACCGCGCCGTTCTCGGTGCTGTTCGGGCCGGCCAGGACCGCGCTCGGGTTCAACGCCCGCGGCAACCTGTGGGGGTCCGGGTTCCGGGCCAACGCCAGCTGCGGCCGGGCCATCCGGCTCGGCGCGCTCAACGCCTTCGGGCTGAAGCCGCACATCTTCGACCAGGCGACCCAGGGGAACCCGTCCAAGTACTCCTGCTTCATCGCGGAGAACGAGGAGGACTCCCCCTGGCCGTCCCTGGCGGTCGACAACGGGTTCGGCGCGGGCGACAGCGTGGTGGCCTGCGGCGGTCATCCGCTCGGTGCTGCACATCGAGGCCCGGCACACGATCGTGCCCGAGCAGCTGGTGCACGACCTGGCCGACTCGATCGTGCCGCACCGGCGCGCTGGTGCGGCCGGTACGCGACCGGGTACATCGTGCTCAACCCCGAGCACGCCCTGCTGTTCGACAAGCATGGCTGGTCCAAGGCCGACGTGCGGCAGGCGATCGTCGAGGCGGGCTGGCGGACCTACCGCGACCTGGCCGCCTCGGGCAAGGAGGCGATCGCGGGCGGCACCGGCTGGCGGCTGCCCGCCGACCACCCGGACGCCATCCCGCAGGAGGCCCCGGCCGACCTGGACACGCCCGGTCCAGCTGATCATGTCCACCGACGCCGATCCAGATCGTGGTGGCGGGCGCGCCCAACGCCGGCGTGTCCTCGATCGTGGAGACGTTCGGCGGCGGCGACGGCCCGCCGTCGATCGCCAAGGTCGAAGAGAAAAAGTAAAGAGGAACGCCAGTGAACCCCATCACCACGGTTACCGAGCCAGCCCGGGAGACCCCCGTCTACGGTGAATTCGACGTCGTCGTGGTGGGCGGCGGCCCGGCCGGGATCATGTCGGCCGCCGCCGCTGCCCGCGCCGGGTGCTCGGTGCTGCTGATCGAGCGCTACGGGTTCCTCGGCGGCGCCGGCACGGCGGGCGGCCTGTCCACGTTCTGCGGGCTGCACGCCCGGACCTACGGCGAGGACGTGCGGGTCATCCGCGGCCTGGCCGACGAGGTGCTGGCCCGGCTGGTCAAGCTGGACGGGCTGAACGCGCCCCACCTGACCATCGCCGACGGCATCGCGGCGCAGGCCTTCGACATCTCGGCCTACAAGATCGCCGCCGACGAGCTGGTCACCGGGTCGGGCGCGCGCATCCTGTTCCACGCGATGGCCGTCGGCGTCGCGCTGAAGCCGTCCGGCGACATCGACGCGGTGCTGATCGAGTCGAAGTCCGGCCGCCAGGCCGTGCGCGGCCGGTTCTTCATCGACGCCTCGGGCGACGGCGACCTGGCCGCCTGGGCCGGGGTGCCGTGGGAGAAGGCGACGCCGATCAACGGCATGATGTACCCGTCGCTGATGTTCCGGATCAACGCCGTGAACGTCGAGAAGGCCGGCCCGGCCCCCTGGCGGACCGTCGAGCGGCTGATGGACGAGGCCGAGAAGGCCGGCACGCACACGTTCCCGCGCAAGAAGCCGATCGTCCGGCCGCAGCGCAACCCGCTCGAGTGGCGGGCCAACCTGACCCAGCTGCGCACCGCGGACGGCGGGGCCATCGACGGCACCGACGTGGACCAGCTCACCCTGGGCGAGCTGACCGGCCGGCAGCAGTCGCTGGACGCGTTCACCTTCATCCGCGACCGCACGCCCGGGTTCGAGGACGCCTACATCGTCGACATCGCGCCGCAGATCGGCATCAGGGAGACCCGCCGCATCATCGGGCCTTACCAGCTCACCGAGGACGACGTGCTCGACTGCGCCGACTTCGACGACACCATCGGCGTGAACGGCTGGCCGGTCGAAGCGCACGTGGCGGGCAGCGTCGAGTTCAGGTGGCAGCGGAAGGAGCGGGGCTTCAACCAGCTGCCGTTCCGCATCATCTTGCCCGGCGCCCGCGCCGACGGGCAGCGCACCGGGAACCTGTACGTGACCGGGCGGTGCGCGTCGATGACGCACGGCGCGCACGCCGCCGCGCGGGTCACCGGGCCGTGCTTCGTGATGGGCGAGGCGGCCGGCATCGCGGCGTCGATGGCCCTGGGCGCCGGCGTGGCCGGCGACGCGATCGACGTCAAGTCCCTGCAGGGCAAGCTGGAGGACGAGGGTGCCTACCTAGGCCGGACAACCCCTGAGGCAGTGCTGTGAGGCCGGGCGCGAGGACCGAACAGGCGATTCTCTAGGCCCATCCGGGGCCATTGAACAGAACTTTTCGACATCACGACGGCCTGGCCGCGGGAGCGGGCGGGACCCCGACGGGAGTGGAGTGCTCAGTGGGACAACAGGACGTTTCGGAGACCGGGGCGGGCCGCGCGCCGGCCAAAAAGCTGCGCTCTAACTTCACCCCGGGCAGCACGCCGTGGGCGATGCGCCGGGCCCAGTGGGCCTCGTTCGGGCTCACCGACGAGGACCTGGAGAAGCCGAAGATCGCGATCGTCAACTCCTCCTCGCAGCTGGCCTCGTGCTTCAGCCACCTGGATGAGATCGTCGCGCCGCTGAAGTCGGCCATCGAGGCGGCGGGCGGCGTCGCGTTCGAGGTGCGCACGGCCGCGCCGTCCGACGCGATCACCTCGGCGGGCGCGGCCGGCCAGTACATCCTGCCCAGCCGGGACCTGATCGCCAGCGACATCGAGGTCGCGGTCGAGGGCGCGCTGCTGGACGGGATGGTCACCCTCGCCTCGTGCGACAAGACCACCCCCGGCCAGCTGATGGCGGCCGGCCGGCTGAACATCCCGACCATCGTCGTCGCCTGCGGCTACCAGCCGTCCGGCCTGTACAAGGGCGAGCCGGTCGACTTCGAGGACATCTTCCGGTTCGCCGGGCACGTCAACGCGGGCCGGATGACCGTCTCCGAGCTGGGCGACATGTCCCGCTGCGCGGTCACCGGCCCCGGCGTCTGCGCGGGCATGGGCACCGCCAACTCGATGCACCTGGCCGCCGAGGCGCTGGGCATGGCGCTGCCCGGCACCACCCCGGTGCTGGCCCGGGGCCAGAAGATGTGGGACGCGGTCGCCGCCGCGGGCGCCCGCATCGTCGAGCTGGTCAACGAGGACGTCAAGCCGCGGGACATCCTCACCCCGGCCGCGTTCGCCAACGCGGTCAGCGCGATCTTGTCGGTGGCCGGCTCGGTCAACTGCCTCAAGCACCTGCAGGCGATCGCGGTCGAGGCGGGCACGGACGTGGACGTGTACCGACTGTTCGAGGAGCTGGCGCCGAAGGTGCCGCTGCTTACCGACGTCAAGCCCAACGGCGACACCCAGATCACCCAGTTCGACGACGCCGGCGGCACCAGGGCGCTGCTGAAGCAGCTGTCGCCGCTGCTCGACCTGTCGGCGCGGACCGTGGCCGGGGGGACGCTCGGCGAGGCCATCGCCGACGCCCCGGCGGACAACGACGGGGTCATCCGGCCGCTGTCGAAGCCACTCGCCTCGCACCCGGCGATCACGGTCATGCGCGGCCCGCTCGCCCCCGACGGCGCGGTGTGCAAGCGGACGGTGGCCGACGACGCGCCGCTGACGTTCCGCGGGCCGGCCAAGGTCGTGCACTCCCGGGACGAGGGCGTCGCCGCGGCCAAGGCCGGCCGGTTCCAGGCCGGCGACGTGGTGGTGCTGACCGGCCTCGGCCTGCGCGGCTCCCCCGGGATGGGGCTCACCTCCGCGCTGATGTTCGCCATCGACGGCGCCGGGCTGTCCACCTCGGTCGCGGTGATCACCGACGGGCAGATGTCCGGCCTGGTCAACGGCGGCCTGGTCGTCGCCGAGGTGTCGCCGGAGGGCGCCGCGGGCGGTCCGCTCGGCCTGGTCCGCGACGGGGACATCATCACCATCGACGTCAACGCCCGCCTCCTCGACCTGGAGGTCTCGGCCGAGGAGCTGGCGGCGCGCAAGGCCGCGATGCCGGCGCTGCACTCGCCGGCCGGCTGCGGCTGGCTGTCGGTCTACGCCCGGACCGTGGCGCCGCTCGGGGCCGGCGCCACGCTGCGCGAAGGCGCCCGGTGAGGCGCGGGACTTCTCCAGGACTTCCGGGCCGGGCGGCCCCTGCTTACGCTGTTGCCGACACTTTTGCCCCGAAACGCGACCGGACAGTCGAGAGGCGAGGAAGCCAGTGCGGGCCGTTCAGTATGTAGACCAGGAGACCGGGACAGCGGTCGGCGAGGTACCCGATCCCGCCCCCGGGCCGGACGACGTCATCGTCGCCGTCGAGGCGTGCGGGCTATGCGGCTCCGACGTGCACTCGGTACACAGCGGCCGGGCCAAGCCCGGTCAGATCCTCGGCCACGAGTTCAGCGGGCGGATCTCCGCGCTCGGTTCGAACGTGACCGGCTGGGCGCAGGGCCAGGCCGTGGCCGCGTCGCCGATCGGCTCCTGCGGCCAGTGCCTGGCCTGCGCCAAGGGCCTGCCGTTCCGCTGCCCGAACGTGCCCAACATCGGCATCAGCGTCCCCGGCGCCTACGCGCAGTACGTCAAGGTGCCGGCCCGCCAGCTGGTGGCGCTGCCCGGGGAACTGCCGATCGACGTCGGGTCGCACGCCGAGCCGCTGTCGGTGGGCTCGCAGGCGGTCAAGCTGGCCAACGTCGGCCCCGGCGACCCGGTGCTCGTCTACGGGGTCGGCCCGATCGGCCTGTACGCGATCATGGCGCTCAAGCTGGCCGGGGCCGGTCCGATCGTGGCGGCCGGCCGCTCGGCCGGGCGCCGGCAGGCGGCCGCCGACGTGGGCGCGGACGTGGTCATCGACACCCGCGAGATCTCGGTAGCCGAGTACGCCGAGCAGTCCGGCACGCAGTTCGCCGCCGTGCTGGAGTGCTCGGCCGCGCCGGGGGCGTTCAACGAGGCGCTGTCGGTCACCGCGCCGGGCGGCACCGTCGTCGAGGTGGCCCTGACCCAGGAAGAGGCCGACGGTCCCGCTGTTCGGCATCCTGTCGGCCGGCCAGCGCATCGTCGGGGCCTGCGCGTTCACCGACGAGACCTACCGGGAGTCGGTCGAGCACCTGGCCGCGGGCCGGGTGCCGGTGGAGCGCCTGGTCTCCGAACGGGTGTCGCTGGACGACACCCCCGACGCGCTGCGCCGGCTCCAGACGCCGGGGACGCTGGTCAGGATCCTGTCCCGCCCATGGGCGTGAAGCAGGTCGTCACTCACAGGTAAAGGAGCCTCTTCGTGGAAGAGTTCGCGGGCAAGACAGCAATCGTCACCGGGGCCGGAAGCGGAATGGGCAAGGCCTTCGCGAAGCGCTGGGGTGCCGAGGGGATGAACGTCGTCATCGGCGACATCCAGGAAGACGCCCTGAACGCGACCGTCGCCGAACTGGAGGCCGACGGCGTGCCGGTGCTCGGCCTGCGCACCGACGTGTCCAAGCTGGCCGACATCGAGGCCCTGGCGGACGCGGCCGAGTCGCGCTTCGGCAAGATCCACCTGGTCAACAACAACGCCGGCGTCGAGGGCTACCTGGACGGGCCGATCTGGGAGGCGACCGCCAAGGACTGGGACTGGACCCTGTCGGTCAACCTGATGTCGGTCATCTACGGCGTCCGCACGTTCGTGCCGCGGATCCTCGCCCACGGCGAGCCCGGCCACGTCGTCAACACCTGCTCGATGACCTCGGTGATCGCGGCCGGCAACATGTACGGGATCTGCAAGCACGCCATCCTCGCGCTGACCGAGGTCCTGGCGGCGGACCTGCAGAAGGCCGGGGCACCCGTCGGGGCGACCGGGCTGTGCCCGGGCATCATCGCCACCAACCTGTTCCACGGGTCGCGCAACCGCCCGGCGGCGCTGGCCAACGACAAGGGCAACATGTCGTCGAACGGCGCCTCGCTGCGCGACAAGATGCACGACACGCTGTCCAAGGGCATGCCGCCGTCGGAGGTCGCCGACCTGCTGGTGACGGCGGTGCGGGAAAACCAGCAGTACCTGCTCACCGACCACGAGTGGGACAGCCGGGTGATCGCCAGGCACCAGGCGATCCTGGCCGGGGCCGTCGGCCCGGCCAGCACTGGAGCACTAGACGCGGAGGGCGTTCGATGAGTGTTAAGTACGGGCTGGACGGACAGGTCGCGGTCGTCACCGGCGCGGCCAACGGGTTCGGCCTCGCGGTCGCCACCCGGCTGGCCGGCGAGGGCGCCAAGCTGGTCCTGGTCGACCGGGACGCCGAGGCGCTGAAGGCGGCGGCCGACTCGCTCGGCGGCCTGGCCGTCACCGCCGACGTGTCGAAGGAGGAGGAGGTCAACGGGTACGTCGCCGCGGCGGTCAGCGCGCACGGCCGGATCGACCTGTTCTTCAACAACGCGGGCATCGAGGGCAAGATGGCCCCGATGACCGAGTTGTCGGTCGAGGACTTCGACCGGGTGTGGGCGGTCAACGCCCGCGGCGTGTGGATGGGCCTGCGCGCGGTGTTCAGGGTGATGAAGCCGCAGAACTCCGGCGTCGTCGTGAACACCGCGTCGATGGCCGCTATCCGCGGCGGCGCCACGTTCTCCCCGTATATCGCTTCCAAGCACGCGGTGCTCGGCATCACCAAGTCGGCCGCGCTGGAGGGCGCGCCGCACGACATCCGGGTCAACTGCATCGCCCCCGGGCACATCGACACCCGCATGGCCCGCGACCTGACGGCCCAGATCAACCCGGACGACCCGGACGGCGTCTACAACCGCGTGTCGAGCTCGGTACCCTACGGCAAGCGCTACGGCACCGCCGCGGAGGTCGCGAACCTGGTCATGTGGCTGCTGTCCGACGAGTCCGAGTACGTATCCGGCGCGCTGCACCTCATCGACGGCGCGCTCAACGCGGGCGGCTGACGCTCACCCCCCCGCTGTCCATGGCGTTAACGGCACCGAGGCCGCCCCGACGGGGCGGCCTCGGTCGCTTTTCCGCCCCGTCCGGCGCCGGCCGCCCGGGTCGTCGTTCCCCTAGCGGCCGGCGTCAGGCTCTCGCCCGGCCGGCCTCGGGGCCAAGGTAGACGTGTTCGGTCAGTTCGCGGCCGTCGCTCCACCGGATCGGGACCGTTCCGGCCCGGGTCCAGCCCGCAGACTCGTAAAGGGCGATGGCCCCGGCCAGCTCGGTGTCCACGTCGAGCACCGGGTGGAGGTCGCGGTCCTGCGCCGCGGCGGTCGCGGCGGCGAGCAGCCGCCGTCCCGCGCCACGGCCCCGGGCCTGGGGGGAGACCAGCAGCCGGGCCACCACCGCGAGCCGGCCCGCAGGCCTGGCCAGGGCGGCCGACGCGATCTCCATGATGGACGGCACGCTTTGCGTCACCAGGGCGACGTGGCCGGCGATCTCTCCCCCGGACTCGGCGACCCAGCAGGCGTACGCGTCCGGCGGGGCGAGGAACCTCCCGAGGTCCGCGGGCAGGTAGCGCGGGTAGCGGTCCGCGGCGTGCACCTCACGGACCAGATCGGCGCAGGCGGACAGGTCGCCGGGGCGGCGCGGGCGGATCAGCACCCCGCCATTGTCCCCGGCCACATCGGGTCGTTGGCACCAACGGCCACGTTAGAGGCAGCCGTTGGCGCCAACGGCCCGCTCCGTGACGGCTGAGGGCCGCACCCCCGGCGGTTCCCGCGCTGACACCGCTGCGGCGGTGGTGACGGGCCGCGCGTAAAGTGTCCCTGGCCAGTTCGGACAGCGACGGAGGGTGATATGTACCGGGCGATCTACGCTGGCCTGCTGCGGCACCTGCCGGCCGAGGCGGCGCACCGGGCCGGGTTCGGGCTTATCCGGGCGGCGGCCGCGGTGCCGGGGCTGGCGTGGCTGCTGCGGCAGGCGCTGCGGCCCCGTGACCCGGTGCTTCGGGTGCGCGCCCTCGGGCTCGACTTCCCCGGGCCGCTGGGGCTGGCGGCCGGGTTCGACAAGGACGCCGAGGGGGTCCTCGGGCTGGCCGCGCTGGGCTTCTCGTTCATCGAGGTCGGGACGGTGACGGCGCGGCCGCAGCCGGGCAACCCCAAGCCGCGGATGTTCCGCTTCCCCGACGAGCGCGCCCTGGTCAACCGGATGGGGTTCAACAACGACGGGGCGGCGGCCCTGGCCGCCCGGCTGCGCGTGCTGCGCACCAGCCCCGGGTTCCGGCCGGTCATCGGGGTCAACATCGGCAAGAGCAAGGCCGCGACGCAGGACGAGGCGGTCGCCGACTACGCGGCCAGCGCCCGCCTGGTCGCCGACGTGGCCGACTACGTGGTGGTCAACGTCAGCTCGCCCAACACCCCCGGCCTGCGCGACCTGCAGGCGGCGGACAAGCTCCGCCCGGTCCTGGCCGGCGTCCGGGCCGCGCTCGACGAGGCGTCGCCGCGCCGCCGCGTCCCGCTGCTGGTCAAGATCGCCCCCGACCTGGCCGACGGCGACGTCGACGCCGTGGCCGACCTGGCCGTGGAACTCGCCCTGGACGGCATCATCGCCACCAACACCACGATCTCCCGCGACGGCCTGAACGACAGCGCGGCCGTGGCCGACGCCGGACCAGGCGGCCTGTCCGGGCCGCCGCTGAAGGCGCGGGCGCTCGTGGTGCTGCGCCGCCTGTCCGACCGCTGCGGCAAGCGCCTGGTCCTCATCGCGGCAGGCGGCATCGAGACCCCGGCCGACGCCGAGGCCCGCCTGGCCGCGGGCGCCACCCTGCTGCAGGCCTACACGGCCTTCATCTACCACGGCCCGTTCTGGCCCAGCCGCCTGCAGTCCGGTCTGTCCCGCCGCCTGCGGGGCGCCAAGCCCTAGCCTCATGGCCGGGGCCCGCCCGCCGCGGGATATCTCGGGTGTGGCGGACAGGCATGGTGTGACAGACTCCGGCCATGCCACTGTCATCTGTCGCCGTGTACTGCGGCTCGAACTCCGGAGCCGACCCGGCATACGCAAAGGCCGCCGCCGCGCTGGGCCGGACGCTGGCCGCCCGGGGCATCCGGCTCGTCTACGGGGGCGGCCACGTCGGGCTGATGGGCGTCGTCGCCGATGCCGTGATCGGCGGCGGCGGGCAGGCCCACGGGGTGATCACCGAAGCGCTGCAGACGAAGGAACTGGCCCACCAGGGCCTGGCCAGCCTGCGGGTGGTCAAGACGATGCACGAGCGCAAGGCGGCGATGGCCGACGCCGCGGACGCGTTCATCATGCTGCCCGGCGGCTTCGGCACGTTCGACGAGTTCTTCGAGGTGGTCACCTGGACCCAGCTCGGCATCCACGCCAAGCCCTGCGGGATCCTCGACGTGGCCGGGTTCTTCGCCCCGCTGCGGGCCCTGATCGACGGCGCCGTGGCGGCGGGCTTCGTGCACCCCGCCCACCGGGACATGATCGTCGCGGACGAGGGCCCCGCCCGGCTGCTCGACCGGCTGGCCGCGTGGCAGCCGGTCACGGCCAGCAAGTGGCTGGACCGCGCCGAGCGTTAGCCGTGACCTGATCACAAGGCGACACTGACCCGAATGTCCGGTCTGACCAACCGGCCGTATCGGCGGGCAAGGGATATTGCCACCAGGCCGCTCAGGCATCAGGCTCGGTAATGTGTCAGAGACGAACCCAGCGGGCGGGCCGCGTCAGGATGAAACTGGTTCGCCTTCTAGGTCCGGCTGGATACCGGCACCGGAGCCGGACCTGACGCCGGAGACCGTGGTTGCCCGGGCCAGGGCGCTGATCCCCGAGATCCGCGCGCAGGCCGACGAGGCGGAGCGAATCGGCAGGCACGTACCGGAACTCGACCAGAAGTTCACCGACGCCGGGTTCTACCGGATCCTGCAGCCCAGGCGGTTCGGCGGGTACGCGTTCGGCATGGACACCTTCTGGACGGTGATCATGGCCGTGGCCGAGGGGGACGCCGGCACCGCCTGGGGCCTGTGCCTGGGGGCGCACCACGCGCCCGGGCTGGCGGCCTGGTTCCCCGAGGAGGGGCAGGTCGAGCTGTTCGGGCTGGCCGGGAACTTCAAGTGCCCGCACCGGGCCGCACCGATGGGCACCGCCACGCCGGCCGACGGCGGGTACATCGTGAACGGGACCTGGGACTACTGCTCGGGCGTGGGGCACGCCACCCACTTCATGGGCAACACGCATATCCCGGGACGGGAGAGCGAGGGGGTGCTCACGGTCTGCACCCCGATCGAGAACGTGACCGTCCTGCCCGACTGGGGCAACGGCAACATCATCGGGATGAACTCCTCCGGCTCCAACAGCGTCCGGGTGGACAACGTCTTCGTCCCGGGGTACTGCACCGCCTCGGGTGACTGGACGCACAACACCGACCGGGCCGCGCCGGGCATGTACCTGCACGATGACCCGCTGTTCTGCGGCCGGATCTACGCGATGTACCACGCGGGCCTGGTCATCCCGGTGATCGGCGCGGCCAAGGGCGCGCTTTACGAGTACGAGACCATCCTGCGCACCAAGAACACGTACTTCAAGCCGCAGGTGCCCCGGTACACGGTCGAGGAGTACCAGCGCCACTACGGGCAGGCCCGGGCGCTGATCGACTCCGCCGAGGCGGTCGTCCTGCGGTGCGGCCAGCGGTACATGGAGCTGGCCGAGCGCTGGCACCGCACCGGCGAGCCGTTCACCCGCGAGGACGACGCCGCCATGTACTCGATGATCCAGCTCGCCGCGCGGATGGCCGTGGACGCGACCAGCGAGCTGTTCGGCGCCGCCTCGTCCTCGGCGGCCAAGCGGGCCAGCGCGTTGCAGCGGCACTTCCGTGACACCGCCATCTACCTGGGGCACATCTCCGCCCGCCATGACATCACCGCGGCGGAGGTAGCGCGGCTGCACTTCGGGCTGCCCGACAGCCTGTTCTGACCAATCCCGGTTGCCCCGTCAGGCTGGCTGGACGGGGACATCCGCGACAACGGAGAAGAGAGGGACCGATGACGCTGCGCGCAACACCGCCGTTCCGCGCCGACCATGTCGGATCGCTGCTGCGACCGCCGGAGCTGCTCGCGGCGCGGGACGGCTACGCGGCGGGCACGATCGACGCGGCCGGGCTGGCCGCCGCCGAGGACGCGGCGATCAGGGACGCGGTCCGGCTGCAGGAGGCGGCCGGCCTGCGGTCGGCGACCGACGGCGAGTTCCGCCGCGAGCAGTGGCACTCCGACTTCCTCTACGCCATCGACGGCATCGACCGAGGGGCGCTGGGTACCCCGCTGCCGGTCTACACCAGGGACGGGCAGATCAGCTGGACGCCGAACATCACCGAGGTCACCGGGCCGGTGCGGCTGACCGGCACCATCTTCGGCGACCACTTCGCCTTCTTGCGGGACACGGTGACCACGGCGGTGCCCAAGATCACCGTCCCGTCGCCGTCCATGGCCCACTTCCGGGTTGACCTGTCCAGGTCGCCGTACGGCAGCCAGGAGGAGTTCCGCGCCGACGTGGCCGCCGCCTATGCGGCCGAGGTCGCCGGGCTGTACGCGCTGGGCTGCCGCTACCTGCAGTTCGACGACACGATCTTCGCGTTCCTCAACGACCCGCAGTGGCGGGACAACGCCAAGGCGACCGGGCTCGACCCGGAACGGCAGCACGAGATCAACGTCGGGGTGATCAACACCGCGCTGCGGGACAAGCCGGCCGACATGGCGGTCACCCTGCACATGTGCCGCGGCAACTACCGCTCGGCCTGGTTCTCCTCCGGCGGCTACGACTTCGTCGCGCAGGACGTCTTCGGCGGCCTGGCGGTCGACGGCCTGTTCCTGGAGTACGACGACGAGCGGTCCGGGCACGTTCGAGCCGCTGCGCTACGTGCCCGCCGGCCAGGTCGTGGTGCTCGGCGTGATGACCACCAAGACGCCGGAGCTGGAGTCCAAGGACACGCTCAAGCGGCGGGTCGAGGAGGCGGCCAGGTACGTGGACATCGACCGGCTGTGCATCTCCGGGCAGTGCGGCTTCGCGTCCACCGTGGAGGGCAACGAGCTCACCATCGACCAGCAGCGGGCCAAGCTGGACCTGCTGGTGGAAACCGCCGCCGAGATCTGGGGCTAGGCGCTGGCGGCACGCACACCTGAGTCCGCAGGCATCCCCGCGGTTGCGTTTTTGAAGGGAACTCCTAGAACAATGAGCACGGCACGTGAGGCCAGCAAGGTGACGACGGCGGCCGAGGCCGTCGCGGACATCGAAGACGGGGCAAGCATCGGCATCGCCGGGTTCGGCCTGTCGCACCGCTACCCGTCGACGCTGATCTCGGCGCTGGGCGAGAAGGGCCCGTCCGGGCTGACCGTGTACTGCAACGGCCTCGGCCAGCCGGGGTTCCCCACCGGGCACCTGCTGGCCGACAACCACCAGATCGCCCGCCTGGTGACCTCGTTCTCCGCCCGGCCCGGGGTGGTCTCCGAGGCGGAGAAGCAGATCGCCGCCGGCGAGATGACCCTGGAGATGGTGCCGCAGGGCACGCTGGTCGAGCGGATGCGGGCCGGCGGGGCCGGCCTGGCCGCCATCTACACCCCGACCGGGTACGGGTCCGAGATCGCCGAGGGCAAGGACATCCGGTACTTCGACGGCAAGCCGTACGTGCTGGAGCGGGCCATCACGACCGACTTCGCGTTCATCCGGGCGGCCAGGGCCGACCACTTCGGCAACGTGGTGTTCCGCGGCGGCTCGCAGAACTTCAACGTCTCGTTCGCCAAGGCGGCCCGGGTGACGATCGTCGAGGCGGAGGAGATCGTGCCGACCGGCGAGATCGCCGCGCACGAGGTTGACCTGCCCGGCGTGTTCGTCAGCCGGGTGGTGCCGATCACCGTCGCGATGGACGTGCACAGCCTGCCCAAGCGGGCCAACCGGCCGGCCACCTCGGCCGGCCGTACCTGGGCAAGCCGGCGCTGACCCGGGCCGAGATCGGCCGCCGGACGGCGGCGCTGCTGCCGGACAACGCCGTGGTCAACCTGGGCGCCGGGCTGCCGGTGCAGGTCGCCAACTTCGTCACCGGCCGGCCGGTGGTGCTGCACGCGGAGAACGGGCTGCTGAACTACGGCGGGGCCGACCTCAGCGACGACTTCGACCCCGACCTGCACGACGCCGGCGGCCAGTTCGTGACGCTGCGCCCGGGAACGTCGTTCTTCGACTCGGTGACCTCCTTCGAGATCGCCCGGGGCGGCCGGCTGTACGCGGTGGTGCTCGGCAGCTACCAGGTAGGCGGCAACGGCGACCTGGCCAACTGGTCGACGCCCGGCATGATCGGCGGCGGCATCGGCGGGGCGATGGACCTGGCCGCGGGGGCACAGCACGTCTTCGTGACGCTGGAGCACACCGACTCCAAGGGCCGGCCCAAGCTGGTGGAGCGGTGCGAGTTCCCGCTGACCATGCCCAACTGCGTGGACGCGATCATCACCGACCTGGCCCTGCTGCGCCGGCCGGACCGCTCGTCCCGGTTCACCCTGGAGGAGATCGCGGCCGGCTTCACCGTGGACGAGGTGCTGTCACTGACCGGCATGACGGTCGACGTGGCCGACGAGGTCGGCGTGATGCAGCAGAACTGGGACTAGCCGGCCAGGCCGAGCAGCTTGGCGGCGTTGTCCTTGAAGATGCCCGGCTTGACCTCGTCGCGGATCCCGGTCTTCTCCAGGTCCGCCATCCAGCGCTCGGGGGTGAGCACCGGGAAGTCGGTGCCGAACAGCATCTTGTGCTTGAGCAGCGTGTTGGCGTACTGGACCAGGATCGGGGCGAAGTACTTCGGTGACCAGCCGGACAGGTCGATGTAGACCTGGGGCTTGTGGGTGGCCACCGACAGGGCCTCCTCCTGCCAGGGGAAGCTGGGGTGGGCGATGATGATCGGCATGTCCGGGAAGTCGACCGCCACGTCGTCGAGGTGGATCGGGTTGGAGTACTTGAGCCGGAAGCCGCCGCCGGCCCGGGTGCCCGCGCCCGCGCCGGTCTGGCCGCTGTGGAACAGCGCCGGCACGCCGGCCTCCTGGATCGCCGCGTAGACCGGGTACACCGACCGGTCGTTGGGGAAGAACGCCTGCGTGCTCGGGTGGAACTTGAAGCCCCTGGCGCCCGCCGCGACCTGGCGCCGGACCATGGCGACCGCCTCGGCGCCGCGGGCCGGGTCCACCGAGCCGAACGGGATGAGGACGTCGGCGTGGTCCAGCGGACCGCTCGATGATCTCCAGCGGGGTAGCCTTGGCCGGGTCCGGCGGCGCGTCCTTGACGTCGATGGTGAACGCCACCGCGGCCATCGTCCGCTCGCGGTAGTAGGCGGCGAGGTCATCGACGGTGAAGGAGGCGGCCGCGGTCTTGAAGTAGGCGGCCATCGCGGCGAGGTGCTCGTTGTCCTCCGGGTTGGCCTTCGGCGCGTTGACCGACCGGTGAACGTGGGTGTGCACGTCGATCGCGACCAGGTTGTCGATGTCCATGCCGGTGATTATGGTGCGGTTATTCGCGGGCGTCATGAACGGGAACGACAGTTTCCCTGACCATTATGTTGTGGACTGAAGTGAGCGATTGGACACAGGACACCCGGCTGGTCCGCGCCTTCCGGCCGGCCCCGGACGCCCCGCCCGCCGACCCGCGGGCCTGGCCCGCCAGCGTGCCCGCCGTGGCCGCGATCCTGGGCGAGGGCCTGGAACTCACCCCGGGCATCACCATCCTGGTCGGCGAGAACGGGTCGGGCAAGTCCACCGTGGTCGAGCTGCTGGCCGAGGCGTACGGGCTCAACCCGCAGGGCGGGTCCATCCTCGCGCCGGCCGCCCGGGTGCGGGACACCGAGCCGCACGCCGGCGACCGGCTGATGGTCGAGCGCGGGCTGGGCGGCGGACGCTCCGCGTGGGCCTACTTCCTGCGCGCGGACACCATGCACTCGCTGTACACCTACCTGGAGGAGCACCGGGGCAGGGCACCCGAGCGGTTTCATCAGCTCAGCCACGGCCAGGGGTTCCTTGAGATCCTGCGCACCCGGGTCAACCAGCGCGGGTTCTACCTGATGGACGAGCCGGACGCGCCGCTGTCGTTCCTCTCCTGCCTGGGCCTGGTGGCGCTGCTGCGCGAGCTGGAGCTGGAGGGGTCGCAGGCGATCGTGGCCACCCACTCCCCCGTCGTCGCCGCGGTGCCCGGCGCGCGCATCCTGGAACTGGGCGAGTGGGGCATCCGGCCGGCCCGCTGGGCGGACCTGGAGATCGTCCAGTCCTGGCGCGGCTTCCTTAACGACCCCGCACTGTACCTCCGCTACCTGCTCGCCGACGAGGACCAGGCCGGCCGGGACTAGCCCGACCGGGACCAGGCCCACCGGGACTAGTCCGCCGCGACGCCGGCGGCCAGGCGGGCGGCGCCTGCCGGGCTGAGCCAGGTGCCGGGGGCCGGGCCGGGGGCGGGGATCAGCGGGAGGCCGATGGCCTCTTCGAGCAGTCCCACCCAGGCCGGGTGGGTCGCGCCGCCGCCGCCCAGGATGACGTGGCCGGGGGCGTGGCCGACGGCGCGCAGGTCGTCGAGGCGCTGCCGCAGCAGGCCGGCCACACCGTCGAGCGCGCTGCGCATCAGGTCGTCACGGCCGTGGGCCAGCGTCAGGCCGGTCCAGCTGCCGCTGGCACCGGGGCTCCAGCGTTCCGGCGTGAGGCACGGGTCGAAGCGCGGCGCGCCGTCGCGGCCGGGGCGGTCGGCGCTCTCGTACAGCTCCGCCCAGGTCGCGCCGAGCAGGGTGCGCACCCAGTCCAGGGTGATGCCGACGTTCTGCACCGGGGCGAGCCGGTAACAGCCGTCGCCGACCGCCCGGTACAGGTTGGTGGCGGGCGAGCGGGGCGGCGGCGCGTCGGCGGCCAGCGGCGGGACACCGATGACCCACTGGCCGCCGCTGCCCAGGTTGAGCAGGGCGCCGTCCGGGCCAAGTCCGATGCCGAACAGGGCCGCCGCGGTGTCGCCTGCCCCGGCCGCCACCGGGATGCCCGCGGGCAGGCCAAGCTCGGCGGCCGGCCCGGGGAGCAGCGGGCCGGCCGTCCCGGCCGACGCCAGCACCGGCGGCAGCTTGTCGCCCGGCAGGCCGAGCTTGTCGATGAGCGGCCAGGCCCAGGCGTCACGGGCCAGGTCGAACAGCAGCGTGCCCGAGGCGTCGGACGGCTCGGTGGCCGCCCGCCCGGTCAGCCGCAGCCGCAGCCAGTCCTTGGGCTGCAGCGCCCACCAGGCGGCCCGCAGGGTGTGCGGCTCGTGGGTGGCCAGCCAGCACAGCATCGGGCCGGCCATGCCGGGTGACGGCCGGTTGCCCAGCGGGCCGGTGTAGTCGCAGGGCAGCTCGGCGTACAGGTCCGCCTCGGCCGTGGCCCGCTGGTCCAGCCAGGTGATGGCCGGCCGCAGCGGGGCGCCGCGCTCGTCGGCCAGCACGACCCCGTGCATCTGGCCGACCACGGCCAGGCCGGTGACCCGGGCCCGGCCGGCCTCGGCGAGTGCCTCCTGCACGGCGCCGCGGGTCGCCGCCCACCAGCGGGCCGGGTCGGCTTCGGCCCGCCCGGAGGCGGGCACGCTGACCGGGTAGCCGGCCGCGGCGCGGCCGAGCACGGTGCCGTCTACGCCCGCCACCAGGACCTTAACCCCGCTGGTGCCCAGGTCGATGCCGAGTACCGCGGGCCGGCCAGCTGTGGCGCCCGGTGCCATATCGTGACCATTCACGCGCTTATTGTGCAACAGCATCCAGTCTCACGTAAAGTGACTTGACCGTCGCAATTCGTAAGACTACCCTCAGTCGCACAATGGTTACAGAAGTCGCTTGGCGGGCCTCGGCGTAGCACGCCGGCCCACGGAGGGGATCATGGGAAACACGTGGGGGTAAGTGAGTTAGCGCGCCCCGCGCAGCGTGGCGAGCGATTCGGTCCACCTGCAGCAGCTCGTCGAGCATCGCGGTGGCCGACGCGTCGATCAGCTCGGTGGACTTGAACCGCCGGTCCTCGTCCAGGTGCTGCGTCACGAACGGGATGTTGACCGCCTCCGGGACCGGCATCACCTTGAGGGCGGTGAGCACCTGCTTGAGCATCTGGGTGGCCCGGGTGCCGGCCGCGACGCCGCCGTAGGAGACGATGCCCGCCGCCTTGTTCTGCCACTCGTTGTACAGGTAGTCGATGGCGTTCTTCAGCGCGGCGTTGAAGGCGTAGTTGTACTCGGGCGTGACGAACACGAACGCGTCCGAGGACTCCACCAGCGCCGACCAGTCCTTGGTGTGCTGGTGGGTGTACTGCTTCAGGCGGGGGTGGTTCGGCTCGTCCATCATCGGCAGGTTCAGCTCGGCCAGGTCGGTGACCTGCACGTCGAATCCGCCGTGCTCCCTGGCCCGCTCGGCCAGCCAGGTCGCCACGGACGGGCCGACGCGGCCAGGACGGGTGGAGCCGATGATGATCCGCAGGACAGGCTTGGCCACGATATACCTCCGCCGGTGAGCAGTGTTCGGGCGCTACATTACCTGACACGTCAGCCAGTCCGCAGCCGCGGACGCGCGCGCCACGGCGCCCGTACGCCGGATCGAGTGCGTGACCGCGCCGGGACCTTGAGCCGGCCCCGGCAGCTCGCGCCGGAGCCGCTCGTAGTCCGGGACCTGACCCGAGACCAGCGGGGCGGGCGGCTCGAACGCCGGGATCTCGTGCGGGCGCACCGGCGCGACCCGCTCGGTGCCGACCGCGGCCGGGTCGATGACCAGGGCGACCATCTTGCTCTCCGTCGCGGCCCGCTGCCCGGCCCCGGCGACGGCGGCAGACGCGGCCGCCGGCCCGGTCGCGGCCGCCTCGGTGACGTGCGGCGCGAGCATCTGGTCCTCCGGCAGGGCCATCAGCGTCTCCGGCTGGACCCTGTGGTCGTAGACCAGCTCGTAGCCGATCTCGTCGGCCACGCTAACCCCGTCGGTGCGCGCCAGGGACGTCATGCTGGTGTGGCTGTTCTCCTCGGTCGCGGACCACGACGTGGTCTGCGCCTCGCTCTCGTGCCTGGTGCTGAACCTGGTCCTGGTCTTCACCACGTCGTACCGCGGCTGGCCGCCGTTGCCCGCGCTGACCCGGGTGCTTGACGGGCGCTTAGCGCCGCCGTCGCGGCCACCGCCCCGGCCGGAGGACCCGGCGCCCGACGGCTGCTGTTCCTCCGGCTCGCGCGGCTTGCCCGCCCGGGCCGGCTCGCGCCCGGCGGGCCGTGAGCCGCCCCGGTCCTGCCTGGTGCTGGTGCTGGTGGTTCTCGACGTTCACGTTGACCTGCTGCTGCGCCCGGGGCACCCGGGCCTCGGAGTACGCCTCGCCGGTCGTGGTGCCGGTCGTGCGGGTGGTCGCCCCGCCCTCGGTACGCCCGGTGGTGCGGGTGTCCGACTCGCTGGTGGTGCGGGTCCGTGACCGGCTCACGCTCTGCCGGTGCGCGAACCGCCCGGCCACGAACCGCCGCTCCATGCCGATGTGCTCGGCCGCGCGCAGCGCCTCGGCCCTGGTCGGCAGGCGCATGAACGCGGTGTGCCGGGTGTCCAGGTGCCTGGCCGACTCCTCGGTCAGCCGGGAGAACGTGCGGACCAGCGGGATGCCGTACCGTTCGCAGACGGCGGTGAGCCGGGCCAGGTGCCTGGTCGACTGCTCGTCGGCGCCCGCCAGGATGACCGCGGGCCTGGCCCCGCCGCCGGCCGCGGCCGCGCCGTCCGACACGGCGCGGGTGACCCACTGGACCACCAGGGCGGCGGTCAGGTCGGCGGCCACGTCGCGCGGCCCCTCGGCCAGCGACAGGCAGGTCAGCCGGGCCGGCGGCCGCGGCCCCTGGCCGGCGCCGACCGCGGTGAGCGGCTCCACCACCGCCGCCAGCCGGACCAGGTTGCCCGCGACCTGGTGCCGGAAACCGGCGCCGAACAGCGCGCGCAGGCCGGCCCGCTCGGCCGCGGTCAGCGGCCCGTCAGCGACCCCGTCAGCGGCCCCGTCAGCGGCCCCGTCAGCGGCCGTCGACGCCGCCGCCCGGCGCGGCGTCGCCGAGCAGGTCGGTCAGGGCGGCGTGCAGGCGGCCCAGGGCGACGTCGCCGCCGAGCACGCCGGTGATCTTCTTGAGGATCATCAGGTCGGTAGCCCGCCCGGCGGCGGTCGCGCTGGCGTCGTCGGCGTGCACCACCTCCACGATCAGCGAGGCGACCTGCTCGCCGGCCAGCCCGGCCAGCAGCGGCGTGGCCGCGAGGTCCCGGGGCAGCTCGTAGTCGGTCGCGGTGATGCCGGACCGCGCGGCCGCCGCGAGCAGGCCGCCGGCCACCCGGTCCTGCGACAGGTCGAGGACGATCACCGCCCGGGTCTCCAGCAGTTCACCGCCCAGGCCGGTCACCATGTTCTCCCGGCCGAGCGGGGTGCCGCCGAATACGTCGAGCCGGGAGATGTCCTCGTGCGCGGCCACCCGCAGCCAGCGCGGCGCGGCCGCGATCCGGTCCGCCTCGGACACCGCCCACTCGGCCTTGCCCTGCTCGTACCGTTCCAGCTCGGCCGCATGCTGCCGGGACTTGCTCTCGTTCTCGACCCGCAGCCGGCCGGCCGCCCGCCGCCGGTTCAGCCCGAGCAGCACCACCGGCAGCCCAGCAGCAAGCGCCAGCCCGCCGGCCACCGGCCAGGCCCAGCGGGCGTGCACGACCGCCGCGATGAGGCCGAACAGCGCGAGGGCGAACAGCCCGACGATGATGAGCATCCCCGACCACAGCGCCCGGGCGTGCTGCGCCGCCGTCAGCCGCGCCACCTTCGCCGGATCGGGCGCCGGCTCGCCCGGCGCCGGCGAGGCGAAATCGCGCGGGCGGAGCCCGGGTTCGTTAGGAATCCAGCCGAGGTGCAGGCCCATAGTCGGAGCGTAGAACCGCGAGCCGGGCGGTTCAATTCGATGTCGGCCTAAATAGTGCTTTACGGGACGGGATTTATAGTGCCTGGACGGCCGCCCGGTGCCGGGGCCGGGCGGCCTGCCGGCTTACCCCGCCGTGACGTGCTCGACGAACCGGGTCAGCGCCACGCCGAGGGCCGGCTCGTCCACGCCCAGGCTCGGCACCGCCGACAGGTGGTTGTGCCCGTCGATCCACGCCAGGTCGGGGACCAGGCCGTGCCGCTCCTGCCAGGCCGCCACCACCTGGGCGACCGCCGCGTGGAAGCGGCCGGGGTCGCGCTCGGCCACCGCGAACAGCAGCGGCACCGGGCATTCGAGTAGGCCGGGCAGCGACGCGCTCGCCGGGTCGGCCACCGCGCCGTAGTACGGGTGCGGCGGGTCGCCCGGCTTGGCCTCGCGCAGCCCGTACATCCCGGAGACCAGCGCGATGCCGCGCACGCCGTCCAGGCTGCCGCCGTTGCCCGCCGCGTAGTCGGCGACGTGGGTCGCGCCCGCCGAGTTGCCCGCGACCACGATCCGGTCCGGGTCGCCGCCGTGGGCGGCGATGTTGCCGCGCAGCCAGGCGACCGCCGCGCCGACGTCCTGCGCGCCCGCCGGCCAGGAGACCTCGGGGGCGTAGCGGTAGGTGATGTTCACCCCGATCCAGCCGTGCCGCACCGCCCACGCGCCGACCAGGTCGTAGCTCGGGGCGCCCGGGGTGTGCTTGTCGCCCCGCGTGAACCCGCCGCCGTGCACGAACACGAACACCGGGGCGGGAGCGCCGGGTGCCTCGGCGGGGGCGTGCACGTCCAGGCGGTGCCGCTCGTGCTCACCGTAGGACAGGTCCCGGGTGATCTTCGGCGCCGTGTAGCCGAGCTTCTCGTGGAACGGGAGGAGCAGCGCCCATTGGCCTGCCCGAGTTCCGGGGTGATCTCCGTATCGAGTGCGCGCAGTCGCGCGATGACATCCTGGGGCAGTTGCTCGACCATGAGACCGAGCCTAATTCCGCGGCGACCGGGCAGCAATCGCACCGGCGGGCTAACCCGCCGGCCGGGGGAACCTGTGGCGGGGAGGTCTAACCCGCGCCCGTTCATCATGATGATTGTGCCTGGAGCATCACGGGAGCGCGCGTCGCCTCCCGGGCCCTCGCCGCGCGGGCGGCTAGTGGCCCTTGAACGCGTCCTCCAGCCACCAGGACGGCTTGCCCTTGGCGACCTGGGCGTGCACCAGCAGGGGGCGGTCCCGCGGCCGGGCCAGCCAGGACCGCACCGGCTCCAGGTCGCCGGGCGACCGGACGGTCACCGCCGCGTAGCCGTAGCCCCGGGCGATCGCGGCCAGGTCGGCCGGCGGGAACCGCACGTTGGCGAGCGGGTCGCCGTGCGGGCCGAAGTGGTGGACCTCCGCGCCGTAGGCCTCGTCGTCGTAGACCACGACCAGCAGGTCGTTCAGTCCGAGCCGGACCGCGGTCTCCAGCTCGCTGGCGCCCATCAGCGCGCCGCCGTCGCCGAGGGCCGCGACCGTGAGCCGGTCCGGCCGGGCGATCGCGGCGCCGAGCGCGGTGGCCAGGCCGAGCCCGACCGACTGGAACGCCTGGGTGAAGACGAAGCCGTGCTCGTCGGGCACGCCGAGGAACATGGCCGGGTAGCCCATGAAGTTCCCCGAGTCGGTCACCACGGTCCGCTGCGCGGGCAGCAGGTCGTCCAGCGCGATCGTGAGGGTGCGCGGGTCGATCCGGCCTTCCTCGGCCTCCGGCTCGAACGGCACGTCACGCCACCGGCCCTCGGCGGCCAGGCGGCCGGCGACCTCCGGGGTCCGGTAGGCCGGGGCGGACTGGCCGCGGCGGTCCAGCTCGGCTGTTAGGGCGCGGGCCGCGGTCCCGACGTCGCTGGGGATGCCAAGGTCCACGCGGTGGTGCACGCCCAGCGCCCCGGGGTTCGCGTCGACCTGGATGACGGTCGTGTCCTGGCCGATCAGGCTGCCGTGCCTGGTGGTCCACCCGGACAGCGAGCAGCCCCAGGCGATGACCAGGTCGGCCCCGGCGATCAGGTCGGCCGCCGCCGGGGTGGCGAAGCCGCCGCTCACGTCGAGGCTGAACTCCTCGTCGCGGAACAGGCCGCGGGCGACGGCGGAGGTGGCGAGCAGCGCCCCGGTCCGCTCGGCCAGGCCGGCCAGGTCGGCGGAGGCCTGGCGGGCGCCCCGGCCGGCCAGGAACACCGGCCGCCTGGCCGCGGCCAGCAGGTCGGCCACCTGGGCGACGGCTTCCGGTGCCGGGCTGAGCCGCGGCCAGACCTGAACCGGCGGCATCGGGATGTCGGGATGCGGCTGGGCCTGGACGTCGAGCGGGAGGCTGAGCAGGACCGTGCGCCGCTCGATCAGCGCGGTCCGGTAGGCCCGCCGCAGGTCGCTTGCGACGGTCGAGGCGGCGGTGACCCGGTCGGGCAGCACGCCGACCGACGCCGCCAGGCCGGCCTGGTCGATGTAGAAGTTGCTGGTCCGCGCGGTCGCCTCCGCGGCCAGGACGAGCAGCGGCGTGCGGGACTTGGCCGCCTCGACCAGGCCGGTGAGCGCGTTGGTGAGGCCCGGGCCCTGGTGCACGGTGAGCACGCCGAGCTCGCCGCTGACCCGGGCGTACGCGTCCGCCATGACGGCGGCGCCGCCCTCGTGCCTGGCGGGCACCAGCCGGGCGCCGTGCGCGGTCAGCGCGTTGGTCAGGTGGAAGTTGCCGCTGCCGACCACGCCGAAGACCGTCCGAACCCCGGCGTCCCTGGCCAGGACGGTGCCGATCCACTGCGCGACGGTGAGCTGGCCCCCCGCGCTCACCGGGCGACGAGGGCGAGGACGCGGGCTGGCGAGCCCGAGCCGGTGACGATCGGCAGCGGCGCGGCGATGACCACCGCGCCGACCGCCGGGACCTTATCGAGGTTGCGCAGCTGGGTCAGGCCGTACTTGCCCGCGCCGAGCACCGCCTGGTGGCAGGGGAAGGGCGGCGTGAAGCCGGCCGCCTGGCCCGCGTCCGTGCCGACGGTCTCCACGCCGAAGCCGAGCAGCCCGGTCCCGGCCAGGTAGCTGGCGGCGGCCGGGGTGACGCCGGGGGTGTGCGGGCCCTGGTCGTCGGCGTTGGCGAACGCGGCCGGGTCGTCGCCGCGCGCCGACCAGCCGGTGCGCAGCAGCAGCCAGCCCGCCTCGGGCAGCGGCCCGTGCTCCGCCTGCCAGGCCTCAAGGTCGCCGACGTCCAGCAGGTAGTCCGGGTTCTCGGTGGCTTCCTTCACCCGGTCGATGACCACGGCCGGGCCGATGAGGCGGCGGACCGGGATCTGGGCCACGTCCCCCTTGTCCCGGCCGGTGATCCAGTGGTTCGGCGCGTCCAGGTGGGTGCCCGTGTGCTCGCCGGTGCGGATGTTGTTCCAGTACCAGGCCGGGCCGCGGTCGTCGTAGCGGCTGATCTCCTCCAGCTGCGAACGGCTGCGTCTGGCCCAACTGCGGCGGCAACTGCAGGATCGGCGTGCTGGACTGCAGCGGCGACGTGAGGTCCACGACCTCGATCTCACCGGACAGGATCTGCGCCGCGAACGCGGCAAGGTCGGCCATGACGGCCCGCAGACGCTATGACGTAAGCGCGGCCCGGCGGTCAACGGCCGCGCCGGAACGGCTGCCTCGGCGGCCGGGCGCCGGCGCCCGTCCCAGCCTGAGACCACGCCTGTTCAGGGCGGCGACCGCAGGGTTAGCCTGGCCAGCGATCAGCAGGTCCGGAGGGACGGGAGGACAACGTCAACTTCCGGAGGAGTCACATGCATCACGTCATCCTGGCTACCCACAGCGCCGAGGTGTGCCCCACCAGCAACGCCAAGACCAAGGCACTCCTCCTCGAGATCGGCCCGCAGATTGACCGCCATCGGCGAGAAGCACGGCGTGAAGATGGTCGCCGGGCCGTTCGTCAGCCAGGAGCACCTGGTAGTGACCGTCGTCGAGGCCGAGCGCTCGGAAGACATCGACGACTTCCTGATCGAGAGCCGTCTCTCGCAGTGGAACCAGCTGCACATCCTGCCCGCGCGCACGATGGAGGAAGGCATGCGGGAGTTGGAGGAGTCGACCTCGCTGTTCTGAACGGCCCAGGCGAACCAGTCGGCGGCCAGCCACAGGGTGGCCGTGTTCTCCGGCCCGTCCGTCAGCGTGTAGACGCCGAACACGACCGCGGTGATCGCGACGAACAGGGAGTACCAGCCCAGCCCCCGCCCGCCTGCGTTGGCCCACTGGTTGTACGCCACCCACAGGTAGGTGAAGGCGAACAGCAGAACGGCCCCGCCAGCCCTAACGGACGCATTCCCCGCCGCCGGGTCGGCCGCGAGGCCGCCGGAAACGATGAAGGCGACGGCGATGGCGACCCCGATGAACCCGGTGAAGATGTTGAGGATCGCGATCTCGCGGTTCTGGATGAACAAGGGGTGTGCCTCGCCGCTCCTGTCGGGAGGCGTGACTCTCTCGCCGCCGAGTTCCTGCCCCCTAGCGGCTTCCCCGGCGTATCCCCCTCCCCTGAATGTTGTGCTGCCGACGGCCGCCGTCTCGCGCTCCATGACCGGAATCCGGCTGGCGATTTCGGCAGCGCGTGCCTGGCCGACCAGCCAGATGCCGTTCACGGCGAGGACGGCCCCTACGTATAGCAGTACGACCCCTAGCATGGGATCTCACCTTCTTGCTACTTCTGGCCGGCCGCCGTCCGGGCGAGCCGGCGTTAATGCAGAACCCACGGCGGCGCACGGCTCACGGTGCTGCCCGAGCGGGCGTCCGCCCTTCTCGGTCACCACACGCGGTTCGTCGGCGCTTGCCTCCGCTGTCTCCAGCGCTCGCGTCAGCGGCGCGGCGAGCCGCGCGAGGCGCGGCGGGGTGAACACCCTCCGCGCCTCGCGCTGGCAGGCCGGGCAGAACGCCTGGGTGCCCGACTCAGCCATGGACCGTGCCAGCTCGAACGAGCCGCACTCATCGCAGGTGAAGACGTACTTGGGCATGATCGGCGGCCTCAGCTCGTCCGTGCGGCCGACCCGCGGTCGCCGACCTTCGGCCCGACCGTGCTCGGCTTGACCTCGAAGTCGAAGATCTCGGTCGGCAGGTACAGGGAGCAGCAGGCGTTCGGGATGTCCACCACCCCGGAGACGCGGCCCTCGATCGGCGCGGACCCGAGCAGCAGGTAGGCCTGCTCACCCGAGTAGCCGAACTTGGTGAGGTACGAGATCGCGTTCAAGCACGCGCGACGGTAGGCGATCGTCGCGTCGAGGTAGTGGTTGTCCCCCGTCGTCTCGTGCACCGACACGCCGATGAAGGTCAGGAACTCGCTGTAACGGGGCTCGACCCGGCCCGGGATCAGCATGGGGTTCGTCGTGATCCCGTACTTGTTCATGCCGTCCTTGATGAGGTCGACGCCGAAGTCGATGTACCCGCCCATCTCGATGGCACCGCAGAAGGTGATCTCCCCGTCGCCCTGCGAGAAGTGGAGGTCACCGCCTGAGAGCTTGGCACCGGGAACGTGAACCGGGTAGAAGACGCGGCTGCCCCGGGTGAAGTTCTTGATGTCGTGGTTCCCGCCGTTCTCGCGAGCCGGGACGGTCCGGGCTCCTTCCCGGCCGACGCGCTGCAGTTCCTCGCCACGCATCGTTCCCGCCAGCACCCCGTCCTCAAGCGGCGGGAGCGCCAGCGGTGGCACCCGGTTCGGGTCGGTGTCGATCAGCGCCTGCTCACGCCGGTTCCACTCGGCCAGCAGCCGGGCCGACGGGGCCGTGCCGAACAGCCCCGGGTGGGTGATGCCGGTGTAGTGGACGCCGGGGACGTGCCGGGAGGTGGCCTCCTGACCGCGGAAGTCCCAGATCGCCTTGTAAGCGTCCGGGTAGTGGTCGGTGAGGAACCCGCCGCCGTTGACCTTGGCGAAGATGCCCGTGTAGCCCCATCCCTGGCCGGGCGCGTCGCCTTTCTCCTGCGGCGGCTGGCAGGGGCCGAGGTCGAGGATGTCGACGACCAGCAGGTCACCCGGCTCGGCGCCCTGGACTTCGATCGGCCCGCTTAGCATGTGCGCGACGTTCAGGTTCACGTCTCGCACGTCGTTCGCTGAATCACTGTTGATTAGCTGCGCGTCGGTCCACTCCCGGCATTCCACCCGGAACTCATCGCCGGGCTTGACCGAGGCCGCCGGCGGTATGTCGGGGTGCCACCGGTTGTGGCCCGGGACCGCCTGGTCCGCCATGGACTTGGACTGGTCAACGGTGAACATGACTTCTGGCATTAGAATCCCTCCTGCCATCGGACCGTGCATGCCATTACTGGCAGCCGGCCCTGGCATCGAAGGAGGCGACGCCCAGCAGGGGTTACGACACTCCCAGCCCGGAAAGGGCGGGAACGCTGCTCACAGTCAGCCACGGCCACATCGACAAACCGTGCTTTCCCCATGGCGAAGGTGGTTGGCTATGCTGCCCCAGCTCAGGCTTGGCCCCCGCTCTCCGCCATCCGCTGGTTTCTTGTGGTTCTAGACGATGCGCACCACTTGTGAACCCAATCTTTCGGCCGTCACTGACCGCTGTCAATGGGGCAAAGTGTCAGCCTTTGAGACACGTGGCGAAACCGCCAGGCTCCGACGCCATCTCAGTCAACCCGTTTTGGTTGGGTTTGGCCCGCATCCTTGGGCTGACCGAGATGTTGTGCGGCCGAGGAAGACGTGTTAGGCCGACGGCGCGCCCTGAACCTTCACCTTGTTCTTGGCCCGGGACGGCGAGAGCCACGGGCCGACGCCGCCCACGGCGATGCTCGTCCCGATGAGGACGCAGCAGGCTCCGGAGATGATCATCCAGGTGGGCCAGCCCGAACCGTTCCCCACCACATGGGGCAACCCCAGGTTCAAGAAAACCGTGGCCACCAGGCCGAGGGGCATCTGCAACGAGAACGCCCGGGCGACGCCGAAGGGGCTGATGGCCTCGGCGTTCTCCGAGACGAGTGCGGTGTAGGCCGGGAAGATGAAGCCGGCGCAGATCCCGGTGAGAGCCCAGATGATGCTCAGCTCGCCGATGGAATGGGTTTTCGGCAAGAACGCGATGACGAAGAACATCACCCCGGTAGCGGCCCCGCCGAGGGTCCCCACGATCTTTCGGACCTGCAGGCGGTCACACAGCCACCCCGAGAAAACCAGGGCCACGGTGAAGGTGATCCAGAACATCGAGGCCAGCCCGGCCGAGCTGGCGGTGCCGATGTTGTCGTACTGCACGATGTACAGCGGCACATACGAGCCGACCGTCACGTAGGCCACCCCCCAGAAGATGACCACGCTGTTGAGGACCCAGAGTCTCCAGTCCCGGTAGACGAGGTTGCCGGTCTTGTTTGCCTCCTCGAGCGAGGAGAACCCGAGCTCCTGAACTTGCGCACGCACGGCCTCGGCCTGGTTGTGGAGGATCTGACCCCGGATCCGGGGGGACAGATCACGGTAGAAGATGGCCAAGACCACCAGGACGATGCCGGACAGCACGGCGCCGATCCAGTACTGGGCCCGGAACCCGGGCCAGATCGGGATCGTCAGGTGGGCGACCCAGGTAGAAAGGAGCGCGCCGATGGTGTAGGCGAACCCGAGCCAGCCGAAGCTGGTCGCCCGCCCGGTCTGCGGGGAAAGATCCCGGCACGCCGCCGTGACCGCCGGTGACATCCCGGCGATGAGCAGCGCGCCGAGGAAGATCGTCAACGCGAAGATGCCCAGGTTGGGGGCCAGAGCCCCGAGGACCATGATCAGCCCGTAGAAGAACACCGGCCAGACGATGATGGGCCGCCGGCCAATCCGATCCGACCAGACGCCCATCACCAGGCCCCCCACCGCGGTGGCGACCCCGGCCGCGGCGGACAGGTAACCCCAGACCGTGAGGTTGGTGTGGAAGTCCGAGAAGATGTACGGCAGGACCGGGCCTGCCTTGAATAGCTCAAAGTTCTGGACGGTCCAGGCCAGCACCACGAGGGCCAGCAACCAGTACCGAAGCTTCTTGCGGGGGAAGAAGTCGACGTCTTTGTTGCGTAGGTAGGTCCAAAATCCTACGGAAGCTGTCGTTGGTGATTCTGTGGTTGCCATGTAATCCCGTGCTTCCTCATCGTTGAGGCTGGTGGGCTGGGGTTGATGTGACGAGGTCGCCCGCCAGCCGCTTCTCGATGCCCTCCACCACGAAGTCCATCGCCGCGGCTGCCCCCGGCAGCAGGTCCACCATGGTGAAGAAGCCGTGCATCTGGCCCTCGAACCGCTGGTGCAGCACCGGGACGCCCGCCTTCAGCAGCTGCGTGGCGTAGAGCTCCCCTTCGTCCCGCAGGACGTCGTGCTCGGCGGTGAGGATCACCGTCGGCGGCAGCCCGAGGAAGTTCCGCACCCGCAGCGGCGACGCGTCGGGGTGCAGCCGGCCGGCCGGGACGGGCACGTAGTGATCCCAGAACCAGATCATCGAGTCGCGCGCGAGCATCAGCTGGTTGGCCGGGTCGGTGTAGGAGGTGGTGTCCAGGTCGCAGTCGGTCACCGGGTAGGCGAGCACCTGCAGCGCGATCGCCGGACCGCCCGCGGCCACGGCGCGCTGCGCCACCACGGCCGACAGGGTGCCGCCGGCGCTGTCGCCGGCGACGATCAGCGGCACCGGCTCGCCCGCCAGCTCGGTGACGTGCGCGGCCGCCCACGTGAGCGCCGCCCACGCGTCATCGACGGCGGTCGGGAAGCGGTACTCCGGTGCGAGGCGGTAGTCCACGAGGACCACGACGCACCCCGAGCGCTGCGCCAGCCGGCGGCCCACCGCCTCGGCATCATCGATCGTGCCGAGCACCCACCCGCCGCCGTGGTAATGCACGATGACCGCGCGGGGGTGGGCGTTCGGCGTGAGGATGCGGACGGGCACGTACCCGCCCGACACCTTGACCCGGGTGTCGCGCACCGACGCCATCTCCGGCCCGGCCGGCGCCGGCACGCGCATCGCGGCCATCATGTCGCGCGCCTCCTGCGGCGTCAGCTCGTGCAGTGGCCGGGCCCTGTTCGCCGCCATCTGCTCAAGCAGCGCGGCCGTCGCCTCATCCAGTGCCAACGTTCGTCTCCTTCCGTGTTCCTGGGCAGGGGGGTGCGCGCAGCCGCGGCTGCCCCTGGTTACGCCTGGGTGGCGTAGGTGCTGGTCAGAGCGAAACCCTCGTAGCCGTTGGCGGCGATCTCCGCGCACTTGTGGCGGTAGTTGCCGACGCCGCCGACGTAGGGCAGGAACAGCCGGGGCTTGCCGGGAATGTTGGCGCCCATGTACCACGACGCGGCCTTCGGGTAGAGGGTGTTGGCGGCGACGTCCTGGACATGCTGCGTCCAGGCGGCCGTCGCGGGCTCGGTGGCCTCGATGCCGTCGAGGCCGCGCTCGCGCAGCCAGGCCAGGCAGTCGCCGATCCACTCCACGTGCTGCTCGATCGACACCGGCATGTTGGACAGCACCGAGGGGCTGCCGGGGCCGGTGATGGTGAACAGGTTGGGGAAACCGGGAACGGACAGGCCCAGGTACGTCCGGGGGCCCGCCTCCCACGCGGCGTCCAGCGGCTTCCCGCCCCGGCCCCGGATGCCGAGCGCCTGCAGCGGCCCGGTGAGCGCGTCGAACCCGGTCGCGTAGATGATCATGTCCAGGTCGTGGCGGCCGCCGCTGGTCCTGATGCCGGCCGGCGTGATCTCCTCGATCGGCGTTCGCTTCAGGTCTACCAGCGTCACGTTGGGCCGGTTGAAGGTCGCGTAGTAGTTGGTGTCGAGCGGCAGGCGCTTGGAGCCGATCGGGTACCCCCACGGCTTGAGCATCTCGGCGACCTTCGGGTCGTGGACGGTCTCGTCGATCTTCGCCCGGACGAAGTCCGCCGCGGTCTTGTTCGCCTCCTCGTTCGACATCACGTCACCGAAGATGCCCGCACCGAAGATGAAGCCGCCCGCGCCCCACCCGGCACCGAAGGCCGCCACGCGCTCTTCCTCCGACACCTCAAGCGCGGACACCGTGCTCGGCACGTACGGGATCCCGCCCTGGGACTCCCGTCCCCGGCGCCGCCACTCGGGGTAGTTCTTCTTCCACAGCGCGACCATCTGCTGGTTCAGCGGCCCGTTCTCGGCCGGGATGGTGTACTGCGCTGTGCGCTGGAAGACCGTCAGGTGCCCGGCCGTCTGGGCGATCACCGGGATCGCCTGGATGCCGGAGGCCCCGGTGCCGATGATGCCGACCCGCTTGCCCGTGAAGTCCGCCGGCTCGGTGGGCCACTGCCCGGTGTGCAGCGAGATGCCCTCGAAGCTGTCCGCGCCCGGGAAGTCGGGGCGGTTCGCCGTGGACAGGCAGCCCACCGCGGTGATGACGTACCGCGACGTCGCCGTGTCGCCCTGCTTGGTCCGCAGCGTCCACAGGTTCGCCGCCTCGTCGTACTCCAGCGAGGTCACGCCCGCGCCGAAGGTGAAGGCCTTGCGCAGGTCAAGCCGGTCTGCCACGTGCTCCAGGTAACGCAGGATCTCCGGCTGCCCCGGGTAGCGCTCCTTCAGCGGCCACTCCTGCTCGACGTCCGTCAGGAACGAGTAGGAGTAGTACATGATCTCCGAGTCGCAGCGCGCCCCCGGGTAGCGGTTCCAGTACCAGGTTCCGCCGACCCCGTCGCCTTGCTCGAACCCGTGGACCGAGAATCCCTGCTCGCGCAGCCGGTGCACCATGTACAGGCCGGCGAAGCCGGCCCCGATGACCACCGCATCGAGCGGCCCGGCCGTCACGACCGGACGATCCGTTGCCTCTGTCATATCCATCCTTCCGCCCGCCGCGCCCGCCGCCCTCGCGGGCGGTTGAGGGCTCATTGGTCAGCCGATGAGTGAGCTGTGACGTCGGGGCCGCCTCGCGCGGGCGCGCGGGCGCGCGCGCGACGCGGCGGGGGTTGGGGTCAGGCGCGCAGCAGGCGCCGGACCGCCTCGTTGGCGTCGCCGGACATGCGCCGGGACAGGGCGGCCCCGGCGATCATCGACGAGCCGTGGAACGTTCCCGGGTACAGGTGCAGCTCGGTGTGGACGCCCGCCTGGATGAGGCGCTGCGCGTAGCCGATGCCCTCGTCGCGCAGCGGGTCGAACTCGCACACGTCGACGTAGGCCGGCGGCAGCCCGGTTAGGTCCGTGGCCCGGGCGGGCGCCGCGTACGGAGTCGCCTCCTGCCCGTCCAGGTAGTACTGCCACGACAGGATGGCGTTGGGCCGGTTCCAGACCGGGGTGTCGGTGTAGGCCCGCATGGAGGGAGTGTCGAGCCGGTCGTCCAGCTCGGGGATCCCGAGGTACTGCATGCACAGCTCCGGCCCGCCCTGATCGCGCGCCATGAGGGCGGTCGCGGCGGCCAGGCCCGCGCCCGCGCTGATGCCCGCGACGCCGATGTGCTGCGGGTCGATGCCGAGTTCCGCCGCGTTCTTGGCCAGGTACGTCAGCGCGGCGAGGCAGTCGTGCAGCCCGGCGGGGAACGGGCTCTCGGGCGCGAGCCGGTAGTCGACCGACACCACCACGGCCTGCGCGGCGGCGGCGAGTTCCTGCGCCCGGCCGTCGCTGTCGATGCTCCCCAGGACGAACCCGCCGCCGTGAACGTAGAGGAGGCCTGGCAGCGTGTCGGCGCGGGAAGCCGGGGCGTAGACGCGCACCCGGACGTCGGGGGATCCCGCAGGCCCAGGCACCGTCCGGTCGCGGGCGGTCAGCGGGACCGAGGGCTCACGCGGCGGCGCGCTTGAGGCGGCCGCCGCCATCTCCGCGCGGGCGTTGGCGAGGTCGGAGATGTCCAGCGTCGGCATCATCGCGATCCACGGGACCAGTTCGGAATCGAAACGGTACGTCATCGCGGCGCTCCTCGTTGCCGGCAGACCCCAGCGAACTGGCCGGCTGGTTCTCAGTGTGAATCGCCGGGCAATCCGCGTCGCGGGTCATCTGGCGACGATTGCGGCGAACTGGTAGCCATCTGCACGGGGTGCGCGGTCCCTGCCCGCGGCGCGGCGGTCAGAAGAGCACCGCCGATTCCCGGATCCGGCGCAGCGCGAGCGCCAAGGAGAGCTTCGGCCGCGCGTAGAGGTCCGAGATCGAGTACCCGAGGACCTGCTCCGCGCGGGCGACCCGGTGCGCGACGGAGTTGTGGTGCATGTGCAGCAGCCCGGCCGCGCGGCGCAGGGAGTCGGTGGCCGCGACCGCCTCCAGGGTGCGGAGCAGCTCGTCGCCGCCGGTCATCTCGGTCAGCTTGTCGAGTGCGATCACATCGGGAATCTGGCTGATCTGGTGTGCGGTCAGCGCCTCGGCGAGCGGCCCGAAGGCGGCGAGGTCGTCGAACCGGACGAGGGCAGGCTCATGCGGCGGGTACGGCGGCGCCGGATGCCTGCTCGGCACCGCGAACCGGAGCGCCGTACGCGCCTGCCGCCACGCCTCGGGCAGTTCCGCCGCCGGGCGCGGCGGGGCGACGCCCACCCGGCAGCCGACCGGAATCGCCATCGCGGGCGGCGGCGCCTCGGCGGCCAGCAGCACCTCAACCTGCCCGACCCGCGTGCGGTGCTTCCCTGGCAGGCAGCGGCTGACCTCGTCCAGCCGCTCCGCCTCCCCCGCCATCGCCACGACGTGGACCGCAGACGCCGCGCGGATGCCAAGGCGCTCGAGCGCGCGGCGGCGCGCCGCATCGGGTGCCGCGTCGCTGATCGCCAGGTGCAGCAGCGTCGGCTGGTCAAGGCCGCCGAGATCTTGCTGTCCCCGGCTGAGCGCAACGTTGGCTGCCAGGGCGAACCGCTCAAGGACCAGGTCGTCGAGCGGATGCTCGGCGCCGTCGCGTTCGAGCCAGACCTCGTCTCCCGAGGGAAGGCGGTACCGCCGCGAGTCGGCCGGTGGCCCCGCGAAACGCACCGCGCCGCCGGGCTCCATGCGCTCACAGAGCTGGCCATTCGCGCTCCGCAGGCCCACCGGGCACTCCGCCAGCATCGCGGTCTGCCGCAGGATCGTGTCGATGTCCGCGCCCTGCTCGACAAGCGCGTCGTAGAAACCGATGACCCGCACGGCGCTGGCGGCGTCGGCGTCCAGGGCGGAGAGGCGCCGGAGCAAACCGAACATAACAATAAGGTACGCGCGATCGCCTGATCGTGATATGGCCTCACCGGAGGCACGCCGCGGCGCAGCCGAGCACGGCCCCTGCGCATGCTGCGCTGAAGTGCCGGCGGATACTGGCTCCGGGGAAGAGGCGCTAGCGCTCGGGGCCGTCCCCGGTGATCGCGCCGAGAGCGTCGACGATGAGGGCGACGAGCTCGTCGCGAGGCACCGACCGGATCTCGTCGAACCATCCCAGTGAGCGCCCGAGGATGATGCCGAACAGCGCGGAGACCGCGACCTCCGCCCGCAGCTGGGGCCGGTCGACGCCCTGTGCTGTCATCCCGGCGGCCAGGGGGGCGGCCAGGCGCGGCTCCAGGAGGTCCCGGGCGGCGGCGCGGATCTCGGCGGAGGTGTCGGAACGGACGATGGCCTGAAGGATCGGGCCCGGGCCGCGCCGGTCGGCCAGGGTCAGCGCCGCGTCGGCCATCCGTTCCAGCCCTTCGTACGCGCCGGGTTTCTCCTCGGCGTCCTCGGCCATGACCGCGGCGATGTAGAGATCGGCCTTGCTGCCGAAGTAGCGGGCGATGAGGGCCGCGTCGACCCCGGCCTGCTCGCCGATCTCCCGGATCGTCGTGCCCTCGAACCCCCGCTGACCGAAGAGGGTCTGGGCCGCCTGGAGCAGGGCGTCCTTGCTGGCCGCGGCGTCCCGGGACCGGCCGGCCCGGGGCCGCGCCGAGTGTCCCGTCGTCGCGTCGCTCATGCTCACGGCCGATCCTCCTGCGGTCCCGGCGGCAGCGGCTTCCCGCCCGCGGCCGGGCCTGCGCCGCCCAGCCCGGCCTCGTTCCTCACCAGCACTCCGAGATCCTCCTCCTCGCCCGCGGTGCGGGCGCCGGGCCGCGACGGCGCCCGACCCGGCAGCACGAAGCTGACCACCGCGGTGGCCAGGCACAAGGCGGCAGCGATGATCAGGGCCACCGTGAAGCCATCCACGTCCGGCAGGGCCTGGCCGGGCCGGGTGTGGGCCATCAGCACCGCGGCACTCAGTGCGCTTCCCACCGTCAAGCCGATGCTGCGGATCACCTGGTAGAACCCCATAGCGCTCCCGGTCTCGCTCTGGGCCACGGCCCGGACGATGAACCCGGGCATCGCCCCGGTGGTGAAGCCGAGGCCCAGGCCGCAGACGGCAACGGTGACGAACGCCTCCCACAGGGCCGAGTGTTCCACGGCGAAGAACGTCGCGGCAATCGCGAATACCACCGAGCCGAGCGGGATCATGGTCCGGTGTCCGAAGCGTCGCTCGTAGGTCACCAGGAAGCGGGTGGCCACGTAGCTGCCCGCCGACAGCGGGATCAGGACCAGCCCGGACACGACCAGGGACGCCGTGAACCCGTAGCCGGCCGACCGCGGGATCTGGACGAACTCCACGATGACCGGCAGGAGCAGGTACATGGCGATGCTGATGAGGAAGCCCGATGCGTCGGCGGTGAGCACCGAGCGGTTACGGACCTGGCGCAGGTCGACCAGCGGGTCGGCGGAGTGCAGCTCGAACGGGATCCAGGCCGCCAGCAGGACCACCGACGCGGCGACGACACCGAGGGAGCGAGCCGAGGCCCAGCCCCACGCTCCGCCCTCGCTGAGCCCCACCGAGACCCCGATGACCGCCAGGCTGAGCAGGCCGGCACCCGCGACGTCGAAGCGCCGGGAGGTGCCCGCCGAGCGCGGCGGCAGGACCAGCGCAGCGAGGACCAGGGACCCGGCCACGGTGATGGCACCGAACCAGTAAGCCGCCCGGAAGTCCAGGACCTGGGCGATCAGCCCGGTCACCGGATAGCCCAGGCCGGCCCCGATGGCGGTGGTGACCGACAGGGTGGCGATGGTCCGCCGGGCCGTCGCGGGCGGCAGGTTCCGCCGGGCCATGGCCATGGCCACCGGCAGGAGCCCGAGGCCCACCCCTTGCAGGGCCCGGCCGATGAGCAACACGGTGAACCCGCTGGACACCGCCGAGACCACGCAGCCCACGACGACCGCGGCGAGGGCGACGAGGATCACGGCCCGCTGGCGGGGCCCGTCGGCCAGCCGCCCCATCACCGGCGTGGCCAGGGCCCCGGTCAGCAGGGTGATGGTGAGGATCCACTCCCCGGTGCTCAGCGACACCCCGTCGGCCTGCGACAGGGTCGGGATCAGGGGGGCGCCGAGGCTCGACACCACGGCCATCAGGGATCCCGACAGCACCAGGGTCGGCACCAGCAGCCGCCGGCGCAGGGTCAGCGACGTCGTCGGGCCCGATGGGGTCAGGCGATCCGGTCTCAGCTGGCTTGGCGGCCGTCACAGGAGGTCCTCCCACGCTTGTCATCATACGATGACATCGGTAGATGACATCAACCGATGACACCGTACCCGGTCGCGGGATGCGATCAAACGGTGCAGGCATCGAGCAGATCGCCGTTCGATGGTTGCCGGTCGCCGCCGCGGACGGCGACGAGAGTATCGACGACAGGAATGCCACCACGAGGTGTGGGCGGAGGGGCGGAGGTTCGCGGCCAGGAAAGCGCGTCATCCGTCCGGGGCTGCTGGGACGCCTGACCTGAGGCGCAAGGGGCGTTCAGCGACGGTGCATGCCTGGCGCCAAAGCTCTGCGCGATGGGGGTATTGATGTGGGCATGACGAGCGGTTACCGACTGGGTGCCTGGCGGCCGACGCCGGGCGTGGAGGACTGATGCGCGTTGGGCTGCACGCGCTGGGCATCGGCACCGGCGCCCGCCCGGAGGTTATCCGGGCTGTTGCCATGGCAGCTGAGGCGGCTGGGTTCGCCACCTTGTGGGCAGGGGAGCACGTGGTGCTGGTGGACCGGCCCGGGTCACGCTACCCGTACTCGGAAGACGGCCGGATTGCCGTGCCTGCCTCGGCCGATTGGCTGGATCCGCTGCTCGGCCTGAGCTTTGCTGCCGCCGTGACCACGACAATCAGGCTGGCGACGGGCGTTCTGCTGCTCCCTGAGCACAACCCGGTGGTCTGCGCCAAGCAGGCCGCGACACTCGATGTCCTGTCCGGTGGACGATTCACGCTCGGCATCGGTACCGGCTGGTCGGCGGAGGAGTTCGCCGCACTAGGCGTCCCGTTCGCCGGGCGCGGCAGGCGCACAGCGGAATACGTCGCCGCTATGCGCAGGCTATGGGCCGATGACGTGGCCTCATTCAGCGGTGAGTTCACGAGGTTCGAGTCAGTGCGGGTCAACCCCAAGCCGGTGCGCAGCCGGCGCATCCCGGTCGTGATCGGGGGCAACAGCGACGCGGCACTGGGGCGAGTGGCTGCCTTCGGAGATGGCTGGTACGGCTTCAACGTCCCCGCGAAAGTGGTCGCAGAGCGCATCGCGGCACTGGCGGAGCGGTGCAAGCGGCACGGCCGTAACCTGGGCGACTTGAGCGTGGCCGTGGCACTGGCCGATGGCAGCCCCGGCATGCTGCCCGAACTCGCCGGGATCGGCGTTACCGACTTCGTCGTGGTGTCAACGCCACCAGCACAGCCGACCGCCGCCGCCACCTGGGTGCAGGAGCTGGCAGCCCAGTGGGGCGTCACACCTGAGGAATAGCCCCAACGAGGTGGCCGAGCACGGCAGGGCATCGGACCCGGACCACAAGCACGACACGAGGAGTAAGTAAGCGCCAGCAGCACCGCGGTTAACTTCGACTCCGGCGTCGGCAAGTCCATTACTGGTGATTTACGTTTTATTAACCGTTGTTGCGATTGACGCGGCAAAACCTCAACGTTACGTTCTGGTTAAAAATAGGAAAGTTTCCTATTTTTAACCCTGGAGCGGGGTTAAGGAGGCCGGGCATGCCTGGCAGATCGCAACGCGCAGTACGTGCGTGGAAGCGCGCCACGAGATGGCGCTTGAGAGGCGCCCTAGCTCTCGTCGTCATCGCACCGGTAATCGCGCTGACGGCGGCCCTGGCGCCGTCCGCCTCGGCGGTTGCCGCCCCAGCGGCCCCTGCGACGCGGGCCATCGCGGTGCCCGCCGCCGTTCCGGGCCCGCCCTCGGGCTGGTCGACCGTGTTCAGCGACGACTTCAACGGCGCGTCCGGCAGCGGCGTCGACTCGCAGTGGATGTACGACACCGGGCCCGGCTCTAGCTTCGGCACCGGCGAGATCGAGACGATGACGAACTCGACCAGCAACGTCCACCTGGACGGCAACGGCAACCTCGACATCACCGCTCTGCGGCAGCGGCAGCTCGTGGACCTCCGGCCGCGTCCAGACCACGACCGCGAACGTCGGCGCCCCCGCCGGCGGCGAGCTCGAGGTCACCGCGTCGATCGAGCAGCCCATCCGGCGGGCTCGGCTACTGGCCGGCGTTCTGGATGCTCGGCCCCGGCCAGTGGCCGGAGAACGGCGAGATCGACATCATGGAGGACGTCAACGCGCTGTCCGAGCTCGCCGGCACCATCCACTGCGGCACCGATCCGGGCGGCCCCTGCAACGAGCCGAACGGCATCGGCAGCGGCCTGTCGGGCGCTGCGCGGCTGTCAGACCGGCTACCACACCTACACGATGATCCTCAACCGGACCAACACCTCCGCCGAGTCGATCACCTTCTACCTGGACGGCACGCAGTACTTCAGCGTCACCGAGACCCAGGTGGGCACGTCGCACCTGGCAGGCGGCGTTCGACCATAACCTGTCGATCATCTTCGACCTGGCCATGGGCGGCGGCTTCCCGAACGGCAACTGCGAGTGCACCACGCCGACTAGCGCGACGGCCTCCGGCGGCACGATGAGCGTGCAGCCTACGTCGCGGCCTACACGACGAGCGGCGGCAGCAGTACCAGCGCCGGCCGCCCACCGGGTCCACGGGCGGCCGATCACCGGCTACCAGGGACTGTGCGTCGACGACAGGGGAGCGAACAGCGCCAATTTCACCCCCGTTCAGGTCTACACCTGCAACGGCACGAACGCCCAGCAGTGGACCGTCGTTCAGGCGGGCAGCACCCTGCAGGCGCTCGGCAGGTGCCTGGACGTCAACGGGGCCGGCACCGCCGACGGCACCACCGTCGACCTCTACACCTGCAACGGCACCGGCGCCCAGGTCTGGGAGCCCCAGTCCAACGGCGAACTCTTCAACCCCAGTCCAACAAGTGCCTCGACGACACCGCCTCCGGCGGTGCCGGGCACCCAGCTGCAGATCTGGGACTGCGCCGACACCGCCAACCAGCAGTGGCACCTGCCGTAACCCGGTGACGGACGCGAGCACCGGGGAAGGCCTAGCCGGAACCGGGTTCCCGCGGCGCGTCAGGTTAAAGCCACCGGTCGTTCCGATGAAAAGATCTTTTAGTCGGAACGGCCGGTGGTTTACTTCGCCGGACAGGTCGCGGTGGAGCAGCCGCACGTAGTTGAGCAGCCCGCCGGCGCCGGGTTGAAGGCCTAGCACCGTCACCGCGACCACCGGGACGTTCTCGGGCCTGCTCGGCTGCCAGTCGGCCTGGACGGACACGGCAGCGGGACCGACACCCACTGACGGCAGGGTGTACACCGGAGAAGTCAGGAAAGTCGGCCCTACCAAGGCCAACGACGACGCGACCAAAGGCTGCTGCCGCCGTCACCAAAAAAAGCCCTCGCAAAGAAGCCTTCTCAGAAGGGCACTCCTGCTAAGCCCGCGAAGGCGAAACAAAAGCCTGCAATGGTACGAGTCCCCGCGCATCCTCAATGCCTTCCTCGGCGCAGGGGCGGCCCATCGCTCAAGCCTGCGAAGCGCCGCCGTCAAGCCCGCCCCGGGCAAATCGCTACTGCCTGCGGACGTCCGCAGCGAGTACGACAATTTCTTCCCGACGAAAAATTGGGACCCCTACCACCCCAACAGCGACCCTAATGTTCTCGCCGCCCTGTCCGGCTTCTGCTACCAGAAGACGATGTCGTCCAGTCCCTGCGGGGAGAAGCTTGCAAAGACGCTGTACAGCGATGACGAAGACGCGAATGCTTCTATCGCCGTCGTGGCGGCGGGAGCGGAGGTCCTCGGAGGAATCGGGGCAGAGAACGACGACCTGAGAAACGGGGAGGACCGGGCCCAGACACCACCTACTCCCTCGGCAGTTACTACGCTGATTGCGTGAGAAACGCGGCGCTGCGGGCGTTCGGTCAGTAGCTGCTGGCCGCGGCCTCCCCTGTGATAGCCCAGGCTGCTCACTGCAAGCGAATCACTGCCTCGGGACAAGAGATCTGGACCTGGACAGAATGTCTTTCATCCGCGCAATTCGCGTTATCCGCTGCCAGGTTACCGGGATGGCGACTTTCCCCTCAGAAACTGGAGAAGGTAGCCCGTAAAGCGGTCAGTGAAATCGCCGAGCGGCCGAACCCGGTCCGCCGGAAGCGCCCGCGCGGTCAAACGGACGAGCCATACGGCCTTCTCCCCGAGACACTCAGACCAACATCAGACAAAACTCCCCGCCAACAAAGAGCTCATCGAGAGGGAAGACCTGTAGCCTGGCGTCGATCATGTCATGCCCGCTACCCGGAATGGGTGTTCTGGTACAACACGAGCGCCTTTCACTCGGCATGCGGGCATGTTCCTCCGAAAGAAGTCGCGGGGAGCTACTAGGCGCGCCAGGGCAGCATTGGTAAATTTATCTCATCCGGCAAACGAGGGCCTCTAAAGAAACTGGGGCGTTCCAAGCGGAGCCACCGATGGAGGTTGTGCATGGCAATCGAGCTGATCGTCAATGGCAAGGAAGCGCAGGTCACCTCGTCACCTGATACACCGCTGCTCTACGTGCTGCGCGGAGAGCTCGGCTTGCAGGGACCGAAATTCGGCTGCGGCCTGCAACAGTGCGGCGCCTGCTCGGTGCTGACAGACGCAGGCTCGAGGCGCTCGTGCGTGAAGCCCGTTTCGGAGCTTCGAGGGGCAGAACATCACGACGGTGGAGGGGCTGCCCGCGCTCTGGGCGAAGGACAAGAACATCCCGGCATGTGGACCTCCACCCCATCCAGCAGGCCTGGATCGAGGAGCAGGTCCCGCAGTGCGGCTACTGCCAGAACGGGATGATGATCACGGCCGCCAACCTGCTCAGCCAGCAACCCCAACCCCTCGGTGAGCGAGATCATGGCGGCGTTCAGCACCTCGGGTCCCTCAGCCCACCTGTGCCGGTGCGGCACCTACGACGAGATCATCAAGGCGGTACAGCGGGCCGCCGAGCTGATGGCCTGAGGAGCCGAAGATGAGCATCAGAAGAAGAACCCGGGACGATCAGCCGGCGCGGCCTCCTCAAGGCGGGAGGGGCCCTGGTCGTGATGTCGGCCGCGGTGCCGCTGGCCCTGCGGACGTCGGTCGCGGAAGCGGCGGCGGCGGGTACTGCCCTTCCCCACCCCCGACTCTGACCGACCTCTCCACGTGGCTGACGGTGCACGCCAACGGCGACGTCACCTGGCGCACCGGGCACGTCGAGCTGGGTCAGGGAAACCGGACCGCCCTCGCGCAGATGGTGGCCGAAGAGCTCGATGTCGCGTTCGACACGGTCACACTGGTGATGGGCAACACCGACGTCACCCCGGATCAGGGTGTCACGGCCGGCAGCACCACGATCGCCAGAGCGGGCGTGCAGGCCCGGCTGATCGCCGCCGAAGCCCGGGCCACGCTGCTCGCCCTGGCCTCCCAGCGGCTGGGCGTTCCGGCGGACGAAGCTCACGGTCGAGCAACGGTGTGGTCCGCCACGGTTCGAAGAAGGTGAGCTACGGCCAGCTGGTCCACGGCAAGGCGCTCACCGCGGTGACGCCGATCGTGATCGACGGCCAGGGCACGACACGTCGGGGCCACGCCCAAGCCGTTCACCGAATACACGCTGGTCGGCCAGTCCGTCCCCCGCGTCGACATCGTGGACAAGGTCACGCCAGAAGACCATGTTCGTCCAGGACGTCAAGGTCCCCCACATGCTCCACGCCCGGATCATCCACCCCAAGGGGATCGGCTCCACCGTGGTCTCGGTGGGCCAGCTCCCGGCCGGGAGCAACGCGCAGGTGGTCCGGCTGGGCAACCTGGTCGCGGTGGTCGCGGAGCAGGAGTGGGACGCGATCAAGGGAGCAGCCAACCTGCCGGTCACCTGGTCGGACTGGAACGGCCTGCCCACGACCGAGGACTGGCCGGCCACCCTGCGCGCCATACCGTCGAAGATCATGACCCATGCCAGCCAGGGCGACTTCGACAGCGCCTTCGCCTCCGCCGCCAACACCCTGCAGGCGACATACCAGACCCCGTTCGAGAACCACGGCATGATCGGGCCGAGCTGCGCCGTCGCCGACGTGCGCTCCGACGGCAGCGTGACCGTCTGGTCCGCCACCCAGTACCCGCAGGGTCTGCAGAACGGCATCGCACAGATGCTGAACATCTCCCCCGAGCAGGTCGAGGTGCTCTGGTTCGACGGCTCCGGCTGCTACGGGCGCCTCAGCGCCAACTACGACGACGCGGCATCGGAAGCAGTGTTCCTCTCCCAGAAGCTGGGGCAGGCCGGTGCGCGTGCAGTGGAGCCGGGAGGACGAGCACATCTGGGAGCCACACGGCCCGGGCACCCTCCACGACATGGCAGCCGGATTCGACTCAGTCCGGCAACGTCATCGCCTGGAAGCACGAGGCGTTCATGGCACCCAACAACGACAGCACCATGCTCGGGCCCATCCTGGTCGGCGTGCAGATGCCGACCGCGCGGACACCCGTCGGGAGCTGGACCGGTCCCGACCTCTATCAGTTCCCGAACCTGCTGGAGCTCGCGCACCAGCTGCCGGAGCTCGGCGCCGACACCTCGCCCTACCCGTTCGGGCTCCGCACCACCTTCCTGCGCTCACCCGGCCAGTACCAGATCACCTTCGCGCAGGAGGCCTTCGTCGACGAGATCGCAGCCAAGACCGGGCAAGACCCGCTCCAGTTCCGCCTGAAGCTCCTCACCGACCCGCGGGCGATCGCCGTCCTGCAGGCGGCGGCGAAGGCAGCCAACTGGGAGTCGCGGCCCTCGCCCAAGAAGGACGCGAGCACGAGCAACGGCACGGTCACCGGGCAGGGCGTCGCGTTCGTCCTCCGCGACGGCACCTACGCCGCCGCGGTGGTCAAGCTGGAGGTGACTCCCGCGACGGGCACGGTCCTGCTCACGGAGGTGACCGTGGCGCAGGACCAGGGTCAGATCATCAACCCGCGCGCGATCGAGCACCAGATCACCAGCTGCGTGATCCAGACCGCGAGCCGGGCCCTCCACGAGGAGGTAAAGTTCGACACCTCCAACGTCACCACCGTCGACTGGGCGAGCTATCCGCTGCTCCGGATGGACGAGACGCCGACGATCAACACGATCCTTGTCCCCAACCCGCAGATAGCTCCCACCGGAGTCGGCGAGCCGGCCGTCAACGTGATGCCGTCCGCCATCTCCAGCGCCATCTTCGACGCCACCGGCGTGCGGCTCCGCACGATGCCCTTCACGGCCGAGGTGGTCAAGGCGGCAATGGGGTAGTCACCCGGTCGAGGTCGTCGGGCGCCCATCGCTGCGTGTCCCTGCCACCTCGGCGTCGTGCACCGCCGCCGCGCTGGCGGGAGCAGCGTGACCTGCCGGCCGGGGGCGGGCCGAACCTGAGGTGTCAGCCCGCGTCGGCAACCAGCTCGCGGACCAGCGGGATGACCTGGGTGCCGTACAGCTCGATGGCGGTCATGCTGGCCTCGTGCGGCAGGCGGCCCATGCCGTACTTGAGGTCGAAGCGGTTCGCGCCCAGCGTGGTCAGGTTCGCGGCGATCTTGCGGGCCACGGTCTGCGGCGAGCCGACGTACAGCGCGCCGTCCGGCCCGGTCTCGCGCCGGAAGGACGCCTCGGTGGGCACGGCGAAGCCGCGCTCCCTGGCCACCCGGCCGAACAGCTCGCGGTAGTGCGGCCAGAACTCCTCGCGGGCCTGCTCGTCGGTGGCGGCCACGTGGCCGGGCGAGTGCACCCCGACAGGTCGCGGCGCCTGCCCGAGCTGGTCCAGCGCGTCGCGGAACAGCTGGGAGAACGGCGCGAAGCGGGCCGGGTTCCCGCCGATGATGGCCAGCATCAGGTTGTACCCGTAGCGGGCCGCACGCAGCACCGACTCGGGGCTGCCGCCGACGCCGATCCAGGCCGGGAACGGCCCGGACTCCAGGTGCGGGACGACGTCCTGGTGCAGCAGCGGGGCCCGGTGCTTGCCCTCCCAGGTGACCGGGCCGCCCTTGAGCAGCTCGGCGAACAGCTCCGCCTTCTCCTCGAACAGCTCCTCGTAGTCGGCCAGGTCGTAGCCGAACAGCGGGAACGAGTCGATGCTGGAGCCGCGGCCCAGGATGACCTCGGCCCGGCCGCCCGAGACGGCGTCCAGGGTGGAGTAGCGCTGGAACACCCGGACGGGGTCGTCGGAGCTCAGCACGGTGACGGCCGAGCCGAGCCGGATCCGGCTGGTCCGCGCGGCGATGGCGGCCGAGCACCACGTCGCCGGCGGGCATCGGGAAGTCGTCGGTGTGGTGCTCGCCGATGCCGAGGAAGTCAACGCCGACCTGATCGCCAGGACGCCCTCGGCGACGACGTTGCGGATGGACTGGGCGTGCGACAGGAGTCGGCCAGCCGGGTCGCTGGTGCGGTCGCCGAAGGTGTCCAGGCCCAGGACGAGCGGGAACGTGGTGGTCATGTCAGTTCGTCTCCGTGGTGCGAAGCGGGCGCGCCGAGATGTCCGTCGAGCGCCCGGAGGATGTCGTCCAGGGCGTCGACCTGCTCAGCGGTCAGCGCGTCCGCGAAGTGCTGCTTGATGGCCCGCGCGTGCGGCGCGGTGGCCCGCCGGAAGATGCCAGCGCCGGCCTCGGTCATGGAAACCTCGGCCCCGCGGCTGTCGGTGGCGCAGTCGTCCCGGCGGATCAGGCCGCGCCGCTCCATCCGGGCGAGGTGGTGGGACGAGCGGCTGCGCTCCCAGTCGATGGTCGCGGCCAGGTCCGAGGACCGCAGCCGCCGGTCGGGGGCCTCGCTGAGCGCCAGCAGGACCTGGTAGTCGCCGGGCGACAGGCCGCAGTCCTGCTGGAGCCGCGCGCCCATGATCCGGCGCAGCTCGGTGGTGGTGTCCATCAGGGCGCGCCAGACGGCCAGCTCGCGCGAGGTCGCCGGGGCCGCGCCGAAGCGCCCCGAGCCGGGCTGCCGTCCGCCATGATCCGCACCTCATTTCATTGACACGTCAACTATATGTGCAGTAGTTGACGTGTCAAATACTGAGCCAGGGTGCCAGCTGATAATCCGCTTTTGCTCCGACAGCCGCCCCGACATGCGAGCCTAAACCTACGAAAGGGACTGTTTCGGGCCCCGGGGCGAAATAGTGGGCACCCAGGTGATCATGAGCTGGGGAAGGCGGTGGTGCGCGTGAACCCGACGCCGAGGATCGGCGTGGTGATCCGGCCGGAATGGCCGCCCGAGCGCCTGCGCGGCTGCGCCGTGGCCGTCGAGGCAGCCGGGCTGGACGACGTGTGGCTGTGGGAGAACTGCTCTTCGCCGGCGGCGTCGCCGCGGCCTCGGCCGCGCTGGCAGCGACGACTCGGTGCGGGTCGGCCTGGGCCTGATGCCCGCGCCGCTGCGCAACCCGGTGCTGGCGGCCATGGAGATCTCGGGGCTGGCCCGGCTGTTCCCCGGCCGGTTCGTGCCCGCGGCCGGGCACGGCGTCCTGCCCTGGATGGAGCAGGTCGGGGCGGCGGTGGCCTCGCCCATGGGCCTGCTGCGCGAGTGGGTGCCGACCGTCCGGGCCCTGCTGCGCGGCGAGACCGTGACGGTCAACGGCGACTACGTACGGCTGGACAAGGTCACGCTGGACTGGCCGCCGCCCGGCCCGGTGCCGCCGCTGCTGGTCGGGGCGCGCGGGCCGAAGACCCTGGCCCTGGCAGGCGAACTGGCCGACGGCCTGGTCCTGGACGCCAGCCTCACCGCGGCCGGCGTCGCGCGGGCGGTGGCCCGGTCGCTCGCGGCCCGGTCGTCTGCGGCGCAGCCCGCCGCGCGGCGGCCGGCGGAGGTCGTGGTCTACCTGCCGTCAGGCAGCGCGCCGGGCAGCGCCGAGCGGATCCTGGCCCAGCTGGCCAACCCACCGACCCGCTGCCGGAGCGGACGGCGCTGGGCACCCCCGCCGAGGTGGCCGCGGCCATCCGGGCCTACGCCGACGCCGGGGCCACCACCGTGGCCCTCCAGCCCACCGCCGACGACCCCGACATCGAGGGCACGCTCCGGCTGGCCGCCGCGGCCCGGCGCACCTGCACCGCGAGGGCTAGCTCAGGGCTTGCAGACCCGGACTCCCTCCCGACCGCCGGGCAGCACCTACGGCGGCGCGGCCGGCGAGGACCGGTCCGGGAGTACTGACCGGTCCGGGAGTGCCGACCGGTCCGGGAGTGCGGAGAAGTTGGGCGAGCGCGGGGCGCGGGTCAGGGACTGAGCGCGGCGCGGGCCAGGTCGCGGAGCTCGGCGTCGGGGATAGCGTCGCCGGCGGAGTCGTGCCGCAGTCGCAGGGTGGCCTTCCCGGACAGCAGGTCCGGGTGCGCTCGGCGAAACCGTCGTCCCGGCCGGTCTGCCAGCCGTACAGGGACACGCCGTGCTTCCAGGCGCCGAGGTACAGCCGTCGCTTCCCCGCCCGGTACGTGGGGATCTGATAGGAGAGGCTGACGGTGGCCTCGGGATGCGCGTCCATG
>CAVVKP010000022.1:0-436118 GCA_963748785.1 uncultured Actinomycetota bacterium | reverse complement strand
ATTCCACCTCGGCGGTTGGCGTCCGGACGATACCGACGAAAACCATATTCCCGGCGTGGGCGGGGCGCAGACGTAAGCCAGCATTCCCATGCGGTGGACCGTCCGGACTACAGGCAGATGCCGAGGAAGCAGGGTGTGGCCGACGGCGACGGCGCGGGCTGGCTTGGTGTGTCGCTTGGCGTCGTGCCGGCGGGCGTGCTCGGCGGCGCCTGGCCGGACGAAGGGTCGCTTGGTGACCCGGAACCGCCCGGGCCGCTGGCCGGGGCGGTCGCCGGGCTGCTGCTCGGCGGCGCCGTGCTGCTCGCCCGGGCCGACGGGGTGGCCGTCGGCTTCTTGCTGGCCGCGCCGCTCGGGCTCGAAGTGCCCGTCGTCGGGGTCACGCCGGGGGCAGCCGGGCCGGTGCTGGGGTTGGCGACCCGGGCGGTGCTGTGCGACGGGCGGGCGCTCGGGCTGAGCGACGCGGTCGTCGGGGACTGCCCGGGCTGGACGTTGGCTTGCGGCGCGCCGCGGAACGCGCCCGCCATCAGCAGGACGACCAGGGCGACGGCCGCCACCACGGCCGCGCCGGCCATCAGCGTGACCGACCGCAGGCGCCTGCGCCGCTGGTCGGGCGGCAGGTCCGGCTGTCCGGGCCCGGTGAAGCCTTCCGGGCGGCTGGACGGCAGCGACAGCCGGTCGGGCACCGCCCACTCGTCGGAGTACTCGGCGTAGCCGCCCGGCTGCCGGGAGAACGGCGGGGTGCCGACGCCGTCCCCGGTCCCCGGTGCCTCGCCGCCGTAGCCGACCGGGCCGGTGCCAGGCGCCTGCCCGAGGGCCAGGACGGTCGTCGCTCCCATGGCCGCGGTGGCCGGGCCGGTTGGCATACCGCTCGCGTCGGTCGGCACCGCGCCGAGCCGGCGCCAGCGGCGGACCCGGCGAACTGGTCGGCCATCATCGCCTCGCGCAGCGCGGCCGCCCGGACGGCCAGGTCACGCGCGTCGCTGATCCGGCGGGCCGGGTCCTTGGCGGTGAGCTGCGCGACCAGGGCGTCGAGCTCGGGCGGCACTCCCGCGGGCAGCGGCGGCAGCGGCAGGTACAGGTGGGAGGCCATCACCTCCGGCGGCGCGCCCTCGTACGGCGGCACCCCGGTGAGGCACTCGTGCAGCACGATGCCGAGCGCGTACAGGTCGCTGGCCGGCGTGGCCGGGCCGCCGGAGATCCGCTCCGGCGCCATGTACTGCGTGGTGCCCATGACCAGGTTCGGCGCGGTGACCGGCGCCTGAACCGGCCGCGTGGGCGATGCCGAAGTCGGTGACCTTGACCCGCCGCTCCGGCCCGATCAGCAGGTTGCCCGGCTTGACGTCGCGGTGCACCAGGCCGGCCCGGTGCGCCGCGTACAGTCCCTCGGCGGCCTGCGCCACCACGTCCAGGGCGAACTCGGGCTCGACCGGGTCGACCGCGAGGACGTCGGCCAGCGACGGCCCGTCGACGAACTCAAGCACCAGGTACGGCGGCCACATGGGGCCGCCCGGGCCGTAGTCGTACACCTGGGCCACGTGCGGGTGGGACAGCGCCCCGGCGAGCCGGGCCTCCTTGCTGAACCGCTCCAGCGTGTCGGGGTGGTCGGCGTACTCTGGGCGCAGCACCTTGACCGCTACCGGGCGCTGGAGCAGCAAGTCAGTCGCCCGCCAGACCTGGCCGACGCCTCCCGCCGCAATCCGCTTATCCAACCGGTAACGCTCGTCCAGTATCAGTCCAGATCGCGTCACAACGGGTGCCACATTACCCTGACGTATCATTCGAAACTTCGTTACCGAGGGAAAGTAGGCAAATCTGCGGACACCCCCGGGTGCCGATACCGATGAGTCGGGCGGTGCTACGGACAGGGGACGTGCGCGGATACCGATACGCGCGCGGCATGACGGGTACCCGCGCCCGGCCATACCGATACGGCCGCCCGCCGGGCCACGCGCCGGCGGCCAGCGGCGGGCCGCCTGGCCGGCGTCCCGGGCCTCCGTGGTAGACGTGGAGGACTAGCGGCACCCCCAGTCGCCCGCGACGACACCGAAAGGCGTGACATCCATGCGCTACGCGTCCACCTATGACAGGAACGGCGATCCGGTCGTCGCGGAGGTCCAGGGCGACCAGCTCGTTCCCCTCGCCGGGCTAGCCGAGCTCGGCCCGGCCACCACCGCGGCGGTGCTGGCGGCGGCCGAGCGGCGCACCGCCGAGGCGTTCCCCGCGGCGGACGCGGACCTGCGGCCGGTGGTGCCCAACCCGGCCAAGGTCATCTGCGTCGGCCTGAACTACAAGGCGCACATCGAGGAGACCGGCCGCGCCGACTCGGACTACCCGGTGCTGTTCCCCAAGTTCGCCAGCAGCCTGACCGGCCCGTACGCGGCGCTCGACCTGCCGGCGCGAGTCGGCCGAGATCGACTACGAGGGCGAGCTGACCGTGGTCATCGGCCAGCCGGGCCGCCGGATCAGCGAGGACGGACGCGCTGTCGCACGTCCTCGGCTACACGGTCGCCAACGACGTGTCGATGCGCGACTACCAGTACAAGACCCACCAGTGGATGCAGGGCAAGGCCTGGGACGCCTGCACCCCGGTCGGCCCGTACCTGGTCACCACGGACGAGGTGGACATCGACCGCCCAGACGCCTGTCCACCACGCGTCAACGGCGAGAAGGTGCAGGACTCGCCGATCACCTGCTGATCTTCTCCATCCCCCGGCTCATCGCCACCATCTCCGAGTTCACCGAGCTGCGCACCGGCGACCTCATCCTCACCGGCACCCCGTCCGGCGTCGGCGCCCGCCGCACCCCGCCGCTGTTCCTCAAGTCCGGCGACGTGGTCACCGTCGACATCACCGGCGTCGGCACCCTGCGCAACACCGTCGCGTGACCCCCGCGCCCGCCCCCGGCGGCAGCCGCCCCCGCTAACTGCGGTAACGGCCGGCCCGGCCATGGTCGCTGAGGATCGGTGCCCGCATAGGGTGCCGATCCTCCGCGACCGCTCCGCATGCGATCATGATCGCCGCATGGTCAAACCGGGCGGACGCGATCCTCTCCAGTGCTCTGGGTCCGCCGGTAGCGTCCGGGGGCGATTCCGCGCTCCCGGCTGAAGGCACGCGAGAAGGCGAACTCGGAGGTGTAGCCAACCGTCGCGGCGATATGGGAGACGGGCTCATCGGTCTCCCGCAGCAGACGGGCCGCGTTGTCGATCCGTAGACGGGCCAGGTATGCCAGCGGAGAAACGCCGACCAGCGTCTTGAAGTGCCGGGCGAAAGCCGGTCGGGACATCGACACCCCGTGAGCCAGGTCTTCGACGGTCCAGGAGCGCTGCGGGGCGTCGTGCAGCTGGGACAAAGCGGCGTCGATGCGCGGATCTGCCAGCGCCGTCAGCCAGGACTGGCCGGTTTCCGCCTGGGCCAGCCAGACCCGCAGCATCTGGACGAACAGGACGTCGGCCAAACGGGTGGCGACGGCTCTCGCGCCGGGCCGGGTTCCATTCATCTCGGCGGCCAGGAGACGCACGACACTGTGCAACTCCGGGTCGGCCGACGCGCTGGGAACGTGAATCACATCCGGCAAGGCGGAAAGAACCGGATGCGGACTGCCGCCCGTGTAGTGGAATTTACCGCAGATGACCCGGACCAGTGGACCCTCGCCCCCGAGGTCCATCACACCGTCGGGGCCAGGTTCGTAGTCCGCGCTCAGCTCGGAATACCGCACGGCATCGCCGTCGGCTGTGCCGGTAAAAGAGTGTTGTTTCCCGTGCAGCAACAGCACGCAGTCACCGGGCAGCAACTGAACGGGGTCCTGCCCGGCTAGCCGCAGCCAGCAGACACCTTCCGCCACCACGTGGAACGCGGCGGTATCCCGCCGCTCCATCGCGCATCCCCAGTCCGACCCGCGGGTGCGCAACTGCGCGAGGAGGACACTGCCCAGCCTGGTGGTTGCGAGTATGTCGGAAATCGCGTCCATGCAGTGACGCTACCCCACGATTGCTGGCTGCACAACGAGACGATGAGGCAAATTTTTGGAGAGTTTCTGTCATGGACAGTCTGATCCAAGCCGCCATAGCCTCAGTAACGGAACCGCGGACGCCGACTGGCGACATCGCCGCCGCGCTCGGGCGGCCCGGCGAGGGCATGAGGTTCACCCCAAAGGAGGAAAGTCATGGCACTGTTTCTTGATGAAATCTGGTTGAAAGACCCGAGTCCAGACCGTGCGAGGGAATTTGCTCGCGTGATCGAACTGGCACACGAAAATCCCGTGAATCTCGAAGTCCCAGAAGAAACGAAGATGATCGCGGGTCCGTGGGCGTCGAATGAAGAGAACAAGATACTCTTCGTCGTTGACATGCCAAACCACACGGCAACCTTTCATATCTTCTCACGACTCGTCGCACAGGGCCTGATTGAAAAGCGTCGCCTGACGCCGATCGTCGACTGGAGCGAAGTACTAAAGAGAAGAGTCAGTGGTAATGAAATTCTCCGGGCGCACCCATATCATCACCGGCGGGGGATAGGGCCGAGCTCAACCACTTTCTCGCCCCTGGCGGAGGTGCGATTGTCAACCTCGCATCCATCTCGGGCTTCCAGGCCACTACCGGCCAGGGCACATACGTCGCCGCCAAGCACGGCGTCGTCGGTCTGACCCGGCAGGCCGCGATCGAATACGTCAAAGACGGAATTCGCGTCAACGCTGTCGCACCCGGAGTGGTGGCCACCCCGCAGTTCCGCACCTTTCCGGAGGCGGACCAGGAGATGTACGCCGCCGGGCAGCCCGGCGGGCGGGCAGGCGAGCCCGGTGAGATCGCGAACGCCTTGGCCTGGCTGCTGTCTGACGAGGCGTCCTTCGTCTCCGGCGAGACCATGTTTGTCGACATGGCACACATGCAGAAGCCTTAAGAAAAGGAGACGATCACCCATGTCCCTCGACCGCTACTACCTGCTCGGCCGTTCCGGGCTCCGCGTGAGCCCGCTCGCGCTGGGCACCATGAACTTCGGCACGGGCGGATTCCACGCCGCATACGGAAAGGCGCCGGACGAGGTGCGTCCTGTCTTCCGGCGGTACCTCGAAGCGGGCGGCAACTTCATCGACACCTCCGACTTCTACACGGCCGGGGAGAGCGAGGAGATCCTCGGCAGGCTCATCGCCGAGACCGGCGCGCGCGAACGCATCGTGCTGACGACGAAGTTCACCAACAGCGTCGACCCGAGCGACCCCAACGCCGCGGGCAACGGCCGCAAGCACATCCTCCGGGCGGTCGAGGACTCCCTGCGCCGCCTGGGCACCGACTACATCGACCTGTACCTGTTGCACACCTGGGACCGGATCACACCGGTGGAGGAGGTCGTGCACACCTTCGACGACCTCGTCAGGGCGGGCAAGATCCGGTACGCGGGCCTGTCCGACGTCCCCGCCTGGTACGCGGCGCGTGCCCAGACGTACGCCGAGTCCCACACCCTGGCGCCGCTCGTCGGCCTCCAGCTCCCGTACTCCCTGGTTGCGCGCGACATCGAGCCGGAGTACGTACCGATGGCCCAGACGCTGGGCATGGGCATCACCGGATTCGGCCCCCTCGCGGGCGGGCTGCTCACGGGCAAATACCGCCGGAGCGAGAAGGGCGTGGAGGGCGAGGGCCGCCTGGGCAACGAGCCCACCACGATGCGCCCCTTGTCGGACTACGACTGGCAGGTGGTCGCGGCGCTGGAGGAGGTGGCCGCGAAACTGGACCGCCCGATGGCGCAGGTGGCGGTGAACTGGGCGGCCACACAGCCCGGTATCGCCGCCGTGATCGTGGGGGCGAGCAGCGTGCGCCAGTTGGAGAGCAGCCTGGCGGCGCTCACCTTCGAGATCCCGGCCGACGCGCGCCGGTCGCTCGACGAGGCGAGCCGTGTACGGCCGCCGCTTCCGCACTGGATGTTCACACCCGAGTACCAGTCCTTCGTGGTGAGTCCCGGCCTGGGCATCGGCGACAAGCCCGCCGGCTACGCCCCGCCTATCTGGAACGGGCCCGTCGCGGCCGGCTAGGCGCCGCGTGTGCGCACCGGGCTACGCCGCCGACCCGGTGATCATCTCGCGGCTGGGACCGCACCCCCGGCTGATAACAGCAAGAAGCGCGGAGCGCCCGGGGGAGGCGGGTGCTGCGCCGGGGGTGCCGGTCGGGGATGATGGCGGGAATTGAGGCAGTCGCGCCGCGCCCGGCGGACCCGGGGGCGAGCGCGGAGACGATGCGGAGGTGCGCGACGGTGAGCGCCGAGACCGAAGACAGCGCGGCGGCGGCCGCCCGGCTTGACCTGATCGCCCCGGCGGACCTGGACGACGCGCAGCGCTCGGTCTACGAGGCGATCACCGGCGGCCCGCGTGCCAGCCAGGCGGGCACGGTGCCGATCGTGGACGCCGACGGGCGGCTGCTCGGGCCGTTCGCGGTCATGCTGCTGACCCCGGAGGTCGGCGGCGTGCTGCAGCAGGTCGGCGCCAAGATCCGGTTCAGCGCCGCTCTGACCGGCCGGGAGCGCGAGCTGGCCATCCTGGCCGTGGCCGGCGCGCTGGACAGCGAGTTCGAGCGGCTGGCGCACGAGGCCGCCGCGCTCAAGCTCGATCTCACCCAGGATCAGGTCGACGCGGTGGTGTCCGGGGAGCTTCCCGGCGGCCTCACGAACGACGAGGCCCTCGCGTGCCGCCTGGCCCGGGTGATGACCGTCGAACGGACCCTCGGCGACGCGGACTACGCGGCCGGCGTGGCCGGGCTCGGCCGGGAGCGGCTGGCCGACCTGACCTGGCTGGTCGGCTACTACTCCGCCCTCGCGCTGGCCCTGTCGGTCTTCCGCCCGGTCCTGCCCGACTCGGTCGCCCGCGCCCACCGCGACCCGGCCGGCCAGTAAGGCGGAACGGTTAAAGCCGCGACGGCGCGCCGCGCAGCCAGGCCAGGACCGCGAGCACGCGGCGGCTGTCGTCGGGGTTGCCCGGCAGGCCGAGCTTGACGTAGATCCGGGCGATGCTGGCCTCGACGGCCTTCGGCTAGCCGTCGGTGGGAACGGCGAGCCGGCCGAACGCGACCGACATCAGGCCGTTCGCCGCGCGGGTCGACGTCCGGGCGAACAGCTCGTGGCACAGCTCGCGCAGCCCGGCGCGGTGCCACTCGGGCAGCGAGACCAGCCGGCCGCCCTGCTCGACGTGGTCGGGGAAGCTGTCGAAGATCGCCCGGCTGTCGACCGCGGTCGTGCCGTCCCGCAGCAGTTCCGTCGATGGCCCGCCGGGACGCGGCGGCCGCCTGCGCCGCCCGCAGCGCGCCGTCGGCGCCCGGCCAGCAGCGTGTGGTCGCCGTTGCAGCCGGAAGCGCGGCCCGTCCGGCCCGGCCGACACGACCAGCGAGTGCTTGTTCAGGTGCTCGTGCGCGACCTTGACCGCCAGCTGGACGGTGCCGCTGCCGAGCATGGCCAGGTAGGCCTGGTAGGCGGCCGCCCGTTCGGCCTCGTTGTCGCCGGTCACCCCGCTGGCCGATGATCCGCCCGGCCTCGGTCGCGGTGTCGGCGACGTCCTGGGCGTCCCGCGGCGCCCCGGGCACGCCGCCGTCGGGCGTGCTGCCCGGCCCGCCGGGCCGGACGGCGCAGGTCGTAGAGGCCGGGCCCGTGCAGCAGCGGCTGCCGCTCCACGGTCAGCGTGTCGAGCACGTCCCGGTCGGGGTACGACACGCCCGTTCGGCGGCCAGCCACTCGATGTACCACTGGATCACCAGGGTCTTGTTGACCAGGTGGCCGGCGGCGAACGAGTCCTGCAGGAAGTGGTCGGCGTAGCCCGCGTAGACGCGCGCCCGGCACCGCAGCGCCTCCCGCTCGGTGCCGTCGGCCGCGGCCGACTGGCCGATCAGCGCGCGGGCCGCGGTGTGGAAGGCGTGCCAGCGGTACCAGGAGAACGGGGCGAAGTGGCCGGAGTTGCGGGCCAGCACGGCCGAGTACCGCTTCGGCGGCGCTGAAGCCGTGCTGGGCGCCGAGCCTGCTCACCGCCGCGATCTCGACCGTCTCGGCCAGCGGGCCGAGCAGCGGGTAGCGCATCGACCCGGGCAGCAGCGCGGGCGGCGGCCAGGGCAGCGGCCACGGCGGCCCCTTGACGCCGGCCGGCTGCCGCAGCTCGGCGATGCTCCAGCTGCGCACCGACTGGATCAGCGGCCCGACGAACCCGGCTGGCGCGGTCTCGATGTCCTCCGGGCGTCCCAGGTAGTCGGGCAGCACGTTCAGCTCGCCCAGCGTGACGACCAGGCCGCTGCCGGGCAGCCGCACCGCGTCCCGGCCCGGGTGCTGCGCCCGCAGCCGGGCCACGACTGGCCTCGTCGCGGCGCCTCGCCCAGGTCGGCCGAGCAGGTCGCGGTAGGCGGCCACGTCCCTGGTCTCGCCGTTCGCCGCGGCCCGTAGCTGGCCCGGGTCGAGGTCGCCGAGCATCGCGTGCTCCCAGCCCATGTACCGCTGCGCCACCAGCGCCAGCCCGGCGCCTCCGCGCAGCGGCCCGCGCCGGCGACCGTCACCGGCGGCCCGCGACCAGCGCGTCGGCGGCCGCGTCCGCGGCCCGCTCCAGCGCGGTACCCGGCGGCGCCGCGGCCACCGCCCGGCGCCGGCCGCGCTCCGGGCGCCCGGGCTGCGCCGGCCTGCTGCACCACGTGGGCGACCTCGTGCGCCAGCAGCCACAGGCCGTCGCGGGTACCCGGCCGGAACTGCCCGGCGGCGAAGTAGATGTCGTTTCCCACCGTGAACGCCCGCGCGCCGAGGGCCCGGCAGGCCAGGTCGGTGCCCGTGCCCCGGGGTGTCGGTGTAGTGCACGCGGACCGAGTCGAAGTCGATCCCCGCGGCGCGGTAACGCTCGCACGGAACAGGTCCGCCAGTGTCGGCAAGAGTTCCGGTCCTCCCAGGCGTGACGGTTCGCTGGCTCATCCGCCCGTCCTACCTGCCTAGACGGTACCCGAGGCCATGGTCGCCGGGAGACGCCAGCGGCCCTGGGCGGACGCCAGTGACGCCCGGCCAGCACGTTTTCGCGGCGCCCGCCGGGCGGCGAAGGTAACCCGTGTGACCTGGACGAAGGGCTGAACATGCGCGCGGTGTGGACCACGGGGACCAGCGGTCCCGACTCGCTCGAAGTGCGCGAAACGGACGATCCCCGGCCCGGGCCCGGCCAGGTCAGGATCAGGGTCCGCGCGGCGGGCCTGTGCTTCGCCGAGGTGATGGCCGCCCAGGGCCTGTACCCGGACGCGCCCAGCCGCCCGCCGTCCTCGGCTACGAGGTGGCCGGCGTGATCGACGCGGTCGGCGAGGGCGTTGACCAGCGGCGTGAGGGCAGCCGCGTGCTCGCCCTCACCCGCTTCGGCGGCCACGCCGACGTGGCCTGCGTGCCGGACGAGGCCGCGCTGGCCATCCCGCCGGGCAAGGGCTTCACCGAGGCCGCCGCCATACCGGTCAACTACCTCACCGCCTACCACGTGCTGTTCCGCTCGGCCGGGCTCCGGCCAGGCGAGCGGGTGCTGGTGCACATGGCGGCGGGCGGCGTCGGCACGGCCGCCCTGCAGCTGTGCCGCACGCTCGACGGCGTGACGACCTTCGGCACCGCGTCGGCCGCCAAGCACCCGGCGCTGCGCGAGGAAGGCTGCACCTACCCCATCGACTACCGGACCGCCGACTACGCCAGGGAGGTCCGCAGGCTGACCGGCGGCGAGGGCGTAGACGTGGTGCTCGACCCCCTAGGAGGCGCCGACTCGGCCAAGGGCCTGAAGCTGCTGCGCGCCGGCGGCCGCCTGGTCACCTACGGCTTCGCCAACCTGACCAGCGGCCCGCGCCGCCGCCCGCTGCGCGTCCTGCGCCAGGCGGCGGCGATGCCCCGGATCACCCCGCTGCGCCTGATGAACGCCAACAAGGCAGTGGCTGGCGTGCACATCGGCCGCCTGCTGTCCCGGAGCGACCTGCTCGCCGCCGAGCTGACCGAGGTGCTCGCCCTGTGGGCCGCGGGCGCGGTCACGCCCGCGGATCGACGCCACGTTCCCGCTGGACCGGGCGGCCGACGCTCAGCGCCGCATCCTGGACCGAGGCAACACCGGCAAGATCGTCCTGATCCCCTAGCGGCTGGACCCCGCCTGCGTCAGGGCGCGGCCGCGTCCGGCCAGGGGACCCAGCGGGTCCGGATGGTGATGCCGCCCTGCGGCTTGCCACCGGCCAGCGCCGCGGCCCGGAGGCAGAAGTGCGTCCACATGTTGAGCTGGATTTCCTTGGCCAGCCGCAGGTGGTTGTAGAGCGGGGCCGATAGCCGGTCGCCGGCCCGCGCCCACGACTCGATCTCGAAGCGCACCGCCGTGCCGTCCGGCTTGGCCGCCTCCAGCTGGCCGCGCAGCGTCGCCAGCCGGAAGGCCGCCCCGTCCCGGCGCACCACCCGCACCGGGCCGTCCCACGGGGTCGGCATTCGGATCAGGAACTCATCGCCCGCCCGCAGGCCGTCGCCGCCGCCGCGAGTCTTGGGAACGTCGCCACCTCGGGCGCCGCTGGTTCAGCCGCGCCGACACCCGCACCGCGTAGGCCGGTGCCGCGGTCCCACGCCCGCGTCCAGCGGCTGGTGCCGGTCGGCGAACCCGCTGGTGTCGTAGTCGCGGCCGGGCAGGTCGGCCCGGCCGCCCGCCTCCTCGCTGCGGTGCAGCGGGATCGTCCGCCACATGTGCCGCCAGCTGACCGTCGCGATCCCGGCCGGCCAGCCGACAATGGTGCGCAGTCGCGCTGATCGGCTCACCGTCGCCATGGGTAGATGGTCCCACAGCGGGCAGTAGCCGCCCCGGCGCGGGATGCGCCGGGGCGAAACAAAGCTGGCGCGGCATAAAGCCGATGAGAAAGTGACATAACGGGGGGTTGCGATGAGTCTGCCGCTAACGGTGAGCAAGGCGGCGGGGCGGGCCTGGAGCAGGGGCGGCTCAGCTACGAGGTGATCAAAGACCTGGCGACCGGCCGGGTGTCATTCCGCGTCGCCGGGTACTCGCGGCCAGCGCCGATACCGAATCCGTGGATCCGCTGGGGTTTCCGAGTGTTCGCCGGTGGACGAAGCAGCGCTTCTACCGCAACGTCCAGGCCCGGATGGCCGCCCGTGGTGGGGAGGCGCGGCGCGGCCGGCCACTGCCGGCCCCCGAGGTCAGGCCGGACGGCATCGTGCTCGCCCCGTCCGGCACCCGGCGGCACCCGCTGGAGCGCTTGACCTGGGTATGGATTCACCCGGGCCACTGAAAACCCAGGCGGCTGAATAACCCGGGCGGCCGCGTGACCGCCGCAGCATGGTGAAGGAGGAGTCGATGACTACCCAGGGCACACAGAGTTCAGCGACCACGGGTCAGTCCTCACCGTCCCGGCCTAGCGGCCGTGATTACGTGGGCATTTACCTCAACGACCACCTGGCCGGCGCCACCTCCGGCATGGAGCTGGCCCGCCGGATGACCGCGACGGCCGAACCCGGCTCGCAGGCCGCCGGCACCCTGCGGCGGATCACCGACGAGATCGTGGACGACCGGCAGGCGCTGATCTCGATGATGACCGCGCTCGGTGTCCCGGTCCGCGGCTACAAGGTCTTCGGCGCGTGGGCCGGGGAGAAGGCGGGCCGCCTCAAGTTCAACGGGCACCTGCTCACCCGGTCACCGCTCACACCGCTCGTGGAGGCGGAGATCCTGCTGGTCGGCGTGGCGGGCAAGGCAGCTGGCTGGCGGTTGCTGCGCCGCCTCGCCGAACGGGACAGCAGACTCGACGCCGCCCGCCTCGATGACCTGCTGGCCCGGGCGGACCGCCAGGGCGAAGAGCTGGAGGGCCTGCGTATTTCCGCCGTGGACGGCCTGGCGAACTATCAGCCAGCGGGCCGTGACTATCAGCCGTGGCGGATGCCCAGCCGCGCGCGGCGAACATAGCGTGCTAGCACGTTTACCTGCTCAGGTCCTTTCGGTAGATTACAAAATAACATGGAACGGCCAGGAAAGGAGCATGTTCCGGATAGTATTCCTCGACCGCAGCGGTGCCCACCGGTTCGTATCCGAGACGGGCGTACCATTCGGGAAGGAATTCGGGCGATGTGTATGGCCGGTCGCAGGGAACCAGCACCTCAAGCTGCATGATGTCACAGCGCTCGTTACGGGCGACTTGTTCGGCGAACCGTACCAGTTCTCGTCCCACGCCCATGCTGCGGAAAGTTGGATCAACGGCGAGCATGCCCAATTCCTCAATGCCGCTGTCGAGTTGCCGCACGCGGACGCATCCAACGATTCGCCCGCCCGCGCGGGCCACCGCGACCTGCCGGGCCTGCGTGAGCACAGCGATTTCTTCGGCGGTCGTCCGGGTGATGCCGGTGGCCCACAACCCTTTCTCTGCCACCGCGTAGGCATCGTTGATCAGGCCGGCCACGGCCGATGTGAGCTGGATTTCGTCAGCCGCGTCGGGGGACAGCCTCGCGATCTCCAGTGCCCCACCGATGGTCAGGGACTTGCCTTCCACCGTCACATTTCCTCTTTTCCTGCTCCGCCGGCTTCGGTCTGGGCGGGCGGTGATGCTAAGGGAGGTCTGATCGCCGGGGGAATCGCGTCGCGGCTGCGGCCCGATTCCGAGCAAGAGGTGGCGACTATTTCAATCGTTCCAGGAAACGGATGCTCATCGAGTCGGGAAGCGTGCTCATATAAGCTCCTCGATCGGATGAACAGGAATGTCATTCAACGTCGTGCTAACGCTATGTTCGCTGCGTGCGGGCGCGCATCCTTCACGGTCGATAGTCGCGGCGGCGGTTTGCTAGCGTCCTGATAGTGCGCTGGTGCCATGCGCGCGGAGCCTGCCGTTACCTGTCGGCGGCGCTGACCGGGGCGGCGGGGAGCTGGGACGAGTTGCCCGCCTCCGTTGCGGATGCTGGTTCGTCGGTGCCTTCGGCGGGGCGAGCGGGCAAGAGGATCAGCGCCTTCACCGCGTCGGCGCCCGCTTCCCCGCGCAGCGGCGCGGGGAAGCGGGCGGCCACGTCCGCCCCGGCGACCACCGATTCCCCGGCTTACCGGGGGGCAGCGCGCCCATGATCGCCTCGGTGGCCGGGCCGGTGGTCAGCCCGAGGCCCGCAGCCATCAGCGACATGGCGGTCACGATCGGGCCCCAGTAGGCCGCGTCCGCCGAGGTCGTCGCCGCGACGATGAAGCCGGCGCTCATCGTGGCCAGCCCGGCCGAGACCACCAGCTTGGTGCCGAACCGCCGCATGAGTTGCATGGCGATCGGCGCGAACGCGGCGGTGACGAAAGCGAACGGCAGCGTGGCCAGCCCGGCGCCGAGCGGGTCGTAGCCCCGGACGATCTGGAAGAACTGGGTGATCATGAAGATGAACCCGAACAGGCCGAAGAACGCCAGCGCGATCGCGCCGGTCGCCGCGCTGAACCGGGGGTTGCGGAAACAGCTTCACGTCGAGCATCGGGTCGGGGCGGCGCGCCTGCCACCAGGCGAAGGCGGCCAGGATGGCCAGCGAGCCGAGGATGCCGCCGAGCGTGATGGCCGAGCCCCAGCCGTGCTGCGGCCCCTCGATGATCGACCAGGTCAGCAGGGTGATGCCGGCCACCGACAGCAGCGCGCCGAGCGGGTCGAACCGGCCGGCCTCGTGGTCGCGTGACTCCGGCAGCAGCAGGCGGCCGGCGATGACCGCGACCACGAGGACGGGGACGGACACGTGGAACACCGAGGACCAGTCGAAGTGCCGAAGCAGCGCGCCGCCGGACAGCGGCCCGACCGCGACCGCCAGGCCGGAGACCGCCGACCAGACCCCGATCGCGATGGCCCGCTCTCTGGACACGGTGAACACGCTGTTCAAGATCGCCAATGTGGCCGGGTAGACCAGGGCGGCCGCCGCGCCCATCGCCGCGCGGGCGGTGATCAGCTCGCCGGTGCTGGTCGACAGTGCTGGTCGACAGTGCCGCGCCCACCGAGAACACGCCGAACAGCACCAGGCCGAGCTGGAGGAACCGGCGGCGGCCGAGCCGTTCGCCCAGGTTGCCGCCGAGCAGCAGCAGCCCGGACCCGCAGTTCACCTACCGCGCGCTCCTGGCCACGCTGGTCCGCGGGCTCGCGCCCCGCTGACTTCCCCGCCGCGCCTGGGTCGCCGGGCACGGCGCCGCGTCCGGTCAGGGTCAACCGCCAAAGCGTGAATAACGACGGCGGTCCCCAGCCGGTCAGCGCACCGGCGCGACGGCCTACCGCGCGGCGGTGATGACGGCCAGGATGAGGCCGGTCCCGGCCAGGAACTGTTCGCGGTCGTCGTGCCCCGCCAACCGTTAGCTCGCCGGGTCGTCGCCCCGGTAGTCGGCGGGCGGCCCCTCCTGCGCCCCGATCAGCGGCTCCCAGGCGGCGGAGTGGGCCGCGAACCGGCGGGGCCACGCCTGCGGGTCGCCGGGCTGGCCGCCCAGCCGGTCGAGGCAGTCCTCCCAGCCGGCCGCGTTCCGCGCCGCCCAGCCGGATGGCAGCTGGTCGGTGAGGACCAGGCGGGTGCCCTCACCCTCCGGGTACAGCTCGAACCGGAGGGTTTCCTCATCGCCCCAGGTGTAGGAGAGCAGCTTCGGCTCGTCCACGGCCAGCACGGTCCCGGTCAGCGTCATGTCGATGACCTCGGGCGGGAACGGGAAGCTGATCGCCGCGCCCACCTCCCAGCGGCCGCCCGCCACGATCACGTCGCACGGGAACCACTCCTTCAGCTGCTCCCGGTCGGTGATCGCCCGCCACACCGCTCGGCGGCGGGTCGGGCAGGTAGCGCTCCAGCCGGACGGCGGGCCGCGGCCCCGTGGTGTCGAGCGTCGGGTCGGTCATGCGTCTCACTCATCCGTTCCTCCTGCGCTCCAGGTGCTGTTCGAGTCGGTCGAGGCTGGCGGACCACATCTGCCGGTACGGCGCGAGCCAGGCGTCGATCTCCGCCAGCGGCTCGGGCCGCAGCCGGTACAGGCGCCGCTGCGCGTCGCCGCGCACCTGCACCAGGCCGGCGTCCCGCAGCACCCGCAGGTGCTTGGACACCAGCGGCTGGCTCATCCCCAGCCGCTGGACCAGGTCGCCGACCGGAAGCTCGCCGTCGCGCAGCAGGTCAAGGATCGCCTGCCGCCGTGGCTCCGCGATCACCTGCAGCGTCGTCGCCATCCCCATCCTCCGAACATACCTCGTGAGTTATATAACCAGCAAGGCATATAGTCAGGCGATACGGGCCGCTCGAGCGTCCACGTCCCGGCGTCCGGAACGGCGGCGGGCCTATGATCGGGAGCCATGCGGTACGCGCCGGACCTGCTGCTGGTAAACGCCAACGTGCTCACCATGGACCCGGCCCGGCCGCGGGCCAGCGCGGTCGCCGTGGCGGGCGGGCGGATCGTCGGCGTCGGGCCGCGACGCGGCCGACGTGGCGGACGGAGCCGGGACGGCGACCGGTGCCGCGCGGGTCATCGACCTCAAGGGCGCGACGCTCATCCCCGGGTTCCACGACGCGCACAACCACATGATCGGCTTCGGGCTCTCGCTCACCGAGATCGACCTGCGCGCCGGCAGCCTGGACGAGCTGTACGCCCGCGTCGCTGCGCGGGCCGCGGTCACGCCGCCCGGTGAGTGGATCATCGGCGCCGGCTACGACCAGAACCGGCTCGGCGCGCACCCGCACCGCGACGCCCTGGACCAGGTGGCGCCCGCGCACCGCGTCTGGCTGCGACACGCCTCGTCGCACATGTGCGTGGTCAACGGCCTGGTGCTGCGGGACCTCGGCCTGGACGGCGACGCCCCGTCGGCCGGCGCGCTCACCGTCGACGGCGGCCGGGTCGCCACCGACGCCGCCGGCCGCCCGACCGGCCTGCTGGAGGAACGGGCGCAGCAGCTGGTCGGCGACCTCACCCGGCCCTACCCGCTCGCCGTGCTCACCGACGCGGTGGCCGCCGCCGGGCGAGCGCTACCTGCGGGAAGGGCTCACCTCGGTGACCGAGGCCGGGGTGGGCGGCGGCTGGATCGGCCTGTCCCCGGTTGACCTGGCCGCCTATGCCGCCGCCCGTGAGCAGGGCCGCCTGCGGGTCCGGGTCGAGCTGATGGTGATCAGCGACGCCTTCCACCCGCTGGTCGCGCACCCGTCCGACGGCATCACGCCGGGATCGACCTCGGGCTGCGCACCGGCTTCGGTGACGACTGGCTGCGGCTCGGCCCGATGAAGATCTTCACCGACGGCTCGCTGGTCGGTCGCACCGCCGCGATGACCGCGCCCTACGCCGGGGAAGCCGGGGACGGCAACCGCGGCTACCTGCAGGGCGACGCTGGCCGGCTCACCGACGCGATCGTGGCCGCGCACCGGGCCGGCTGGCGGGTCGCCGCGCACGCGATCGGCGACCGCGCCATCGACCTGGCCCTGGACGCGTTCGCCGTCGCGGCCGCCGGCTGCCCGCGGCCCGATCCGAGGCACCGGATCGAGCACTTCGCCGCCGCCCGCCCAGACCAGGTCGCGCGGGCCGCCGCGCTGGGTGTGATCCCGGTCGGCCAGGGCCGGTTCGCCACCGAGATCGGCGACGGGATGCTGGTCTCCGTCGGACCGGAGCGCCACTCCTGGCTGTACCGGCAGCGGTCGCTGCTGGAGGCGGGCATCGTGCTGGCCGGCAGCTCAGACCGCCCGGTGGTGACCGGCACGCCGCTGCTCGGCATCCACGACATGGTCAACCGCCGCACCGCCGCCGGCGCCCCGTTCAACGCCGGCGAAGCGGTCACCGCGGCTCAGGCGCTGCGCGCCTACACCTGGGGGTCGGCGTACGCGAGCAAGGCCGAGCAGGTGAAGGGCTCCATCGAAGTGGGTAAGCTCGCCGACCTCGCCGTGCTTGTCAGAAGACCCGACGGCGGTCAGCCCGGACCGGATCGCCGGCCTGGAGGTCATCGCGACGATCGCCGGCGGCGAGGTCGCCTACTCCGCCCTCGGCTGACCACCAGGCGGCTGACCACCAGGTGGCCGGTCAGCCGGCCCGCTGCGGGCGCGGGGCCGGTCAGCTGGTCCAGGCGCTCCACGGGCCCGCGTACATCACCTTCCAGGTACGGCCGCCGTCGCTGGTGGCCACGATGCGCTGCTGCTCACGGCTGCTGCCCGCCGCGTTCCACTGGCCGGCCACCCCGGCCACCCAGCCGCCGCGCGCGGAGGTGAAGCTGGCCGCCCGCGGGTCGGTGATGCCGCCGCCGACATTCCCCTTCGCGGTGAGAGCCGCGCCGGAGCCGGTGGCCATGGCCCACGGCGCGGTGCCGTAGCCGCAGGCCGAGCAGGAGTCGATAAACGCCGCGGTCGAGCCGCTAACCGCCGAGAACGGGCCCGCGGCGGAGCCGGGGGACTTCGCGGCCGGCTTCGCGCCCTGGGTACGGAAGTACTGCTCGGCGAACAGGGCCGTCGCCCCCCGCTGGTCCGCGTGGTAGGCCACGTGCGCCTGCTGGCTCATCGCCGCGCCCGGCCCGGCACTCACCGCCCAGGCGGTGCCGTCGCTGGCGCACTCGACGCTCATGGCTGCGGTGCCGCCCTGCCCCGCGGCCCCGGCCGTCGTGGTCAGGGCCGCCCAGTCCCGGCCGCCGTCCGAGCTGCGGTAGAGCAGCCCGTTGGCGCCCAGCCAGCCGTGGCGGGCGTCGCTGAAGCAGACCGTCTGCGCGTTGGCCGGCGCCGCCACGGCGTGCCAGCTGCGCCCGCCGTCCCCGGTGGCCAGCAACACGCCCCCGGTCGACGGCACGGCGGCCGCGCCGCTGGCGTCGCTGCCGCCCGCGACCGCGAACCCGGCCAGCGGCGAGATGAAGTGCACCGACCGGATCACCGGGCACGGCCCGGGCAGCCGCGTCCAGTGCGCCCCGCCGTCGGTCGTGGACAGCAGCGTGCCCGCGCCCACCGCCCACCCGTCCTGCCCGCTGATGAAGTCCACCGACGTCAGCCCGAGCTGGCCGGACAGTTGCCGTGCCCAGTGCCTGCCCCCGTCGGCCGTGGCCAGGATCGCGTTACCGCCCACCGCCCAGCCCCGGTCGGCCGAGACGAACTGCAGCCCGGTCAGCGCCCCCGCCGTCCCGGCCTGCGGCCCCGCCGCCCCGGCCTGCGCCCCCGCCCCCGCCCCCCGGCACGCGGCACCGCTGGCGCCTGCCGCGCCGGTGCCCGTCGACGCCGTGCCAGACGCCGCCGCCCCGGACGCTGCCGCGCTGGCCCCGGCTGAACCGCCGGGGCGGACCGCCGTTCCGATACCAGCCGGCGTGGCGGCGGCCGAGCGGGCACCGGCCGGCGAACCGCCGGCGGCCGCCCCCACAGAAGCGCTGCCGCACCCGACGGCAACGAGTGACAACGAGACGAGGGCGATCGTTCGCGTGCGCATGACCCTGAGACGGCGAAACCGCCCGGCCGGTTGCCTTCGAGCCGGGATATCCGCCTTGAACTGCGTAAACATCCCATGCAAATACCCAAAACCACAGGGAACGCACTTTTCGAGCAAATTTACTCGCGCCCCAGCAGCCGGCTCGACTGATAACAGCAAGAAGCGCTCCGCGCCAGGGCCGGGCCACGCCGGCTCACTGGAAGGACGGGATGACCTCCGTGGCGAACAGTTCGGCCGAGCGGAGTACCTCGGCCGACGTCATGTCGCCGAAGGCGAATTCAAGGGAGAAATAGTCGACGCCCGCCGTGGCGGCGTGCTCGGCGACCCAGGCCCGCGCGCCGTCCGGGTCGCCGGCGTAGCGGTGGCCGGCGGCGGCGGGCGAGAAGTCAGCGACGCTCAGGCTGGGGGTCGTCATCGGGACGTCGAACTTGCGCCACAGGTAGGTGAGGTTGTCGGCGAAGGGGCCGAAGGCACGGTTGGCGATCTCCTGCGCCTTCTCGTCCGTCTCGGCCACCACGAGCTGCCGGGAGATGCCCAGCGGCGGCAGGGCGGCCGGGTCGCGGCCGAGCGAGGCCCACTCGTCCCGGTAGGCGTCGGTCAGCGCGCGGACCTTCTCCGACGGGACCAGGGCCATCATCGGCATCGACAGCCGGGCGCACCAGCGGGCCTTTTCCGCCGTCGCGGTCGCGTACCAGGGGATCAGCGGCTGCTGCACCGGCCTGGTCGCCACCGGGGCGGCGGTGATGTCGTAGTAGGTCCCGTGGAAGTCGACCACGTCGGACGACAGGCCCTGACGGAGGATCTCGAAGGCCTCGTCGAACCGGGGCTGCGCCTCATGACCGGGCACGCCGTGGAAGCCGGTCTCGATCGGTGACACTCCCCGGCCGACGCCGAGCAGCAGCCGGCCGTTGCTGAGCTGGTCGAGCGTGGCCGCCTCCTCGATCATCCGCATCGGCGGGACGATGGGCAGGATCGAGATCAGCGTGCCGAGCCTGATCGCCGACGTCAGCCGGGACGCCGCCGCCAGCAGCAGGTGCGGGGTGGCGATCCCGAGCGGCGTTCCGTGGTGCTCGGCGAGCTGGTAGGCGTAGAAGCCGAGCCGCTCGTAGGCCGTGACCAGTTCCAGGCGCTCATCGAGCTGCCGCGCCGCCGGCAGCCCGCTCGCGTCGTTGTGGTCGAAGACGGCGAAGCGCATCATCGTCTACCTCTCGCAAGTCGCGGGTCATGGGCGGGGCCGGGCGGAGCGCCCCCTCGTTCGTTTCGTCTGTATCGTCCTGCACAGAGCCCGGTATCGGCTAGAGGCGGGGCAAGCGGGAACTGCCGCTAGAGTCGTGCCGTGAGAACAGGCGGAAGTCGATGGCGGGCGCTCGCTGCGGCGTGCGCGGCCGCCGTCGCCGCCGCGGTCAGCGCGGCGTGCAGCGGGCCGGGGCTGCCAGTCCCGCCGACGGCGCACCCGTCAGCCTCCGCCTCCGCGTCCGCCTCCGCGTCCGCCTCCGCGTCCGCCTCCGCCGGCGGCACGCCGGGCGGCCAGGCCACGCCAGCCCGGCCCGGCGTGTCGTCGGCGCCGGGGACGACGGCGCCCGCCGCCGCGTGCGTCACCCGGGTACTTGACGGCATGACCCTGGCCGAGCGCGTCGGCCAGCTGTTCATCGTCGGGGTGGACGGCGACGTCGGCAGCCCGGCGCTGACCACGGCCGAGCACACGTACCACTTCGGGTCGCTGCTGCTCAGCAAGACCAGCGTGGGCTCCGCTGCCCTGGACGAGCAGACCGCGGGCCTGGGGGCCCTGGCCGGGCCGGACACCGCCGGGGTCCGCCTGTTCATCGCCGCCAATCAGGAGGGCGGCGAGATTCAGCAGCTGTCCGGTCCCGGCTTCGCCGCGATACCGTCCGAGCTGGTCCAGGGCACCTGGTCGGCCAGCAAGCTGCGCGCGGCCGCGCGGTCCTGGGGCACCGACCTGCGGGCGGCGGGCGTCAACCTGGACCTGGCCCCGGTCGTGGACGTGGTGCCCCAGGGGACGGCCGCGGCCAACGCGCCGATCGGCGCGCTCGACCGCGAGTTCGGCTACACACCGGCGGGCAACGGCGCGCACGGGACCGCGTTCGTCCAGGGGATGGCCGACGCCGGGGTGCTGACCGTGGCCAAGCACTTCCCCGGCCTCGGCCGGGTCACCGGCAACACCGACTTCACCCCGAACGTGACCGACACCGTGACCACGGCGGGCGACCCCGACCTGGGCTCGTTCCGTACCGTGATCGGCGCCGGGGTGCCCATGGTCATGGTGGCCCTGGCCACCTACACGCGCATCGACCCGGCCAACCTGGCGGTGTTCTCCCCGGCCGTGATGCGGCTGCTGCGCAGCGAGTTCGGCTTCACCGGGGTCATCGTCTCCGACGACCTGGGCGACGCGGCCGCGGTCCGGGCGGTTCCGGCCGGGAAGCGGGCGGTCAGCTTCCTGTCCGCGGGCGGCGACCTGGTCACCTCGCAGTCGCTGGCCCCGGCCGAGCAGATGGCGGCGGGGGTGCTCGCCGCGGCGTCGGGTGACGCCGCGTTCCGTGCCACGGTGGACACCGCCGCCCGGCTGGTGCTGACGGCCAAGCAGGCCGCCGGGCTGCTGCCGTGCTGAGCACGGCAAGAACCTGGTGGCTGCCGCGCGGAATAGCCCGCGCTGGCCGGGGCAGTACTCAACGGACTGACACCGTTGTCGGCGTCAGCGGGTCATTCGCGCACGGATCGCGGCGATCGCGCGGGCGACCTGCCATGCTGTAGGGCGTACCGAGGAGTGAGGCAGACGGCGTGACCGAACAGCGCGGAAGTGGCAGCCAGGGGCGGGGCCAACTGGGCTACCGCCTTGGCCGCCTATGGTCCGCGGCCGAGCTACGCCGGGTTCCGCTGCGCACCATCATCGTGGCGATCCTGGCCGTCGCCGCCTTCTACCTGGCCGGCAAGGTCATCTACCGCCTGAAGGACGTCCTGCTGCTGCTGCTCGTGGCCGGATTCCTCGCGCTGATCCTCAACCCGGTGGTGGGGGTCATCGAGCGGTACGTCATCAAACGGCGCGGGCTGGCCGTGACGGCCGTGGCCGTCCTGATGCTGCTGGTGTTTCTCGGGCTCTTGGTCGCGTTCGGTTACCCGCTGGTCAACGCGATCACCCACCTGGCCAACAACCTGCCGACCTACGTCTCCAACGCCGAGCAGGGCAAGGGCTGGCTGGGCAAGCTCGTGCAGCACTACCACGTGCAGCAGTGGGTGCAGCAGAACTCCTCCAAGCTGGTAACGTTCGGGCAGAACGTCTCCAGGCCGGCCCTGGCCGTCGGCAAGGGCGCGCTGTCGCTGCTCATCGAGCTGGTCACCATCTTCATCCTGGTGCTGCTGCTGCTCCTGGAGGGGCCGCGGCTGCGGCGCGGCGTGCTCTCCCTGCTCTCACCGGGGCAGGCGGTAGAGGCGCAGGCGGTCGCGTCCGAGGTGAACCGCTCGGTCATCGGCTACATGCTCGGTAACTTCCTGACCTCGTTCATCGCCGGGCTGGTCGTCCTCGTCGACCTGGCCGCGCTCGGCGTGCCGTTCCCGCTGCTGTGGGCGCTGTGGGTCGCGCTGGTCGATTTCCTGCCGATGGTCGGCGGGGCGCTGGCCGGCATCCCCACCGTGCTGTTCGCCGCGTTCGACTCGGTCACCGCGGGCGTCATCACGCTGATCGTCTTCGTCGTCTACACGCAGCTCGAGAACCACATACTCAACCCGGTCATCATGTCCAAGACGGTGCGCATCTCGCCGCTGCTCGTGCTGGTCGCCGTGCTGGTCGGCGCCTCGCTCGGCGACTGGGTCGGCGGGCTGTTCGGCGGGTTCGTCGCCGCGCTGCTTGCCATACCGATCGCGGGCGCGTTCCAGGTCATCGTCCGCGAGGCCTGGCGGCTCACCGCGCCGCCGCCGGAGGCAGAGGCGGAGGAAGCGGCCGTGGTCGAGTCGTCAGGCGGGGCGGCCAAGGAGGCGGAGTCGATCGCCGAGGAAGGCGCCGAGCGCGACGGCGAGGCCGAGCGTCCCAGGGAAGTCGCACCCAACGGCCACAATGACCGCAACGGCCACGATGACCGCAACGGCCACGGCCGCCGGACGACCGCAGGACGGCCAGCGGACGACGATAACGCGACCCCGGCCGAGCGCGCCAGGCGCTGGAGCGCCATCCCCGACGCCCGCCGCCGGCCCGGCGCCGGCCACCGCGCCTGACGTTCCGAGGGACGGTGCAGCCGTCGCCGGACGGCCCGGCATGGCCAGCGCCTGCCCGGGTGTAGCAGACTAGAGCCATGGCAGAACAGACCGACGCCTGCTCCGTCGCCCACGGCGCGACTCCGGCCGCCGTCCCGGCGCCGTCACCCGCGACCACCGCGCCCGCTGCTGACCGCACGCTGGTCGCGGTGTTCGCCAGCCCGGTGTCCGGCTACCTGCTGCGCTACGCGGCCGACGCCGGGTACCGCACGCTGCTGGTCGAACCCGACCCGGTGCGGGCGGACGCTGCCCGGATGGCCGGCTTCCCGGTCATCGCGGCCGTGCCCGACGACCTCGACGGCGCCGACCTGGTGGTCACCGACCACCACCGCGAGGAACTCGGGGTCGCGCTGCGCGACGCGCTGGCCACCAAGGCCCGCTGGGTCGGCATCATGGGCAATCCCCGGCACGTCGGCCCGCACGTCGCCGCCCTGGGGTCGCTCGGCGTCGCCCCGGGCGACATCGCCCGCGTGCACCGGCCCATCGGGCTCAACATCGGCTCGCGCACCCCGCCGGAGATCGCGATCTCCACCCTGGCCGGGCTGCTCGCCGACCGTAATGCCCGTCCCGGCGGCTTCTCTTTCTGATCTGTTCTCACCAGGCCCCGACCATGGGCCACGCCAGCCGTGGGGTCAGCGTCACCGGCGTGGTCCCCGCCGTGTCGGCCCGGGGACAGTCGGCCCGGGGACAGTCGGCCCGGGGACAGTCGGCCCGGGGACAACGGCCGCGCTGAGCGTCGGCCCCGGGCGCGGCCCGCTCAGTCCCCGAGGATGACCCGCGGCGGCGGGGGAGTGCCGCCCCGGCGCTGCCACTGGACCGGGTAGCCGACCGAGACCTCCTCGAAGCGGACGCCGTCGTGCCACGCGGTTCCCGGGATGTGCAGGTGACCGTACACGGAGGCGCGGACGGGAAACCGGGTGTGCCAGCCCGCGGTCAGCGTGCTGCCGCACCACGGGGCGTACGCCGGGTACCGCATGGCGTCCAACGGGGCGGGCAGCAGCGGCCAGTGGCCGGCCACCACCAGCGGCCCGTCGACGGCGGCCAGCCGCCGTTCGGTCCGCGCCACCCGGTCACGGCACCACGCCGCCACCGACGGGTAGGGGTCGGTGTGCAACCGCCCTTCGTCGGTGGCCCCGACCCCGGCGGCCCCCGCCCCGGCCAGGGCCGCCAGGCGGGCAGCCTCGTCAAGCCCGTCCTGGCCGGACCGCCAGCCCCCGGCCCGCTCGCCGCTGGTTTGCCCGCCCCCGGCTTGGCCGGTACCGGCCGGCTCGGCGCCGGCCGCGGCCGGCCCGCGTCCGCTGGCCCGCCGGGACGCGGGCCGCCGGCGGTGAACGAGTAGTCGTACAGGGTGAACACCGGGGTCACCGTGACCGGGCCGCCCGGTCCGTCCCAGACCGGGAACTCGTCCTCCGGGGTGAGCACGCCGAACCGTCGGCACGCCGCGACCAGGGCCTCGTACCGGGCCACGCCGCGGAGCGTTACCCGGTCGGACGGCAGCGTCCACAGCTCGTGATTGCCCGGTGTCCAGATCACCCGGGCGAACCGGCGGGTCAGCGAGGCCAGGGTGAACCCGACGTCGGTGAACGACTCGCCGACGTCGCCGGCCACGATCAGCCAGTCCGCTGGGTCACCGGGCGCCAGCGCCTCGGCGTAGGCCCGGTTCTCCGGGTAGCCGACATGCAGGTCACTGATGGCCAGCAGGCGGCCTGCCATCAGCGGCGCACCGGGCGCCCGGGCCTGGCCGGCCAGCGGGCGGCCGTCACAGCGCCGTCTTCTCCTGCCACAGGCCGGGGATCGACTCGTCGCCGAAGGCTTTCAGCCGCGGGTCGGTGACATGTCGCCGCCCGTAGGTGAACAGCAGCAGCGAGGTCAGCGGGCCGCGGATCGCCGTGGTCGCCTTCTCGTGGCCTCGCTCCCAGGCGATGCCGCTGTCGGTGAACCGGATCACCCACTCGCCGTCGGTGTCGGTCGCGTGCAGGTGCAGGCTCGCCCCGGTCGGCAGGTCGGACAGGTGCGGGTACGGGCGGCGCGCGGACGGGAGGTTGAACAGGAACTCATCGATCCCGTCGGCGGCCACCAGGCGGGTCGATCGCCGGGTCGTCGGCGCCGAGCGTGAGTTCCATGTCGGCCCGGTGCATGGTGGTCTCGTGCAGCATCCGCCGCGCCCACCAGCCGGAGGTCCGCCCGGGGCCCCAGGTCCAGGCCGGGGTGAGCGGCCCGGCCGCGCGCAGCGCGGCAAGCAGCGGCTCCGCCCCGCCGGTCAGCCACTGCGCCCACCCGTCCGCCGACTGCCACGGCGAGCTGGCCTCCGGCTCGGGGACCCGCGCTTCGGCCTGGGCGTCGACGATAGTGGTGGCCCACCGGTGGATCGTCCCGGTGTGCCCGGCCAGGCGCGCGACCGTCCAGCCCGGGCAGGTCGGCACGTCCGCGGCGATGTCGGGGGCGCCGCCGGTAACGGCGGCGAAGGCCGAGATCTCCTTCTCTGCCCGCTCGCAGAACCACTCGTGATCCAGCACCCCGTCAGGCTACCGGCCCGTTGCGCGCGCCCCGGCCGGCGCGGGCTACCCGTAGAAGCGCATCACTGATTCGAGGACGCAGACCGGCTTCTCGGCGCCCTCGCGCTCGATGACCCCGGCGACGACCAGCTGCAGCCCGCCCTTGATCTCCTCGGCGTCGGTGAGGGTGGCGGTCAGCCGGACCCGCGATCCCACCGGCACTGGGGCGGGGAAACGGACCTTGTTCAGACCGTAGTTCACGCCCATCGTCATGTCGGTCACCACCAGCACCTGTCCCCACAGTGCGACGAACAGTGACAACGTGAGGAATCCGTGGCCGATGGGGCCGCCGTACGGCGACTCGGCCGCCGCCCGCTGCGGGTCGGTGTGGATCCACTGGTGGTCGCCGGTCGCGTCGGCGAACGTGTTCACCCGGTCCTGGGTGACCTCGACCCAGTCGCTGACCCCGATGACCTTGCCCTTCAGCGCCGGCAGTTCGGCCAGCGTTGTCGTCGTGCTGCTGCTCATGGCCAGACCGTACCGGACCGGCCGCCGGAGTGTCAGTACCGCAGTCGAGGGAATGACGTTATGGGGGGATACGGGCGGTTTACTGGATCGTGATAAAAATATGGAACACACCCTCCGGTTAGCGCGTTCATGTTTCAGTATGGGGCGGCGCTCATCTGCACAAACTGATCAAATTATGGAGACGGAGCTACCCGCCGAGGGGTTCCTTCGGCACCGAGGGCTAATCCTCACCGCGGTCGGCGGCGCCGTGGTCGAGGGTGGCTTGCTCACGTTCCTAGCGCCTAACGCGCGGTCGGTGGCACCTCAGGTCACATCGCTTCCATCGCTTGCCGCCTACCACGACCTGCGCTGGCTGTTCACCGACACGCAGTCCTGGCTGTGGTTCGCCGGCCTGGTGACGCTGGTGCTTGTCACCCGTTCCGTGCTCGACGTGGTGCTGCTGCGGCTCGCCTGGCCGCACGGCGTCCCTGCGCCGTCGCCCGGCCGCGCGTTCGTTTCCTGCGCGGCGCTGACCATGCTCGCCTGGGTGCTGCTGTCACCGGCGGCCACCCTGGCGTTCGGCGTCGCCGTGCTGCCGTTCTCCTGGCCGTTCCTCGCCGCGTTCCCGATCATGCTCGGCATGATGGCCGCCCTGAGCCACGGCGGCGTCCTCACCTCCTGGTGGCGCCGCCTGCCGCCGGCCCGCTCGGTGCTCTGGCTGCTCGGCAGCTTCGCCGCGGCCACCGCCGCCGCGGCGGTCATCAGCCACCTGTCGACGCCCGCGGCCCTGGCCGTGGCCGGGCTGGCCGGCCTGGTCAACGCCAGGGCCTGGTACGGGCTGGCCCTGCTGGCCGCCAGGGTCCACCCGAAGCCGCACGTGTCGGTGCCCGCGAAGCTGGTGTTCAGCCTGCCGTTCGCCCCCATCGCCGGGGTGGTGGTGCTGGCCCTGGTGGTCGGCGTGGCCAGGCTCCTGTTCACCGGGACGATCCAGCTGCCGATCAGCCAGATGCCCGGCGACCAGGTCGCGGCGGCGGTAGCCGAGGCCGGGCACGGCGCCGCCAAGGTGCCCGCCGTGGCCGGCACCGAGGCGGCCGCGGCGAGCGCGGGCGCCGTGCTCGTGGTCGGCGGCTGGGGCTCGTCGTGCTGCGACGCCGCCAGCGGCCTGAAGGCCCTGTTGCCCGGGGTGGCGATACGCCAGTTCTCCTATGACGGCCTGGACGCCCGGGGCCAGCCGATCCCGGGCGGCTCGGGCGCCGACGACATGCCGCTGCCTCAGCTCGGCGACCAGATGGCCGCCCAGGTGCGCGCCCTGCACGCGGCCACGGGGCGGCCGGTCGAGGTGGTCGCCGAGAGCGAAGGCACCCTCGGCGTCTACGCCATGCTCGCCAGGGACCCGACCGTGCCGGTGTCCGCGGTGGCGCTGCTCAGCCCGATCGTCGGCCCTGGCCAGCTCAGCTTCCCGGTCGGCCAGGACAGCACGTCGGCCTCCGAGGCCGCGCTCAAAGAGCTGAACCACCTGGTCGGCGGCATCTCCCCGTACGGGCCCAGCGGCGCCCAGCACCTGCTCAACTCGGTCAGCGAGTACGGCGCCAGGTACTTCGCCGACGTCGTCGCCGACGCCGACGCCCGGGTCGGCATCGGCCCGCCCGGCGGCCACGGCAGCGACGATCCCGGCGGCTCCCGCAGCGGCGGCACCGACAACGGCGGCCCGGGCCGCTGGCTCACCGTGGTCCCGCTCGCCGACGCCGTCACCCTCCCGTACTGCAGCCTGCCGTCCGGCGTGATCGTGGTCCCCGCCCTGCACGGCGGCCTGCTCGGTGACCCCACGGTGCTGCCGATGGTCAGCGCCTTCCTGGCCGGCCAGCAGGTCACCTCGGCCGACGACGGCATGCGCGAGGCCGCCGAACTGATCACCAGCGCCGCCGCCGCCTGGCGAATGCCAGACACCAGGCCCGCCTGCCCCTCATCCTTCGGCTAGTGGAAACTTTTTTCGTGACGGAAACAAATCACGCCATACGCCTAAAAAATTTCCACGAAAAAAAATGTTTCCGTGATCATGGTCCGCCTGCGGTGGCGGCGGTGGTGCGGGGGTGGGGCGGGTGCTAGGGTTGCTCGTGATGAGAGCCAATCCCAGCCTTCAGTGGTGGCGCCGCCGGTAGGCGGAGCCCGCTTTTGTCGACGCGACCGCCCGGGAACGGCGGTCGCTTTTTGTTTCTCCGCCGCCTGCCGGGCCCCGATTGATCCAGAGAAGACCTGACCCGAGAGGCCAACGGTGGACACGACCGAGAGCACAGTCACCGAGTTGACGGCCGGCGGCGGCGTCACGATCACGCGTACCGCCAGTGTGTTCGACCCGGCCGAGCTGAACCAGATCGCCGAGCTGATCGACAGCCGCCGCGGGGGCGTGCTCAGCTCCGGCATGGAGTACCCCGGCCGGTACACCCGCTGGCACCTGGCCTACGTGAACCCGCCGGTGGAAATCGTCTGCCGGGGCCGGACGGTGACCGCGCGGGCGCTCAACGAACGCGGCCAGGTGCTGCTGCCGGTCATCAGGGCCGCCATGCTGCGGGCCGGCACCGAGCGGCCGGAGGCTGCGAGTAAGGATGCTGCGCGGCCGGAGGCTGCGAGTAAGGATGCTGCGCGGCCGGAGGCTGCGAGCGCCGCCCACCCGAACGGCGCTGATAACAGCAAGAAGCGCGCAGCGCACGGCGCGGTGACCGTTTACGTGCCCGAGGGCGAGGCGGCGTTCACCGAGGAGGAGCGGTCGCGGCAGCCGACCGTGTTCAGCGTGCTGCGGGAGATCACCGCCGCGTTCGCCTGCGCCGACCCGCACCTGGGCCTGTACGGGGCGTTCGGCTACGACCTGGCGTTCCAGTTCGAGCCGGTGCGCACGGCCATCGACCGCTCCGACGACCAGCGCGACCTGGTGCTGCACCTGCCCGACCAGATCTGGGTGGTCGACCTGCGCCGCGACGAGGCGGTCAGGTACTCCTACGAGTTCACCGTGGACACGGGCCAGGCGGCGAACCCGGCCGGCCCGGCCGCCACCCACGGCCTGCCCCGGGAGACGGCGGCCACGCCGGCCCTGGTGCCGGCGGCCGGCGAGCTGCCGCCGCAGCCGGCGACGGGCCGGTACGCGGCGGTCGTGGCAGCAGGCCAAGGAGCGGTTCGAGCGGGGTGACCTGTTCGAGGTGGTCCCCGGGCACGTGTTCCACGAGCGGTGCGCGTCGCCGACCGCGTTCTACGAGCGGCTGCGGCAGCGCAACCCGGCGCCGTTCGAGTTCCTGTTCAACCTCGGCGAGGGCCGACGGGACGGGGAGTACCTGGTCGGCGCGTCGCCGGAGATGTACGTGCGGGTCACCGGCGACCGGGTCGAGACCTGCCCGATCTCCGGCACGATCGCCCGCGGCAGCCGACCCGCTGGAGGACGCGGCGAACATCCGCCCGGCTGCTCGGCGTCGGCCAAGGAGGAGTCCGAGCTGACCATGTGCACCGACGTGGACCGCAACGACAAGTCGCGGGTCTGCGTTCCCGGCAGCGTCCGGGTGATCGGGCGGCGGCAGATCGAGATGTACAGCCGGCTGATCCACACCGTCGACCACATCGAGGGCCGGCTGCGGCCCGGGTTCGACGCGCTCGACGCGTTCCTCACCCACATGTGGGCGGTGACGGTCACCGGCGCGCCCAAGGCCTGGGCCATGCAGTTCATCGAGGACCACGAGGACACCACGCGGCGCTGGTACGGCGGCGCGGTCGGCATGATCGGCTTCGACGGCTCGATGAACACCGGCCTGACCCTGCGCACCGCCCAGATCCACGGCGGCGTCGCGGCCGTCCGGGCCGGCGCGACCCTGCTGTTCGACTCCGACCCGGAGGCCGAGGAGCGGGAGACCCAGCTCAAGGCCCGGGCCCTGCTCGAGACGCTGCGCGAGGGCGAGGCGCCGGCTCGGCCGCCGCCGGCCGGCGGTGCGGACGCCGCGCCGGGCCGCCGGATCGGCGGGCTCCCGGACGGCCCGGCCGCCCGGCGAGCGCCGCTGCGGTGCTGCTGGTCGACCACCAGGACTCGTTCGTGCACACGCTGGCCGACTACTTCCGCCAGCACGGCGCCGAGGTCACCACGCTGCGGGCCGGCTTCCCGGCCGCGCTGCTCGACGAGATCGCCCCGGACCTGGTCGTGCTGTCGCCCGGCCCCGGCCGGCCGTCGGACTTCCGCTGCGACCAGCTGCTGTCGGAGCTCGACGCGCGCGGCCTGCCCGCGTTCGGCGTCTGCCTCGGCCTGCAGGCGATGGTCGAGCACGCGGGCGGCGACGCTGTCGCTGCTGCCCGACGCCGCAGCACGGCAAGCCGCGGCCGGATCGGTGTCCGCGCCGACCGGGGCAGCGTGCTGTTCGACGGCCTGCCCGAGGAGTTCACCGCCGCCCGCTATCACTCCATCTACGCCACCGAGGCCGACGTGAAGGGCGGCTTCACGGTCACCGCGACTCACGCCCGACGGCGCGGTGATGGCGATCGAGGACCAGGCGGCGGGCCGCTGGGCGGTCCAGTTCCACCCCGAGTCGATCCTGACCGCCCCGGGCCGCGCCGGCCACCGGATCATCGCCAACGTGCTGGCCCAGTGCCGGGCCCGCGCCGCCGTCACCGCGTAGCCGGCCGGGCGGCCGAGCGTCCCTGACCCGGGGCGCTCGGCCGCTCGGCCGCTCGGCCGCTAGTCCCAGGCGAGGCCGGCGTCCGGTGCGTCGTCGGCCAGCACGGCGCCCTCGATCAGCCCGTAGGGGCGGTCGCCGGCCAGGTAGACCTCGCGGTCGTTGTCCAGGCCGAATGGCGCCAGGTCCACCACGTAGTGGTGCTTGTTCGGCAGTGTCAGCCGCACCTCGCACACCTCGGGCACGCCCTCGATCAGCGCCGCGGCGATGGTGTAGAGCATCTGCTGCAGTGAGTAGGAGTAGGTGCCGGCGAACGTGGCCAGGATCGTGGACTTGGCCGTGGCAAACGCCGCGTCCCAGTCCGGTGCCGCGCCCGGCCGGAACCGCCAGGCGGCGTTGACCGACGTGGCCAGGATGCGGTCCTTCGTCTCCGGCAGCGTGGTGTACGCGTCCTTGGGGTAGCCCCAGAACTCCGACGCGGTGGTGTTCATCACCGTCAGGTCCTTCAGCCCGGACACCACCGACACCCCGGCCGCGGCGTCCGTCAGCACCACCGTGGTGCGCACCAGGTCGCCGGACCGGGCGAAGGAGTACCCGCCGGCGCCGACCGGCGTCCATCCGTACTCCTCGATCGCGATCCGCGCCCGGGTGATCGGCTCCTGCGAGGTCACGAAGAACGAGCCGAGCTCGGCGGCGAATGCCTCCGGCGGCACGTCGCCGCCGAGCTCCCTGGCCAGCGCGTAGGCCTTGTTCTTCTGCGAGTCGGTCGGCAGCACCTTGGCGTTGGAGCCGGTCAGGTGCGAGTCGGCCAGGTCGCCGGACAGCGACGTGGACACGTTCCAGTCCCTGATCAGGTCCTGGCCGCCCGGCCCGGCTCCCCGGGCGACGTGCACGAGCCGCACCTCCGCCTTGCCGTAGCGGTTAGCGCCAAGCTGGACCACGGTGACCCTCCCCTTAGTAACTGACCTGAATTCATGATGATGAACGTCGCGTTGGCTCCCAGGACAGCCCAATCCCGGGCCTATCCGGTCGGGTGAGCCGGGCAGGCCGCCCGCAGCGTGTCGTAGACCACGTCCCGGCGCAGCGGCCGAGCCTGACCAGCGTGCAGGTCGCGGCGACCAGCACCCCGTGGCGCCCTCGGACAACAATGCCCCGCGGCGGGCGGCGGCAAGCGCGCGGTGCATCGCCGTGCCGGGCGCCGCGGAGGCGCCGGCGGGGCCGAGGCGGGCGCCGGCCGTTAAGATGACAGCGTGCACCGGCAGTTCCGGCAGGTCGACGTGTTCGCGGAAGAGCCCTTCCTGGGCAACCCGGTGGCGGTTGTCCACGGGGCCGATGACGTGAGCGACGACGACATGCACCGGTTCGCCCGCTGGACGAACCTGTCGGAGACCACGTTCCTGCTCCCGCCGTCGGACGAGCGGGCCGACTACCGGGTGCGCATCTTCACGCCGCAGCGCGAGCTGCCGTTCGCCGGGCACCCGACGCTCGGCTCCGCGCACGCCTGGCTGGAGGCGGGCGGGCCGCCCGCCCGGCAGGACCTGGTCATCCAGGAGTGCGGTGTCGGCCTGGTGGCCGTGCGCCGCTCGCCGCAGGGCCAGCTGGCCTTCCGCGCGCCGCCGCTGATCCGCTCGGGCCCGCTCGACGAGGCGCTGATCGACGAGGTCGCCGCCAGCCTCGGCATCGGCCGCGCGGACATCCTCGACGCCCAGTGGGCCGACAACGGCCCCGGCTGGGTCGCCGTCGAGCTGGCCAGCGCGGACGCGGTGCTGGCGCTGCGGCCCGGCCCGCCGTCGCTGAAGATCGGCGTCTTCGGCCGCTACCCGGCCGGCTCGCCCGCGGCGTTCGAGGTGCGCGCGTTCACCTCGATGATCGGCGGGGCGGGCGAGGACCCGGTCACCGGGTCGTTCAACGCCTCGCTCGCCGTCCTGCTGCTGTCGTCGGGCAAGGTGACCGCCCCCTACACGGCCAGCCAGGGTACCGTGCTCGGCCGCCGCGGCCGGGTCCAGGTCGCCGCCGACGCCGACGGCTCGGTGTGGATCGGCGGCGGCACCAGAACGCTGATCTCCGGCAGCGTCCACCTGTAAGCCGCACGGTCGCATCGTCGGCCCGACTGCGGGCGGCGGGCACGGGCTCGGCCACCCCGCGACCGCCGTGGCCGAGAAGTTCCTCCTAACCACGCTGCCGACCGCGCTCGAGGCCTTCGTGCGCATCCCGTACACGCTCGCGGTGGCACGAGCACTCCGGCGAGCCCCGCCAAGCCAAACGGCGTTGCGCATCCGATGCGCAAAAGTTGCTAATCACGACATAAGCGCAAGCGGCCGATCAATATAGTTATTGCGTTTCGTCGAGCGGCCAAGGGCTCGGCGGCGATTGAGAGGCGGCTAGTGAGCCACGATGACTGAAACGTCTTACTATCCGCCGAAGGCGTCTCGGCGACATCAGGGTGGTACGGGTACCGCCGGACCGGTCCTGGTCGGATGTCGCCGGGCCGGGCGCCCAGCGCAGGGCCACCGTGGCGATCCGCTTCATTCTGGCGATCCCGCATTTCATCGCCTTGTACTTCCTCGGGATTGCCGCGTTGGTCGTCGTGGTCATCGGGTGGTTCGGCGCGCTGGTCACCGGGCGGCTGCCGCGCTTCGCGGCAACCTACCTGTCCGGCTATCTGCGGTGGTACTCCAGGGTCGGGGCCTACCTGCTCCTGCTGACCGATGAGTACCCGCCGTTCGCGTTCGGGGACGCCGCCTATGCGGTGCGGCTGGCGGTCGGCTCGGGCAAGCTCAACCGCCTCACCGTGCTGTTCCGTATCATTCTCGCGATCCCCGCGGCGATCGTGTCGATTCTCCTGACCTCCGGCTTCACGGTCATCCTGCTCTTCATCGCGTGGCTGACAGCACTTATCGCAGGCAGGCTGCCAGCATCGCTGCACCAGGCATTCGCGGCCGTGCTCCGGTACACCATCCGCTACTACGGTTACCTGTACCTGCTGACCGGCGCCTACCCCGCCGGGCTCTTCGGCGATAAGCCCGGCGCCCAGACGGAGGCGGTGCCCCCGCCCGGCGGCCTCGGCTACGGGACCGCAGTCCCTGGCCAGGCGGCAACGCACCCGGGTTACGGCGCACCGATCGCGGGGTACGGGCCACCGCCAGCGGATTACAGGCCGTCCGGCTACGGAGCGTCCGGCTACGGAGCGCTCGGCTACGGGACACCGCGGCTACCAGGCCACCCGGCGCCGGAGGCCGGTGCCTCCGTGCAGGCCGCGAGCTGGCAGCTTGCCCTCTCGCCCGGCGCGAAACGACTGGTGGGACTGATGCTCGTGCTCGGGCTGCTGACCGCGGCCGCCGAGGGCGCGAGGGCCGGCGCCACGATCAACGCGGCCGTGCAACGGGACCGGGAGATCAGCCAGCTCAACACCGAGGTCGCGCAGTTCAACGCCGTCGCCGCGCAGCACAACGCCGCCGTCGCCCGCGAACAGCAAGCCGCCAGCCAGGTGGGGAAGGACGCGCTGATATTGATTGGCGCGCATGAAACGCTTCTTGGCGCGCTGAATGACCCCAGCGCCGATTCCAGTAACTGCACCACTGTGAACTGCTTCACCGTGACCGCCTTGCCTGTTGCGCAGGCCTTTGCCGCGTTCGGGCGCACCCTGCGCGCCGTTCCCGTCCCGCCAGGTTCGGCCGAGATCGCGAAGCGGCTAATCGCCGACACCGCGGGCAACGAGAAGGACTGGATGGAGATTACCAACGCCGACTCGTTCACCAGCGTCGAGAACAGTGCCACAGCCGCGGAGAAGGTCGGCGGCCGGTTCGACAAGGATTACTCGGCGCTCAAGGCATCGCTGGGCAAAGAGGGCACGACGTTGAAAAATGAGGCCGTGACGCTGAATAAGGCGGCCACGACCCTTAACCACGAGGCGGCGGCACTGAGCCGGCGGGCCACAGAACTGAACGTGACGGGCAGCGTGCGAGCCGCTAACGGGGCATCGTAGGGTACTGGCGACGCCGGAGGCTCAAGCCCGGCCGCCGAGGCTAGTCTGATTGCCGTCCGCGTCCCGGTAGGTCACCTTGACCACGCCGTTACCGTCGTCTCGGGCTTCGCGGGCTCGCTGCCGTGACGAGAGCCGCCGCCCCCCGGTGCGCTCCGCGGCGGTCCCGTATCCGCCATCCCGGGGGTACGGGCGACCCGTCTCGGGCAGGATGAGCGATGGCCTAGGAGGGAGCGCCTGATGATCGGCACATTGCGCACGGTGGTGCTCGACGCACCCGACGCCCGGCGGCTCGCCGCGTTCTACACCGCCCTCGGCGGATGGACGGAGCAGGACGCCGACGACGAGTGGATCACGATGGAGACCGGGGACGGGTGGCGCATCGCCGCCCAGCGCAGCCCCGGCCACGTACCGCCCCGGTGGCCCGACCCGGCGTACCCGCAGCAGGCGCACCTCGACCTGCGCGTGCCGGACCTCGACGCCGGCTCGGCGAAGGCGGTCGAGCTGGGCGCCGGGCTGCTGCGCGAGAACGAGACCTGGTACACGCTGGCCGACCCGGCCGGGCACCCGTTCGACCTTTGCCTGTTCCCGGCGGAGCAGGAGACCACGGTCATGGGCGTGATGCTCGACTGCCCGGACGCCAAGGAGCTGAGCACGTTCTATGCGGAACTCCTCGGCAAGGCCGTCACGTACGAGGGCGAGGGCGTGGCGATGATCGGCGAGGACGGGGCAAAGCCGGTGATGTTCCAGCAGGTCACCGAGTACCACGCGCCGCGGTGGCCCGACCCCGCGTATCCGCAGCAGTTCCACCTCGACGTCACGGTCGACGACGTCGACGCGGCCGAGGCGGCGGTGCTGACGCTTGGCGCCAGGTCGCTGCTCTCCGGCGGGGAGAACTGGCGGGTCTACGCCGACCCGGCCGGCAAGCCGTTCTGCCTCTGCTGGGACTAGCGCGGTCCCCGGCGCACCAGGCCCTGCCCGCGCCCCGCCGGGTCGGCTGGGGAACGGCCGCGAAGGCAGGACGATCGGGAAGGGCTCGGGCCGGCCCGGTCACCGGCCAGGGCACCCGGTATAACTACCGGAAAGCGGAAGTTCGGCCCGCCAGGGCACGACGACAGGAGGCGCGCCGATGGGGCTGGAGATCAAGCGGCTGCACCTGGCCAGCCTGCGGCAGCCCAGCGGTGAGCCGGGCCGCTGGCCGGTGCACGGGTTCGTGATCACCCACCCGGACGGCGCGGTCCTGGTGGACACCGGCGTCGGCGGCCCGGAGGACTGGCTCGCCGACTGGCGCGTGGTCAACGTGTCCGCCGCCGATGCCCTGGCCGAGCTGGACATGTCACCCGCCGACATCACCATGGTGATCAACACCCACCTGCACTTCGACCACTGCGGCCAGAACGCGGTGTTCAAGCACGCGCCGTTCTACGTGCAGCGGGCCGAGCTTGACCGGGCCAGGCGCGAGTCGCCCGACCTGGCCGGGTGGTTCGACTTCATGGGCGCCCGGTTCGAGCTGCTCGACGGCGACACCGAGATCCTGCCCGGGCTGTCGGTCGTCACCACCCCCGGCCACACCGCCGGCCACCAGTGTGTCGTGGTCGAAACCGGCGACGGCTCGCAGGACCTGCTGATCGGCGACGCCGCCTACACCCCGCGCGAGTACGCAGGCCCGCTCGACCAGGAGCTGCCCCCCGGCCAGGCCGCCGACCGCCCGTCCTGGGCCGCCTCGGTCGGCCGCCTGCGGTCGATGGCGCCGTCCCGGGTCCACTTCTGCCACGACACCGGCACCATCCACGGCTAACCCAGCTTGCACCGCTCATGCCTGGCCCAGGGCGGAGTTGCCGGGCGGGCCGATTTCGTGATAACGGCAAGAAGCGCCGCAGGCGCCCTGGTGGTTATCCGCCGGGTTACGGGCCGCTGGGCGCCGGCGGGACCGCTAGGCGGGTGTAGGTTTCCGGGCGGCGGTCGCGCCACAGGCGGGGGCCGCGGGAGCGTGCCTGGGCGGCCTCGATGCCGCCGCGGACGTCGATCTCGGCCAGGGCCATGGACTGCTCCGGCCGGCTGCCGGTGGCGGCGACGACGTGGCCGAGTGGGTCGATGACCTGGCTGTGGCCGAAGAAGTTGAGGCCTCCGAGGGGCCCGGTGAAGTTGGCGGAGATGAACCACCGGGTGTTCTCCACGGCGCGGGCCCGGCCGTAGAGCAGGTAGTGCTCGACCGACAGCGCCTCCTCCGGTACGGATTCTTCCGCGCGCAGCGACCAGGCGGTCGACATCACCAGCAGCTCGGCGCCGCGCAGGGTCAGCTCGCGGCAGGACTCCGGCCACGCCTGGTCGTAACAGATCAGCATCCCGATGCGGCCCAGCGGCGTGTCGTAGACCGGCCAGTCACAGCCGCGGGCCCAGATGATCTGCTCGGTGATGCCCACGTGCACCTTACGGTACGTACCGATCACGCCGCCCGGGCCGGCCAGCACGGTGGTGTTGTAGACGATGCCGGGCTGGCGGGTGCGCTCGGTCATCCCGAAGATGACGTGCAGGCCGAGGTCGCGGGCCGCCCCGGCCAGCTCGGCGACCCGCGGGCCGTCCAGCGGCTCGGCGGCGTCGCAGGCAGACTGGATGATCTCCGGTTCGTGGCCGCGGGTCGTCGCGGCCGGGTAGCCCTGCAGGCTGGTCTCGGGGAAGACCACCAGGTCGGCGCCCGCCAGGGCCGCCTCCTCCATGCCCGCCAGGTGGCGCTTGAGGCTGATGTCGGTGTCGTACGTGCCCGTCAATGCCCAGGTGGCGACGGTGACCATGTGTGTGCTCCTTCGTCCGGTGACCGGATCGGTGCGTGTCGGATCGGTGCGGGTCGGGTCGGTGCTGGCCGGGTAGCGCGGGTCGGATCAGTGCGTGTCGAAGACGCGCTGGTACGCCGCGACCGCGGCATGGGTGGCCGCCGCCTCGTCCGCCGTCGGAGCCGCCGGGTCGGCCGCGGCCGGCAGCGCGCCCAGCTTCAGCTGCGCCGCCAGCAGCAGCACCCGGGCCTTGGTCGCGGTCAGGTTGCTGCCCGAGATGCCCCACGGCTCCACGCGCGGGGTGAACCCAGCGGTGTTGCCCCGGCCGACCTTCACCACGGGGACGCCGGAGAACGCGGCCGCCCGCAGCGCCGCGTCGGCGCCCGGCTCGACCGAGCCGTACGGGTTGGCGCCCTCGGCGACGATGCCGGCCAGCGGGTGGGTGTCGCGGGCGTGCCGCAGCCAGGCGCCGATCTGGGTCGCGTTACAGCCGTCGTCGGCGTAGCGCCCGTAGGTGACGATGGTGACCGAGGGCATCGCCGCGGCGAGCAGCGGCCGGCGCCGTCCCGGACCGGCACGGGGCCCCGCAGGCCGGCCACCGTGCCGGGCAGCCGCGGCAGCCGGAGCTCGCTGCACCAGGTGTGCCGCTGCGCGGGCCGGTAGGTGACCACCGGGGCGCCTGAGCCCTCGACCGACCCGAGCACGCCGCCGAAGCCGCCGGTCGCGACGTAGTTGCCGGGCCGGGCGTCAGTCTTGGCGACCTGCCGGGCGGCGTAGACGACCTCGTCGACGATCATCACCGCCCCGAGCCCGTCCCGTCCCTCGCCGTCTGCCCAGGCCCGGCTGGCCAGGTAGCGGACCCCGTCCACGATGTTGCGGTCACCGTCGGCCGACAGGGTGCCGTGCGGCCGCTGCGCGCTGTGCCCGGCCAGCGGCACGCGCACGTCGAGCAGCAGGTTGAACCAGTACAGCGACTCCTCGGTGGTCGGGCTGCCCTCCAGCCACTGGCCGCCGGCGAACAACCCCGAGCCGAGCGTTTCCTGCAGCAGGTTGGTCGCCCCGGCCAGCGCGGCCGTGTCCGGCTCGGTGCGCAGGTGCCGGGGGAAGTAGCCGAAGTAGTCGCTGCCCCGCCGCTCGGGCGGTATGTCGCCGGTGGCCCGGACCGGCTGCGCCGGCCACCATCTCGTGGTCGGCGCGCAGCTCGCCGGCCAGCCCCTTGCGGTAGCCGCCCGACGGGATGGCGCGGAAGAAGGCGAAGGTGGCCTGGCGGGACAGCGGCCGCCCGTAGCCCTCGCCGTCAACGGCGAAGCGGTCGATCTCCTCGTACAGCCGTGAGGCGTCCGGGTAGAAGGTCTGCCGCTGCTCGTCCTCGGCCGCGCCCGGCGACAGGCCGGAGCCGAGCCACGGCGCGCCGCCCCGGGTGCGGGCGGTGTACGGCAGCAGGAACGGCCCGTCCGACGGCCGCAGCTCCACCCGCAGCACCGGGTGCAGGCCGGGGCCGGGCCGGCGTCCGGCGGCAGGACAGCACCGTCCGGGCCGAGATACCCGTCCGGCGGCGCGTACAGGTCGCCGCTGTCCGGTTCCAACGGGTGGCCGCTGAACTGCTCGACGTAGACCACGGTCGGCGCGGCCAGCCTCTGCGCGCGCAGCGTGTCGGCAGGCCCACCGTGCTCGCCCCGGGTCACCAGCGGCGGCGTGTTCGCGATGGTGGCCGTCGGCCCGGAGAACACCGCGATCCGTGGCCGCTCCGACCCGGGCGACGCGTCGGATTCAGGCATCGGCGGCCGCCGTGAACAGCCGGACCGGGTCGAACACCGGCGCCGGATCGCTGTCGCCTGCGATCGCCTGGAGCCGGTCGGCGGCCGCGCGCAGCGCCGGGTAGGCGGCCGCCAGCGCCGCCACCTCCGGCTCCGACGGCGACAGCCCGGCCGCCGTGACCAGGGCGCGGACCAGGTCGGTGGCCGGGGCCGGGGCGTCGACGGGGGTCGACGGGGGCGCGGGATCGGGTAGCTCAGGCATGGGCGTTGACCTCCGGTTCGGCGAGGTGGTGTGCGGTACGGCGCTGCAGCGCGTCGCCGACGGCGAGCACGGTCGCGTCGGCCAGTGGCCGGCCGATGACCTGTACCGACAGCGGCATCCCGGCGGCGGTGAACCCGGCGGGCGCGGCCAGCACCGGCAGGCCGGTGGAGTTGAACGCGCCGGTGAAGATCAGCGACATGAGCGTCCCCATGTCGATGTCCTCGTACGCGGGCGCGCCGGCCGCGACGGTCGGGGTGAGGATCACGTCCACCGTGGACAGCACCTCGTCCAGCGAGGCGCAGGCCACCCGCCTGGCCCGCTGCGCGGTCACGTAGTCGCGCGGCGGACAGCAGCGCGCCCTGGGCGACGAACGCCCGGGTGTAGCGCCCGTAGTCGGTCCACCGCTCGCGCATGGCGGTGCGGTGGTAGCTGAACGCCTCGGCGCACATGATGACCAGGTCCGCGTCGGCCAGGGCGCGGTAGACGGGAATCTCCACCTCGGTGACCGCGGCGCCCGCCGCCGCCAGCGCGGCCGCGGCGGCGTCGAGCGCGGGCAGCACGCCGGGGTCGCAGGACGGTGCCGTGGCCGGGATCGACCGTTCGACCCCGACCCGAAGCCCGGACAGGTCGCCGGTCAGCGCGGCCGCGAAGCCCCCCGCCAGGCCGCCCGGCGCGGTGCCGGCGGCGAACGGCTGCATCGCCGGGTCGCGCGGGTCGTGGCCGGCCATCACCGACAGCATGACCGCGCAGTCCATGGCGCTGCGGGCCATCGGCCCGATGTGGTCGAGGCTGAAGCCGAGCGGCAGGCAGCCGGCCCGCGGCACCAGGCCGTAGGTGGGCTTCATGCCGGTGATGCCGCAGTACGCCGCCGGGATGCGGATGCTGCCGCCGGTGTCGGTGCCGAGCCCGCCGAGGAACATCCCGGCCGCCACCCCGGCCCCGGTGCCCGAGCTCGAACCGCCTGGCCAGGTGGCCGGGTCCCACGGGTTGCGCGGCACCGGGAACGGCTTGTCCGGGTCGGGCAGGCCGATGGCGTACTCCATGGTCGTGGTCTTGCCGGTGATGACCGCGCCCGCCTCCCGCAGCCGCGACACCACCGGGGCGTCGGCGTCCCGCCACCAGGCCGGGTCGTGCACCAGGCTCTGCCCGGTGGTCACCCACCCCCGGGTGGCCAGGATGTCCTTCACCCCCAGCGGGATCCCGTGCAGCGGCCCGCGGTCCAGGCCGGCCGCCAGCTCCCGGTCGGCCCGCTCGGCGGCCGCCGCGGCCTCGTCGGCGAACCGGGTCAGGTACACGCCGAGCTGCGGGTCGAGCTTGTCGGCCTGGTCGCTGACCTGGCGCAGCAGCGCCGCCGCGGTCGTCTCGCCGGCCCGCAGTGCCCGGCCGGCCTCGGTGATGGTGAGCGCGGTCATGCGCCTTCCTCCTCCAGTTCGCGCAGCCGCGGCATGTCCAGCGAGACGAGAGCGCCCGCCCCGGCCAGGGCCGCGCCGTCGGACTTGCACATGTCGTGGCAGCCGCCGTCGGTGCTGCAGCACAGCGAGCAGATCGCGCCGCTCGTGGAACGGGCAGGCCGCCATGTCGATCCGGTCGAACGTCTCGGCGCACTTGACGCAGGTGAGGATGGCCTCGTCGCCGGCGCGGCTCGCTGTCGCGGGCGATGTAGTACTTGCCCTTGGTGGCCCAGGCGACGACCGGCGGCAGCACCAGGGCGATGCCGAGGGAGAGGAACGCCGACAGCGTCTTCATGTCCGTGCCGAAGGCGCCGAAGTAGGCGGCGAACGAGAACGCCGCCGCGACCAGCATCGAGCCGAAGCCGACCGGGTTGAAGTTGTACAGGTTGGCCCGCTTGAACTCGATCAGCGGCGGGCTCAGCTTGAGCAGCCGCTTGTTGAGCACCAGGTCGGAGACGATGCAGCCGATCCAGGCGATGGCCAGGTTGGAGTACACCGCCAGGATCTTGTCGATCGCGTTGAAGACGCCCGCCTCCATGATCACCAGGCCCAGCCCGACCTGGAGGAACAGCCAGACCACCCGGCCGGGGTGGCGGTGCAGCAGCCGGGAGAAGAAGTTCGACCAGGACAGCGAGCCGGAGTAGGCGTTCATGATGTTGATCTTGAGCTGGGACAGGATGACCAGCGCGACCGCGACGACCAGGGCCCACTCGTTGTGCCCGACGATGCGGGAGAACGCCTCGTCGAACATGGTCACCGGCTGGTCGGCCGCCGCCGCGCCGACCCGGGGCAGGGCGTAGCCGGTCAGCAGCAGCCCGGCCAGGAACGCGAAGATGAAGATGAAGATCATCCCGGGCCCGCCGAAGATCACCGCGGTCCACCAGGAGCGCTTGTTCTCCGGCGTGCGGTCGGGCATGAAGCGCAGGTAGTCGCCCTGCTCGCCGGACTGGGCCGCGCCGGACATCTGGGCCGCGGCCACCGCGAACAGGCCGAGCGCGGTGAGCCCGCCGCCGGCCGCCCGGGGTGCAGGTTGCTCACGCCGTGCAGCGAGCCCGGCGCCACCAGCACCGCGATGATCCCGGTGAGCAGCAGCGCCACCCAGACCGGCTGGGTCCAGGCCTGGAACTTGGCGGTGAACCTCATCCCGTAGACCACCAGCGGGATGATGGCCACGCTCACCAGCGCGTAGGAGACCGGATCGGGATGTGGGTGAGCGCGGTGACCGCCTGGGCCATGATGGAGCCCTCGAACGCCAGGTAGATCAGCGTGAAGGTGGCGTACACCAGCGAGGTGATCGTCGACCCGAGGTAGCCGAACCCGGCGCCCCGGGTGAGCAGGTCGATGTCGATGTTCTTGTCGGCGATCTCGTACGCGATCGGCAGCGCGGTCAGGAAGATGATCACGCCGGAGACCAGGAACCCGCCGAGCGCGTTCCCGAAGCCGAAGCCGAGCGCGAAGCTGCCGGCCAGGGCGTAGCCCGCCATGGCGGCCAGGCTGCCGATCGCGGTGATCCATACCTGCCAGGGGCGCCATTGCCGGAACGCGCTCGGTGTGTACCTGAGCGAGTAGTCCTCTTTTGCCGGGTCGTCCGCGAGTCGCATTTCGCGCGCCCTTCCTTCTCGAAAGCCGTGGAAATCCGACGGTAGAAATCGGCGATATCCGCTGCGTTAACTCTTGGTCGTCGGTGAGTTACGCCAGCCGCGCGCGGCCGTCGATGCCGCCGTGACCAGCGGAGATCTCGGCCGGGCGGGACGTTACGCGCCCACCGGCAATGCGTTACTTCGGCGAAATCAACCATTTATAAGGTCGTGCCGTGCGCGGAAATGGCGGTAAACGCGGCCCCGATCCCGGCCGGGACGCCCAGGCGTCGCTGGTGCGCGACCTGCTGCGCGAGCACCTGCTGCTGTCCGGCGGGCGGCGCGGCCAGCGGCTGCCGTACGAGGACGCGCTCACCCGCGACCTCGACTGCAGCCGCAACGTGCTGCGGGACGCGCTCGCGCTGCTGGTCGCCGACGGGCTCATCCGCCGCGAGCGGGGCCGCGGCACCCACGTGCTCACCACCAGCCCGGCGATCAGCATCGACCAGGGCCTCGACCTGCAGGCGGCGCTGCGCGAGGAGGTCGCGCCGCGGCCGGGGCCGCAGCCGGTCAGCTACCGGGTGCTGCGGGTGGCCACGGTGCGCGCACCCGCCCTGCTCGCCGCGATGCTGGCGATCGCGCCGGGCGCGCCGGTCAGCCACGTGGAGCGGCTGGTCGAGATGCGGCGGCCAGCTGGTCGGCCACTGGGACCTGCACATCGCCGGCCCGCACCCGGCGCCCCGGGTCGGGCCGCTGGCCCGGTCGGCGATGGCCGAGCCGCTGCTGCGCGGCCTCGGCCTGCGCCCGGACCACGAGAAGGTGCGCGTCGAGGCGATCACGCCGAGCCCGCGCACGGCCGACGCTGCTCTACGGCGGCGGCCGCCACCAGCCCACGCTGCGCATGTCCCGGCAGTTCTTCGACGCCGGCCAGCGCCCGCTCGCCCTGGTCATCGGCCGCTTGGCGCTGCCGGGCGCCGCGTTCTCCACCATCCGGCGGTGCGACGGCCCGCCCGCGGGCTAAGCCGGCAGCCGGCCTCACCGCCCGCCACCCCGTAACCCTGGCGACATTCACGCCGGCGATTGCCTCCCGCCCCCCCGGCCCGGGCAGACGGGCGGGCAAAGAAGAACGCAGAAATCAGTCATCGCCGGGTCAAAGTCGCCCGTTGTCAGGAAGAATGGCCCTACAGCCGGAGTCGGGGGCCACGAGCCGGCGTGGGTGCGGCCGGCGTTCTCCCGGCCGGCAGCGAGCGCAGCGAACAGGAGGGACCCTGATGGGCCGCCCGATCATCGGCATCACCAGCGAGCTTGACGCGGCTCGCTGGGGCGACTGGATCCGGGAGGCCGCGGTCTCGCCCGTCAGCTACATCCGCGCGGTGGAACGCGCCGGCGGCGCGCCGGTGATCATCCCCCCGGTGCCGCCCTCGTCGGTGACCGCCTTCGTCTCCACGCTCGACGCGATCGTGTTCAGCGGGGGCCGCGACCTCGACCCCGCGCTCTACGACCAGGAGCGGTCGCAGGAGACCGACGAGCCGGACCGGCGCCGTGACCGCTTCGAGCTGGCGCTGATGCGCGCCGTCATCGAGGCCGGCCTGCCGTTCCTCGGCACCGGCCGCGGCCTGCACGTCCTGGCGGTCGCCAGGGCGGCACGCTCACCCAGGACCTGCCCGGCCACCGCCCCGCCCGGGCCCGCTACACCGCCGCACGACGTGATCCTCGGCGCGGACAGCCGCCCTCGGCCGGCTGCTCGGCGACCGCGTCCAGGTGCCCGCCGCGCACCACCAGGCCCCGTACCACCTGGGCGAGGGCGTGACCGTGACCGGCTGGTCGCCCGACGGCGAGGTCACCGAGGCGCTTGAGGTGGACGGCCACCGCTTCGGCATCGGCGTCTCCTGGCACCCGGAGGAGGGCGACGACCCCCGGCTGCTGACCGCGCTGGTCGAGGCGGCGGGGGAGCCCCGGCCGGCCCGCGCCCGGGTCGCAGCAGCCGCGCAAGCCGGTCGCGATGAAGCCGAAGGCGGGCGCCCGCCGGTAAGGCAGGCCCGCCGCCCGCGCGGCGAGCGGGCGGCCCTGGCGAAGCCACGCCCCCGTTATGGATCACCGATCAGGGCGCCAGCGGCGGCGGGCAGCCCGGCGGCGGCCGCTCGCCGGGATGCCGGCGGCCGGCTAGATGGGCGCGTTGTAGCCGTTCAGCCAGTGGACCTGCATCCAGCTGACCGCCTCGCTCCACGCGCCGGTCACCTCGAGCAGGCCGACCACGACCAGCAGCAGCCCGCCGACCCGGCTCACCGTCCGGGCGTTGCGCTTGAAGAAGTCGAGCACCCCGACCAGGCGCTGGAAGCCGAGGGCGACGACGAGGAACGGGATGCCCAGCCCGAGCCCGTAGATGAACGCCAGGAACGCGCCCCTGGCGGCCGTGCCGGAACTGGCCGACAAGGCGAGGACCGCGCTCAGCGTCGGTCCGATGCACGGCGTCCAGCCGATGCCGAACAGCACGCCGAGCACCGGCGCGCCGGCCAGGCCCGGCCTTGGGCATGACCGACGGCTTGACGATCCGCCCGGCGAACGTGAACCGGTCGAACGCGCCGAAGAACAGCAGCCCGAACAGCACCGTGACCGCGCCGAGCACCCGGGTGAGCACCGAGTCGTGCGCGCTGAACAGCTGGCCGAGCCCGCCGACCGCCCCCCCGGCCAGGGCGAACACGACGGAGAAGCCGACCACGAACAGCGCCGTCCCGGCCAACGTCCGGCCGGTGTGCCTGGCCGGCGTCGCGGCCGTCGCGGCCCGGGTCCTGGTGGTCACGCCCCCGCCGGCCTGGGCCGTCACCGGGACCGCCGACGTCGCCGTCGGCGGCTGCGCCCGCCGGGGCGGCCGTGGCGTCGGCGCCGGACATGCCGGTGATGTAGGCCAGGTAGCCGGGCACCAGCGGCAGGCAGCAGGGCGACAGGAACGTCACCGCGCCCGCCGCGGCGGCGACCGGGATCGCCAGCAGCAGCGGCCCGGACGACACCAGGCCCATGACGCTCATCGCGCTCCCGCCGCCGGTTCGGTCGATGACATGCCTCCCAGTATGACCTACTACTACGAGCTGTCGCACGCTGGTCCGCCGATCGCGGTTGCGTCACGGCGCCCGCCGTGTCCCGAACCACCCAGCTGGCAGCGGATATCGTTACGGCTGTGAAATTCGGTCGCCAGCCCGTCACCGCGAGGCCGCCCGCGCCCCGGGGACCCGGCTGCTGCGGGCCGGCGTCGTCGCCTTCGCCGTCGTCGTGGCCAGCTGGCTGGTGTTCAACGCGGTCAACGGCGCGCTCAACCTGGTTGACCTGACCGTCTACCGGGACGGCGGGCTGATCGTCCGGCACGTCCGCCCGTACTACGACCCGGGCGCCTGACGCGCCGCTGTACGACTGGGGCGGGTTCAGCCCGCTCGCGCTCAAGTTCACCTACACCCCGTTCGCCGCGCTGGCCTTCGCCGTCGCCTCGTGGCTGCCGTGGGCCGTCCAGTGGGTCTCCTCGGTGGTCGGCAACATGCTCGCGCTGGTGGCGGCGCTGTGGTTCACCTTCGGCGGCCTCGGCTACCGCGACCGGCGGGTCCGCCTGGGCGCGACCCTGCTGGCGGCGGCGGTCACCTTCTGGCTGCAGCCGGTGGTCCGCACCATCTACCTGGGCCAGGTCAACCTGGTGCTGATGGCCATGATCATCGGCGACCTGTGCCAGCCGTCCATCCGGGCCGACGGGCGGCCCCGCTGGTGGAAGGGCGCGCTGACCGGCGTCGCGGCCGGCGTCAAGCTGGTGCCGCTGATCTTCCTCCCCTACCTGCTGGTCACCCGGCGGTGGCGGGAGGCGGCGGCCACTGCTGGCCGGCTTCGTGATCACGGTCGGCGTCGGGTTCGCCGTGCTGCCGCACGACTCGTCCCGCTGGTGGCTGCACGGCATGTTCCTGGCCGACGGCAACCGGGCCGGCTTCATGGGCTGGGCGGGCAACCAGTCGCTGCGCGCCATCGTCACCCGGTTCGCCGGGTCGGTGGCGGCCGGGCAGGACCCGTGGCTGGTCGCCGCGGTGCTCGCGGTGGCCGGCGGGCTGACCGCCGCCTGGCTGCTCGACCGGGCCGGGCTACCCGGTGCCCGCCCTGCTGGCCACCGCCCTGACCGGGCTGCTCGTCTCGCCGATCAGCTGGGACCACCACTGGGTCTGGGTCGCGCCCGGTGTCGCGGTGGCCGCCCACTACGCCATCGCCGCCCGCCGCCCCGACGCGCTGCCGGCCGGAACGGTGCCGGCCGGGTCGGTGCCGCGCGGCCCGCGGGCCGCCCGCGGCCTGTGGGCCCTGGCCGCCTTCCTGTTCGTGGCCTTCGCCGCCTGGCCCGACGCGATCTGGGAGAACGCCCGGACCCTCGGCAACTTCTCCCTCGGCTTCCTGTGGGCGCAGGCCAACACCAACCCGGTGCTGTTCGCCCAGCCCGGGGACCAGCCGTCCTACGTGGAGTACCACTGGCACGGCTTCCAGTTGCTGTGGGGCAACGCCTACATCCTGGCGGGCGTGGCCGTGCTGGTCACTCCTGCTGGTGACCGGCTGCCGGCTGCGCGGCCGCGCCCGCCGCGGCGGCTGAGGCGGGCCGCCCCGACGCCCGTCGGCGCCGCTGTCTCCACTGACTAGGGAGGAACGGTGCGCGGGTTACACCGGCCAGCGCCCGGTCCCCGGTCGGCGCAGGTGGCGTGCCAGCGGGGTCGCGGCGGCGCGACGGGCCGCGTCGCGCGACAATGGGTGCCATGGCGTCGACCAACGAGGAAGTGGCCGCGCTGCTGCGGGAGTACGCCGACCTGCTCGGGCTGGCCGGCGGCGACCCGTTCCGCGCGCGGACCTACGAGCGGGCGGCCAAGTCCGTCGGCGGGTACCCGGGGGACCTCGCGTCGCTCCCCGATGCCGGGCCTGACCAAGATCCCCGGCGTCGGGTCGTCGATCGCCGGCAAGATCGCCGAGCATCCGCCGCACCGGCACGTTCGCCGCCCTGGAGGAGCTGCGGGCCAAGGTGCCCGCCGGGAGCCAGGGAGCTGTCCAAGGTGCCCGGGCGTCGGGCCGAGGCGCGCGCTGCAGATCGCCGGCGAGCTGGGCATCAGCAGCGCCGCCGAGCTGGCCGAGGCGATCCGGGACGGCCGGCTGCGCGGGGTGGCCGGGCTCGGGCCCAAGAGCGAGGAGCGGATCCTGCGCGGCCTGGGCGTGGCCGACGGCGACGCCGCGCTGCGCGACGCGCTGCGCGCGCTGCCGGACGGCGCCAGCGCCGGCGACATCTACGCGGTGCTGGCCGCGCACGTGCCCGGCGGCCGGCGGCCGAGACGCCGGCCACGGCCCGCTCGATCGCGACCGGGGACATCCGCGGCGACCTGCACACCCACACCGACCTGACCGACGGCATCGTCGCCGCTGGAGAGGATGGTCGAGGCCGCCGCAAGCGCGGCTACGAGTACTACGCGGTCACCGACCACGCGCCCAACCTGGTGATGCAGCGGATGACCGACGAGAAGATGCTGATGCAGCGGCCGGTTGCGCTGCGCTCGCCGGACGCGCGCGGCATGGTGCTGCTGCACGGCAGCGAGCTGAACATCGACCCCGACGGCGAGCGTCGACTGGGGCGCGGATTTCCTTGCCGGCGTTTGACATCTCGTCGCCTCGGTGCACTCCAGTTCCGCCAGCCCGGGCGGAGATGACGCGCCGGCTGATCCGCGCGATCGAGAACCCGTATGTGAACGTCATCGGCCACCCGACTACCCGCAAGGTCGGCCGCCGCCCGCCGGTCGAGGCCGACCTCGACGCGGTCTACGCGGCCTGCGCCCGCACCGGGACGGCCCTCGAGATAAACGCCTCCCCGGACCGGATGGACCTGCCGCCCGAGCACATCGCGGCGGCGAAGGCGGCCGGGGTCAAGTTCGCGATCGACACCGACGCCCACTCGCTGGTGGACCTGACCAACCTGCGCTACGGCGTGGCCGCCGCCCGCTTCGGCGGCCTGACCAGCGACGACGTGATCAACGCCTGGCCGCTTGACCGGCTGGAAGAATTCCTGCGCCAGGGTCGTTCTCGGCTAAAGGTTACTGGCGAGTAGCATTAGCGGCCTGTTAAGCGCGGCGAACGCGCGGCGCCACCGGCGCGCATCGGGGGCGCGTGAGCGTAAGGAGCGAGCCGATGAGGGCACGGGACGTGGTGTTCGTCGACGGCGTGCGGACGCCGTTCGGCAAGTCGGGACCGAAGGGCATCTACGCCGAGACCCGCGCCGACGACCTGGTGGTCCGGGTCATCAGGGAGCTGCTCCGGCGCAACCCGCGGCCTGCCGCCGCGAGCGGGTCGGCGAGGTCGCCATCGCGGCCACCACCCAGATCGGCGACCAGGGGCTGACCATCGGCCGGTCGGCGGCGATCCTGGCCGGGCTGCCGGTCACGCGTGCCCGGCTACGCCATCGACCGGATGTGCGCCGGGCGCGATGACCGCGGTCACCACGGCGGCCGGCGAGGTCGCGCTCGGCGCGGCCGACATCGCGATCGCCGGCGGGGTCGAGCACATGGGGCGCCACCCGATGGGGGAGCAGGTCGACCCGAACCCCCGGTTCCTGTCCGAGAAGCTGGTGGACGAGTCCGCCCTGTTCATGGGGATGACCGCGGAGAACCTGCACGACCGGTTCCCGGCCATCACCAAGGACGGGCCGACGCCTACGCCCTGGCCAGCCAGCGCAAGGTCGCCGCCGCCTACGCGGCGGGCAAGCTCCAGCCGGGCCTGGTCCCGATGGCCATCCGCACCGACGAGCTCGGCTGGGGCTGGGCCACCGTGGACGAGCCGCCCCGGCCGGAGACCACCCTCGAGGGCCTGGCCGGGCTCAAGACGCCGTTCCGGCCGCACGGCCGGGTCACCGCGGGCAACTCCTGCCGGCATCAACGACGGCGCCACCGGCTGCGTCATCGCCGCCGAGGAGGTCGCCGCCGAGCTGGGCTTGACCGCCAAGATGCGCCTGGTCGACTTCCAGTTCGCCGGGGTCGAGCCCGAGGTGATGGGCTTCGGCCCGGTGCCCGCCACCGAGAAGCTGCTCGCCCGGCAGGGGCTGACCATGGACGACATCGGCCTCATCGAGGTCAACGAGGCGTTCGCGGTCCAGGTGCTCGCCTTCCTCGACCACTTCAAGATCGACGACGACGACCCCCGGGTGAACCCGTGGGGCGGCGCGATCGCCATCGGCCACCCGCTCGCGTCGTCCGGCGTCCGGCTGATGATCCAGCTTGCCGCCGAGTTCGCCGAGCATCCCGAGGTCCGCTACGGCCTCACCACCATGTGCGTCGGCATGGGCATGGGCGGCACCGGTGCTGTGGGAGAACCCTTCCTGGGCAGGAGCTGAGGCGTGATGACGATCCCTGGTACGCCGCGGCGCCGTCCCCTCGGCCGCCGACTTCCCGGGCGAGGTGGTCACCCGGGCCATCGTCCGCGACGTCGACCTTGGCCCGGCCGGCCTGGCTCGCGCTGATCACGCTGGACAACGGGCACGACCACACCAAGCCGAACACCTTCGGCCCGCAGGGGCTGCTGTCACTGAACGCGGCCCTGGACGCCGTGGCGGCGCGGGCCGCGGCAGGCGAGATCGCTGCCGTCGGCGTCACCGGCAAGCCGTTCATCCTGGCCGCCGGCGCGGACCTGGACGCCGCCGCCGCGGCCATCACCGCCCCGGGCGTGGACCCGGCCCTCGCCCGCGAGCGGGCGCTGGGCATCGCCTCGCTCGGCCACGCGGTGTTCCGGCGCCTCGGCGAGCTGCCCGTGCCCTCGTTCGGCTTCATCAACGGGGTCGCCCTCGGCGGCGGCCTGGAGGTCGCGCTGCACTGCACCTACCGGACGATCTCGTCCGGCGTGCCGATGGTCGCCTTCCCCGAGTGCGCGCTCGGCCTGGTGCCCGGCTGGGGCGGTACCTACCTGCTGCCCCGGCTGATCGGCCCGGCCGCCGCGCTCAAGCTCATCGTCGAGAACCCCCTCGCCCAGAACAAGATGATCCGCGGCACCGAGGCGTTCGCCCTCGGGATCGCCGACGCGATGTTCGAGCCCGCCGACTTCCTCGAGGAGTCGCTGCGCTGGGCGGCGTCGGTGCTGGACGGCACGGTGTCCCTGGAGCGGCCGACAGGTCCGGACGCGGCCCCCGCCGGATCCGAGGAGGAGTGGGCGCAGGCGGTCGGCACCGCCCGGTTCCTGGCCGACGGCAAGCTGCACGGGGCCGCGCCCGCGCCGGTCCTGGCCATCGACCTGGTCGCGGCGGCGCGGACCGCCTCCCGCGACGAGGGCTTCGCGGCCGAGGACGACGCCCTGGCCGACCTGCTGCTGTCGGAGGAGCTGCGGGCCGGGCTGTACGCGTTCGACCTGGTGCAGCGGCGCGCCCGGCGCCCCGCGGGCGCCCCGGATAAGTCGCTGGCCCGGCCGGTCGACCAAGGTCGGCGTGGTCGGGGCGGGCCTGATGGCGGCCCAGATCGCGCTGCTGTTCGTGCGCCGCCTGCAGGTGCCGGTGGTGATGACCGACCTCGACCAGGCCCGGGTCGAGTTCGGCGTCGGGCACGTGCACGCCGAGATCGACAAGCAGGCTGCCCGCGGCCGGATCTCGGCCGACGCCGCCAACCGGCAGAAGGCACTGATCAGCGGCTCGGTGAGCAAGGACGCCTTCGCCGACGCCGACTTCGTCATCGAGGCCGTCTTCGAGGAGCTCAGCGTCAAGCGGCAGGTGTTCGCCGAGGTCGAGGCGGTCGTCGGGGAGAGCTGCGTGCTCGCCACGAACACCTCATCGCTCTCGGTCAGTCGCGATGGCGGAGGGGCTGGCCCACCCGGAGCGGGTGGTCGGCTTCCACTTCTTCAACCCGGTCGCGGTGCTGCCCCTGGTCGAGGTGGTGCGCGGCGCCGCCACCGATGACGCGGCGCTGGCGACCGCACTCGCGGTCGGCAAGAGCCTCAAGAAGAACTGCGTGATCGTCGCCGACCGGCCCGCGTTCGTGGTCAACCGGCTGCTGACCAGGTTCCTTGGCGAGATCATCCGCGCGGTGGACGAGGGCACGCCGTTCGAGGTCGCCGAGCACGCGGCCGACCCGCTGGGCCTGCCGATGAGCCCGTTCCTGCTGCTGCAGCTGGTCGGGCCGCGGATCGCCCTGCACGTGGCGGAGACCCTGCACGAGGCGTTCGGCGACCGCTTCGCGGTCTCGCCGAAGCTGCGGGCGCTGGCCGAGTCGGGCAAGTCCTCGGTCTACCAGCCCGGACTTCTCGGTCGACCCCGAGGTACTGGCCCTGCTTGCGGGCGGCGACCAGCCGTCGTCCGGTCCCGCAGGTGCTCGAGCGGGCGCTGGAGGGCGTGGCGCAGGAGATCGCGATCATGCTGGACGAGGGCGTGGTCGAGGCGCCGCAGGACATCGACCTGTGCATGATCCTCGGCGCGGGCTGGCCGTTCCACCTCGGCGGCATCACCCCGTACCTCGACCGGACCGGCGTCGCGGCCAAGGTGAACGGGGCACCGTTCACCTGATGGCCTTACTCGCGTAAGGTAACCGCGCGGTTATGTGGCGAAGCTAGGTAGGAATACCTACAATACGTACCGACAGTCAACGACGGCAGCCCGGCAGTGACCGGGCTGCCGTCGTGACCACAGGTGGTAACGCTGGCGCATTTCCGGTAGCGGCAAGGGGTTGGCCTGCGGTGGCAGACGATTGGACGAGGGCGGCATCCCGGCTGGAGCGGCCGGCCCAGGTGGACCCGTCGCTGCCCAACGTGGCCCGGGTGTGGAACTACCTGAGCGGCGGTCGGGAGAACTTCGAGGCGGACCGCCGCACCGCGCGGCAGCTCGTCTCCGTCTCCCCGGCGATGGCGCTGGTCGCCCCCGCGTCCCGGGCGTTCCTGCGGCCGCGCGGTCCGCTTCCTGGCGGCCGAGGCCGGCATCCGGCAGTTCCTCGACATCGGGACTGGCATCCCCGCGTCGGGCAGCGTGCACGAGGTGGCCCAGGGCGCGGACCCGTCCTGCCGGGTCGTCTACGTCGACAACGACCCGGTCGTGGCCTCCCACGCGCGGGCCGGGCTGCGGTCCGCGCCCGAGGGCACGGCCAGCTACCTCGACGCGGACGCCCGGGACACCGCGGCCATCCTCGCGGCCGCCCGCGCCACCCTCGACCTCACCCAGCCGGTGGGTGTCATCCTGATCGACATCCTGAACTTCCTCGAGGACGCCGCCGACGTCGTCGCCCGGCTGGTCGCGGCCGTCCCCGCCGGCAGCTACCTGGTGGTGATGCACGCCGGCCAGGGACGAGCGGATCGCCGCCGCCGCGCTGCGCTGGAACCAGGTCGCGCCGAGCCCGCTCTTCCTGCGCGACCGGGCACAGGTCGGCCGCTGGCTCGGCGGCCTCAGCCTGGTGCCGCCGGGCCTGGTCGACGTGAGCGCCTGGCGGCCGGCCGCGCGACCGACCCCGCCTGCCCGGGCGGGGTTCCGCTGCTCGGTGTCGTGGCGCGCAAGCCCTGAGCGCTTGACAGTATTCCCGGCGGCGCGAACGATGCCGGTATGCGCGAGATTGTGGAGACGGTGCTCGGCCCGGTCGCGTCCGGAGAGCTCGGCCGGGTGCTCATGCACGAGCACATCTTCGTGCTCGACGCGGACGTGCAGCAGAACTACCCCGGGGAGTGGGGCGACGAGGACGAGCGGGTCGCCGACGCCGTCCGCCGCCTGCGCGAGCTGCCCAAGAACGGCATCTCCACCATCGTCGACGTCACCGTGATCGGCCAGGGCCGCAACGTCGCCCGGATCAAGCGCATCGCCAGCCAGGTGCCGGAGCTGAACATCGTCGTCGCCACCGGCATCTACACCTTCGACGAGCTGCCGTTCTTCTTCTCCGGCGGCGGCCGGCCGGAGGCGATGACCGAGTTCTTCGTCCGCGACATCACCGAGGGCATCGCCGACACCGGCGTCAAGGCGGGCATGCTCAAGTGCGCCGTGGACCGCACGGGGCCTGACCGACGGGGTCGAGCAGGTGCTGCGCGCGGTCTGCCGGGCCCACGTCGCCACCGGCGGCACGCCGATCACCATCCACACCCACGCGGCCGGCGCAGCACGGCCCGGCCATCCTCGCGGTACTCGCGCGAGGAGGACGTCGACCTGAACCGGGTCGTCCTCGGCCACTCCGGTGACGCGGTCCGCGACGCCGACTACATCGCCGCGCATGGCCGACAGCGGACTCACCCTGGGCATGGACCGCTTCGGCATCGACCGGCTCCGCCACCCTCGGCGACCGCTGCGACCTGGTGGCCGAGCTATGCGCCCGCGGCTACGCCGACCGGATGGTCCTCGCCCACGACACCTGCTGCTACATCGACTGGTTCGGCCCCGGCGCCCGCGACGACCTGAAGAACTGGCACTACCTGCACGTCAGCCAGGACGTCCTGCCCGACCTGCGCGAGCACGGCATCCCGAGCCCGACCTCGACACCATGCTGGTCGCCAACCCGGCCCGCATCCTGGCCGGCTAGGGGATAACAGCAAGAAGCCGGAAATTTGGCCTCGACTTGTGACTCGACCGGTGCGTAGCGTTGCCCCATGGCAGCCTCCGTACCGGACGCACCGGCCGTCGGGCGGTGCGGCGCAGGCGACCAGACCGCCCTGCTCATCCTGGCCCCGGCGGCCGAGCCTGCCGTTGGCGGGCCCCGCGCCAGTCTGGACCCCGCCGCCCGTGACGGCGTCCCCGCCCACCTGACCGTGCTGTACCCGTTCCTGCCGCCAGCGCTCATCGACGGCGCCGCCCTGACCTCGCTGCGCCGCCTGTTCGCCGACTTCCCCGCCTTTACCTTCGCCCTGGACCAGGTCGGCTGGTTCGGCGACACCGTCGCCTGGCTCGCCCCGCGCGACGACCGCCCTTTCCGTGCCCTCACCGCCCGTGCCTTCGCCGCCTTCCCCTCCTGGCCGCCCTACGGCGGCGAGCACGTCGACCCCCTCCCGCACCTGACGATCGGCAACGTCAGCGATCAGGCCCACCTGGCGGACCTGCGCGCGGCGGCGCGAGCCGTCGTCCCGTGCCTGCCCGTCGAGGCGACAGCCATCGAGGTCACCCTGATGGGCGGGCCGCCTCCAGGGGCCGAGTTGCCCGGCGAGCCCGCCGTGGCGAGCCAGCCCGTCCGGCGCGGCGGCCCCGCTGACCCGCTGGCGCATGGTGGCCGCGTTCCCCCTGGGCCCGCCCGGGCGCCATTAGCCGATCCGCTCGGTCGGATAACAGCAAGAAATCGGATAACAGCCAGAAGCTCGGGAGCGCCCGAACGCAGGCTCGCGGCCTAACCGCCGGGCTCGGCCTTCAGTGGTCGGCGGGCTCTTCCAGGCACTCGGCCGCCTCGGCGGTGCACGGCTCGGCCGCGGCGGCACAGGGGACTGGCCGTCGCCGGGGGCGAGGGCGCTGACCGCCCGGGAGAGCAGGCCGTAGAGCGTTGACCGTTCCTCGGCGCTCAGCGTCTTGAACAGGTCGTCCTCCACCGTCCCGAGCTGCGCATTGGACTGGGTCACCTGCTCCGAGCCGGCCGCGGACAGCTCGACGATGTGCCGGCGCCGGTCAGCGGGGTCGCGGCGGCGGATGATCAGGTCCCGTTCCTCCAGGTCGTTGAGCAGGCCGACCACGTTGCTCGGGTCGAGGCTGAGCGTGACGCCGACCGCGTGCTGGGTCATCGGGCCGTGCTCGCCCAGCACCTTGAGCGCGATCAGGTGCCGGGGCCGCAGGCAGTCATCGGACATGCACACCTCGGCGGACCGGCGGCCGACCCGGGACAGGTGCTCGATGAGCGGCAGCATGCGGCCTCGCCACGCGCCCTGCTCATCGGCCGTGATCGTCTCCGCCATGTCCCCAGCCTACCGCCGCCGGTCAATAGTTTGCGTACCACCAATGATTGGTGGTAGACATGGAATCGATGGCGGACAATCCTTTCGGCTCGCCTGGCCCCGCCGCCGGCCAACCGCCTAGCACCTAGCAACCCTGACAGGAGCAGGCATGTCGAAACTGCTTGATCATCATTGGCAGCACCCGCCCCACCCGGGCCGCCGACCTGGTCAGCCCCTGGTCTGACCAGGAAGGCGACGCGAGCACGGGGCCTTCGACGTCGAGGTCGCCGACCTGCGCGACTGGCCGCTGCCGATCTTCGCCGAGCACATCGGCACCATCGGCGACTTCAGCGACCCCACCTACTCCGACCCGCTGGTGCGGGCCTGGAACAAGAAGATCAAGGAGGCCGACGCCTTCGTCATCGTCACGCCCGAGTACAACCACAGCCTGCCCGGCGGCCTGAAGAACGCGATCGACAGCGTGTGGCTGTCCTTCGGCTTCCGCAACAAGCCGGTCGCCTTCGTCAGCTACTCGGGCGCCCAGACCGGCGCGTCGGGCCATCGAGCACCTCAGCCACATCTTCGTGGAGACCGAGTCGGTGCCGCTGCGCAACAGCGTGGTCATACCCTTCGTCACCGACGCCTTCGACGCCGACGGCGAGCCGAAGAACGGCCTCACCAACGTCGCCGCCGACATCATGCTGGACGACCTGGCCTGGTGGTCCGCCGCCCTGGAGAAGGCCCGCGCCGGCGGCGAGCTCGTGCCCCGGGCAGCTTCCGCATGGGCCGCGATGGAGCCGGCCCAGTAGGTCGCGCCGGGGGCGCCGTCACGGGGGCGGCGCCCCGGCCACGGTCGTCGTCAGGCAACCAGCAGGCTGGCGGGCGTTCCGCCGGTCCGGTGGCGGGGGCGGCCGCCGGACCCTCGAGCGTCCAGCCGGGCGTAACGACCCGCATCGTCGGTCCTCCGGCCGGACTTCCTCGCCGCAGTGGCGGCAGACCGGCGCCAAGTCGAGCTGGTGACCCGCAGGAGTGCTCAACGACGGTGGGCGGGCTGTCCACGGCCCACTTGTCACCCCAGTCGCGCAGCGCGGTGACCACGGAGCGCAGGTCGTCACCGGACTCGGTCAGCTCGTACTCGTAGCGCGGCGGGTGGTCGCTGTAGCGGTGCCTGGTGATGATGCCGCCGCCTCCAGCGACCGCAGCCGCGCGGCCAGCCGGTCGCGCGGTGCGCCGGTGTTCCGGGCGATCGCGTCGAACCGCTTGTTGCCGAAGATGATCTCGCGCACGGCGAGCAGCGACCACCGCTCGCCCACCAGGCTCAGGGCGGCGGCCACCGAGCAAGGGCGGCCGGGGAGATCGTCGCGCATGCCATCAGCCTACCTTGGTTGCGAAATCAAACTGACAACGGCATCGACCCTTGGCTGTGCCGGTGGGCGATCCGCTCAGCGTTTACCCAGGCCGGCGACGGGCGCTGGCATCGGTCAGGCTGCTTGGGTGACACTGGCTGAGCGTGAGCAGGCCGCGAGCCACACGACCGGGATCTGGACGCCCCTGACGAGCTTCGTCGGCCGGGCGAATGACCTCGCCGAGCTCACCAGGCTGCTAGAAGACAGCCGGCTGGTAACCGTCACAGGGCCCGGTGGCGTGGGCAAGACCCGCCTAGCGGCTGAGCTAGCACGCCGGGTGCAGGACCGGTTCCCCGACGGGGTGTGGCTCGTGGAGCTGAGCGCCGCGGCGGACGCGGCACAAGTGGCCGCCGAGGTAATGTCGGTCCTTGGCGTGCAGCAGGACCCCGGCAGGCCGCCGCTTGAGGCGCTCGCGGAGGTGCTGGCGCCACGGCGGCTGCTGCTCATCCTGGACAACTGCGAGCACGTGCTGGCCGCGGCCGCGGAGCTCTGCGGGGTCCTGCTCAGGAGCGCCGACGAAGTGCGCGTGCTGGCTACCAGCCGGGAGCAGCTCGGGCTTGGCAGTGAAGCGTGGTACCGGCTGTCGCCGCTTGAGCTGCCTGGCTCCGACGAGCCCGAGGCTGTGCGCCAGTCAGCGGCGGCGGAACTCTTCGCCGAACGGGCCCGCCGGGGAGACCCTGGTTTCAGCCTGAGCCCGGAGTCCGCCCCGCTGGTGGCGCGGGTGGTGTCCCGGCTGGACGGGATGCCGTTGGCGATCGAGCTGGCTGCGGCCCGGGTGGAGGCGCTTGGCCTGGCCGGGCTCGTCGACCGCATCGACGACGCGCTGCGGCTGCTGACCGGGAAGGACCTGCTGGCCGCCACCAGGCATCGGTCGCTGACCGCGGTCGCCGACTGGAGCTACCGGCTGCTCGCCAAGCCGGAACAGCTAGTGTTCCGGCGGCTGGCGGTGTTCCCCGGCCCGTTCACGCTCGCGGCCGCCGAGGCCGTGGCCGGGCCGGAAGCGGGCCCCATCGCGGCGCGGCTTGTCGACTGCTCGCTGCTCGTGCCGCCGCGGCCTGGCACCGACCAGCGGACCAGGTACACCATGCTGCAGACCCTGCGCGCCTATGCGCTGACCCGGCTGCGGGAGGAAGGCGAGGAGCAGGAAGCGACGGCGGCGCTGGCCCCGTTCGCGTCGTCGGTGGCGGCGCAGGCCGCCGCGGAACTCGAAGCAGGCCACACCGAACTCGGCGCCCTGCGCTGGCTGGACGCCGAGGACGCCACGCTCAGCCGCGCGCTGGGCTGGGCGCTTGAGCATGACCCCGGTGGCGCCATGCGACTGGCCACGGCGCTAGCGCCGTGGCTGCGTCAGCGGGGTCGCCTGGTCGAGGCCCGGACGAGGCTGAGCGCCGCCGTCGCGCGTTCCTCCCCGTCCGCCGAGACCTGGGCTAGCGCACAGCTCTGGCTCGGGTACCTGTCATCGCATTCCGTCGACTCGGCCGACGGGGCGGATTACCACACGGCGGCTATCGAGGCGTTTCGGGACCGGGAACCGTCGCGCGTGCTCGTGGCGGCCCTGGCGGGCGGCCGGGCCGTGGCCCGGCTGAACCTGGGCGACGTTCCCGGCGCGGTCGACGACGCCCGCCGGGCGCTGGCCCTGGCCCGTGAGCTCGGCGACGCGGAGAGCGAGCTTCTAGCGCTGACCGCCCTGAGTGTCACCGCCGCCTACGCGGGCGACGCGGCGGAAGCGCTTGACTGGACCCGGCAGGCGCAAGAACTCCTCCCGCTGGATATCTGCGGCGATGTAACTCGCTGGTGCCATTACGTCGTGGCCATGGTGCTGACCAAGCTCGGCGAGCTCGACTCCGCCCGCCGCGTGTGCGCCGCCGGGCTCGCGCGATCGCGGCAGGTGGACGACCTGGCGAACCTGGTCCCGCTGCTCGAGGTGATGGCGGACCTCGAGCGCCTGGCCGGCAACCCGGCCGAGGCCGGGGCATGCCTGCAGGAGGCGCTCGCTGTCGCCTCCCGGATCGGTCACAGCCTGGCCCTGGCCAGCCTCGTCGACCTCTGCGGCCACCTGTGCGCCGCGACCGGGCGCTGGGCTGACGCCGTGACGCTCTGGGCAGCCCACGCCGTGGACTTGAAACGCCGCGGGTGGCCAGCCAGCCCCGGGAAGGAGGGCCGCGCCGCGTGGTGCACCCCGCAGGTCGAGCAGGCACTCGAGCCCGGTCAGCTGCGCGAGGCCGAGGAGCGCGGCGCCAGGATGCCGTTTCCCGCCGCCGTCGAGCTCGCCCTCATGTTCGCGACCGCGGTACAGGAGGAACCCAGTGAGCCCAGTCCCGGAACGCTGCTGAGCGCCCGGGAGCGGCAGCTGGTCACCCTGGTCGCCCAGGGGCACACCAACGCGGAGATCGCGGCCCGGCTTTACATCAGCATCCGGACCGTGACTTCCCACCTGGACAGGATCCGGGACAAGACCGGGTGCCGCCGCCGGGCCGACCTCACCCGGCTGGCCCTGAGCGAGGGCCTCGTCTAACGATCATCCACCGGTCATCGATCGCCGGCGCGCAGGCTGGTAGCACCCCAGCTGTGGGCTAGCAGGCGGACCGCTGTGAGCCGTGAGCGTGCCCGAGTCAGCCGGTACGGCCGGGATGGCTGCCGCGCCCGCATCACAGGAAAGAGGATGGATCGTTCATGCGCATCGGAATTGGCCTGCCGAATCAGGTCCGGGATGTCCGCCCGGCCGTCATTCCCGAGTGGGCCGCGCTGGCGGAGCAGGCTGGCTTTTCCAGCCTGAGCACCACGGGCCGCTTCGCCTACCCAGGGGTCACGGACACGGTCGCACTCGCAGGCGCGGCGGGGGCCACGTCCACAATCGGGTTGCTGAGCACGGTCCTGCTCGCGACCGTGTGGCCCCCCGCCCTGCTGGCCAAGGAGATAGCGGGCATCGACGGGATCTCCGGGGGGCGCCTTACCCTCGGCATCGGCGTCGGCGGGCGAGCGGACGACTTCGTCGCCGACGGATACGGAATTGAGGGGCGCGGCAGGCGCTTCGACTGGGACCTGGATACTTACCAGGAGATCTGGAGCGGGCGCCCTTACGCGGGCAGTGACAATCCGGCGGTTCCGCGGGGAACCCGTCAGGTGCCGTTGCTGTTCGGGGGCAGTTCACCGGCCGCGTTCGAGCGCATGGCACGCCGGGGCGCGGGTTACATCGCCCCTTCCGTCCCGCCGGAGGCCGTGGCGGGCATGTTCGACATGGCGCGGAGCGCATGGCGGCAGGCCGGACGTGCGGGCGACCCTCGGCTGGTCGCCATCAACTACTTCGCCATCGGCGACGCCGACGCCGGGCGCGACAACGTCCGCGACTACTACCGCAATTTCGGGAAACGAGGTGGCGGACGTGATCGCGGGCGGCCTGCGCGGCACCAGGGACTCCATCCTCGAGACCGTCAAGGCGTGCCAGGACCTCGGGGCCGACGAACTCATCCTCAACCCCGGAGTCGAAGACATCAATGAGGTAAGCCGGCTCGCCGACATCGTGCTCTAGCCCGGACTAGGAAAGCCGTCCGTCCGCCGGGACCCCGGTGGACGGCACGGGACATGACTCCTCGAACCATGTCAACGCGGCATTGGCTGGACGTTGAACCTGCGCTCTTACCGTCGGGTGAAGTTCCCCGTTTGCCGGTGACCTTCGCTCCCGGTACATCCAGGCGTCGGCGCCAAAGGGGTTATTTAACCCCTGCCCTGGGGCGGGCGGCAGGCGGCAACCTGTAGGGGACGGCAGCAACTCAACCGGGGAGACGCGGATGTTCCGTGAAGTGAGGTTTGAAGTGCTCGGGCCGGTGCGCGGATGGCACGGGGACACAGAGCTTGAACTCGGGTCGCCGCAGCAGCGGGCCGTGCTGGCGATGCTGCTGCTCGCACGGGGCAGGCAGGTTTCACTGGACGGCCTTATCGACGGCCTGTGGGAAGGAGACGTGCCCAGGTCGGCTGCCGGTACGGTCCGTACGTACCTCTCACGCTTGCGCCTGGAGGCGCATTCGATCGAGTCGATCGGCGACGGCTACGTCCTTCGGCTGGGCTCAGGAGTTCTTGACCTGGACCAGTTCGAGCAGTGGCTGACCGAGGCGCGCGGGGGGCGGGCCGGCACGACGCCTCGCGCAGCGCCCGGCTGCTGCGCGACGCGCTCGGGCTGTGGCGCGGTACCGCCCTGGCGGGAATTCCGGGCCCGTACGCCGATTCCCGGCGGGTGCCGCTCACGGAGCTGCACCTGGCGGCGACCGAGGAAAAGCTGGCGGCGGACATCGCACTCGGCGACCACGCGGGGGCGATCGCCGATCTGCGAGCACTGCTGGCGGAGCATCCTTTCCGGGAGCGGTTCACCGAACTGCTCATGCTCGCGCTGTACAAGTCCGGCCGCCAGGCCGAGGCCCTCTACCTCTTCGACGACGTGCGGCAAAAACTCAGCGAAGAGCTCGGGGTCAACCCCGGGCCGTCCCTGCAGACCATGCACCGGCGCGTCCTGCAGGCTGACCGCCGCCTGATGGCTCGGACCGCCGCGTGACGGACCCCTCGGCGAGAGCCTAGACCCGAAGGTCGTCGCCGACCACGTCCGGCTGGGTCGCAGCGCTCTTTCAGCACAGGGGCCTGAAGGAGAAGCTGGCGCTCCCGCTGGTCGAACGGCACATTTTCGCCGTGGAGTGGGAGGCGATCGTGAAATACGCAGGAGGCGTTATCCGCGCCGACGGTTCCATGTGAGGCCATGTGATGCTGCTAGGTCGTCTCCCCGAGCGCGCGGCGCTCAGCCAGCTGCTTGAGGCGGCGCGGGCTGGGCGCAGCGGCGTGCTGGTGGTTCGCGGGGAGCCGGGGTCGGCAAGACCGCGCTGCTAGAGCATGTGGTCGGGTCGGCGGCTGGCCTGCGGGTCGCGCGGGTGGCCGGGGTTGAGTCGGAGATGGAACTGGCCTTTGCCGGCCTGCAGCAGTCGTGCGCGCCGATGCTGGGCAGGCTGGAGGGCCTGCCGGGTCCGCAGCGTGATGCGCTTGGCGTGGCGTTGGGGCTGAATGCGGGGGCGGCGCCGGACCGGTTCCTGGTGGGGCTGGCCGTGCTGGGCCTGCTGTCGGAGGTGGCGCAGGAGCAGCCGCTCTTGTGCGTGGTTGATGACGCGCAGTGGCTGGACCGGGCGTCGGCGCAGGCGCTGGGGTTCGCGGCGCGGCGGCTGCTGGCTGAGCCCGTCGCGCTGGTGTTCGCCGTCCGTGAGCCGGGCGAGGAACTCCGGGGGCTGCCGGAGTTGCCGGTCGGGGGCCTGGCCGCCAGCGATGCGCGGGACCTGCTCCGCTCGGTGGTCACCGGGCCGCTGGATGAGCGGGTGCGGGAGCGGATCGTCGCCGAGACACGGGGCAATCCGCTGGCCCTGCTGGAGCTGCCGCGGGGGGTGGCGCCGGCGGAGCTGGCGGGCGGGTTCGGGTTGCCGTCCGGGCCGGGGGTGGCGGGGCGGGTTGCGGACAGCATCCGGCGGCGGCTGGAGGCGCTGCCGGCCGCGGCCCAGCGACTGATGCTGGTCGCCGCGGCGGAGCCGGCCGGGGAGCCGACGCTGGTGTGGCGGGCGGCGGAGCGGCTCGGGGTCGGGGCCGGGGCGCTGGCGCCCGCGGCGGACGCCGGGCTGCTGGCGGTCGGCGAGCGGGTGACGTTCCGTCACCCGCTGGTGCGGTCGGCGGCCTACCGGGCCGCGTCGTCGGCCGAACGGCGGGCCGCGCACGAGGCGCTGGCCGCCGCGACGGACCCGGAGGCCGACCCTGACCGCCGTGCCTGGCACCGCGCGCAGGCCGCGGTGGGGCCGGACGAGGAGGTCGCGGTCGAGCTGGAGCGCTCGGCGGGCCGCGCCCAGGCGCGCGGCGGGCTGGCTGCGGCGGCCGCCTTCCTGGAGCGCGCGGCCGCGCTGACCCTCGATCCGGCGCGCCGGGCGGAGCGGGCGCTGGCCGGCGCGCAGGCCAAGTACCAGGCCGGCGCGTTCGACGCGACCCTGGCACTGCTGGCCACCGCGGAGGCTGGGCCGCCGGTCCAGCTCCGGTCCGCCCGGGCGGACTGGCTGCGCGGCCAGGTGGCGTTCGCGTCCAGCCGCGGCAGTGATGCGCCCCCGCTGCTGCTGAAGGCGGCCAGGCAACTTGAGCAACTCGACCCGCGGCTGGCCCGCGAGACCTACCTCGACGCGCTGGCCGCCGCGCAATTCGCCGGGCGCCTGGCGCTCGGCGGCGGGATGCGGGAAGTGGCCGAGGCCGCGCCTGCGGCACCGCCGGGGCCCCCGCGCGCCTACGACCTGCTCCTTGATGGCCTGGCCCTGCTGATCTGCAAGGGCTACGCGGCGGGGGCGCCGGTGCTCCGCGAAGCGGTGAGCGCCTTCCGCGGGACGGATGTCTCCAGGGAGGAGGAGTTGCGCTGGCTCTGGCTGGCCAGCCGCGCCGCGTGGATGGTGTGGGACTACCCCAGCTGGGACTTGCTGTCCGAACGCCAGGTCACGCTCGCCCGCGACGCTGGTGCGCTCACTACGCTTCCCATCGCCTTCAACACGCGCGCGGGCGTGCACGTGTTCGCCGGGGAGTTCACCAAGGCCGCCTCGATGGTGGCGCAGGCCGAGTCGGTAGCCGAGGCGACCGGGAGCAGCATTCGCACCCTACGGCGCCCTGGCCCTTGCCGTCTTCCGCGGCCAGGAAGCACAAGCCGCCCACCTGATCCAGACCGCCGCCGACGACGTAGAGCGCCGGGGTGAGGGTGCCGGGCTGGGCTTCGTGGACTGGGCGGCCGCGGTGCTGGGCAACAGCCTGGGCCGCTATGAGGAGGCGCTGGCAGCGGCGCAGCGGGCGAGCGAGGACTCGCCTGCGGTACATTTCGCCAGCTGGGCGCTCGTCGAGCTGGTTGAGGCGGCGGCGCGCAGCGGGGCACCCGAGCGTGCGGCCGGCGCCCTCGAGCGGCTGTCCGGCATCGCCCGCGCCTGCGGGACCGACTGGGCGCTTGGTACCGAGGCCCGCTCGCGGGCGCTGGTCAGCGACGACGAGAGCGCCGAGAGCCTCTACCGCGAGGCGATCGACCGCTTCAGCCGTACCCGCCTGCGCGTGGAACTAGGACGCGCCCATCTCGTCTACGGCGAGTGGCTGCGCCGCCAGCGGCGCAGGCGCGACGCCCGTGACCAGCTCGCCAGGGCGTACGAGATCTTCGACTCGGTCGGCGCAGCGGCGTTCGCCGAACGGACCAGGACCGAGCTGCGGGCGAGCGGCGGCCAGGCCTACAGACGCGCCGCCGAGACGTGGGCACCCCTTACCGCGCAAGAAGCGCTGATCGCTCGCCTGGCCGGCGAAGGCGCTTCCAACCCGGAGATCGCCGCGCAGCTGTTCATCAGCCGCGCCACCGTGGCGTACCACCTGCGAAAGGTCTTCACCAAGCTCGGCATCAGCTCGCGCGGCCAGCTTGGTCCCGCGCTTCCCGCCCGGGCGAGTCGCAACTGACGTCCATGATCCCGATTGCCCTGACCAAGTCATGACGGATCTGCAGACCGGGATCTCGGCCTCCTGGCGCCGTACCCCCGACGGCGCGCCCTCGGCGCTCGCGCCGCCTAAGGCTGGCATTTAGTCCGGCGGGTCGGTGTCGGTGAGGCGGCCGGAGCGTTCCAGGTGCAGCCAGCGGGTGATGCCGAGCGAGCGCAGGAACGGCACGTCGTGGCTGATCACGATCAGCGCGCCCCGGTAGCAGGACAGCGCGTCGGACAGCTGCCCGACCGAGGCCAAGTCGAGGTTGTTGGTCGGCTCGTCGAGCAGCAGCAGCTGCGGCGGCGGGTCGGCGAGCAGCAGCGCGGCGAGCACCGCGCGGAACCGCTCGCCGCCGGACAGCGTCCCGGTCACCTGGTCGCGCGCGGGCGCCACGGAACAGGAACCGGGCCAGCCCCGCCCGCACCTGGTTGACCGGCGCGGTGGGCGCGACGGCCCGGACGTTGTCCGCCACGGTCAGCGTCGTCGTCCAGGATGTCGAGCCGCTGCGGCAGGTAGCCGAGCGCGCCGTTGCGCCGCACGGTGACCCCGGGCAGCCCCGGCGCGGCCGCCGGGCCGCCGGAGCCTGCCGTCCCGTTGCCAGCGCCTTCGCCGGGCAGGCCGGCCAGCGCGCGCAGCAGCGTGGTCTTGCCCGCGCCGTTCGGCCCGGTCAGCGCGACGCGTTCCGGCCCGCGCAGGATCAGCTCCGCCAGCCGCGCGACGTCCGCCGCTTCCTCGTCGTCCCCGTCGCCGTGTTCGCCGCCGCCCGGCCATTCCCGCGCCCGCGCCCGGCCCGCCGCGCGGCGGCTCGGGTTCGTGCCACGGCGCCCACGGCCCGTCGAGCCCGTCGGCCGTCAGCACGGTCCGCCCGGCTGGCACCGCCGTCCCTGGCAGCGAGATCCGGATCGTCGCCTCGTCGCGGACGCGCCTCCTCCGCCTCGGCCAGCCGTTCCCGCGCGTCGGCGACGCGGGACAGCGCCACCTCCCGTGTCCGGCCGGCCGACACCTGCGCCGCCCGCTTGCGCCCGCCCGCGATGATGCGCGGCAGCGAGCCGGACGCGGCGACGGCGCGGCCCTGCCGGTCCCGCGTGGCCTGCTTGACCTGCGACTCGATCAGGTCCCTGCGCTCGCGCCGCAGGTCAGCCCCGGCGGAGGTGACCGCGCGCTGTGCCGCTGCCTGCTCGGTCTCGATCATCGCCTCGTACGCTTCGAGGTTCCCGCGCAGCAGCCGCAGCGCCCCGCCAGACAGCTCGGCGACCTGGTCAACCAGCGACAGCAGCCTGCGGTCGTGGCTGACCACCAGCGCTACCCCCGGCCAGGACCCGACCGCCGCGTACAGCCGCTCCCGCGCGCTGGCGTCCAGGTTGTTGGTCGGCTCGTCGAGCAGCAGCACGCGCCGGCCGACGCAGCAGCAGGGCCGACAGGGCGGTCAGCACCGCCTCGCCGCCCGACAGCCGCCCGACCGGGTCGTCCAGGCCGATCCGGCCGAGCCCGAGCCTGGCCAGGACCTCGCGGGCCCGTTCCTCGACGTCCCAGTCGTCGCCGACCGCGTCGTAGGCGGCCTGGTCGACCGACCCGGCCTCGATCGCGCGCAGCGCGTCCCGTGGCGGCGGCGATGCCGAGCAGCGCGGCCACCGTGGCCTCGGTGTCGAGGGTGAGGTTCTGCGGCAGGTAGCCGACCTCGCCGGCCACCGTGACCGAGCCGGACGCGGGCCGCAGCCGCCCGGCGATCAGCCGCAGCAGCGTGGACTTGCCTGAGCCGTTCACGCCGATGAGCCCGGTCAGCCCCGGGGTGAAGGAGGCGGTGAGCCGGGACAGCACCACGCGCCCGTCCGGCAGGGCGAAGGAGAGGTCGTTGAGCACGACGGACATGGGAAGCTCCGGAAAAGAGGTCGCGGGCGCGCGCCACCTCGGCGCGGCACTGGGGGTCGACCTCAGAGCTCCAAGCCACACTCCGTCCGCCGGGGATAAGACACTACGATTATGCGGTTCGGCGGCGTGCCGGGCGCAAACTGGTTTCGCCCGCCTTGCCCGGCACTCTCACTACTATTGCTCTTCGTGGGTCCAGAGCTGATCGCGCGCGCGGCGAAACTACGGCAGGAGCTCGGCGCGGCCGGCGGCCTCGCCGCCGTCGAGCGGCTGATCGCCGCGCGGCGCGGGCTGAGCCGCGCCGACCGTGACCTGCTGCTCGACTGGGCGGACAACAGCGTGCGCGGCGTGTTCGAGGTCCGGGGCGCCGCCCGGCCCGGCGGTGACGGGGCGGTGACCGCGCTGAACCTGATCGACGACCTCGACTACCGCGTCTACGGCCTCGGCGAGGCCACGCCGGCGGACGGGTTCTTCGCCGGCACCCTGCTGCCGCTGGCCGAGGACGACTCGGCCTGGCTCGCCGCGGGCGACGAGCTGTGGTACCCGAGGGCCGACGCGCGCCAGGTCGCCCGGCTGGCGATCGACCTGGCCACCCGCGAGCCCGACCTGGTCTTCCGCAACCAGGAGAAGATCACCGAGGGCTGGACCTACCTGCGGCGCGACCGGGAGGAGTTCGTCGCCTACTTCGGCCGCGACGAGCTGGTGCTGCCCACCCTGGAGGCCGAGGGGCGGCTCAACGCCTACTACAAGATGCGCCGCGACTCAGCGCGCGCCGCGCGCGGCCGGCACCGGGCGGTCAGCGAAACCGGGGAGACCACGTTCGTGATGCCGGACGGCTTCTTCGAGTTCGACACGGTGGGCATCATCTACGACGAGACCGACGGGTTCATCGTGGTGCCCGAGTACGGGATGCTGCGGGCGATGTTCGCCAACCCGGAGCTGGCCGCCGACCCGTCGCACGCCAACGTGCTCCGCGCCTACCTGCGCGAAGACTCCATCCCGCCGCTGCCGCTTCGCCGCATGGCGGCCGCCTTCCCCGGCAGCGTCGACGCGGTCTACCAGCGGGTGCTCGGCAACAGAAACTTCTCCTGGCAGCAGAACGGCGGCGGGCTGCTCAGGAAACGCAAGCCCGGCCACTACAAGGCGGAGCCGACCCCGGGGGTGGCGGTGCTCAGCGACCGGGTCATGGCCCTGGCCGGGGGCGCGGCCTAGCTAGCGCGCGGTCCCAGGCCCGGTCACGCGGACGGCGGGTCGAAGTCTGGGTCGAGCTCCATGAACGCGTCCACCAGCCCCAGGTAGGCGTAGCGCCACCAGCGTCCACGGCGCCGGCTCGCCGTGCAGCCCCGGCCCGGGGATCGGCGCGTTGAGCAGCCCGTTCACGAAGGACGGCTCGGACAGGTCGACACCGTGCCCCTCCGGCCGGCCGTCGCCGCCGGAGCCGCTCTGGCTGGGGCCGTCCTGGCCGTCGCCGTCTTGGCCGGCCCTGGCCGCCCCGGCTGCGCCGGGGCCGTCGCCGTCGGAACCGGCTTCGGCGGCACCGGAGTCACCGGCGGGCAGGCGGGACAGCGCCGCGCTGACCTGGACGTTGCGCAGCGCGAGCGCCTGAACGAGCAGGCCGCCGGCCAGCTGCACGTGGTCCAGGGTGTAGGCCGGATCGCGCAGCCGCACCCCCAGCACCGTGGCCATGTGGCGCAGGACGGTGACTATCGATTCGCGGGACCGCCGCTGCGAGTCCTCCAGCGCGGCGGCGATCCGCCACCGGGCGTCGCCGCTGCTGCGGGTCGAGCCCAGGGTCGAGGCCAGCGCCATGTGCAGGCGCCAGTGTCGTGGAGTCGGTAAGCACCTCGTAATTGCGCTGGCAGGTGATCCGGATCACCTCGCACATCAGCGACCGGCGCCCCTCCGGCGTGGCCAGCAGCGCACGTTGTCGGTGACCACCGCGGCTGGCGACGTCGAACGTATCCGGGTCGAGCACCGGGCGGTCGCTGAACCAGCTTCCCTCGCCCGCCAGGTAAATCAGCAGGTCGTCGATGTACTCCTCGCGGTACGGCCACATCCGGTAGACCGAGCTGCGCGGCACCCGGGCCCGCTGGATGACCTCCTCCAGGCGCAGGTGCTCGATGGTCAGCGCCGCGCCCGCCTCCAGGGCCAGCTCCCGCCCCGCGGCCAGCATCCGCTGCCTGACCTCTTCTGCCGCTACCCGCTCCGGCCGGGCCGTCATGGCCTTGCCTGCCTCTCGCCGCCTAGCTGGGATAAGTCCCTTAATTACACCGTACCGCGTGAAAGCAGCGTGCTTGAGACATTAGACTCTGTGTCTCAACAAGCCTGCGGACGGGGACCGAGGGCGGCCCTTGGAGGGGGAGGGCCGGGGACCGGCTGGGCGCGCCGGAAGGCTGCGCCCAGCCGGCCTCAGCGTTAGCCCAGGGGGGCGACCCCCTGGAACCCCCGATGTCCGCCCGTGACGGGCCGATCGCAAAGGGCGCGATGTTATCGGCCCGTCTCGTTCGGACAAGTGCCGGGTGCGTTGCCTGGCGGTGTGGTGTTCGCCGGTCCGGGCGGACAAGTGCCGGGTGCGTTGCCTGGCGGTGTGGTGTTCGCCGGTCCCGGCATTTTCGGATTCAGGTTATTAACGGCGAATAAGGGGCCCTATCGTCCTCCCGCCTCTGCGCCCCCCCGTGCCGCGCCTCTGCGCCCCCCGTGCCCCGCCGTGGGCGCCCCTGCGCCCCGGTCTGCCGTCGGCGCCGGTGCGCCCCTGCGCGTCGCCCCGTCGGCGGGCCGCGCGCCGCCGGCGTACCGTGGTCTCGGCGCCGCCGACGCCGCTGGGATCGGCCCTCGCAAGCTGGCCGGGCAGATCGCAGCCGGCGGCATCGTGGCGTGGTCCGGCGCTTCATCGGATGGGTCCCGCTACCCGGCGGCGGGTCCGTGACGCTGGCACTGATCCGGACCTGAGCTACACGGTGACATCCTATCGTGGTCTCACATCAACGCGGTGAACTTCATCGACGGCCTGACGGCCTCGCCGCCGGCGTCGTCGGCAGCTCCGCGCTGGCCTACATGGCGTACTCCTACGAGTTGACCAACTCGTTGGCATCCCGTCTCAGACGTGCCCGCGTCGCGTCGCGGTGCTGCGGCATCTGCTCGGTTCCTGCCGCACAACTTCAACCCGCCCGCACCTTCATCACACCGGGTCGATCTGCTCGATGCCTGCCTCTCACCCCGTCGGGTCCGCCCTTGCGTAATCGACCCCTCGGCAACGCGCCTCGGGACGGTCGCCGGGCCCGGAGCCTCTCCCGAGACACGCGCCCGGCCTTGGGGGGGCGGACCAGTCTGGCGCTGCGGCCTGGACTTTGGCGCTGGGGGCTGTGCCGCCGAGATTGCGGCGTCAAGCTTGGCTCATGAAACGCATCGATACCCTGCGGACCGGCCGGCTGCTGCTGCGCCGCTGGCGCGACGACGACCGGGAACCGTTCGCCGCGCTGAACGGCGACCCGGAGACCCTGGTGTACTTCCCGGCGACGCTGAGCCGGGCGGAGAGCGACGCGGTGGTGGACCGGATCGAGACGAACTTCACCCAACGGGGCTGGGGCCTGTGGGCGCTTGAGGTGCGGGGCACCGGCCAGTTCATCGGCTTCACCGGCCTGGCCCCGCTGGCCCCCGGGGTGCCGGGCGACGGAGTCGAGATCGGCTGGCGCCTGGCCAGGCCCGCCTGGCGGCACGGCTACGCGACCGAGGCCGCCACCGCCGTGCGGGACGCCGCGTTCCGCGACCTCGGCCTGCCCGAGCTGTGGTCGATGACCGCGGTGCTCAACGCTCCCTCGCAGGCGGTGATGCGCCGCATCGGCATGACCGAGTCCGCCCGCTTCGACCACCCCAGGGTCGCCGAAGGCTCACCGCTGCGCCCCCACGTCATGTTCCACCTGCCCAACCCCGCGGCGCCCGCCGCGTAACCGCACCCGCCCGTTCCTCCGCCCACCCGGCCGGGCGGCAAGCCCCCGAGGAGGCAGCGCGCCGCCGGCTGCGCCCGCCTCTGGCGTGATCTGTCCGGATAGTACGTGGTCCACATCAGGAGCGGAAACGAAAGGAAGACTGCCATGCATGACATCGTCGATCGGACTGGAGTCCGGCTCGTATTGTCCAGTGTCACTGACCCGGGCCTGAAGCAAGGGCTGGACGACTGGTACGACACCTACGGGGCCCTCCTCACGGTCCCCGGGTACCTGATCAACGCGTACCGGTTCGACAACATGGCCATGCCGGGCACCGCGGAGGAGCCGCAGCTGGTCGCGCTGTACGACATCGTCACGCCCGACCCGGCGGTCGGCTGGCCCGACACCGAGAACTGGGCGGACTACCCGGAGCACATGTACGGCGACCCGAGGCGCAGCAGGGCGATGTTCCCCTCGCTGCGAGGGTCGTTCGCGCACGTCGGGTCGCTGGTGCGGCCCGGCGCCCACGGCAGGCTGACCGGCGTGCACTACGTGCTGTCTGACGGCGGGGACGACGCCGTGCGCGCGCAGTGGGCGTCGGAGGTGCTCGGCGCGGGCCTGTTCTTCGCGGCCTCGCGCTTCACGCACATCTACTTGCCCTCGGACGCGGAGGCGATGATCGACGGCAAGCTGACCGCCTTCCCCCAGCCTGCGAAGTACTTCGAGGTCTTCGAGACCGACAGCGACGACCCGCTGACCGCGTACGAGCGCACGCTCGAAAAGATCGGTTCGAAGCGGTCGGCCGAGATCGAACAGCGCATGGGCGGTTCCTACCGCTTCTACTCGGCACACGAGCACTCGCGCAACAGCTGAACGCGGTACCAACGTCGAACAGGCCCCAGGCGCCACGTTTATCACTGAAGAGAACCCGGCCGGTACGCCTGGCGCTCGGCGCGGCGGCTTGGGCGGCAGCGGCCTAGTAGGCGACGGGGAAGCGGGTGCGGTGATGCTCGGGCGACTCGATCTCGTCCACGAAGGCCAGGGTGAAGTCGGCGCCGGAGGAGAATATTTCCCCGCCCCGTCCGCCCCGTCCGCAGCATTGGCCGCGCCAGGCAGGTCGCCGCTGACGGCGTGACCCGCGGCGCGGCCGGCTTACCCGGGGGCCCGGCCGCGCCCCGGTATCGTGCCGGTCATGGGGATCGACTGGAGCGAGCAGCTGGCCGAACAGCTCGACTGGCACTGGCGGTCCGCGCTGCGCCCCCGGTTCGCCGGGCTCACCGACGACGAGTACCGCTGGGAGCCCGTGCCCGGCATGTGGTCCGTCCGGCCGCGCGGCACGTCCCCCGCGCCGGCTTCCCTCGGCAACGGTGCGTTCACCCAGGACTTCGCCTGGCCGCAGCCCGACCCGCCCCCGGTCACCACCATCGCCTGGCGCCTGTGCCACCTGCTGGTCGGTGTGTTCGGCACGCGCGTCGCCGCCCACTTCGGCGGCGACCCGGTCCGCTACGACACCTACGACTACCCGGGGGACGCCGACACCGCACTGGCTCGCCTGGACGCGGCCTACGCCGCGTGGAACGCTGGCGTCCGCGCCCTCACCCTCGACGACCTGGCCCGCCCGTGCGGCCCCGCCGAGGGGCCGTACGCCGAGTACCCGATGGCCGCCCTGGTGCTGCACATCAACCGCGAGGCGATCCACCACGGCGCGGAAGTCGCCCTGCTTCGCGACCTGTACCGCGCCCAGCCCTAGCCCCACCCCACCCACCCCACCCCAGCCGCGCCGCCAGGGGCCCGGCTCCGAGCCCTTTCCGGTTCGTTGGCGCCATCGGCTGCCTCTATCGACGCCTTTGGCGCCATCGACCCCCGGGGAGCGAGGCCTTTGGCGCCATCGGCCCGCTTCGCACCGGACGTTGGGCGCGGATAACAGCAAGAAGCGCTCCGCGCTCCGCGCCCCGCGCGCCCCTCGCGCTGCGCGCCCCGCGCGCCCTCGCGCTGCGCGCCCCCGCGCCCTGCGCTGCGCGCCCTCGCGCGCGCGCCCTCGCGCTCCCCCGCGCTGCGCGCTGCGCGCCTGGGGTGTCCCTCGGCGGAGGCGCGGCTAGCCGGCCGGGAGGTAGGGCGGGAGGGCGAAGCGGTCGAACAGGGTCGCGTCGAACGTGGTGATCTCGGTGATCAGGCCGTCGCCGGTGCGCAGCACGTCCAGCTTGAACGGGACGTAGCGGTCGCTGTCGGCCCGGCGCAGGTAGGAGGCGGCTGCGGGCATCCGGTTGGCCGCGGTGGGCAGCAGCCGCCAGTCGCCGAAGACCGAGCGGTCGAACGCCTGGGCCATCAGGCCGGCGATCGCCTCGCGCCCGGTGAACACGCCGGGGTTGGGCGGCATCGAGACCCGGATGTCCGCGTGAATCGCCGCGATGGCCGCGGCCGGGTCCTGGCGCTCGTGGGCGTCGATGAAGGCGGCCAGCAGCGCCCGGTCGGCCGCGGTGATCCCGTCGGGCGACCAGTCGGCGTCCCTGGCCGCCACCCGGCCGGCGATCGTGGCCCGGGCCCGCTGCAGGGCGCTGGTCACCGCGGCGACCGACAGGCCGAGGATCGACGCGGTCTCGGCGGCCGAGTAGCCCTGGACCGCGCGCAGCAGCAGCACCGCCCGCTGCCGGGCGGGCAGCAGCTGGATCACCGCCAGGTAGGCAAGCTCAACGGTCTCCCGGCGGATCGCCGACCCCTCCGGGTCAGCGGCCTCGTCGAGGAGCGCGTCCGGGCAAGGCTGCAGCCAGGGCACCTCTCCCGCCGCCGCGAGCGACGCCGCCGACTTCAGGTGCGCCGCCTGCCGCTGCGCGGCCCGCTGGATGTCGAAGCAGGTGGTGGTCACGATCCGGTACAGCCAGGCCCGCGCGCCCGGGCCGCCGTCGAACGAGGCCCGGCCCTTCCACGCCCGCAGCAGTGCCTCCTGTACCGCGTCCTCGGCCTGCTGCAGGTTGCCGAGCATCCGGTAGCTGTGCACCTGAAGCTCGCGGCGGTGCCGCTGCGTCAGTTCGGCGAACCGGGCCTCGTCCAGGGCCGGCACGTCAGGCGGCGTCGGCCGCTTCGCGCAGCGCCTGGACGTCGATCTTGTGCATCGTGAGCATGGCCTGGGTGGCGGCGTTGGCCCGCGCCGGGTTCGGGTCGCCGAGCAGCTTCATCAGCTCATCCGGCACGACCTGCCAGGACAGGCCGAACCGGTCCTTGACCCAGCCGCATGGGCCGACCTCGCCCCCGCCGGCGGTGAGCCGCTCGGTGTAGCTGTCGACCTCGCCCTGACCGTGCACGGAGACCTGGATGGAGAACGCCTCGGTGAGCTTGAAGTGCGGCCCGCCGTTGAGCGCGGTGTACGGCTGGCCGTCGAGCTCGAAGGCCACCACCATCACCGTGCCCTCCTTGCCCGGCTGGTCGGGGCCGTAGTAGCTGACGTTGGTGATGCGCGAGTTCGGTATGACAGAGACGTAGTACTCGGCGGCCTCCAGGCCGTTGTCGTCGAACCACAGGCACTGGGTGATCCTGCTCATCGCGATCGTCCTTCCTGGTGTTGTGGAATGCCACTCTTACCAGTAGGAACGTTCCCCGGACGGCAAACTAATCGGCCCGCGCGACGGAAAAGTAAACCGGCCGGCCAGCGGCCCCCGCTGAGCCGGAAGGACCCCGGCTGCGCGTCGTAGCGGCGCAGTGCGCAGCCGGGGGGATCGGCCAGCGTCAGGACGGGTCCCTGGCGTCGAGCCAGGCGGCGATGCTGCGGGCCAGGGTGGGCATTGGCAGCGAGCCGTGGTCGAGGACGGCGGCGTGGAACTCCGGCAGGGAGAACGCGTCGCCCAGGCGGTCGCGGGCCTGCGCCCGCAGGCGCTCGATCTCCAGCTTGCCGGTGAGGTAGGCCAGCGCCTGGCCCGGCATGACGATGTAGCGGTCGATCTCGGCGGCCATGAACTCCGCCGGCATCGGCACGTGGTCCACCGCGTACTCCACCGCCCGGTCCCGGCTCCAGCCGAAGGCGTGCAGGCCGGTATCCACCACCAGCCGGACGGCGCGCATCAGCGAGGCGCTGATCGCGCCGAGCTCGCCGCGCTCGTCGGCGTAAAGCCCGGTTTCGCCGGCCAGCTGCTCGGCGTACAGGCCCCAGCCCTCGGAGAACACCGGCAGGCTGCGCTGGCGCTGCAGCGCGGGCAGGTCCTCCATCAGTTGCAGCCGGGACAGCTGCAGGTGGTGGCCGGGCACCGCCTCGTGGAAGGCGACCACGTCCAGGTCCCAGCCGGTGCCCGCGGTGGGCAGCCTGGTGTTGAACCAGAAGGTGCCCGGCCGCCCGCCGTCCAGCCGGGGCGGCGTGTAGTGCGGCGCCGCGCCGGCGAGCGCGACAACGTCCGGCATGGGCGTCACCGCGCACGGCGGCGGCAGGGGCGCCGGGAAGACCTCGGCCGCGCGCGCCTCGGCCCGCCGCACGGCCGCGAGGGCCCGCGCCACCGACTCCTCCGGTGCCTCCTGGCCTGCGGAGTTCCTGATCGCGGCGAGCACCTCGTCCCGGCCGGACAGGCCGATCCGCTTGCCGAGCTCGACCGCCCGCGCTTCCAGCGCGGCGACGTGATCCAGCCCGGTCTGGTGCAGCTCCCGCGCGGTCAGCGGCAGCGTGGTGTACCGCCGGATGGCCTGCGCGTAGTCGGCGTCGCCGTCCGGCAGCCAGTGCAGGCCGGCCTGGTCCGCGGGCCGGGCCAGGGGCAGCAGCTCGCGGACCACGTCGGCCCACCGGCCCAGGGCGGGCTGGACGACCTCGGTCAGCGCCGCCCGTCGTTCTTCCTCCCATTCGGAGGTGCGGCTCCAGCCGGACGGCGGCGCGGGCGACAGCACCGGGCTGCTGCCGGGGCTGGCGAGCACCGCCTCGATCGCGGCGACCGCCTGCAAGGCCAGCGGCGCGACCGGCAGCCGGCCTCGGCCGGCGCCGGACCGCAGCCGGTCGCCGAGCTGGTCGAGCCAGGCGCCGCTGCCCCTCAGCCGGGTCAGGTAGTCCTCGGCGGCCTGCGGGCTGACCAGCACCGTCCTGGCCGCTACGGCCAGGAACATGGCCGGGCCGGAGTACTGCATCGCGGTGACGGTGTGCTCGTCGGCCGCCATGTCGACGCCGGCGATCTCCTGGGCGGCCGCCTCGGTCGCGCAGTCGAGCGTGACCGCGTCGGCCTGCGTGAGCGACGCGGTCGCGGCCGCCTCGGCCAGGAAGCGCCCGGCCTCGGCCCGCCAGGCCTGCTGACCCGCCTCGCTGTCGTCGGGGAGCAGGTCGTCGTAGCCGGGGATGCCGTACATGGTGGCGGCGAACGGGTTGGCGTGCAGCCACCGCTCGTGGAACCGGTCGGCCAGGTCACGTGCTGCGCTCATGGAACCTTCCCGCGTTTGTCGAGGGCATGATCGGGCGAATCCTAGTGGGTCCCGCCGCGTCGGTCCGCACCGCCCGGGGCGGTGCCGATCGCCGGGCGCGACCTGGATTCGATTACATGTCACGCAAAGTTTTTTGCTGTTACTGAATGCTATTTTCCGGTGCGCGAAAGGAAACAGGAGTCAGCATTTTGCCGATTACTGCGTGACGAGGGAAAAAATCACGTTTACGGGATTCGCGAGGCTCGTCCTGCCGCGCGGCTTTATGGCATGAAGTGCCGCTAACTAGGCCACCCGAGGTAGTCGGCCGCGCCGGGTTACCATACGATCGCAGCGTGGGAGACCGGATTGTTACCTGGCCCAACGCGCTGAGCGCCGCCCGGCTGGCCGGCGTTCCCGTGTTCCTGTGGCTCGTGCTCGGGCCGCGCACCGCCACCGCCGACATCGTCGCCGCCGCCCTGCTCGGCTTCGCCGGGATCAGCGACTGGCTCGACGGCAAGCTGGCCCGGATGCTCAACCAGACCAGCAGGCTCGGCCAGCTGCTCGACCCGCTCGCGGACCGGCTCTACATCGGGGTCACCGTTATCGCGCTGGCCGTCAGGGAGATCATGCCCTGGTGGCTGTTCGTGGTGATCGTCGCCCGGGAACTGTGCGTCTCGCTGGCGCTGTTCGGCGTGCTGCGCCGCCGCACCGACTACCAGGCCCTCGAGGTCAGCTTCGTCGGCAAGGCCGCCACCCTGTGCCTCATGTACGCGTTCCCGCTGCTGTTCCTGGGCGCGCATGGCGGGGTCGCGGCCGAGGTGGTCCGGATTTTCGGCTGGGCCTTCGCCATCTGGGGCGTCGCCCTCTACTGGTGGGCAGCGATGCTCTACCTCACGCAAATCAGGGACCTGGTGAAAGGGGCGCAACCGTCGTGAAGGCCGTCGTGATGGCAGGCGGTGAGGGCACGAGGCTGCGCCCCATGACCGCCAACCAGCCCAAGCCGCTGCTGCCGGTGGTCAACCGGCCGATCATGGAGCACGTGCTGCGGCTGCTCAAGCGGCACGGGTTCGACGAGACCGTGGTCACGGTCCAGTTCCTGGCCGCCCTGGTGCGCAACTACTTCGGCGACGGCGAGGACGTCGGCATGTCGCTGCAGTACGCCACCGAGGAGACCCCGCTCGGCACCGCGGGCTCGGTGAAGAACGCCGAGGAGGCGCTCAAGGACGACACGTTCCTGGTCATCTCCGGCGACGCGCTGACCGACATGGACCTGACCGAGATGGTGCGCTTCCACAAGGACAAGGGCGCGCTGGTCACGGTCGGCCTCACCCGGGTGCCCGACCCGCTGGAGTTCGGCATCGTCATCGCCGACGAGGACGGGCGCATCCAGCGGTTCCTGGAGAAGCCCACCTGGGGCCAGGTCTTCTCGGACACGGTGAACACCGGCGTGTACATCATGGAGCCCGAGGTGCTCGCCGAGGTGTCGGCCAAGGAGTCGGTGGACTGGTCGCACGACGTGTTTCCCAAGCTGCTGCAGCGCGGCGCGCCTATCTACGGGTACGTCTCCGACCGCTACTGGGAGGACGTCGGCACCCTGGAGTCCTACCTCAAGGCCCAGGCCGACGTGCTCAAACGCAAGGTCGCGGTGGACATCGACGGGTTCGAGCTGTCGCCGGGCGTGTGGGTCGCCGAGGGCGCCGAGGTGGACCCGGACGCGCTGCTCACCGGCCCGGTCTGCGTCGGCGAGTTCGCCAAGATCGAGGCGGGCGCGAACGTGCGCGAGTACAGCGTGATCGGCGCCAACGTGGTGGTCAAGGAGGGCGCGTTCATCCACCGCGCCGTGGTGCACAACCGGGTTTTCGTCGGCCAGGGCGCCACGCTGCGCGGCTGCGTGGTCGGTAAGAACACCGACGTGATGCGGCGGGCTCGGATCGAGGAGACCGCGGTCATCGGCGACGAGTGCGTGATCGAGCCCGAGGCGTACATCTCCGCCGGGGTCAAGGTGTACCCGTTCAAGACCATCGAGGCCGGCGCGGTCGTCAACAACTCGGTGATCTGGGAGTCGCGCGGCCAGCGCACCCTGTTCGGCTCGCGCGGCGTCTCCGGCCTGATCAACGTCGAGGTCACCCCGGAGCTGGCCGTCCGGCTGGCCTCCGCCTACGCGACCACCCTGCAGAAGGGCTCGACGGTCACCACCTCCCGCGACGTCTCCCGGGCGGCCCGCACCCTGAAGCGGGCGGTGCAGAGCGCGCTGAACGCCTCGGCGATCAACGTCATGGACCTGGAGGCGCTGCCGCTGCCGGTGGCCCGGTTCGAGACCGCGCGGCGCAAGTACAGCGGCGGCGTCGCGCTGCGCACCACGCCCGGTGACAGCCAGTCGATCGACATCGTCTTCCTCGACGAGCGCGGCGCCGAGCTGTCCCAGGGCGCGCAGCGCAAGCTGGAGCGGGTCTTCTCCCGGCAGGAGTTCCGCCGGGCCTTCCCCGGCGAGATCGCCGAGCTGTCCTACCCGCCGCGCGTGGTCGAGCTGTACACCCACGAGCTGCTGCGCTGCGTCAACCTCGACGGCGTGGACGGCGCCGGCCTGAAGGTGGTCGCGGACTGCGCCGGCGGCACCGTCCTCGCTGGTGCTGCCCGTGCCTGCTCGGCGGCCTCGGCGTCGACGTGCACACGCTCAACAACCGGCTCGACGAGGTCACGCCCACCGCAGACCGTGGCCCAGGACCGGGCGCGGCATGCAGCGGCTGGCCGAGGTCGTCTCGTCCTCCCGGGCCGCGTTCGGCGTCCGGTTCGACCCGGTGGGCGAGCTGATCCACCTGGTGGACGAGAAGGGCGCGCTGGTCAGCGACGAGCGGGCGCTGCTGGTGGTGCTCGACCTGGTCGCCGCCGAGCTGCGCGGCGGCCGCGTCGCCCTGCCGGTGACCACCACCCGGGTCGCCGAGCAGGTCTGCCGCTTCCACGGCGTGCAGGTCGACCTGGACGCCCACCTCGCGCGACGCGCTGACCACCGCGGCCGCGGCCGACGACGTGATCTTCGCCGCCGACGGGCGCGGCGGGTTCGTCGTGCCCGAGTTCGGCCGGACGGTGGACGGCATCGCCGCGTTCGTCCGGCTGCTCGGCCTGGTCGCGCGGACCCGGCTGACGCTCAGCCAGATCGACGCCCGCATCCCCCAGGCCCACCTGCTGCGGCGCTCGGTGCCCACCCCGTGGGCGGCCAAGGGCGTCGGTGATGCGCACGGTCATGGAGGCGGCCGGCAGCCAGCCGGTCGACACCACCGACGGCGTGCGCATCGTCGACGCCGACCGCGGCTGGGTGCTGGTGCTGCCCGACCCGGCCGACGCGGTGACCCACCTGTGGGCCGAGGGCGCCGACGCCGACTCGGCGCAGCTGCTGCTAGACGAGTGGGCCGCCGTGGTCGACCAGGCCGACCTGTAAAAGCGCCGCCAGGAGTCGCCGCGCCACAATCACGCCGGGACCGCCCTGGCGGACTGCCGGTTTTGCCTGAACTGCGGTAATGCGGGCCTATTAAAGGTGAGTAAGTGCGGTAATCTGTGTTACTTACGCAGACGCTGTAGTTTCGCGGTGCGCGGACCGGCCACCGCCATCGTGAATGTGCGCCGAGCGCGGGAGGCGGAGGTGAGGCGGCTGTGTGGCGGAGACGTCAGGAGACCGACGGCGCACTGAAGGGGAAAGGGCTGCGCCGCCTGTTTGCGTGGCGCGTGGACCCGGAGCCCTCATCACGGGTACCGTTGCACGCGTCGCCTGATGACGCGCTGCTGCGCGAGCCGGCGATTCACCGAGACGGGAGGCCGGGGGAGGCCATGGCTGGGATGGTGTGTGCGCGTTGCGGTCGGCCGAACTCCGAGGGGGCCAGGTACTGCTCGAACTGCGGTGCCCAGTTGACGAGGTCGGCCAGTACCGGCAGCTTCAGTGCCATTCCCGCCGAGCGCGGCGGGGAGACCACGTCGATCATCTCGCCGCTGGCCGGGCGAGCCCGAGTTCACCGACGAGCCGTCACCGGACTACTCGGCCGCGGACACGCTGCCGCCGGGCACCGCGCTGCTGGTGGTGCTGCGCGGGCCGAACGCGGGCAGCCGGTTCCTGCTCGACGCCGACTTCACCTCGGCCGGGCGCCACCCGGACAGCGACATCTTCCTCGACGACGTGACGGTTTCCCGGCGGCACGCCGAGTTCTACCGGCATGGCGACCGATTCACCGTCCGTGACGTTGGTAGCCTCAACGGCACCTACGTGAACCGCGAGCGGATCGAGGAGGCCGAGTTGTTCGGCGGCGACGAGGTACAGATCGGCAAGTTCCGGCTGCTGTTCATGACCGGCAGCCCGGAGGCCGGGCGGCGCCACGGGCTCGGAGCGCAGGACTACGTATGACCCGTGGGCCCCAGCCCGCGAGCGGTGCCCCCGCCAGGGGCGCGCCTGCGAGCGGAGCCCCCAGGGGAAGCGTGAGCATCGGTCAGGTGCTCGACGAGCTGAGCCCGGAGTTCCCGGACATCAGCCCGTCCAAGATCCGCTTCCTCGAGGCGGAGGGCCTGATCACGCCGCTGCGCTCCGCATCCGGCTACCGCCGCTTCTCGGCGGCCGACATCAAGCGGCTCCGCTTCATCCTGACCGCGCAGCGCGACGAGTACCTGCCGCTGCGGGTGATCAAGGAGCGGCTCGACGCACTGGACAGCCCGGCTGACGGCGCGGCCGGCGCCGCCGCCGTCCCGCCGCTGGCCATGACCAGGAGTGAGCTGCTCAGCGCGGCCGGCGCCACCGAGGCACTGCTGTCCGAGCTTGAGGACCACGGCCTCATGCGCCGGGCCCGCTCCTACGGCGCCCAGGCCCTGTCGGTGCTCAGGTCGGCCGTGCGGCTCGGCGAGCACGGCGTGCAGCCCAGGCACCTGCGGGTGATCAAGGCGGCCGCCGACCGGGAGGCCGCGCTGGTCGAGCAGGCGGTCGCGCCGCTGACCAAGCAGAAAGGCAGCCGCGAGCCCGCGCTCGCCGCGGCCAGGGACCTGGCAGCGCACATCGCCGCCCTGCATGCGACGCTGGTCGAGGACGGACTGAGAGAGGCCGGCCTGGCTTCGCCGCCGCCGCATCCGGGTACAGCTCCCGGAGAGGCCCAAGCACGGGGGCTCCGCTCGGCTTCCGGGCGATAGCGGTGTAGTTTGGCAGGAAGAGTGGTTCGGTTCGCTTAGCGACCCGGAGTCGAAGATGTCACCGGGCAACGCCGAGCGCCAGTGAAGGACGGAGCTCCAGTGCGGCGGATGGAGGTCGTCGGCGTCCGTGTCGAGATGCCGTCCAACAGCCCGATCGTCTTGCTGAAGGAAGAGCAAGGCGACCGGTACCTGCCCATCTGGATCGGGGCGGTGGAGGCGACCGCGATCGCGTTCGCCCAGCAGGGCATGGTGTCGCAGCGCCCGCTGACCCACGACCTGTTCAAGGACGTGCTCGAGACGCTGAACGTGCAGCTGCGCACGGTCAACATCACGGCGCTGCGCGACGGGATCTTCTACGCGGACCTCGTGTTCTCGAACGGGGCCGAGGTGAGCGCGAGGCCCTCGGACTCGATCGCGCTCGCGCTGCGCACCGGCGCGGCGATCTTCGCGACCGACGAGATCCTTGACGAGGCGGGGGTCGCCATCCCCGACGAGCAGGAGGACGAGGTCGAGAAGTTCCGTGAGTTCCTCGACCAGATCTCGCCGGAAGACTTCGGCAAGTCGGCCTGAGTCACGGCCCGTCGTGGAGGCGGCCGGCGGCGAGGGCTGGATGCCGGGCCGCCCTTCGCCCCCGGCTGAGCCTCCCCGGAAGAGGAACGGGGGGCGTTCAGGCCCGGTTCCGCGCCCCGCGACAGCGCGTCGGCGGGGACGGCGTCGGCGCGGTGCTTTGCGCGATGACCGGCACTAGGACCATTGTCGGTCGTTTTGCCGGTGAATGTCGCGACGCGCCGGGCGTAATCGTTGACGTGCCTGCCCGGCGGGCTTACGGTGCGAATGCCGGAGGTAGTGAACCCTTTTCATCTTGCTCCTTCGCCCGATGGCCTGACCGCCGGGGCGTCAGGGTGGCCGGATTCGGCCTGGATGGAAGGGTTCAGTCACAGGAGGTGGCCGTGTCGGTAACAAAGGGTGGGTCTGGGGCTCTCCAGGGCGCGCTCTTCGATGGCAACCCCGAGATCGGATACCGGGGCCCGACGGCCTGCACCGCGGCCGGGATCACCTACCGGCAGCTCGACTACTGGGCGCGCACCGGTCTGGTGGAGCCGAGCGTCCGGGCCGCGCACGGCTCCGGGTCGCAGCGCCTGTACGGCTTCCGCGACATCCTGGTGCTCAAGGTGGTCAAGCGGCTGCTCGACACCGGGATCTCGCTGCAGCAGATCCGGGCCGCCGTGCAGCACCTGCGCGACCACGGCACCGAGGACCTGGCCCAGGTCACCCTGATGAGCGACGGCGTCAGCGTCTACGAGTGCACCTCGGCCGACGAGGTGGTCGACCTGCTGGCCGGCGGCCAGGGCGTGTTCGGCATCGCGCTCGGCCGCGTCTGGCAAGAGGTCGCGGGCGAGCTGGCCGAGATGCCGGCGGTGCGCGCCGAGGACGGGCTGATCGCCGAGGGCACCGACGACCTGGCGAGCCGCCGGGCGGCGCGCAAAACCGGCTGAGCCCCGGCGGTACCCCTGATTTAGGCGGTATCCCTGATAGAGCGAGGGAACCGGCCTGCGGCGTGATCTGTGACACGCCACAGTGAAGTGGCTATTTTTTCGTGGTCCGCGCTAGACTCGCTTACAGCCAGTGACCCGGCTGGGAGAGTCCTCCGCGTCCGACGGACGGCGGGGCGCCGAAGGGGCAAGCTTCCCCGGAACCTCTCAGGCACAAGGACCGGCCGGTCAGGCACCCTGGAGCCAGCCCGGCGACAGACGGGGAGCCCAGACCGGGAGGCTCCGTGGACGCATTCACCCGTGGCCGAGCGATTCGTTCGGCCTCGCACGGCACATCGGCCCGTCCGAGGAAGACCAGCGGGCCATGCTCGCCACCCTCGGCTACGGCTCGGTCGACGAGCTGCTCGCCGCCGCGCTGCCGGCCAGCGCCGGCCGCCCGCATCGCTGGCCGCCCTGCCCGCGCCGCTCTCCGAGCCGGAGGCCCTGGCTGAGCTGCGCCGCCTGGCCGGCCGTAACCGCCTCGCCGTCCCCATGATCGGCCTCGGCTACTACGGCACCGTCACCCCCGCCGTCATCCGCCGCAACGTGCTGGAGAGACCCGGCCTGGTACACCGCCTACACCCCCTACCAGCCGGAGATCTCCCAGGGCCGGCTGGAGGCGCTGCTCAACTTCCAGACCATGGTCTGCGACCTGACCGGCCTCGACGTGGCCAACGCGTCGCTGCTGGACGAGGCGTCGGCCGCCGCCGAGGCGATGACGCTGGCCCGGCGGGTGGCCGGGACGGCGGGCGGCACCTTCCTGGCCGACGCCGACTGCCTGCCGCAGACCCTGGACGTGCTGCGCACCCGGGCCGAGCCGCTGGGAATCGAGCTGCGCGCCGAGCGGGTCACCGCCGCCACCGACTTCGCCGGCGTGTTCGGCGTGCTGCTGCAGTACCCGGGGGCCAGCGGCGAGGTCCGCGACCTGGCCCCGGTCATCGAGGCCGCGCACGCCGCGGGCGCCCGGGTGGCGGTCGCCGCCGACCTGCTGGCGCTGACCCTGCTCAAGCCGCCGGGCGAGCTCGGCGCCGACATGGCGCTCGGCACCACCCAGCGGTTCGGCGTGCCGATGTTCTACGGCGGCCCGCACGCGGCCTACCTGGCCGTCCGCGAGGACCTGCGCGCGGCAGCTGCCCGGCCGCCTGGTCGGCGTGTCGGTGGACGCCGACGGCCGGCCCGCCTACCGGCTGGCGCTGCAGGCCCGCGAGCAGCACATCCGCCGGGAGAAGGCGACCAGCAACATCTGCACCGCCCAGGTGCTGCTGGCCGTGGTGGCGGCGATGTACGCCTGCTACCACGGCCCCGACGGGCTGACCGCCATCGCCCGGCGGGTGCGCGGGCACGCGCTGACGCTGGCCGCGACGCTGCGGGGCTACGGGCTCGCGGTGGCACCCGGTGTCGCTTTCGACACCGTCAGCGTCACCCTGCCCGGGCCGACCGAGGCCCGGGCCGCGCTGCTGCGCGCGAGGGAGGCCGGCTACCACCTGTACGACGCGGGCGGCGGCGTCGTCCAGGTGTCCTGCGACGAGACCACGCGCACCAGCCACCTGCGCGACGTGGCCGCGGCGCTGGTCGGCGCGTCCATGGTCGGCACCGGGCTGGACCCCGCCGACGTGCGGTTGTCGGAGCCCGGCGACGAGACCATCCCGGCGGCGCTCGCCCGGACCTCGAAGTTCCTCACCCACCCGGTGTTCAGCGCCCACCGGAGCGAGACGGCGATGCTGCGCTACCTGCGCCGCCTGTCGGACCTGGACGTCGCCCTCGACCGCTCGATGATCCCGCTCGGCTCCTGCACCATGAAGCTGAACGCGACCGCCGAGATGGAGCCGGTCACCTGGCCGGAGTTCGCCGGGCTGCACCCGCTCGCCCCGGCGGCCGACGCGGCCGGGTACGCCGAGCTGATCGGCGACCTGGAGCGCTGGCTGTGCGCGGTGACCGGGTACGACGCCTGCTCGCTGCAGCCGAACGCCGGCTCGGCGGGCGAGCTGGCCGGCCTGCTGGCCATCCGGGCCTACCACCGCTCCCGCGGCGAGGGTCGAGCCGGGACGTCTGCCTGATCCCCGCCTCCGCGCACGGCACCAACGCGGCGTCCGCGGTCCTGGCCGGCCTGCGGGTCGTGGTGGTCCGCTGCGGCGCGGACGGGGCGGTCGACCTTGGCGACCTGCGGGACCGGCTGGCCGGGCACGCCGGCCGGGTGGCCGCGATCATGGTCACCTACCCGTCCACCAACGGCGTGTACGAGGAGACCATCACCGAGGTCGCCGACCTGGTGCACGAGGCGGGCGGCCAGGTCTACATCGACGGGGCCAACCTCAACGCCCTGGCCGGCGTGGCCTCGCCCGCGCTGCTCGGCGGGGACGTGTCCCACCTGAACCTGCACAAGACCTTCTGCATCCCGCACGGCGGCGGCGGTCCCGGGGTCGGCCCGGTGGTGGCCCGGGCGCACCTGGCCCCGTTCCTGCCCGCCAGCATCGGCGCCGGGCCGGACGGGCCCGGCGGGCAGCAGGCGGGCGGCCCGGTGGCGGGCGCCCGCTACGGGTCGGCCGGCGTGCTGCCGATCTCCTGGGCCTACATCGCGATGATGGGCGCCGACGGGCTGCGCCGGGCCACCGAGGCGGCCGTGCTGTCGGCCAATTACGTCGCCCGCCGGCTGGCGCCGCACTTCCCGGTGCGTCTACGCCGGCCGCGGCGGGCTGGTCGCCCACGAGTGCATCGTCGACCTGCGCCGCCTGCCCGGCGGGATCACCGTGGAGGACGTGGCCAAGCGGCTGATCGACTACGGCTTCCACGCCCCCACGATGTCGTTCCCGGTCGCGGGCACGTTCATGATCGAGCCGACCGAGAGCGAGTCCCTGACCGAGCTGGACGCGTTCTGCGACGCGCTGATCGCGATCCGGGCCGAGGTGGACAAGGTCGGCTCGGGCGAATGGGACGCGGCCGACAACCCGCTGAAGAACGCGCCGCACACCGCCGAGATGCTCATCGCGGGGGAGTGGAAGCACCCGTACCCGCGCGAGGACGGCGGCTACCCGGGCGGCACCGGGGCGCGGCGGCCGGCCAGCGGCCGGGCCAAGTACTGGCCCCCGGTCCGCCGCATCGACTCGGCCTACGGCGACCGGCAACCTGGTCTGCGCCTGCCCGCCGCCGGAGGCGTTCGCCTAGGACGCCGCCGGAGGCGTTCGCCTAGCGACAGTGGTGCGGGCCGGAGCCGCCCTGCCGCTACACCGGCAGGGGGCTCCGGCCCACTCACGGTGAGTCCGGCCTGAGGGGGGAGAGAAGCCCCTGGTTTGCCGCGGCGGAGGAGGATGCCACCGCGGGCGTGCCTTTATCACCGTGTCCCCGCGAGTCGCTCACGCGGGGGAGGGGAAAGCTCATTCGCCGCTGCCGACCGGGATACCCGCCAAGCCCACGAGGTGTCGAGGCAGTTCTATCACGACCGTGGCGCCGCTTTCTGCGGGATCGGCCCGTGCGATCACCGCGATCGCGCTGACGTCGCCCCGGTTGACCGCCAGGTGCGGCGCGCCCGGCGGGACGCGGATCACGTCCCCGGCGCCGCACCGTGGACCGTTTGGCCAGGCCAGTGCCGTGCCAGACCTCGGCCTCGCCGCTCACCACGTACACGGCCGTCTCCCGGCCGTCGTGGAAGTGCGGCTCGCCGCGGGTTCCCGGCGCCATCATGACAAGGTGCAGGCGGAGCGCTTCCTCGCCGGACGACGGGCCGCTGCCGCCCGGCCGCAGGTCCCCGCGGCTCCGCCTGCAGTCTTCGCTGCCTGCCCGGTGAACGGGACCGTGCTCACCGGGCAGGGATGCGGGTGTGACCGGGGAAAGGTCCCCGGCAGGCTGCCCGCTTGTCCGGACGATCAGGCAGCCGCCCTCGTCGCGCGGGCCGCAGGAGGCTGATCCGGCAGCGCGCTGCCGGATCAGCCAGCCCTCGACCTTGCTAACTCTGAGCATTTGCCTGTGTCCCATCCGTGATGCCTGCTCTGCCAAGATTAGGGCGCTACGCCGCGATATAGATACCCTCGGTAAGGACATATGGGTCTGACCTTATGGTGATGGGTATCTATCTAATTCGCTACTTTTTAACTGTCTCAGCAGCTAACTTCGCTATTTCGAATGGCGTACCCGTTCAACTGAGCCGAAATCTCTTTCCGACGCAGCAAAGAATCCGTCGATTTCGTCACGCTCCGCTATCAGGGTTGCGTGCGGACCGCCGCGACGGTTTCGTATCATCGCCCTGACGGGTCGGCGGGCCCCGGGGGTGCCCGGTTGCCTTTCGCGGGTGGCCGGTAAGCCTCCCGTGGGCGCCCGGGCATGAATGTGCCATTGATGCAGCTATGGCGGCAGCCAGACCGGGATCTTCACGCCACCTGGCGGAGAAACGTGGTCCCTGTGCAGGTCAAACGCCAGTTAAGCGGCACCTCTGTAAGTCCTCTGAGTCGGCGCGTCACCTGAACCAGGTGGCGCCCGGTCCCGTTTCCTTGACGGGAGGAGTTGGCGGCAAGTGCCATCCCAGCCGCATCAGCGGTCACTCATGTAGGGGGAAATCGTGACACAGGAACCAGAGACGGACTCGGCGGCCACTCGGCGGGGCGTGCTGGCCGGCGTCGGCCTGGTGGGCCTCGCGGGCGTGCTCACCGCCTGCGGCAGCGGCGGATCGCAGCAGCGCCCCGGCCGCGGGCGGCGGGGCGTCCAGCGGCGGTGCGGCCCCGGTGAGCAGCACCTCTAGCGGTTCCGGCGGCGGCGCTGCCGCCAACGCGCTGGCCGCGACCAGCGAGATCCCGGTCGGCGGCGGCAAGATCTTCTCCAGCCAGCAGGTGGTCGTCACCCAGCCGACGGCCGGCGAGTTCAAGGGCTTCAGCGCCGTCTGCACCCACATGGGCTGCATCGTCAACCAGATCACCGGCGACACCATCGACTGCCCGTGCCACGGCAGCAAGTACAACATCGCCACCGGCGACGTGGTCGCGGGCCCAGCGCCCAGCCCGCTGCCCGCCAAGCAGCTCAAGGTCTCCGGCGGCAGCGTCTTCCTCGCCTGAGCTTGCCTTCCTCGCCCGGGGTGCCGGCCAACCAGGCACCGGACGGCCGCCTGCGGCACGCCGAGCCGGTGATGGGCACGGTGGTCTCCTTTGACGTCCCGGCGGCCGCCGGGCATGACGGGTCGCTGGCCGAGGCCGTCGCCTGGCTGCACTGGGTGGACCGGGTGTTCTCCCCGTACCGCGCGGACAGCGCCGTGTCGCGGCTCGCCGACGGCGCGGTGACCGTCGCCGGCTGCCCGCCCGAGGTAGCCGAGGTGATCGAGGCCTGCGCGCGGGTCGCCGAACGGTCCGGCGGCTACTTCACCGACCATCCCGCCGGGCGCTTCGACCCGACCGGGTACGTGAAGGGCTGGGCCGTCGAGCGCGCCGCCGCCCTGCTGTCGGCCGCCGGCTCGGTGAGCCACCTGGTCAACGGCGGCGGCGACGTGTGCTGCGTCGGCGGCCGCCCCGACCCGGCAGCTCCGCCGGGGCCGCTGGTGCCGTGGCGGGTCGGCGTCGCCGACCCGCTGCGCCCCGGCCGCCTCGCCCTGGTCGTCGAGGCCGCCGACTGCGGCGTGGCCACCTCGGGCACCGCCGAGCGCGGCGACCATATCGTCAACCCGCACGCCGGCCGCCCGGCCCAGGGCCTGGCCAGCCTCACCGTGGCCGGCCCCAGCCTGGCCCTCGCCGACGCGTACGCCACCGCCGCCTTCGCCATGGGCCCCGACCTGGCCCGCGACTGGACCGCCTCCCTGGGCGAGTACGACGCCTACGCCATCACCAGCACCGGTGCCACCTGGCAAACCCCCGGCTTCGCCCCCCGCATAGCCCCCGCCTAGCCCTAAGCGGGCACCCGCGCCCGCCGCGCCCCGAGCAACCCGCGGCTCCATGGGCGCCAACGGCCACATTCCGCCCGGGTGGATGGCGCCAACGGCCACGCTCCGAGCGGGTCGAAAGCGCCAACGGCCACGATAGAGGCAGGCGATGGCGCCAACGACCCGCTAGCGCGCGATGGCCTCTGCGGGTCTCGCCCGCAGTCCCGGCTCCGCCGCCGTGGTCGCCGGCGCCAACGGCCGCGCTCCGCGCGGGTCGCGCCAACGGCCAAGCTCCGGCGGGTGGATGGCGCCAACGGCCAAGCTCCGGCGGGTGGATGGCGCCAACGGCTACGCTCCGCGCGGGTCGCGCCAACGGCCAAGCTCCGGCGGGTGGATGGCGCCAACGGCTACGCTCCGAGCGGGTCGAAAGCGCCAACGGCCACGATAGAGGCAGGCGATGGCGCCAACGACCCGCTAGCTCGCGAGGGCCGGCGGCTCAGGCGCCGGGATAACAGCAAGAAGCGCGGAGCGCTGAGGGAGGTGCTGGCGAGGCCGGGAGGCCGGCCGCTACTCGCCGGTGACGCCGTCGATCGCCTCCCGCAGCAGATCGGCGTGGCCGGCGTGCCGCGCCGTCTCCTCAATCAGGTGCAGCAGCAGCCAGCGCAGCGTGAACGGCTTGCCGCCTACCCGCGTCGAGACCGAGACCGCGTCCAGGCTGTCCGCGTCGGCCGTCACCCGCCGGGCCCGGTCGCAGGCGTCGCGGTAGCGGCCGCGCAGCCACTCGGGGTCCTTCTCCAGCGCGGTGCGGAACTCGAAGTCGGGGTCGGCGGTCCAGTCGACGCCCGCGAAGTCCTCCCGCGACGGGAGCCCGAGGAAGTCCTCTTCGAACCAGGACTCCTCCACCAGCGTCAGGTGGTACAGCAGGCCGGCCAGCGTCAGGCCGGAACTCGGGATCGTCGCGGCCAGTTGCTCCCTGGTCAGCCCCTCGGTCTTGAGCAGGATGGTCTCCCGCTGGTAGTCCAGGTACTGCCCGAGCGCGTCGCGCTCGCTGACGGTCGTGGGATCGGGGTCCTGCCGCATCAGCGCCTCCGGTTATCGCCTGCGCCTGCCCCATCCGGGACCGGGCCGCGGCCAACCCTAGCCTCGGGTCCTCACCCGGGAAAAGGCATTAACCTGCTCACCAAGGAGAACGGGGGCGGGCAACGCGCAGCCACCTCCCGTTCCTCCTGGCCAGCGGGGCCGGCGCGGTGCGGTGCGCGGCGGCAGGCGGTCAGATCAGTGTCTCCTGGCCGCTGTCGTAGACCAGCAGGCCGTCGTCGCGTAGGCGGACGCCGTCCGAGGGGCGGTGCGGCTGGGTGAGGCCGTCGTGCATCAGGTGGCGCACCTCGGTGCCCCGGGCCGCGCCGGCGAAGTCGGCCAGCAGCCGCCGGTGGCAGCGCCACCACAGCGACTCCGAGCACATCACCGCCACCTGGCGGGTCTCCGCCTCGGCCAGCACGGCGCCGATCGCGTCGAGGAAGGCGGGCGTCCGCATGTGCTCGGCGTAGCCGCGGAACATGGCCTCGCGCCAGGCGGTGTCAGGGTTGTCCGGCCCCGGCCTGCGGAACCCGCCCAGGCGCTTGTCCCAGCGGTAGGCGACGCCCGCCGCCGGCAGCCACTGGGCCAGGGCGTCGCGGGCGAACTGCGGGTGGCGGCGGCTGCCCGGGGCGGTCCTGATGTCCACCAGGGACGCGACGCCGGCGACGACCAGGGTGGCCGCGGTCGCCTCGGCGCTGTCGGTCCCGTGCCCGTAGGTCAGCAGCATCTTCCGAGTATGCCCGCACCAGGCCCGCTACCCGGCGGCGTGGCGCGCGGCCGGGCCCGGGACCGCACCCGGGCCGTGCCTGTCGCCAGGCGCCCGGCGGGCACGGCACCGTGGCACCATGGGGGCATGGACACGGAAACCGGCGCGGAGCTCGGCGAGGTGCAGCGGACCCTGTTCTTCCCGCTGCTCGGGCGGGCGCGGGAGAGCGAGCGCAAGCGGCCGCTGCTGCGCGACCCGAAGGCCGTCGAGCTGGTGCGGGCGATCGACTTCGATACCGCCACCTACAACCAGGGCGCCGCCAGCTTCATCGTGGTGATCCGCACGATGATCCTCGACTGGTGGGTCAGCCAGTTCCTGGCCCGCCACCCGGACGGGACGGTCGTCGAGCTGGGCACCGGGCTGAACACCCGCTTCGAGCGGACCGACAACGGGCGCGTGCACTGGGTGGACCTGGACCTGCCGGACACGATCGAGCTGCGCCGCCGGTTCTTCGCCGACACCCGCCGGCGGACGATGGTCGCGGCGTCGCTGCTCGACGAGGACTGGCTGGCCGAGGTCGAGCGGCGGCCCGGCCCGTACTTTTTCGTGTCCGACGGTGTCCTGGTCTACCTGCGCGAGGAACAGGTCACCGGGGCCCTGGCGCGGATCGCGGCCCGCTTCCCCGGTGCCCGGCTGGCGTTCGACACCTATCCCCGGGTCGACCTACAACGCCGAGCACCGGATGGCTGCCAAGCGGGGCTTCGCCGCGTGGCAGTGGCCGTGCGACGACCCGCGCTCGCTGGAGCGGCTCGGCCTGCGCCTCATCGAGACCGCGAACGTGACCCGGCCGCCCGAAGGGCTGCGGGCCACGCTGCCCGCCCGGTACCGCTACCTGCTGCCGCTGGCCAGCCCGGTGCTCAGCCGGGCCTTCACGGTCAGCCTGTTCGAGGCGCCGTCCCGGCGCCCCGGCCGGGGCGTGACCGGGGGCCTCAGAACAGGGTGGGCGGGCCGGCCGGGACCGGCTCGGGGAGCGGGTCGACGCCCGGGAGCAGGGCGCGCGCCTCGGCGTGAAACCGGCGGGCCAGGCCGAGCGCCTCGACGTTGTCCGGGGTGTGGATGAACACCGTCGGGGAGCGGCCCTCGCGCAGCCAGCCGGCCACCGTCTCCAGCCACGGCTGCCAGCCGGCGGCGGTGCCCTCGGTGTCGTCGCGGCCGATGTAGCGGACCACCGGGTGGTCGGTCAGCGCCCGGGTCCGGCGGGGCACGCGCGGCTTGTTCCGCCACGCCTCCTGCTCACCGGGGCTCGACGGCGGCGCGCCGAACAGCACGGTGGTGTCGAACGTGGCCCATTCCGCGCCGGCCAGGGCCAGGGCCCGTTCCAGCTCCTGCCCGGCGCGCGGGTCTTCGAAGAAGGCGCGGTGCCGCACCTCGACGGCGTAGCGGTGCCCGGCGCGGCAGGCGGCGCAGGAACGCGGCCAGGGCGCCGGTGCCGCCGGGGCCGAACGCGGGCGGCAGCTGGATCCACAGCGGGTTCGCCCGCTCCGCCAGGGGCTCGATCGCGGTCAGGAAGGCGCGCAGCGGCTCGTCGGCGGCGGCCGACAGGCGCCCCTCGTGGGTGACCGCGCGCGGCAGCTTGAACACGAAACGGAAGCCGGGCGCCGTCTGCCCGGCCCACGACGCGACCGTGTCGCGGGCCGGGGTCGCGTAGAACGTGGTGTTGCCCTCGACCGCGTTGCACCAGCTGGCGTAGGCGGCCAGCCGCTCGCGCGGTGCGAGTGGATGCGGCAGGAAGCGGCCCTGCCAGGCGGCGTAGCTCCACATCGCGCAGCCGACGTGTAGCGGCCCTATGTTTTCGCTGGTCAAGACACGAAAACCGTACACATGCGGGACATCGTTGTCAACGAAGTTCGTTGACAAGGCCCGGTTTGGGCGGGGCGGCCCGGGATCAGCGCAGGTATGTCCCGGCTCCCGTAGGGGCCGGGCCTTTCGGTCGCATACGGGGCATCGGGCGCGTCGCTGGGTGACTCGCCCGGCTACGCGGTAGTTTGCCGCCGTGGACCCAACCATCACGGCCGCGTGGATCTCCGGTGGCGTGGGGGCGATCGGCATCGTCAGCACAGCGGTAACCGCGTGGACCGGCTCCCGCAACACCAGGAGAGCCACCGCGCAGGCCATAGCGGCGGGCGCTGATAACACCAGGGCGACGCTCGCAGCGGCGTGTGAGGAACGGCTATGGGAGAAGCGGGCTGCCGCATACGAAGAGGCTCTGACCGGGCTGCTGCACCGCCGGGCGAAGCGCCGCTTCGACCTGCGCGACTACCGGACCAAGAACGATGCCGCTATGAACGACTTCTACGGCGGCTACCAACTGCCCGGGGTGTTCGAGACGGAGAGCCGGTTGGTTGCCTACGCCTCGAACCGTGTCCGGGAGGCGTACGAGGCCACCAGGGGCGCACACGCCGCCGTCGTGGTCGCGTACTCCCACAGGGCATCGCTCTGGGAGTCGCGCAGGCTGGCTGCTGAGACAGGGCGCGTGGAGGGGGCGGTAAGCGAGGAGATCATGACCGACGCTCAGCGCAAGCTCGGCAGCGCGCAGGAAGCGGCAGAGGCGGCCGATGACGCGCTGATTGACGCCATCCGCGCCGAACTCCGCAGTAAGCCCGAGGCGGTCCTACAACCGGTCACAGCCCTACCCGCCGTCCGCCCCAGGTTCTGGCATCGCCGTAATGCCGTGGACGACTAGGACAGCAGGATGCCCGCCTGCTGTCTGAACTCCGCGTACTGCTCCATCGTGAGCTGGGAGACGTCGATGCCCTGGGGCATGTCGTCCGCCACTGCCTCGGCAGTCCCCGGGGCCGGGGGCTGGGGTGCCTGCGCCCGCTCTGCGTCGAGCGCCTGTAAGGCGGCCCGTATCGGCGTGGCCCGGCCGGTGACGCGGGCGTATTCATCCATTGGCAGCGCCAGCAGCTCGGCGGGCGTCAGGCCCGTCTGCGCCTGGCGTAAGGCCGACAGGGCCTCGATGGCGTCAGTCACTGTTCTCCCCGTTGTGCGTGTAGTTGAGTTCTTAATCGGTGTCAAGTGGTTCGGCTGGTCGTAGCGTGGTGGTGCGGGGTCGGGCTGGTGTCGGAGCGCTTGGCGACTCCTGGTGTCGCCGGCTCGTCCCCGTCTTGGTGTGGCTGGTGCGGCGGCGGGCGCGCAGCTCGCCGGAGACGCGGTAGCCTCGGCGATGATCGCGCGGCCCTGGGGCGCGGACAGCGGGGTGCCGTCGGTGTCGCGGACCTGGTAGGGGACCCCGGCTCGCCAGCAGGCGATGATCCTGCGCGACGCCAGAGAAGGCCGCCCGGTGCAGCGGGTAGAAGTCCCGTGCACGACCTGCCCGAGGTGCGGCCGGGAGGTCTACACCGACGCGGACGGCGGGCCGCGCGCCCAACTGCGGCCGACGCGCCCCGGTGAGTCGCTGCACAGCGAGATCGTCCCAACGATGACCGAGTGCGCCGACTAGAAATGAGCGACCGGGCTTCGTCGGCATCGCCCGGCTAGGTGTTGATGCCGTACTTGGCGGCCAGGTGGTCAACCATGAGCCAGAAGTCGTCATACTGGCTGGTCTCGCCACCGACGCAGAGTTCCCACAACCCCGACAGCGAGGCTAGCGGCGTGGTGATCGCGATCTCAGGACGGGCCGCCTCGATCGCCTTGCGCACCGCTAGCGCGTTCTGACGGCTGGTCACGCCGCGCGCCCCTGCTGCCCCATCTCGGCTAGCTCCCGGGCGTGCCTCGCCCAGACCTCGCGCATCAGCTCACGGTGGTTCGCTATCAGGTCCGCGACGGGGCTTGGCCGTAGCGCGTGCGCGGGCTGCTGCTGTCGCTGCTGGGTGGTGGTGATCACGGTCGAGCCTTCCCGTCGTTTGTGACGCGCCCCGCCGCCGCACTGACCTCGGCCACTCTCGCGGTTGACCCGGCGACGGCGGAGCGTGACCCGATCTTCACCGGCCGGGTGGCGCGGGGGCCACAGTCACAGAGAGAATGTGCAGGGATACAGCGAGATTTGAAGCTCAAGCCGATCGTGTGAAGGTGCGTGACGGATGGCGTCAGGGCGTGATGACCCGGACCGGATGCTGTTTGCGAAGACGCTCCGCAAGCACCGCGAGAAGCGCGGGATGTCCCGGGAGGATCTGGCCGCCGAGGTACACCACAGCGCCTCCACCCTGGCGAACATAGAGACGGGCTACCGGGCACCGACCGCCGAGCAGGCCCGCGACCTCGATGAGTTGTTCGACACGCCTGGCACGTTCACCCGACCTTGAGGCCCGGTTGCACCAGCTTCCGTTCTCGGCTGGCTTCCGGCCGTTCGCTGACGTTGAAGCAGAAGCCGTGGTCATCAAGTTGTATGAGCCGCTGCTAGTGCCCGGCCCGCTCCAGACCGAGGACTACATGCGAACGGTTCTGGAGACACACCCCGGGGTCACGCGGGAACTGGTTGACGAGCGCACAGAAGGGAGGCTGGCCCGTCAGCGGATCTTTGCCCGGGAGTCGCCCCCAAGGACGTGGGTAGTCGTGGACCAGTACGTACTGAAGCGCGAGGTTGGCAGCCGCAAGGTGATGGCCGATCAGGTCCGGCACCTTATCGACATGGCCAGCCGCCCGAACGTAGTGCTCCAGGTCATCACGGACACGACGCACTGCGGCCTGTCCGGTGCGTTCTACCTCGCTGAGACGAAATCAGGGCTTCGCATGGCGTACCTTGAGACCTCGGCTGACGGCTCGACTACTGATGAGCCTGACGCCGTGTTGGACCAGGAAACGCGGTTCGCTACCTTGATGACCACGGCACTCCGGGCAAGGGAGTCCTTGGTGTTCTTGGAGAGGATGCTTGACGAGTGGACGGACTGAACTGGCGGACAGCCAGCTACTCAGGATCGGGCGGCGGCAACTGCGTCGAGACGGCCAGCACTAGCGGCCTGGTCCTGGTCCGCGACACCACTCAGGCCGACGATCCGGTCCGGCTCACGCTCAGCGTGCCCGCCGACGCATGGACGAGGTTCACCGCGTCGCTGCGGTAGGCCCGGCCTTGGTTCTTGGCCCCCGTCGTCCACGTCGGCGGGGGCTTTTATTGGCGCAAGGGACGAGAAAACCCGCCCCCTAAGGCCTCTCCGGGCCGGGAACGGGCCTTCCTGTCACTGTCCACGGCACCCTGCGTGGCTGGGTGCACCCGTGCTCAGTCGTCCTCATCGTCTTCGCACACGCACACATGTTCCGCGCCGCCGTGCTCGTCCTCGATCCAGCGGCAGTCGCCCTGCTCCGCCGCGCGGGCAAGCACCTCTTCGAACTCGCCGGACCACGGGTTCCAGGGCATCACCCGCGCGCCTGGGTAGTCTTCCAGAATCCCCGGGATGCGCGGATCATCGCTGAGGAATACCGCGTTCTCGTCGTCGTACATGCCTTCACTCAGGATGACAGGGTGACCGTTGTCGTCTACGACGATAACCACCAGCTCGGTGTCCGTGGTGCGTGGCTCGTTGCTCATATGTGGCTCCGTTCTTCCATCGTGGTGAGTGACAAGAATCTAACGCACTATGAAGGGGAATGCAAGTGCGATTAACAGCATCTGGCCTGCGCATTTATCCTCAACGTGTCAGCCTCAGCATTCATTCCGCGTTTATGCTGAGGCTGACATGTTGAGGCTGTGACCCCAGGCACGGAAAAGGCCCAGGAAATGTATCTCCCGGGCCTGATCTGTATTCCTTACGCTGCCTTTTCCCTAACCGTCTCCGCAAGTTCCGCGAGGATTTCCCGGGCACATGGCTGACCGCACCCCGCCCGGCGCATCACCTCTCTCAAACTGGGGAGTTCACCGCGCTGGATCTCGGCAGCGAACACGCGCTCAGGTGCCTTCGGCCTGCCCGGTGAGGCACGCCTCGGCGTGCGCTGGGGAAGGGGCCGCAGAGGGGCCACGGGAGCGACGTCGGGCACATCGGCAGGCACGGTTACGGCCACGTCTTCCGGCCCGTCGTCGGGCACGCTAGCGGGTGACACGGGCGCGTCCACTGGAACCTCTGGGAGCACGTCTCCGGGTACGTCCGCCACTGTCTCCAGCGTGCTCACGGACGGGGTAGATATCACCGCTGCCACTGTCCCGGCGGCCCCCTGGGCGCTGGGTACGTTCCGGGCCGCGCGCAGCATCCGCAGCAGGATCTCCGACGCCACGATGAACGCGATAGCAGGCCACGCGTTGACCAGTCCGCCGACGATGCCGAACTGCGCGCCTGCTGCGACGTTCGCCGCAAGGGTGGCGAGGATGCCGAGGACCAGCCCGGCACGGGACAGGCCCGATGCCCCACCGCGTGCGCGAGCCTCGGTCACGCCAGCGACGCCGCGACGATAAGCCCGTCAACGCTGACCGGCAGCAGGCGCGCGGCTGTGAGCGTGTAGCCGTACGCGAGTGCCAATGTCTCGATATGCGTGAAGCTCAGCATGCCCACGACGACGGCGACCGCGAGCACGGCCAGCACGGCCAGCACGGCCAGCACCCGGGCGAACTTCTCCCCGTTCACCGGGCCGCCCGGATCTCGGAGGAGCCCCGGAAGCAACACGGGTAGAAGACGTCCGCGTCGTCGGCGTCGGTGGGCGCGGGTGCCCCGTCCCCGGTCGTGGCGACGTCTCGCGACTGCCACCCCAACCAGCCACTCATCCGGGCCGCACTTCTCTTCGATCGTGCCGGGCATCCACGCCAGTTCTCGCGCGGCGTCTCGTTGGTCATGCCCGGGGCGGGATACTTGACCAGGACCGGCGTCCCCTCGGCGTACGTCATCACGCGGCCTCCTCGAAGAACGCCGCGAACGGGTCGTCGTCGCCGGGCACCGCGAGGACGTACGTGTTGGTGACCGCGATGGAGCTGTGCCCGGCCCTGTCGCGCACGTCTGCCAGGGGGATACGCGCCGCGACCCACCAACTGATGGCACTGCGCCGCATGTCGTGGACTCTCAGGCCGCTAACACCGGCCTTCTCGATCGCCGGGAGCCAGTGGATCTTCACCACGAAGCCCGCGCCGCGCTTCTCAATGTCGGTCCCACGGATGGCGATCAGCTCTCCCCACCTGGCCCCTGTGGTGAAGGCCGTGCGGACGAGTAGGCGATACCGGGGGTCGGTCGCGTCCTCGACCACCCGGGCCTGCTCGCGGGTCGCGATCCGCAGTTTGCGGCGTTCCTTGATGCGGTACCTGACGCCTTCGGTGGCGGCCTTGGGGAGGGAGCTGCCTGGCGACGTCGAGCGTGCGCGAAACGGTGCCGTCGCTCAGGCCAGACTTATTCAGCGCCGCGAGCATACGGCGAACGTCATCCGGGGTGACGTCCTCCCGCGCCTTGGCACCAAGGTGAGGGGTGATCCGCTTCAGCGCGCTCGTGGCGATCTCGACGGAGTTCGCCTCCAGCAGTGCTTGTCCCTCAAGCCAGCCGGGCGCGTACCCCGTCAAGGTGACCTTTCCCCGCCGCTCCTTGGGATGGACTTCGGGGTACTCCAGCGGCTTCGCGTCAAGCTCCGCGACTTGCGCACGGGTAAGCGCCTCGTCGTGGGAGTCGAATGAGCCAGCGCTCTTCTGCTTGCTGTCCGGGTCCCGGTAGCCCGGTGATTCGCTTCCCCCGCTGTCGCACGCTAGCCATCAGAGGTCACCGCCCGGGGCCACCTCGTACCGGGTGAACCCGGGCGCGGCCAGAGGGACGTTCACCCCTTTCCTGGCAGCCGGGCGATGTCGGAGACCGGGCCGAGGTGGCCGAGCTTGTCCGGGTTGACCACGCCCTGGATGGCCAGCACCTGGCCTTCGGCGATCTCCAGCGCGATGACGCTGACCACCAGGCCGTCGGCGTCGTAGGTGACCGCGCCGGGCTGGCCGTTGATCCAGGCCGGCCGCAGCGACGCGCCCATCGCCCGGCCGCGGCGGAACAGGCCGGCCAGCAGCCGGGCCACCCGCTCCGCGCCGGCCAGCGGTCGGCCGACGGCCTGGGCCTTGCCGCCGCCGTCGCCGGTGAACACCACGTCCGGCGCCAGCATGGCCAGCAGCGCGTCCATGTCGCCGCCGCCCGCGGCGGCGAAGAACCTGCGGGCCAGCTCCTCGCCCTCGGCCCGCCGCCCGGCGGACGGGCCGGTGTCCCGCGCCGGGTCTTCCCCCGGGGCGCCGGCCGAGACGCGCTGCCGGGCCCGGGCGAAGATCTGCCGGCAGTTCACCTCCGACTTGCCGGTGATCCTGGCGACGTCCTGGTAGCCGTACCCGAACACCTCGCGCAGCATGAACACCGCCCGTTCCACCGGGGACAGCGCCTCGAGCAGCACCAGGAACGCCATGGACAGCGAGTCGGCCAGCTCGGCGTGCTCGGCCGGGCCCGGCTCGTCGGCCGGCACCACCAGCGGCTCGGGCAGCCAGTCGCCCACGTACGTCTCCCGCCGCACCCGGGCCGACCCCAGGTAGTTGATGCCAAGCCTGGTCACCGCCGTGCTCAGGTAGGCCTTGACGTTGGCGATCTCGGTGCCGGCCTGCCGGGCCCTGGTCAGGCCGACGAAGGCGTCCTGCACGATGTCCTCGGCGTCGCCCACCGACCCGGTCATCCCGTAGGCGATGGAGAACAGCAGCCGGCGGTAGCCGTCCGCCTCGGCCGCGCCGTCACGGCGTCATCCGCTGACCCAGTCACGGAACCCCTCCCGCCAGCTCGCGTACTTCGGCTCCCAGCCGAGCTCCTTCCTGGCCTTCTCGTTCGACGCGCCGCGGATGCTGGTCATGGTGGCGGTGACGAACTCGCCGGCCAGCAGGCGGCCGAGCCAGGCGGGCACCCGACGGGGCGCCTTGGCGCCCGCGAGGCCTGCCAGGTAGGGCAGCCACTCGGCGACCGGCGCCGGGTCGCTGTCCACCACGTTGTACACGCCGGGCGCGCCGCGCTCCACGGCGGCGACCGTCCCGGCGGCGGCGTCGGTGATCTCGGTGAACGACCAGACCCCGGCCCCGTCGCCGATGACCGGCAGCTGCCGCTTGCGCACCATGTCCACCAGCATGTCGGAGGTGCCGGGCCCGTAAAAGCCGCCGTAGCGCAGCACCAGGCCCTGCGCCGCCTGGGCGGGCACGACCTGGTCGACGTGCCTGATCGCGGCGAGGGTGCGCACCGCCGACGGGACGGGGGACGGGTCGTACGGGTCCTGCTCGGTCTTGACCGGGCCGCCGGACCGCTCGCCCGGCCAGCCGGCATAGCTCTGGGCAATGAACCGCCGGGTCCCGGCCTCGGCCGCCGCCGCGAGGAGGTAGTCGGTGCCCCGGGTGCGCAGCTCGTTGGTGGCCGCGAACACCTTGTCCATGTGGTAGAGGTTGCGCATGCCCGCGAGCGCGGTCATCTGGTGCACGATGACGTCCGGCGCCGCGTCCCTGACCGCGGTCAGCACCGCCGCCCGGTCCAGCCCGTCGAGGACCGCCGGCTCCGCGCCTGCCGTGCGCAGCCCCGCGGCCTTGCCGGGCGTCCTGGTGGTCGCGGTGACCTGATGACCCGCCGCGACCAGGCCGGGCACCAGGAACCTGCCCATGACCCCGGTCGCTCCGGTGACGAAGACTCGCATGCTCCTCTCCCTCCAGGTGATCTTTCCCTCCCAGACAGGGCGCCACCCGGAGTTGTGACACGTCGGCGCCGCCGCGCCGACGCGAGCGGTTACCCGGCGCCGCCCGCCCGGGCCTCGGCGGCGGTCAGCGCGCCGTCGAGGGCCTCGGCCAGCCGGGGGACGTCGGATTCGGCCAGCGCGAGTGGCGGCCGCAGTTTCAGCACGTTGCTCGCCGGGCCGCAGACGCTGGTCAGCACGCGGCGCTCGCGCAGCTCCTCGATGACCTCAAGCGCCAGCCCGGTCGCCGGCTGCCTCGACTCGCGGTCGGTGACCAGCTCCAGGCCGGTGTACAGGCCAGCGCCGCGGACGTCCCCGATGCTGGGGTGCTTCTCCGTCAGCGCGCGCAGCGCTTCGCGCAGCCGCTCGCCGGTGACGAGTGCGCGCTCCTGCAGGCCCTCGTCGCGGATGACGTCGAGCACCGCCTGGGCCGCGGCGATGGCCACCGGGTTGCCGCCGAACGTGTTGAAGTAGGGGCGGGCCGCGCTGAACGCCTCAAGCACCTCGTGCCTGGCCGCCAGGGCCGCCACCGGGAACCCGTTGCCCATGGGCTTGCCCGTCGTCACCAGGTCGGGGACGACCCCGTGCCGGGCGAAGCCCCAGAACGCCTCGCCGGTCCTGGCGAAGCCGGGCTGCACTTCGTCGGCGATGAACACCCCGCCGCGGGCCCGGACAAGGTCCACCGCCGCGGCGATCATGCCCGGCTCCCCGGTGAAGACGCCGTCGGAGGAGAACGACGAGTCGGCGATGAGCCCGGCCAGCCCGTCGCCGGACGCCTCGATGTCGGCGACGGCCCGCTCGACCGAGGCCAGGAACGCCGCGGCGGCCGCCGCCGAGGAGCCGTGCCGGTAGGTGTCAGGCGGGTCGATGACGCGCAGCGCCGGGTCCATCGCCTCGACGTTCGACAGCGAGGGGGAGTGGGCCGACACCAGCGCGGTGTTGCCGTGGTAGGCCTCGCGGGTGGCGATGTAGGCGGCGCCGCCGGAGTAGGCGCGGCCGACGCGCAGCGCCAGGTCGTTGGCTTCCGACCCGGTGCACACGAACATCACCCGGTCGACCTCGGCCGGCAGGGTGGCCAGCAGGTCCTCGGCGTAGGCCACGATCGCCTCGTGCAGGTACCGGGTGTGCGTGTTCAGCTCGGCCATTTGCCGGGCCACCGCCGCGACCACCCGCGGGTGGGCGTGGCCGACCGACGGCACGTTGTTGTACAGGTCGAGGTACTCCCGGCCGTCGGCGTCCCACACGCGCGCCCCGCTGCCCCGCACCAGCTCGACCGGGTGCCGGTAGAACAGCCGGTACGCCGGCCCGAGCGCGCGCTCGCGCCGCGCGATCAGGTCGCGGGCCCGCGACCCGAGGCCGGCGCTGTCCGCCGACTTGAAGCTGTTGCCCTCGAGGATAGAAACGCTGCCCGTACTGCTGGTCATCGCTGCCTTCGTCTCGCTGCCCCGCCCACACTGCCGGCGGGCCCCGGAGAGCCAGCGGGCGGCCCCGCGGAGCCGCCCGTGCTCGTCTTATCGTGGTCCAGCCGCGGGCATCCGCCGGCACCCGGACATTTCCGCAGCGTAACAGGCCGGCCCGCCCGGTGAGCGCCCGGTTAGGTCCCATGGCCGGGGCCATGGCGCCGGCCGCCGGCCGGGCTTACCCTGATCCCGCTGGATCGTCAGAAAAGGGGTGGACATGCCGGGCACGCAGCCCTCCATGGCCGCGTTCGAGGAGCTGCGCCGCGGCGACGGCGCGCCCGCCTGGGTGCGGGACGGCATCGCCAAGGCGTGGCAGCTCGACGCGCCGTCGGTCACCCTGATCGCGGTGTCCGAGAACGCGACCTTCCGCGTCGCCGTCGGCGACGCCACCCGCATGGTGGTGCGACTGGCCCGCCCCGGGTACGCGGAGACCACCGCGCACGTGTCATCGGAGCTGCTGTGGATCGAGGCCCTGGTGGCCGACGGGGTGATCCGCACCCCCGGGCCGGTCAGGACCTCCGGCGGCACGCTGTTCGCGTCGCTGCCCGACGCCCAGGGGGCACGGTGGACCGCGGTGGCGTTCGAGCACGTCACGGGCACGGTGCTGGAAGACCTGCTGGACGCGGGCGGTGACGCCGCCGGGCAGTTCGCCGAGATCGGCCGCCTCTCCGCCCGTCTGCACGTCCACGCGCGGAAGTGGCGGGCACCGGATGGTTTCCTGCGGTTCTCCTGGGACACCGCCGACATGGTCGGCCCGGCCGCCCGCTGGGGCCACTGGACCCGGGCCGCGCTGGCCCCGGGGGAGCGGCGGGAGCTGCAGGAGGCACAGGACGCCGCCCTGCGGACCCTGGCCGCCGCGGGGGTGGACCGCTCGCCGCGGCACTTCGGCCTGATCCACGCCGACCTGCGACCGTCCAACGTCATGGTGGACGACGGCGGGCTGACCGTGATCGACTTCGATGACTGCGGCTACGGGTACTACCTGTACGACTTCGGCTCGGCCCTGACCTTCTACGAGCACCGGCCGGAGGCGCGGGGCATGGCCGCGGCCTGGCTGGACGGCTACCGCAGCGTCGCCCCGCTGACCGCGCAGGACCTGCGGGCCGCGTGCGCGCTGTCCATGCTGCGCCGCCTGACCATCCTGGGCTGGACGACCACGCACCGCGAGGACGCGCTGCCGCCGGACCTGTGGGCCGAGTACCTGCCGGGCACCGTCGAGGTCGCCCGGCGCTACCTGGCCGACGGCACGTGGCTGGCCTCCCGGTGACCACCGGTATGCCGCCGGCCGGCGGCCGCATGCTGGCCGAGGCGAGAAAGTCACCGCCCGTTCCTTAAAGTCAGATTTTTCAATCGAACAGACCAGTGCGCACCAGCCCCGGGCATAAGCACTCCACTGGTATTGACCATTGGATCACTAGGTCATAAGCTGATCCGGCCAGGCCATACCAGCGAGACCACGGGTGCCCCGTGATGCCGTCCAAGCAAGCCGTGTCCGGCCGGACAAGCGGCTACTGCCTGGCCTGGTGAGCGGGCAGTGAGCGTCGCGGCGGGGCGGGCCCCGTGTGACCTGTGTCTACCCCGATCGGTGTCAACAGAAGTGAGGAAACTGTGCCTGACGGACCGGTGAAGTACCTGGACGCGCTGGAGGCCCAGGCCGCCCACGTCACGAGCATGGCCCGGGCGCTGGCCGGCACGCTGGGGACCGCAGCGCCGGCCGCACCGCGCAAGCCGGTGCTGGTCGGCATGGGCGCCAGCTACGCGGCGCTCGGGGCGGCCACCCACGAGCTGCGCCAGCGCGGCCGGGCCGCGCTCCGCGTCGTGGCCAGCGACTACGACAGGGACACCTTCGACTTCAGCGACCTGGTGGTGGCGCTGTCCCAGTCGGGCAAGAGCCGGGAGACCATCGACGCGGTGCGCGGCCTGACGTCGCCGACGCTCGCCGTGGTCAACATGGCCGGCTCGCCGCTCGCCCAGGCCTGCGCCGGCGCAATCGACTTCGGGTCGGTTCCGGACAGCCTGGCCTCCACCGTCGGCTACACCGCCTCGATCGTCGCGATGGGCATGCTGACCGACGCCTGGACCACCGGGCGGCCCGGTGACGGCTGGCTGTCGCTCGGCGAGCGACTGGCCGCCTTCCGCTCCGGCGCGGCCGGGGTAGCGCAGGACCTGGTGGCCGAGCTGTCCGCGGGCACGGCGGTCGACGTGGTCGGCTTCGGCGGCCACGCCGGCGCGGCCGAAGCCGGCGCCCTGCTGCTGCGCGAGGTGTCCACGCTGCCCACCGCCGCGTTCGACGGCCGCCAGTACCTGCACGGCCCGATGGAGGCCTGGCCGGGGGTCGGCCACCTCGTGATCGGCGCGGACGGCGCGTCCATGGTGACCGGCCTGCTCGCCGGGCGCGGCCACCGGGTGACGATCCTCGCGGCCGGCGACGACCCGGCCTGGGACCACCCCAACGTGCGCGCGGTGCGGCTGCCGGCCTGGTCACTGGCGGAAGAGTACGCTTTCGCTGGGATCCTGCTGCAGGACGTCGCGGCGGGCCTGGCCGCCGCCAGGTCGGCGGATCCCGACGAGTTCGTCTTCCTCAGTTCCGACACCAAGGTCGACACAGCGGAGGCCTGCCCATCGTGAGTCGGACGCGGCAAGGCGGCGGGCCGATCGAGCGGCGGAGTTACCGATGGCAGTCTTGCACCAGCAGGTGACCGAGATCCTGCGCAGCCGGATCAGGTCAGGCGCCTTCGCGCCCGGCAGCCGGGTTCCCGGCGAGCGGTCGCTCGCCGAGGAGCTCGGGGTGAGCCGGGTGACGCTGCGCCAGGCGCTGCGCACCCTCGAACTCGAGGGGCTGCTGCGGGCCGAGGGCGGGGCCCGCTGGGTACCGCCGGACGCCGGCGGTGCGATCGAGGAGGGCGCCACCGGCCTGGTTAGCTTCACCGACCTGGCCGAGGCGCACGGCCGCACCCCGTCGGCCCGGGTGCTCAAGCTGGTCACCCGGCCGACCGACGTGGACGAGGCCGAGCTGCTGCACCTGGCCCCCGGCGCGCTGGTGCACGAGCTGGTCCGGTTGCGCTCCCTGGACCAGATCCCCATCCTGGTCGACCACAGCCTGGTGCCGGCGGTCCTCGCCCCGGACCTGGCCGAGCTGGACTTCCGCACCAAGTCGCTGTACCGGGCGCTGACCGAGCAGGGCAGCGCGCCGATGCGGGCCGAGTGCGCGATCCAGAGCCGCCAGGTCCAGCCGGCCTACGCCGAGCTGCTCGGCCTGGACGCCTCCGGGTCGGTGCTGGAGATCCAGCAGGTGACGTTCGGCCAGGCAGGCCAGGTGGTCCAGTGGGGCGCAGGCGTGTACCGGGGCGACCGGTACAAGTTCCGCGCCTCGCTTGAGGTGGGCGCCGGCATGCAGCTGACCCGGCGCACCCTCGCGGAAACGGGCAGGCGCCTGACGTTTTGAGTAGGGCACTCTCCCAGGGCGGCCGTCACCGGGAGGCGACGACGCTGGCCCTGAGCAGTTGCCGTTGCGACGCGATGAACAGCGCCACCACCGGCAGGCTCACGATTACCACCGCCGCGGCGAGGATGGTGTAGGCGCCGACGTTGGCGCCGTAGAAGTTGTAGACGCCCCGGGTGACCGGGAACAGGCTGGGGTCGGAAAGGAAAACGACCGGGCCGATGATGTCGTTCCACACCGCGAGCAGCGAGTAGAGGAACGCGATGACCAGGCTGGGCCAGGCCATCGGCGCCACGACCCGCACCAGGTAGCGGAGGTAGCCGCAGCCTTCGAGGAAGGCGGCCTCGTCCAACTCGGTCGGCACGGACATCACGAAAGCGGCCAGCAGGATGACGCCGAGCGGCAGGCCCGGCTCGACGTGCAGCAGGATGTAGCCGAGCCGGCTGTTGTACAGGTCAAGGTCCTGGGCCTCGATGAACAGCGGGATGATCGGCAGCGGGATGCAGACCCCGACGACGAACGTCCGGTAGATGAACGTGGAGCCCCGCACCAGCCTCCTGGCGATCGGGAAGGCCACTAGCAGGCTGAGCGCCACGGAGATGGCCGAGGCCGCGACCGAGTACAGGATCGTGTTCAGCACCTGCGGGCCCAGGTCGCCCTGGGTCCAGGCCGCGGAGTAGTTGGCGAACGTCGGCGCGGACGGCGTCAGCGGGTTTTTCAGGAAGTGGCCCTGCGGCTCGAACGAGATCATCAGCACGTAGGCGACTGGGATGACGAACAGCAGCGCGATCAGGATGCCGGTGGCGATCCGCCAGGTGCGGCGGGGATTGCGGAACCGCGGGCGCGGGCTGGCCGGGGCGGACCGGGGCGCGGCCGGGCGGGCGGTCGTGGTGCTGACGCTCATGAGACCTCCTCGCTGGCGCTCGTCGGCCGCATTCGCGGACGCCCTGTGTTTACTGATTCGCTCGCAAGCTCGCTCACCCTAGGAGCCTCCGCTCTCGGTGCTGCAGGTAGGCCACCAGGGGCAGGGCGACGATGATGGCCAGGAGCAGCAGGAACACGCTCATCGCGGCGCCGAGGCCGAGGTCGGCGGTGTTGCCGAACGCCGTGTTGAAGGCCAAGATGCCCAGGGTGTTGGTGCCGAACTGCCCGTCGGTCAGGATGTAGATCAGGTTGTAGGTGGTCAGCGAGCCGATCACCGCGAACGTGACGTTCACGCTCACCACCGGGGCCATCAGCGGCCAGGTCACGCTGCGGAACCGCCGCCAGCCGGCCGCGCCGTCCAGGTTGGCCGCCTCGAAGACCTCGACCGGGATCGCCTTGAGGCCGCCGATGAACACGACCATGGTGAAGCCCAGGTTCTGCCAGACCTGGACCATGATGGTCAGCGGCATGGCCGCGCTGCCCGAGCCGAAGAAGGCCGAGTGGATGCCGGCGTGGCCGAGTATCGACTGGGCCGGCCCGGACTGCGGGTCGAACATCAGCAGCCAGACCACGCCGACCACGGTGACGCCGAGCACGAGCGGCAGGAACGCCGCGATGCGCAGCAGCGCGGCGGTCCGGCCGTCGCCCGCCAGGCGGTGCGCCAGGGCGAGCGCGATCACGTTCTGCACCACGGTCACGCCGATCACGAAGTACAGCGAGTCACCCAGGCTGCCCACCAGGCCGGGCCACTGCGTGGTGAACAGCGTGACGTAGTTGTCGAACCCGGTGAATGAGGTGGAAGCGCCGGCCAGCCCCGAGTAGTCGGTCAGCGAGATGATGATGTTGGCGATCGCCGGGGCGATGCCGAACAGCAGGAAAACGGCGAGGGCGACGAACAGGCCCGCCAGCATGGTCCACCGCGACGGGCGGGACAGCAGCCGGATGGTGGACTCGCCGGGTGCTCGGGCCATGCGCGCTCCTTCAGGGCTTCGGGAGATCGTCGGTGGTCACGCCGAGTGCCGCCGTTCCGCCCCGGCCAGGTCCGGGGCGGAACGGCGGATCGCACGTCCGGCCAGGGTGGTTAGCCGGTCTTCCAGTCCGACGCGTACTGGCTGGCCGCGTCCTGCGGGGACTTCGACCCCTGCATGACCTGCTCTTGCAGCAGCGGCCACTGGGTGGCCGTGTCCCAGAACCCCTGGCTCGGGGACAGCGCGGGCAGGACGTCACCGGGGTTGATGCCCTTGCCGAACAGCGGCCCAAGCACCTTGGAGCTGTAGCTGGAGTAGGGTCCGCCGTTGGTCATGATCGGCGAGATGCCGGTCATGTTCACGTACTGCTTGTAGATGGCCGGGCTGGTGAAGAACGACATCCACTTCATCGCCAGGGCCTTGTCCGGCGCCTTCTGCAGCACCTCGAAGGTGAGGTCCTGGTTGGCCACCGGCTGGTTGACGCTGGGGTCGTCGCTGCCGGGCAGCGCGAAGCTGCCGGCGTCCAGCTTCGGGTTAGCCTGCTGCACGCTGGTCAGGTCCCAGGAGCCGTCGATCAGCATCGGCGCCTTGTCCTGGGCGAACGCTCCGGGCATGCCCTGCCAGGCGACGCCGGTGTAGGAGGGCTCCAGGTACTGGGCCAGCTGCTGCTCCTTCTGCAGCACCTGGACCATCTGCGGGCTGTTCCACTTCAGGTCGCCCTTTTCCAGCGCCCGCGCAAGGGTCTCGCCGCTGGCCTGCTGCGACCACAGCTCGGACATGAGGGGCTCGGCCAGCATCCGGGTCACGTACTGGCTGGCGCCGCTGCCGAGGCCGAACCACAGCGGGGTGACGCCCTTGGACTTGAACGTGTTGAGGATGTTGATGAACTGGGACCAGGTCGTCGGCGGGGTCAGGTGGTACTTGGCGAAGTCCGCCTTGTTGTAGAAGACCAGCTCCTGGTAGACGCCGGACAGCAGGCCGTACAGCTTCCCGTTGTAGGTCTCGGCTGCCTTGGCGGTGCTGTTGAGGTTCTTGGCCCACGGCTGGCCGCTCAGGTCGGCGAACACGCCGTTGGTCGACCAGAACTGGGTCAGCGCCTCGGACTTCCTGGTCGGGTTAAGCGGCAGCGGCTGCAGCTGGTCAACGGTGGTGACGATGTCGGCGCTGCTGGAGTCCACCGTGGTCTGCAGCAGGTTGGCGTAGCCGGTGGCCACGTTGGCCGCCGTCTGCAGCTGGACCTTGATGTTGGGGTACTTCGCCTCGAATTCCTTGTCAATCGCGGTGAGCGCGTTGACAGCGGGCGGGTTCACCCAGGTGATGATCTTCAGGGTGCCGCTGTCGGCGTTGCCGCCGCCACCGCCGCCGCCGGAGCTGCAACCCACGAGGGCGACGGCACCAAGCGTGGCGGTCGCCGCGATGGCCGCGACCGTGCGCCGGGGAAGCGGCCCGTGGAGTACTCGGGTCAGCCGCATAAAGCAGACCTTTCTCCTAGCGAAGAGATGAGCGCGTCGACAAGCCGTGGCGGGCCTGCCCCAGTGAAGGTCCTTGCTTTGCCGCCTGCGCGGATCGCGTCGGTTTAGTCCGGCCGCGGTCGCGGCTTCATCGACCACGCGGGCGTGACAGCCAGCAGGTTCTCGCTTCTCCTCGTTGGTTACCGGGGGGTTGCGAGGAGCGTAGGTCCGGCAAATCCAATGGTCAATACCAGTGGTAAAAATTGGATGACGCCTAAACCGCGATGCCGTCGAGCAGTTCAGGGCGGAAGCCCAGGTCAGAACGGGAACAGCGACCTGGCGGCCTCGGCGGTGAGCGGCGCGGCATACTCGGAGACCTCGAACGCCTCCGCGTACCGGACCGCGCCGCCGGCCTGCTCGCCGTAGCGGTCCGCCAGGGCCGCGCGGTGCCGGTCGGCCGCGCGCTCGGCCTCGGTGGCGATCCGGCCGCTGGCGTACGCGCGCCGGCCGGCGTCGTCGGCGGGCATCTCGCTGGCGTAGCCGCCGATCCAGGGCAGCCACTCCAGCACCTGGGACTCGTGCGCGCCGACCGCGGCGAGCTTGGCCTCGATCACCGGGGTGATGTCCAGGGCCACGTCGGCGCGCAGCGGCTCGGGCTTGGTGAACGGGTCGTCCATGAACAGCACGACCGGGTCACGGTCGGCGACCGGCACCAGCGGCAGCACGTTGGGCACCTTGAGCAGGTAGCAGGCGTCCTGGACGAGGACCCCGGTGTAGCGGTGGTCCGGGTGGTAGTCGTTGGTCCGGGGGCAGGCGATGACGTCCGGACGGAACCGCCTGATCTCCCTGATCAATCGCAGCCGGTTCTCCAGCGTGGGCATCAGCGTCCCGTCGGCGTTGTCGAGGATGACCGAATCCGCGCCGACGGCCAGCGCGCCGGCCAGGGCCTCCGCCCGCCGGCGCCGCACCAGCGGCTCGCCCGCCAGCTCGTGGTGCCCGGCGCTGCCGTCGGTCAAGGCGACGAAGCGCGCCGCGCCTCCGGCCCGGGTCCACAGCGCGGCCAGGCCGGAGGCCTTGATCTCGCAGTCGTCGGGGTGGGCGCCGAAGCACAGCAGGCGGGGGCTCGCGGCCTGGTCGGTTCCGGTCATGGTTCGCTCCTTCGGTCGGTACTCGTTTACTCGCGGTGGGGGCTTGTGCGGGGAGATCGACCGGGGCTGGCGGAAATCAGGCCGGCGGCGGCCCGGGTGCCCGGCGGCCGAGTGCGGTCCAGGTCACCGCCGCCACCACGGCCATCACCGCGCCGGACAGCCCGAACCCGGCCCGCGGGCTGGCGGCGGACAGCGCCGCGACCAGCAGGCCCGTCAACGGGCAGCTGCCGGGCAGGATCATCGTCCAGATGCCCATGACCCGCCCGCGCAGCCGGGGGCCGGTGCGCAGCTGCACGAGCGTGTTGGCCGCCGCGATCAGCCAGATCGAGGTGAACCCGCACACCGCCACGCCGGCGAAGGCCGCGACGGCGTCCGGGCTGAGCGCCGCGGCGACGACCGCCGCGCCGGTGGCCACGGCCAGCACCCGCAGCCGCCGGCCGCTCGGCGCGCCGGGCGCGGCGGCGGCCGCGAGCGCGCCGGGCAGCGCCCCGAGCCCGAACGCCGCCATCAGCGCACCGTACCCGCCACCGCCCAGGTGCAGCACCCGGCCGACGAACGGCGGTGCCGACACGCTCAGGTCGAACAGGATGCTCCCCGCCAGGGCGATCAGCACGCAGGAGCGGATCTCCGGGTGGCCGCTGACCAGGCGCAGCGCCTCGACGAAGCCGCCGGGCCGCGCGGGCGGCACCCGGCCGGCCGCGCTCGCCGTCCCGTCGGCCGGCGTGACAGGGACCGCTTGCCCGGCCGCGGGCGCCAGGCGTGCCAGCATGACCAGCATGGGCAGGTAGCACAGCGCGTTGAAGACGAAGCAGGGCGCTGTCCCGAGGGCGGCGAGCAGCGCGCCGCCCACGGCGGGCCCGATGACCCGCGAGGCGTTGATCACCACCTCGAACAGGCCGACCGCGCTGGCCAGCTGGCCGGGGCCGACCAGCTCGAACACGTAGACCTGGCGGGCGGGCGCGTCCACCGCCATGACCGCGCCGTTGAGCGCGCCGAGCGCGAAGATCATCCACAGCTCGATGCCCCCGCTGCCGACCAGCGCCGCCTGGGCCGCGTTGAGCAAGATGAACAGGCCCTGGGTGACCATCAGCAGGCGCCGGGCGCCCAGCCGGTCGGCCAGGCCGCCGCCCCACGGCGCGCCCAGCAGGACCGGCGTCCAGGTCGCCACGGCCAGCACGCCCAGGTCGAACGGCCGGCCGGTGAGCTGGAACACCAGCCAGGACTGCGCCACCGACTGGGTCATGGTGCCGGAGGAGGACAGGATCTGGCACACGAACCACCCGCGGTACCGGCGGTCGCCGAGCGCCTGGATCGCCCGCCGGGTCACCGCCCGGATCGTTTGACCGGAATCGGGCAAATTAACCGCGACGGTATCCGGCTCATCAAGCACATAAACAGCGTACAGATCGGCATAACGCTGTAAAAGAGGTCATCATTTAGACCGTATCCGGTCCTAATGTCGTAGCCTGGTGCCATGACCCCGCGAGACGAGCCCGGGCCGCTGCGCCCCGCCGAGGCGCGGCTGCTGTCCGCGCTTGCGCGTGCCGGTCAGGCCAGCCGGGCCGAGCTGGCCAGGGACCTGTCCCTGCCTAAGGCGACGCTGGGCGACCTGGTCACCCGGCTGACCGCCCAGGGCCGGGTCGCGTTTGTTCCGGCTCCCGGCGGCCCGGCGGGACGCGGCCGCCCGGCCCGGCTACTCACCCTGGCCGGGCAGGCCCCGGCCATCGCGGTGATCACCTGGACCGGCGGTCAGCTGCGCGGCTGCCTGGTCACGCTGAGCGGCCAGGTGCTCGCGGAGGGCGTGCTCGTCGCCGAGCTGGCGGCGGAGGCGCCGCCCGCCGGGGAGGCCGTCGCGGGGCTGGGCCGGCTCTGCGCGTCGGCCGGGTACGCGCTCGGCGCCCTGGCCGCGGTGGTGCTGAGCGTTCCCGCGCCCTACCAGCGGGGCGTGGGAACCGCGCTGACCGTGCCGGCGGCCAACATCGGCGGCCTGCGCCATTCGGCCTGGGCCGGCGAGGAGCTGGCCGACCAGCTGGCCGGCGAGGCGGGCGCCGTGCTGATCGAGAACGACGCCAACCTGGGCGCGCTCGGGGAGCACGCCCACGGCGCCGGCGTCGGCCTGCCCGACCAGGTGTACGTGAAGTTCGGCCAGGCGAGCGTGGGGGCCGGCCTCATCATCGGTGGCCGGCTGCACCGCGGCGCCCGGGGGTTCGCGGGCGAGTTGGCCCACGTCCAGGTGCTCGACGGCGGCCCGGTCTGCGCCTGCGGCGGCCGGGGCTGCCTGATCCGGACGATCAACACCCAGATGATCGAGCTGGCCCAGCCCGCCTACGAGCGGCCGCTGACCTACCGGGCGGTGCTCAGCCTGGCCGAGGCCGGCGACGTCGGCATGCAACGGCTGCTTGGCGACTTCGGCCGCGCCATCGGCCGGCCCCTCGCTGACGCCTGCACCTTGCTCAACCCCGACCTGTTCGTGCTCGACTCATCGATCGGCCCGGCGGCGCGCTACATCATCGCCGGCCTGCGCGAGGCCATCGAGCTGCACGCCTGCCCGGTCATGTCCGCCGCCGCCCGGGTCGTGCCCGGCCGCCTCGGCCACCGCGCCGAGGTGCTCGGCGCCGTCGTCCTGGCCGGCCAGGAGCGAGCCGTCACAGCCTAAGCCCCGTCAGCCGGCCGCCTTGAGGACTTCGACGCGGACGACCATGCGAACCGCGCCGGGGACGTCAGGGCCTGGGGCCTTGCCGTCGTACTTCCACGACAGGGCGGTGTCGACGCGGCGGCCCTCGTCCGGGGTCATGGTGACACGACCGCGCAGCTCGACGTAGCTCTCCGGGTCGCCGGAGTCGATCACGGTAACGCTGACCCGCGGGTCGAGGACCATGTTCTGGTGCTTGCGGCGGCCCGCCACCGTCGACATCAGGAGGTCGTCGCCGTCCAGGCCAACCCACATCACCGAGGTCTGCGGGCTGCCGTCGGGGTTCACGGTGGCCAGCACGGCGTAGTTCCGCCCGCCGACCAGCGCCCGTGCGGAATCGCTTAGCCGGATGCCCATGGCACTCAACCCTCCGGGTGGCCGGCCACCCGGCGCAGCAGCGCGGCCGGGTCGGCCGGGACCTCCTCGCCCGCCCAGGCGACGAACTGGTCCGGCCGGACCAGGATGAGGGGCTGCCGGTAGGCCGCGCGCGGCCCGTCGAAGCTGTCGGTGATCACGTGCAGCGGCAGCCCGGCCTTGTCCGCCGCCGCGCGGAACGCGGTGACCGGGGCCCCGGTCTTGTCGCCGCCCAGCGCGATCAGCGTGAAGCCCTGGCCCAGCTGGGCGAAGGCGTTCCCGCCCGGCGACAGCGGCACCGGGGCGAGGTGGTGGCCGGCCCGCGCGGCGAAGGCGTGGCCGCCGTGGGCGCCGGACACGGCGCCCGGGGGCCCGCAGACGACCGGCGAGCCCTCGTAGTGCGGCTCGTACCAGGCGGCGCGGTCTCGCCGCCGGTCATGGCACGCCACTCGCGCTCGAACTCGTCGCGGTCGCGGGCCGGGCTGTAGCGGGCCAGGAAGTCGCGGTCGGCCGCGACGCCGTCGGCGATCGACTGCCCGGTGTCGGCGAAGACCGGGCGCCGCTCGGCGGTGTAGCTGTCGAGCAGGGCGGGGCCGCCCCAGCCGTCCAGCACGGCGGCGAGCTTCCAGCCGAGGTTCACCGCGTCCTCCAGGCCGGTGTTGAGCCCGTGGCCGCCGTAGGGCGGGTGGCTGTGCGCGGCGTCGCCAGCGATGAACGCCCGGCCGCCGCGGTAGCCATCGGCGATGTTGACCCGCAGGTCCCAGAAGCCCACGTGCTCGAAGTCGCACGCCACGGGGAAGCCCGCCGCCCGCTCGATCAGCGCGCGGACGTCGAAGCTCTCGGCGGTCGCGTCCGGCGGCACCGGGGCGTGGAAGAACCAGGTGCCGCCGGTGTCCACCCGACCGAAGAACCGCCAGTACCCGGCCAGCTCCGGGTGGAGCACCCGGTAGGTGGTGCGCGGCGGGAAGCGCTCCAGGCCCGCGCTCAGGTCGCGCGAGCGGAACACGGCCAGGACCATGCGCTGGTTGAAATCGGCCGCCGCGCTGCTGGAGAGCCCGGCCCGGTCGCGCACCAGCGAGCGGGCGCCGTCGCAGCCGACCACGTAGGCGCCGGCGATCTCGCACCGCTCGCCGCCGTCCGGCGCCGTTGCCGTGGCCCGCGCCGTCACCCGCGCGCCGTCGCCTGCCAGGTCGACGCCGTCGGCGGTCCAGCCGAACAGCGTGGTCACCGGTCCGAGCGCGGCGACGCGGGCGCGCAGCACCGCCTCGGTCTGGTACTGGGGGAGTCGCTCGTTGCGCTGGAAGTAGTAGTCGCCGACCGCCTCGCGGCCCGCCGGGGCGTACCAGTAGTCGCTGGCCAGGCTCTCGTACGCGGTGATCCCGCCGATCGGGAACTCCGGCGGCAGCAGCCGGGCCGCGCGCAGCTCATCGGCGCAGCCCCAGCGGTAGAAGTGCTCCACGCTGCGGGCGGTGAGGTTCTGGCCCTTCGGGATGCCCGACGGCTCCGTCCGGCGCTCAACCACGACGCTGGGCACGCCGGCCGTGCCCAGCGTGGCCGCTAGGCCGAGCCCGACCGGGCCGCCGCCCACGATGATGACCGAGGTCTCGATTCGACGCACCGTTGTCTCTCCTCAGCCGCCCCGGCCGCCCAGTCCGTGCGGGCAGGCCCACAAACATACTGGCATCGCGCCCGGGTCCTGGCGAGTCCCCCGGGTGGCCGGCCGCCGTGCTGATAGCGACCAGGCCGGTGTTCGGCGTTTTGGTGGATAACGTTACACACTCCCGTGCACTCCCGCGTGAAAAATTATCCACTATCAGGGTTCGGAACGCTTTACTGGCTGATAACAGCAAGAAGCGCGGAGCGCGGTCGCCGACGGGCCGGCCGCGTGACCGGGGGCGTGACCGGGGGCGTGACCGGAGGCGGGGCGGGGGAGCGGCGGGGGTGGCCGGCTAGGAAACGGCCGAGCCGCCGGCCAGGGCCTGGGAGGCGAGCCGCGCGCCGTTGACCAGTTCGGCGAGCTTGGCCCAGACGATCTCCGGGTGGCCGACCCGGCCGCCCAGGCCGCAGTCGGTGCCGGCGATGACGTTCTCCGCGCCCGACGACCCGTGCGTAGCGGGCCAGCCGCTGGGCGACCACCTCCGGGTGCTCGATGATGTCGGTCGCGTGGCCGACCACGCCGGGCATCAGCGTGGCGCCGTCCGGCAGCTTCACGTCTTCCCAGACCGTCCACTCGTGCTCGTGGCGCGGGTTGGCCGCCTCGACCGAGTAGCAGCCCGCCGGGACCGAGAGCACCAGGTCGACGATGTCGCGCAGCGGGATGTCGTCGCGGTGCGGGCCGTGCTGGCTGCCCCAGCAGACGTGCAGCCGCACCTGCTCGGCCGGGATGTCGCGCAGCGCGTAGCTCAGCGCCTCGACGCGCAGCGCCGCGTACCGGCGGTACTCGGGCACGGTCATGTCGGGGAACATCTGCCAGCCGTCGGGCAGGTCCGGGTCGTCGATCTGGAGCAGCAGGCCGGCGTCGGTGATCGCCTTGTACTCCTCGTGCAGCACGTCGGCGATGGCGAAGAGGAACGACTCGGTGTCCGGGTAGTGCTCGTTGCGCAGCCAGTGCTCGACGGTGCCCGGCGTGATCGCGGGCACGAACGCCTGGCGCGCCGTGCGGGCGCGCGGCCGTGGTGACCCGGTCGATGTCGGCCGCGACAGCGGCCGCGCCGGTGTACCGGAGCGGCCCGGTGCAGGTGTAATCCGTCGCCGGCGCGGTGACGCCGCCGTGCGCCACCGTCGGCGGGCGGCCGTGGAAGCCGCCGAGCCCGGCCGCGTAGAAGCCGGGGAAGTCCCGGCGGTCCCGGCCGGTCACGTCCAGGCTGCCCTGCCGGCTGCCGGCGGAGCCGGCCGCTCCTCGAAGCCCGACATCCGGTCCCTGATGTACCCGATGAACAGCCCGCGCTTGGAGATCTCCCCGTCGTTGACGATGTCGATCGCCGGTGGCGACCTGCCGGGCGACCACGTCCGCCACCGCGCCGGGCAGCTCCGCCTCGAAGGCGTCCTGCTCATCCGGGCCGGCGTCGAACACGCTGCTGCAGTCCTTGAGGCTTGGGCAGCGTGCCCACGTGAGACACCTAGGCATCGTCGTTCCGCGTCGTCGGCATCGGCTCGGCTTCCTCCGCGTCGTACCGGCGTTGGCTCGGCCTTCTCGCGGCGTAGACACCGTCCGCGCTGACACGGATGCCGGCGGGCGGCCTAGCCCCGCAGCCGCTGCCGCGGGCGCCGGGTGGCCGCGGCTACATGAAGTTGCGGGTGTGCAGTGCCGACAGCTCGGCGGCCTCGTCGTCGGGGAAGCCGATGTAGGCCAGCCGCCGTCGGCGCCCCTCGTCCATCCGGTCCTGCAGGTCGCGGACCGCCTGCCAGCCGCGCCGGATCGCGGCCGGCTCCCACGAGCCCGGCCGCCAGCAGCACCAGCGCGTCGAAGACCTCGGCGTTGAGGCCCGCGGTGTCCTGGAGCGCGGCGTGGCGGCGCTCGACCGCCTGGCGCAGCGTGCCCAGGTAGTGCCGGTCGGCGGCGGCCAGGTGCGCGGTGTGGGCGACGCCGAAGGCCACGTGGCGGGCCTCGTCCCGGGCCGCGAGCCGGGTCACGTCCGCGGTGACCGGGTCGGGGGCGTGGTCGCCGATGAACCGGAGCAGGTCGACGAAGGTGCCCTCGCCCAGCACCGACAGCAGGAACGAGGCGGTGGTGAAGTCGGGCTCGTCCAGCAGCGTCTGCAGCGAGGCCCGCCCGCCCGCCGAGGACGTGCCCAGCTCGCCGCCGGACAGCAGGGCCCGCCGGGTGAACACCTCGACGTGCCGGGCCTCGTCGGCGGACTGGCTGGCCAGCAGCTGCATGACCTCCCGGTAGTGCGGGTGCAGCTGCGACAGCAGCCGGGCCGGGATGATCAGCGCGGCCTGCTCGTTCTCCACCAGGTAGGTCATCAGCTGCACGACGGCGCGCTCGACCTCCGGCGGCACGCCGCCGATGCCGGCGGCCCAGTCGACGGCCGTGGCCGGGTCCCACTGGCTGGCGGCGGCCGCCGCGTACAGCCGGGGCGCGATGTCGGCCCACACGTGGTCGCGGTCGGCCCAGTGGCTGCCGATCGGCGGGCCGCCCGCCTCGACCAGCGCGCCCCGCGCGGCCAGGCCCCAGGCCGGGTCGGCGTGCGACGCGGGCGGGCCCGCCGAGGCCCCGGCCCGGGCCGCGCCGCGCCAGCGCCGCTCGTCGGCGCCGCCCTTGACGACGGTCACCGTCGTCCGGCCGCCGCGGCGAAGCGCTGACGGCACCGTCGGTGCCGGGGCCGTCCGTGACCCGGTGGCCGTGCTCCCGGCACCAGGCGGCCAGGTGCAGGCCGAGCGCCGGGTGCGTGCCGCCGACCTCCAGCCGCTCGCCGGGACGCAGCGCGGCCAGGGCCCGGGCGACCAGCAGGTGGCCGCCCTCGTCGAGGCCGAGGTCGGCCAGGTCGACCGTGGCCGACGCGCTACGGCCGGTAGTCCACCGCGGTGATCGCGCCGTCGGCGTCGTAGAATCCGGCCTCGTCGACCGCCCGCTCCAGCTGGTCGTAGCCGGTCAGCCGGGGCGGCATCCACTCCTTCAGGCCCTCGAGGTCGAGCAGCGGGCGCAGCGTCGGCGTCGGCGTAGTCCATGCCGCGCAGCAGCCGGGCGAACCGCGCGAGGTCCGAGTCGCCGTCCAGGCCGCGCCGCCACCGACGGGCCCGCGGTCATCGTGCAGTGGTCGAACGGCGGCGGTCTGCGCCAGCACCCGGACCGAGCCGGCGGGCCAGTATCCCCTCCCGCCCGAACAGCAGCAGGTTCGAGTCGATCATGCACGCCGCGTCGACCCGGTCGGCGGGGTCGGCGGCGAACAGCGCCCGGGCCGCGTCCCGCTCGCCGCCCACGTGGTCGCCGTGCAGGCCGACGCCGACGTCGAAGCGCCGCACGGCCAGGTCCTTGCCGGGACGAGCGCCGGCCGAGCGCAGCAGCGACAGCGGGAGCAAGGTGGCCTGCGGCGAGTCGACCGCGCCGGTGGCGACGATCTGCCCGGCCAGGTCGCCGAGCGCGCTGATCGGCGAGTCGGCGCGCACCACGATCGCCGAGCGCAGGTCGCGGTCGGTGTCGCGCATGGTGACCGGGGTCAGCGTCCGACGCCGCGCGCCGCGGCCAGCCGCCGGGCCCGGACCCAGGCCAGCGGCGAGTTCCACGCCACGTCGATGCGCCCGGCGACCAGGTCCTCGCGCCTGCCGCTCGTAGTTGGAGTAGAGCACGTAGTCGAAGTCGAGCCCGCCGGCGCCGCGCAGCCAGGTACGGAAACCGTCCCAGATGGTGACCACCTTGGGGTCGTAGGCGACCGCGCCGAGCAGCAAGGCCATCCTCAGGCCTCCCCGAGCAGCGGCAGGCCGAGCAGCGCCCGGCCGATGAAGTCGTGCAGCGCGTCGGTGGTCGGCGCCATCACCCGGGCCGCCCGCGAGTCGCGGAACAGCCGCTCGACCACCGACTCCTTGCGGAACGCGGCGCCGCCGCCGACCGCAGGGCCAGGTCGGCCGCGTCCGCCGCCGCCTCGCCTGCCGCCGCCTTCACCTCGAGCACCAGCAGCTGCGCGTCGGCGCGGCCGCTCTCCACCGCGCTGATGGTCTCGGTGACCAGCGCCCAGGTCCGGTCGGCCTCGATCCGCAGCCGGGCCAGCTGCGAGCGCGGCCCGGCCTGCTGCGCGAGCGACACGCCCAGGTGGTCGAGCCTGGTCTCGGTCAGGTGCACGGCGGTCTCCTCGGCCAGCCGGCGCATCAGCCCGGCGCTCATCGCCGCCGAGCAGATCAGGAACAACGGCAGCACCGCGGCCAGGCCAGGTCGAGCCCGGCGCCGTCGGTGCCGAGCACGGCCGACCGCGGCACGGTCACGCCCGTCCGCCGTCATCGGCGCCGAGGAGTTGCCGCGCAGCCCGAGCCCGTCGAACCGCCCGGCCACGGTCAGCCCGTCGGCCAGCGCCGGCACGAGCCACAGCGTCATCGGCCCGGCCTCGGCGGCGAGCGGCTTGCTCGACCACACGTAGCTGTCGGCGTGCCCGGCCGAGGTGACCCAGCTCTTGGCCGCGTCGAGCCGGACGCCGCCCCCGTCGCCGTCAAGCGTCGCGGTGGACAGCGGCGCCCAGAAGTGGGAGCGCGACCCGGTCTCGGAGAACGCCAGCGTGGACAGGTGCCCGCCGGCCGCGATCGAGGTCAGCGTGTCCTTGTCGCCCGCCGCGGTCAGCGCGGCGACCGCCGCGTAGTGCATGGTGACGATCATCGCGGTGGACCCGCAGACCGCGCCCAGCTCCCGCACACCGTCGCGGCCTCGCGCAGCCCCCCGCCGCCGCCGCCGAACTCGGCCGGGACGGTCAGCCCCAGCAGCCCTGCCACCCCGAGCGCGTCCACCTGCTCGCGGGGGAACTGGCCGGCGGCATCGACCTGCGCCGCCCCCGGGGCCACGACCTCTTCGATTACACGCAGGAGCGCGTCGTTGTACGACTCCTGAGATGGCATCGCCGCCTGCCTCTCACGTTGAGTTATGCGCCCGGCCGACCGGCCGGCCCGTCTATGTCCCAACCGTACCCCGCGGCCCGTCTGTACCGGCCTGCGCGTGCGCGCGCGTACCCGCGCGCACAGGAACCGGGGCGCCGGATTGTGCCGTCACCCCCGGGCGCGCCCCGCGGGGGCACCGGGCGCGCCCCGCGGTGTCACCCGGCGGCGTCGGCCCGGATGTGCTCGAAGATCAGCGAGGTCTCGGTGTAGGACACGTCGCCGTTGGCCGACAAGCACCTCGACGAAGTCCCGCAGCGTCCCGGTGGACACCGCCGCGACGTGCAGCAGGAAGTCGTCCTTCCCGGCCAGGAAGAACACGTTCAGCACCTCGGGCAGCCCCGCGACCTCGGCGACGAAGCCGCGGATCCGGCCCCGGGCGTGGGCCTGCAGCCGGACGGCGATCATCGCCTGCAGCGGCCGGCCGAGCGCGGCCTGGTCGACGTCGGCGTGGTAGCCGCTGATCACCCCGCGCTCGCGCAGCGACCTGACCCGCCCCAGGCACGTCGACGGGGCGATGCCCACCCGCTCGGCCAGCGCGTTGTTGGGCAGCCGGGCGTCCTTGGCCAGCTCACGCAGCAGGTGCCGGTCGATGTCGTCCAGCTCGACGGCCCCCGCGGGCGGGTGCGCGGCCCAGCCAGCCCGAACACGATTCGGCTGGCTCGCCGGAGGTGCCGAACCTGATGAATTTCCGGTCATAACACTGTAATTATAGAGAATCTTGTTCAGAAATCTAGCATGTTTTTCGCTGAAAATGCATCATGGAAGGAACGGGACGGAACTGTCGGGACAACCGGAGCATCCCCGCTAGCTGCAGAAGGTAAAGGTCGATAGCCATGAAGGTCGGCGTCCCCCGCGAGGTCAAGAACAACGAGTACCGTGTCGCCCTCACCCCGGCCGGCGTGCGCGAGCTGTCCACCCACGGCCACCAGGTCTACCTGGAGCAGGACGCGGGGGCGGGCTCGCAGTTCGCCGACGATGACTACGTCGCCGCCGGCGCCGTCATCGTCCCGGCGGCGGACGAGGTATGGGGCACCGCCGACCTGGTGCTCAAGGTCAAGGAACCCGTCGCGGAGGAATACCACCGGATGCGGCCCGGCCTGACGCTGTTCACCTACCTGCACCTGGCCGCGGACAAGGACTGCACCGACGCGCTGCTGGTCAGCAAGGTCACCGGCATCGCCTACGAGACCGTGCAGCTCGCCGACGGCAGCCTGCCGCTGCTCGCCCCGATGTCCGAGGTGGCCGGCCGCCTCGCCCCGCAGGTCGGCGCCTACCACCTGATGCGCTCGGGTGGCGGCTACGGCGCGCTGCTCGGCGGCGTCCCCGGCACCCGCCCGGGCCACGTCGTGGTCATCGGCGGCGGCGTCTCCGGCCAGCACGCCGCGCAGATCGCCGTCGGCATGGGCGCGCAGGTCACCGTGCTGGACAAGAACATCGCCCGGCTCCGCCAGATCGACGCGCTGTACGCCGGCCGCATCCAGACCGTCGCGTCCAACGCCTACGAGCTCGAGCGGGCCGTGCTCGACGCCGACCTGGTGATCGGCGCGGTGCTGGTCACCGGGGCCAAGGCGCCCAAGCTCGTGTCCAACGACGCTGGTCGCCCGGATGAAGCCCGGCTCGGTCCTGGTGGACATCGCCATCGACCAGGGCGGCTGCTTCGAGGACTCCCGGCCGACCACGCACGCCGACCCGGTCTTCACCGTGCACGACAGCGTGTTCTACTGCGTGGCCAACATGCCGGGCGCCGTCCCGCACACCTCCACCTACGCGCTGACCAACGCCACCCTGCCGTACGTCGTCGAACTGGCCGACCGCGGCTGGCAGGCCGCGCTGGCCGCCGACCCGGCGCTCGCCCTCGGACTCAACACCCACGAGGGCCAGCTCACCAACGCCCCGGTCGCCGCGGCCCACGGCTACGAGTCGGCGACCGTCGCCTCCGCCCTGGCCTAGCAGCGCCCGCCGAACGGGCGCGCCCCGTCCCCGCCGTTCCTCCGTCCAGGCGGGCGGTACCCACTGACGGAACGCGGTCCGGAAGGCTGAACCACCCCTGCAGCCTTCCGGACCGCCCTGTTTCCGCCGGTCTCCAGGCCCCGCGCCGCCGCGCCGACAGTCGGCGCGACGCACCCGCCTCAGCCTTCCGGTCCGCCCTGTTTCCGCCGGTCCCCAGGCCCCGCGCCGTCGCGCCGACAGTCGGCGCGACGCCGGTGAGTAGCATAACCGCCCGGCGGCCAGACCCGCCGGGAGAGTCCTGGCGGACCGCTGCGTGTGCATGATAACAGCAAGAAGTGTGAGCGTGATGCGGCCACGGCGAGGCGGAGGCGCGCAGCGCGTCGCGGCGTGGCCTGCCCAGGCGCGGAGTCAGGCCCGAGGCGCGGAGCGCGGTTACCGGACCCGCAACGCAGGCGCGGGTGCGTGGCGCGGCGAAACGTGCGGGTGCGCGGCGCGGCGGAGCTGGTCGCTTGGCCGTCGGCGGCGCCGGGTTGTCAGGCGGTCACCAGGTGCCGGTCATCGCGGCGCGGAGGCGGCGGCCCGCAGGCCGCGGCCCGGCAGGTAGCTGCCGGGGGTGTGCGGGTCGTCCTGGGCCGGCCAGCCTTGTTGACGGCGTCGCTGCGGGACACCGCGCCGAGCTTGACGAAGATGTTGCGAGGGTGCCGCTTGACGGTCGCCTCGGTGACGCAGAGCTGCGCGGCGATCTGCCGGTTGCTCAGGGTGCCGGTACCGCGCAGGAAGAACCCGCGGCCCAGCGAATTCAACGGTATCTCTCGTACCGGCAACTTGTCGACGGGGTCGATTGAGTCGTAGCCATGTCTTTCTTCGGAGAGGAGAGTCGCAACCTCATACAGGGGGATCGTTGCGTCTTTCCACTTGGTGAATTCGGCGAATCGATACCGAGGCTAACGGGCCCGCAATGACGCCACAATAAGGGTTCCATCCTCCGGCTCCCCTGGGCGCAACAATACATATTTAATGGGTTAGCCGCGCCCGCTACCTTTTGATATCACACCGCGTTCCGGTGGCGCCCGCGCCGGTGGGGGAGGCCTGGCCGTCGGCGTCCGCCGGCTCGACCTGCAGGAGATTCCGTGCGCGGCACAACGCCCCCGCCGGCCGCCGCGGCGGGGCGGAGGGTTGCCCGGGCCAGGGGCGCCGTGCCAGGCTAGCCGACATGCCGCACGCTCCTGAGGGGAACGCGCCAAGGCTGCTGGCGATCAGCGACTTGCACGTGGCGTACCCAGAGAACCGCGAACTCATCGAGAACCTCCGGCCGGAAACGGACGGGGACTGGCTGCTGCTGGCCGGCGACGTCGGGGAGATACTCGCCGACATCGAGTGGGCCCTGCGCACGCTGAGCAGCCGCTTCTCCACCGTGGTCTGGGCGCCGGGCAACCACGAGCTGTGGACCCACCCGGAAGACCCGGTGCAGCTGCGCGGCGCGGCGCGCTACGAGCACCTGGTGGCCACCTGCCGCGGCCTCGGCGTCGCCACCCCGGAAGACCCCTACCCGGTCTGGGACGGCCCGGAAGGCCCGGTCACGGTCGCACCGCTGTTCCTGCTGTACGACTACTCCTTCCTGCCCGAGGGGGCGCGCACCAAGGAGGAGTCGCTGGCGATCGCCTACGACTCCGGCGTGGTCTGCACCGACGAGATGCTGCTGCACCCCGACCCGTACCCGAGCCGGGAAGCGTGGTGCCGCGACCGGGTCGCCCTCACCGAGCGGCGGCTCGCCGAGCTGCGACCCGGCCCACCCGCTCGTCCTGGTGAACCACTGGCCGCTCACCCGCGAGCCCACCAACGTCCTGCGCTACCCGCGAGTTCGCCCAGTGGTGCGGCACGACGGCCACCCGGGACTGGCACGTGCGGTTCAACGCGACCACCGTGGTGTACGGGCACCTGCACATCCCCCGGGTGACCTGGCAGGACGGCGTCCGGTTCGTGGAGGTCTCGGTCGGCTACCCGCGCGAGTGGCAGCGCCGCCCGCCGCGGGCCGGCGTCCCCAAGCCCGGCCTGCCCCGGCAGATCCTCCCGGTGCCCGCGCACGACCTGCGGTCCGGCGAGGCCGCGCGGGCGGACGAGCGATGATCGGCGACATCCTGCCGCCGCAGGTCGAGGCGGAGGAGGCGTTCGGCGACCGGCCGGACACCGTCCTGTTCGCGGAGGAAGAAGAGGTCATCGCCAAGGCCGTCGACAAGCGGCGCCGCGAGTTCACCACCGCCCGCGCGTGCGCCCGCGCCGCGCTCGGCCGGCTGGGCCTGCCGGCCGACGCCCATCCTGCCCGGGCACCGCGGCGCGCCGCAGTGGCCGGCCGGCGTGGTCGGCAGCATCACCCACTGCGAGGGCTACCGGGCCTGCGCGGTCGCCCGCGGCAGCGACATCGTGACGATCGGCCTGGACGCCGAGCCGCACGACAAGCTGCCCGACGGCGTGCTCGACGCGGTGACGCTGCCGCCGGAGCGCGCCCGGGTCGCCGAGCTGGCCGCGGCCGAGCCCGGCGTGCGCTGGGACCGGCTGCTGTTCTGCGCGAAGGAGTCGGTCTACAAGGCGTGGTTCCCGCTGACCGGCCGCTGGCTGGGCTTCGAGGACGCCCGCGTCGACTTCGACCCGGACAAGCAGACGTTCGACGCGCGGCTGCTGGTGCCCGGGCCGCTGGTGAACGGCGAGCCCCTGACCGGCTTCACCGGCCGCTGGCTGATCGGCAAGGGCCTGATCGTGACCGCCATCGTCGTGCCGAACAACCGCTGGCCCTGACCGCCGCCCCGGCAAGTCACCGCCCCCCGCCCCGGTCAATCGCCGCCCCGCCCCGGCTGAACGCCGTCGACGACCGCGCTGAGCAAGGGCGGCGTACCGCGGCGCCGTTCGTTCAACTACGGCCGCGACACGTCTGAACGCCCGTCGCGGCATCGCGTGAACGTTGTCCGGTTTTCGCGGCCCCGATACCGTTCTTTCCAACGGCCGGTACCGACGGCACCACAGGCCGGCATCGAGACTGGGCTGAGACATACGGCTCCCAAAAAGGTTCGGCGCGGCAGATTGTCAAGCGCGGCAAAACTGTAACAAGGCCGGGGAATGTCGACAATCCAAGACCGGATGGCCGACCGTCCGGTTACTTATACAACGATCCTCACGATACCGTTCTAGTGGCCGTTGAAATCTGTCCGCTGAAATTGTTGCAGGCGCGCCGTGAAAGAATGCGCGTCGAAATCGAGAGGCGAGACACGATGGGATATCGGCGGCGGCGCAGGTGAACGAGTCGGCCGAGGGCTGACCGGGCCTTACTCCGGGCCTTGGCCGCCGTCCTTCGCCGCGGCGCCGGCGTCTGCCGGTGCGCCGGGTCAGCCGGGTCCGCCGCGTCGCCCGTGAGGCTGACCAGCAGGCCGTTGAGCCGGCTGACGAAGCGGGCCGGGTCGTCGACCGGGGCGCCGAGCGTCAGCACCGACTGGCTGGAACAGCACGTGCGCCCAGTCGGCCAGCTGGGGGTCGTCGAGGTCCCGGTTCAGCCGCCTGATCAGCGGGTGCCGCGGGTTGATCTCCAGCACCGGCTGGGCCGGCATCCCGTAGCCGCGCAGGCGGGCCATCGGGTTCGACCTCGGTCTCGTTGGCCACGATGCAGGCCGGGGACGTGGTCAGCCGGCTGCTGAGCCGCACGTCGTAGGCCTGGCCGGCCAGGATCGCCTTCAGCCGGCGCGGTCAGGTCGGCGAAGCTCGGCGTCCGCCTGCTCCTTCTCGGCCGCCCCGGCCTCGTCCGGCGCGGTCCCGATCAGCGACTCGACGTCGGCCCCGCCCTGCGCCACCGACACCAGCCGCGTGCCGTCGAACTCGCGCAGGTTGCTGACCACCCAGTTGTCGACGTCCTCGCCGAGCAGCAGCACCTCCACGCCCTTGGCTCTTGAACGCCTCCAGGTGCGGGCTGGCCGCCGCGGTGGCCAGGCTCGGCGCCACCAGGTAGTAGATGTGCTGCTGGCCCTCGGCCATCCGCCCGGTGTAGTCGCTCAGCGAGACGTCGGCCGCGTCGCCGCCCGACTTGGTCGAGTGGAAGCGCAGCAGCCGGGCGATCTCGTCCCGGTTGTGGAAGTCGTCGGCCATGCCCTCCTTGAGCGCGCCGCCGAACTCGGCCCAGAAGGCGGCGTACTTCTCCGGCTCGTTCGCGGCCAGGTCGGCCAGCAGCCGCAGCACCTTCTTCACCGCGTTGACGCGGATGTGGTCGACGACGCGGCTGCTCTGCAGCAGTTCCCTGGACACGTTCAGCGGCAGGTCGCTTGAGTCGATCACGCCGCGGACGAAGCGCAGGTACGACGGCAGCAGCCGGCCGTTGTCCTCCATCACGAAGACCCGGCGGATGTGCAGCTTGACACCGCGACCGCCCTGGGTGACCCACAGGTCGTAGGGGGCGCGGCCCGGGGACGAACAGCAGCAGGGTGTACTCGTAGCGTCCCCTCGACCTTGCTGTGCACCCAGGCCAGCGGGTCGGTGAAGTCGTCGGCGATGTGCCGGTAGAAGTCGCGGTAGTCCTGGTCGGTGATCTCGGCCTTGGGCCGGGTCCACAGCGCCGATGCCTGGTTGACCGGCGCGTCGCCGCTCTCCTCGTCTGGCATCACGATCGGCAGGCTGATGTGGTCGGAGTACCGCTGGATGATCGTGCGCAGCCGGTGGCTGCTGAGCAGATCCTCCTCGGTGTCGCGCAGGTGCAGCGTGATCGTGGTGCCGTGGTCACGAACGTCGGCCGCATCCAGGGTGTACTCGCCCTGGCCGTCGGACTCCCAGCGGACGCCCTCGCCCGCGGGCAGGCCGTGCCGCCGGGTGACCAGGGTGACCCGCCCGGCCACGATGAACGCCGAGTAGAACCCGACGCCGAACTGGCCGATCAGGGTGGCGTCCTTGCGCTGGTCGCCGCTGAGCGCCCGCAGGAACTCCCGGGTGCCCGACTTGGCGATCGTGCCGATGTGCTCGATCACCTCGGCCCGGCTCATGCCGATGCCGTTGTCGGCCACGGTGATCGTGCCCGCGTCCCGGTCGTAGCTGACCCGGATCCGCGGCGGCTCGTCGTCGCCGGGGTCGGCCCCGCTCGACAGCGACTCGATGCGCAGCCGGTCGATGGCGTCCGACGCGTTGGAGATCAGCTCCCGCAGGAAGATCTCCTTGTTGCTGTACAGCGAGTTGATGACCAGGTCGAGGACCTGGACGGCCTCGGCCTGGAAACGGATGGGTCTCCTGCTCCGCCTGCACGCTCACTCAACGCTCCCGGTTGGCGCCGTCTCTGCCGTCCCTGACGAGTCCTGAGTGTCGGGGAAGGGCAACGGCGTTGGTCAACCAAGCGCCGGCAAAGAAGCGTTTCCGCAAGGTCAGGCGGTGACGTTCAGCTGGCGCGGCCGTTCAACCGCCGCGCGCTCACCCGCCGGCCCGGCGCCCTAGGCGAAGCGTGGGGAAGAGTGTGCCGGTCAGCGCAGCGCGGACGGGCAGTGTTTCAAGCCCGTGGATGAGGCTGCTCTGCCGCCAGCGCAGCGTCGCCGGGTCGGCCGCGAGGGCCAGGCCGGGGAACCGGGCCAGCAGCGCGCCGAACGCGACCTCGCCCTCCAGCCGGGCCAGCGGCGCGCCCAGGCAGTAGTGGATGCCGTGCCCGAAGGCGACGTGCCCGCCGTCGTCGCGGGTCACGTCGAGCCGCCCGGGATCGTCGAACCGGCCCGGGTCGAGGTTGGCCGCGGAGGTGACGCACAGCACCGACTCGCGGGCCGGGATCGTCACCCCGCCGATCTCCACCGGCTCCAGCGTGAACCGGTCGGTCGCGTGGTTGAGCGGGTTGACGTAGCGCAGCAGTTCCTCCACCGCGCCGGGCAGCAGCGCGGGGTCCGCCCGCAGCCGGGCCAGCTCGCCCGGGTTGGACAGCAGCGCCAGGGTCCCCGACGCGATCAGGTTCGTCGTCGTCTCGTGCCCGGCCACCAGCAGCAGGAACAGCATCGCCAGCAGTTCGCGGTCGTCCAGCGAGTCACCGGAGTCTTGCGCTTCGATGAGCGCGGACACCAGGTCGTCGGCGGGCTGTTCCCGCTTGGCCGCGATCAGCTCGGTGAAGTAGTAGAACATCGCCGTGCCCGCGGCGCGGAAGCCGCCCGGCTCGCCGGTGTCGTTCAGCATCGCGTTGGACCACTGCCGGAACTCGACCTGGTCGGCCACCGGTACGCCGAGCAGCTCGCAGATGACCGTGACCGGCAGCGGGAACGCGAACGCCTCGAGCAGGTCGACCGGCTCGCCGGCCGGCCGGGCCTCGATCGCGTCGAGCAGCGACGCGGTGATCGCCTCGACCCGCGGCCGCAGCCCGGCGATCCGCCGGGCGGTGAATCCCCTGGATACCAGCTTGCGCAGCCGGGTGTGGTCCGGCGGGTCGGCGTTGAGCATGTGCATGGCCAGGAACCCGGTGACCGCGTCCGGCTCCCAGCCGGGCTCGGTCATCTTGCCTGCCCAGTCCTTGTGCAGCCGGGGGTCGGCCAGCGCCGACCGCACCTCGGCGTACCGGGTGACCAGCCAGAATCGCCCGCCCTGCGGCAGCACGACCGGGGTAACCGGGCCCTCCTCCTGTATCCGCGCGAAGAAGCCCTGCGGGTCCTGGTAGAAGTCAGCGCCGAGCTGCTCGGCCTCGGCTGCCGCTGGTTCGCTCACCTGTCCAGCCTACAAGATATAGCGCGAATTATGTCAACCGCTGACGTAATGTTTTCCCGTCCCGGCGGGCGTTCCGTGCGGGAGCGCGCGGCCATGATCGCGGATAACAGCAACAAGCGCACCGCGCTTACCCGCTGCTACGGGTCACGGGCGTTCCGCGCGGGGCCACGCGACGTTCATCATCATTTTCTTAAGTCCCGGCCGGGCCCGTGCCGGGCGTCATCGACCGCGACTGTCCGTGCCGGCGACTAGTCTTAAGGCCGTGACAGATCCGAACCGATACCGCCCGAAGCCGGGGGAGATCCCCGAGGAGCCGGGGGTCTACCGGTTCCGCGACGAGCGCGGCCGGGTCGTCTACGTCGGCAAGGCCAAGTCGCTGCGCCAGCGGCTCAACCAGTACTTCGCCGACTACACCACGCTGCACCCGCGCACGCAGCTCATGGTGACCACGGCCGCCAGCGTCGAGTGGACCGTGGTCAACACCGAGGTCGAGGCGCTGCAGCTGGAGTACTCCTGGATCAAGGAGTACGACCCGCGGTTCAACGTCAAGTACCGGGACGACAAGTCCTACCCGTACCTCGCGGTGACCATGGGGGAGGAGTTCCCCCGCGTCCAGGTGATGCGCGGCACCAAGAAGAAGGGCACCCGCTACTTCGGCCCCTACTCGCACGCCTGGGCGATCCGGGAGACGGTGGACACGCTGCTGCGGGTCTTCCCGGTGCGCACCTGCTCGGCCGGCGTGTTCAAGCGGGCCGGCCAGATCGGCCGCCCGTGCCTGCTCGGCTACATCGGCAAGTGCTCGGCCCCGTGCGTCAAGCAGGTCTCCAGGGAAGAGCACCGCGAGCTTGCCGAGGACTTCTGCGACTTCATGTCCGGCCAGACCAGCCGCTTCATCAAGAAGCTGGCCGGGGAGATGAAGCAGGCCTCCGACTCCGAGGAGTACGAGCGGGCCGCCCGGCTGCGCGACGACGTCAAGGCCCTGGAGCGCGCGCTGGAAAAGCAGGCGGTCGTCCTCGGCGACGGCACCGACTGCGACGTCATCGCCCTGGCCGAGGACCAGCTCGAAGCGGCCGTGCAGATCTTCTACGTGCGCGGCGGCCGGATCAGGGGCCAGCGCGGCTGGGTGCTTGAGAAGGTCGAGGAGACCACCACGGCGCTGCTCGTCGAGCACTTCCTCGGCCAGTTCTACGGCGAGGGCAACTCGCCCGACAGCAACGGCATACCGCGCGAGGTGCTCGTCCCCGAGCTGCCGCCGGACGCCGAGGCGATGTCGCTGTGGCTGTCGCAGCGCCGCGGCGGCAGGCCCGGTCCGGCTCCGCGTCCCGCAGCGCGGCGACAAGAAGACCCTGGCCGAGACCGTCGCCCGCAACGCCAAGCAGGCCCTCGCCCTGCACAAGCTGCGCCGGGCCAGCGACCTCACCACCCGGTCCAAGGCGCTGCAGGAGATCCAGGACGCGCTGGAGCTGGACGACGCGCCGCTGCGCATCGAGTGCTACGACGTGTCCAACCTGCAGGGCACGCACGTCGTCGCGTCCATGGTCGTCTTCGAGGACGGCCTGGCCCGCAAGAGCGAGTACCGCCGCTTCTCCGTCAAGGGCTACGACGGCTCCGACGACGTCTCGGCGATCCGCGAGGTGATCACCCGCCGTTTCCGCCGCTACCTTGAGGAACGCGAGGACACCGGCGAGCTGGACCTGCTGGGCGATCCCGAGGCGGGCGACGCCCACGTGAGCGACCCGGACGATCAAGATCAACATCTTCCAGCAGAAGAACGACTGGTGGTGACACCGCAGCGCAAGTTCGCCTACCCGCCCAACCTGGTCGTCGTGGACGGCGGCCAGCCCCAGGTGGCGGCGGCGGCAGCCGCGCTAGCCGACCTCGGCATCGACGACGTCGCCGTATGCGGCCTGGCCAAGCGGCTGGAAGAGGTCTGGCTGCCCGCCCAGGGCTACCCGGTGATCATGTCCCGCTCGTCGGAGGGCCTGTACCTGCTGCAGCGGGTGCGGGACGAGGCGCACCGGTTCGCGATCACCTACCACCGGGCCAAGCGCGGCAAGGCCGCGACCACCTCGGCGCTGGACGACGTCCCCGGGCTCGGCCCGGCCCGGCGCGCCGCGCTGCTGAAGGCGTTCGGCTCGGTGAAGGCGCTGTCCGCGGCCCGGACCGAGGAGATCGCCGCCGTGCCCGGCATCGGGCCCAAGCTAGCCGAGACGGTACTCGCCGCCCTGCACGCCGTGCCCCGCACCGGGGCCGGCGCCCGTGATCACGTCACCCCAGGAGCCGAGCAATGACCGAGAGTGCAGGCGAGCGCCTCACCGGGGCACCCGACATCGTCATCATCACCGGCATGTCCGGTGCCGGGCGGTCCACCGCGGCCAAGTCGCTGGAGGACCTGGGCTGGTTCGTGGTGGACAACCTGCCGCCCGGCCTGCTGCCCACCATGCTCGACCTGGCCGACCGGGCCTCGGTGCCGGGCATCGCGGCCATCGTCGACGTGCGGTCCCGCGCGTTCTCCACCGACCTGAAGTCGGCGATCTCCTCGCTCGGCGCGCGCGGCGTGTCCCCGCACGTCATCTTCCTTGAGGCATCCGACCCGGTGCTGGTGCAGCGGTTCGAGAACGTGCGCCGCCCGCACCCGATGCAGGGCGCGGGCACGATACTCGACGGGATCAGCGGCGAGCGCGAGCTGCTGCGTGAGGTCCGCGGAGACTCCGACATCGTGCTCGACACGTCCTCGCTCAACGTGCACGAGCTGCGGTCGCGGATGCTCGGCTACTTCGGCGGCGGCTCGGTGACCGGGCTGCGGCTGAACGTCATCTCGTTCGGCTACAAGTACGGGCTGCCGGTGGACGCGGACCTGGTCGCCGACTGCCGGTTCCTGCCCAACCCGCACTGGGTGCCCGAGCTGCGCCCGCTGAGCGGGCTCGACGGCCCGGTGCGCGACTACGTGCTCGGCCAGCCCGCCGCGACCGAGTTCCTCGCCGCCTACCTGCAGGTGCTTGAGGTGTCCCTGGCCGGGTTCGAGCGCGAGGGCAAGCGGTACGTGACGCTGGCCGTGGGCTGCACCGGCGGCAAGCACCGCATCGGTGGCCATGGCCGAGCAGCTCGCCACCCGCCTGGCCGAGCGCGACGTCACCGTGTCGCACCGCGACCTGGGGCGTGAGTGACGCTGCGCGTGGTCGCCCTGGGCGGCGGGCACGGCCTGGCCGCCTCGCTGTCCGCGCTGCGGCGGATCACCGACCAGCTCACCGCGATCGTCACCGTGGCCGACGACGGCGGTTCCTCCGGCCGTCTGCGCCAGGAGTTCGGCGTGCTGCCCCCCGGCGACCTGCGGATGGCCCTGGCCGCGCTGTGCGGCGACGACGACTGGGGCACGACCTGGGCCAAGGTGGTGCAGCACCGGTTCGGCGGCGGCGGCGACCTGGGCGGCCACGCGGTCGGCAACCTGCTCATCGCCGGCCTGTGGGACCTGCTCGGCGGCGACCCGGTCGAGGCGCTGGACTGGGTCGGCCGGCTGCTGCGGGTGACCGGGCGGGTGCTGCCCATGGCCGCGGTGCCGATGGACATCGTCGCCTGCGTGGAAGGCCTGGACCCGTCCCGGCCCGGAGCGGTCGAAACGGTGCACGGCCAGGCGGCGGTGGCGGTCACCCCCGGCCGGGTCCGGTCGATCTCACTGCTGCCCGCCGACCCGCCGGCCGTGCCCGAGGCGGTCGCCGCGGTGCGCGAGGCGGACTGGGTGGTGTTCGGCCCGGGGTCCTGGTTCACCTCCGTGCTGCCCCACCTGATGGTTCCGTCGCTGCGCGCCGCCCTGCTCGCCACCCGGGCGCGTAAGCTCGTGGCGCTGAACCTGATCCCCCAGCCAGGCGAAACGGCGGGATTCTCGCCGCACAGGCACCTAGAAGTCCTGGCCGAGCACGCGCCGTCGCTGACGTTCGACGTCGTGCTCGCCGACGCGGCCGCCGTGGCCGGTGCGGAACGGGAGCTAGGGAAGGCGGCCGGGCGGCTGCGCGCCACCGTGGTGCTGGCCGACGTGGCGGCGCCGGACGGGACGCGGCACGACCCGGTCCGGCTGGCCTCGGCCTTCCGCCAGGTGTTTCACGCGGAGGACTGAGGCGGCGGCGAACGCAGGGACGGGGGATTCGCCAGGTGAGGACACTCCAGGCCGGGGACCGGTAGGGTAATGGTTTTGTCACGAGCCCGGCGCGGTGCCTGCGGGGAGGTAGACAGGTGCGTCGGCAACAGGGCGAATGAGGGGTTTTCGCGCCGGGATACTCAGGGTCAGCCTGCGAGAATTCCCGGTTAAGGCAAGGCACGAGGCAGTCGTCGCGCCGTAACGGGCCGATAAGATGGCGGTTTTTGCATCGGCCCGTTCCGGCGCGACAGCGGGGGGTACGGGGGGTCGTCCCCCCGGGAGAGAACTGAGGTTGGTGACGCGATGGCGATGACTGGCGTGGTGAAGGACGAGCTCAGCCGGGTGCCGGCGATCAAGCCGTGCTGCCGGAAGACGGAGGTGTCCACCTGCTGCGGTTCGCGGGGGGCCTGACGCTGACCGCGGGCCACATCGTGATCGAGGCCGAGCTGGACACCGCCGCGGTGGCCAGGCGGCTGCGCGCCTCGATCACCGAGATGTTCGGCCAGCCGTCCGAGCTGCTGGTCCTCGCGCCCGGCGGGCTGCGCAAGGGCAACCGCTACGTGGTCCGGGTGTCGAAGGGCGGCGACAGCCTGGCCCGGCAGACCGGCCTGATCGACAGCTTCGGCCGGCCGGTGCGCGGGCTGCCCCGCCAGGTCGTCTCCGGCGGCATCTGCGACTGCGAGGCCGCCTGGCGCGGCGCGTTCCTGGTGCACGGGTCGCTCACCGAGCCGGGCCGGTCGATGGCGCTGGAGATCACCTGCCCCGGCTCGGAGGCCGCGCTCGCCCTGGTCGGCGCGGCACGGCGGATGAAGATCGCCGCCAAGGCCCGTGAGGTCCGCGGCGTGGACCGGGTGGTGATCCGCGACGGCGAGGCGATCGCCGCCATGCTGACCAGGCTCGGCGCGCACGACAGCGTGCTGGCCTGGGAGGAGCGCCGGATGCGCCGCGAGGTCCGCGCCACCGCCAACCGGCTGGCCAACTTCGACGACGCCAACCTGCGCCGCTCGGCCCGCGCCGCCGTCGCGGCGGGCGCCCGGGTGGAGCGTGCGCTGGAGATACTCGGCACCGATGCGCCCGTGCACCTGGTCATGGCCGGCCAGCTGCGGGTGGCCAACAGGCAGGCGTCCCTGGAGGAGCTGGGCCAGCTCGCCGACCCGCCGCTGACCAAGGACGCGATCGCCGGGCGCATCCGCCGCCTGCTGGCGATGGCCGACCGCCGCGCCTCCGACCTGGGGATGCCGAGCACCGAGGCCTGCCTCACCGCCGACATGCTCCCGTAGCCGCCCAGGACCCGGCCCCGCCCGCGGCGGGGCGGCTCTGGGTTCACGCTGGGGTGCGGTCGGACTCGTCGGCGGAAGCGGCGCAGGCAAGGGCGATCGCTACCAGGGCGAGCAGCGCGACCGTGGTCAGTGCCAACCGCAGGCCGAGGCCGCCGGCCAGGAAGCCGATGATCGGCGGGCCGAGCAGGAAGCCGGCGTAGCCGAGGGTGGAGGCGGTGGCCACGCCGTTCGGGCCGGCCAGCAGGCCAACCCGGGTCATCGCGGTCGGGAACGCGTTGGCCACGCCCAGCCCGGTGAGGGCGAAGCCGGCCAGCGCCAGCCACAGAACGGGGGACAGCGCCGCGGCGATCATGCCGGCGAAGGTGATCACGCCGCCGTAGACCAGGACGCGGGTCTGGCCCAGCCGGGCCAGCAGCCAGCTGCCGGCCAGCCGGCCGCACGCCTCGGCCAGCGCGAAGGCGGCGTAGCCCGCGGCGGCCAGGCCGGCCGCGGCGCCCAGGTCCTCGCGCAGGTGCAGCGCGCCCCAGTCGCTGATCGCCCCCTCGCCATAGGTCGAGCACAGCGCGATCAGGCCGAGCAGCAGCACCGTCCGCCACACCCGGGGGTATCCGGCGAGGGGTGACTGGCGTCGGCCGCCGCCGTTCTTGCTCGTGCCGGGTGATCCTGGCGGGCCGGCGTCCCAGTCGTGGCGGGTGCTCCAGTCGTGACAGTCGTGCCGGCCGCGGCGGGCCCGGCGGCGTCGTCCGCCGCGGCGCGCGGCGCGGGGCGGGCGGCCGGGACCGGGCTGGTTAGCACGATCCGACCGCAGGCCGTGGTCACCGCCAGGCCGAGCAGGCAGACCAGCGAGAAGTGCGCCAGCGGCGTCAGCAGGGGCGCGGCCAGGCCGCCGAGGGCCGAGCCCGCCAGGCCGCCGAACGACCAGGCGGCGTGGAACGACGGCATGATCGGCCGCCGCAACGCGGCCACCAGGTCGATGGCCAGGCTGTTCATGGCGACGTTGAGGCCGCCGTAGCCGATGCCGAACACCACCAGGGCCGCGCCAAGCGCGGGCGCGGACCGGGCCAGGGCGGGCAGCAGCAGGGCCAGCGACAGCCACACCCCGCCCAGCACCACCACCCGGGCACTGCCGAAACGGCGGCACAGCGCCCCGGTGAGCGTCATCGTCGCGATCGCGCCCGCCGACGCGCCGAGCAGCGCCACGCCGAGGGCCTCGGGCGACGCGCCGACCGCGGCCTTCACCGCCGGGATGCGCACCGCCCAGCTGGCGAAGATGAACCCGTCCACGGCGAAGAACCCGGTGATCGCGACGCGGATCCGGGTGCCGTCGTGGCGGGTCGCCGCCCCTGGCAGTACTTTGTATAGCAGCTGCACAAATTAAGGATAGAGGCTCTTCGAAAGGCGGACAACCCGGTGGAACCGTCCGGCGCGGCCCCGTCAGCACCGGCCCTGGCCGGCCCGACCCTGGCGGGCCAGGCGCTGACCCTCATGCACACCGGGCAGGCGCGGACCCGGTCGGCCCTGACCAGCCGGCTCGGCGTCACCCGGGGGACGATCGGCGCGATCACCGCCGAGCTGCGCGAGCTAGGGCTGGTCGAGGTGGTTACCGGACCGTACCCGGGAACGCGGGAACCCGACGGCCGGCAAGGCCGGCCGTCGCACCGGCTGCTGCCCGACCCGGCCGGGCCGGTCGCCCTGGCCGCCCAGGTGTACCCGGACGGCTTCGCCGTGGCCCTGGTCGGCCTGGGCGGCACGGTCGTCGCCCGGCAGGCCGTGCGCGCGCCGGTGCCCGCCGACCCCGGGCAGGCCCTCGCCCCGGCCGCCGCCGCCGGGGCGGCCCTGCTGCGCGCGTCGGGACGCCGATGCGTCGGCGCCGCCGTGGCCGTGCCCGCCGCCGTCACCTGGCCCGACGGTTTGGCGGTGCGCGCGCTCTACCTCGGCTGGCCCGACGGCGCGCCGGCCCGCGACCTGTTCGCCCGCGAGCTGGCCGGGTCCGGCGCCCCGCTGCCCGGGGCCCTCGTCCCCGGGCCCGGCGCCCCGGCGGGCGTCGCCGCCGTCAACGACGTGAACGCGGTCGCGCTGGCCGAGCACCGGCACGGCGCGGGCCGCGGCGCCAGCCACCTGCTGGTGGTGGCGGCCGAGCACCGCGGCGTGGGCGGCGCCCTCGTGCTGCACGGTGCCCTCTACGCCGGGAGCACCGGGCTGGCCATGGAGGCCGGGCACGTCAGCGTGGACGCCGGCGGCCGCCCCTGCGTTTGCGGCAACCGGGGCTGCCTCAACGTGGAGGCCGACGCCGTCCGCTTCCTCGACGCGGCCGGCCGTCCGGCGGCGGCGGACGCGGCCCTGCTCGAGCCAGGCCGTCGCCGTGCTGCGTGCCGGGTACCCGGGCGACCCGGCGGTCCGCGCGGCCGCCCACGCGGTCGCCGCCCGGCTCGGCCTCGGGCTGGCCGGCCTGATCAACGTGGTCAACCCCGACCTGGTGCTGCTCGGCGGCCTCCACCGGCACCTGCTGCTCGCCGCTCCGGACCGGCTGCGCGACGCGGTCGCCCGGCACAGCCCGTGGGGCGTTGGCGCGGCCATCCCGGTCGAGCCGTGCGCGCTGGACGACGCCGGCCTGATCGGAGCGGCCGAAGTGGCCTGGCAGCCGGTTCTCGATAACCCGGCGTCGCTGCGCGTATTCAACCGGTAAACCTGTACCGGTCGTCCGCTACCTGGAGCCGGACAACGGTCACAGATTCGGCACTATTGCCGCCAATGCAATTGCATCGGACGTGAGTGCGTCGTAAGGTAACCAGTGGTCAGCGGGGGGACACCCGCGAGATCGGGTGGCTGCCGATTCAGGGATGGGGGACGGGGATGCGGACTACTGGCTGGAGCTAGGCGGCCTCGACTACACGCGAGGCTGGTGCGTTATCCACGGACTGAGGGCAACGGCCGGGCATGTGCCCGGCCGTTCGCCTTTCCCGAGACGATTACTGGTAAGCCGCGGGGCCGCCAGGTAGCGTGAGGCGGGAATTGCCGGCGACGTAATTGCGGAGGAATGTTGCTAACGCCCGCTGAGGTGCGCGAAACGATGTTCACCGCCGGCTGACCCGGGAGAATGAGCAGGCCCGGGCCCGGCTGGCCAGGCGCCGCCGACACCTCGCTGCCCGGCGACCCGGCAGACCCGGCCGACAACCTGCTGCCCGAGGACGTGGTCGAGGCACGGTTCCGCCCGGCCCGGCCCGGCTCCGACAAGGGCCAGGTCGACGCCTTCCTTGGCCGGGCCGCGGACGCGCACAACCAGCTGGTCAGCGAGAGCGAGGCACTGCGCGACCGCCTCCGGCCCGCCGGCGGCGCCACCGGAGCCGGTTTCCCCGCGCCCGGCGCCCCGGGCCCCTTGACGCGGTAGCCTGCCGCCGCCCGGTGCCCGTCGGCGGGGCGCCGCGGGTGCTGGAGGCGGGGGACGGCGCCTAGCGGTCGCGGGCGTAGAGGGTGCTCGCGCCGTAGCCCGGGAAGGCCGCGACCTGGTGGAAGTGGTCGCTGAACCAGGAATGCAGCGCCGGTGTCCACGGGATGCGGGCCGAGGCGCCGCCGGACAGCCACACGTAGTCCGCCTGGCGGAACAGGTCCTCCCAGCCCGCGATGACGGAGGGCGCCTGCCCGGCGCCGCCCTGCGGCGACACGCCGCCGCTGAGCGCGAGGGTGGCGGCGAGCGAGTCGATCAGGTCGGGGCAGCCCGCCCGCGGCGGCTCGAAACGGTTCGCCGCGATCGCGAACGACACCTGGTCGGCGACCAGGCAGGACCCCGGGGGCACCAGTGCCGACACGGACGGCGGGCTGGCCGGGACGTGCGCCGGCGCCAGTTCGCGTGCCTCGATGCCCGCGACGGCCACGACCGCCACCGCGGCCACAGCGGCGACGCACCCGGCGGCCCGCCCTGGCCCGGCCCCCCGCGCCCCGGATCAGCCCGGCCAGGCTGGCCACGGCCGCGCCTACCGCGATGGCCAGCCACGGCGCCGGGAAGTCCGGGTAGTGGTAGAAGAACGCCGAGTACCCCATGATGGCCGCCGTCGCCGCGACCGCTGAGGCGAGCGCGAACCACTCCAGCGGAGTCCGCCCCCGCCAGCCCGGCCAGGTAGCCGACGACGATCACGGCGATGCCGACGGCCGCCGCGGCGAACGCGGGCCAGCCCACCGCGACCGTGTGCGTGGACGCCTCCGCACCCATCGCGAACAGCGAGTGCGAGGTCGTCCCCGGCGCGGCCAGCTTGCCGTTGCGGCCGAGCACGTCGATCAGCCCGGTCAGGTGGGCCAGCCGCAGCGAGATCGGCGTGTACGTCCCCATCCGGCTCACCTGGTCGAGCAGCGTCTCGTGGATGAACGCGGACGGCGCGGCCAGGGCGAACGGACCGGCGAGCACCGCGAAGCCGCCCACCGCCCCGCCGGCCAGGGCGCCGCCGCGCCGCAGCCGGGACGTCCCGCCGGCGGCCGGGCGATCAGGCACACCGCCAGCAGGACCGCCGCCGGGAACGCCGCCCAGAACTTGATGGCGACGCCGCAGCCGAACGCCACACCCGCCCAGGCCAGCCAGCGCGGGCTGGCCAGCCGCCCGTCGCGGAACGCCGCGTTCGCCGCGAGCAGGCACACCAGGTTCAGCCACGGCTCCAGCAGCAGCGTCCGGCCGGACAGCACGTCCGCCGGGTAAACGGCCAGCAGCCCGGCGGCCACCCCGCAGGCCAGCGCGCCCCGGTGCCGGAGCAGGCGCCCGGCCAGCGGCACGCACGCGGTGCTGGCCAGCACGCTCAGCACCCGGGCGACCGCCAGCCCGGTGGCCTGCGACCATCAGCGAGCCGGCCACCGCGCCCGGCAGCGCGGCGATAACGATCCCCGGCGGCTGCACGAACGCGTAGTCCTTGTACGGCAGTGCCCCGTGGAGCAGCCGCAGCGCCGCGCCGAGGTAGACCCCGTCGTCGTACTCGACCGTGCCCGAGGTCAGGAAGCCGGGCCTGGTCACCAGGAACAGCCGCAGCGCCAGCGCCAGCACGGTCGCCGCCAGCAGCACCACGCCGGCCGGGGTCAGCGCCCGCGGCCAGCGCCGCCCGGCCGCGTCCACCGCGGGCGTGCCGCCTGCGGGGCTCGCGCCTGCCGCGTCTGCGCCGCGCTCCCTGCCCCGGCGTCCGCAGCCGCCGAGACGCCGGACGTTCCGCCCCGCGCGCGGCGGACAACAGGCATGTGACACGCTCCCGGGAAACAGGGTCTGGTCTTCTGGCGGCGCCCAATGTACCATTCCCGCCCCCGCCGCCCGGGCTGTCCGGCAACGCCGCCCCCGCCGCGCTTCCAGCCCCGCCCCCCGGCGTCCACCCCGGAAAACAGCAACAAGCGCTCCGCGCCGCGCAATCACGCTAGCCACCATCACGCGCCTAGCTCGCCCGCGCCTGATAACAGCAAGAAGCGCGCAGTGCCGGGGCGGAGCTTGCTGCCGCGTCGGCCTTCGCCTGGGCATCGCACGTTTATGGTGGATAGTCCTGCACACCCCGGTGTGCAGGACTATCCACCATCCTGCACCGTCAACCGTACTTGGCTGATAACAGCAAGAAGCGCGTAGCGCCACGCCCCGGTCTCCGTGACACCCGCGCCCGTTATGAGTCGCGGTTACGGGGGTGCCGGACGGGTCAGCAGCGGGGCGGCACGGGCGGGGCGACAGAGGCGGGGCGACGGCGGGCGGGGAGCGGTGCTCGCGGCGGGCCGGGGTCAGCCGGCGCCGGGGATCGGCATGACCTCGATCTCGGCGCCCGCCGGGAACGGACCCTGGCCGGCCGCGACCGGCCACCAGGCGTCGGCCCGGGCGAGCTGGCTGATCGAGCCCGCGCCGCGCCTGGCCGGCGTGGCCAGCGGCGGCTGGCCCGGCCCGGCCGGGGCCAGCGTGACCAGCACCCAGTCGTCCGCGTCGGCGCGGGGCGCCCAGTCGCGGTCCAGCCGGGCACGGACCCGGTCGCGGGCCAGCGGCGGCCGGCCAGCGCCCCCAGCAGGGGCGCGGCGAACAGCTCGAAGATCACCGCTGTGGCGAGGGGGTAGCCGGGCAGGCCGACGACCGGGGCGATGCCGGCGTCGTGACCGGGCGGCGCCGTGTCCGGGGCGCCGTCGACGGCCGGGGACCGCTTGGCGTGGCCGAGCAGTGCGGGATGGCCGGGTCGGACCGCGACGCCGGCCACCGCGACCCCGCCGACCTGGGCGATCACCGCGCCGGCGTGGTCGCCGCGGCCGCGGCTCGACCCGGCGATGATCAGCACCAGGTCCGCGCCCGCCGCCGCTTGGCGCACCGCCGCCGCGAGCGCGTCCGGGTCGTCAGGCACCACCGCGCCGACCTGCGGCAGCGCGCCGAGCTGGCGGCAGCGGGCGGCGAGCATGAGCGAGTTGGTGTCCAGGATGTCGCCGCGGGCCAGCGCGGTGCCGACCGGGCGGATTTCGTCCCCGGTCGGCATGATCGCGACCACCGGCCGGGGCAGGACGGACACGGTGGTGTGCCCGGCCGCGGCCACGGCGGCCAGGTCGCCGGGGCGCAGCCGCCGCCCGGCCGGTATCAGCAGCTCGCCGGCCGCGAAGTCCTCGCCCCTGGCCCGCACGTTCTTCCCGGCGGCCGTCGGCCCGGCGGCGCCGGCCGGGCCGGTGACCAGCACCCCGCCGTCCGCCAGCGCCAGCAGCTGCTCGCGCACGACCACGGTGTCCGCGCCCGGCGGCATCGGGTCGCCGGTGTCGATCCACTCGAAGCGCCCGGCGGCCAGCCGCACTGTGCCGTCTGCGGCCGCATCGCTCAAAACAGCGGCCGCGGCCAGGTCGGCGGCGCGCACCGCGATCCCGTCCATGGCCGCGCAATCGGCGCGCGGCGACGGCCACCGCGCCGTCACCGGCCGGTCGGCGACCCGGCCGAGCGCGTCGCCGAGGGCGATCCGCTCACCATCACGCGCGCCGGGCCCGGCCGCGGCGCCGGGCCGCGCCTGCCACCCGGCCCGGGACAGCGAGTCCAGCCACCGCTCGTAGGCGTCCGCCGGGCTTGGCCGGGCGCCGGCGCCGGCCGGGCTCATGCCGCTGCCGCTACCCGCTGCGCGCCGGTGTAGACGTTCATCGACTGGCCGCGCAGGAACCCCACCAGGGTCAGCCCGGCCTCGTCGGCCAGGTCGGCGGCGAGCGACGACGGCGCGGACACCGCGGCGAGCAGGGGGATCCCGGCCAGCACCGCCTTCTGCACCAGCTCGAAGGAGGCCCGGCCGGACACCAGCAGGACGCAGCCGGTCAGCGGCAGCTTGTCCTGCAGCAACGCCCAGCCGACGATCTTGTCCACCGCGTTATGCCGCCCGACGTCCTCGCGCACGGCGAGCAGCTCACCGCCGGCGGTGAACAGCCCGGCGGCGTGCAGCCCTCCGGTCGAGGAGAACACCCGCTGCGCCTCCCGCAGCCGGTCCGGCAGGCCGGTGAGCACGGCCGGGTCGAAGACGGTGGTGTCGTCGGACAGCGGATCGCGCGGCAGCACGCAGATGTCGTCGATCGAGGTCTTGCCGCACACCCCGCAGGCCGAGGTGGTCAGGAAGTTGCGCCGTGCCCCGGTGGTCACCGTCACGCCCGGCGCCAGGGCGATGTCGACGATGTTGCCGATCTCGTCCGGCGTGTGGTCGAGGTGGCCGCACGTTGTCCCGTCGCACACCTTCATGCCCGCGATGTCGTCGCGCCCGCGCACGATGGCCTCGCCGACCAGGAAGCCCCCCGCCAGTTCCACGTCGTCGCCGGGCGTCCGCATCGTCATGGTGAGCGCCGTCCCGTCCACCCGGATGCCCAGCGGCTCCTCGGCCGCGAGCAGGTCGGCCCGGGCCGACGCCGTCACCGGGGCGGGCCCGCCGTCGCCCGGGGCCGCCGCGGCCACCGTTACCCGCAGCACCCGCCGCCGTGCCGTGCGCCCTGGCACCAGTACCGCCTTCTTCCGCCTTCTCCGTCACGTTCCCCGTCATGTCAGCGTACTTCGCGGCGGGCGAGGACGATATCGCGCGTCGCGCGCGCGTCGTTAATTTTGGTCTAGACCAGTGTTCTATGATGGTGTAGACCAATGATGTGGCCCCCGCCCGCGGTCCGGCGGCGGACGGAAACACCAGGAGGCCGGCTCCCGACGGCGGGTCACCCCCCAGGGCGGTGACCTGCCCGGTCGTGTCGGATAATCTCCCCCCGGGGACGAGACCGTGGTCGCGCCGCGTCCCTGGGAAATTGGAAGGTGACGGATGTCCCGGACGTTGGGTCTAGTCATAAGCGGCGATCGGAACGGAGACTGTAGCGGTGACCATTCGAGTAGGCATTAACGGGTTCGGACGGATCGGCCGGAGCTTCTTCAAGGCTTTGGACGAGAGCGGTGACCGCGGCTTCGAGATTGTCGCCGCGAACGACCTCGGTGACCTGAAGACCATGGCTCACCTGCTGAAGTACGACACGGTCGCCGGGCGGTTCGGCAAGTCGGTCGAGGTCGAGGGCGACTCCATCGTGGTCGGCGGCAAGCCGATCAAGATCCTGGCCGAGCGCGACCCGGCCAACCTGCCCTGGGGCGACCTGGGCGTGGACATCGTGGTCGAGTCCACCGGACGGTTCGTCACCGGCCCGGCCGCCAAGGCCCACCTGGCCGGAGGGGCCAAGAAGGTGATCATCTCCGCCCCCGCCAAGGAGGAGGACATCACCATCGTCATGGGCGTCAACGACGACAAGTACGACGCGTCGACCCACTCGATCATCTCCAACGCCTCCTGCACCACCAACTGCGTGGCGCCGATGGCCAAGGTGCTGCTGGAGAACTTCGGCATCGAAAAGGGCCTGATGACCACGGTGCACGCCTACACCCAGGACCAGATGCTGCAGGACGGCCCGCACAAGGACCTGCGCCGCGCCCGCGCCGCCGCGCAGAACATCGTGCCCACCTCCACCGGCGCCGCCAAGGCCACCAGCCTGGTCATCCCCGAGCTCAAGGGCAAGCTGGACGGCACCTCGCTGCGCGTCCCGGTGATCACCGGGTCCATCACCGACCTGGTCGTCGAGACCAGCCGTGACGTCACCAAGGACGAGGTCAACGCGGCGTACAAGGCGGCGGCGGAGGGCGCGCTCAAGGGCGTCCTTTACTACACCGAAGACGAGATTGTCTCCACCGACATCGTCGGCTCGCCCGCCTCGTGCACCTTCGACTCCCAGCTCACCATGGTCATGGCGGGCAACCAGGTGAAGGTGCTCGGCTGGTACGACAACGAGGCGGGCTTCTCCAACCGCCTCGTCGACCTGACCGCGCTCGTCGCGTCCGGCCTCTAGGGCCGCCGGGGTTATGCGGAGCATCGACGACATCGAGGTCAGCGGCCAGCGGGTGCTGCTTCGGTCTGACCTCAACGTGCCCCTGGACAAGGCGGGCAGCGGCGCGATCACCGACGACGGGCGCATCCGCGCCTCGCTGCCGGTGATCAAGAAGCTGGCCAGCCGGGGCGCGCGAGTCATCGTCATGGCCCACCTGGGCCGCCCGAAGGGCGAGGACTTCGCCGAGCGGGCGGCCGGCGGCCCCTCGCTGCGGGTGGTCGCCGACCGGCTGTCGGAACTGCTCGGCCAGCCGGTCGCCTTCGCGACCGACCTGGTCGGCCCGTCGGCGACGACGACCGTCGCCGGCCTGTCCGACGGCGACGTCGCCCTGCTGGAGAACGTCCGCTTCGAGCCGGCGGAAACGTCCAAAGATGAGGAAGAACGGCAGCGGCTGGCCCGTGACCTGGCCAAGCTGGGCGACGTCTACGTGGGCGACGGGTTCGGCGTGGTGCACCGCAAGCAGGCCTCGGTCTACGACCTGCCCAGGCTGCTGCCGCACGCCGCGGGCGACCTGGTCGCCGCCGAGGTGACGGTGCTGCAGCGGCTCACCAGGGACCCGGCCCGCCCGTACGCGGTCGTGCTCGGCGGGTCCAAGGTGTCGGACAAGCTCGGCGTCATCGGCAACCTGCTCGGCCTGGCCGACCGGGTGCTGATCGGCGGCGGCATGGTCTACACGTTCCTGGCCGCGCTCGGCCACGAGGTCGGCAACTCGCTGCTGGAAGCCGACCACGTCGAGTCGTGCCGGCAGATCATGGCCCAGGCGGCCGAGCGCGGCGTGGACCTGGTCCTGCCGACCGACATCGTGGTGGCGCCCCGGTTCGCCGCCGACGCCCCGCCGACGCTGGTCGCCGCCGACGCCATCCCGGCGGGTCACATGGGCCTGGACATCGGCCCGGCGTCCCGCGAGCTGTTCGCGGCCAGGCTGGCCGACGCGAAGACGGTGTTCTGGAATGGCCCGATGGGCGTGTTCGAGTTCCCGGCCTACGCGGCGGGCACCCAGGCGGTCGCCGAGGCGCTGGCCAAGTCCGGCGGGCTGACCGTGGTCGGCGGCGGCGACTCGGCCGCCGCGGTCCGGTCGTTCGGCCTCGACGAGGCGGACTTCGGCCACATCTCCACCGGCGGCGGCGCGTCGCTGGAGTACCTGGAGGGCAAGACGCTCCCCGGCCTCACCGCCCTGGACGCGTAAGATCTGCTGACATCATGACCGACAACAAGAATCTGCCGCTGATCGCCGGCAACTGGAAGATGCACCGCAACCACTTCGAGGCGATCGCGCTGGTGCAGAAGCTGGCGTTCACGCTGTCCGACCGGGACTACCGGCACGTCGAAGTGGTCGTGCTCCCGCCGTTCACCGACCTGCGCTCGGTGCAGACCCTGGTGGACGGGGACAAGCTGAAGATCGGGTACGGCGCGCAGGACATCTCCCGGCACGACAAGGGCGCGTTCACCGGCGAGATCTCCGGTTCCATGCTGGCCAAGCTCGGGTGCTCGTACGTCCTGTGCGGGCACTCCGAGCGGCGCCAGTACCACCACGAGGACGACGCCCTGGTCAACGCCAAGGTCAAGGCGGCGCTGAGCCACTCGGTCACGCCGATCCTGTGCGTGGGCGAGCCCCTGGAGGTGCGCGCAGGCCGGCGCCCAGGTGGAGCACGTGCTCGCGCAGCTCAAGGGCTCGCTGGCCAAGGTGCCCGCCGAGGCGGTGGCCGGCCTGGTGATCGCCTACGAGCCGGTGTGGGCGATCGGCACCGGCGAGGTGGCCTCAGCGGACGACGCGCAGCAGATGGCCGCCGCGATCCGCGAGTACATTTCCGGCACGGCGGGGGGCGAAGCCGGCGCGGCAGTGCGTATCCTTTACGGAGGGTCCGTGAAGGGCGACAACATCGCGCCCATCATGGCCGGGCAGGACGTGGACGGCGCCCTCGTCGGCGGCGCGAGCCTCGACGCCGGGCAGTTCGCTTCGATCTGCCGGTATCGTGAGGTGGCCGCGGGCCGGCTGAGGCCCGGTCGGCCGCGCAAGCGGCACGCCCGCTATACCGCTCCCCGGGAACACCGCCTTCCGGGGCGTCAAAGCATCGAGAGGAAAGAAGACACCGGTGGAGATCGCGCTCTCGGTCATCTTGATCATCACGTCCATGGTGATGGTCCTGCTCGTTCTCCTGCACAAGGGCAAGGGCGGCGGCCTGTCCGACCTGTTCGGCGGCGGTGTCTCCTCAACGCTCGGCTCTTCCTCGGTGGTGGAGCGGAACCTGGACCGGATCACCATCTTCTTCGGCGTGCTCTGGTTCGTGCTCGTCGTCGCGCTCGGTTACCTGATCAACAAGTAATTTGGCCGTCTAGCACGATCGGGTCTGCGCGTTTACGCCGCACGCTGCCGGACCGGGTGGTGAAATGAATGGAAAGCCAAAACGTTGGACTTCCGCCGTGCTGAGCGGGGTCCGTTTACCGGGCAGTCAAGCAAGTCGTGACAAGAGGTGGTCTGTGAGTAGCGGCAACGCGATCCGTGGCAGCAGGGTAGGCGCTGGCCCGATGGGCGAGGCTGAGCGCGGTGAGGCGGCCCCCCGGGTGTGGGTGGCTTTCTGGTGCTCTAACGGGCACGAGACCCGGCCGAGCTTTGCGTCCGACGCGGCGATCCCCGACCAGTGGGAGTGCCCCCGGTGCGGCTTCCCGGCGGGCCAGGACGAGGCGAACCCGCCCGCGCCGCCGCGCGTCGAGCCCTACAAGACCCACCTCGCCTACGTGAAGGAGCGCCGCTCCGACGCCGACGGCGAGGCCATCCTGGCCGAGGCGCTGCAGCGGCTGCGCGGCTAGCGCACCGTGGGCGCGGCGCGGCGCTGAGCTGAGAGACCCCCGGACGGCCTGGCCCGTCGCGGGGGTTTCGGCTTTCCGGACGGCGGACTCGCCGGCCAGCCGGCGCCCGCCCCGACCCGGCCCGGTGCTAGCCGAGTAGCGACGGGAGCAACAGGCAGATGCTGGCGTCCAGCTCGTCGGCCGCGCCCTGGTCGCCGCCGATGTAGGCGAGCAGCGCCCGCTGGAACATGCCGTCCGCGACCGCGTAGGCCACCCCCGGGCCGACCGCCGGGCGGGTCCCGGCCAGCTCGGCGTACGTGGTGACGATGCGCCAGATCATCCGCTCGATCGACTGGTCGATCTCTTGCACGTCGGCGCGGAATGCCAGGTCGAACAGCGACTGGTTGCGCAGGTCGTACCAGAGCCGGTGCATCGTGGCGTCGTCCCGCAGGCTGCTCGCCGCGATCGCGCCGAACCCGATGCGCATCTCGTCGGCCGTGGCCGCGGTGGCCACGATCGAGTCGTAGCGCCGCACGCACTGCGCCTTGTACTCCCGCACGCAGTAGGTGATCAGCTCGAACTTGTCGGCGAAGTAGTAGTGCAGCACCCCGTGCGAGAACTCGCTGTTGTGCGCGATGTCGCGCAGGCTGGTGTTGGCGTTGACAGCTGTCAAGATCTGGGTGACGGTAATGACACGCCGATGGCCTGGGGCGCGTGCGCGACAGGCCACGGCGGCCACAAGGGGGACTCGGGCCCGTCGATGGCCGATTCCCCGACAAGGGGGCGTCGCGCCACCCTGGCGACGCCCCCTTGCCCCTTTTAATCGTTTACCGCCGGGATAACAGCCCCGGCGGCCCGCTCAGACCGGCAGCAGCGCCCGCACCCGGTTGGCGCCGACCGCCAGCAGCAGGGTGGGCAGCCGCGGCCCGGTGTCCCGCCCCACCAGCAGCCGGTACAGCAGGGCGAAGTAGGACCGCTGCGCCGCGCGCAGCTCAGGGGTCGGCTTCGCGTCCACGGGCAGGCCGGTCATCCGCTTGGGCACGCTGTACACCAGCGTGGTGAGCCCCTCCAGCGTCCAGCTCCGGTCCAGGTCGTCCAGCAGCATCCGTACCGATGCCCGCTCCTGGTCGTCTAGGGCGGCGATGGCGTCGAGGTCGGGCTCGGCCCGCACCTGGGTGCGCTGCTCGGCGGGCAGCTGGGTGGTGACCCACTCCGCGGCCCGGTCCAGGCGCGGCCGCAGCTCGTCAAGCGACTCGATCTCGGTATCCGGCGCGACCTGCCGCAGCACCCGCAGCAGCTGCTCCGGCTGGCCGGTGGTCACGTCGTAGACCGAGCCCAGGGTGCCGAAGGGCAGCCGCGTCGGGGTGTCCGCCAGCGGCCCGGCCGCCGTGCCCGCGGCCCGGCTGTGCGCGGCGTTCTCCGCGGGCAGGGCGGCGCCGGAGGTCACCCGGCGGGTCAGCGCGTCCCACTCATCGTAGATCCGCTGCAGCTCCTGGCCGAACGAGACCGTGATGGCCTGGGCGGGCTTCTTCCGGCTGTACAGCCAGCGCAGGACCGGCGCCTCCATGATGCCCAGCGCCTGCGCCGGGGTCGGCACCCCGCCGCGCGAGCTGCTCATCTTGGTCATGCCCTGCATGCCGACGAACGCGTACATCGGGCCGATCGGCTGCACGCCGCCGAACACCTCACCGACGATCCGGCCGCCGACCACGTAGGACGACCCCGGCGAGGAGTGGTCGACCCCGGAGGGCTCGAAGATCACGTCCTCGAAGGTCCACCGCATCGGCCAGTCGACCTTCCAGACCAGCTTGCCGTGGTTGTGCTGGGAGAGCTTGACCGTCCCGGAGTGCCCGCAGGCGCAGGTGTAGGACAGCTCGGTCGTCTCGTCGTCGTAGGCGGTGACCGTGGTCAGGTCGCGGTCGCAGACGTCGCAGTACGGCTTGTACGGGTAGTAGCCGCTGGCCGAGGCGCCGTCGTCATCCTCCGCCGCACCGGAACCCTCTTCGAGCACCAGCGTGTCCGCCTCCGCCTGACCGGCCTGGGGCTTGACCGCGGCCGGCTTCCTGGTCCGGTACTGGGCCAGGATCGCGTCGATGGCACGCCGCTTGCGCATCGCCAGCAGGATCTGGCTGGTGTAGGCGCCCGAGGTGTACATCCGCGTCTGGGAGATGCCGCGGAACTCCACGCCAAGCTCCCGCAGCGCGGCGACCATCGGGGCGCGGAAGTGGTCGGCCCAGCTGGCGTACTCGCTGCCAGGCGGCGCGGGCACGCTGGTGAGCGGCCGGCCGATGTGGTCGCCCCACGACGCGTCGAGCCCGGCGGGCACCCGGCGGAACCGGTCATAGTCGTCCCAGGAGATGATGTGCTCGCACGCGATGCCCCGGCGGCGGATCTCGTCGGCCACCAGGTGCGGGGTCAGCGCCTCGCGCAGGTTACCGAGGTGGATGGGGCCGGACGGGCTCAGGCCGGACGCGCAGACGATGGGCCGTCCTGGCAGGAGGCGATCGGCTGCCTCGATGACCTCATCGGCGAACTGGGCGACCCAGTCAGCCTCCGGCGTCTTCACCACGTTGATTGATCCTTGTCGTTGAGCTACTGGTCGTCTCGCTACCGCGAGCGCTCGGCCAGCGCGGGGCGCGCTGGCGGTGGCCGCGGCACTGGGTCTGCGGGCCTGGCGGCGGCGCGGGCCTGCCCGGCACTCATGATATTGGCTGCGTGGGGCCGGCCAGGTACCGCCCGAACCACCCCAGCACCCGCTGCCACCCCGCCAGGGCCGCCGCCGTCCGGTACTTAGGGCTGTCCACCGAGAAGAACGCGTGCCCCGCGTCCTCGTACACCTCGATCTCGAACTGCTTGCCGTGCTCGGTGAGCGCCGCCGCTAGCTCGGCGGCTTCCTCCGGCGGCGGGGCCGGGTCCTGCGCGCCGAACAGCCCGAGCAGCGGGCAGCGGAGCTTGTGCAGCAGGTGGCTGATGGACGCCCGGGGCAGGCTGTCGCCTGGCGGGGTGGAGCGGGTGGTGAAGGCGCCGTAGCAGTCGACGGCGGCATCCACGTCCAGCTGGCAGGCGGCAAGCACGGCCTGGCGGCCGCCGGTGCAGTAGCCGATGACGCCGACCTTGCCGTTGGCGTCCGGGCGGGCGCGCAGGTAGTCGACGGCGGCGGCGACGTCGGCGGTGACCTGCTCGTCCGGTACCCCGCCCGCGCCGCGGACCTGGGCGGCGGCCTCGCGGGGCGGCAGGCCGGGTGCCTCGCGGCTGTACAGGTTCGGGCACAGGGCGGCGAAGCCCTCGGTGGCGAATCGCCGGGCGATCTCCTTGGTCGCCTCGTCGTAGCCGGGCGCGTGGTGGATGACCACCACCGCGCCGTGCGGCTCGCCGCGCTCCGGCGTGGCGTAGTAGGCCTCGACCGGGGCGCCGTCAGCCCCGGTGATGCTGATCGTCTGGGCGCGCATGGCGTCGTTCATGGGTTCTCCGGTTCGCGTCGGCTCACGGGTGCGCGTCGGCCCGGCTCAGGACAGGCCGGGCAGCACCTGGTCGGCGAACAGGTCGAGCGCCCGCAGCCCGAAGTCGAGCGGCGTGTCCCCGCTGACCGGCGTGTACAGCAGATAGTTGCAGCCGGTGGTGCCGAGGATGTCGCTCAGCTGGCCGCGGACCGATTCCGGCGAGCCGGCCGCCGCCCAGCCGGCCGTGACCGCCTCGGCCAGGGTGGCGGGCGCCTTGAGGTTCTGGGTGCGGGTCATCTGCCCGCCGCGTCCTGACCAGGAGCGCAGGTAAGAGAGGTTTTCGTGGTGGGTGCGGTAGGCGGACTCGCCGACCCGCATCGCCTCGGCGTCGGTCGGCGCGACGACGATGTACGGGTGGATGCCGTACTTGGTGCGGCCGCGCAGCGCCGGGTCCAGGTGCTCGATGTACGTGGCTACCTGCTCGGCGATGTGGTCAAGCTCGCCGGCGAAGACGGTGTTGAACCCGCTCTTGGCCACCCAGGCGACGCTGCCCAGGCTGCTGGTGGGGTACCAGACCGGCGGCAGCGGCCGCTGCACCGGCGTCATCTCCATCGGCACGCTGTCGTAGTCGTAGAACTCGCCGGCGAAGTCGAGCACCGGCTCGGTCAGCCCGCGCCTGATCACTTCGAGGGCCTCGTCGAACATGGCCCGGGTGCGGTCGGGGTCGACGTTGTAGAACTTCACCTCTAGGCGTGACACCCCCCGGCCGATGCCGAGCTCCAGCCGGCCCTCGCTGAGCTGGTCGAGCATGCAGATCTCCTCGACCAGTCGCAGCGGCTCGTACAGCGGCAGCAGCACGCCGAGCGGTCCGACCCGCAGGCGCCGGGTACGCATCGCCAGCGCGGCGACTATCAGGTTGGGGGACGGGGCGGTGGACAACGGCGTGCTGTGATGTTCGGATATGTGGTAGCAGTAGCAGCCTGCTTGCTCGGCGAGGCTGGCCAGCTCCCAGCGCTCGCGGTAGGTCTCGGTGATCGGCACGCCGCTCTTGCGCTCGACGTGGTCGAAGATCCCGAAGTCCATCATCGCCCTCCCGGCATCGATGTCGATAGAAAGTGTCGACACTTTGCACACGATAGGGACGGCTGCGGCCCCGGTCAAGAGCGGGCCCTCGCGTCGGCCACCGTGGCCTAAGGGCAGCGCTGAGGGCGATAACGGAGACAACAGCAGCCGATGCCGGGAAGCCCTGACGGTTGGTCCTTGACAGGGGTCAAACGGGGAGTTTAGCGTCAAGTGTCGACACCATGCCCACGGCAGGAGGCAATGATGCCCGACAGCACGAGGGTCGCCGCGCCAGCCGGCGCGACCGGCACGGCGCCCTACATCGAGGTGGACCATCTCTACCTCGGCTACCCGGGGAAACGCCCCCGGGAGGCGGTAATCGCCTGCCGCGACCTCAACTTCACAATTTCCCACGGCGAGTTCGTGGTCCTGGTCGGCCCCAGCGGGTGCGGCAAGACGACGTTCCTCGAGTCACTCGCGGGCCTGGCCCAGGTCGGTGCGGGGGAGCTGCGCATCGGTGGCCAGCCGGTCACCGGCCCCGGCCGTGACCGCAGCCTGGTCTTCCAGAGCCCCTCGCTGTTCCCATGGCGCGACGTCTACGGGAACGTCATCTTCGGTGCCCAGGCGCAGGGCCGCCTCGACGAGGCGGCCAAGGCGCGGGCCCGGTCGGTGATCGAGATGGTCGGCCTGGCCGACGTCGCCGGGCGGCGGCCGCAGGAACTGTCCGGCGGCATGAAGCAGCGGGTCAACCTGGCCCGGGCGCTGGTGACCGAGCCGCGGCTGCTGCTGCTCGACGAGCCGTTCGGCGCGCTGGACGCGATGACCCGTGAGGTGATGCAGGACGAGCTGGTCCGCATCTGGCAGGACTCGGCCATGGGCCGGTCCACCACGGCGGTCTTCGTGACCCACGACGTCAGCGAGGCGGTGCTGCTGGCCGACCGGGTGATCGTCTTCTCCCGCTCGCCAGGCCGGGTGCTCGAGGACATCAGGATCGAGCTGCCGCGCCCGCGCGCCTCGGAACTGCGGCGCAGCCCGGAATTCACGCGGTACGAGGAGCAGATCCTCGCCGCCCTGTACGGAAGGCGGATGCAGCCCGTGGCCGGCCCCCCGACCAGCTTCCCCGCCGCCGCCCCGACCAGCTTCCCCGCCCCCGCCCCGGCAGGCGCCCCGCGCCCGCAGAACACCCCCGAGAACGAGGCGGTTTGACCATGGCCACCGCACTGTCGCGCGACGACGTCCCGGTCAGCCTGGACGACGCGGATGTCCCGCCGCTGCGCTTCTCCTCCACCCGCTTCGGCTGGCTGGGCCGGCACGGGGCGCTGGTGTTCGGCACCCTCGGCGTGCTGCTGCTGCTGGCCGCCTGGCAGGTGTGCGCGGTCACCGGGATCGTCGACGAGCACATCAGCTCCTATCCCACCCAGGTGGTCTCCGAGGAGATCACCCTGTTCGGCCACGGGACGATCTGGGGGCCGATCGGCAACACCGCGGCCGAGGTCGGCTGGGCCCTGGCGATCATCATCGTCGCGGGCATACCGATCGGCATCATCCTCGGCCGCCTCACCTGGCTGCGGCAGATGGCCGACCCGGTGGTCTCCATCCTCAACTCCGTCCCGTACGTGCTGTTCCTGCCGCTGATCATCTTCTGGTTCGGGCTCGGCGAGACGGCCCGCGTCCTGGTGGTTGTCTGGGCCGGAATCCTGCCGCTGATCATCAACACCACGGCCGGCGTGCGCAACATCAACGTCGACTACCTGCGGGTGGGCCGGGTGTTCTCCGCCTCCCGGCTGCGGTTCTTCGCCTCGATCCTGGTGCCGGCCACCATGCCGTTCATCCTCACCGGCGTGCGCCTGGCGGTCGCCAGGGCACTGGTCGGCGCCATCGTGGTCGAGTTCTTCCTGTCCAGCAACGGGCTCGGCTACTTCGTGCAGACCCAGACGTCCAACTTCCAGATGAGCGCGGCCATGGCCGGAATCGTCGTCATGGCGGTCGCGGCCCTCCTGCTGACCCGGCTCATCGGCCTGGTCGAGAAGCGCGTCATCTCCTGGTCGCAAGCCCGCTAGCGGCGGCCACCCCACCAGTCAGCAGCGCGGCCGGTCCTGCCCGGCCCGCCACCGAAAGGACTCGTCATGCCCTCATTCCTGCGGTGCTCGCGCCGGAGAGTACTAGCCGTAGCGCTGTGTGCCGCTTCGGTGATCGCCGTCGCCGCGTGCAGCAGCAGCAGCAGCTCGGGCGCGGCCAGCTCCGGCGGCTCGGCCGGCACCTCCGGGGGAAGCTCCGGGTCGCTGACCAACCTGAACGTCGTCTACGCCGCGGCCGGCTCGGAGTTCTCCGACCTGTACGTCGGGGTCACCGACGGGATCTTCAAGAAGTACGGGCTCAACGTCAAGATCACCCAGGTCACCCCGGCCAACCTGGTGCCCGCGCTGCTCAGCGGGAGCGCGGACATCGGCGGCGGCGTCGCCGACGGCGCCGCCAGCGCCATCCTCAAGGGCGAGAAGCTCCAGTACGTGGCGCTCGCCGCGGGCACCTATAACCTCCAGCTATGGGCCAACCAGGGGGTCGGCTCGATCAAGGACCTGGCCGGCAAGACGGTGGCGCTGACCACCCAGGGCTCGGAGACCGACTTCGCCCTGACCGCGCTGCTCCAGTCGCAGGGCATCAACCCGTCCACGGTCAACCGCAAGTACCTGGTGACCGCGCCGCAGATGCTGTCGGCGATGCACAGCGGCGCCGTGAACGCCGGGCTGTTCCAGCCGCCCACCGCCCAGTCGCTGACCCAGACCGGCGGCAAGATCGTGGACAGCCTGTCGAACCTGCCGTACGCGGTGGGCGCCTACACGACGTCGTCGTCCTACGCGAGCGCGCACCCCGACGCGATCAAGAAGTTCCTTGAGGCGGAAAAGGCCAACCTGGCCTACCTGCGCTCCAACCCGCAGCAGACCATGGCCGCCATCCAGCAGTACAACTCGGCCAACAGCGCCGCTGACGTCAAGATCGCGTACAACTTCTTCCTGCACGTGTGGAAGCAGGACCCGACGATCGACCAGTCACTGATCAAGGCGGCCTTCAGCCGGGCCGCGCAGAACGCGCACGCCACCGCGCCGGCCAGCATCACCCCGTACATCTTCAACCCGTCGGCAGCGGGCTGACGGTGCCCGGTGGCTAGCACCGCACTGAACCCGCGAACAGCGGTGGCCAACCGGCGCCGCGTGATGCTGGCGACCCTGCGCTCACGGTGCACCGGGTCGCTGGCCGAGCGGATCTTCGACGAGACCGCGATCGCCATCATCGAGGGCCGGCTGCGCCCCGGCCAGGCGCTGAACTCGGTCGAGCTGGCGAAGGCCTTCGCCACCAGCCGCACCCCGGTCAGGGAGGCCCTCGCGGAGCTGGAGCGGCAGGGCGCGGTGACCGGCGGCCCGCGCCACCGGCTGCGGGTCGCCGACGCCGGCCTGGCCCAGCTCAAGGACATCTACGAGCTGCGTGCCAGCCTGTTCAGCCTGGCTAGCGAGCTGATCGTGGACACCATCCCCGCGAGCCGGCTGGCCGAGCTGTGGAGGTGGCAGGCCGCGCTTGAGGACGACGCGGCGCGCGGCAGCGTCGACGATTACTTCTGGCACCACGCGGGCTTCCGCCTGGTGGAGAGCCGGCTGACCGGCAACGAGGAACTGCAGCGCCTGATCAGCGCGCTGGCGCTGCGCGCCATGCAGGTGACCCACCAGAGCTTCTCGCTGCCGAACCGGCTGGAGCAGTCGGTGGCCGACCACCGGCGGCTGCTGCACGCCTACGAGGAACGCGACGCAGGCACCGCGGTGGCGGTCAACCGGCTGATGATCATGACCGGCTACCGGGCGCTGCAGGGAGCCAGGAAAGGCGCACCACATGACCGCTGACAGCTACCTGGCCCTGGTCAACGGGGTCGTCCACGCCGACGGCGGTACGGCCGCGGCCATCGGGATCCGCGAGCCGTTCATCGCCGCCGTCGGCGACACCAGCGAGATCCTCGCCCAGGCGCCTGCGGGTGCCACGGTGATCGACCTGGCCGGGCGGCACGTGCTGCCCGCCTTCACCGACAGCCACACGCACTACCACCGCGCGGCCGTGCTGCGGATGCACTTCCTCGACTTCACCGCGCTGGCGCCGCGCTCGGCCGGCGACGTGCTGGCCGCGGTGCGCGGCGCGGACGCCGCCCTGCCGCCCGGCCAGTGGGTCCAGGGCGACAACCTGTCGGCGGCCGCGCTCGCCGAGGGGCGGCTGCCGACCCGGGCCGACCTCGACCGGGCCTGCCCCGGCCGGCCGGTCGTCCTGCGCACCGTCGGCAAGCACGGCATCAGCGCCAACTCGGCCGCGCTGGCCGCGGCCGGCATTACCGCCGCCACGCCCGACCCGCCCGGCGGCCGGATCGAGCGCGACGCGGCCGGGGAGCCCACCGGCGTGCTGCACGAGACGGCCAAGCTGCGCCTGGACGCGCTGCGCGCCGACACGGTGGTCCCGCCGCTCAGCGAGACCGCCCGGCTCGCGGCGCTGCGCCAGGGGCTACGCGAGCTGGCCAGGCACGGCATCACCGAGATCCACGAGATCGTGCAGAGCCCGGACGAGCTCGCCGACTACGCGCGGCTGCGCGAGGCGGGCGAGCTGACCGCGCGGGTGGTCGGCTACGTGCGGGTGATCGAAGGGCAGGCCAGCCTGGATGACCTGCTCCGCCTGGGGCTGCGCACCGGCTTCGGTGACGACTGGCTGCGCCTCGGCGGGGTCAAGGTGAGCATCGACGGCTCGTGCACCATGCACAACGCCGCGCTGTACACCGGCTACCGCGATGACCCGGGCAACACCGGGCTGCTGCGGGTGACCGCCGGCGACCTCGACGACATCGTCGCCCGGGCCGAACGCGGCGGCCTGCAGGTCGCGTTGCACGCCATCGGCCAGCGCGCCGTCGACATGGCCGCCGACGCGGTCGAACGGGCGCAAGCTGGGCGGCCGGGCCGGCTGCGGCACCGGGTGGAGCACGCCTACCTGGCCCCGCGCCCCGGCCAGTTGGAGCGCCTGCGCGACCTCGGCGTGGTGGTGTCTACCCAGCCGTCGTTCCTCTGGGCCAATGGCGACACCTGGCCCGGCATGTTCGGGGCGGAAGAGACCAGCCGGATGATGCCGGTCCGCTCCCTGCTCGACCTGGGCATCCCGGTGCAGCTCAACACCGACTACCCCAACGCGCCGCTCGACCCGGCCGTCACCCTGCGCGCCGCCGTCGACCGGCGCACCCGGGACGGCGCCGTGATCGGGGCGGCCGAGGCGGTCACCGCGCGCACGGCCTGGTCGCTGGCCACCGCCGGGTCGGCCTACGGCGCGTTCGAGGAGCGGACCAGGGGCATGATCGCCCCCGGTTTCCTGGCCGACCTGGTCGTCCTGGCCGCCGACCCCTACTCACCTGGCGCGCTCGGCCCGGAAGCGGTGGAGGCCACGCTGGCCGGCGGCAGGCCGACGCACTCGGCGGGCGCGCTGGACGGCTGGGCCGGCGGGGCTTCCGGCCGGGCGGCCTCCGGCGTCACGGCCGGATGACGCAGCGGAACCCGAGATGCGACATCGACGACTCCACCGGCTGCGGCTGGCGCGCCGCCGGGCGGTACCGCTCGCAGTAGTTCGGCGCACACAGGTGCGACCCGCCCTTCACGACCCGCCGCGGCACGTGCGCGCCGCCCGGCTCGGCCACCTCGAAGCTGCCCGCCGGGTCGTCGACGCGCGGGCTGGCCTGGCCCGCAGCACTGGTGCCCGCTCAGCGCGGGCCGGTCACGGTAGAAGTCGCGGGTCCATTCCCACACGTTGCCCGTGATGTCGAGCAGCCCGAACCCGTTGGCCGGGAACGACCCCACCGGGGTGGTCCGCTGGATCGGCATCGGCTTGAGGTTCTGCCACGGGAACTCGCCGACCCAGGTGTTGGCCATCAGCCGGCCCCCGGGTGCGAACTCGTCGCCCCAGGCGTACCGGGCGCCGTCCAGCCCGCCCCGCGCGGCCCGCTCCCACTCGGCCTCGGTCGGCAGGTCCTTGCCCGCCCACGCGGCATACGCGGCCACGTCCTCCCAGCAGACATGGGTGACCGGGTGATCGCCCCGGTCCGCCGCCGAGCTGCCCGGGCCCTCCGGATGAGCCCAGTCCGCCCCGGGCACGTACCCCCACCAGGTGCGCCAGTCGGTCAGGTCGGCCGGGCCGGCCGTGGGCCGGAAGACCAGCGAGCCGGGCACCAGCGCGCCGGCCGGCAGGCCCGGGTAGCGCCGGGGGTCGAGCGGCCGCTCGGCCACGGTCTGGTAGCCGGTGCCTGCGGCGAACGCGGCGAAACCCGCCACCGTCACCGGCGTGACGTCCATCCAGAAGCCGTCCACGCTCACCGGCCGCGGCGGCCCTTCCTCGGGGTAGCCCGCCAGGTCCGAGCCCATGGCGAAGGTGCCGCCCGGTATCCAGGCCATCGCGTCGGTGTCCGGCATCGCGCGGTTTCCTCCCCGGCCCGGTGGTGGCTTAGGCTGATAGCGTCGTACTGTCGACACTTGGCTAACTCAGACTACCCCGGTCCCGGCTGACCTGCCGGTGGGACCACGCACTGTCGACACCTGCCTCCATCAATAGTCATAACGTCGGGTTTTTCACCAGGCAAGGAGCCTTTGGAACGTGTCGGTCTTCGACCTCCGCCAGTGGATCACCGCCGCCGAGCAGGCGGGCGAACTCGAACGAGTGCCCGGCGCCAGCGCCGACCTTGAGATCGGCGCGGCCAGCCAGCTCAACTACCGCCGCACCCGGCCGCGCGCCCTGCTGTTCGAGGACATCCCCGGGTACGCGCCCGGGCGCCGGGTGCTCACCTCCAGCCTGGCTAGCCCGTCGCTGATGGGCATGTCGCTCGGCCTCGGGGCCGGCCTGGGCGACGCGGAGCTGGTCCAGGCGCTGCGCGGCCGGCCTTCCGGGTGGACGGCGGGCGCGGCGGCGCACGCCGCCCGCGAGGTCGCCACCGGGCCGGTCTTCGAGAACCGGCTGGCCAAGCAGGACGTGAACTTCCTCGACTTCCCCGCGCCGGTCTGGCACGAGCTCGACGGCGGCCGGTACATCGGCACCGGCTGCGCCGTGGTCACCACCGACCCGGAGACCGGCACGCCGAACCTGGGCGCCTACCGCATCCAGGTGCAGGACGACGGAGCCGCGGTCAGCATCAACATCGAGTCGGGCAAGCACGGCATGATGCACGTCCGGCGCTGGTTCGAGCGGGAGGGCCGCGCGCCGGTCGCCGTGTCCCTCGGCCACCACCCGGTGTTCCTCATGGTCGCGGGCACCGAGGTGCCGCTCGGCGTCTCCGAGCTCGACTACGCCGGGGCGATACTCGGCGAGCCGGTGCCCTACGTGCGGCTGCCCGACACCGGGCTGCCGGTGCCGGCCGAGAGCGAGCTGGCCTTCGAGGGCTGGCTGTACCCGGACCGCAAGCGCCCGGAGGGGCCGTTCGGCGAGTGGACCGGCTACTACTCCGGTGACCAGGTGCCGGTGCTCACCGCCGAGGTCACCGGCCTGTACCACCGCGACGACCCGATCAACCTGGGCGCTCCGCCCGGCAAACCGCCGCACGACTACTCCTACATGCGCTCGGTGATGAAGTCGGCCATGGCCACCGACGCGCTCGTCGCGGCGGGCCTGCCCGGCGTGGCCGGCGTGTGGTGCCACGAGGCCGGCGGCGGCCGCTCGATCATCGCCGTCGCCGTGGAGCAGAAGTACGCCGGCCACAGCCGCCAGGCCGGCTACCTGGCCGCGCAGCACCCGGTGACCGCCTACATGAACCGCCTGGTCATCACGGTGGACGCGGACGTCAACCCGCGTGACCTGGCCGAGGTCATGTGGGCGGTCTCCACCCGCTGCGACCCCGAGCTCGACATCGAGGTCATGCGCCGCACCTGGGGCAGCCGGGTCGACCCGCTCGGCCTGGCGGGCCAGCCCGCCTACAACAGCCGGGCATTGATCGACGCCTGCCGCCCGTTCGAGCGGCTCGACAGCTTCCCCGCCGTCGCCGAGTCCTCGGCCGAGGTGCTGCGCCGCGTGTCGGAGCGCTTTCCGTGGCTGGCGCGGTAACGTGGTTGTCGCAGTGAGCGACAACCAATCCGAAACCCCGGCCGGGGCACCCAGCGCCCCGGTGGACGGCCCGCCCGGCTGGCGGGTCCCGCTCGAGCCCGCGACCGCGGTCAGCGACCGCCGGGCGCTGATGCTGATGAGCATCCGCGAGCTGACCGACCACCAGCCGCTGGCCCAGGAGATCTTCGACGAGGTCGCGAACGACATCGTCGAGGGCAGGCTCCGGCCCGGCGACAGCCTCAACTCGGTCGACCTGGCCCGCCGGTTCGGCACCAGCCGCACCCCGGTGCGCGAGGCCCTAGCGGAGCTCGAACGGCAGGGCGTGGTGGCCGTGCCGCCCCGCCGCCGCCCGTACGTGGTGCACCCCACGCTCAAGCAGGTGCAGGACCTCTACGTGCTCCGCGCCAACCTGTTCGCCCTGGTCAGCGAGCTGATCGTGGACAACTGCCCGGACGAGCGGCTGGCCGGGCTGTGGAAGTGGCAGTCCGCGCTTGACGCCGACGCGGCCAGGGACGCGGTCGACGACTACTTCTGGCACAACGTCGGCTTCCGGCTGGTCGAGGTCGGCCTGAGCGGCAACGGCGAGCTGCAGCGCACCCTGCACACCCTCGGCCTGCGCAGCCTGCAGTTCCGCCACCTGAGCCTGTCGCAGCCCGGCCAGCTCCAACGGTCGGTGACCGACCACCGCCGGCTGCTGATGGCCTACGAGGAACGGGACAAGACCGCCGCCACCGGCATGACCCGGGCCCTGATCATGGGCGGTTTCCGGGCCATACAGCGCTCCGGACTGGTTGGGACGGTCGCGCCCCCGGTGAAGTCCCGCCCGGGCGCCGAGCCGGGCAGCGAACCGGGTCCGGGAAGCGAGGAAGCGCCGGGAACCGGGGCGGCCCGGTGAGCCGGCGGGACGCACATGCTTGACCTGCGGCGGCTGCGCATCTTCGCCGCGGTCGCCGAGGGCGGCTCGTTCACGGCCGCCGCCACCGCGCTGTTCCTCACCCAGCCGGCGGTGTCGCAGCAGATGGCGATCCTGGAGCGGGAGGCCGGCGTGCCCCTGCTGGTCCGGGTGCCGCGCGGCATCCAGCTCACCGACGCCGGGAAGCTGCTGGCCGAGCGGGCCGCCCGGCTGCTGGCCGAGGCCGGCGAGATCGAGGACGAGCTGCGGCGGTTCGGCCAGGGGACCCGCGAGGTGACGCTGGGCGCGTTCCCGACCGCGGGCGCGGACCTGGTGCCGCTGGCCATCAGGGAGTTCCGGCGGCGCCACCCCGGCGTCCGGGTGCTGCTCGCCCCGGCCCACGCCAACGACGTGCTCGCCCAGCTGCACTGCTCGCGGATCGCCGTCGGCCTGGTCTGGGACTACGACTTCGCCCCGCAGGTGACCGACCCCGGCTTCGAGCGGGTCGAGCTGCTCGCCGACCCGCTGCGGATCGTGGTGCCCGCCGACCACCCCGCCGCCCGTGACCGGGAGGTTGCCCTGCGCGACCTGGCCGAGGAACCGTGGATCGTCCGCGCCCACCGGCCGCCGTACCAGCAGGCGTTCGAGCAGATGTGCCGCATCGCCGGATTCGAGCCGCGCGTCGCCTTCCGCACCGACAACTACCAGTCGATCCAGGGCCTCGTAGCGGCCGGCATCGGGGTCGGCCTGGCGCCCCGGCTGTCGCTGACTCCGCGCCGCCCCGACGTGGTGCCAGTCCCGGTGGCGGCCCCCGCCTTCTCCCGCCGGGTCGCCGCCCTCGCCGTGCCCGGCACCAGCCGCCCGTCCACCGTCGACGACCTGCTCGACGTGCTGCGCACCACTGCCGACTCGCTCTACCGCTCGCCCGGCGAATAGCCGCGCCTTCACCCGTCACCCGCCCCCAGGCAAAGGCGAAACCCTGCCCCGGCGCTGACAACAGCAACAGCCGCGCGGACCCTCCGCGCCGGCCGTGGCAGCAGCGGAAGGCGCGCCGCCTTGCGCTGATAACAGCAAGAAGCGCGTAGCGCCCACCAGGTCCCCGGCATGATCGCGGCAATCCGGTCGTCGCGGAGGATCCGGTCCCCGGACGGAGCCAGATCCTCGTCGCGCCCGGATTTCGACGGAAATATATTTCCTGGCGGAAATAAATCCCGCTATACGCTCAAAAAGTTTCCGCTGAGAAAAATAATTCCGTGATCAGATCATGCCTAATCGCGGAGCCTCATTCCGGGATAACAGCAAGAGGCGCGCCGGCGCCGGCGCCGGACGGGCAGTCGGTCGGGGGGCGTCGCCGGCTTCAGGGTCCGCGCCCTCGCTGGGTCGTGATAACAGCAACAAGCGCGGAGCGCTGACGGGCGGGCGGGGTGATAACAGCAAGATGGGTGAAGCGGCGGCTTCGGGGGCTTGGGTGGCTTCCGGGGTGGCCTAAGGAGTCCTTGGCGCTCGCCCTAAGAGGTGTTTTCTTGTGCCGGTTGACGGCCTGCCCTAGGTTGAATTCCGATGACTGGTACGGATATTTCGCAACGCGGTGACATTCCGCTCAGCGGCACTAATGGGCAAGGCGGCGACCAGGGGAATGGGCGTTTCCCGGTTATCGACGCGCACGTTCACTCGCTGCCTGAGTCGCTGCTGGTGCAGGCGGCGGCGAGTGAGGGCGGAACCGACGGCGTCACGGTGAGCAAGGCCGACGGCGGGTGGCTGGTTACCCTCCCGGGCAGCCCGCCCAAGCTGGTCCGCCCGCCCATGACCGACACCGCCAGCCGGGCCGCGACCGCCGCCAGGCAGGGGGTGACCGCCCAGGTGGTCTCCCCGTGGCTGGACGCGCAGCCGACGGCGGCGATGGGCGAGCGGCGGGCGCGGGACTGGAGCCGGCGGCTGAACGAGGCCCTCGCCGAGCAAGAGGACGGTCACGGCTACCTCGCCACCCTCACGCTGACCGCCCCAGACGGCACCGCCGGGAACGCCGGCGCCGCCCGGGCCGCGGCCGACCTGGGGGCCGCCATTGCGCAGGGGGCGGCCGGCCTGATCCTGTCCACCAGCCCGCCCGGCCCGGAAGACCTGGCCGACCCCGCGCTTGAACCGCTGTGGGAGGCGGCGGCCGGCCTGGGCGTCCCGGTCGTGCTGCACCCGCCGACCGACGGGCCGTCGCGGGCGCTGCCCGGCGCCGCCGAGTTCGGTAACACGTTCTGCCGCCTGGTGGACACCACGTTCGCCGTGACGAAGCTGCTGCTGTCCGGCGTGCTCGACCGTCACCCGGCGCTGCGCCTGGTCGTGGTGCACGGCGGCGGCTTCCTGCCCTACCAGTCCATGCGGCTCGACGGCGGGCACCGGGCGGACGCCCTGGCCGGCTACGCCATCGAACGGGACCGCCCGTCGGACTACCTCACCGACCTGTACTTCGACACGGTGGCGCTGAAGCCGTCGTCGGTCCGCTTCCTGGCCGAGTCGGCGGGCGCCGACCGGGTGCTGCTCGGCAGCGACTACCCGTTCCCCCTCGGCGACCAGGCCCCGGTGGACACCGTCCGCGCGGCCGGGCTCGGCGAGGCCGCCACCGCCGCGATACTCGGCGGCAACGCCGCCCGGCTCTTCCCAAGCACCCGCGTCCCGGAGTGACCTGAACATGCCAAAGGACTACGCCACCCCGCCCGCGACGGGCCAGGCGATCGCCGACGGCGTGCCCGACGGGCGATCCGCCGTGCTCGACGGGCTGCGGCACCTGTCGCTGATCGAGGACCCGGGGCAGGCCGACGCCGCGGCCGCGTTCCTGCGCGGGCGGGCGCCCGGGCGACAGGTGCCCGCGTGAAGCCGCCCCGGTTCGCCTACCATGACCCGGCCACCGTCGGGGAGGCCACCGCGCTCCTGGCCGAGCACGCCGACGAGGCCAAGGTCCTGGCGGGCGGCCAGAGCCTGGTGCCGCTGCTCAACTTCCGGCTGGCCGCCCCCGCGCACCTGGTCGACATCAACCGGCTGCCCGGCCTTGACCGTATCGAACGGGTCGGCGCCGGCTGGCGGATCGGCGCCCTGGTCCGGCAGCGCGCCGCCGAGCGCGCACCGGACCTGACCGCCGCGGTGCCGCTGCTCGCCCAGGCGCTGGGCAACGTGGCCCACCCGCAGGTTCGCAACCGCGGCACGGTGTGCGGCAGCCTCGCCCACGGCGACAGCTCCGCCGAGCTGCCCTCGGTCATGGTCGCGCTGGACGCCCGCATGTCGGTGGCGTCCGCCCGCGGCACCCGGCAGGTAGGCGCGGACGACTTCTTCCAGTTCCACCTGACCACCGCGCTGGAACCCGACGAGCTGCTGCTCGGGGTCGAGTTCGACGCGCCCGGCCCGCGGACCTTCGCCGCCTTCGAGGAGTTCGCGCTGAGCCAGGGGGACTTCTGCCTGGCGGGCGTGGCCGCCACCGCCACCTTCGGCGACGGCGGCCTGGTCGAGCGGTGCCGCGTCGTCGCGGCAGGCGTCGCCCCCGTCCCCCTGCGGCTGGCCGCGGTGGAGCGGCTGGTGACAGGGACGGCGCTGGACGCCCCGGTCCGCACCGCCGCGCAGGAGGCCGCGCACCGCGAGGTCACCCCGGCCGGCGACGCCCGAGCCGACGCCGCCTACCGGCGCCAGCTGCTGTCGGTGCTGGTCCGCCGGGCCCTGAGCACCGTCCGCGACCAGCACGACCGGCACCGACAGGAGAGCGGCGATGACCACTGACGCCCGCGACGGCACCATCGGCAGCGGCACCGGCCAGAGCGACACCGCGCGGATGCTGCGGATGACCGTGAACGGCCGGGAACGCCGGGGCGTTACCGACGTCCGCACCACGCTGGCCGACTTCCTCCGCCGCGACCTGCGCCTCACCGGCACCCACCTGGGCTGCGAGCACGGCGTGTGCGGCGCCTGCACCGTGCTGGTGGACGGCGCCGCCGTCCGGTCCTGCCTGATGCTGGCCGTGCAGGCCGACGGTGCCGAGGTCGAGACCGTCGAAGGCCTGGCCGCGGCCGCCGCCAGCGCAGACGGCACCGCGGCCGGCGGCGAAGCCGGCCAAGGCGAAGAGCTGAGCCCGCTGCAGGAGGCCTTCCACCGCAACCACGCGTTGCAGTGCGGGTACTGCACCGCCGGCTTCCTGATGAGCGTCACCGGGGCGCTGCGCGACGGTCCGGTGGAGACCGAGCAGGCCGCCCGCGAGGTGCTCAGCGGCAACATCTGCCGGTGCACCGGCTACGCCGGCATGATCAAGGCGGTCCTTGAGGCTAGCGCCCAGGTCCACCGCCCGGACGCCGGCGCCAAGGCGGCGTCGTGAGCCGCCGCGCCGAGCGGGCCGCCGCCACCCTGCCGCCCCCGCCCGCGTCGTTCGCCAAGAACATGATCGGCTCCGCCGTGGCCCGCCGCGAGGACCGCCGGCTGCTCACCGGGCACGGCAAGTTCCTCGACGACCTGGAGATGCCGGACGCCCTCGAAGCGGCGTTCCTGCGCAGCGACTTCGCCCACGCCCGCATCCTCGGCATCGACACCAGCGCCGCGCTGGCCCTGCCCGGCGTGATCGCCGTGTTCACCGGCGAGGACCTGCGGCCGATGATGAAGCCCATGCCGGCCAAGGTGGCCCACCCCAAGCTGCAGGAGATTCCCCGGCTGCCGATGGGGCTCGACGCGGTGCACCACGTCGGCGAGCCGGTCGCCGTCGTGGTCGCCACCAGCCGGTACATCGCCGAAGACGCCCTTGAGCTGATCGACATCGACTACCAGGAGCTGCCCGCGGTCGCCTCCACCGCCGCCGCACTCGCCCCGGGGGCCCCGCTAGCCCACGAGGGCGCCAGGGACAACATCGCCGTGCACGCCACCCAGCAGGCCGGCGACCCGGAGGCCGCGTTCGCCGCCGCGCCGCACGTGCTGGCGGAGACGTTCCGCGTCACCCGGGGCGGCGGCCACTCGGTGGAGTGCCGGGCCGTCGCCGCCCGCTTCGACACCGTCACCGGGCAGCTCGTCGTCTGGGACACCACCCAGGCGCCGCACTACGCCCGCAACGCCCTGGCCAGCCTGTATGACATGCCGGAAGACGACATCCGGCTCATCGCGCCGCCCGACGTCGGCGGCGGGTTCGGCCCCAAGGCCCAGTTCTACGGCGAGGAAGCGGTCATCCCCTGGGTGGCGATGCAGCTGCGCCGGACGGTCAAGTGGGTCGAGGACCGCCGGGAGAACTTCACCGCGACGATGATGGAGCGCACCCAGGTCCACCGGATCAAGGTCGCCTTCGACGACGACGGCCATGCTGATCGCCCTGCAGGACATCTTCGAGCACGACCAGGGCGCCTACGTCGCCGGGCTCCAGGTGCCGATGATCACCCTGAGCACCGTCCCCGGGCCCTACAAGATCCCCAACATCCGCACCGAGCTGTACTCCTGTTACACCAACATGGTGCCGACCAGCTCGGTCCGCGGCGCCGGGCGGCCGCAGGCCGTCGTGGCGATGGAGCGGATGATGGACCGGATCGCCGAGTACCTCGGCCTCGACCCGGCCGAGGTGCGCCGCCGCAACCTCATCCAGCCCGACGAGTTCCCCTACCGGGTCGGCATCATGTTCCGCGACGGCAGCCCGCTCACCTACGACAGCGGCAACTACCCGGAACTGCTGGCCGGCGTCATCGAGGGCATCGGGTACGACGACTGGCGGCGCCGCCAGGCCGAGGCCAGGCGCGAGGGTAAGCTGATCGGCATCGGCGTCGCCTGCTACGTGGAGGGCTGCGGCCTCGGCCCGTACGAGGGGGCCAAGGCCCGGCTGACCAACAGCGGCGAGGTGCTGGTCACCCTGGCCGCCGCGCCGCAGGGCCAGGGCTACGAGACCGTCTACGCCCAGATCGCCGCCGACGCCCTCGGCCTCGACATGCGCTACATCCGGGTGACCACCGGCGACACCGGCCGCATCCCGTTCGGCCAGGGCACGTTCGCGTCCCGGATCACCGCCACCGCCGGGCCGGCCGTGCTGGAGGCATGCCAGGCGCTGCGCGCCCGGATCTTCACCACGGCGGCGATCATGCTCAAGCTCGAAGCGGGCGACTTCGTCTTCCGCGGCGACCGGGTCTGCCTGGCCGACGACGAGACCGCGGGCGTGACGCTGCGCGAGATCACCCAGGTCGCCAACATCGGCAAGCACGGCATCACGCTGCTGCGCGGCGTCCCAGCCGGGCTGGAGACCCAGGCCTACTTCGCCCCCGAGCGGGCCGCCTACCCCAGCGGCGCGCACGCCGCCGTGGTCGAGGTCGACCCGGAGACCGGCCGGGTCACCATCCTCAAGTACGTCATCGGGCACGACTGCGGCACGGTCATCAACCCGCTGCTTGTCGACGGGCAGGTGCTCGGCGGGTTCGCCGCCGGCATCGGCAACGCCCTGTACGAGGAGCACTTCTACGACGAGTCGGCCCAGCCGCAGACCACCAGCTACCTCGACTTCTCGCTGCCGCCGGCGATGGAGGTGCCGCCGGTCGAGCTGTTCCACGTGGAGTCGCCCAGCCCGCTCAACCCGCTCGGTGCCAAGGGGGCGGGCGAAGGCGGCACGATCCCGGTGCCCGCCGCGATCGCCGGCGCGGTCGAGGACGCGCTGCGCCCCTTTGGCGCCCGGATCAACGAGCTGCCGGTCACCCCGCCGCGCGTCGTCGCCGCCATCGCGGCCCGCTCCCGCGCAGCAACCGCCCGTTGATCACCAGGAAAATCAGTGAGAATAACGGGCGGCTAGTTCCCGCGCGGACCTCAGCGCCGCGCTGCGAGGCAGCCTGCCGCCTGGCGGCCGGTGACCCGCGGCCCGTCCAGCCGCACGATCCGGCCAGGCATGGACACGCAGACCCGTTAGGAACGGTCACAGCGGCGAGGGCACGGCCTGTTTCGTCCGTTAGGCGTCGAAGTCGGTGCTGCGGCTGAGCGTCTCCCAGGTGTCGACTTCGGTGCGGAGAGCGTCGAGGGCGGCGCGGAACCCGTCGGAGGCGTCGTTGCCGAGCAGCAGCATGTACGGCGGCTGGCCGGACTCGACCGCCTCGATGAGCGCGGCGGCGGCCTTGGCCGGGTCGCCCTTCTGATTCCCGTGTGCCGTGTCGTGCTCCTTGCGGCGCTTGCCTGCCGTGTCGGCGTAGTCGGCGATGGGCTCGGCCGACTGGGTCAGAGACCGGCCGGCGAAGTCGGTGCGGAACCCGCCGGGCTCGACGACCATCGCGGTGATGCCGAGCGGGGCGACCTCCTTGCGCAGCGACAGTGTCAGTGCCTCGATCGCGGCCTTGACCGCCGCGTAGTAGCCGGACCCTTCCGGGGAGACGCGCGCGCCGATCGAGGAGAGGTTGACGATGATGCCGGACCGGCGGGCGCGCATGCCGGGAAGGACGGCCTTGATGGTGCGGACCGTGCCGAAGACGTGGGTGTCGAAGAGCTGGCTGACGGCGCCGTCCTCGCCCTCCTCGACGGCGGCACGGTACCCGTAGCCCGCGTTGTTGACCAGGACGTCCACGCCGCCGAAGCGGTCTGCGGCGGCGACGACAGCGGCGCTGACCTGCGCGTCGTCCGTGACGTCGAGGGGGAGCGCGATGGCGTTGCCGGGGTGGGCGTCGGCGATGTCCTGTACCTTCGCGACGTCGCGCGCGGTGACGACGGCGTTGTGGCCGCGCTTGAGCACGGCCTCCGCGAACGCGCGCCCGAGTCCGGTCGAGCAGCCGGTGATGAGCCAGGTGGCCATGAGCTCCTACTCCAGTTTTCTAGGGTGATGACGGTCCGGCGATGACGCTTCGGGGATCGGCCTGCCGAATTTTCCAGGGTGATGGAGGCCGGCTCGGGTCCGCCGCGCGTGCCGGTGTCGAGGGCGTCGATCATGCTGAGCTTGCCGGCCGAGATGAGGAACTCGCGGACGTCGCTTCCCGGATGCACGTCCTCGACGCTATGCGACCTGGCGGGGCGCGTGGGAGGGGCTGCGGGATCGACCGGACGGGGCCGTGGCGCGGCCCGCCGGGTCCATGGTGTGTTTCCGCATTCCGATACCTGGCAAAGGTGGTTGCATGGCTACAGCGCAGCAGCAGGGTGCGACCGTCGGTGATCCTGGGCCGACGGTCTTCGTTCTCTTCGGTGCGACCGGGGACCTGGCCGCCCGCATGGTGCTGCCCGCGTTCTACCGGCTGGCGCGCCGAAGGGCTGCTGCCGAAGCGAGTGGCGGCTGGTCGGCAACGGCCGCGGCGACGTGGCCCACGAGGACTTCCGCGGCCACGTGCGCGACGTGCTCACCGAGTTCGGCGCCGCAGCCGGAGCCGGCGGACGTGGGAGCGACTTCGCCGAGCGGCTGCTGCTTCGCCGGCGGCGGCTTCAACAGCGACGACCCGGGCAGCCTGCTCGACGTGATCGGCGAGGCCCGCGACGCCCTCGGCGGCGACGCCGCAGCTGGTCCACTACCTGGCCGTCCCGCCGGTCGCCTTCGCCGAGCTGACCAAGGCGCTCGGCGCAGCACGGGCTGGCCGAGGGCGCCCGGGTGGTCTACGAGAAGCCGTTCGGCACCTCGCCGGAGAGCTTCCGCGAGCTCGACGAGGTCGTGCACGCGGTGCTCGACGAGCAGCAGGTGTACCGGATCGACCATTTCCTCGGCAAGGAGGCCACCCAGGACCTGCACGTGCTGCGGTTCGCCAACGGGCTGTTCGGCGCGATCTGGGACCGCGAGCACATCGAGTCGGTGCAGATCGACGTGCCGGAGACGCTCGACATCGACGACCGGGCCGCAGTTCTACGACGCCACCGGCGCGGTGCTCGACATGCTGGTCACCCACCTGTTCCAGGTCGCCGCCGAGGTCGCCATGGAGCCGCCGGCCAGCCTGGGCGCCGACGACCTGCAGTCCGCCCGGGAGGAGGTCATCGGCTCGCTTCCGGCCGCTCGACCCGGCCGAGGTGGTGCTCGGCCAGTTCGACGGGCTACCGGGACATCGACGGGCGTCGCACCCGACTCGACCACCGACACCTTCGTCGCCGCCCGGCTGTGGATCGACAACGACCGCTGGCGCGGCGTGCCGTTCTTGCTGCGCACCGGCAAGCGGCTGGCGGCCTCGGCGCAGCGGGTCAGCCTGATCCTGCGCGACCCGCCGGGGCCGCTGCACGGCAAGCTGCCGGCCGAGGCGAACGTGCTGTCCTTCTCGCTGGCCGGCGACGGCGAGATCGACCTGTCCATGGTGGCGAAGAAGCCGGGGCCGGGCCTTGAGCTCGGCGTGGCCCACGCGGACGTGTCGCTGGCCAGCCTGCCCGGCGCCGACCCGCTGCCGCCGTACGTCCGGCTGATCCACGACGTGCTGATCGGCGACCGCTCGCTGTTCACCCGGCCCGACGGGCTGGCCGCGGTGTGGGACGTCGCCGGGCCGCTGCTGTCCAGCCCGCCGCAGGTGCTCTCCTACGCAGCCGGGCTCCTGGGGGCCCGCGCAAGCGCGTGACCTCATCGCCCCCGGGCACTGGATCCTGGGCCAGTAACTGTTGGGCACGGGCGCGGGCGCGGCGGGGAGAACCCGGCTGGCGATCGGCGATGATTCGGCCCGGCTTCACGTGCCTGACGTCCCCGCGTTGCCTCGCGCCGGTATGACGGACCGGCAACGTCTCGACAGAAGGGTCACCCATGAAGCTCCTGCGACGGCCCGTGCGCAGCTCCGTTGGCGTCAAGGCCACCGCCGTCACCGCCGCGGCGGCGGCGCTGGCCGCCACCCCGTTCCTCGCCCCGGCCTCGAACGCGCAGACCAGGCCGGCCGCGCGCCGGCCACCACCCGGGCCTGCCCGCCCGCGGCCCAGGCGGTCAGCTTCAGCGACGCCCTGGACAAGCTGGTCTACGACGGCATCAAGCTCGGCGGCCTGTCCTCACTGGCCTACGACCCCCGGTCGGCCGCCTGGGTCTCGGCCGTCGACAACAACGCCACCGACCCGGCCCGGATCTGGTTCTTCCGTAACCTGTCCGACCCGAAGGTCATCCGCGACCCCCTGGTGCTGCGCCAGCCGGACGGTACCCCCTACAACGGCACCAACTCGGACAACGAGGGCCTGGCCGTGCTGCCCAACGGCGACTACCTGGTCAGCTCGGAGACCGAACCGTCCGTCCGGATCTACAACCGCCAGGGCCTCCAGGTCGCCTCGCTGCCGGTCCCGGCCCGCTTCGCGGTCACCGGCACCACGCCCGTCGGCCAGGCGACCAGCAACGCCACCCTGGAGGGGCTGACCATCTCCCGCTCCGGCCGCGAGATCGTCGCCGCGATGGAGGGTGCCCTGTCCGGCGACGTCTCGGCGGCCGGCGTCGCCACGCTGCACCGCTTCCTTGTCTACGACGTCGATTCCCACGGGGCCTGGAAGCTGACCAGGCAGATCGCGTACCGCACCGAGGCCGGCAACCGCATCCCCGAGGTCGCGGCCTACGGCAAGGACTCGCTGCTGGTCGAGGAGGCCGCCTTCTCCGCCACGGCCGGGAACTCCGAGGAGCTGTACGCGGTCAGGAACGTCGACTCCGCCCCCGACGTCAGCGCGGTCGCCAACCTGTCCGCCGCCCCCGCCCGCGACGTGGTGCAGCAAGAAGCTGGTGGCCAACCTGGTCGACTGCCCGACGCTCGGCGCCCCGTCACGGGAGACCCAGGCCAACCCGCTGCTGGACAACTACGAGGGGATGGCCATCACCGCCGGCGGCCCCGGCGTGGCCGCCGTGAGCATGATCAGCGACGACAACTTCAGCGCCACCCAGTTCACCCGGGTGCTGAACCTCCTGGTCAAGCTGCCGTAACCGCGCCCGCAGCCGGGCCCCGGGGGCAGCGACCCCCGGGGCCTAGCCAGGCGCCTCAGCCGGCGATCAGCGTGTCAAGCACCGGCCGCGGCGCCAGCAGTTCCTCGGCAACCAGGGCCGCGGCTCCCCTGATCCCGGCGTCCCGGCCCAGCGACGCGCGGGCGATGCGGAGCTGCCCCGCGGCGAGCGGAAGGGCCCGGGCGTACACCTCCTGCCGGATGCCGGCCAGGTAGTCGCGGATCTCCGACAGCTCGCCGCCGATGACCACCGAGCCGGGGTTGAGCAGGTTCACGACGCCCGCGAGGACGCGGCCGACGTCGCGCCCGGCCTCCCGGAGCATTTCGGCCGCCACTTGCTGCTGGCCCTGGCGGGCCGCGTCGGCCACGTCCGCCGCGCTGCGGGTGGCAAGTCCCTTGTCGCGCAGCCGTTTGGCGATCGCGTGGCCGCTGGCGATGGCGGCCACGCAGCCGGTGTTGCCGCAGGTGCACACGGCGGTGCCGCCATCAACGGTGGTGTGGCCGAGCGCCCCGGCGGCGCCCGCCGCACCCCGGTAGAGCCTGCCGCCCAGTATGAGGCCGGCGCCGATGCCGTCCGAGGCGCGCACGTAGAGCATGTCGCCGATGTCGGGCTCGAGGGCCCGGTACTCGGCCAGCGCCATCACGTTGGCGTCGTTGTCGACGTAGACCGGCAGGCCGAAGGTGGCCCCGAGCTCCTCACGGATCGGGCAGTCGTGCCAGCCGGGCATGATCGTCGGCTCGATGGGACGGCCGGTCCGGTACTCGACCGGGGCGGGCACGGCGACCCCGAGACCGCTGAGCGCGGGGGCGTCGACGTGGCTGTCGGCGATCAGCCCGCGGAGCTCGGCCTCGACCAGCGGCAGCACGACCGAGGGCCCGTCGGCGACGCGCAGCTCGCACTCCCGCCGGGCGACCACGTCGCCCGCCAGGTTCACCACGCCCGCCACCAGCCGGCCGGGGTCGATCGCGGCGGTCAGCACGAACTTCCGGGAGCCGTCGAACTCCAGGACCGCCGGCGGCCGGCCGCCGGAGGAGGTTCCGTGCCCGCCTTCGCGCACGTAGCCGGCCTCGATGAGCGCGTCGACGCGCTGCGCGATCGTGGAACGGGACAGTCCGGTCAACCGGGACAGCGCGGCTCGCGACGTGGCGGTCCCGGTGCGGATCAGGGTCAGCAGGTGCTCGGGGCCGATGGCACTGGACGGCCCGATGACGTGGTTGGCGGGGCGCTGGATAGCGGGTTCAGCCTTTTTCCGCGCCAACGGCGAGGCCTCCTCGAAGGAATCGCTCCACGCCGAAGAACAGCAGCATGATCGGCACCGTGAGAATCACGGAACCGGCCATGAGAATAGGCGGGGAAATGGTGATGTCATTGGAAAGCTCAGCCAGCCCCAGGGATACCGTCCAGTTCCCCGGGTGGGCCACCAGGAACAGCAGCGCGAACAGGTACTCGTTCCACGCGATCATGAATACGTACACGCCCACGCTGACCAGTGCCGGGACGGACAGCGGGAGGGTGACGTGCCGGATCGTCTGCCAGCGCGAGCAGCCGTCGATCTGCGCTGCTTCCTCGACGCTTACCGGCACAGTGTCAAAATACTCCCTCAGCATGAACGCTGCGACGGGAAGGGTCTGCGCGACGTAGACCAGTGCGACCGGCGGGAGGTCGCCGAGAAGGTGCGCCCGGGTGAAGAAAACGTAAAGCGGGATGGCCAGCAGGATGCTCGGGAAGATGTAGACGACGAGAAAAGCGGCGGAAATAGCCCAGCGACCTGGGAACACATACCTGGACAAAGCGTATGCGCCCGGCACGGTGACGACGATTGTCCCGGCCACCGTGAGCGCGGCCAGCAGCAGGCTGTTCTCGATGAACGGCAAGAAGCCCTGGCCGCCGGACGCGGTGGAGGTCAGCACGGCACGGAACGGGGCCAGGGAAAGCTTCCCGATCGGCAGCAGGATGCCCAGTGGGTGCAGCACGAGGTACTGGTTGTCGTGCACCGCCAGCATGATCATGTAATAGAACGGCAGGATGCTGACCGCGCACAGCACGACCAGCAGCAGGCGGCCGAGGTAGCGGAACAGCGGCTCCTGGAACCGGTCGGTGTTGGGGCTGATCATGATGCCTCCCGGGTGCGCCGCTGCGCCAGCGCGAACAAGGCCGCGAAGACGCCGAGCAGCACGGCCAGCAGGAGGGCCTCGGCGCTTGACGCGCCCACGTTGGTGAACGCGGTCAGGAACTGGTAGACGCGGATGCTGACGACCTGGGTCCCCGCGGCGCCACCGGTCAGCAGGTAGACGTCGTCGAACTTGTTGAACGTCCAGATGAAGCGGAGCAGCACGAGCAGCATCGTCACGTTGCGCAGCTGCGGGTAGATGATGTACCGGAACCGCTGGATGACCGTCGCGCCGTCGACCTTGGCCGCCTCCTCGAGGTCATACGGGAGGGCCTGGATGCGGGCGCTGTAGAACAGCAGCGCGAACGGGAAGTAGCGCCAGGTGTCGAACAGGATGACCGTGATCAGCGCGGTCGGCACCGAGAAGGCGTTGCCGGTCAGCGGCAGGCGCCCGGACTGCTGGCTCAGGAACGGGATGGCGTGCTGCCAACCGAGCCAGTTGACGCCGATCTGGTTGACCAGGCCCATCGTCGGGTTGAGCATGACCTGCCAGACGTAGGCCGCCGCCACTACCGGGGCGACGTACGGCAGCAGCATCACGCCCCGGACCAGGAACCGGCCGCGGAACTGGCGGCGCAGGGCTAGGGCCGCCGCCAGCCCGAGCACCACCGACAGCAGCGTGCCGAAGACGCTGTAGGCCAGCGTCGCGATGAGGCCGCTGGCGAAGCCGGGGTCCTTGATGACCTGCTCGATGTTGGCCAGCGTGTAGGGCCCTGACACGCCCGCGGTCCTGACGTTGAGCAGGGTGACGTGCTGGAAGGCGAGCACCACCGTCCACAGGGCGGGGACCACCACGATGAGCAGGAGGATCACCACGGTAGGCAGGGACATGGCCAGCCCCCACCGCGCGTCAGCGGCGCGGATGGACCGGCGTCGGGCGCGGGCGGGTTTGGTGCGCGCGGACTGCGCGGCCCTCGGCCGGCTAGGCAGGTGAACAGTCAACGGTACTCCTGTGCGGCGCCCGGCCCGCGGGCGTCATCGTCGCGGCTCACCGGGTCCGGCCCGCCCGCGCCGAGGGGTGGCGCGGGCGGGGCGGCCGGCGGCTAGAGGTTGGACTGGATGCTCTGGACCTGGCTGACCGCCTGCTGGGCGGCGGCGTTGGCGGACAGCGAGCCGCTGATCATGGAGCTGATCACGTTCGGCACCGGCTCGGAGGCGAGCGTCGCGCCGAGCAGCGCGCCCTGCCCATAGGGCAGGCCCCACTCGGTGATGTTCGCGGGACCGCCAAGCAGGCTGCTGACCGTCGAGGAGTCGTAGAAGTCGGCAGTCGACTTGGACGCGCCGAGGGCGATCGGCAGCGCCGACCACTGCTTGCTCAGCGGGCCTGCCGAGGTGGACGTGCGGACCGGGAGCTTGCCTGCCGGGCTGAGGGACAGCCACTTGCTGTAGCCCTTGTCCATCATGAACTCGACGAACTTCTCGGCGCCGGCCGTGTTGGACGAGTTCTTGGAGATCACCCAGGAGGAGAGCTGGCCGTAGTCGGCCGCGGTGGTGCCGGCGTTCCCGCTCAGCGCGGTGACGATGCCGCTGTTCTTGGCCAGGTAGGCCGGGTCGGAGCGGCACTCGGCGCAGCTCGGCGTGGAGCCCTGCTCCTGGTTGGCGAGCATGGGGAGGATGTAGGAGGACCAGATGACCATGCCGGCCTTGCCCGCGAGGTACTCCTGCGAGGTCGTGTCGACCGTCTGGGCGCCGGGCACCGAGTCGTCCTTGATCAGCTTGTCGTAGAAGCTGAAGGCCTGCTGGCATTGCGGCGAGCCGATGGTCACGCCGCCCTTGGCGTTCACCAGCTGGCACCCGTTGGCGATGCTGACGTACTCGAAGGTCTGCTCGGTGAAGGCGTCGTTGGCGTCGGTGGCCGCGGCCATGCCGACGTAGCCGTGGGCCTTGAGCGCGGCGGCGTCGGAGAGGATCGTCGCATAGCTGTTGGGGGCGGGCAGGTGGTACTTGGCGAACAGGTCCTTGCGGTACACCAGCAACTGGACCCAGCTGTCACTGGGCACCCCGACAAGCTGCCCGTCCTGGGTCGCCAGCTGCAGCGCCTTGGCCTGGAAGGTTGACTTCCCGAGCTTGCTGACGACCGCGCTGGCGGCCGAGGAGTCGGCGATGCCCTCCTTGGCCAGCTGGTCGGCGTCGGAAACCGGCAGGGCGCCGATGACGTCGGGCAGGTTGCCGGCCGCGGCCGAGCTGGTGACCAGGGTGGAGAACTGGTTCTCGGCGATCCCGACGAGGTTGACCTTGATGCCGGTCGACTTGGTGAACTCGGCGAAGATCTGCCGCTGCTCCGCCATCCGCTGCGGGTCATTCTCCTCGCTCCACACGGTGAGCGACTTGCTGCCGCTGGAGGCGTGACCGCCTCCCGAGGACGCGCACCCGGCGAGCGCGGCTCCGCCCAAGGTGGCCGCCGCCAGCAGCACTGCAACCGACTGTTTGTGTCTGAGCATTTCCTCTCCCCTTCGAGACTGGTGACGGCAATGGGGGGTGGCCGTCGTGCTCGCGGCTGCGCAGGCCAGAGGGGGCCGGGCAGCTATCTTCGGAGGACCATAGCGCCACTTATGTGCATTGACAAGACATAAGTTGCATCTCTACAGTTCGAACCTGTCATTCAGCGGCAGGGTTCGTTCGCAACCGAGGAGACGCAGTCTGGTGCTAGGTCAAGTTGAGTTCGCCGGCCCGGGAATAGTCCGGCTGGTGCCGATGGAGATCGCCGATCCTGGCGCGGGCGAGGTGCTGGTCACCACGACCTACTCGGGCATCTCGGCCGGGACCGAGCTGACCGCGTTCACCGGCTCCAACCCGTACCTGCACCGGCAGTGGGACGCCGAGCGGCGGCTGTTCGTCGACGGCCAGCCCACCTTTCCCTATCCGCTTCTCGGCTGGGGCTACGAAGAAGTCGGCACGGTCACCGCGGTCGGCCCGGGCGGTGACGAGGCCCTGATCGGCCGGACCGTCTGGGGCATCTGGGGACACCGCCCGGCCGCGATCCTGCCCGAGGCCACCGCCCGGCGGCAGCTGCTCAGCGACCAGGTGCCCGCGGTGTGCGGGGTGTTCTCCCGGCCGGGTGCCGTCGCGCTCAACGCGCTGCTCGACGCCGGCCCCGCCTCGACGAGACCGTCGTCGTCTTCGGCCAGGGGGTCATCGGGCTCCTGCTGACCGCGCTCGCCTCCGCCGCCGGGGCCCAGGTGGTGGCCGTCGACCCGGTCGCCGACCGGCTGGCACTGGCCACGCGCCTCGGCGCCGCGCACGTCATCTCCGACCCGGCCACGGCCGCCGAGCAGGTCAGGGAGCTGACCGGGAACCGCGGCGCGCCGGTCGCGGTGGACCTGAGCGGCAACGCCGCCGCGCTGCACCAGGCGATCAGGACCGTCGGCCTCAACGGGACCGTGGTGGCCGCCGGCTTCTACCAGGGGTCCCTGGGCGCGGTCCGCCTGGGCGAGGAATTCCACCACAACCGCGTCCGGCTGGTCAGCTCGCAGATCGGCGCGGTCGCCCCCGCGCTGAGCAACCAGTGGGACCGCGAGCGCCTGCACCAGGACGTGATGGCGCGCATCTCCGACGGCCGCCTCGACCCGCTGCCGCTGGTGACCCACCAGATACCGGTGATCGAATGCCAGTCCGCCTTCGACCTACTTACCTCGGGAGACCCGCGTGTCCTTCAGGTTGTCCTCAAGTTCGGTGACTGATCTCAAGCTGTCGGCCCAGGAGAACCTGGTCCCCGGCGAAACGCTGCAGGAGAAGTTCGAGACGATCACCGCGCTGGGGTACCACGGCATCGAGGTCCGCTCCCGCGGCGACTTCCAGTTCGCCGACCGGGAGAAGGAGCTGGCGGCCGCCGTCGCCGACGGCGTCGTCATCTCCTCCGCCTGCGTCGACATGCGCAGCTTCATCGGCGACCCGGACCCCGAGCGGCGGCGCGACGCCCGGGAAAACCTCAAGTCCCAGCTCGGCGTCATCGCCCGCCTCGGCGGGGCCGGCATCGTCGCCCCGGCCACCTACGGCGTGCTGTCCAAGCGCCTGCCCCCGTACACCGCGCCGCGGTCCGATGAGGAAGACGCCGAGATTATCGTCGCGGCGCTGGCCGAGCTGGGCCAGGTGGCCGAGACCGAGGGCGCGCTGCTGTTCCTCGAGCCGCTCAACCGCTACGAGGACTTCGTGCTCAACACCCAGGCGCGCGGAGTCGACCTGATCAAGCAGGCGGGCACCGGCGGCGTCCGGCTGTGCTCGGACTTCTACCACATGAACATCGAGGAGGACGATCCCGCGCAGGCCGTGCTGCAGGCTGGCCAGCACGTCGGGCACGTCCACCTCAGCGAGTCCAACCGCAACGAGCCGGGGACGGGCCACACCGACTGGCTCGCCGTCATGGGCGCGCTGACCGCGATCGGCTATTCGGGCTGGCTGACCCTGGAGTGCCGCCCGCGCGCGGAGCTGAAGCTGTGCCTGGCCAACTGCCGCGAGACGGTCGCCCGGGCGCACGCGGCGGTCGCCTACCCGGGGGCGGTCCAGTGACCGCCTCGCCGGCCGCGCCGCAGGCGGCACCCGGCGAGGAGGACCCCGACGGCCAGGAACAGGCCTGGCGGGACGCGCTGGGCACGCTGCTCGCCAACTGGCGGGGCATGTCCACCGTCCCGTCCGCGCACCTCTACCCGCACCAGTGGAGCTGGGACTCGGCCTTCATCGCCATCGGCCTCGCCCACTGGCACCAGGCCCGGGCCGAGTCAGAGCTGCTGACGGTCTTCGCCGGGCAGTGGGCCAACGGGATGATGCCGCACATCATCTTCAACCGGTCCATCCCCGACGAGGCGTACTTCCCCGGACCCGCGTTCTGGAAGGCCCCCGCCCCGCCGGCCGGGCCGCCGGTGTCCACCTCGGGCATCACCCAGCCCGCCGTCCACGCGGGCGCGGCGCTGGAGGTGTACCGAAAGGCAGCCGACAAAGAGCGCGCGCTGCGCTTCCTCGGGCGGCTCTACCCCCGGCTCCGTCACCAGCTCGCCTACCTCAAGGCTAGCCGGGACATCGGCGGCGCCGGGCTGGTCTCCATCGTTCATCCCTGGGAGAGCGGGCTGGACAACAGCCCGTTCTGGGATGAGCCGATGGCCGACCTGCCCGCCGACGCGTCCTTCCCGGTGCCGAAGCGCTCGGGCATCGCCGCCATCGACCCGAGCGAGCGCCCCGGCAGCCGCGAGTACTCGCTGTACGTGCTGCTCGCCGAGGGGTACCGCGACTCCGGCTACAGCGACGATTACCTGCGCGACCAGCACCCGTTCGTGGTGGAGGACCCTCTCTTCAACGCCTGCTACGCCTGGTCGCTCGACGCCATGGCCGAGATCGCGGGTCTGCTCGGCGAGGACGGCGCACCGTACCGGGAGGAGGCCGCCGCGGTCACCGCGGCGCTCACCGCCCGGCTGTGGAACGCCGACGCGGGCATCTTCCAGTCCCTCGACGTCCGCCGTGGCCGGCTGTCCCCGGCGGTGACCGTGGGCGGTCTCGCACCGCTGATGATCCCCGGGCTCGACTCAGGCCGGGTGCGGGCGCTGCGGGACATCCTGTGCTCCGAGCGCTTCCGCCTGCCGGAGATGCGGTTTGGCGTGCCCACCAATGACCTCACCGCGGCGACCTTCGACCCGCGGCTGTACTGGCGCGGCCCCACCTGGGTCAACACCAACTGGATGCTGTGGCGGGGCCTGCTCAGCCACGGGTACGCGCAGGAGGCGGCCCTGGTCCGCGCCGGGGTATTCGAGGCGGTGCGCACGTCCGGCCTGCACGAGTACTTCGACCCGTTCGACGGGACCGGCCGTGGCAGCGCCGCGTTCGGCTGGACCGCCGCGCTCGCCATGGACATGGCGGTCAGCGCCGGCGGCCCGGGCGGCGCGGACTAGCGTGGCCGGCGACGACGTGCGCTGGGGGATCCTCGGCGCCGGGCGCATCGCGCACTCGTTCGCGGCGGACATCGCGGCCACACCGGGGAACCGGGTGGAGACGATCGCGGCCCGGGACCCGCCCGGGCCGCGCTGCTGCGCGACCGGGTGGGCGCGGCCCGGGTCAGCCCCTCCTACCAGGCGCTGCTGGCCGACCCGGCGGTCGACGTGGTCTACATCGCGACCGTCAACACCATGCACCACGACCAGGCCCTGCTCGCCCTCGACGCGGGCAAGAACGTGGTCGTCGAAAAGCCGCTGGCGATGACGGCGGCCGCGGCCCGGGAGATCGCCGACCGGGCGCGGCGGGCCGGGCGGTTCTGCATGGAGGGCATGTGGATGCGCATGCACCCGCTGATCCGCCGGGCCAGGGAACTGGTCGACGCCGGCGCCGTCGGCGACGTGCTGAGCATCCGGGCGGACCTGTCCAGCGCGCACCCCTACGTGCCGGGCGACCGCCTGTTCGATCCAGCCGCAGGCGGCGGGGCGCTGCTCGACCTCGGCGTCTACCCGGCCCATTTCGCCTGGCTGATCCTGGGTGCCCCGGCTGGGGTCGCCGCCGACCTGACCTTCGCTCCCACCGGGGCGGACGACGGCGCGGCGCTGCAATGGAGCTACCCCGACGGCCGGTTCGCCCAGCTGTACGCGGGCTTTCGCGGGCCATCGACGCTGGGCGGGATCGTCGCCGGCACCTCCGGCTTCCTCCAGGTCGGGCCGAGGATCAACCGTCCTCGGCAGCTCACCCTGCACGCCGGCGAGGACGCCCCGCGCACCGAGACCGCCGACTCGCCGGGAAACGGCTTCGGGTTCGAGATCGCCGAGGTCGCCCGGTGCGTCCGGGCCGGACTGCGGGAAAGCCCGCTCGCCCCGCTGGGCGAGAGCATCGGGGTCCTGGCCGTGCTCGACCAGGTCCGCGCTGCGGCGCCCCCGGTCACGCTTCCCCGATAACCAGCCGTCCCGGCCGGCACCGCCCCCGGCCGACGTCGGCCGAGGTCAACTGCTACGTTACCGTCGCCCGCAAGCCCTGACCGCGGGCCCCGCGGCGAGGCAACGCGGGGCGGCCACCGGGCCCAGGTCCCGCCCACCCGGCCGCGCGCCTTCCGGCGGGTCCCGAAGGTGCGAACGGGAACCCGCCGCCCGTTCTCCTGTCGAATTGATTGCCTTTGATTACTTCACCGCGCCCGACGTAACCCCGGAGATGATGAACCGGTTGAGGGCGATGGCCACGACCCCCGGGATGGCGGCGGTGAGCACGCCGCACGCCATGAGCAGCGTGAACGGCACGATCCGCTGCCCGTTGAGCGCCGCCACGATCACCGTCACCGGCTGGGCCGACAGGTCGCTGGTCAGCACCAGCGGGAACAGGAACTGGGCCCAGCCGAGCAGGAACGTGATGATCGACGCGGCGGCGATGCCGGGCAGCGCCACCGGGATGACGATCCGCACCAGGGTGCGCATCCGGGACGCGCCGTCCACGAAGGCGGCCTCTTCCAGTGACCGGGGAATGGAGCCGAAGTAGTTGTACAGCAGCCAGGTGGCCAGCGGCAGGAAGCCCGACGTGTACACCAGGATGACGGCCAGGTAGGTGTTGACCAGCCCGAGGCCGCTCATGATCCGGTACAGCGGGATCAGGGTGGCGTAGGCGGGCAGCAGCAGCGTGGCCAGCACGCTGGTGAAGATGGTCCGCTTGAACAGGAACTCCATCCGGGCGAACGCGTAGGCGCCGAGCACGGCGATGACGATGGTCAAGATGGTGGCGCCGCCCGACTCGATGACCGCGTTCAGCAGCGACCGGCCGAACTGGCTGGCGAACCCGGCCTGGGACCCGGTGACGCCGAACAGCTGCTGGTAGCTGGAGATGTTGAACGGGGACGGCACCAGGTGGGCGGGGCGGCTCTCGGCCCCGTTCAGCGTGGTGAGGCTGGTGTTCAGCGCCCAGTACAGCGGGAACAGCGACCAGACCAGGATCACGATGACCGAGACTGTCCGGCCGAGCAGCCGGACGCCGCGCGCGCCGGCCCGGTGCGGCCGCCAGGAGGCCGACCGGGGCCGGGCGCCGGGCGGGGCGGGGGAGTGGTGTCGGGTCACGGACACGGTCACGTCGCCACCGGCCTCCGGTAGATGAGCGCGATGACCCCGGCGGACAGCAGCACGGTCGCCAGGGTCACCATGAGGGACAGGGCGTAGCCGCCGCCGAAGTCGAGGTTCTGGAACGTGGTCAGGTAGGTCTGCAGCATCAGCGACGAGCCGAGCGGCGCGTTGCCGTTCATGACGTAGACCTGGTCGAACACGTTGAACGACAGCACCAGCGACTGGACCGCGGCGACCGCGATGGCGGGCCGGATGAGCGGCAGCGTCACCGTGCGGAACGAGCGCCAGGTGCTGGCCCCGTCCACCTGGGCCGCCTCGTACAGGTCGGGGTTGATCGACTGCAGTGCGGCCAGGATGATGAGGAACGACAGCGGGGCCATCTGCCAGACCTGGACGATCTCGATGAGCACGACGGTCAGCCAGCGGTTGAGCCCGAGGAAGACGTGGTAGCCGCCGATCAGGTGCAGCGAGTGCAGCACGCTGTTGAGCACGCCGTAGTTCGGGTCGTACATCCAGTTCCAGATGACCGCCTCGTCCACCGCCGGGAGCGCCCACGGCAAGATGACCAGGGCCAGCACGATGCCGCGGAAGCGGAACCGGCGCTTGAGCGTCACCGCGCCGGCGATGCCGAGCACCACCGACCCGGCCACGCCGACCACCATGTAGATCACGGTGTTGACCCACGAGGTGGTGACGGCCGAGTTGCCGAACAGCGCCCGGAAGTTGGCCAGGCCGTTGAACCGGGTCGGCGGGTCGAGCGGCGAGACGCGGAAGAACGCCTCGACCGTGGTGACCCCGGTCGGGTAGAGGGACAGCAGTGCGACGAACGCCACCAGCGGCGCGACCAGCATCCAGGGGAGCAGGCGCCCGCGCCGGGCCGGGCGCCTGCCAGCGGCCCGGCCCGGGTGGGTGAGTGAACGGGAGGTCATGGTCAGCCCGAGGCCTTGAGCTGCGTGGCCTGGTTGGCGATGTTCGTCACCGCCTGCTGCACGCTTTCCTGTCCGGCGGCCGCCTGGTGGATGTTGGTGTAGACGGCGTTGCTGAACTGCGCGTACCAGGACGGCGCCCCCTGCGGGAACGGTGCCTGCGCGTGCTGGCGCAGCAGCGTTTCCAGCTCGGCGGCCTGCGGGACCTTGCCCGACTTGGCCAGCAGGGCGAGGCCGGACAGCCGCATCGGCAGCGGGAAGCCCGCGATCACGTCGGACGGGCCGTCATTGCCTGCCCACATGGCCTGCTGCTGAGCAGAGGTGAACCACTTGATGAACGTGGCCGCGGCCGCCGGGTCCCTGGCCGTCTTGGGGATGCCGATCCCGTCGGGGTTGGCCACGTTAGGCCCGACGCCGTGCTCGCCCGGGGTGGGCACGTACTGGACCTGGTTGGCGACGCTGGAGGAGGCGGGCACGTCGTAGATGGAGCCGACGCTGCCGGCGTAGTCGCACAGCTCGGCGCCGACCCTGTTCTTGGCCATCTCGGTGGTGAGCCCGTTGTAGTCGGTTTCCTGGATGTTGCCCTTGGCGACCAGGCCGGACTTGTAGGCGTTCACCATCCAGGCGATCGCCTGGTAGCCGGGCGAGGAGGGCGCGGTGAACTGGGGCGCGTCCTGCGCGCTGAGCACCTGCCCGCCGAACGCGGCGGTCATCTGGTACCAGCAGGTGGACAGGCCTTCGGCGGCGGCCAGGTGGATGTCAAGCGGCGCGGACATGCCGTGCGCCTGCAGCTTCTTCATTGCCGAGGTCAGCCCGTCCAGCGTGGTGGGCACCGGGGCGCCCGCCGCCTTGAGGTCCTTGGTGTTCAGGGTGGTGACCATGAACGAGGCGTCGAACGGCATGCCGATCAGCTGGCCGTTCACCTCGAACGTGCTCAGCTGCGGGACGTCGGACTTGAGCGACGCCGGGCTGAACCACTGGTTCATCGGCTGGAACCAGCCGGTCTTGGCGTACTCGCCCACCTTCGACCAGTCCACGTCGGTGGCGTCGGCGTAGTAGGTGTTCGACGAGGCAGCCGAGGAGATCTTGGTCTGCAGGTCGTCGTAGCCGATCTCGACCCAGTTGACCTTGATCCCGGTCTGCTTGGTGAACTGCGCGAGCACCGCCTTGGGCGGGCTCGGGTAGAACATGTCAACCGTGATCGACTTAGCCGAGCCGCTGGCCTGGCCCTGGCCGATCTGCTGTCCTCCGGCGGCGCAGCCCGCCGCGGTCAGCAGGCTCACCGCCAGGGCTGCCGCTGCCCACGGGCGGCGGCGCGCCCGCGGTGCCAGTCGTGGTCTGGTCACTTCCTATCACCTCGCTGTATCGGCTGGGCCTGACAGGATCACCGAACGGGAAAGGAATCGGGGATGGTCGGGGTCGAGCCCCTTGGCCAGCGCGTTCGCCACCGCCAGCCGCTGCACGCGGGTCACGGCCACCATGGGGTCCTCGGGCGACTCCAGCCAGGTCGCGCCGGTGCGGGCGACCTCGTCACCTAGGCCCTCGGGCGCCGGGCCGAGGGACCAGACCAGCGACCGGGTGGTGAGCGCGCTCATCGGGCCGTGCCGCAGCTCCATGGCCGGGTAGGCCTCGGTCCAGGCGCCGCCGGTCTCGCGCATCTTCAGCGCCGCCTCGCTGGCCAGGCCGGCTCCGGCCCCGTGCCCACGAAGACGAAGTGGTCGAAGTCCGTCGGGTCGGCCGGCAGCGGCGCGGCGATGGCCTGCTCGGCCGCCGCGGCGAGGGGGGCGATGTCCTGCCCCAGCTGCGCGCGCAGCAGCGCCAGGACCGACGTCGCGTAGCGGGTCTGCACGAACGAGCGCTCGTCCGCGAAGTCCAGCACGACCGACTCCGGGGCGACCTTGGTCACCGGGCTGTCGGCCGTCCCGGTGATCGCGGTGACCGGCACCGAGCCGGCCAGCGCGGCTACCAGGCTGATGACCTCGCTGGTGGTACCGGACCTGGTGATCGCGATGACGTGGTCGTAGCGGCGGCCCTCCGGAGTCTCCGACGCCGGGAACGCGTCGGTTTCCCCCAGGCCGGCGCCTTCCCGGTAGGCGGCGTAGGCGGCGGCGATGTAGAAGGACGTGCCGCAGCCGATCACGCAGGCCCGGCTGCCCGGGGCGGGCAGGGTTGCGCGGCCGTCCCGGCCGAGCTTGGCGGCAAGCGTCCAGGCACGGGGCTGATCGACAATCTCATGCTCGATTTCGCTCATTATGGGCTCTAAATAAGCATAAGTGAGCGTTCGTGGCAAGGCCTGATGCTGTTACATTGAGGTGTCATGCATAGGTCCGCCCGCTTGTCGGCCATCCTGGAGCAGCTCGCCGACGGCGGCTCGGTGAGCGTGAGCGAGCTGTCGCAGGCGCTCAACGTGTCATCCGCCACCATCCGCCGTGACCTGGTCATGCTGGAAGAGCAGCAGCTGCTCGGGCGCATGCACGGCGGGGCCGTCGGGCGCGCCGTCTCCTACGAGCTGCCGCTGCGCTACAAGAGCGTCCGCTACGGCGAGGAGAAGCGGCGGATCGCCCTGGAGGCGGCCAGCCGGGTCACCGCGGGCATGGCGGCGGGCCTCACCGGCGGCACCACGGCGACGGAGCTGGCCCGGGTGCTGGCCGACCGCCGCGAGCTGACGATCGTCACCAACGCGCTGAACATCGCCTCTGAGCTGGCCATCCGGCCCGACCTGAAGCTGGTCGTGACCGGGGGCGTCGCCCGCAGCCAGTCCTACGAGCTGTCCGGCCCCATCGCCGAGTCCGCGCTCAACGGGCTCAACCTGGACATCGCGTTCATCGGCGTGGACGGCATCGAGGCCAAGGCCGGGTGCACGACCTACCAGGAGATCGAGGCCCACACCAACACGGTCATGATCGAGCAGGCCAGGCAGGTGGTCGTGGTGGCCGACGGCTCCAAGATCGGCCGGGTCGCCTTTGCCCGGATGTGCACGCTCACTCAGGTGGACGAGCTGATCACCAACCGCGGCGCCGACCAGGCCGAGGTGCGCAAGCTGACCGACGTCGGCGTGCGGGTCACCTTCGTCTGACCAGTAGCTTCCTCCGTTTGCCCGCGCTGAGCCGTGCCTTGCGGCCCGACGCGGGCGCAGCCATGTGCTCGTTTGGGCCTTGTGACCTGATCGATTTCAGCTTATCTTCGGGCGATATGAGCGATTTCGATCAACGGAAGGATGCGCTCATGACCCGACGACGCAGGAGGAACCATGCGCAAGCTGGCGCTTAGCAGCCTGCTCGCGGCGGCGGTGCTCGCACCGCTGACCGTGGGAATCGGCGCGGCGACCGCGCCAGCCGCACACGCCGAGGCGAACCCGCCGCGGGGAACCGACACCAAGCCGGTGCTCGGCTGGAGCAGCTGGAGCTTCTACCGCAAGACCACCGACGCCGCCGACGTGGAGGCGCAGGCCAAGGCCATGCGGACCAGCGGCCTCGAGGCCGAGGGGTACAAGTACATCAACCTGGACGACTTCTGGTACCAGTGCCCCGGGCCGCAGGGGCCCAACACGGACGCCTACGGCCGCTGGATCACCGACGAGACCCGGTTCCCGGCCGGCCCGCACGGCCAGAACGGCATCGCCGCCGTCGCCAGCTACGTGCACAAGCAGGGCGAGAAGTTCGGCATCTACGTGACGCCGGGCATCTCCGACCAGGCGGTGGCGGCCAACACCAAGGTCCTGGGCACCTCGTACACCGCCAGCCAGATCGCCACCGGCCAGACCGAGGCCAACTACAACTGCAAGGGCATGCAGGGGCTCAACTACTCCAGCCCGGGCGCCCAGGCCTACGTCGACTCGATCGTGGACCAGTACGCCTCCTGGGGCGTCGACTACATCAAGCTCGACGGCATGACGGACAGCAACGGGCCGGACATCGCGGCCTGGTCCAAGGCCATCAGGCAGTCGGGCCGGCCGATGCAGCTCGACACCACCGAGGGTGAGTACACCACGGCCCTCGCGCCAGCCATCGACCAGTACGCGACCCAGTTCGAGTACTCGCCGGACGTGGAGGAGGGCGGCCACGCGACCAACGGGCTGACCGACTACGCCAGCATCGCCATCCGGTTCGACACCCTCGCGCTGTGGCAGCCGTACAGCGGCTCCAAGGTCGACACCTACGACGACTTCGACTCGGTCGAGGTCGGCAACGGCACCAACCCGAGCGGCGCGACCAACCCGTTCGGCAGCGTCTCCTACCCGGACGGCGACGGCCTGACCCTGGATGAGCGCAAGACCGTGCTCAGCCTGTGGTCGCTGGGCGCCTCGCCGCTGATCCTGGGCACCGACCTGACCCACCTCGACCCCACCGACCTCGGCCTGCTCAAGAACCGGCAGGTCCTCGCGGTGGACCAGGACGGCATCGCCGCCTCCCGGATCACCAACGGCACCACCAGCCAGGTCGTCGCCAAGACCGAGCACGCCGGCGACGTCGTGGTCGGCCTGTTCAACACCTCGACGTCGGCGGAGACCGTCTCCACGACCGCGGCGGCCATCGGCCTGCCCACCCGGCCCGGCTACGTCGCCAGCAACCTGTGGACCGGCAAGACCAGCAAGTCCGGTGCCACCATCACCGCCACCGTGCCCGCGCACGGCGTCGTCCTGCTGCGCGTCCGCGCGGCCTGACCCCACCCGGCGCGGGCGCGCACCCGGTGCGCGCCCGCGCCACCGTCACATCTCGCAGCGAGCGGGGGCCCGCATCCCGGCCAGAACCACCAGCAATCAGTAAGAGGAACGAGCGCCGGTCCCGGTCGGCGGGGCCGGGGCCGGCTGGGAGATCACCGCGAGCAGCCGGGCCACCTCGGCGGCGACGGCGCCGCGGCCGTCGCCGTAGTAGCGGCGCGGGTCGACCAGCGCCTGGTCGGCGGCCAGCCGGGACCGCACCGCGGCGGTGAACACCTTGTTCAGCTGCGTGGCGATGTTGATCTTCGTCATGCCGGCCGCGACCGCCGCCGCCAGCTGGTCGTCGGGCACCCCGGAGGAGCCGTGCAGCACCAGCGGCACCGGCACCGCCGCCCTGATCCGCGTGATCAGGCCCAGGTCGACCGCCGCGTCCCGGCTCAGCATCGCGTGCGAGGTGCCGACCGCGACCGCCAGGGCCCGCACACCGGTGGCGGCCGCGTAGGCGGCGGCCTCGTCCGGCCGGGTGCGGACGCCGGGGGCGTGCACCCCGTCCTTGCCGCCGATCTCGCCGATCTCCGCCTCGACGGCAACGCCGCGCCGCCGGCCCCAGGCGGCGACGGCCGCGGTGGCCGCGACGTTCTCGTCATAGCCGAGGGCCGAGGCGTCGAACATCGCCGACCCGAACCCGAGCGCCGCGGCCTGCTCCACCAGCTCGGCGCTGGTCGCGTGGTCGAGGTGCGCCGCGACCGGCACCGCCGCTGCCCGCGCGACGGCAAGTACCGCCGCCCCGATCGGCGCCAGGGCGCCGTGGAACCGCACGCAGTTCTCGCTGACCTGCAGCACCACCGGCAGGCCGGCCACCTCCGCGCCGGCCACGATCCCCTCGGCGTGCTCGACGCCGATCACGTTGAAGGCGCCGACGCCGCGTCCGGCGGCATAGGCGGGCTCGGCAATCTCGCTCAGGCTGGCGAGTGGCATGGCTACGCTCCGATCGCGGTGAGCCGGACCCGGTCCAGCTCACGGTGGTAGTCGTCGGTGTCGATGTCGCCAGCGGCGGGCGCCGCGACCGCGGCGGCCCCCAGGGCCGCGCCGCCGCGCAGCCGCTCCGGCCAGGCGCTGCCCCGGCTCAGCCCGAGGGCGAGCCCGGCCACGACCGCGTCGCCGGCGCCGGTCGGGTTGCCCCCCGGGCCGCGGTGACCGCGTGCCAGGCCCCGTCCGGGGTGACGGCGAGCAGGCCGTGCGGGCCGAGCGAGACCACCGCGGCGCCGGCCCCGGCGGCGGTCAGCTCGCGCGCCGCGCCGGCCACCGCGGCCAGGCCAGGTTGCGCGCCGTCCGCGCCGCCGCGCAGCGCCCGGCCGGTGACCCGCTCCAGCTCGGCCAGGTTCGGCTTGACCACGGCCGGGCCGGCCGCCAGGCCGGCCCGCAGCGCCGGCCCGTCCGCGTCGAGGATGGCAGGCACGCCCGCGGCCGCCGCCATCGCGATCAGCTCCGCGTAGGCATCGGCGGGCATTCCGGGCGGCACGCTGCCGGAGAGCACCGCCACCGCGCAACCGGGCAACTCGGCCAGGAACAGCTCGAGGAACGCCCGGTACTCGCCGCCGGACACCGCCGGGCCCGGCTCGTTGAACGCGGCCACCCGGCCGGCCGCCTCGTCAACCACGGTGAACGTGCGCCGCGTCGCCCCGGCGAGCGGCGTGAACGCGGCGGGCACGCCGGCCGCCGCCAGCCCGTCCAGCACCGCCTGGCCGTCCAGGCCGCCGGCCAGGCCGATGGCCCGCACCGGCGCGCCCAGGGCGAGCAGCACCCTGGCCACGTTCAGCCCCTTGCCGCCGGGTCGGCTCAGCACCCGGCGCGGCCGGTTCACCCCGTCCCAGTCCGCGCGGTCCACGTGGTAGGTCACGTCGAGCGCGGGGTTGAAAGTGACCGCCAGGATCATGTCGCCCCGCGCATCGCTCTGCACGTTTCTGCGTGAAATGATGCGAACACACGCATAATCTAGCATTTAGCGTGCAAAGTGGTCGATTGGCAGAGCGCCAGGGCGGCGCGGGACGGGGCCGGCATGGCGGACCTAGTGATCGTCGGCGACTGCAACCCCGACGTCCTGGTGCTGACCGGCGGGGTCACGCCCGCGTTCGGCCAGCAGGAGCAGATCGTCCCGGCCATCGCCATGGTCGTGGGCGGTTCCGCCGCCATCACCGCCGTGGCCGCCGCGCGGCTCGGGGCGAGCGTCGACCTGGTCGCGGTCATCGGCGACGACGCGGCCGGCCACTTCATGCTGGCCGAGCTGCGCCGGGCCGGGGTCGGCACGAGCCACGTGATCGTCCGCGACGACCTGCCGACGGGGATGAGCGTCGCCCTGTCCCGCGGCGGTGACCGGGCGATACTCACCGCCTCCGGCGGCATCGCCGCGCTCACCGCCGCCGACATCCCGCCCGGCCTGCTGGCCGGCGCCCGGCACGTGCACCTGAGCAGCTACTTCCTGATGGAAGAGTCGCTGGCGCCCGGACTGGCCGACGCGTTCGCCGCCGCCCGCGCGGCCGGCGCCGTCACCTCGCTCGACACCAACTGGGACCCGTCCGGCCGCTGGGGCGGACCCCGGCTGCGCGAGGTGCTGGCCCAGACCGACCTGGTGCTGCCCAACGAGGCCGAGGCGCAGCGCATCACCGGCCGGCCAACCCTGGACGAGGCCGTGGCCGAGCTGACCGCGTCCGGCGCGGCGGTCGCGGTCAAGCTCGGCGGCGACGGCGCGATCCTGCAGCGCGACGGCGTCCGCTACCGGGCCGCCCCGCCGCGGGTGACCCCGGTGGACACCACCGGCGCCGGCGACTGCTTCAACGCCGGCCTGATCACCGCCCTGCTCGCCGGGCGCGGCCCGGCCGACGCCCTCGCCCTGGCCTGCGCCACCGGGGCCGCGTCCACCCGCGCGCTCGGCGGCACCGCCGGCGCCCCCGACCTGCCCGCCGCCCAGGCCCTGGCCGGCCAGGTCACCGTGCTCACCCCGGCTGGCCCCCGGGACGCCTGAGCGGCGGCGGACATTTGTCCCACGTAGGACAATTTGTCCGTTATTACAAAAGGGTTACTTCGCCGGTCAGGCCCCGGGTGCTCTGGCATCGTCCCAGGTGAACGAGCGCGAGGGGCGCTGCCTTGGGGGGTAGTAGCCGGCACGGCGGGCTGCGACGCCGTGGGCCCCGCGCTCTGTCCTGAGGGGGGACATCCGTGGCCACCGTTCACAACTTTTCCTATGGCCTGCTCAATCCGGCGATCGGCTTCGCCATGTCGTGCATCGGCGCGTTCCTTGGCCTGCGCTGCGTGATCCTGGCCCGGGCCTACGAAGGCCTCGCCCGGGCGCGCTGGCTATGCCTGGCCGCGGTGGCCATCGGCGCCGTCAGCATCTGGGCCATGCACTTCATCGCGATGCTCGGCTTCACCGTCCCGGGGCAGCCGCTGCTGTACAACGTGCCGGCGACGCTCGGGTCGATGCTGCTGGCCGTGGCGGTGGTCGGCGTGGGCCTGTTCATCGTCGGGTACGGCGACGGCGGCTGGGCCCGGCTGCTCGCCGGCGGCGTGATCATCGGCCTGGGCGTGGCGGGCATGCACTACCTGGGCATGGCCGCGATGTCCATGCCCGGCTTCATGTCCTACAACGTGCCGCTGGTCGTGGTGTCGGTGCTGATCGCGATCGTGGCGGGCACCGCCGCGCTGTGGATCGGCACCTGGGTGCGCGGCGTGGGCGCGACCACCGGCGCGGCCGTCATCATGGGCGTAGCGGTCAGCGGGATGCACTACACCGGCATGGCCGCGCTGACGGTGAGCAGCGACCCGATGGCCGGCATGGCCGGCATGGATCCGATCACCGTCGTCTCCGGCGCCTCGGCCACGAGCATCGTGATCCCGCTGCTCGTGGTGCTGTGCGCGGTGACGTTCGTCTTGATGCTGGCCATCAGCATGACGCCGAGCGAGGACGAGATCCTGGCCGACCGGGAGATGCGGCGCCGGATGGACTTCCTCGAACGACGGTAGAGCGTGGCGCTAGAGCCAGTCGTTGCGGCGGAAGACCGCGTAGAGCAGCCCGGCTGCGCCGATCATGATCACCAGGGCCGCGACGAAGCCTGCGTGCTGGCCGAAGTCGGGGTAGGGCACGTTCATCCCGTAGAAGCCGGTGATCAGCGTCGGCACCGCGATGATCGCGGCCCAGCCGGTGACCTTCTTGCTGATGATGTTCAGCCGGTTGCCCTGCAGGGTCAGGTTGGTCTCCAGGATCGTGGTGACCAGGTCGCGCAGCGACTCGGTCCACTCGGTGGCGCGCAGCACGTGGTCGTAGACGTCCTGGTAGTACGGCAGCAGGTCCTCGTTGACGTGGTGCATCTCGCGGCGCATCAGGGTGTTCAGCGACCTCGCGCATCGGCAGCACCACCCGGCGCAGCACCACCAGCGACTTGCGCAGCTCGAACGAGCGCCGCTGCACCTCGATGTCCTGCACCGCCGACGGGGAGAACAGGTCGTCCTCCAGGCCCTCGACCTCGTCGTCCAGCGACTGCACGGCCTCGAAGTGCCCGTCCACGATGTAGTCGAGCAGGCCGTACAGCAGGTAGCCGACGCCGTGCGCGGCCAGGTCGGGGTTGGCGTCCCAGCCCTCGACGACCTTGCCGATGTCCAGGCCGTCGTCCTTGCGGATGGTGATCAGCGCCTGCGGCAGGATGAACGCCGCCAGCTCGCTGGTGGCCAGCGACCCGGTGGCCTTGTCCAGCCGCGCGCTGTAGGCGGTGAGGAACAGGTGCGTCGGGTAACGGTCGATCTTCGGCCGCTCCCGGCGCACCAGGGCGTCCTCGATCGCCACCGGGTGCAGCCCGAACTCTTCCTGCAGCACCGCGAGGTCGTCCTGGTCGGGGTCGCGCAGGTCCAGCCACACGGTGGTGTCCGGCTCGCTGAGGTGGTCGCTGATCTGCTCGATCGCGAAGCCCTCTGCGGCCAGCACTCCCTTGCGGTACAGCCTCGTCCGGGCCTGGCAGCGGGTCGGCGTGTCACGGCAGATGGTCCGCTCGGCGACCGTGGCGGGATCATTGCCGTGGAACGTGGTGTCCCGGGCCTGCGTGGTGCCGAGCTTTCCGCCCAGCGCACCGCGGCGCGTATCGGTCTCTGTCATGGGATTCCCCCTTGGTCCTGCCGCGGCCGGACCAAGGATCTCACCCGCCAGGCGCGGGGGAGGAAACAAGCGCGCGGGCCCGGGGACGCGCGTCCCCCGGCCCGCGCCATGCGCTCAAGCCTACCGGCGCGGTCAGGCCTTGAGGCCCAGGGCCTCGGCAACGATCGGGTCGTCGTTGGTGCCGAGGCCGCGCCAGTCCTCCCCGTCGGCCAGGATCTTCTCCGCGCCGCGGACCGCGGTGAAGTCGCCGGTGAGGGCGGGCAGCTCGGCCGCCTTGGCGTCGCCGCCGGCCGCCGCCAGGGCCTTGGCCGCGCGCAGCAGCATCCGGTGGGCGCGGATCAGGGCCACGTCGGTCGACCCGAGGTGCTCCTTGGTCCGGTCGTAGATCGGCCCGGCGGTCTCGGTGGCCATGGCGTCCTGGGAGCGGAAGTCGGCGATGCCGCTGTAGGAGGTGCCCTTCTGGGCGATGCGGTCGATGTTGTAGTCGTTCTCCCGCAGGTAGGTGCGGTCGACGACACCGTTAGGCGGCAGCATCTCGAACGGGTACTTCTCGAAGGTGTAGAACAACGGGCCGCCCAGCCCGCGCGGGTTGGCGTTCGGCTGGGTGACGAAGTTGTACCGGAACGTGTTGGTATCGTCCGACGGCACCACGAAGATCAGCCGGGTGGAGAACGGGATCGACGCGATGATCGTCGCCGACGGGAAGATGTAGGCGGTGACCCGGGCGTGCCGGTACCCGTTCGGCGTGTTCCGGATGCCCGCGTACCGGAAGCCGTGCCACTCGTCGTTGACCTCGATCGCCGAGCGCGGGTCGGCCCGCCAGAACCTCATCGACATGAAGCCCGAGGGGTAGCCCGGCTTGTCGGTGCCGTCGTCCGGGATGTCGTCGATCGCGTCGAACTGGTGCAGGTTGGAGATGTGCGCGGTGTCCATGTCGCCGTCCATGGACTGCACCCAGTTGCAGAAGATCTGCTCCTTGTTCGCCGCGACCTGGTCGGCGGGCAGCGACTCGGTGCCGAAGTCGCGGAACGGGATCATCGTCTCCTGCGGACCCATGTAGGTCCAGACGATACCGCCCGACTCATGGGTCGGGTAGTTCTTGATCTTGATCCGCTCGGCGAAGGGGCGCAGCTCGGAGCGCTGGTCGGTGCACTGCCCGGTGACGTCGAACTTCCACCCGTGGTAGGTGCAGCGCAGCCCGCACTCCTCGTTGCGGCCGTAGAACAGCGACGCGCCGCGGTGCGGGCACAGCTCCTCGATGAGCCCGACCTGCCCGTCGGTGTCCCGGAAGGCGACCAGGTCCTCGCACAGCAGCCGGACCCGCACCGGCGGCCCGTCCGGCTCGGCGATCTCCGACGACAGGCAGGCCGGGATCCAGTACCGGCGGAACACGTCGCCCATCGGCGTGCCGGGGCCCACCCGGGTGAGGATCTCGTTATCTTCCGCTGACAGCACGGCGTACCTCCAGGTAAGCGAATTTTCCCCTCGTCTCACCGTCTCCTCTGATCCGAGCGGCTGTCAATAATCGCCGGCGTCAATAAAGACCGGCAGCCGATTGGCCGCACGGCACTAAAGGTGAATCGGTGACCCTATGCGGCTGAGTCAGCGCTGTGCTCATTAATGTTATTGATGGTTCATATAACCAAGAGTGATTGGCTTGCTCATTCCGCTTCGCCCGCGACACCCCGCACAATGAGGACACGCGATCAGGCAGCAATGGAGCGTGTCTAATGAGAAGCGCACATAAGGGCGCGCGTTATGCGCTCGGCGTGACGTTCGCGGCCGCGCGATGGCCGTCGCGGCGTGCAGCAGCAGTCCGTCCAGTTCCCCTAGCGCCCCGCCAGCCGCCGGCACCGCCCCGGCCGCCGGCACCGCCCCGGCCGCGAGCGGCTCGGTCACCAACGTCACCGTCGGCTACGTCCCCTACTCCGACGACGCCTCGCTGTTCTACGCCCAGGACAGCGGCATCTTCCGCAAGCACGGCCTGAACGTCACGTTCATCGCCCAGGCCAGCCCGGTGGCGGTCGAGGCCTCCATGGCCAGCGGCACCGAGCAGTTCGGCTTCATCACCACACCGGTGCTGATCAACCTGGCCGCCAAGGGCGTGGACGTGAAGTGCGTGTCCAGCGTGGACGGCAACGAGCCGTCCGACCCGGCCAGCGACTCCACCGTCCTGGTCGCGGCCAAGGGCTCCGGCATCACCTCGGTCAAGGACCTGGCGGGCAAGAACGTCGCCGAGGTCCAGCTCACCTCGCTCAACTCGCTCGCCGTGCAGATCCTGGCCAAGCAGGCGGGCATCGACCCGGCGTCCATCCACCAGATCGCCATCCCGTTCCCGCAGATGCCCGCCGCCCTGGCCCAGGGCCGGGTGCAGGCGGCGGTCATCGTCGCGCCGTTCGCCGACACCGCCACGTCCGAGGGCGCGACCGTGCTCAGCCCACCCGAACGTGCAGCTGTTCCCCAACGCCACGGTCACCTGCCTCGACGCGATGGGCTCCTACCTGCAGTCCAACGCCAACGTCGCCAGCGAGTTCCGCGCGGCGATGAACGAGTCGATCGCCTACATCCAAGACCCACCAGGACGTAGTCAAGAAGTCCCTGGTCAAGGGCCTGAGCCTGACCCCGGCGGTGGCCGCCAAGCAGATCCTGGCCACCAACTTCAACCCGGCGCTCAACGTCGCCTCGATCACCAAGATCGAGAGCTACCATGAAGGAATTCGGCGTGATCACCTCCACGCCGCCGGCCGCGAACATGGTCTGGAACCCGTAGCGTGACCCGCTCGCTACCTGGTGCGGTACGGGCTACGGCTCGCCGTCCTCGCCGCCGCGCTCGGCCTCTGGCAGGGGCTGAGCGCGGCGGGGGTGATCCGCGCCGACGAGTTCCCCTCCATGACCCAGACCGCGTCCGCGCTGTGGGACCAGGCATCGCAGTCGCTGCTCTGGACGGCGGTCGGCCAGACCCTGGAGGGCTGGGCGATCGGCCTGGCCATCGGCGTCGCCGCCGCCCTGCTCATCGGCACGCTGATCGGCAGCAGCGGCTTCGCCTACCGCAGCGTCATCGGGGTGATCGAGTTCTTCAAGGCCATCCCGGTGATCGCGATCCTGCCGATCGGCCTGGTCCTCTGGGGCGCCACGCTGACGATGAAGTTCGCGCTGGTCGCGTTCGCCGTCTTCTGGCCGCTGGTCATCCAGGTCTGCTACGGCGTCCGCGCGCTCGACCCGGTGGTCCGGGATACCACCACCGTGCTGCGGCTGCGCGGCGCCCGCAAGTTCGCCACGGTGACCCTGCCCAGCGCGGCCCCGTTCATCGCCACCGGCCTGCGGGTGGCGGTGGCGGTGGCGCTGATCGTGGACGTGATCGCCGAGCTGATCGGCGGCGGCACCGGCATCGGGATGCGCATCCTGCTGGCCGAGAACGCCGGCCCGAGCGACTACCCGGTCATGTACGCCTACATCGTCGTGGCCGGGATCCTCGGCGTGCTGCTCGCCGGGGCGTTCACCGTGGCCGAGCGGTACGCGCTGCACTGGCACGAGTCACAGCGCGCCGCGAGATCGCAGACCCAGTCAGCGGACAGGAACGAAGGGGGCTGGCCCTTGTCGGCTCATGACCCGCTAGCCCTTCGCCTGCGCGGCCAGGGGCGAACCGGAGAAACGGCACCGCCCGGCCCCGGCCGGCCCCGCGCGCTGCGCACCCTCGGCCGCGCCGCCACCCGGGCCTGGCTGTTCGTCGTGCTGTTCCGGATCTGGTGGTTCTGGTCGGCGGGCTCGAAGTCGCTGTACTTCCCGCCGCTGTCGTCGGTGCTCAAGGCGCTGTGGACCCAGTGGGTCACCGGTCCCGACCGGGCCGAGCTGGCCTCGTCCCTGGAGCACCTGCTGGTCGGCTATCGTCATCGCCGGCCTGGCCGGCATCGGCATCGGCGCCCTGCTGTGGTCGCGGCGCTACCTGAGCGATGCGATCTCGCCCGTACCTGTACTTCTTGTACGTGCTGCCCGCGCCGGTGCTGGTGCCCGCGGCGATGACCCTGTTCGGCATCGGCTTCACCATGAAGGTCGTGCTGATCGCCTTCGCCGCGCTGTGGCCGACCCTGCTCAACACGCTGGACGGCATGCGCGGCGTCGACGACGTCAAGCTGGACACCGCCCGGGTGCTCGGCGTCTCGCCGGCGGGCCGGGTCTTCCGCGTGGTGCTGCCCGCGGCCGCCCCGCAGATCGTCGCCGGGCTGCGCAACTCGCTGCAGGTCGCCATCATCCTCATGGTGGTCTCCGAGTGGGAAGCGTCCACCGACGGCATCGGCTACACCATCGTCAACGCGCAGCAGTCCTTCGACTACGTGGGCATGTGGTCCGGGATCTTCGTCCTGGCGATCATCGGCACGCTGGCCAACCTGCTCTTCGTCGCGGCCGAGAACCGCGCGCTGCACTGGCATTACGGCGCCCGCGCCGTGGAGGGGAACCGATCATGAGCAGCGGAAGCGAGTCACTCCCGGGGGTAGCCGAGGCCGGCGCCGGCCAGGCGGACGTCCCGGTCGTGTCGCTGCGTCAGGTCCGCAAGGTGTACCCCGCCCCGGGCGGCCCGAAGGTCGCCCTGGCCGACATCACCTTCGACGTGGCCCGGGGCGAGTTCGCCTGCGTGGTCGGGCCGAGTGGCGCGGGCAAGACCACGCTGCTGCGCACCCTGGCCGGCCTGGCCCAGCCGACCAGCGGCGAGGCCCGGTTCGAGGGCGAGCCGCTGCGGTCGGTGCCGCCCGGCATCGGCGTGGTCTTCCAGGACTACGGCCGGTCGCTCTACCCCTGGCTGACCGTGGCCCGCAACGTCGAGTTGCCGCTCAAGGTGCGCGGCGTGCCCCGGGCCGAGCGGATCGCCCGGGTGGCCGAGGTCCTGGCCTCGGTGGGCCTGGCCGACACGGGCCGCGGCTACCCCTGGCAGCTATCCGGGGGCATGCAGCAGCGGGTGGCCATCGCCCGCTCGCTGGCCTACCGGCCCGACCTGCTGCTGATGGACGAGCCGTTCGCCTCGGTGGACGCGCAGACCCGGTTCGAGCTGGAAGACCTGATCCTGCGGGTCCGGCAGGAGTTCGGCGTCACCGTCGTCTTCGTCACCCACGACATCGACGAGGCCGTCTACCTGGCCGACCGGGTCATTGCGGTGTCCAAGTCGCCCGGCGAGGTCACCGAGATCGTCCCCATCGACCTGCCCCGCCCCCGCGACCAGATCGCCACCAAGGCCGACCCCGCCTTCGCCCGCTACCGCGAGCACCTGCTGAGCCTGGTCATGACCCGATGATAACAGCAAGAAGCGCCCCGCGCCCTCGCCTGCCCGGTCCGCGCCCGGGCACCCGGGCCTTGGCCTGCGCACGCTCGGCGTCAATGCTGAGGCTACGGTGGATAGTTTGGATTCCAGTGGGCTAGTAGCTCAGTCAGGCGCCGGCCTCGCAGGGGATGCGCTCACCGGCCTCGACCGCGATGGGCAGGTGGTTCCCGGCCGGGGGCAGCGGGCACGTCGCGAACTCGGTGTAGGCGCACGGCAGGTTCGTCGCCCGGTTGAAGTCCAGGACCACGGTGCCGTCTGCGTCCGGCGGCGCGACCTGCAGCGACCTGTTCGCCGCGTACGTGGTGACGCCGCTCGTCGCGTCGGTGAACAGGATGTGCAGGCTGCCTGCGGTGTGGCCGTTGAAGGCGGTCAGCGCCAGCGACTGCCCGTCGACCTGGAACTCGACGACGCCGGGCGCGGCGTACACGTGCTGCAGGCCCTCTACCACCGAGCCGACGGCCGTGTCCCGCGGCGTTCCGAAGGGCCGGTAGCGGCCAGGGACAACCCAGCCCGGGTCCGGTGCGTACGCGGGGGTGCCGCGGAATCCGGCACGCAGCCCGTTGCCGGGGTGGCGCGGGCGCAGGATGTCCTTGCCGGCGCGGCGGGCCACCTCGTACACGGCGTTAGCGTCCCTGGGGAACAGTCCCCCGCGCTCGGGTATCCGGCCGAAGTGGTGCCTGCTCTTGATTACCTCGCCGTCGAGCTCCAGTTCCTCACCGTCAGCGAGCAGGACCGAGACGCCCGAGTCGTCGGCAGCCCACGCACCAGGAGCGTCCGCGAACCGCGCCGGAGCCTCACTGAGCCAGTTGATGCTGGTGATCGCGAGGAAGCCGTCCGGCGCCGCCAGCCGGTCCTCGTGCTGCTTGTGCCAGCGCTCCCACTCGGCTGCGAACTCGGTGACTTCGGTGTCCTGAGTGGTCATGATGGCGGAGCCCTTCCAGTGAGTGCCTGTTATCCACTTGCAATGCGGATAACAGGAAACGTAGGCCGTTATTTCCCGCCGCGCCCTAACGTACGTCAGCTGACCGAGACGTTTGAGCGCCAGTACGGGGCGATCGCGGCCGAGGTCGCGGCCGCCGCGTAGCGGGGGCCGGGGGCACTCGCCCGCCAGGGCGAGCCGGGCGAGTAGGCACCGGGAGTCCGTGCGGGACGGGCCACGCCAGGCTCGTGCGGGCGATCTCGGTGAAATCGTCGCCGCACGGCGCACTGCGCGCCCGGCGGCGTGCAGGCTGGTCACCGGATGACCTGCAGGACGAGGAGCGCGACCGCCAGCGCGCCGAAGAGGAGGAACGCCGCGACCCCCGAGGCATCGCGCCTGCCGAGGGCGGCGAGGCGGATGAGGTAGACGGCGCAGACGGCTACGGTGATCCCCGCGCCGGCGATGCCCGCCGGCCGCACCGCGAGCCCGGCGGCGATGAGGACGGCCGCGGCGAGCTTCACCGGGGCGAAGACGCGCCTGGCGGTGGCAGGGGAGAATCCGGTGAACTTGGTGAACAGCGGCATCGTGCGCCCGGTCCACAGGTTGACGGGCGCCATCACGAACTCGGCGATGAGCGGCAGGGACAGGATCCAGATCGTGATGGTCACGCTTGCTGCCCCCCCATCGCGCGCAGTCCCGCGTCGACGAACCTCATCATCCAGGCGAAGCTCTCGTCCGGGTCGTTGACCCACCGGAACGCGTTGGCCGACTGCAAGAGCGCGAACCCGTGGATGACGCAGCGCAGCGCGCGGATGGCGTGGTCCGTCTCGCCGGCCGGGATGCCGTACCCGGCGAGCACGGCGCCGATGGACCTGATCACGCGGACGCTGGCCGCGAGTAGCGGGTCATCCTGGCCTTGGAACTCCGCGCCGACCGTCGCGCTGTACCGGCCGGGGTGCTCCGCGACGTACTGGCGCATCGCGCCGAACATCGCGGCGAGTGCCTCGGATCCCGCCTTTCCCTGCAAGGCGTCGCGCAGCGTCTCGCCAAGCTCGGTCATCGCCAGCGCGGCGATCCGGTGCTGCAGGTCGGCGAGGCTCCCAACGTGCTTATAAAGCGCGGGTGGCTTGACGCCGAGCCGCTCGGCGAGCGAGGCCAGGCTGACGGCGCTGATGTCGGCCTCGTCCGCCATGGCCGCCCCGGCGGCCACGACGTCCGCGGTGTTGAGGCCCGCCCTAGGCACCGGCGTGCTCCCTGAGGAACTGGGTCTGCCTGCTGCTCATTTCCGCCTCTGTAGTCGCGTCCGCCGAGTTGGTTACGACCAATATCCAAAAAGTTAATCATAATAACTTTGCTCGCAAGCACACCGTACGGTTGCGGCGCTGTGCCGGTCAAGTCCCCTTCTCCGCCTCTAGTGAAAGCTTGCGATCATGGCGGTGGGGGCTGCTCGGGGCGACGTGACGACTCGGGCAGGACCACCGAGGTGCCGGTATTGATCCGCTTCGGCGGCATCGAGGGCGCGCGGTCGAGCGGCGGCGGGCACTTCACCACGATGGTCAGAAGCGCGGAGCGCATGGAAACGCCGGGGGCGGTCACGGGCGGGGTGAGGGGGACAGCCGCTGTCGTTCTCCTGCGCGGTGTTGACTCTTACGTGCCGGTCAGTGGGCGAAGGCCTCGCGCTTCTTCTGGTACTTGGGGGGCATCTGGGTCTGCGGGTGCCTGTCGAGGATCTGCAGGTCCAGCCGGAAGTCGTCAAGCAGCAGGTTGGCCAGGTCCATGGAGAAGCCGTTGCGGACGACGATCCGCATGACCGCCATGTCGGTCAGGTTCTCCGGGAAGGTGTAGGCGGGCACCTGCCAGCCGCGCATCCGCAGCCGCTCGGAGATGTCGAACACCGAGTACTTGACCACGTCGTCGCGCAGCTTGAACGCGAAGACCGGCAGGTCGCTGCCGTCGGACAGCAGCTCGAAGGGCCCCAGCTTGGCGATCTCGCCTGACATGTGCCTGGCGATGTCCTGCGAGGTCTGCTGCACGTGCCGGTAGCCCTCGAAGCCGAGCCGCAGGAAGTTATAGTACTGGGCGGCGACCTGAGCGCCCGGACGGGAGAAGTTCAGCGCGAACGTCGGCATCTCGCCGCCCAGGTAGTTGACCTTGAACACCAGGTCCTCGGGCAGGTGGTCCTGGTCGCGCCAGATGATCCAGCCCACGCCCGGGTAGACCAGGCCGTACTTGTGCCCGGAGGCGTTGATCGAGGCGACCCGGGGCAGCCGGAAGTCCCATTCGATCTCCGGCTGGAGGAACGGCGCGACGAACCCGCCGGACGCCCCGTCCACGTGGATCGGCACGTCCGGCCCGTCCGGCGTGGCCGCCAGGGCGTCAAGAGCGGCGTTCAGCTCCGCCACCGGCTCGTAGGACCCGTCCATCGTCGATCCCATGATCGCCACGACGCCGATGGTGTTCTCGTCGCACAGCGCGGTGGCCTCGGCCACGCCCAGGTGGTAGCGGCCGGGGACCAGCGGCACGTACTTCGGCTCCACGTCCCAGTAGCGGCAGAACTTCTCCCAGCACACCTGGACGTTGGTGCCCATGACCAGGTTGGGCCGGGCGGTACCCCCGCCGGCTTCCCCGCCCCCGCCCTCCCGGCCGCGCGCCGCCGGGCCCGCCAGCGCCACAGCAGTGACATGCCGCCGAGCATGCACGCCTCGCTCGACCCGGTGGTGGAGCAGCCCACCGCCTCGCCGTGCGGCGCGTTCCACAGGTGCCCGATGATGTTCACGCACCGGTGCTCAAGCTCGGCGGTCTGCGGGTACTCGTCCTTGTCGATCATGTTCTTGGCGGCCGTCTCGGCCATCAGCTGCTCGGCCTCGGGCTCCATCCAGGTGGTCACGAACGTGGCCAGGTTCTGCCGGGCGTTGCCGTCCAGGATGAGCTCGTCCCGCACCACCTGAAGCGCGGTGCGCGGCAGCACGCCGTGCTGCGCCAGCCGGAACCGCGGTATCACGTCGCTTTTCTCCCGGAAGTACACCGGGTTGATGTCTAGCTCGGTGCCCGACTCGTCTTCTGGGACCCGCTTGTGCAGCGCCATAGTGCCAGCTTAGTAGCGGCTCGGTGACCGGCCGCGACCCGGGGGAGCGGCGGCGTGTCGCGTCACTGGCGGACCTAGCGCAGCAGCTTGTGCACCGCGCGGAACCGCGGGTGGGCGGCGTCGCGCAGCCACTCGAACAGCACCATCTCGGTGCTGACGACCTCGGTGCCGTGCTGGCGGGCCCGCTCGATGGCCAGGGCCTTGTCGGCCGGGTCACGCGACCCGATCGCGTCGGCCGCGAGGACCACCCGGACCCGGGAGCCGAGCAGCGCGAGGGCGGTCTGCAGCACGCACACGTGGGCCTCGGCGCCGGCGATGACTACCTCGCGTGTGCCGGCGGGCAGCAGGCCGGCCCAGCCCGGGGCTTCCGTGGCGCAGAAGGTGGTCTTGCTGAGCGTCGCCCGCGGGTAGCCGGCCAGCTCAGCGACCGTCGGCCCGAGGCCCTGCGGGTACTGCTCGGTGGCCAGCACCGGCACGTCGAGCAGGGCGGCCGCCTCGGCCAGCCGCCGGGCCTGGCCGACCACCGCCTCGCCGTCGGCGATGGCGGGGACGAGGCGTTCCTGCAGGTCGATGAGGAGCAGCGCGGCGGACTTGGCGGTGAGGAGCACGCACCGAGGCTACCGGCCCCGCCGGGGCGCCTGGTCGGCGGGCGACGAGGGCGGTGAGCGGGCGTGGGTTCGGCCGCGGCCACGGGGACGTGATAGCTGGTAAGAAGAAATGGATGAAGCCCGATGACGACCGGCCAAGGGAGTACCCATGACGGTGTGGACAGCGGAAGAGCTCACCGCGATCGGCGGTGCCGACGAGCTGCGGATCGCCCCGCTGCGCGGCGACGGGACGCTGCGTGACCCGGTGACCATCTGGGTGGTCCGGCTCGGCGACGACCTGTACGTCCGCGCGTACAAGGGCACCGACTCGCCCTGGTTCCGCGGCCTGCGGCGCACCCGCGCCGGGCGCGTTGAGGCAGGCGGCGTGGCGAAGGACGTCACCTTCGCCGACGAGCCCGACGCGGCCGCCGCCGACGCGATCGACGCGGTCTACCGGGACAAGTACCGCAACTACGGGCCCCAGTACGTGGACCCGATAGTCGCCCAGACGGCCCGCGACGCCACCGTCAAGCTGGTGCCCCGCTAGCTGGCGGGTGGTGCTTGAGCAGCTGACTGGTCACCCTAGGTCTGGGCCGGGCGGCCGGCTTGCGCCGACTCGGCCTGGTCGGCCTCCGGGACGTCGGTGGCCGCCGAAGCGGTCGGCCCGGCCGGCTCGGTCGCCCCGGCCGGCTCGGCCGTCCCGATCGGCTCGGCCGTCGCCTGGCGCTTGCCGCGCAGCAGCGAGGCCAGCCCGGCCAGCACCGACAGTGCCGCCGACGCGCTGAACACCACGATCAGGCCGCTGTGGAACGGGCCGGACAGCAGCGACGGGAAGAACGTCCGGCCGGTCAGCTCGGCCTGGCTGGCGGCGGGCAGGTGCGCGAGCACCCCGCTCGGCGCCAGCAGGTGCTGGATCGGGTTCACCCCGAGGACCGAGGCGAACAGCGACGACACCGGCGGCAGCGTGGCGACGTTGTGCGCCACGCCGACTGGGCACGCCGAGCCGGGTCAGCCCGTTGGTCATGGTGCTCGGCAGCGAGCTGGACAGGCCGACGATCATCAGCGTGAACACCACGCCGATCGAGATGGCGGTGCCGGAGTTCTGGAACGTGGAGCGCATGCCGGAGGCCGAGCCGCGCTCGCTGGCGGGCACCGACCCCATGATGGACGAGGAGTTCGGCGAGGCGAACATGCCGCTGCCGATCCCGTTCAGCGCGACGAACAGCGCGAACGCCCAGTAGGGGAAGTTGACCGGCAGCAGCATCAGCGCGATGAACGACGACGCGAACACCGCCATGCCGGCCGTGGCGATGCCCCGGGAGCCGAACCGGTCCGACAGGATGCCCGAGGTCGGCCCGGAGACCAGGAAGCCGGCCGTCATCGGCAGCATGAAGATGCCCGCCCACAGCGGCGTCTGGTCGTAGGTGTAGCCGTGCAGCGGCAGCCAGATGCCCTGCAGCCAGATGATCAGCATGAACTGGATGCCGCCGCGGGCGATCGACACCAGCAGGCCGGCCACGTTGCCCGCGGTGAACTCGCGGATCTTGAACAGGCCGAGCCGGAACATCGGCTCGGCGATATTGGTCTCGATGAGTCACGAAGATGACCAGCATGACCAGGCCGCCGATGAGCTCGCCCAGCACGACCGGGCGACTCCCAGCCCATCGAGTTGTTCCCGTAGGGCTGGATGCCGTAGGTGACGCCGACCAGCACCGAGCCCAGGCCCAGGGCGAAGGTGATGTTGCCCCACCAGTCGATCTTGGCCTTGCGCCGCACCCCGTTGTCGCGCAGCTTCATGTAGGCCCATAGCGTGCCGAACACGCCGACCGGCAGGTTGATCCAGAACACCGCGCGCCAGTCCCAGGCGGCCAGCAGTCCGCCCGCGACCAGGCCGATGAACATGCCGGCCAGCGCCGCGATCTGGTTGGTGCCGAGCGCGAACCCGCGCCGCTCGGGCGGGAACGCGTCGGTGAGGATGGCGGCCGAGTTGGCCATCAGCATCGACCCGCCGACGGCCTGCAGCAGCCGCCAGCCGATCAGCCACAGCGCGGCCTTCGACCCCTGGAACGGGTCGAAGGACAGCAGGATCGAGGCGATGGTGAACACCACGAACCCGGCGTTGTACATCTTGACCCGGCCGAACATGTCGCCGAGCTTGCCCAGGTTGACCACCAGGACCGCCTGGACGAGGCGGTAGCCCATGATCATCCACAGCAGGTAGCTGATGTTGCCCGCGCCCAGCGGGTCCAGGTGGATGCCCTTGAAGATCGCGGGCAGCGCGATGATGACGACCGAGCCGTCCAGCGAGGCCATGAAGATGGCCGCCGTCGTGTTGGCGAGGGCGACCCAGGCGTACGAGTCCGGTTTCGGTGGCTTCGGCCTGCTGGCCCTGGTCTCGGGGGTGGTGCGTGCCCCCATCAGAGCCTCTCCGCCAGCCGCTCGATCAGCGCGGCGGCGGCCTTGCAGCTGGCCGAGCTCGTCGTCGCTGAAGCCGTCGCGCAGCGCGGCGGCGACGGCCTCGGTGCGGGCGCCGCGCCGGTCGCGCACGGTCCGCTGCCCGGCCTCGGTGATCGACAGCACGATGCGGCGCCCGTCCTCCGGGTCGCGGCTGCGCTCGATCAGCCCCTGGTCGAGCAGCGACGCCACGGTCACCCCCATCGACTGCGGGCTGATCCGCTCGGACCGGGCCAGGTCGCTCGACGTGGCCGGCCCGCCCCGCTCCAGCCGCGACAGCGCCGAGGACTTCGGCGATGGTCAGCTCGCCCGCGAACGGCGACTGCTTCAGCTTGCGCACCACGAGCCCGACCGCGACCCGCAGCGCCCCGGCGATCTCGATGACATCCAGCTCCTGGCCGACAGCCGGAGCCGATCGATCCACGTCCATGCCTTCAAGAGTAACTGTTAAGGCGTGCCTTAGCAATTTGAGATGCGGGCGACCCCGCCGTAGGCGCCTACCTTGACTGAGGCGAAACGCGAGGCAGGCCCTCGAAGCCGCCTACCAGGACATCGTCACCACGTACGGATTAGGGGGGATGGGAAACGGGCCTGTCTAGGCACCGCGCCCGTGACTACCAATGCCGGATCAGAAACAAACGGGGAAAGAGGTCGCCACCGCTGGGGGTCACGGGGCGCTGCGGGCGTCGCACGAGGACAGGGGCCAGATGGCCGAGGTGCTTCGGGTCGCGGCGGGGACCGACGGCTCACGGCGGATGAAGCTCATCCTGGCGCTGCGGACGCGAGGGCCCCTGACCGCCACGCAGGCGGCGCGGCTGCTCGGCGAGTCGTCGGGGACGTGCTCGTTTCATCTGCGGCAGCTCGCCAAGTACGGCCTCGTCGAGGAGACCGGAGAGGGGACCGGGCGGGAGAAGCCGTGGCGGGCGACCACCACGTCGACGAACTGGGACACCGTGCAGCAGACGCCGGAGGCCGCGGCTGCGGCCCGCCTGCTGTCCGAGGTCCTCGCCGAGTCGTACTTCGCGGCGCTTATGCGGTGGCTGGAGGTCCGGCCAACCGAGAGCGAGGCATGGCAACGGGCCGCGTTCATCGGCGACCGCTTCCTGTGGGTCACCGCCGACGAGCTCGCCCAGGTCGGGCGCGAACTGTCCGCGATCGTCGACCGTTACTCCGAGCGGCAGGTCAACCCGGAGCTGCGGCCGCCGGGCGCACGCCTCGCCTCCTACTTGCACCTCGGGTTCCCCAACGTGACCCTGCGGGAAGAGCCGTGAGCGCGGGGGCGGACACGGCGGGCCAGGACAGCCCGGCCAGCGCCGTCGTCACCGCGCGGCGCGGGCTCGTGCCGCCACTGCTGCGCGACGTGGTGTTCCGCCGGTACTGGAGCGGGTCCACCATATCGATGGTCGGTGACCAGGTCACGACCATCGCGGTGCCGCTGACCGCGGGCGCTCGAGCCGCCGGCGTTTCCGGCGATGCGGATGGCGCCGAACGGTTGCGCGTGGCCTGAGGAGCCGCGGCGCACCCAGGGGCTCCGGTTCATCGCCGGCTCTCCCGTCGTCCGGGCCTCGCTGATCGGCGTGGCGGTGGTCAACTTCTTCAACCTGATGTTCTTCGCGCTGCTGACGCTGTACGCGGTGCGGGTGCTGCACCTCAGCCCCGGGCTGCTCGGGCTCGTCCTTGGCTGCGGCGCCATCGGCGGGCTGCTCGGCGCGGCGCTGACCAAGGCGATCGCCACCCGGATCGGCGTCGGGCTCGCCTACGTCGCCGGGTGCTTCGCCTTCACCGCCCCGCTGGCGCTGGTGCCGCTCGCGCCCGTGCCCGCCGGCCACGGGACCGACTGGGCGGTCGTGCTCATGCTGTTCGGCGCGGAGTTCCTGTCCGGGTTCGGCGTCATGGTGCTCGACATCTCGATCGGGTCGATCTTCGCCGCGGTCATCCCCCACGCCGTGCGGTCGCGGGTCAGCGGCGCGTTCTCTGCGATCAACTACGGGACCCGGCCGCTCGGGGCGCTGGTCGGCGGGCTGCTCGGGTCGGCCGCCGGGCTGCGGCCCGCGCTGTGGGTCGCGGTGATCGGCGGGGTCGTCGGTGCCGCCCTGCTCGTGCCGTCGCCCCTGCCGCGGTTCCGTCTCCCGGGCTAGCCGCGGAGCCGGGACCCGATCAACTACCTGTACGGGGCCGCGCCGCTCGGGTTCGCCGCCCTCGTGCCTCTGTTCGCCACTGACCGGTACGGGATCTCGGCGCTCGCCTCGGGAACGCTGCTGACCGCGCGGGGCGGTCGCGATGATCGCGGTCGCCGGGTGGCCGCCCTGGCGCGCATAGGCCGTAGGCCTGATAACAGCCTTTTTCTCGCCGGGGCGTGGTCGCGGTGGCGGGAAGATCCGGCGCGAGTCGGCTGGCTTGCGTCGGAAACCGGCGTGTAGCGTCGCGTGTGTGGCGGTATCTGGCTATCTTCCGGGTCAGCAAGAAGCGCCCCGCGCTCGGGCGCTCGTCGGCGGCGGGTTGCGCCGGCGGGCTGGGGAACGCCGTCGTTCTTACGGCCGGGGGTGTTGTCGATCCTGGGGTTGGGCGAAGTAGCGGAAGAACAGGAAACCGTCGTCCTCGGCCAGCACCTGGTGCAGGGTCAGCGGGCGGGCGGCGCCGGGCGGGCCGGCGATGATCCGGCCGGCGGCCGGGCCGGCCAGGGTGGGGCTGAGCGACAGGCACAGCTCGTCCACCAGGCCCGCGGCGGCCAGGTCGCCGAACAGGTGCGGGCCGCCCTCGCACAGCACCCGGCCCAGGCCCCGCTCGGCCAGGGCGGCGACGGCGGCGGCCAGGTCGACCTCCTCCTCGCCGGCCACGATCACGTCGGCGACCTTGGCCGCCTCGGCGCGCAGGTCGGCCGGGGCGGCGGCGCAGGTGATCACGATGGTGCGCGACTCCGGCGGCGGGTCGGTGAACAGGGGGGAGGCCAGGTTCAGCCCGAGCGACCGGGTGACCACGGCGATCGTCGCGGTGGCCGGGCGGCCCGCGCGGAGCGCGGCCAGGGCGGGCCGGTTGCGGGCGGCCTTGTAGTCCTCGGCCCGCGCGGTGCCCGCGCCGACCAGGATCACGTCGGTGAGCAGGCGCAGCATCCCGAACACCCGCTTGTCGCCGCCCGAGGACAGTCCGCCGGAGAGCCCGTCCACCCAGGCGGCGCCGTCCGCGCTGGACACGAAGTTGGCCCGCAGCCACCGCTCGCGCGGATAGGCGTATGCCTCGGCCAGCTCGGTCAGGTCAAGCTCGCCGCCCGGCGAGGGAAAGATCATCCGCACCCGTGCGAAGCCTAGCCGCCGCGACGGCGGCAGGCGAACGCCGGCTAGGACCGCGAGCGGAGCACGACGACGGCGTGCCCGGTGACCTCGACCTTGGTCTTGGGCAGGAAGCCGATCGCGTCCTTCGGGTCGCCGCGCGGATCCTCGGTGTCGATCACGATCTCCCAGTCGGTGCCCAGCCGGGCCTCGGGGATGGTGAACGTGATCGGGTCCGGGCCCGCGTTGAACAGCAGCAGGAACTTCCGGTCGGTCACCCGGTCGCCGCGCGGGTCAGGCTCGCTGATCGCCGACCCGTTGAGGAAGACCGCCACCGACTTGGCGTACGAGGCCCGCCAGTCCGCGTCGGTCATGTCGTCGCCCGCCGGGGTCAGCCAGGCGATGTCGGCCGTGCCGTCCACCGTGCCGTCGTCGGCGGGCTTGTAGGCGCCGTGGAAGAAGCGGCGGCGGCGGAACACCGGGTGGTGCGCGGCGCAGCCGGGCCAGTTTCTGGGTGAAGGCCAGCAGGTCGCGCTCGGACGCCGCGCGGGACCAGTCCACCCAGGAGATCTCGTTGTCCTGGCAGTAGGCGTTGTTGTTGCCGGCCTGGGTGCGGCCGATCTCGTCGCCGGCCAGCAGCATCGGGATGCCCTGGGACAGGAACAGCGTGACCAGGAAGTTCCGCTGCTGCCGGGCGCGCAGCGCGACGACCTCGGGTTCCTCCTCGGCCGGCCCCTCGACGCCGCAGTTCCAGGAGCGGTTGTCGTCGGTGCCGTCCCGGTTCTCCTCGCCGTTGGCCTCGTTGTGCTTGCCGTTGTAGCTGACCAGGTCGGCGAGGGTGAACCCGTCGTGGCAGGTGACGAAGTTGATCGAGGCGACCGGGCGGCGCCCGCTGGTCTCGTACAGGTCGGAAGAGCCGGTCAGCCGGGAGGCGAACTCGGGCAGCGTGGCCGGCTGGCCGCGCCAGAAGTCGCGCACGGTGTCGCGGTACTTGCCGTTCCACTCGGTCCACAGCGGCGGGAAGTTGCCGACCTGGTAGCCGCCCTCGCCGACGTCCCACGGCTCGGCGATCAGCTTCACCTGGGAGACCACCGGGTCCTGCTGCACCAGGTCGAAGAAGGTGGACAGCCGGTCCACGTCGTGCAGCTCCCGGGCCAGCGCCGAGGCCAGGTCGAAGCGGAACCCGTCGACGTGCATCTCCAGGATCCAGTACCGCAGCGAGTCCATGATCAGCTGCAGCGAGTGCGGGTGCCGCACGTTGAGCGAGTTGCCGCAGCCGGTGTAGTCCACGTAGCCGCCACGGGTTGGCGTCGTCCAGCCGGTAGTAGGCGTGGTTGTCGATGCCGCGGAAGGACAGCGTCGGGCCGCGGCCGTCGCCCTCGGCGGTGTGGTTGTAGACGACGTCGAGGATGACCTCGATGCCCGCCGTGTGCAGCGCCTTGACCATCGCCTTGAACTCGCCGACCTGCTCGCCGCGCTGCCCGGCCGAGCAGTAGTGGTTGTGCGGGGCGAGGAAGCCGATCGTGTTGTAGCCCCAGTAGTTGGTCAGCCCGCGCCCCACCATGGCCTGCTCGGGCACGAACTGGTGCACCGGCAGCAGCTCGACCGCGGTCACCCCGATCCGCTTGAGGTGCTCGATCACCGCCGGGTGGGCCAGGCCCGCGTAGGTGCCGCGCTGGGGCAGCGGTATGTCCGGGTGGCGCAATGTCAGGCCGCGCACGTGCGCCTCGTAAATGACGGTCTCGTGGTACGGAATGCGCGGCGGCCGGTCGTTGCCCCAGTCAAAAAACGGGTTGATAACCACAGTTTTCGGCATAAACGGGGCGCTATTGACGGTATTGCGGCGGCGCGGATTGGCCCACTGGTAGTCGAACATCGCCTCGCTCCACGAGACGTCGCCCTCGAAGGCCTTGCCGTACGGGTCGAGCAGCAGCTTCGCCGGCGCGCAGCGCTGGCCGCGCGGCGGGTCATACGGGCCGTGTATCCGGTAGCCGTAGCGCTGACCAGGGCCGATGGCCGGCAGGTAGCCGTGCCACACGAAGCCGTCGGCCTCGGTCAGCTCGATCCGCGACTCCTCGCCCGCCTCGTCGAACAGGCAGAGCTCGACCCGCTCGGCGGCCTCGGAAAACAGGGCGAAGTTGGTACCCCACCCGTCCCACGTCGCCCCGAGGGGGTACGCGGCGCCTGGCCAGATGTGCAAGTCGTTGTCTCCTAACCCGGTTCCCACTCAAGCGCAACAGCCTACCGTTTAACACCGAGATCGATCCCGGCCGCACTGCCGGTCCGGGCGTGCGACTTCGGCACGTCCCGCTCGGTCTCGACGGTGAATGAGGCGAACCAACCCTGAGCCGTACGGGAGACAGTAGCGGACAGGATATGGGTCATGCCGCCCTCCAGCCTGCGCGCCAGCCCGGGCGTGTCCTCATGCGTGCGGGCCGTCCCGAGACGGGAAAGCGTCACTGTGTTCCCGTTGCAGCGCATCACGCACGCGCCGAACCGGAACGAGTCCCAGCAATCGCCCGGCGGGGTGATTACGTCTTCCCGCTGCTCGGCCACGTCTGGCAGCACCATCCATCCCAGGGCGTCCCGTAGGGATTCGCTCCCGATACCGTAGAAACCCACACGGGAGAGGTCAAGGCCGGCGAGCTGGATTCCGCGAAGTACGCGGAGATATTCGACATGCTGATGGCCGAAGCACTCAGAAGGGAGCGCGAACCAGGCCAAGGCGAAGGGCGAAGGTTGCCCGCGCCATCCGGCGCAGCATTACACGAGTACACAGCCCGGCGGCTGCTCTGCCGAAGCCATCCCTAAGCCATAGGGATTTGGCTAGCTAGTTTGAGCGGATGGATTGTCAATTTCTATGGAACATCGTTATCATGTTCGCATGTCCCGCTACCGCTTGCGGCCTACGCCCGGGCAGGAGGGGGTGCTCCTGTCGCACTGCGCTTGAGCACAGGCTTTCCCGCGCCGGGCGCGGGTCGGCCCGGCGCAGGAGAGTCAAGATGGCACTCGCGAAGCTGAGAGCCCGCGAGACTGACCGGCGCAGGGACTGGTGCGAGAAGCTGTCCACCGACCTTGCCCGCCGGTTCGACGTGATCCGGGTCGAGGACCTGAAGATCAGGAACATGACCCGGTCGGCAAAGGGGACTGCGGATGCTCCCGGCACGAAGGTGCGCCAGAAGGCCGCGCTGAACCGGGGAATCCTCCGCTCCGGCTGGGGTCGGCTAATTCGCCGTCTTGAGGAAAAGGCCCCCGGGCGGATCGAGAAAGTCAACCCTGGGTTCACGAGCCAGCGGTGCTCGGCGTGTGGGCACGTGGATGCGAGGTCGCGCGAGAGCCAAGCCGTCTTCGCCTGCACTGCCTGCGGTTTCGCCTGCAACGCTGACGTGAACGCAGCCAGGAACATCGCCGCAGGGCATGCGGTGACTGCGCGGGGAGGCCTCGGGGTTACCCGGCCTGTGAACCGCGAACTACAGTCGCTACTCCGACCGGTGTAGCGACTGAAATCCCCCGCCCCAAGCGGAGGAGGATGCCAACGCGTTAGGTTATTCGGGGTGTTTGATTGCGCAAGCCTACCGCGAACCGCGGGCAGTGGCCGGCAGGCCGCGCCGGGCCCCGTCCAGTGTCGCCGCGCGGCGCCCGCGGCCGCCGCGTAGCGTTCCAGCACCACCCGGGCCACCTCCGGGCGCGGCGCCGAGGACGTCCGAGACCGCGGCGGCGCCGGCGGCCAGCGACGCGTCCCGGACCTTGTCGGCGAAGTACCCCGGGGCCAGCAGGTACGTGGCCACCACGACCCGGCCAGGGAAGTCCAGCGCGGCCGCGACGGCCTGCTCCGGGCGGGGGCCGTCAGCCGAGGCGAAGGCGGGCAGCACGGCGAGCCAGCCGCGCTCCCGGGCCCAGCGCGCGGCCAGGGCCTCGATGACCGCCCGGGCGGCTGGGTCGGACGAGCCCGCCGCCGCGAGCACCACGCTGGTCGCGGCGCGGGCGGCGGCGTCGCCCACCGGGACGCCGGCCTCGTCCGAGCCGCCGTTCCAGCGCGGCCAGCAGCAGCGGGTGCGGGCCGAGCGCCGTCGGCGCAGGGCACGTCAGGGCCGTGCGCCGCCGCGAGCTGGGCCGGGATGTCGGTCTTGCTGTGGTAGGCCGCCGTCAGCAGCAGCGGCACGACCACGGCGGCCCGCCCGTCCAGTGAGCCGAGCACCTGGGGCAGCGCGGGCGCGCAGTGGTCGAGGAACGCCGCCCGCACGTCCAGCCCGGGCGACAGCGCGCGGACCGCGTCGAGCAGCTCGCTCACCGTGGCCGCCGCGCGCGGGTCTTTCGACCCGTGCGCGACCGCGACCAGCGGCGGCCGCCGCGGCGGCTCCGCGCCGGAGCGGCCGTCGGGGTCAGACGTGGATGCCGCACTCGGTCTTGCCCGTCCCGGCCCACCGGCCCGAGCGCGGGTCCGCGCCCGGCGCGACCCGCATCGTGCAGGTCCGGCAGCCGATCGACGGGTAGCCGTCGTAGACCAGCGGGTTGACCAGCACGCCGTTGGTCGCGATGTACTCGTCCACCTGCTCCGACGTCCAGGCCACGATCGGGTTGACCTTGATCTTCTGCCGCTTCTCGTCGAACTCGACCACCTTGGCCGACCGGCGCGACAGCGTCTCCTCGCGGCGCACGCCGGTGAACCACGCGTCGTAGTTCTTCAGCGTCCGCTCAAGCGGCTCGACCTTGCGCAGGTAGCAGCACAGGTCCGGGTTGCGGCCGTAGAGCCGCGGCCCGAGGTCGGCGTCCTGCTCCTCGACGGTGCGCGACGGGGTCACGTTCACCAGGTTGACCGGGTAGACCGCCGCCACCGCGTCGCGGGTGCCGATGGTCTCAGGGAAGTGGTAGCCGGTGTCGAGGAACACCACGTCGATGCCCGGCTTGATCGCCGACACCAGGTGCACGACCACCGCGTCGGACATCGACGAGGTGATGGCGATCCGGTCACCGAACGTCTCGCCCGCCCAGCGGATGACCTCGTCGGCGGAGGCGTTCTCAAGTTCCTTGGCTGCCTGCTCGGCAAGGGTGCGCATGCGCTGCGGGTCCTTCGCGTCGTGGTCGTCGGCTACGTCCGGCTCCCAGGGATAGCGCCCGTTCCTTAGATTTTGATTAACTCCTGTATCGCTCATAGCACTGCCCCCATGCCGGCGAAGCGTAGCTGGAAACTCCGCGTGCAGGAGCGGCAGTGCCACTCTCCGTCAGCGGCTCCTTGCGGTTCGAGGTCTTCCTCGCCGCAGTACGGGCAGTAGAACGGGACGGCCCGCACCGACGGCGTCACGACAGCTCCTCGTCGGTGGCCCGCATCGTCCAGGCCGCGAACGTCTCGCCCTCGGCCCGGGCGGCGTCGAAGCGGCGCAGCACCCGCTCCACGTAGTCGGGCAGCTCGTCGGCGGTGGCCTTGAGACCGCGCACCTTGCGGCCGAACCCGGAGCCGGCCGCGTCGCCGCCGGTCAGCGTGCCGCCGAGGTGGATCTGGAAGCCCTCGACCTGCTGGCCGGAGGCGTCGGTCACCAGCGACCCCTTGAGGCCGATGTCGGCGACCTGGATGCGCGCGCAGGAGTTGGGGCAGCCGTTGACGTTGATCGTGACCGGCTGGTCGAAGCCGGGCAGCCGCCGCTCCAGCTCGTCGATCAGGCTCATCGCCCGGCCCTTGGTCTCCACGATGGCCAGCTTGCAGAACTCGATCCCGGTGCAGGCCATCGTGTGCCGCCGGAACACGCTCGGCGTGGCCGGCAGATCCGAGCGCGTCGAGCTCGGCGAGCAGGCCGTCCACCTGGTCGTCCGGCACGTCCAGGATGACCAGCTTCTGCTCGGTGGTGGTCCGCACCCGGCCCGCGGCGTAACGGTCGGCCAGCGTGGCGATGGCCGCCAGGGTCTCGCCGTTAACCCGCCCGACGCGCGGCGCGAAGCCCACGTAGTTGAGGCCGCCGGCCTGCCGGTGCACGCCCACGTGGTCGCGCAGCGCGCCGTCCACGTTGACCGGGGCGGGCCCGTCGGGCAGCGAGTAGCCGAGGTACTCCTTCTCCAGCACCTCGCGGAACTTCTCCGCGCCCCAGTCATTGATCAGGAACTTGATCCTGGCCCGGTGCCGCAGCCGCCGGTAGCCGTAGTCACGGAACACCGACGCGACCCCGGCCCAGACCTCGGGCACCTGCTCCGGCTTGACGAACGTGCCCAGCCGCTTGGCGATCATCGGGTTGGTGGACAGGCCGCCGCCGACCCAGAGGTCGTAGCCGACCTCGCCGGTCTCCGGGTTCCGGACGGCGGCGAACGCGATGTCGTTGATCTCGTGGTGCGAGCACTGGGCCGCGCAGCCGCTGATCGAGGACTTGAACTTCCGCGGCAGGTTGGAGAACTCCTCGCTGCCGATGTACTTCTCGTGAACCGCGTCGATCTGCGCCGTGGCGTCGATCAGCTCGTCGGTGTCCAGGCCGGCCAGGGGGCAACCGACGATGACCCGGGGCGTGTCGCCGCAGGCCTCCATGGTGGACAGGCCGACGCCTTCCAAGGCCTCCCAGATGGCCGGGACCGACTCGATTTCGATCCAGTGGAGCTGGATGTTCTGCCGGTCGGTGACGTCGGCGGTGCCCCGGGCGTACTTGACCGAGATGTCAGAGATGACCCGGAGCTGCTCGCTGGACAGCTGCCCGCCGTCGATCCGAACCCGGAGCATGAAGTAGCGGTCGTCGAGCTCTTCCGGTTCGAGGATGGCGGTCTTGCCGCCGTCGATGCCGGGCCGGCGCTGCGTGTACAGCCCGTACCAGCGCATGCGCCCGCGCAGATCGGCCGGGTCAATCGAGTCGAAGCCCTGCTTGGCGTAGACGTCGATGATCCGCTGGCGGACGTTGAGCCCGTCGTCGTACTTCTTGAATTCCTCGTTCTTGTTCAGCGGCTCGCGATAGCCGAGCGCCCACTGCCCCTCGCCGCGCTGGCGGCGGGGCTTGGCCGGGCCCTGCGTCGGGGTGCTGGTCGCAGTTGCTCCGGTGGCGGGAGACATGCGGCGGCTTCCTCACTTCGTTGGTAGAGCTAGGCGGGGCACGATTCGCTTTGAAGCCGCCACGGCATAAAAAAAGGCCGCCCGGCATTCGCGGTGCGCCCCCAGTCGTTACTCGTGGTTACTTGTAACCGCGGGTTAAAGAGACGGGTGGCGATCAGCGTGCAGGGCGACACATCGCGCTACGGACGCGCTGGAGATCGACGTGCCTGCGCACGACGAGCATGGGGTCCGTAACACTCACCCAGGCAGGATCACACACACTCACCATGCCTGTCCAGTTGGGGTATGTCACGTTCAGCTGAACCACGCCCGCTCCCTGGCTATTCCGTCAGCGCGGCGGTTTTTACCCGTGTAACGGGCACCGAGGCCGCGGGCCGGGCCGCCGCCCCCGTGTTAGCCCTGGCGGACCCAGGTCAGGGCGGACTCGCCGGCGGCGTCCGTTGCCTGTCGCGGCGGCTGGTGCTGGCAGTCGCACCAGGAACCGCCGGGGCAGTCCTCGTGGTGGCGCCGGCGGCACTCAACGCAGATCATGGCGGTCTTCTCCCGGGGACGTGCGCCCCCTGGCCGGGCGGCTCGCGGCCGAGCCGCAGGCCACCATTATCTGGCAGGTCCCGCGCGTCGCGCCAGGTGAACCGCCCTTTGGCCCCGCGGGGGCGAATGGGGCTGCCGCACGGGTATTTTGGCCGCGCGGGGGCGAATTGGGCGGCATTGCCCCGCGCCCGCCGTCTTAGCGTGCCGCCGCGCGGGTATACGCGCCGGTGAGATGGCCAGCCACCCCGGACGCCGCGGCGCGGCTCCTTCCGGTCCTCCCGCCTTCGCCGATCGCACCCAGGCGGGGGTGCTGCTCGGCGCCGCCGTGCGGGACGCCCTGGCCCATTTCTCTCCTGGTGATGCCGAACGACGGGGTGACTTCGCCGTCACCGCCGCCATAGCACCGGGTTCGGCGGGCCGGCCTGCCGCGCGTCTTCGCCCTGCCCAGGGGCGGTGTCCCGGTCGCGGCCGGGGTGGCCGCCGCGCTCGGTGCGCCGCTCGACGTGCTGATGGTGCGCAAGATCGGGCACCCGGATGCCCCCGAGCTCGGCCTGGGTGCGATCGCCGAGGACGGCGCGGGCGGCGCGGGCGAGCCGTTCTTCGATCCAGAGATGCTGGCTAGGGCACGGATGACCGAGGCCGACCTGGTCGGCGTGGTCGACCGCGAGCGCGCCGAACTGGCCCGCCGCGCCGCCGCCTACACCCGGCAACCGGAACCGGAGGCGGAGGCGGGTGCGGGCGACGCCGCGGCGCGTGCTGGAGCCACCATGATCGTGGTGGACGACGGGATGGCGACCGGGGTGACGGCCCGGGCGGCGCTGCGCGCGGTACGGGCCCGCGGCCCCCTGCGGGCGGTGCTGGCCGTGCCGGTCGCCGCTCCGGCCGCGATCCGCGCGGTCAGCGCCGAGGCGGACGCGGTGGTGACCCTGGTCACCCCGCGCCTGTTCGGCAGCGTGGGGGAGTGGTACGTCGACTTCCGGCAGCTCACCGACCTCGACGTCCTGGCGCTGCTGTTATCTCGGGGTGCCCTTAACAGGCGTGTCACCCGGTCTAAATGAGCGTGATCCTGATCGCGGGAAAGCGGGGGCCGACGCGGCTGGGTTTCCCGCTGCGGTTTCCCGAGGGCCGGTCGGAGCTGCCTGACGAGGCTGTTGAGTGGCTTGCCAGGCAGGTGAAGGTCCCGCCGTCGGACCTGGGGTTCTACGATTGTCCGGCAGCTCGCCGAAGTACTACCGGCCACCGCGCCCAGATCCGCCGTCACTTCGGGTTCCGCGAATGCTCGGTCGCCGACCAGGAAAAGCTCACGGAATGGCTGGCCGCCCACGTCGCGAACGCGGAGTGGGACCGGGACAGAGTCCGCGCGGAACTGTTCCGCCGGTGCCGGTCGGAACGGACCGAGCCGCCTACCCCGACCGGGTTACCAGGATCGTCCGGTCGGCACTGCACAAAGCGGAGCAGAAGTGGTTCACCGTCATCGCCTCGCGGATCGCCGCTGCCAGCGCCACGGGACCCGTTATCGCCCTGGTCGGCGCCGACGACGGCGAGCTCTCCGACGTTGACGGCACCCGACGATGAAGATGAGGAAGACGACAGTGTCGTCGGCGATGACGAGGAAGACCAGGACTCGGTGCTGGCGCTGGTCAAGTCGGTGCCGGGGAACGTAGACCAACGGCCCGGCCTACCGGCGGACCGTGCAGACCACGCTGAGGACGTCCTCGCCGGGGAGGCATGGGCCGGGATGCTCGGCCCGGCCGACCGGCGCGGCCTGACCCCGCTGTTCTGGCAGCACGTCCGCCCCAACGGCGAGGTCCGCCTTGACATGGGCGCACGCCTTCGGATCGGAGGTGCGGGCTAGATCGTTGACCGGGTGGTTTCCGGGCAGTGCGGGCGGCTTACGAGCCGGGCGATGTGCCCGGCATCTCGCCGGCTGCCTGGTCGCTTCCTAGCTTTCGCCGTGGGCCTGCGCGAAGACTGAGAGCGCGACGTCTTGCTGGTAAGCGGCCACGATCCTGATGTCTGGCTGCCCGAGGGCCTGGACGGCGTGCTCGCGGCAGGCGGGTGCGGGCCGGTGGCCGAAGTCGGGGCGCCATAGTTCCACGACCGGCTCGCGGGGGCAGCCGCCTGTCCCGCAGGCGAGGTCCTCGCGGCTCAGCAGGGACGAATGGCTGCTCACGGCGGCGTAGGCGTCGGCGGTCAAGGCGGCGAGCAGCCCGTACGCGTGCGCCGCGGCGGGACCGGCCGGCGCGGGAGCGCCCGCGGCCACCGCCGCCGCGTCCACCAGCGCCATGTCGAATGCGTCGATTCGCTGGGCCGGTGATGCCTGCCCGATTTCGTCGAGCCGTTCACGCAGGATGGCCAGGCGCGGCCCTTCGGCTGAGGTCGCTAGCACGGCACGGGCGCACCGCGCGAACTGGTCACCGCGGCTGGCCCACCAGGTGAGCTTGCGCTGCCGTTCATCGCTCAGCCCGGCCAGGCCCGGCCACTTGCGCCGGGCGCCCTGCCTGGTCATCCCGGCCGCCTCGCCGATCGCGGGATAATCGGCGCCGCGCTGCGCCGCCGACAGCGCGGCGGACGCCGCGAGCTGTTCCGCGCTGTCCCGGATCGCCAGCAGCGAGGTCAGGGCGGCCAGCCACATGTGCTGCAGGTCCGCGTCCGCCAGGTCCGAGCCGGGCCCCGCGTCTGGTCCGAGCTGCAGCGTTTCCCGCACCGCTGTCCACGCCAGTCGCTCCACGGCGGTGGCCAGGTCGGTGCGCTGCGCGTCGGACAGCCTTCGCATCGCGGCTCCTTGACAACACTTGTTTACGACATCACAATGATGGGCGCGACAACATCTGTTGTCAACCACCAACCGGCAGGGACGAAACATGAGGCTACTGGTCATCGGCGGGACGTCGTTCGTCGGGCGCGCGCTCGTGCGCGACGCGCTCGGCCGGGGACACGAGGTCACGACCTTCAACCGCGGGCTGACCGGCAAGGACATCGACGGCGTCGAGGCGCTTCGCGGCGACAGGTCCACCGACGAGGGCGTCCTGGCGCTCGCCGGGCGTCGTTTCGACGCAGTCCTCGACCCCGGCGGCCAGATACCGGCCCACGTGCTGCGCACCGCGCGGGCAGTGGCCGGGTCGGCGCCCTTCTACGCCTTCGTTTCGACCACGGCCGTCTACCAGGCCTGGAACACCACGCTAACGGACGAGTCTGCCGCGACCTGGCCCGGCGTGCCAGACCAGGACGGGGACCCGGCCGACCTCGGGAAACTGCCCGTTCACAAACGCGGCTGCGAGCTGGCGGTCGAGCAGGCCTACGGGCCTGGCGCCTGCCTCATCGCGCGCGCCGGCTCGATCGTCGGACCGCACGACAACCTCGGCCAGCTGCCATGGTGGCTCACCAGGATGGCCGCGGGCGGCCGGGTGATCGCCCCCGGCGACCCCGCCCGCGGCCTGCAGCTCATCGACGCGCGTGACGTCTCGGCATTCGTGCTGGACCAGGCCGAGGCACGCGCCGGCGGCATCCACAACCTCGTCCCGGACGGGCCGAACACCACGATGGGCCAGCTGATCGACGGCTGCGTGAAGGCGACCGGTTCAGATGCCACCCCGGTGTGGATGGACGAGGATTTCCTGCTCTCCCAGGGAGTCCAGCCGTGGGCCGAGCTCCCGCTGTGGATCCCGGGCGTGCCGGACACCGCCGGATTCTGGGCTGTGTCCGGCGCCTCCGCGAAAGCGGCCGGACTGCGCCCCCGCCCGTTCGGCGACTCGGTCCGGGACACCTGGGAGTGGCTGCGGTCAGGCGGCAAGGTCCGGGCCGCGCCCGGCACCCCGCCACTCGGCCTCGCCAGCGGCAAAGAACAGCAGGTGCTGGCAGCCTGGGACTCCCCGCCTCCCGTGGACAGCTGATCCCCGGGCCGTCCGGCTGCCTGCGGAAGGAGCGGCCCCACCATGCGCCGACCAAAGCCCAGCTCACCCAGCGATAAACACGCTCGTTTAGACCGGGTGACACGCTTGTTAAGGGCACCCCATCTCCCGGGAGACGACCCCCGTACCCCCGCTGTCCGCCGGGCGGCCGGGCCTGATCGCAAAGGGCGCGGTCTGTATCAGGCCCGCCCCGGCGGACTTGTGGCCGCGTGGCTCGACGTGCGACTCGGGGCGGCTGCTGCGCATCCACCGGCTGCGGTGGCTGCGCTTTGGGGGTATCGAGGCGTGCCAAGCGGGGACCACGCGCCCGTTCTTCAGCACGGGGGTGGCCTTTGACTGCCTGGATCGGGGAATTCTGGACCGGGAAATGACGAGCCCCCGTCCGCTGGTGCGGACGGGGGCTGTCGCTGGCTCGGTCTGTTGCGCCGGCCTCGCCCGGAACGGGTCAGGCCGCGTTGGCGCGGCGCATCCGGCGGCGGCGCTCGGCGGACCGCTCGTCCTCGTTCAGGCCGCCCCAGGTGCCGTACTTCTCGGGGCGGGCAACGGCGTAGTTAAGGCACTCGATGCGGACCGGGCAGCTCGCGCAGACCTGCTTGGCCTTGCGCTCCCTGATGTCCCGCTCTGGCTGCCGCTCGCCGTCTGGGCCGAAGAAAAGCATCAGATCCTCGCCACGACACGCGGCAGCGTCCTGCCACCCCCAATTAGGACGGGGAAGCACGGCCGTCTGCCTACGCACCTGGGACATGGATCAATCACCTCAACAAAGTTGCTTAGATCTTGCGTTACCCTTGTTTGTGGCTCGCATGCACGCGAGTCCGGCCCCGCGCGGTAACTGCTGTTGCAAGCTGCAACGCTCAACGGCTTCATACTGTTCCCGCGCTTTCGACGCGCGCTGACGCGCGCGCTACCGAGGTCGCGCGGGATCAAGTCCCGTAGGCACTGCGTGTCCAGTAGCACTGCTGGCGATGACCGCATTCCCAGTGACACTGCTTGTCGACACTGCTTGCTGGCAGCCGGAGGCTGGCACATGCGTAGCAGGCGACTGCCCTCCCCTGAGACGCCGTTCGCCAGCGGACAACCTTAACAAGGCGGTTTTCAGGCCGCTCAGTGAAACGGTGTCCGCGCGGTGACCCGGTAGTCAGCCGGAAGATCCGCCGCAAGAGGGGGCAGTAAAGCCTGGGGACTATGATGCCACCCCGTCCCCGGGTCGCGCACGGCGGGGTGGCATTTTTCTTGCCGCGGCGCAAGAAATTTTTCGGCGCCTGCTTCGTTCGACCGGGGATGACACTCCGCCGGCTGCGAAACCTCGACCGGCAGCCGGGAGTAGGTCACGCGTGAGGCGTACGGGCAATACTCTGTACGAAGTGGACAAACGTTCTACCGGGGGACCGCAATGAGCAGCATGTCAGCGTCGGACGCAGGGCCCCTGCCCCGGCTGGGGGAAATTTTTTCCGACGTTCGCGGTAGCTCCCGGAGCATGCGGCTGAGCTGGTACGCCAACAGCGGGGTCGCCGTCTTCAGCATCTGGCAGGGCGGTACCTGCACCGGGACGTTCCGGCTGCCCATGGACGACCTGTCGCGCCTGATCGACTCGCTGCGGCGCGGGGTGCCCGGCGGCCAGGCCGACGAGGTCACCGGGCCGATGGCGCTCGGCTCGCAGCGTCCCCAGCTGGCGCTCGGCGCCGCGTCCGCCGAGCCGTTCACCGGGATGATGGCCGCGCTGCCCGACGACCGCCCACCCGCTTCCCGGCTGGGCAGTGGCTACCCGGCGGCCGGGCGCGCCACCGGCGGCTACGCGACGCTCGGCGGCGAGACGGCCCGGGCGGGCGGCGCCGGACGGCCGGGCAACGGCACCGGGCCGATCAGCCTGGGTGACTACGCCAGCACCCCCGGCCAGTACAGCCAGCGCAAGCAGACCGGCAGCCAGCCGCGTTACGGCGCGGCGGCGCCCGACACCAACCGGTACGACGTCGGCCAGCACGACGCCGGCCAGCGGCGCGCCACCGGGGCGCAGTACCCGGCCGGCCAGGCCGGGAAGCGGGACGAGGCCGCCGGCGGCAGCGGCACCGGCGGGCACGTGGCCTACGACTTCTCCGCGCCCGTCGGCCAGCAGTCCTACGGCGGCCAGTCCTACGGCGACGACCAGCGCTACGACGATTCCGCCCAGCGGGCCGGCACGGGCACCGGGTCGTACCCGCCCGCCCGCCGGGGCGAGCAGGCCGGGTACGAGCAGCCCCCGGTGCTCTCGCACGAGCCCAAGTCGTCGGAGTCGCGGTCGCCCGAGTCGCGGTCGCTGCTGGCGGCCGCGTCCTACGACGGGCAGGCCTACCAGCAGGCGTATCCGCCGGTCGGCTACGGCCAGCAGGGTTATGAGCAGCCCGGCTATGAGCAGCCCGGCTATGAGCAGCAGGGTTACGAGCAGCAGGGTCACGAGCAGGGCTACGGCCAGCCAGCCCGGGAGCAGCGCGGCTACGACGAGCCGAGCTACCCCCCGCCCGGGAAGGCGCCAGCCGCCGACGGCCTGGCCGGCCGCTACGACCACCCTGGCCAGCGGGACGGCGGCCAGGCGGCCGGCCAGTTCGCGGACTACGGGTACGGTGCGCGGCCCGGCCAGCCGGGCCGCCCAGGCCGCGCCCGCGCCCGGAGGCCAGCAGGAGTTCGCGGCCCAGCAGCCCTCCGCCCAGCAGCCTTCGGCGCCGCAGTCACCCGAACAGCAGTGGCCCGGTCAGTCGTCCGCGGCGCAGCCCTCGGGACAGGCACAGCCCTCGGGACAGGCACAGCCCTCGGGACAGGCGCAGCCCTCGGCACCGGCGCAGGCCTCAGGGCAGGCGCAGGTCGCGGGACAGCAGTGGCCAGACCAGTCGTGGTCACCGCCGCAGCCGCAGGCGCAGGCGCCAGGCCAGCAGGCTTCCGGCCAGGCGGCGCAGGTACAGGCCCCGTCCGGCCAGCAGGCGGACGCCGGCCAGTACGCGGCCGCGTCAGGGGCGCCGGCCTGGCCGGACGACTCCCGCGCCGCGCCGGGCGACATGCTCTCCGGCTACCCGTCGGGCACCGGCGCGGTCCCCGCGCTGTCCGCCCCGGTGACCGCCAACGGCGCCAGCGCCGGGCAGCAGGCCTATGGCGCGGCGCAGGGGCAGCCCGGTGCGGCGGCCCCGCAGGCCGACCAGTACGTGTCCGGCTACCCCGAGCAGCCCGGTTACCAGCCGGGTGCCTACCAGGCGCCGGCCGCGCCCGTCTGGCACCGGCGGCTACCCGGCCCAGGGCTACGCCACGGCCGGCCAGTCAGCCGGCGTACGGCGAGGCGGAGCCCGCCAGCAGTGGCGGCTTCGCCGCGCAAGCCAACCCGCCCGCCGGCGCGTACCCGGCCAGCGCCCAGGGCTATGCCGCCAGCGCGAACGGCTTCACCCCCGGCGGCACCGACCCGGCCTACCCGGCCACCGGCCAGCAACCCAGCGGCTTCACTGCCGACGGCTACGGCGCGGGCGCCCAGGACCCTAACGGCTACCAGCCGGCCAACGGCACCGATCCGGCCGCCAATGGCTATGCCCCTGCCGGGCGCAGCGGCAGCGTGTACGGCGCCAACGGTTACGCCCCCGGAAGGCGCCGCCCGAACGGCCGCCACGGCTACCAGGCCACGAACGGCAGTGATCCCGCCGCCAACGGCTTCACGGGCGCCGGCGAGAACAGCGGTGCTTACGGCGTGAACGGTTACGCCGGAACCCACGAGGGCGGCGGCTATCAGGCCGCGAACGGCGCCGAGTCCGGCGGCGACCTCTTCACCCCCGCCGCCCGCAGCGGCAACGGGTTCGGCGCCAACGGGTACGCCGGAAGTCACATGCCCAACGGCGGCGACCACGGCGCGAACGGCTACGACGCCCCAGCCCAGAACGGCTACGCCCCCGACGGCCGGCCCGGCGCCGCCCCTGGCGGCACCTGGTACCAGCCCAACGGCAGCCAGCCGACCTTCACCCCCACGTTCACCGCGCGCACGTTCGCCGGGGACGGCAACGGCACGCCCGCCGGCAACGGCACGCCCGGCGGCGACGCCGGCGCGGGCAACGGGTACCCGCAGCCTGGCCAGCCGGCCGTCAACGGGTACGGCACGCCGTCTGGCCACCCGGCCAACGGCACCCCGGCCTACCAGCCCGGCCCGTCCTACGGCACCGGCGCGCCCGGCTACCCCGCGGGCAACGGGACGGTCGGCGCCGCCAACGGCGCGGAGTGGGCCAACGGCTACCACCGAGACGGCTATACCGCGGGCCATGACGGCTATACCGCGGGCCATGACGGCTTTGGCGCAGGCCAGCAGGCCGACCCTCCGGGCGCCGAATACCAGCACACCCCCGGTTACAGCCCGGCCGGCAGGCGGACCAGCAGCGCAACGGGCACTGGGACCAGGACCAGCAACAGCGCGGGAATTGGTCGTAACTGGGGAACACGAACCCCCCGAGGCGCGTTAGAATCCAAATAGCCGGTGCGGCTAGGGTCCCCCGGGCCGCACCTAATATCGCCTTCGCGGAATACCGTTCGGCTGGAGCCGCGATGTGCCTCTCGCCGAGGAGGCGACCGGTCGCACCGGCACAAGGCAAGAAACCCCGGCCCCGCACAACGGGGGCCGGGGTTTTGCTTTCCCGCCCCGCTGGGCCCCGGCCGGAAAAATGACTCGCGTGGCGCGGGCGCGGCGCGGTTAGCTAGCCGGCATGGACATCACGCGGGCGGACGTATCGGACCCGGCGACGACCCTGGCCTGCTTCGACGTGCTGCGGGCGGCGGAGCGGACCGACGACCCGCACGGGCCGCCGTGGTCGCTCCGGCGGCTGCGGGGGTGGGTCGAGCACCCGGCCGACCCGGCCGAGATGTGGGCCTGCGGCGACGAGGCGGCCGGCGGCTTCCACGGGGTGTACTTCCTCATCCTGCCGAACGGGAGAACCGCGACCGCGCCTACCTGTACCTCACCGTGCGTCCCGCGTCGCGGCGGCGCGGGATCGGCACCGCGCTGCTCCGGCACGCCGCCGAGCGGGCGGCCCGCGGCGGGCGGTCGGTGATCGGCGGCAGCGCGCGTTCCAGGGCTCGGCCGGGGCGGGGTTCGCCGGGCGCACCGGCGCCGCCCCGGGGCTGGTCGAGGCCCGGCGGGTGCTGATGCTCGGCAAGATACCCGACGGCCACATCGCGGCCCTGCGGGAGCGGGCGGCGCGGGCGGCCACCGGGTACTCGCTGGTTTCCTGGGACGGCCGCATCCCCGACGAGTACCTGGAGCGGTACGCCGGCGTGGGGAACGCGATGGCGGACGCGCCGCACGACGCTGGCGAGGAGCCGGGGCGGTGGGACGCCGACCGGGTCCGGGAACACCAGGAGCTGCGCGAGCGGCAGGAAAGGCACATCTACACGGTCGCCGCCCTGCACGACGCCAGCGGCGAGATGGCGGCGGTCACCGAGGTCGAGCCCAGACCGGGACACCCTCGGGTGGGGCCACCAGCTGCTCACGGCGGTGACCCGCGAGCATCGGGGGCACCGGCTCGGCCTGCTGACCAAGACCGCGATGCTCGACTGGCTGGCCGAGGCCGAGCCGGCCCTGGAGCGCATCGTGACCGGGAACGCCGCGTCCAACAAGCACATGATCGCCATCAACGAGGAACTCGGCTACGAGCTGCTGCGCCCGCTGGCGCGAAGCTACGAGCTGCCTGTCGCCGACGTGCTCCGCGCGGGCGCCTGACCCGGCGGGCTCGTCGTGGCGCTATGCCTGGGCGGCGTGGTTGACCAGGGCGGAGAAGAGCCAGGGCAGCCGCTGGGCGGCCGGGACGATGCGCGGGCCGAGCAGCGGCTGGCCGCGTGACCACAGCAGGCCGGCGGTGAGCCGCCAGGCGGGCCGGGAGACCTGGCGCCAGGCGCGTTCGTAGTCGGCCGGCCGGCCGGCGGCCAGGCAGCGCGCCAGGGCCTCGGCCTGGGCCAGGCCGACGCCGAGGCCCTCCCCGGTGAGCGCGTCCAGGTAGCCGGAGGCGTCGCCGACCAGCAGCACGCGCCCGTACACCCGGCGGCGCACGTCCTGACGCAGCGGCCCGGCCCCGCGTACCGCGCTGGCCGGCGCCGCGCCGCCCAGCCGGCTCGAGCAGCGCGGGGAAGTCCGCCAGCCGCGCCGTCGAACCCGCCGCGCGCCCCGCTGCCCGGTTCCCGGCCGAACAGCAGGGCGACGCCGACCACGTCGGCGGCGACCGGCGTCACGTACGCCTCGGACCGCCCCGACCAGTGCACCTCGACCAGGTCGGTCCACGGCGCGACCCGGTAATGCCGGCGCAGCCCGTACCGGGCCGCCGCGCCCTCGCCCGCCGGGCCGGCCGCGCCGTGCGCGCCGCGTTCCAGGGCGCGGCGGATCGCCGAGTGCAGCCCGTCCGCCGCCACCAGGTAGCGCGCCTCGGACGCCGGCCGCGCTCACGTGGCCGTCGTGCTGCTCGAAGCCGGTGACCCGGACCGGGAGCACCGGGATGCCGAGCTGCGGCGGCCCGCCCGGCCAGCGCGGCGTGCAGCGCCGTGCGGCGCACGCCGCGGCCGTCGCCGCCGCGGAACCGCGCGTCGGCCCGGTGCCGCCCGTCGATGTAGCGGATGCCCGCGCAGCGGGTACCCGTCCGGGGTCGACGCCGAGCGCGGCCAGCCGCCGCACCGCGGCCGGCATCACCCCCTCGCCGCACGCCTTGTCGACCGGGCCGTCGCGCGGCTCGGCCACCGAGACCGACAGCCCGGCCAGCGCGCAGCCGATCGCCGTGGCCAGCCCGACCGGGCCGCCGCCGACGACCAGGACGTCGATCACGGCGCCGCGACGGCTGCCGGGCACGGCGGCGGCCGCCAGCGCCCGGGCCTCGCAGCGGATCCGCACGGTGAGCAGCACGGCGTTGGCGACGGTGAACACGGCCGCGGTGATCCACGCCGACCCGGTCAGCGGCAGCGCCGCCCCCTCGACGATCACCGCGACGTAGTTCGGGTGGGAGAACCACCGGTACGGCCCCGACCGGACCAGCGGCTCGCCGGGCAGCACGATGACCCGGGCGGTCCAGCGCCCGCCGAGCGTGGCGATGCACCACCAGCGCAGCCCGTTGGCGGCCACGGTCAGCGCCAGCATCGGCCAGCCCAAGCGCCGGGATGAACGTGCGGTGCCCGAGCAGCGGCTCGAGCGACGCACCCGGCGATCAGGGCCGTGTGCAGCACGATCATCACCGGGAAGTGGCCCAGGCCGTACTCGGTGCCGCCTCGCCGCAGCAGCGCGGTCGCGTGCCGCGCCGACACGACCAGCTCGGCCAGCCGCTCGCAGGCGATGACGCCCAGCAAGATCCAGTACGCGGTCACGCCCGTCACCACCTCAGCAGGAGCAGTTCGGCGCTCACGCCGGGGCCGAGGCCGATCATCAGCCCGAACGACCCGGGCGCGGCGGCGGGCCGGCGTTGACGGTCAGGTCGAGGATGTGCAGCACGGAGACCGACGACATGTTGCCCGCCTCCGCCAGCGAGCGCCGGCTGGTCGCCAGCGCGCCGTCGGGCAGCTTGAGCGCGCGCTGGGCGGCGTCGAGCACCTTCGGGCCGCCCGGGTGGCAGATCCACCGGCGCGATGTCGTCGGTGGTCAGGCCGTGGTCGGCCAGGAAGGCGGTGACGCTGCCGGCCAGCCGCCGCTCGACCACCTCGGCCAGCTCGGCCGTCAGCACGATGCGGAAGCCGTCGGCGACCAGCCGCCAGCCCAGCGAGTCGGCGCTGTCCGGGTAGACCTCGCTCCTGGTCGCGACCACCCGGGGCTGCCGCCCCGCGGCCCGCCACCGCCTCGCCCCGTCGCCACCAGGGCCGCCGCCCCGTCGCCGAACAGCGCGCTGGCCACCAGGTCGGCGCGTGGCCACCTCGCTGCGCGGCCAGGTCAGCGAGCACAGCTCGACGGCGAGCAGCGCGGCCGCGGTGCCCGGGCCAGGCCGAGCAGGTAGTCGTGCAGCCGGGCCAGGCCCGGCCGCGCCGGCCACGCAGCCGAGCCCGAAGATCGGCAGCCGCTTGATGTCTGGCCGCAGCCCGAGCCGGGGGATGAGCCGCGCGTCGAGCGACGGCACGGCCACCCCGGTCACCGACGTGACGATGAGCAGGTCCAGGTCGCCCGGCGCGATCCCGGCGTCGTCCAGGGCGGTGCGCAGTGCCCGCTCGCCCAGCGCGGTCGCCTCCTCGATGTAGCGGTCGTTGGCCCGCACCGTGCGCACGCCGTCGCCTGGCTCGGTGCCGATCGACGCGTAGTCGTCGATCGGCAGCGCGGTGTGCCTGGTGGCCACCTCCGCGTTGGCGTGCAGCCGCTCAAGCAGCGTCCGCTGCGACGGCCGCAGGCCGCCGGTCGCGTCGCCCAGCGCGAGGATCGTCTTGGTGAGATCTCCTGCGGGTAGCGGTAGGCGGGAAACGCCGCCCGCACCGACCTGATCCGCGACATCAGCCGACCATACCCGGCAGCCGGGCCGAGGTGAGCGCCTCTGCCCCGAAGACGAACACCGCCACGTCCACGCCCGCGATGCCGAGCGCGGCCCGGAACGGCGTCCGGCCGTTGCCGAAGGCGCCGACCAGCGCCAGGCCGCAGGCACAGCACAGCCCGAGGACCGCCACCCAGCGCCGCCCCGGGCCGGCGTCCACCACCAGCAGCGCGGACGCGGAAAGCAGCAGCACCAGGGCGGCGGCCCGGGCCGCGGCGGGCCCCCAGCGCGCGGCCACCAGCTGCGGCAGGCCGCGCACCCCGTGGCGCAGGTCGCCGGCCAGGTCGGGCAGCACGTTGGCGAAGTGCGCGCCCAGGCCGACCAGGCCGGCCGCGACGCACATCACCAGGCGGGGCGCCGGCTGGCCGGGCAGCGTGCGACGCGGCGTACGCGGGCAGCGGGGCGAAGCCGAGCAGGTACATCAGCCCGGACCAGGCCGTCGACTTCAGCCCCAGGTTGTAGGCCCACGCCGCCCCGATCAGCAAGGCCAGCACGCCCAGCGTGACCAGGCTGATCGCCGCGGCCATGGCCAGCGCGGCCAGCAGCGAGACCACGGCCGCGACCCACAGGGCGCGCACGCTGACCTCGCCGCGCGCGGCCGGCTTGTCGGCCCGGCCGGCGGCCGTGTCCCGGCCGCGTCGCAGGCGTCGTTGGACCAGCCGACCGAGAGCTGGCCGGCCAGCATGGCCGGCGCGGTGAGCAGCGGACCGATGCCCCCGCGGCGCCGCCTCCGCCGCGAGAACGGTCGCCATCGCGGTGATGGCGAAACTAGGTCCTGGGTGACTGGCAGTCACCAGTGCGCGCACGCGGACCATGGCCCCCCTGTCCTGTGATCAATCAACTATCCTCAAGTGTGAGGCTTGCGCTTCGGGGTGCCAACCCCGCCGAGTGGCTGGCACTGCGTGCCGGCCTTGTACCCGCCGCCGCGGCCGAGGCCTGGGGTGGCATGGCCACCTCCGGGGTGCTCGTCGCGGCGGTCAGGACGGGCATCACCGCCCGCCTAGCCCAGGGTCCCACGTCCGCGGCCGAGGTCGCCACGGACCTGGGCCTCGACCCGCTGCCCACCCGGCTGATGCTCGACTGCCTGCGCTCGGCGGGGCACGTCGCCGTCCGGTCCGGCCGCTACCGGCTGACCCGGTCCGCGCGCCGCTGGCTCGACCCCGCCTCGCCGCTGTCGGTGGCCGGCTACGTGGCCGGCGTCGCCGACTACTGGCCCTGGTGGCAGGGCCTGGAGGAGGCGGCACGGACCGGGAAGTCGACCGGCTCGCACGCCGCGCCCCCGGCGACGACTACTGGCGCCGGTACATGACCGGCCAGCGTGAGCTGGCCCGGCTGTCGGCGGCCGAGGTGGCCAGGAAGCTGCCGCTGCCCGCCAAGCCGCGCCGCCTGCTCGACATCGGCGGCGGCCACGGCGGGTACTCGGCCGCGCTGTGCCGCCGCTACCCGGAGCTGACCGCGACCGTCCTCGACCTGCCGGGCAGCGCCGCGATCGGCCGGGAGTTCACCGCCGCCGCCGGACTGGCCGACCGGGTGCGGTTCCGTGACGGCGACGCCGTCACGGCGGACCTGGGCGAGGGCTACGACGCGGTGCTCTGCTTCAACCTGGTCCACCACCTGGAGCCTGCCCAGGTGTCCGCCCTGTTCGGCCGGGTCAGCGCGGCGCTGCGCCCCGGCGGCACGCTGGCCGTCCTCGACGTGTTCGCCGAGCCGGGCCGCCGCGCGGCGGCGCACGCCGACGTGCTGGCCCTGTTCGTCTATCTCAGCTCCGGCGCCCAGGTGCACACGCCCGGCCAGCTGGCCGGCTGGCTGCGCGACGCGGGCTTCGGCCCGCCCCGCGCGGTGCGCCTGCTGCGTATCCCGGGACTGTCCCTTCAGGTGACCACCAAGTCATAGCGGAATAACGGGCGCGGGCTTTCTCCCGGCCGCCCCCCTGCTACGTCAGTCCCTTCGCCGGCCAGGCAGCCAGCGGTCTCGGTTACTGTTCGCCGCCGATGCCGGGCCTGTGCGCGCCGCCGCCGCCGTCGGCCGTGCCGACCGGGCCCGCCGCGGACCCGTCCGCCCCGCCGCCCGCGGGCGGCGCCGGCTCGGCCACCGGCACCGCCGCGGGCGCTGGCGGGGGCGGTGCCGCCCGGGCGCGGGCTGCGCCCGGCGGCGGCGGCGCGTGCGCCGGGGGCGCCGGGGCGATGGGCGGCGGGTAGCCGCCCGGCGGCACCGGGGCGACGACGGCGTTGAGCACCTGCGAGTTCGGCACCGACACCAGGCCGGCCGCGTTGGACAGCCGCACGTAGGTGATGCCGATCTCGCTGACCGTGCCCTCGATCTCGCCGGACAGCGCGCCGGCCCGCAGCCGGACCTCGTCGCCGACCTTGAACGGCCTGGCCAGCAGCAGCACCAGGCCGGCGAACACGTTGGACAGCGCCTGCTGGGCGGCGATGCCGACGAAGACGCTGGTCAGCGCCCCGCCCAGGAGCAGCTGGCCGACCGGGACGCCGAACAGCACCAGCGTGACGACCAGCGTGGTGACCGCGCCGACCAGCACGAGCGCGTACCGGACCACGGCGGCGTGCGAGACCCCCACGACCGGTTCGAGCGTGGACCTGGCGCTACCGGACAGGCCGATGACCGCCACGCTGGCGAAGAAGCAGAAGCCGATGGCGGTGACCGCCGCGATCAGCTGGCTGACGCCATGGTCGCCCTCGAAGAACTGGCGGAAGTGGCTGTGCTCCCAGCCGTTGACGACCACCGCGCCGATCGCCAGGACCAGCGCGATGATCGACCGCCACGGCCTCGCCTTCGCCCGCACCTTCCGCGCCACCTGGGCCGACAGCTCGAGCATGTCCGGATCGCTCACGGTCACTAACCGTACCGGCGCATACGGGGCAAGCGGGCGTTATCCGCCGGGTGACGGCCCTCCGTCACCCGGTTTTCTCCCGGCGCCCGCCCGCGGGCGCTCCTAGGCGGGCACCCGCTGGGGGGCGACCCGGGCCACCTCGACCAGCGGACGGCCCACCGGGAGCCGCAGCGGGCCGTTCAGGCCGCTCGCCACGCCGGCCGCCGAGGTGTACCAGGCGACCACGGCGGTGAGCACGCCGATGTAGCCGCCGAACTGGCTGATGCCGCCGGTGCCGCTGTCCATGAAGTTCCCGATGGCCAGGAAGATCTCGGTCAGCTCCAGGGTGAGGAACACCGCGAACACGGCCAGGTTCACCTGCGCGCTCATCAGCAGCATGTAGGTGTTGAAAATGGCGAAGGCCACCAGGATCCAGCCCAGGTCGTGCCCGGTGTCGGCGGGCGCGACCCTCATCCAGAGGAACAGACCGATCCAGAAGGCTCCGTAGCTGGAGAACGCGGTCGCGCCGAACACGTTCCGGTTGCGGAACTCCCACATGCCCGCCAGCAGCTGCACCAGGCCGCCGTAGGCGAACGCGTAGCCGAGGAAGGCCGTTCCGGCGGAGTTGCCCTTCATCCAGTGGGCGTTCGAGGCTGATAGCAGGAACGTGGTGAGGGCGAACGCCGCCAGGCCGAGCGGGCCCGGGTCGGCGACGGGGGCGGACGTGGCCAGGGCGGCCACGTCGCGGTCTTCGCTGACGCTCATCTGGTGCCTCCGAGCTTGTCTGGTGCCGCCGAGCTTGACCAGCCCCTGGCCGCCGTCGAGCCCCGGCGCGGAAGAATTCAGCCTTTAGCCTAACTCGTCGGTAACAAACACGCGATAGACCGCTGTGACCGAAAAAGTATCGGTAACCGTGGGGTTTGAGAGGAAGACCAGCCACGTGAGCCCCGTTGCGTAACAAGGGCCGTCACCCGGCTCATCTGCACCAGGGCCGGCCGGGTCACGGCGCGGTGACCGGCCGGCTGCCCGGCCAGGAACGTCGACAGCCCGTCCCGGGTGGCCAGCACGATCAGCCGGTCGCCGGGCTCCAGCAGCCGGCCGCGCCGCGGCTGCCAGTCGAACCGCGGCGTCCCGCGCCGGGCCACGGCCAGCGCCCGCGCCAGCCCGTCCCGCTCCAGCTCGGCCAGCGGCCGGCCGCGATCGCGGCGCCCGGCTCTACCCGCACGTCCGCGATGACCAGCACGTGCCGCTCGACCGGGATCGTGCGCAGCACCTTGTGCTCCAGCATCGCCGCCGCGAAGGCCGGGGCGGCCAGGTAGGACACCGACCGGGAGACCACGTTGCCGCCGAGCGTGGCGCTGACCCGGCGGGCCAGGTCGTCGTCGAACAGCCGCAGCACGATCCGCAGGTCCCCGCCGCGGATCGCCCGGGCCTGCAGCGCTGTCTCCAGGTTGACCATGTCGTTGCTGGTCGCCGAGACCAAGGCGATGGCGCTGTCCAGGCCGGCCCGGCGCAGCGTCCGCTCGCTCGGCGCGTCGCCGATCACCACCGGCAGCCCCAGGTTGCGGGCCAGCGCCACTCCCCGGGCCGACTCGTTCTGGTCGACGAGCACCACGTCGAAGCCGAGGTCGTGCAGCCCGCCGGTCACCCGCATGCCGACGTCGCCGCCGCCGATCACGATCACGTGCCCGCCGCTCGGGCGGGGGGCGCTGCGAATCGTCCCGGTCAGCCGGGCGCCGACGATCACCGCGGTGATCAGCGGCAGCAGCGCCATCCCGTCGGCGGTCAGCAGCACCTGCGCCACCTTCTCGGCCGCGCGGTCGCCCGTGCCGGTGAGCGCTGACCCGGTCATGTCCATGATGCCCAGGTAGAGCACGTCGCCGGCCGGATGAGCCGTGGTGAGCAGCGAGACGCCGGCCGCCGCGACCGCCAGCAGCGCCACGGCGATCGCTCCGAACCGGTTCCACAGCAGCCGCCGGGCCATCCGCAGCGCGCCGCGCAGCGGGTGGCGCTCCCGGGCCAGCGGGTCGCGCGGCGTGCCGTCGGCGACGGCCAGCACCAGCCCGGGGTGCCCGTCCAGCTGCTCGGGCGCGATCAGCTGGGTGGTGCCGTCCGCGTCGGCCGGGACGGCCAGCCCGCACAGCACCTGGCCCGCCGGGGCGTCACCGCGCCTGGCCACGTACAGGGTGCGGCCGGACAGCCGCACGTGGCTCGGCGCGATCTCGCCCAGCGCCGCCGCCACCAGCGCGGGCGCGGCGAGCTGGCTGCGCGACAGCACCGTGCAGTCGCGCAGGAAGCCGCTGATGTGGTCGCCGAGGCGCCGGTTCCGGGCCGCGACGACCAGCCGCAGGTCGGGGTTGAGCTCCTGGGCGCGCAGCGCGGCGTGGAAATTGGCCAGGTCATCCTGCCCGACCAGGGCCATGGCCCGGGCGGTGGCGATGCCGCCGTCGGCGAACGCCTCGGCGGTCAGCGCCGGGTGCTCGCGGACGGCCACGCCCGGCAGCTCGGCGAGCTGCGGCCCGTGGTTACGCAGCTTGTCGGCCAGCAGCACGACGACCTCTCCGCCGTAACGCACGGGTCAGTTCGGTGGCGATCCGGTAGGCAAGCGGATTGTCACCGCAGACGATGAAGTGATTCCCGGTCGCAGCGGGGGGCGGGGGCATGGCCCAGATCCTAGTAACGCCGGCGCTGTACCATGGAAAGGGCTGCCTCCCGAGGGGATGGAATGCCGATGGCCACCGATGATCCGATTCGCGCATCCGACGCTGACCGGGAAGCCGTGGTGGCCACACTGCGCGAGGCCTACACGGCCGGCCGGCTGACGCTGGACGAGTTCGACGAGCGAACGAGCGCCGCCTACGCCGGCAAGACCTGGGGCGACCTGCGCCAGCTGACCAGCGACCTGCCCGCGCAGCCGGTGCTCGGCACCGACGTGCCGGTCAGCCCGGCCCCGTCGGACGGACCGGTGCCGGCGTTCCCGCCCGGCCAGTCGCCGGAGCCCGGCGAGGACGCGGACCCGCCGGATCTCGGCCGCCGCCGCAGCCCGCTCGGCTTCCTCGTCCCTGTCGCCATCTGGGTGCTGCTGGTGGCTCACGGCACTGTCGCGCCCGGCCTGATCTTCCTGTTCATCCTGGTGTGCACGCTGGTGTCGATCATGGCCTCGATCCGCCGCCGCTAGCGTCCGCGGACATGATCGCGGAACTCTTTCCTCGGCGGAAGTTTGTTACGCATATGCGTGATTTATCTCCGTCAAGAGAAAGTTTCCGTCATCCCTCTAGATAACAGCAAGAAGCGTGGCGCGAGCCGTGTGGCGCGCGCCACGCTGCGCGGTGCCGGTGCCTAGGCTTCGGGGAGCTTCGCCGCGGCCGCCTGGTCGAGCAGGAACAGCGTGCGGTCCCGGCCGCGGGCACCCGCCGCGGGCAGCTTGTCCTGGCTGACGCCGGACAGCGCCTCCGCGACCGCATCGGCCTTCTCCGCGCCGGACGCCAGCACCCATACCTCACGGGCGGCCTGGATGGCGCCGAACGTCAGCGAGACCCGGGTCGGCGGCGGCTTGGGGCAGTTCCTGACCGCGACGACCGTGCCGCCGGCGTGCGCGGCGGGGGAGTCGGGGAAGATCGACGCCACGTGGCCCTCCGGGCCGATGCCCAGCAGCAGCACGTCGAAGACAGGGACCTCGCGGCCGTCGGCGGCCGCGGCCAGCTCGGCGGCGTACCGGGCGGCGGCCGCGTCCACGTCGTCGCCGTCGGGCCCGTCCGGCCCGGCCATCACGTGCACCCGGGCCGGGTCGACCCGGTCGAGCAGCGTCGACCGGGCGCCGGTCTCGTTACGCTCCGGGTCCCCGGCCGGCTTGAACCGCTCGTCGCCCCACCAGATGTCCACCCGCTGCCAGTCGACCGCGTCCCGGGCCGGGGAGTCACCGATCGCGTCCATGACCTTGGTGCCGATTCCGCCGCCGGTCAGCACCAGGTGCGCGCGCCCGCGGGCCGCGATGGCGTCGGCCAGGCGCGGTCAGCGCGCGCGCCGCCGCCGCGCTGGCCAGCAGGTCACCGCTGGCGTGGACGAAAACCTCAGGCGTGCTGCTCACAGACGTCCTCCATGTCAGGCGATTTCACGCGGGCCGGGATCTTAGACAACGGTGTCGTCATCCCCGGGTGCCGCGGCCCAGTCGGTGGGCGCCCCGGCCCCGGCGTCCTCGGCCGCCGGGTCGGCGGGCGCCGCGCCGTCCGGGGCCGGCTGCCAGCCGTCGGCGGGCGGCAGCGCCTCCGGCTCGGTCAGGTCGAGGTGGCCGAGCGTCTCGGCGTATACCTCGTCCGGGTCGAGCCGGCGCAGCTCCTCGGCCAGCAGCTCGGCGGTGTCCCGGCGGTGCAGTGCGACCATCCGATTCACCCGGCCCGGCCAGGCCAGCGTGGCGGTGCGCCCGTCGCTACGGGTGATCGTGATGTCGCCGTACGGTGTGGTCAGTGCCGCCTCGGTGATCCCCGGGCCGCCGGAAAGCACCCGGGAGATCGGGACCGCCAGCCGCATCGACAGCCAGGCCGCGATGAGGTCGGCGGCCGGGTTGTCCTCCTCGGCGGCGATGTGACCGGCGGTGACCGGCGGGTGCCGCTGGTCGAGCGTGGCCGCCAGCAGCGACCGCCACGGCGTGGACCTGGTCCAGCCGAAGTCGGTGTCGCCCGGCCGGTAGGCCGAGGCCAGGGCGGCAGCGTCTCGTGCGGCCACTCGCCGGCCGCGGTGTCGGTCACCCGCCGCTGGGCCAGCGCGCCCAGCGGGTGCTTGGCCGGGAACTCCGGCGTCTCGTCCGGCCACCAGGTGACCACCGGGACGTCCGGCACCAGCAGCGGCGCGACGACCGAGTCGGCGTGCTGCCCGAGCGGGCCGTACATGCGCAGCACGATCGTCTCGCCGGGCGAGGCCTCGCCCACCCGGATCTCGGCGTCCAGCCGGGAGTCGGCCTTCGGCTTGCGCGCGATGACCGCGAGGATGCGGCACGGGTGCTCCCGGGCCGCCTGGTTGGCGGCCCGGATGGCGTCGTACTGCGCCGCTTCGTCGGTCACGATGATGAGCGTGAGCACCATGCCCAGCGTCATGCCGCCGAGCCGCCGCCGCGCCTCGGTCAGCGCCTGGCTGATGGCGCCGGTGGTGGTGTCGGTGAGGTCGATGGTCATCGGTTTCTCTTCCCGCTAGTCCCGCCGCGCGCCCGATCTGATGGCGGGTTGTGCCATCGGGCGCGCGGCGGGGGGTACGGGGGGTCGCCCCCCCGGGAGACTAGAGCCGCCGCCAGGCGCGGCCGTCGCGCTCCATCAGCGCGTCAGCGGACGCCGGCCCGTGCGAGCCGGACCGGTACTGGTCCGGCTTGGTGTTCTCGGCCCAGAACTCCTCGATCGGGTCGAGGATGCGCCAGGACAGCTCGACCTCCTCCTGCCGGGGGAAGAGCGGCGGGTCGCCGATCAGCACGTCCAGGATCAGCCGCTCGTAGGCCTCCGGCGAGGACTCGGTGAACGACTCGCCGTAGGCGAAGTCCATGTTCACGTCGCGGACCTCCATGGCCGAGCCCGGCACCTTGGAGCCGAACCGCACCGTGACGCCCTCGTCCGGCTGCACCCGGATCACCAGGGCGTTCTGGCCGAGTTCCTTGGTGTCGGTGGCGGCGAACGGCAGGTGCGGCGCCCGCTGGAACATCAGCGCGATCTCGGTCATCCGCCGGGTGAGCCGCTTGCCGGTGCGCAGGTAGAACGGCACGCCGGCCCACCGCCTGGTGTCCACCGACAGCCGCACGGCGGCGTAGGTCTCGGTCCGCGAGTCGGCCGGGATGCCGTCCTCCTCAAGGAACCCGGCCACCTGGCGGCCGCCCTGCCAGCCGGCCGAGTACTGGCCGCGCGCCGACCCGCTGGCGATGTCGGCGGGCAGCCGGACGGCCGACAGCACCTTCTCCTTCTCCTGGCGCAGCGAGTCGGCGTCGAACGAGACCGGCTCCTCCATCGCGGTCAGCGCGAGCAGTTGCAGCAGGTGGTTCTGGATGACGTCGCGGGCGGCGCCGATGCCGTCGTAGTAGCCGGCCCGGCCGCCGATGCCGATGTCCTCGGACATGGTGATCTGCACGTGGTCCACGTAGGACCGGTTCCAGATCGGCTCGTACAGCGTGTTGGCGAAGCGGAGCGCCAGGATGTTCTGGACGGTCTCCTTGCCCAGGTAGTGGTCGATGCGGAACACCGACTCGGCCGGGAACACCGCGTCGACGACGTTGTTCAGCTCCTGGGCGGTGGCCAGGTCGCGGCCGAACGGCTTCTCGATGACCACCCGGCGCCACGGCTTGCGCCCGTCCGGCCCGGCCGGGCCCGGGTCGGACAGCCCGGACCGCTTGAGCTGCTCGACCACGGTCGAGAAGAACTTCGGCGGGATCGACAGGTAGAACGCGTAGTTGCCGCCGGTGCCGCGCTCGGCGTCCAGGTCGGGCGACGCACCGGGCGAGCTGGTCGAACGCCTCGTCGTCGGTGAACTCGCCGGGGACGAACCGGACGCCCTCCTGCAGCTGCTGCCAGACCGTCTCGCGGAACGGCGTGCGCGCGTGCTCCTTGACCGCCCGGTAGGTCACCTCGGCGAAGTCCTGGTGCTCCCAGTCACGGCGGGCGAACCCGACGAAGGAGAAGCCCGGCGGCAGCAGTCCCCGGTTGGCCAGGTCGTACAGCGCCGGCATCAGCTTCTTCTGCGCCAGGTCCCCGGTGACGCCGAACATCACCATCACGCAGGGGCCGGCGACTCGCGGGATCCGGCGGTCCCGCGGGTCGCGCAGCGGGTTGACCGGGTCATCCGCGGCCGCGATGACCCCTGGATTCGCCGGCGCCGGACCCGGATTGCCGGCGTTCGGCATGTCCATGACGGAACCTCCTGTAGCTCCCTGTCGGGCTACGAGTGCTTGGTGATCTCGCTGTTGATCGTTTCGAGCAGCTCGTTCCACGAGACCTCGAACTTGGAGACGCCCTCGTCCTCGAGCACCTGGACCACGTCGTCGTAGTGCACGCCGAGCTCCTCGAGCTTGGCGAACAGCGCCCGCGACTCCGTCGTAGGTGCCGTGGACGGTGTCGCCGCGCAGCTCGCCGTGGTCGGCGGTGGCCTTCAGCGTCGCCTCTGGCATGGTGTTGACGGTGTCCGCCGCCACCAGGTCCACCACGTACATGGTGTCGGGCAGCGACGGGTCCTTGGTCGAGGTGGACGCCCACAGCGGCCGCTGCACCTTGGCCCCCTTGGCCGCCAGCGCGCGCCAGCGGTCGGTGTCCAGCTTCTGCTCGTACAGCTCGTAGGCGAGCCGGGCGTTGGCGATGGCGGCCTTCGACTTCAGGGCCAGGGCCTCCGGCGTGCCGATCTTGGTCAGCCGCTTGTCGACCTCGGTGTCCACCCGGGACACGAAGAACGACGCCACCGACGCGATCGTCGCGATGTCGTGCCCGTTGGCTGCGGCCTGCTCGAGCCCCTCGAAGTAGGCGTCGATCACCTCGCCGTACCGCTCCAGGGAGAAGATCAGCGTCACGTTGACGGAGATCCCCTCGGCCAGGGTGGCGGCTGATCGCCGGGATGCCCTCGGCGGTCGCCGGGATCTTGATGTACATGTTGGGCCGGTCAACCAGCCACCACAGCTGCCTGGCCTCGGCGACGGTCTTCTCGGTGTCCCGGGCCAGCCGCGGGTCGACCTCGATCGACACCCGTCCGTCGACGCCCGGCTGACTCGTCGTAGGCCGGCGCGCAGCACGTCGGCGGCCCACCGGATGTCGTCGGTGGTGATCATCCGGGCGGCTTCCTCGACGGCCACGCCGCGCAGCGCCAGGTCCCTGGTCTGCTCGTCGTACGCGTCGCCCTTGGCCAGCGCGCCGGCGAAGATCGTCGGGTTCGACGTCACGCCGCGCACGTGGAAGTCCTTGATGAGGGACTCCAGGTTGCCGGTGCGCAGCCGCTCCCGGCTGATGTCGTCCAGCCAGACCGACACTCCGGCCTTGGTGAGTTCCCCGAGTACGTCAGTCATGGTGACCGCGTTCCTTCCGTCTTTAGGTCTGTTGCCGGCGTGGAGTCCCCGGGCCTGCTCAGCCCCGGGCCTTGGCGATGGACGCCTTGGCGGCGGCCGCGACGGCCTCCGCGGTGATGCCGAACTCCTTGTAGAGCACGGCCTCAGAGGCGGAGGCGCCGAAGTGGTCGATGCCGACCGACTCCCCGGCGTCGCCGACGAAAACCTTCCACGGGGGAGTGATGCCCGCCTCGACCGAGACCCGCGCCCGCATCGCCGCCGGGAGCACCTCCTCTTGGTAGGAAGCGTCTTGCGCCTTAAACCATTCCACCGACGGCATCGAAACCACCCGGGCGGAGATCCCCTGCGCCGCCAGGAGCTCCCGCGCGGCCACGGCGATCTGCACCTCGGACCCGGTCCCGATCAGGACCACGTCGGTGCCGTCGGCGAGCACGTAGGCGCCGCGCGCCGCGCCCTCGGCCGGCCCGAATACCGAGCGGTCGAAGGTCGGCACGTTCTGCCGGGACAGGCAAAGGCCCGCCGGCCGGTCGGTGTGCTCAAGGATCGTCTTCCACGCGATCGCGGTTTCATTCGCGTCGGCGGGCCGCACGATGTCCAGGCCGGGGATGTTCCGCAGCGACCACAGGTGCTCGACGGGCTGGTGGGTCGGGCCGTCCTCGCCCAGGCCGATCGAGTCGTGCGTCCAGACGTACGTGACCGGGATCTCCATCAGCGCCGCCAGCCGCACCGACCCGCGCATGTAGTCGCTGAACTGGAGGAACGTCCCGCCGTACGGCCGGGTGAGGCCGAACGCGATGCCGTTAAGTATCGAGCCCATGCCGTGCTCGCGGATGCCGAAGTGCAGCGTCCGGCCGTAGGGGTTGCCCGGCCACATCTCGCTCTGCCGGTTGGCGGGCAGGAAGGACGGCTCGCCCTCCATGGTGGTGTTGTTCGACTCGGCCAGGTCGGCGGAACCGCCCCACAGCTCGGGCAGCACCGGCGCCAGCGCGGTGAGGATCTTGCCCGACGAGCGCCGCGTGCCGGTGCCCTTGGCGTCAGCCGGGAAGACCGGCAGCGCCGCCTCCCAGCCCTCGGGCAGCTCGCGGTTGAGCAGCCGGCCGAACAGGGCGCCCCGCTCGGGGTTGGCCTTCTCCCACTCGGTGAAGGCCGCGTCCCACTCGGCGCGGGCGGACTTGCCGCGGGCGGCGACCTCGCGGGCGTGGTTCAGTGCCTCCTGTTCGACCGGGAAGTTCACCGCCGGGTCGAAGCCGAGGATCTCCTTGGTCGCCGCGACCTCGGCGTCGCCGAGCGCCGAGCCGTGCGCGGCCATGGTGTTCTGCTTCTTCGGCGCCGGCCAGCCGATGATGGTGCGCAGCACGATGAACGACGGCTTGTCGGTGACCGCCTTGGCCGCCTCGATCGCGTCCCACAGCGCCGCGACGTTCTCCTCGTACCCGGAGTCGGTCACCCAGTCGACGTGCTGCACGTGCCAGCCGTAGGCCGCGTACCGGGCGCCAACGTCCTCGGCCTTGGCGATGACCGTGTTGTCCTCGATGGAGATCCGGTTGTCGTCGTAGATGACGACCAGGTTGCCGAGTTCCTGCACCGCGGCGATCGCGGACGACTCGTGGGTGATGCCTTCCTCGACGTCGCCGTCGGACACGATCGAGTACACGAAGTGGTCGAACGGGGACTGGCCGGGGGCCGCGTCCGGGTCGAGCAGGCCGCGCTCGCGACGGGCCGCCATCGCCATGCCGACGGCGTTGCCCAGGCCCTGGCCGAGCGGGCCGGTGGTGCACTCCACGCCCGGGGTGATCCGGTACTCCGGGTGCCCGGGGGTGATCGAGCCCCAGGTGCGGAACGCCTTCAGGTCGTCCAGTGAGACGCCGTAGCCGGACAGGTACAGCTGGATGTACAGGGTCAGCGACGAGTGGCCGCAGGACAGCACGAACCGGTCCCGGCCCACCCACGTCGGGTCGGCGGGGTCGTGCCGCATCACCCGCTGGTACAGCAGGTAGGCGGCCGGGGCCAGCGACATGGCCGTGCCCGGGTGCCCGTTGCCCGACCTTCTGCACGGCGTCCATGGCCAGGACGCGTACCAGGTCAACGGCCCGCTTGTCGGCGGGGGTCCAGTCGAGGGCGTGGTTGCTCACTGTATGTCACGGATCCCTTCTGCGTACTGCTATGGCGACCGCCGCGGCGGGCGGAAAGACTTCAAGTGCGCGGCGGAAACGCGGGCAGGGGAATTCCCTCGTGGCCACCATGCCACGGTGAAGAGCCTAGTACCGCCGGCGGGCGGCGCGGTGCGCGGGGCAGTCCGTTTCCACAAGGTTCACCGTCTTTTTGGTCTAGACCAGTCCCAGGGCCTCGGTCTAGACCAATTCGGAGCCTCACGGACACCCGTGGCGGCGGGCCTGGCGGCAGTATGCTTCCCCCATGACCGAGCCGTTCGACCCGCGGTCGGTGCTCGCGGGCCGCCCGCCCGGCCGGACGCCGGTGCCGTACATCGCCGGCATCGCGGTCACCGCGGCCTGCGCGATCGTGGCCCTCGGCATCAGCGCGGCCCAGTCGCTGGCCGCCGGGCACGGCGCGGCCCCGTTCGCCCTCGGCCTGGCGCTCGCCCTGCTGCCCGTGCCGCTGCTCGTCGCGGTGGTGCTGTGGACGGACCGGGTAGAGCCGGAGCCGCGGGCCAACCTGGCCTTCGCCTTCGGCTGGGGCGCCGGCATCGCCGCCCTGGCCGCGCTGGTCATCAACACCGCCGACCTGCAGTACGTCACGATGCCCGCCCTCGGCGCGTCCACCGGCGAGTACGTGGCCGCCACGTTCGGCGCCCCGGTGGTCGAGGAGACCATGAAGGGCCTGGTCCTCATCGGCCTGCTGTGGCGGCGCCGGGCCGAGCTGGACGGCCCGACCGACGGCGTCATCTACGCCGCCATGGTCGGCCTCGGCTTCGCCATGGTCGAGAACGTCGGCTACTACATCAACGCGCTGGTCACCCCGGAGCGCGGCGGCGTCGCCCTGCTCGGCTACACGTTCGTCCTGCGCGGCCTGCTTTCGCCGCTGCTGCACCCGATCTTCACCTCGATGACCGGCCTGGGCGTCGCCTACGCCGCCAGTCGCCGCACCGGCGCCCCGTGGGCGGTGCTGGTCGGCCTGCTCGCGGCCATGCTGCTGCACGGTACATGGAACGGCCTGTCGCTGTACGGCGCGGCGGGCCTGGCCGGCGCCTACCTGATCATGTCCGGCGTGCTGGCCGCGCTGGTCACGGTGCTGGTCGCGGACCGCCGCCGGCTGATCGGGCTGATCCGCCGCTACCTGCCCGACTATGAGCGCACCGGCCTGGTCACCACCGACGACGTCGCCATGCTGGCGTCGCTGCGCGCCCGCCGCGCCGCCCGCCGCTGGGCCCGGGCCTCCGGCGGCCTGCCCGCCGCGGCCGCGATGTCCGACTACCAGCTGGCCGCGACCGAGCTGGCCCTGGCCCGGGCCAAGGCCGACCGCGGCGTGCTGGACTTCAACGACTTCGCCGCCCGCGAGCACTCGCTGCTCACCTTGATTGCCGTGGCCAGGCACGCCTTCACCAGCCGCGTCCCCGGCGGCTCCGAGCTCACCCCCGCCCCGTGGGCGGCGTCTGGCTCGGTTTTCACCCACGGCACCCGCGCTCCCTAGGCGCGCCGCCTCGGGCAGGACCACCTTCTTGGCCGGATAACGGGCGCGTGCTCCGCCTCCCCGCGCCCGATTTCACCCGGTGCGGGTGTTGCGGCGGGTCACTGGGGGGACGAAGGTAAGTAAGAAGTCACTTTTCGCATCCGCATGGTGACGAGGAGGCGGATCATGGCAGGGAATACAGCAGGAAGAGTGGCCACAGACAGCGGCCAGGGACGGCCGCCGGCCACCCGCCGCCGCTGGCCGGCCGTGCTAACGCCCAAGCGGACGCTCGCCATCGTCATCGGCGCCATCGCGCTGTGGTTCATCCTGGTCAACCGGGCCACCGTCAGCCTCACCCTGTGGGTGTCAGACGTCACCGCCCCGCTGTGGGTGGTGCTGCTGATCACCTTCGCGGCCGGCCTGCTCGCCGGGCTGCTGCTTGGCCGCAACAAGAAGAAGCGGAACTGAGGGGCACCGCCCCGCGGCCGGGCGTTGCTGCCCGTGGTGCCCGCCCAGCGGCCTCGTCCGTGCGGGCTCACGGCCACGGACGGGGGCCGGGCCGCTCGGTGCCACGCGGGTGAGCCAGGGGCAGCCACCAGTCGTTCTTCCTACTGATTGTGAGTAAATGGCGCGTCGGCGGGGGCCGGATCGACACCGCTGTCAGGATTGACCAAGCGGCGGTATAGTCGAACATGGTCGACTACTCACAACCGGTGGGGTTAATCCTTGACCGGTGACAGGCGGACATCGTCGGCATAGCGTTTGCGGTGGGTGACGCTGGAGCCCGGGACCATAGCCGACAGGGCAGATGGCGCGAGCAGGGGTGACGAGAATGGCCAGGTCCGCTCTCCGATGCGCCGCGAGACCTGAACGTGAAGGTGGCTGAACAGCAGTGGAAGGCATGACCGACGGTTCCTGGCGCAAGTCCCGTTACGGCGGCACTAACGGCGGTGAGTGTCGAGGCCGGCGGCGCAGTCGGCCTGATCCTGGTGCGTGACACGACCGACCGTGACGGCGGGACGCTGGCGCTCTCCGGTTTTGGCCTGGGCCGCGTTCACTTCCGGCCTCACGTAGCGTCAGGTTCCCGTTGGCGACCACGTCGGCGCCGGCGACGGGCACGCCTCGCCGTGCGTGATGGTGGCCAGCCGGGAGCAACAGGAGCCCGCGTTCCACCGCAAGCGCACCGGCCCTAGCCACCCTGGCCTTCCAGGTCGGCTCGCGCGACCTGGTCGACGCGTTCGCGGACGGCTTACTCAAGCCCCGCCGGATCGGCCGGCCGTGCGGCAGGCCATTCCTGGCGGCGGGGCCAGGCCATGCCCGCACGGAATACTCCCGCTGGAGTAGTCCAAGATACGCCCAATGGAGTACGTAAGACTACTGCTAATGATCATGAATAGGCATAATATTCGATTAGACAGTTCGCATGATCGGTCAATCGAACGGGGGTGTCCGCATGGAACGGCGGCCAGGTCTGGACGGCGGCCCGGGCGATGAGCCCGGTGTCGGCGTCGGCCTGCCCGGAGCTCCCGGTCAGCCACCCCGCGACTACCTGCCGTCCGGCTTCGCCCGGGGCGGCGCGTGGGACACCTGCCCGCCGTCGGCCGCCCTGGCCAGGGCGGTTGAGCAGGCCTCCACCCCGGAGTGGCGGTGCGCGGGCGCGTCCCGTGACGAGCTGATCGGGCTGCTGCGCCGCTATGCCGCCCTGGAGGCGTGGGCGGCGGCCGGCCGACTGGGCGTGCTGCGGGCCCTGATCCGTGACGAGGGGCAGCCGCTGCCTGGCGGCGGCTGGCACGGCGACCTGCCCGACGGCTGGACCAAGTCGCTGACGTACGAGGCTGCCGCCGCGCTCGCCGTCTCGGTGCCGACGGCGGAGGCCATGATGTGGCTCGCCTGGGACCTGCGAGTGCGGCTGCCCGGCCTGGCCGGCCTCCTGGCCGACGGCACCCTGACCTACGCCAAGGTCCGCGCGGTAGCCGAGACGTTTCAGTTGCTCAGCGACGAGGACGCGGCCAGGGCCGAGGCGCTGATCGTGCCCGAGCTTCCCGGCAAGAACTACGGCCAGGTGAAACGGCTAGCCGAGCAGGCCGCCGTCACCGTCGACCCGGAAGCCGCCACCCGCCGCCGCGAGCACGCCGAACGCGAGCGCGCCCGGGTCACCGTGTCCCGCGAGGAGTCCGGCGCCGCCGCCCTGTCCGGCCGTGACCTCCCCACTGGCGACGCCCTAGCCGCCCACGGCCATGTCTGCGACCGCGCCCGGCAGTACCAGGACTCGGGCGCGTTCCCCGGCGTCCGGCTCGACCAGCTCCGCGCCACCGCCTACCTCGACATCCTCAACGGCACCACCGCCGCCGTCCGCATCGCCTCGGCCAGGCCCGCCGACGACACCCACGGGAACGTGAATCCTTCCAGCTGCGGCCCTGCCGGTTCCGGCCACGCACCCGGTCCCGCCAAGCCAGGACCGGCAGACCCTGACGCGGGCATCTCTGACGCGGGCATCTCTGGTTCGGGCGTCTCCTGCGGGGCCGCCTCCAGCGCGGTCATTTCTAGCCTGGCTGACCAAGGTGCGTGCACCTCCGGTGCGGTTAGCCCTGGTCCGGGCGGCCCCGGTCCGAGCGGCCGGCACGGCGGCACCGGCGAGGCGGGTCCTCGCTGTGTCCATGCAGGCGCCAATCAGCAAGACCGTGCTGGTCACGCCGGCAACCAAAGCCAGGGAAACGGGCCGGAAGGCGACGGCACTCACCCAGGAGGTAGCCCCGGAACTCCGCCGGGTTCCCCGGGTGCTCACCCACCCGGCGAAGAGTCGTCAGCGCCGCCCACTGAGCAGCCGTCCACTGAACCGCCGCCCCGGCCCGCTGAGCTGGTAATACCGCTGGCCACGCTGCTGGGCCTGGCCGGACGGCCCGGTGAGGGCCACGGACTCGGCCCGCTCGACCCTGGTCTGTGCCGTGACCTCGCCGCGTCCGCCGTCCGCAGCCCGCACAGCCGCCTGTGCGTGACGGTCACCGACCCGGACGGGGTAACGATCGGCCATGGCTGCGCCCGGCGTCCTAGGCGACGCGATCCCGCGCAGGCGGCCCACGGACCGTTCGCCGGCAGCGTCGACGGTGTTGTCGCCGCATTGCCCGCGCGGATCAACCTGACCATCCCAGCCACCCGCCTGGCGGCTCTCGCCAGGCATGCCCATGGGGCAGTCCCGCCAGGCGCCGTCCCGGCGGGGTCCCCAGGCAGCAACGGGGGCTGGACCGGGGGCAGCGCCGCAGCGGGCCCCGGCCGTCCACCCAAGACAGCCGGCCCTCCACCCAAGACAGCCGTCCCTCCACTCAACACAGCCGGCCCTCCACCCAGGACAGCCGACCCCGTGCCCGGCAACGCCGCAGGGGGCGCACCCTGGTCATTCGCAGCCACGGGAGGCCAGGGGCCGCCTGCTGACGGGTTTGGCACCTGGACACTGACGCTGCCCGACGGGCGGCGGCTCACGGTGGACCTGGGACCAGTCCCGACGTTCGATTGCGATCACCGGCATGAGTCGCCGGGGTACCAGCCGAATGGGACGCTGCGGCACCTGGTCCAGGTGCGCGACGGCGACTGCACGTTTCCGGTCTGCTCCCGGCACGCGCGCGAGACCGACTTCGAGCACGCGGTCCCGTACGACCAGGGCGGCCGGACGTGCGCCTGTAACGCGGGAGCCCGCAGTCGCCAGTGTCACCGGGTGAAGCAGTCTCCGGGATGGCAGGTCACCCAGCCACGGCCTGGCTGGCACCAGTGGGAAACGCCAGCCGGCCGGACCTACACGCAAGGCCCCAAACGCTATCCGGACTAGCGACGATCGTCCGTCTGTCCGCAGGGGCGTGGGCCCGGGCATCCAGCGCCGGGCTTACGCGCGGTCGCCGGGCCCGGGTGGCTGGCGCAGTGTTCCGAGGGAGGTTCGACGGTGGGACCGCGGGGTGAGCGGGTGCTGTAGCTGGGCGTGGTGTGCGTGGGGGAGGTTCGACGATGGGACCGCAGGCGTGACCGGGGGCGGTAGCTGGGCGCGGTATGCGTGGGGGAGGTTCGACCGTGGGGCCCGTGGCGGGTGACCGGGGGCCGGCGTCACGCTGGATGACCGGGACGCGCGCTCACGGTTCCCGGGCTAGCGCCCGGGTGACGTAGGCGGCCATGGCCGTCGGCAGGGTGGCCGGGTGCCGGCGGGCGGCGGCCTCGCTGACCGTGGCCAGGACCGTGGCACTGGCGCGAGCGGCACGGCGCAGGTCGCGGGCGTCGAGGCCGGCGACGGTGGCGTCGATGCCCGGTGGCAGGTCCGCGCGGGTCGTGGTCGAGTACCTGGGACAGTCCGTGCCACGGGTACAGGGCGCCCTGCGCCGCCGCCCACAGCGCCCAGATGTGCTGCCGCGCCTGGTGCAGCCGGGCATGTGCCTCCCACAGGGAGCCCCGGCGCAGGTACTTGTCGGCGTCGATCAGCGCGCACCACCCGTGGAACGCCCACTGCCTGACCTGGTCGCCGGTGACCGCGTAGGCGGCCGCCTGCTCGGTGTCCGGTCCGCTGCCGCCGGCGTCCACCGGGCCGACCAGGTCCGGTGCTCCCGGCGCCTGGTAGAGCGGGACGAAGTCCGGGGCGCCGCCCCGGAGATGCCGCGCGCTGATCTCGGCGTCGGGGACGATCGCCAGGTCGAGCTGGGTCCCGTCGGCGTACTGGGCGAAGATCACCCTGACCGGGCTGCCGGGTCCGGCGCGGATGGCGCAGCACGTCGACCAGCGGGCCAAGCTCGGGCAGGGCCGCGGCCACCAGCGCCTCCGCTTCCGCCACGCGGCCGGCCTCGTCGTCGCCGGGCCGAGTGCCGTTGCCGGGCCGAGTGCTCGTCGCCGGGCCGAGTGCCGTTGCCGGGCCGAGTGCTGTCGCCGGGCCGGGTGCCGTGGCCGGGCCGAGTGCTGTCGCCGGGCCGAGTGCTCGTCGCCGGGCCGAGCGCCGTCGCCGGGCCGGGTGTCGTTGCCGGGCCGAGTGTCGTCGCCTGGGCGAGTGTCGTTGCCGGGCCGAGTGCTCGTCGCCGGGCCCAGTGTCGTCGCCGGGCCGAGTGCCGTCGCCGGGCCCAGTGTCGACGCCGAGTGCGGCGTCGATGTCGGAGAGCGCGTCGGCGGCGCCGCGGCCGAGCGAGCAGCCGACCAGCAGCAAGGTCACCAGCGGCCAGTCCGCGCACCGGTCGAGCAGGCCGGCCATGACCCGGCGCTGCGCCGCCAGCTCATCGGGCAGCGCGGCCAGCCAGGCGCGGCCAGTCGTGGTCCCGGCACCGTCGTCGGCCGGCGGTCCCGGTTCGGTGCCGGCACCAGGCGGCGTCATGCTGTCCCCGGGAAGGCGATCCTGACCAGCTCGTGGATGACCGGGTCGAGCGAGGTGGCTCCTTCGTTGCTGAGGATGACCAGGCGCACGTCGTCGTCGGGGAACCAGGCGTTGAAGGAGCGGAAGCCGGGCTGGTCCCCGGGGTGATAGCGGATCCGGTGGCCGTCGGCGGCGGTGCCGATGAACCAGCCGTAACCGTAGCCCTCGGTGCGGACGACGCCGTCATCGTCCGCGACGGGCGCGTGCACCGTGAACATCGCCTGCCGGGCCTCGTCGGAGAGCAGCCCGCCGGCCGCGAGGGCGCGGTCCCAGCGGGCCAGGTCCCCAACCGTGGACCAGATGCTTCCGGTGCCCAGGCTCACCGTGCCCAGGTCGACGGAGGGCACGGCCGCGCCGTCGTGGTGGCCGGCCGCCAGGCCCGGCTCATCGCCGGGAATGCCGCTGAAGGTCGCGGTCAATCCCAGCGGCCGGAAGATCTCGCGGTCGAGGAACGCCGCGTAGGGCTGCCCTGAGGCGCGTTCGACGATGCGACCGAGCAGCACGAAGCCCGGGCTGCTGTAGGAGAAGCTGGCACCGGGCGGGCCGAGCAGCGGGACGTCGGCGATCCGGCGGAACAGCTCGTCGGCGGCGATGGGGCTGGTGGCGTCCAGCCCGGGCAGTGCGGGCCAGTGGACCAGGCCGGCGGAGTTGGTGAGCAGGTGATGCACGGTGATCCGGTCCCAGGCGGCCGGGCAGCCGTCGAGCCAGTCGCGCACCGGGTCGGTCACCGACAGGATGCCACGATCGGCGAGCAGCAGCACGGCCGCGGCGGTGAACTGCTTGCTGACCGAGGCGGTCTGGAAGCGTGTCTCGCGCGGGCAATCGGCGCCCGCGCCGGGGCCGGCCGTCCCGTGGGCCACCGCGACGAGGTCCTCGGCGCCGCGCTGCAGGAGCGCCGCCCCCCGCAGCCGGGCCGCCGCCGTCATGCCCGGGTGGAGACGCGGCGCAGCGCGTCCGGGGTGAGGTCGGCGAGGGCCGGGTAGCCGTCGACGGCCATGATGAGGTCGGCCTCGGCCAGCAGGGCGCGCAGCACATGCCGGACGCCGTCGGCGCCGCCGAGGGCCAGGCCGTAGGCGTAGGGGCGGCCGATGCCGACGGCGGTGGCTCCGAGCGCCAGCGCCTTGACGATGTCGGCGCCGGAGCGGATGCCCGAGTCGAACAGCACCGGGCGGCCGGCCGCGGCCTCGACCACGCCGGGCAGGCAGTCAAGGGCGGGCAGGCCGCCGTTGGCCTGGCGGCCGCCGTGGTTGGAGACGTAGACGGCGTCCGCGCCCGCGTCCAGGGCCCGGCGCGCGTCGTCGGGGTGGCAGATGCCCTTGAGTATCAGCGGCAGCCGGGTCAGCGAGCGCAGCCAGGGCAGGTCGTCCCAGGTGAGCGGGTTGCCGAAGATGCCGGCCCAGTGGGCCACCGCGGCCATCGGGTTTTCCTGCGGTGACTGGGCCAGCCGGGAGCGGAAGACCGGGTCTGACGTGTAGTTGGCCAGGCACAGGCCGCGTAGCTGCGGGAAGTTGCTGCTCGACAGGTCGCGGGGACGCCAGCCGGTGACCCACGTGTCCAGGGTGACCACGATGCCCGCGAAGCCCGCCTCCTCGGCGCGTTGCACCAGGCTCTGGGCCAGCTCCCGGTCGGTCGGCGTGTACAGCTGGAAGAAGCCCGGCGTGTCGCCGAGCCGCTGCGCGACGTCCTCCATCGGGTCGGCGGACAGGGTGGAGGCGACCATCGGCAGCCCCAGGTCCGCCGCGGCCTGCGCGGTGGCCAGGTCGCCGTGGCCGTCTTGCGCGCACAGGCCGATGACGCCGATCGGCGCCAGGAACACCGGGGCCGGCAGGCGCAGGCCGAACAGGTCCACCGACAGGTCCCGCTCGATGGCGCCGACCAGCATCCGCGGCATCAGCCCCCACTGGGCGAACGCGGCCGCGTTGGCTCGCTGCGTCCGCTCGTCGCCCGCGCCGCCGGCCACGTACGACCACACCGAGGACGACAGCGCCCGTTCGGCCCGGGACTCGAGCTCGGCGAAGGACATCGGCAGGTCTGGCACGGTGCCGCTCAGCCCGGCCAGGTAGATCTCTAGCTGGAAGTCGCCGTAGGGTGCCGAACCGGGATCGCTCATCGCCGTGGGCTCCTCATGCGGTGATCGTATCCCGTGCCGCGCCGCGCGCGGCGGCCGTCACCGCCCGTTGTCACTGCGCGGGCTGCCACTCGAAGCTCGGTCCCGCCGGGGTGCCGTCCGCGGCCGCGCCGGACAGCATGTCCGCCGCCTGCTGTTGCAGCGACGCCATCAGGCCGATGGCCCCGGTTAGCTCGCCTGGTGCGCCGTTAAACGCGGTGTGCAGGGTCCTCAGCAAGCTGGTGTAGGTGTAGTTGAACGCGGTGCAGGACTCCCGGGCGGTGCTGCCCGCCGGGTAGCCGGCCAGCGTCGGGTTGACCGGGGCGCGGACCGGCCAGCCGGATCAGGCGGGCCGGCCGTGCCTGATCCGGCGGGCCGCCCGTCGCCCGCCGGATGAGCGTCTCCAGCGTGTCCAGCTCGGCCGGGGAGAGGCGGGCGAAGCCCGGCGGCGGCTCCAGCTGGATCCGCTGCACCCGCGCGACCGCGTCCCGGCCCGCCTCGGTGAGGGTGACCAGCTTGCGGCGCCGGTCGCCCGGATCGGGGCGGCGCTCCACCAGGCCGCGCTGCTCGAGGTTGTCCACGATAAGGGTCGCGTACGGCGCGTCCACGCCGATCGCCTCGGCCAGGCCGCTCAGCGACAGCGGGCCCTGCGACAGCCACAGCAGCGACTTGACCCGCCCGCTGCCCCGGCCCAGGTCGAGGGCGTCGCGCAGCCGCTGCGTCGCCGGGTAGCTTTCGACCAGCTCGCGGATGGCCACCCAGACGCGGCCGGCCTGGCCCGGGTCAGCCCGGTCGGTCGCGGCCTGGCCGGCGCTGGCCTGATCGTCATCGACGGCGGAGTGCCGCGTCATGGGCCCGCCCCTTCCTTCGCCGAGGCCGCAGGAGTGTCTGTGTCCGAGACAGTACCGCCGTCAGGGCCGGAAGCGGTAGCGCCGGCGCCACGCCCGTCCGGGCCGGGGGAGTCGTCGGCCAGCAGCCCGCGCACCCGCTCCGCCGTGGCCCGCGCGCGCGGCCCGGTGGAGGCGTAGCCGATCACGACGACCCCGAGGCCGCAGGCGGCGAGCACCGCCCAGGCGGCGTGGCTGGCCGAAGCCAGGCTGGCGTTGGACGCTCCCGCCACCAGCGAGCCGCACAGGGCGACGCCGAGCGCGTTCCCGGTCTGCCTGCTCGCCGAGGCGACCGACGCGGCCACGCCGGCCTGGCTGTTCGGCATGCCGGACACCGCGGTGTTCGCGATCGGCGCGTTGACCAGCCCGAACCCGAGCCCGAACAGCGCGTAGACGCCGAGCAGGTACAGCTCCGGCGTGCTGTCGCCCAGCCGGAGCATCAGCCCGGCCGCCACCGTGATCGCCAGCCCGGCCAGCACCAGCGGCAGCCGCGGCCCCCGCCCGCCCACGAGCCGGCCGGAGACCGGGGCGAAGACGCAGATCATCACGGCCATCGGCACCGTCATCAGGCCCGCCTGCAGCGCGCTGAAGCCCCGCCCGTCCTGCAGGTACAGGGTGTTCAGGAACAGGAACCCGCCGAGCACGGCGAACGACATGACGGCGATCGCGTTGGCGCCGCTGAACGGCGCGCTGCGGAAGAACCGGATCTCGAGCAGCGGCTGCTCGCGCCGCGACTCAACCAGCACCAGGCTGGCCGCAGCGGCCACCGCGACCGCGAACATCGCCACGATCAGCGGCGACCCCCACCCGTGCGCCGGCCCCTCGATGACGCCGAAGGTCACCGTGGCCAGCATGACGATGATCAGCGACTGGCCCCACGGGTCGAACCGGCGCGCGGTGGGGGACCGCGACTCGGGCACGAACAGCTGCGTCAAGACGATGGCGGCGACACCGATCGGTATGTTGATCCAGAAGATCGCCCGCCAGGTGAGGCTGGTGACCAGCAGCCCGCCGACCACCGGCCCGAGGGCCAGGCTGACGCCGAAGACGGCGCTCCACACGCCCATCGCCCGCGCCCTGGCCCGCCGCTCGGTGAACGTGTTGCTCACGATCGACAGCGCGACCGGGTTGAGCATCGACCCGCCCAGGGCCTGCAGGCAACGGAACACCACCAGGGTGGTCACGTTCGGCGCGACGCTGCACAGCAGCGAGCCCAGCGTGAACAGCGCCAGGCCGGTCTGGAAGACCCGCCTGCGGCCGAGGCGGTCGCCGGCCGACCCCGCCGCCATCAGCAGGCTGCCGAGCACCAGCGTGTAGGCGTCGACCGACCATTGCAGGCCGCTGAGCGAGGCGTGCAGGTCGCTGCGGATGGCGGGCAGCGCGACGTTGACGATGGTGGCGTCGGTCCCCACGACCAGCAGGCTCAGGCAGCAGATGCACAGGACCAGCCACGGCCGCCCAGTTCTTATAGACATATATTTATTGTATGACTACAAGCAACAGGGGTGCGTGCACCCCCCGCCCGTTAACGCGGCCGGCGGCGCGAGCGCCGCCGGCCGCTGGGTGCCCGGTCAGTCCGCGCAGGCGACGTTGAGCACGGCCTGGCGGTGCTCGGATTGCACCGCGTGCAGCGCCCGGCGCAGTGCGGGCACCAGGTCGGCCCGCTCGGTGACCGCCTCTCCGTAACCGCCCGCGGCCGTGGCGTACTGCTCGAACGCGACCGCCGGGCCCAGCTCGGCCAGCGGGCTGAGCTGGCCGGCCCGGCCGCGTAGCCCGCCGGGTACATGCCGAGCGCCGAGCCCTGCACCGCGGTCCACTGGCGGTTCGCGCAGACGATCGTCAGCACCGGCAGGTCGTGCATGGCCATCGCGTGGTGGCACGCCGCCGGGTTGGCGAACATGTAGGCGCCGTCGCCGACGGCCGAGATGACCGTGCGCTCGGGCCGGGCCAGCTTCAGGCCGATGGCGGCCGGGACGCCCCAGCCGAGGCCGCCGGCCGGCGGCGTGCCGAAGAAGCTGAGCGGCCCGGTGCGCGGCACCAGGTCGGGGCGCGCGGTGTACTCGCTGACCACCGACGTGTCCTGCGGTCAGCACCTGGGCCAGCGCCCAGTTCATGAAGGCCTTGTTGATCGGGCCCTTGGCCTGGCCCGCCGCCTCCAGCCGCTCGGCGATCCGGGTGTGGCTGTCGATGGCGATCCGCTCCATGGGGGCCCGCCGGGTCCGGTCGATCCGGCCGGCCCGGGCGGACAGCGCCGCCGCCAGCGCGGTGAGCAGGTTACCGGTGGTGGTGGTGACCGACAGGTCGCTGCGGTGGGTGCGGATCGGGTACCGGGTGTACTGCGCGTCCGGCCCGGTCTGCACGATGACCGCGCCGGCCGGCGGCGTGGCGGCCGCGGCGATCCACGGCACGTCCATGTCCAGGAAGACCAGCACGTCGGCGTCCGCGGCCGCGTTCAGGTCGTAGCCCAGGTGCAGCGGGTGGGCGGTGTCCACGTTGTAGGCGCGGGGCCGGGACTCGAGCACGGCGATCGAGTAGTCGTCGCAGACCTGCCCGAGCAGCGCGGGCGTGGCCGCGTCCCGCCCGGTCGCGGCGGTGACGAACACCGGGAACTTGGCGTCGGCCAGCAGGTCGGCCAGCCGCTCGACCGCGGCCGGGTCAGGCGCCGGGTCGGTGGGCGTCGCGGTGGCGCGGGGCGGCATGGCCGCGGTGGTGTCGCGGGCCAGCACCTCGCGGGGCAGCGACAGGTACACCGGGCCTCGCGGCGCGGCCATGGCGATGTCGACGCCCCGGTCGAGGACCGCGGCCACGTGCACCCCGTCGCGCAGCTCGTAGTCCCACTTGACGAACTCGCGGAGCATGGACGCCTGGTCGTACATCTCCTGGGCCCAGTGGATCGCCCCGTTGCGCGAGCCGAGCACGGAGTCCTCGAACAACGGGGTGCGGCCGGCCGCGAGCAGGATCGGCACCTGGTCGGTCGCGGCGTTGTACACGCCGCAGACCGCGTTGGCCGTGCCGACGCTGGTGTGCACCATGACCGACTGGACGCGGCCGTCGCCCAGGTAGGCGCCGTGGGCCATCGAGACGGCGAGGTTCTCGTGCGCGCAGATGACCACCTCGGGCAGGTCGAGCCCGGTCTCCTTCTGGTGCGCGTACGCCTCGACGAACGGTGCGTAGTCGGTGCCCGCGTTCACGAACAGGCGGCTCACGCCCCGGTCGCGCAGCACGCTCAGGTAAGCCTCGGCGACCGTGACCGACGCGCCGTTCTCGTGGTGTCCCACTCGTCCGCTCCTCTCCCGGCGGGTGAGCGCCGGCCGGTTAGACCATGAAAAGCGCACACGCGGGCAAAGGTGATGTCACCCGACATTGCGCGCACACCGACCATGATGGCGCGCCAGCGCCCGCACGTGAACACCAAGGGCGGCGGGCGGCCGAAGTTTGGGTCGCCGTCACGCCCCCGGCCCCCGCGCCGCCGTGCCGCACCACAGCCCCGGCTGATAACAGCAAGAAGTGTGGCACACCGGCGGTCGCGTTATCCCGCGTCCAGCCCGATGGACGCGCGGAACCCGGCCAGTCCGGTCACGGTCAGCGGGTGCGCGTAGCGGACCAGGCCGGCCGGCTCAAGCAGGATGCGGCGCAGGGTGGCGGGCGCGCCCAGGCGGCTGACCCGCTCGGTCCCGTTGTCGGTGTAGCCGGTCTTCCTGCTGACCGCCAGCGACGCCGGGTTGTCCTCGAACGCGGACGAGGTGATGTGCTCCGCGTCCAGGTGGTCGAACAGGAAGGCGCACATCACCTGGCGCATCGCGGTGCCGATGCCGCGGCCCTGGAACCGGCGGCTGAGCCACGAGCCGGTCTCGCCGCCCCGGGTGATCAGGTAGTCCCTGGTGCTGAAACCCTGCGCGCCCACCAGTTCCCCGCCGTAGAAGACGGCCAGGTCGGCGTTCCACTGGGCCGGGGAGAAGCTGGCCCGCTTGCCCCAGTGGTGCTGAGCCACGTTGCGGGCCATGTCCGGCGCCGCCGTGAGCGACCAGGGAAACGTGAACGGCATGAAGTCCGCGTCGTGGATGTCGGTCGCCAGGTCCGCGAGCGGTCCGAGCAGGTCATCGGTGATCCCGTGCAGTTCAACCGGCCCCGCGGTGACCCGCAGCTCCAGCAGTGGCAGCGCCGTCGCGGCCGTTGTCATCAGGTAGCTCCTTCCTTGTGCCGATAATCCGACCACAGCCGCGCCGCCGCGCGCCACCGGGTTTCACCCGCCCCGCCCCCGCCACAAGGGCTTCCCGCTCACAAGGGCTTAAAGTCTCTAAGGTGACGCCGGCCGAGCAGAGAACCCTGGTGACGGTGCGCGCCGAGCTGGCCAGGCTTGCCCGCTACGACGACGAGTCCGTGGTGCACGACGACTGGATCAGGCAGCGCTACGCGGGCGGCTACGCCGAGTCCTACGCCCCGGCCCGTCGGGAAGCCGTGGCCACCGCCTGGCACGAGGCGGGCCACGCCGTGGCCGCGCTGGCTGTCGGCGCCCGGTTCAGCTCCGCGTCGATCCGGGCGGGCGGCCGCAGCGCCGGCCGGGTGCACTCCATCGCCGGCGGCGGCGCGGACGGGTTCGTCATCGCGGCCGCCGGGCAGGTCGCCGAGGGGCTGCGCCGCTGGACGCTGCCGGCCTCCGACACCGAACTGCGCGACTGGCTCGCGTCCTGGCGCGGCGACGGCGGCGACGCCCGGCGGTTCCGCGCCGGGCTCGCGGCTACCCCGTTCGCCGGGGACGAGGCGGCCGCCTGGCGGCACTGCGTCGAGCGGCTGACGCCGCTGCGGCCGCGGGTCGCCGCGCTGGCCCGCGGCCTGGTGGCCTGGCCACGCCACCTGCCGTACGCGGTCGCCGCCGAGCTGGCCGGCTTCTAGGTCCGGTCAGCCGAAGTCCGGCGGCCGCCGGTCCAGGAAAGCCCGCACGCCCTCGGCGTAGTCCGGGCTGGTCAGGGCGGCGGCGCGGAGCGCGGCGTGCTCCGCGTCGTCGTGCGTCACCCCGTCCATGATGCGGCCGACGACCTGCTTGACCGCGCGCTGGGTGACCCCGGAGCGGGCTGCGAGCAGGGCGGCGAACTCGCGCACGCCCGCGTCAAGCGCGTCCGGGTCCGCGAACACCTCGTCGGCCAGGCCGAAGGCCTGCGCCTGCGCGGCGCTGTAGTCGGCGCCGGACATCAGGATCAGCTTCGCGCGGGACGGGCCGACCAGGTCCACCAGGCGCTTAGTGCCGCGCAGCGGGTAGACCAGGCCGAGCTTGGCCGGCGTGATCGCGAACCGGGCGCCTGCCGCGGCGAACCGGATGTCGCAGCACACGGCGAGGCCGCAGCCGCCGCCGTAGCAGTGGCCACCGATGGCGGCGATCGTGGGGGCGGGGAAGGTGGCGAGCGCCTCCTCCGCGGCCAGGATGGCGTCGTCGTAGACGGCGGCCTGCTCCGGCGTCGACCGGGTCGTGCCGAACTCGGAGATGTCCGCGCCGGCGCTGAACGCCCGGGTGCCCGCGCCGCGCAGCACCAGGACGCGCAGGCCGGGCAGCGCGGCCGCCTCGGCAAGCACCTTCGGCAGCCGGGCGAACATCGCGTAGGTCATCGCGTTGAGCCGCTGCGGGCGGTTGAGGGTGAGGGTGGCGACCGGCCCTTCACTGGTGAGCAGCAGCGGTTCGGTGTCCGGGTCCATGCCACCGATCGTCGGTGGTGCGCACGGGCCGCGTCAAGCCAGGTGTTCAACGAGTTCCGGGCGGGCGAAGTTACCCCTGGACGGGGGAGTGCCCCTGGGGAACAGTGGTGATCATGGCCGAACCCCTCCTGGCGCGCCTGCGCGCGCTCGACACCTGCGCGGTTTCCGACGCGCTCGACCACCTGCAACTGTCCGGGGCCACCACCGGGGTGCGCCCGATGTGGTCCGCCTGCCCCAAGGTCGCCGGGTACGCCCGCACCGTCGAGGTGGTCGACGCGGCCGCCGCGCCGGCCGGCCGCCACCTGGCCACCCAGACCGTCGCGGCCGCCGGGGCGGACGACGTGATCGTCATCGCCAACCGGGGCCGGCTGACCGTGTCCTGCTGGGGCGACATCCTCACCGTTGCCGCCCAGGTCAACGGCATCGAAGGCACGGTCATCGACGGCGCCTGCCGCGATGTGGACGCGGTGGCCGCCGCCGGATACCCGCTGTGGGCCCGGGCCGCCGTCCCGGTCACCGCCCGCGGCCGGATCGCCGAGCGCGGCTCGAACGTGCCCGTGCTGTTCGACGGCATCCTGGTGCACGGCGGTGACCTGGTCCTGGCCGACGGGTCGGGCGTCGTCTTCCTCGCCGCCGCCCGGGCCGCGCGGGTCATCGAGGCGGCCGAGCGGCTCACCGCCCGCCAGGAGGCGATGGCCGCCGCGATCCGGGCCGGCGAATCGGTCGTGGACGTGATGGCCGACGCGAAGTTCCACGCCGCGCTGGCCGGCGGTGATTCATGACCGGGCCCATGGCTCTGGGCGGGCAGGCCGACAGCGTCCTGGCCGGCCACGTCGCCGCCCTGGTGCGGGCGGGCACCGCCACCGTCTCCGACGCCCTCGACCGTCTCGGCCTGCCCGGCAGCGCCCACGGCATCGCCCCGCTGGCCACCGGACTGCGGATGGCCGGTCCCGCCTCTACCGTCCGCTACGTCCCGGTCGGCGACCCGAAGGGCACCGTCGGCGACTACGTCGACCACATCCCGCCCGGCGGGGTCGCCGTCCTCGACAACCAGGGCCGCACCGACGCCACCGTCTGGGGCGACATCCTCACCGAGTACGCCGCGTCACGGCACCTGGCGGGCACCGCGATCTGGGGCGTGTGCCGCGACGTCGCGACCGCGCTGCGCATCGGCTACCCCATGTACAGTCACGGCCGCTTCATGCGCACCGGCAAGGACCGGGTCGAGGTCGCCGACACCGAGGTCCCGGTCGCGCTCGGCGACGTCCAGGTCCGTCCGGGCGACATCGTGGCCGGCGACGACGACGGCGTGGTCGTCGTCCCCCGCCACCGGCTCGCCCAGGTCGCCGACCTGGCCACCGAGATAGCCGCCCGTGAGGACGCCATCACCCAGGCCATCCTCGCCGGAGCCACCATCGCCGAGGCCAGGAAGGAGCACGGCTACCACACCCTGCAGCGGCGCGCGGAGTAAAAATGCGAGGAGTAAAAATGCAAGGACTCGCAGGAACGGGCGCGTGCTCCGCGAAAGGACCAACATGTGGGACGAGGCGGGCCGGCTGGCCCGGTGGCTCGGCGATTTCCCGGTCGAGGCGCAGTTGCTCAAGCTGTCGGAGGAAGTCGGCGAGGTCGCCGAGGCCTACCTCGGCGAGGTCACCGCGTCACCACACCGCTGACCGGGCGTCCAACTCCGCGCAAGGGCGTCACCCACACCCGCGATCGACCTGGCCGGCCCGAGCGCTCGCCGACGTCATCATCACCGGCGCCGTCACGCAAGCTCGTCCGCACCGCTCCCCGGCATCCGCGCCGACGGCGCAATCCGGCCCCGCACCGCCAGCCAGGCCGAGTACGCCTCCCGGCTGCGGGACAAGCTCGGCGAGGAAGTCGCCGAGTTCCTCGCCTCCGACAACGACCCGATGGAACTGGCCGACATCCTCGAGGTCGTCTACGCCCTGGCCGCCGCCAACGGCACCACCCCGGCCGAACTCGACGCCCTCCGCGCGGCCAAGGCCGAACGCAACGGCGCCTTCGCCCAGCGCCTCATCTGGCACGGCAACCAGGGCATCGAACGATGATCGACGCCAGCCACGTCATCCGGATCGCGCGGCCGTCGCTCAACCTGGCCGCCGCCGAGCGCTTCTACGTCGGCGGCCTCGGCCTCAGCGTGCTCTACCGCGCTCAGGGCAGTCCCGAGCACGGGCCCTACGACCTGCTGATGCTCGGCCCGGCCGGCGGCCAGTGGCACCTGGAGCTGACCATTGCCCCGCAAGACGTGGTCACGCCCGCGCCCACGCCGGAAGACCTCCTAGTCATCTACCTGGCCGCTCCGGTCGCCGACGAGACGATCGCCCGGGCCGTGGCCCACGGCGGCACCGTCGTGCCCTCGCTCAACCCTTACTGGGACGAGGGCGGCGTCACCATCGCCGACCCGGACGGCTACCGGGTCGTGCTCACCCAGCGCTCCTGGGGCCGCAACGAGCCGCTTGCCTAGCGCTCCCCGGTGACCGACCGGCGGATCCGCTCAACGATGCGGTTGGCCTCGTCCTCAGTGATCTCGTAGAACTCGGCTGTCGCCGTTGCCGCGCTCGTAGGAGTAGCGAGCGCGCTTCGCGTCCACGCCAGGTCGCTGCCGAACTGCCTCGTCGCGCTCGCCCGCCGTCGTGCTCGATGCGTCGCAAGCACCCCGGCGGGAGCCTCACGGCTGCTGTAGGTCGTCGACGATGGCGTAGTACGTGATCTTCTGCTGGCATCGCGTCTCCTAGGGTAGTCGGAACGTCCAGGGCACCAGGCGGGAACCGGGACCTTCGCGGTTACCTCGCGCTGGTAAGCGTGCAGGTCGCGCGACCTCGGCGTCGATCGGTCAGGCAGCGTGCGAAGGCGCTCGTAGGCGGCGTGGGTCTCTTCCTTAGCGTCGAGGCTGGCCTGCGGTGTGAAACTGAACCTCGAACAGCTGGCCATTGTCGGGGACGCGCCACCGGCTGTTGATCCCTTTGTACTCGTCGTGGGCCACGAGTTCCGCGCGATCCAAAGCTGGAAGCCCGGCCGTCCTCCAGCCGCTCGCAGTCGGTGTACACGCCCGCGGTGTACTCGTTCCTCGGGGTAGCAGAAGGTGTAGCGGATGGCGTCTTTCATCGCGGCGAAGGCGTCGACAGCCGTGACCCCTCTCTTCGCGACGTCGTGATCGACCTTCTCCTCGATGCGGTAGCGCTCCTTGAGCCGGTGCTCCAGCCCGGCCAGGTGCCGGCCTCCGTCCTCGGCTTCGATGCGGCGCATGGCCGGGGTGACCGTCTCGCGCTCGACCTGCTCGACGCGGGCGCAGCCTTGGTCGATGGCGTGCGCGCGGTAGGCGGCGTCCACGCGGGCCTGGTAATCGATCGCCCGCTGCGCCCGGACGGCGGCGTCGGCCTGGGGCGGCGACCCTTCGCGTGGCTCCGGTGACCCGGTCCCCGGCTCGGCCGGCCACGGCGCATCGGCGCCACGCGGCCGGGCGTCGCCGTCGCCGGTCTCATCGATCCGCACCAGTCGCCACCCAGGGTAGGCACCCAATGTCGGGGTGCGCTCACCTAAGGCAACGGATCGGCCCGCGTCCCGGTTCAGTGGTCGATCAGGCCCGGAAGGCACGTGATAGCCGGCGCCCTCCAGGCGATGCGCTGACCAGAGCGATCATGACGGCCCCTACCGCCAGTTCACCGACCGCTGCGGCGAGGGCCAGCCAGTAGGGCCCGGCTGGGGCCCAGCGGGACGGCCCCAGCGGCTCCCCTGCGGTGTCAGTGGGGTAGGCCAGGAACAGCAGGCGGTAACCATGCATGACCAGGAAGCCTGTCCCGACCCCTGCGGCCAGCAGGATGAGCCAGCAGGCGGCTGACCACCACCGGTGACGGGCATGCCGGAGCAAGTGGACCAGGCCGAGAACGAGCAGGATCACCGGACTCCCCAGCCAGACGGCGGCCAGAGTCAAGTACGCCAGCATCCAGGGAAAATCAAAAAGGACGGCGCCGTACCCCTCGGATATTGAGACCGGCTGGATGGACGCGTAGAACACGTACAAGGCACCAGCGGTGAGCGTCAGCGAGCAGGCGATCGTCACCGCGATCGTCCAATCACCGATCACCCCGCGGCCCCGCTGGGGCGGCAATGCATCAGATACCGTCGTTTCACCAGGCAACGCCATGCCGTTAGTGTGACGCATTCGGCCTGTCGGTAAGGATGCCTAGCTCCGCTGGGCCCTGTCTGGCGTTACCGCTCAGGGAGCGCGTGGACTCGGTACGGCGGGTCTGGAAAGCTCTGGTCGCAGGCGTCGCAGAGTGTCAGTTCGAACCTTCGCCACTCGCGGAGCTGGCCCGAGCCGCCGCACCACTCGCAGACCTGCTCCGACCGGCGCTGGATGTCGCTGGTGATCATCCCGAGAACTCGGCGCTCCTGTGCGGTCCAGGGCTGCTCACCGTCGATAACCCGGCGCGGGCGCGCCTGGTAAAGCAAGACGCCGTAGTACTGCTTGATGTCCACCAGCTCGTAGTCGTGGAAAACCGCCCCGATACGGGTGTGGCATTCATCGACCAGTGACCGCCACCCTTCGCCCACCCAGGCGATCTCAAAGTCGCGGCCCCGCCCGTGCGGCCGCAGCCGTTTGATCAGGTTCGGACTGTTGACCGGATCAAGACACCACACAAAGGCAAGGCTCCCATAAGGTCGAGGTAATACAGGAGCAGAGTGTCTCGGCAAGTGAACGCGGTGGCTGGGCAGGTACTGGTCCCAGCCGACCTGGCAGCCGGCGTAGCACTCCAGGCGCGGGGTCAGGCCCGCGTGGTGGAAGCGCAGGGTGGTGGTGCCGTCGGCGGCCGGGTCGAGGGTGAACGAGACCGTGGTGCCCGTCCAATCGGGCGGTCAGGGCCGCGCGGACCTTCTCAGGCGCGGCGTTGATGTGCAGTTCATTACGGTAGTCGTCCATGCCGTGTTAGACACCGGGTGGGCCGCCCAGGGGGCGCGGCGGCGCGAACCGGGTCATCGCGCTGATCCAGGCGCCGCCGTGCCAGGCGCTCAGCGTCAGGACGAGCAGGTCGTGCGGCTGCGCGGCGCCGGGCAGGAACGCGGCGAACGCGAGCTGCCCGTTGAACCGGGCGGGCACGAGACGGAACGTGCGGCCGTCGCGGAACGCGACCGCCTGCAGGAAGCGGCCGATCGGGTCGGGGCCCTGGTACTCCAGCGGCGCCGGCGGCATGCGCAGCCACGCGTCGTCGGTGAACAGGGCGATGATCGCGGCCACGTCGCCGCCAAGGTAGGCGGTGGTCAGCCGCTCGGCCAGGGCTTCCTCTTCCGGCGAGCCAGCGCCGGGCGGCGGGGCGCCAGCGCCAGGCGGGCCGCCGGCGCCGGCCGGGGCGCTGGCCAGGGCGGCGCGGGCCCGCTTGAGCGCGCTCTTGACCGATTCCTCGGTCACCGCCAGGATGGCCGCCGCCTCGGCGGCGGTGAAGCCGAGCACGTCGCGCAGGAGCAGCACGGCGCGCTGGCGCGGCGGCAGCAGCTGGATGGCGGTGACGAACGCCAGCGAGACCGCCTCGCGGGACTCGACCGTGGCCTCGGGCCCGGGCAGCGTGTCCGGCAGGCCGGCCAGCCGCGTGTCCGGGTACGGCTCCAGCCAGGTCACCTCGCCCAGCCGGGGCGGCGGCGGGGTCAGGCCCGGCGGGAGGGCCGCCTGCGGGCGCCGCGATCGTGACCGCAGCGCGTTCAGGCAGCGGGTGGTGGCCACCCGGTACAGCCAGGTGCGGACCGACGCCCGCCCCTCGAACCCGGCCAGGCCCCGCCACGCCGCCAGCAGCACCTCCTGCAGCGTGTCCTCGGCGTCCTGGGCCGACCCGAGCATCCGGTAGCAGTGCAGCCGCAGCTCGGCCTCGTGCGGGGCGGTGAGTTCGCGGAACGCGTCGTCGTCGCCGCTGCGCGCCCGGTCGATCAGGTCCGCGGTCACGCCACGCATCGTAGCGCCCACTTCCGACGCTGCCCGGTGTCCCTTGGCCATGATGACTGTTCCCGCGCCGAGGTGACGCTGGAGGTCGCGGCGTCGCCGGACGAGGTGTTCGGCTACCTCACCGATCAGCAGCGCTACGTCCGCTGGATGGGCGCCGCCGCCGTGCTCGACCCCCGGCCCGGCGGCCGGTACGAGGTCTCGATGAGCGACGGCTTCCGGGCCGCCGGCCGCTTCGAGGCGGTGGACCGGCCGCACCGGGTGGTGTTCACCTGGGATTTCGCCGACGACGCGGCGGCGGCGTACACCGTGGACCGGGGGAGCGGCCCGCCGGCCGCCGCCGCCCTGTCGGCGGGCAGCTCGCGGGTGACCGTGACCCTCGCCCCGGCCGGCCCGGGCACCCGGCTGGTGCTGCGCCACGACCGCCTGCCGACCCCGGAGCTGGTCGCGGCCCACCAGGTGGACTGGGAGACGTACCTGCCCCGGCTCGCCGCCGTGGCGGCCGGCGCCGACCCCGGCCCCGACCCGCACGGCGGGTCATGAGGCCGGGGACGCGCAGCCGCCGCCCGTGATGGCGATGCCCTGGTGCTGACCTTCGCCGCGATGCCGTTACCAGCGGCCGTACTGCTGCTGGTACAGGCCTTCGGCCTGCTCCCGGGCCAGCCGCTGGGCCTCGCGGCGGTCCAGGTGGCCGTATCGCTCGTTCTCGAAGTGCTTTTCGATCTCGGCGGCGACGAAGCCGGTCAGCAGCTCCTTGGCCAGCTGATGGTGCTCGGGGATGCCCTCGCGCTCACGGTGCCGCTCGAACAGGCGCATGGCCTCGAAGCCCGCCGCGCCCGCCAGCAGCTCGTGGGTGACCTCGTGATGCGGGCGGCCGCCGCCGTACACCTGGTCGTAGGCGTCCCGCGCGTGCTGATGAGAGAAAAGACCCATATGCCCGAAGCTAGCGGACCCGGCGGGGCCGCGGACCCGCGCCGCTGCGGGGCCGCCACAGCCCAGGAACCACGCCTGATGACAGCGGCGACCGCCCGCGCACCGCCTCGCCGAAGGGTGCTGCGCGCCGGGTGTTATCGGTCTAATCTCTGTAGCAGAGGGTGAACATCTAGTTGCGACGATGGGACGTGCAGGGTGGCTGTTGCCCGGCGGCTTGCCGCGCTCGCGGGTGGTGCCGCGGAGTCGAGCACCGAGACGGACGGGGTGCGGCCGCTGATCGCGGCGCACCGGCAGGTCTTCCCCGGCGCGGACGCCGGACTGCTCCGCCGCGCCTACGCGGTCGCCGACCACTGGCACGACGGCCAGCTGCGCAAGTCGGGCGCCCCCTACATCACCCACCCCCTCGCGGTGGCGATCCTGCTCGCCGACATCGGCATGGACACCACCACGCTGGTGGCCGCGCTGCTGCACGACACGGTGGAGGACACCGGGCTGACCATCGGCGAGGTCAAGGCCGAGTTCGGCGCGGAGGTGGCCGTCCTGGTCGACGGGGTCACCAAGCTGGACGGGTCCAAGTGGGGCGACCACGCCGAGGCCGAGACGTTCCGCAAGATGATCGTGGCCGCCTCGATCGACCTGCGGGTGCTGGTCATCAAGCTGGCCGACCGGGTGCACAACCTGCGGACGCTGGGCCACCACGCCAAGCGGGAGAAGCGCGAGCGGATCGCCCGGGCGTCCATGGAGCTGCTGGTGCCGTTCGCCCAGCGCCTCGGGCTGTACGAGTACCAGCGGGAGCTGGAGGACCTGGCGTTCGCGCACCTGGCGCCGGACGCGCACGAGCGGGTACTCGGCCTGGTGCAGGAGACGGAAGAGGCCCGTCGGGCCGCGCTCGGCGAGCTGATCGCGGCGATGCGCACCGAACTGGACGCGGCCGGGGTGCGGGCCGAGGTGACGGCGCGCAACCGGCACCTGTACTCCATCCACCGCAGCCTGCCCGGCGGCGCCGGCCGGCCGGATCTCCGGCGCGGGCGGCCCGGCGGCCGCGGAAGGCGGCGCGGGCGGGCCGGCCATGCGGCCCACCGACGCGGCCCGCGTGGTGGTCGTGGTGGACGGGGCCGAGGGGGACTGCTACGTGGCGCTCGGCGTGCTGCACGGCCGGTGGCAGCCGGTCGCCGACCGGTTCAGCGACTACATCAGCATGCCCAAGTACAACATGTACCGTTCGCTGCACACGGCCGTGACGGTCGACGGCGTGCCGGTCGGCGTGCTGATCAGGACGCCCGCGATGGACGCGGTGGCCAACTACGGGGTGGCGGCCCGGATCCGCGAGGCCGGCGGCCGGGACGGCCGGGTCAGCGCCGACCTGGCCCGCCGGGCCGACCTGGACTGGCTGGACCGGCTGCTGGCCTGGCAGCCGCTCGCCGCGCCCGGCGACTTCCTCGACGGGCTCCGTGCCGACCTGGGCAACGCCGGCATGGTGGTGTTCACCCCGGCAGGCGTGCCGGTGAAGCTGCCGACCGGCTCGACCGCCGTCGACTTCGCCTACGCCGTGTCGCCGGCCACCGCCGGCAGCGCGGTCGGCGTGCTGGTCAACGGGATGCGCAAGCCGATGGAGAACCGGCTGGCGCACGGCCAGGTCGTCGACCTGATCACCGGGCCGTACGCCGACCCGCCCGACTCGTGGCTGGCCGCCGCGCACAGCGGCCACGCCCGCGCCCACCTGAAGGCGGCGATCGCCAGCCGCAAGTCGGAGGAGGCCGCCGCCGTCGGCCGGGCGTCGGTGGCCGAGGCGCTGTCCGCTCCCGGGGTCGGGCCCGGCGCCCCGGACCTGCGGGAGCTGGAGGACGACGGCACCGCGTTCAGCGCGGCCCGCCGCCTCGGCTACGCCGACCTGGACGAGCTGTACGAGGCGGTCGGGCGCGGACAGCTGTCCGTGTTCGGTTTCCTCGCTCACCTGGGCGGCGCGGCCACCCGGCCCTGACGCTGCGCCCGGCGCCGCGCTCAGTCGAGGGCCAGCCGCAGCGCGGTCAGCCGCCGCAGGTTCCGCTCCACGTGCTGCTCGGCCAGGACCCGGGCCCGGTCGCCGTCCCTGGCCCCGATGGCCTCGCCGATCGCGGCGTGCTCGGCGCTCGCGGCGGCCGCGCCGAGTTCCGGCAGGTCGAGGGGGCCGGGCGGCAGCCACAGCGGCTCGGCCAGCTGCGCCTGCAGCGCCACCTCAAGCCGGGCCAGCCGGGCCGAACCCGACGCGACCGCGATCTCGATGTGGAACCGGCTGTCGGCCCTGATCCGCGCCCCGGTCGTGGTCGCGCCCGCCAGCTGGCGGGCCAGGGTGCTCAGCCGCCGCACGCTGGCTGCCGGCGCCGCGCCGCGGCCAGCCGGGCGGCGCCGCCGGACACCGCGAACTGCTCATCGATCAGGTCACGCAGCGCGGGGTCGGTCAGGGACCGCAGCCGGTCAGAAAGCACGCTGGCCGCCGGGGTCGTCGGCCAGCGGACGAACGTGCCGCCGGTCCGGCCGCGCCTGGTCTCCACCAGACCGTGCTGGCGCAGGGTTCCCAGGGCCTCGCGCAGCGTCATCGCGGACACGCCGAGTTGCGCGGCGAACTCGGTCTCCGGCGGCAGCTGCGCCCCCTCGGCGAACAGGCCGAGCTTGATCGCCACGCCCACGCGGCGCACCACCTCGTCCGCCCGGCCCGCGGCGCCCAGCGGGGAGATCAGCGCGAGCGCGCGTTCCGTCATGCGGTTAAGGCTATAAGTTTGTGGTTTTGACCGGGCGCTGGGCCGGCGCCTGCTCGGTGGCCTCGGCGGGCCCGGCGCGCCGGGCGGAGCGCGGCAGACCAGTCCCGGTGGACAGGTACAGCCGCAGCACCAAGATCCACACAAGCACCGCGTTGGCGACGTGGACCCAGACCAGGCCGGCCGGCAGGTGGTTGAAGTACTGCACGTAGCCGATCACGCCCTGCATGGCCAGGCCCGCGAGGACCAGCCAGCCGAGCCGCACGGTGCGCCGCGAGCCACCGGCGTACCGCAGCCCGATCACCACCGCCACGGTCAGCGCGAGGATGAACCAGCCGATGTCCGCGTGCAGCTGGGTGACCGACTCCAGCGAGAAGTGGAACCGCGGCACGGTGGTCCGGTGGCCATGGGAGTCGATCGTCGTCCCGGCCAGTGGCCCGGTGCCGGTGACCACGGTGCCCGCGGCCAGCATGACCGCCGGTCACGCCCGCCAGGATCCCGGCGAGCACCCGCAGGTCGGCGCGGACGGTCGGTCCCGCCCGCGGCGGCGACGGCGGGGCCGTCGGGGGCCAGCGCGGCCACCAGCGCGCCCGCCCGGGCGTGCAGCACCACCGCGCTGGTGAGGATGACCGCGGTCGACAGCAGGAAGTGCGCCGCGACCAGCGCCGGGTTCAGCCGGGTCAGCACCACGATCCCGCCGACCACGGCCTGGGCGACCACACCGAGCGGCAGCACCGCCGACAGCCACAGCAGGTCGCGCCGGGCCCGCCCGCTGACCTGGTAGTAACGCAGGAAGGCGATGAACGTCAGCCCGGCGATGGCGACCAGCGGGAAGTTGAGCAGCCGGTTGCCGAACTCGATCCAGGTGTTCAGCGTGGTCTGGCCGGCCGCGTGCGCGGCGACCGCGCTGGTCTTGGTGCACGTCTGGCCAGTCCGGGCAGCCCAGGCCGGACGCCGACAGCCGCACCGCCGCGCCGGTGGAGATGATCACCGCGTTGGCGATCACCGAGGCCAGCGCCCACCCCCGCAGCGCCCGCGGTGTCGGCCGCCAGATCAGGGGGATCAGCCGGGAAAGCACGCGCTCCATGCTAACGCTCCGTTTCATCGAGGCGCGCGGGTGCCGGCGACGGGCACCGGTTCGGCGGCGACCACGGCGACGGCCACGTCAGCCTGCCCGTCCAGCCGGGCGGCGGCGCTGGGCCGCGCCCGCCGAGGCGGCGACGACGCAGCCGACGCCGACCCACTCGGCCACCGACAGGTGCTGGCCGAGCAGCGCCAGCCCGATCAGCGCGGCGACCGCCGGCTGCAGCCGACATCCACACGCCGAACAGGCTGGCCGGGATGCGGCGCAGTGCCTCCAGCTCAAGCCAGTAGGGGATGACCGAGGACAGCAGGCCGATGCCGGCCCCGGCGGCGAGCAGCGACGGCCGGAACATCACCGGGTCCCCGGCGATCACGCCCGGGCGCGGTGACCACGACGGCGGCCACGCACATCGCCAGCACCAGGCCGGCCGAGCCGGGCAGCCGCTGCCCGGTCGCCTGGCTGGCCACGATGTAGCCGGCCCAGGCGGTGCCTGCCGCGACCGCCCAGGCGACGCCGGCCCAGTTCAGCTGGGACGGCCCGAGCGTGCCCGCCAGCAGCGCCACCCCGCCCGCGGCCAGGACGGCGTAGCCGAGGCCGGCCAGCCGGCGCCGCGCCGCAGGCCCGCTGCGGCCGCGGGTGACGGTGCCGGCCACGGTGACCGCGAGCGGCCCGAGGAACTCGATCGTGACCGCGATCCCCAGCGGTATCCGCGCGAACGCCTGGTAGATCGCGAAGTTCATGAACCCCAGGATGATCCCGAACGACAGCGTGACCGCGCCGTCCCGCCCACGCCCGCCGCCTGATCAGCCCGCGCGGCCACCCGGGCGGTGCTCCGCCCGGCCACGACCAGCAGGATCAGCGCGGCCGCACCACAGCCGCAGCGTGGTCACCGCGGCCGGCGGCAGCTGGCCGAACAGCCGGTCGGCGATCCCCGCGCCGGACTGCACCGACACCGCGCCCGCCAGCACCAGGCCGGCGGGCAGCGCGACCGGCGCCCAGCCGGCCTGCCGCGGCGCGCCCGTGGCCCCTACTCCCACCGGAAGAAGCGGGCGGCGAGGGCGATGCCGGCCACGGCCCACACCGCCAGCGTGAGCACGTCCCGGACCGGGAAGGCGGCCGCGTCGGCCAGCACGTCGCGCAGCCCGGTGGACAGCGCGCCGGTCGGCAGCAGCTCGAGCAGCGACCGGGCGCCGGCGCGGGAACTTGGTCAGCGGGAACACCACGCCGCCCACGCCGAGCAGCACCACGTAGATGAGGTTGGCCGCGGCCAGGGTGGCCTCGGCCCGCAGCGTGCCCGCCAGCAGCAGGGCGAAGCCGCTGAACGCGGCCGTGCCCAGCAGCACCAGCAGCGGCGACCACCACGACGGCGGCCGGGCGGCGTCCGGTGACCAGCCGAGCGCCAGGGCGACCAGGAGGATGATCGCCGCCTGCGACCAGCTCGACCGCCGACGACCGTCGCCGTCTTCGCGGTGATCAGCCCGGCGCGGGACAGCGGCGTCGCGCCGAGCCGCTTGAGCACCCCGTACCGGCGCTCGAAGCCGGTGGCGATCGCCTGGCTGGTGAACGCGGTCGACATGACCGCCAGGGCGATCACGCCGGGGGTGAGGAAGTCGATCCTGGTGTACCCGCCGCCGAAGTCGATCAGCGGCTCCAGGCTGAACGCGGCCAGCAGCAGCAGCGGGATGATCAGGGTGAGCGTGAGCTGCTCGCCGTTGCGCAGCAGCTGCCTGGTCTCCTGCTTGGCCTGCGCGGTGATCATCCGCAGCGGCGGCGCCGCGCCCGGGCCCGGCGACCACGTGCCGCGGCTCGGCGGCGGCGGCCGCGGGCCGGATGTCCCCGGCCGCCTGCTGGCTGGTCAACCCCTCAGGTCCTTTCCGGTCAGCTCAAGGAAGACGTCCTCGAGCGTGCGCGACTCGATCTGCAGGCTGCTCGGCAGCACGCCGCGCTCCGCGCACCAGGCGGTGACCGCGGCCAGCAGGGCCGGCTGAACGGTGCCGCCCGGCACCTCGATCAGGTAGTGGCCGGCCGGTGACTCCTTGGCCGCGCTGTCGGCGGGCAGCGCCGTCAGCAGGCTGTCGACGTCCAGGCCGGCCTGGGCGCGGAACCGCAGCTGCCCGGCCGACCCGGTCAGCTCGGCGGGCGCGCCGTCGGCGACCGCCCGGCCGTGGTCGATGATGACCACGTGGTCGGCCAGCCGCTCGGCCTCCTCCATGAAGTGCGTGGTGAGGATCACGCTCACCCCGTCGGCCCGCAGCGCGCCGACCAGGTCCCAGGTGGCGTGCCGGGCCTGCGGGTCCATGCCCGCCGTGGGCTCGTCGAGGAACACCAGGTCGGGGCGGCCGAGCACGGCGGCGGCCAGGGACAGCCGCTGCTGCTGGCCGCCGGACAGGCGCTTGTACGGCGTCTTCGCGTGAGCGGTCAGCCCGACCATGTCAAGGAGCCACGCCGGGTCGTGTGGTTTCACATGGAACCGGCTCAGCGTCCGCAGGTACTCGCCCGCGGGCACGGCGGGCGGGATGCCGCCCGCCTGGAGCATCACGCCGACCCGCGGCTTGAGCCGGGCCGCGTCCCGCACCGGGTCGAGGCCGAGCACCCGCACCAGGCCCGCCGTCGGCCCGCCGGTAGCCCTCGCAGGCCTCGATCGTGGTGGTCTTGCCCGCCCCGTTCGGCCCGAGGATCGCCGTGACCTCGCCGTGGCCCGCGGTCAGGCTCAGCCCGTCGACGGCGGTCGCCGCGCCGTACCGCTTGACCATGCCGGCGATCTCGACGGCGGGGGGTTTGCTCACGCACGCAGTCTAAGGGCCGTGACGCGCCTGCCGCGCGGGCCGGGTCCGACATTCTGTAGTAGTTCGTAGGCTGATAACAGCAAGAAGCGCTCCGCGCAGGGAAGATGCTCCGCGCAGGGAGATAACGTCGCGTGGGGTCCCGCTACCGGGAGCGCTGCTCGCAGGAGGCATGGATGGCCTTGCTGGCCTTCCTGAGGTCACGGGGCCTGCGGTGGCCCCCGTCGGCGGGCAGGCCGGGGCCGGCGGGCCAGATGGCGACGGCCCGGGGCGCGGCCGCGTGCGGGTTGCGGGCGCGAGCCAGGAACCGCTCGAAGCGCGTCGCCCCGGCCAGCTCTACCCGCGCCGACTGGAGCTGCGCGAGGCAGGGGCGTATCAGCCCGCGCCCGTTCTCCCTCATGATCTTGGTCGTGATCCGGGCTCGGCGCCGATCTCCAGCCAGGACAGCTGCTGGGTGCGCAGGTAGACCGGCGGCATGCCGTAGGGGGTGTCGATCGCCTCGACCACCGAGGTGCAGGAGCCGGTGTTGCCGTAGAAGCCGTCGCCGTGCGCGCGCAGCTCGGGGTGATGGGTGTGGCCGGACAGGTAACCGGTATAGCCCTGGGCGATCAGCTCGTCGGCGCGCTCCCGGGCGGCGGAGTTCTGGCTGTAGCCCCGGCCGGCCAGCGCCAGGCCGCTGAGCGAGGTCCAGGCGCGCCGGGACACGATCGCGATGACCAGCGCGATGATCGCGATGTCCACCAGGGCGCCGTAGCCGAGGATCTCCCCGTCGTGCACCCAGCGGCCCGGGCCGGGGTAGCGGTCCTCGAACCGGCCGAGCTCCGGCAGCACCAGGGCGAACAGCACGATCGGGGCCAGGACCACCCACCACAGGTGCCGGATCAGCTTGCGGTAGACCAGCCGCGAGGCGATGAACGACGGGAAGTCGGCCGGGTCGGCCATCTCGTGCGCGCCGGTCAGCCAGTCGCGGCCGATCCGCTCCAGCTTCGGCACGACCTCACGGACGATGTGGTGGCCCAGCGGGGTGTCCAGCGGGTTGCGCGGGTCGTGGAAGCAGTTGTAGGGGTCGATCTGGTGGCCGTGCTCCACCCGGATCCGCTCGCCGCCCGGCAGCACCAGGTCGGCGGCCAGGCACAGCTTGGCGCCGGTCGCCTCGCGGACCGCGGTCGCCGCCTTGAGGTCCCAGGCCAGGTCGCCGTCGTGGTTGCCGACCGTGTAGATGACCTGGCCGCCCCGCTCGGTCACCAGGGCCAGGGCCCGGCACAGGTCGTCGTGCGCGTCGAGCACGTCGGCGGCCGCCCGGCCGGGGTAGGCGAGCATCTCCACGATGTCGCCCGCCAGCACCACGGTCAGCGGCCCGGTCTCGGCCGCCAGCCGGCGCGACAGGACCTCGCAGCTGCGCCCGGACACCGTGGTCCGCTCGGGCGGCAGGTGCAAATCACTGATCGCGATGACCCGTGCGCCCGGCAGGATCGTGACGTCCAGCCGGTCGACTACATCGGGCGGCGAAACCATGACAATCCGGTTCCTTTCGCCCGGCGCGCCCGCGTGACGCGGCCGGGGCATTGAGTTCGGCGAGGCGAAGCCCACAAACAGTAGCGCTCTTCCCTAAGCGACACGTATGGGTTGACTGAATGGTTCGCCGGGCTCCCGAGGTGGCCATTTAGCGCCCTCACCGGGACAGCTACCACGGGCCGGGCGGTAGTAACGTGTCCGCCGTGAGCCGCATCTACCACATCGCCACCCGCGCCGACTGGGACCAGGCGCCGGGCCGACGGCGAGTACACCCGCTCCTCGGTCGGCAAGACGCTGGCGCAGGAGGGCTTCATCCACGCCTCCCAGGCGTCCCAGGTGACCGGGACGGCCAACAAATTCTACCGCGACGTCCCCGGTGACCTGTTTGTCCTGGTTATCGACACCGACCTGCTGCGGTCCGAGGTCCGCTACGAGGACGTGCCAGGCGCCGACCTGCCGTACCCGCACATCTACGGGCCGCTCAACGCCGACGCGGTGGTCGGACGCCCGGCCGCTGACGGGCCGGGCCCGACGGCACATTCGCCTTCACCGCCGGCGAGGCCTGAGCCGAGGAGCGATTCCGGCATAGGCCCCCATGGTCGCAGCCGCGGGTGCACGGGCAGCGAACGCCAGCGGACCGGGCCGGTAAATCCGGCGGTACGCACCGCTACAGGCCGGCGACGGCCTCCAGCCGGCCGGCGTCGACCGCCGCCGCGAACTCGGCGTAGTCGCGCTCGTTCTGGTCGGCGTACCGGGCGGCGAAGTCGGTGACCGCGTCGTCGAACTCCTCGCCCTCGCCCAGGTAGGCGGAGATCGCTACCGGGTCGCCGGACCGGGCGTGCGCCCGGGCCATGCTCCAGCCGCAGGCCCGGGCGTACAGCTCCAGGCCGAGCGGCGTCATCGCCTCGACCTCCGCCGCCCCCTTCATGTCCCGCAGCTGGCGCCAGTAGAAGTGCCTGCTGGTGTCCAGGCCGCGGGTCCAGCCCAGGTAGATGTCGCTGGCCGCTTGCATGAGCCGCTGGCCCTGCACCACCCGCTGGCCGTGCTGCCGGTACCGGCTGCGCGGCAGGTGCGCCTCAAACACCGACGGCATGGCCTCCTTGACCTGCAGGAACAGCGGGTCGTCCGCGTCGCGCCCCTGCAGCAGCACGATGAAGGCCCGGGTGCCGACGCTGCCGACGCCCACCACCTTGCGGGCCATGTCCACCACCTCGAAATGCTCAAGCAGGTGCCGCACGTCCGGCCGCAGGGTGGACCGGTAGGCGCGGAACTGGTCACGGATCAGCTTGTCCACCTGCTCGGGCGTCGCCTCCGGTGCCAGGTCGCGCAGCGGGGTGACAATCGGCGGGTTGCTGGCGATCCGGTACCGCCCGTCGGCCACCTCGCCCAGCTTGGACAGCGCCTGCAGGCTGTCGCGGGTGTGCGCCTTGGCCCCGGCGTGCTTCACCCGCCGCTCGGCCTGCTTGGCCAGCTTGGCCTCCTTCTTCTTTGACCCCTTGCCCTTCTGGCCCTTGGCCTCCTTGGCCTCCTTGGCCTCCTTGGCCGCTTCCGCCGCTACCTGGTCGGCCTGCCCGCGCAGCGCGGCCGAGATCATGTCCTCGTCCAGGCTGGCGTACCACACGTCCATGGTCGTCATCTGGGCGAACCCGGCCATCGCCGCCCGGTAGATGGTCACCGCCATGCGGGCCGCGTCCCTCGCCTGGGCCTTGGTGAACCCGTTCTCGCGGGCGGCGACCGCGAAGCTGGCCGCCATCCGCTTCACGTCGTACTCGAACGGCCCCGGCAGGGTCTCGTCGAAGTCGTTGAGGTCGAACACCAGTCGCCGCTCCGGCGAGCCGAACACGCCGAAGTTGCTCAGGTGCGCGTCGCCGCACAGCTGGACGAGCAGGCCCGCCGCCGGGGTGTCGCGCAGGTCCTCGGCCATCACCACGGCGGTGCCCCGGTAAAAGGTGAACGGTGAGACCATCATCCGGCCGTGCCTGACCGGGATCAGGTCCGGGTCCCTGGTGGCCTCCTGCGCGGTGAGCAGCTTGACCGGGTTGCGCCGCGCCTGCGCCGGCACCCATCCGGCGTGGGCCGCGGGCGGCGTGGCCAGCGCCGCCTCCGCCCCCATGGCCCGGCGCTCGTTCAGGCTGAGCATCACCGCCACCCCCCTGCCATGTTGTCCAGCCGGCACTGCCGCGTCACGGCCGCGCGGCCCCTCGGGGCATCGTAGGGACGCGGGCGGCTCCGCTGCGTCACCCGCCCGGGGTGAGGCGCCCGGCCGGAGCCGCCCCGGCCACCGGGCCTGGCGGGGCGGCGGGCGGGGGAGAGCGCAGCGGTGACGAGGTGCGATTACTGTGAGTGACGAGGGCGCGTGCTAGCCAGGGACGCGCACCACGCAGCGGAATCCCAGGTGCGCGGTGGAGGTGTCCACCGCCTCGCCCTGCCGTGCCGCCGGGCGGTAGCGCAGGCAGTAGCTGGGAGCGCACAGGTGCGAGCCGCCCTTGATGACGCGGCGCGGGATGTGCGCGCCCGGCTCATCGGGGACCAGGCTGTCGGCCGCGGACGTCACCCGCGGGTTGCGCGGCACGCAGCAGGCGTGGACCTCGCGGCTGGCGGCGAAGTAGTCGCTAGTCCACTCCCAGACGTTGCCCGCCATGTCGGACAGGCCGTACCCGTTGGGCGGGAAGCCGCCGACCGCGCTGGTGCCACGCTTGCGCGGCGGCTTGGTGTCCTGCCAGGGGAACTCGCCCTGCCAGGTGTTGGCCATCGCCCGGCCCCGCGGCGCCGGGTCGTCCCCCCAGGTGAACACCGCGCCGTCCAGGCCGCCGCGGGCGGCGAACTCCCACTCGGCCTCGGTCGGCAGTTCCTTGCCCGCCCAGGCGGCGTACGCGTCGGCGTCGGCGGCGGCCACGTGGGTGACCGGGTGCCGGTCCAGGCCGTGCGCGGTGCTGCCCGGGCCGGCCGGGTGGCGCCAGTCGGCGCCGGGCGTGTACCGCCACCACTGGCTGACGTCCCGCAGGTCGACCGGGCCCGCGGTCGGGTAGAAGACCAGCGAGCCCGGCCGCAGCAGTTCCGGGTCGGCCCCCGGGTACTGGGCCGGGTCGGGCTGCCGCTCGGCCACGGTCACGTGCCCGGTCGCCCGGGCGAACCGGCGGAACTCGGCCACGGTGACCGGGTGGTCGTCGATCCAGAAGCCGTCCACCGCGACCCGGCGGGCCGGCCGCTCCTCCGGGTAGAAGCGGTCCGACCCCATCAGGAACTCACCGCCGGGCACCCAGGTCATGTTCCTGAGGCCGGCCAGCGTGCCTAGGGTCAGGTTTCTCGCCGGGCCCTGGTCATCGGGTTCCTCGGGGTGAGCAGAGCCCAGATGACGAAGATGTCCAGCGCGATGACCACGATCGCCCAGACCGGATAGTACGGCAGGAACACGAAGTTCGCGATCGCGCTGCAGGCGGCGATGATCACCCCGAGGATCCTGGCGAACACGTTGCCGGAGAGCAGCGCCGCGCCCACCAGGAACACGACGGCGCCGATGACCATGTGGATCGTGCCCCAGCCGGTGGTCGAGAGGCTGAAGCTGTAGTTCGGCAGGACCACGAAGAACGTCCCCTTGAGGATGAGCGCGAGGCCCTCGAAGAAGCCGAGCACGCCGGCGACCATCATGATCGCCGCGGCCATCAGGGTCAGTCCGTACGCGGCGTCGCTCGACTCGTTGTCCGCCGCGGCGACGTCGTCGTAACCGGACGTTTGCCGCGGAACGTAACGGTGCGCGGCGTCGGGTCCTGTGGTGGCGTCCGCCGCGGGCGTGTCCCCCGCGGGAGTGGACGTCGCACCGCTGCCCTGCGGCCGGGCTGGCTGCTCATACATGTCGCTCATGACAGTGTCTCCCCTCCTCTTCCAGCGGTCCCTCCGTCCGGGGAAGGACACACGAGTCGATGGTCACCCGGGCCGCGCGGCCGTGGCGTCATCCACGGCGGGTGAAGCCGGCGCCCGCGGCGGCGGCGGGCGGCGCGCTCACCTCCCGCGTCATCGCGGCTGGCTAGCCGGCCGGCCGGGAGCGCGCGGCCGCGCGCGCCGCGCGTGGCGGGCGTTCTCACCCGTTCCGGGTGATGCGTGGCGACTTCTGATGGTTTTGAGGCACTGATCAGGTTGAAGTGACTAGCAGTGACTATCGGCTTTTCAAGGCGGGTAAGGATCGGCTACATGGGGGGAGGCGCTATTGAAGCGATTGACGCAGGTGACACCCGTTGCGGGTGAGATGCCGGTCCCGGCGGAGCTGGCGCTTCGTGAGGGCAAGCTCCGGGTGCCGCCGCCGGGCGACGACACGCTGCACCGGGAGCGGCTCACCGCCCTGATCGACCAGGCCGCCGACCGCCCGGTGACGGTGATCACCGCCCCGCCCGGCGCCGGCAAGACCGTCGCGGCCGCCGGCTGGGCGGCCGCCGGCGGCCGGTCCCGGCGGGTCGCCTGGCTCACCCTGGACGCCGACGACCGGGAGCCCGCGCGCTTCTGGGCCAGCGTGACCGCGTCGCTCGCGGCGAGCGCCCCGGGGCCGGCCGCCTCGCTGGTCCCGGTACAGCGCAGCCCCGGGGCCCGCGACGCCGTGCCGGCCGACCTGATCGTCGCGGTGCGCCGGCTGCCCGGCTCCGTGGTGCTGGTGCTCGACGACGTGCACGTGCTCGCGGACAGCGACGTCCTGCCCGGGCTGGCCCTGCTCATCCACCACGCCCCGGCCGCGCTGCGCATCATCTTGTGCGGGCGCTCGGTTCCCGGGCTGCACCTGGCCAAGATGCGGCTGAGCGGCTCGCTGTCGGAGCTGCGCGGCGCCGACCTCGCCTGCACCGCGCACGAGGTGGACGCCTACCTCGACGCCCTGGGGCTGGTGGTGGGGCCGGCCAAGCGCGACGCGCTGCTGCGGGAGACCGAGGGCTGGATGGCCGGGCCCCGGCTGGCCGCGCTCATCGCCGACCGGGACGGCGACCTGAACGTCGACGCGATCGGCGCCGACCCGATCGTCGCCGACTACCTGCGCGACGAGGTGCTCGACCGGCTGCCGCCGCGGGTCCGGCAATTCCTGTGGCGCACCAGCATCGCCGAGCGGGTGACCGCGGGCTTCGCCGGGTGGCTGACCGGCGACCCGGGGGCCGCGCACATCCTCGACTCACTGGAGCGGGACAACAGCTTCGTCGTCCGCGACCGCGAGGGGTGGTACCGCTTCCACCCGTTCCTGCGCCAGGTGCTGCTCGGCGAGCTCCACCGCGAGATGTCGGCCGAGGTCCCGGTGCTGTTCAGCCGGGCGGCGCGGTGGGCCGCCGGCCAGGGCGACGTGATCGAGGCGCTGCGCTGCCTGACCGAGGCCCAGGAGTGGGCCGCCGTGCCGCACGTGCTGACCGACGCGGGGCTGGCCGGGGCGCTGCCTGACCGGGTGGTGGAGTTCGAGGCGGCCCTCGGGCAGCTGCCCGCGCAGCGCCGCGCCGACCCGGCCGTCGCGGCCGCCCTCGCCCTGGTGCGGCTGTGCCGCGGCGACCCGGACACGGCCGGCGCCTACCTCGGCCTGGTCGTCCCCGCGCTCGACGATGACGACGCGCCCGGTCGGCTGGTGATCGAGCTGTGGGTGGCCCTGCTGCGACTGCTGCGCCACCCCGACGACGCCACCATCGCGCTGAGCCACCCGCTGGCCGAGAAGGCGCGGGCGTCGGCCGGCACCCAGTCGGAGCACCAGGCCCTCGGGCTGCTGTGGCTGGCGCTCGGCACGGTGCACCTCGGCCGCTGGGAGATCGCGGACGCGGTGAGCACGCTCGCCGCCGCCCTGCACCAGCTCACCGCGGCCGGGGCGCACGCCCTGGCCGCGCGGGCCCGCGGCTGGCTGGCCCTGGCGGCCGCGCTCGGCGGCGACCTCGCCGCCGCGGCCGAGCTGTCGGCCCGGCCGCGCGAGGCGGTGCCGCCCGACGCCGCCGCGTCCTGCCTGACGGCGCTGGCCGCCGCCCAGCTGGCCATCGAGCGGGACGACCTGCTGCTGGCCACGCGGCTGCTGGCCGAGGCCGACAGCGCGGCGGTCGCCCCGATGCCCGGCGAGCCGGACATCGCGCTGCTGGTCGCGCTGGCCGGGGCGCGCGTCGCGCTCGCCGAGGGCGACGAGGACCGGGCCAGCGACCTGGCCCGGCTGGCCCGCGAGCGCCACGGCCAGGCCGACCACATGCTGTTCCCGCTGGACTTCGAGGCCGCGCTGCGGCCCGGCGACCTCGGGCTGGCCGCCGAGGCGCTCGGGCCCGCGCCCGGCGAGGACGAATCCGGGCGGCGGCGAGAGCGCCCCGAGCGGGCGACCGCCCGCGCCCGGCTGCTGCTGGCCGAGGGCGACCCGGCGACGGCCCTGCGCCTGGCACTCAGCGTGGCCCGCGACGAGCCCGGCGGCGCCGAGGGCGTCCCCCGGCCGACCGTCCGCGACCGGGTCTCCGCGCTCCTGGTCGCCGCCGTCGCCGCGCGGCGCACCGCGACCGACGAGCACGCGGCCACGCTGCTTGAGGAGGCGCTGACGATCGCGGAGCCGCATGACCTGTACCGGCCGTTCCTCGACGGCGCGGGCGCCGTGCACTCGGCGCTAGCGCTGCTCATCGCGCCGGGCAGCCCGGCCGCCGGGTTCGCCACCCGGGTCCACGAGCGCTTCGTCTACCAGCCGTCCTCCCGGGCGGCGGGCGCCGCGTCGGCCGCGGGCGACGACCCGCCCGCCCTCACCGCGAGCGAGCTGGCCGTGCTTCGCCTGCTGCGGTCCTACATGAGCAACCAGCAGATCGCCGACACGCTGTTCCTGTCGGTGAACACGGTCAAGACCCACCTGCGGTCCGTCTACAGCAAGCTCGGCGTCACCTCCCGCCGCGAGGCGGTCGAGCGCGGCGTCCGGCTGCAATTGCTGTAGCCGGACGCCGCGCCGGCCAGGGCCGGCGACATCAGCCGAGCAGCCTGGCCTTCGCCGCGCTGAACTCGGCGTCGGTCAGCGCCCCGCGGTCGTGCATCTTGACCAGCTCGTCGAGCTGGCTGAACCCGGAGGGATCATCGGATGCCTCGCCGGGCCGCGGGCCCGGCACCTGCGTTGCCGCGGGCGCCGCTTCCTGGGGCGTGTCCTGTTCGTTGTCGCGCGCCGCCGAGCGCTGGGCCGCGCTCTTGCCCGCCATGTAGGCGCCGCCGCCTATCACGGCGGTGCGGAGCAGGGACCGGCGCCGCATGATCATCGCCGCCGCCCCTCAGCCGTCCGTGCCCTCGGGCAGTTCCAGGTCGAGCGCCAGCATGATCTCGGGCGCGGCGGCCACCACCCGGGGCAGCCCGACCTGCGGCGCGATCGCGAGCAGGATGCCCACGATGTCCCGGGGGGCGGTCCCGGCCTCGAGGGCCGCGTTGACCTGCCACAGGTAGGAAGCGGGCGGCGCGTCCACGGCCACCAGGGCCGCGATCTTGACTAGGGCGAAGGTACGCGGGTCGAGGCCGCTGCCCTGGCGCAGCTCCTCCCGCAGGTCTTCCGCCTGTTCGAGCATGCCGGTCTGGCCGAGCGCGAGCGCGGCGAGCGAGTCCGCCGTGACGTCGTCGACGGTGGGCTTGGTCTGAACACTCATCGGTGCCTCCTCTAGGCGGTCCGCCGCCGCGCGCTGCCAGTGCCCCCCCCCCCACGCTGCCACCAGGCGGCGGCCCCGTGTTCACCCGTCGCGGGTGATGGGGCGCGACCGGGAACGGGCAGATCCTGCAACGAGCGGGCAGCGCCAGCCACGGGCGGCCCGCTACGCGGTCGTGGCGAGAGACTCACCAGAAGCGGAGAACGAGATGGCAGCACTGACCGTCTGGAAGTTCCACACCCCCTTCGGCGCCGAAGCGGCGCTTGAGAGGCTGGCGGCTATGCAGTCTCAGCAGCTCATCACGGTGCAGGACGCCGCCGTGGTCAGCTGGGAGGAAGGCAGGAAGAAGCCGAAGACCCACCAGCTGCACGACACCAAGAGGGGCGGCGCCCTCGGCGGCGGCTTCTGGGGGCTGCTGTTCGGCCTGATCTTCTTCGTGCCGCTGCTCGGGCTGGCCATCGGCGCGGCCGCCGGCGCGCTGTTCGGCTCGCTGGCCGACGTCGGCATCAGCGACTCGTTCATCAGGTCCGTGCGCGACAAGGTCACGCCCGGCACCTCCGCGCTGTTCCTGCTCAGCTCGGACGCGGTGATGGACCGGGTCAAGCAGGAGTTCCCTGAGGGCGATGCCGAGCTGATCAGCACGAACCTCTCCGCCGAGCAGGAAGCCAAGCTGCGCGAGGCCTTCGCGGCCGAAGACTGACCGTCCGCCCGTGCTCCTGCAGGTCGCGGGGTTCGCCCTGCTCGCCGCCGTCTCGCCCGCCGCGCTCCTGGTGATGACCGTTTTCCTCGGCTCAGGGAGCCCGCGGGAGACGGCGCTCGCCTACGTGGCGGGTGCCTTCGTGATGACCACGGCCATGGCGGTCACGTTCCTGCTGGTGCTGCGGGCCGCGGGGCTCGGCGACCCGCGCCAGCACGACCCGCGCGACGGGCTGCGGCTCGGCCTGGGCGTGCTCGCCCTGGCCGTCTGCGCCTTCCTCATCCAGCGCGGCCGCCGCGCCGAGGCGCGGGCCAGCCGGGGCGCGGCCCGCCGGCCGGGGCTCCTCGCGCGGTTCACCGCGCGGCCCCGGCCGCGCACCGCCTTCCTGGCCGGCCTGCTGCTGTTCTTCCCGACGACCACGTTCATCGCGGCGATCCAGGTCGTGGCGACGGCCAAGGCCGGCGTCCCGGTCACCGTCGCGGGCGTGGCGATCGTGGTCGTCTGCGCCGCCACCCTCGCCTGGCTGCCGCTGGTCGCCTACCTGGCCGCCCCGGACGCCACCACGCGCGTCCTCGCGACGGCAAACGGGTGGCTCAGCGCGCACGGCCGGGCGGTGCTGGTCGGCGCCCTCGCGGTCGCCGGGATCGCCCTGGTCGTCGACGGGGCCCTCGGCCTGTCGCAGCGCTGAGCAGCCAGATCACCGCCCCGGGCGCGGCCTCCGTGATTTACGTCACGCCCACGTAGCGTAAAACTTGCGATGCGCCCCCCATTTACGGCACACTGGTGTTGTGAAAAGTACGGGAACGAGCCCGACGCAGCCGGGAGAGGCGGCCGGCACGCGCGGCCATGTCGCCCGGCTGATCCTCGAGCTCGGCCCGTGCACGGCGGCGACGCTCGGCGGGCGGCTCGGGCTCACGCCGGCCGCCGATCCGGCGCCACCTGGACAACCTCATCGCCGACGGCATGATCGAGACCCGGACCGCCCGGACCTACGGCAACCGCGGCCGCGGCCGCCCCGCCAAGGTCTTCGTGATCACCGACGCCGGGCGCAGCGCCTTCGAGCACGCCTACGACGACATGGCCACCAGCGCCCTGCGGTTCATCGAGCGGGCCTACGGGCCGCAGGCGGTGGCGGAGTTCGCCCGGCAGCAGATCGCGGAGACCGAGCGGCGCTACATCCCGGTGGTCGCGCAGGCCGGCGACCTGCGCACCCGGGTTCAGGCCCTGGCCGACGCCCTGTCGGCCGACGGGTATGCCGCCGCCGCGGGCCCGGTGCCGGACCACCAGGCCGCGGGTAACGCCGCGGCCGGATCCGGTGTTGTACCAACCGGGCAGCAGATCTGCCAGCACCACTGCCCGGTCGCCCACGTGGCGGCCGAGTTCCCGCAGCTGTGCGAGGCGGAGACCGAGGCGTTCGGCCGCCTGCTCGACGTGCCGGTGCGGCGCCTGGCCACGATCGCGCACGGCGACGGGATCTGCACCACGCACGTCACCTGCGCCGGCGACCGCGGCGACGCGGGCGGCCGCGACAACACAACACGCAACGCAACGAGTCCGGAGGGCTCTAACTTATGACGACCACCACGAACGACCAGCTCGAAGGGCTGGGCACGTACAAGTTCGGCTGGGCCGACTCCGACGTGGCCGGCGCGTCCGCCCGGCGCGGGCTCTCCGAAGAGGTGGTCCGCGACATCTCGGCCCGCAAGAACGAGCCGGAGTGGATGCTGGAGAACCGGCTCAAGGGCCTGAAGTACTTCGGCCGCAAGCCGATGCCCAACTGGGGCAGTGACCTGACCGGCATCGACTTCGACAACATCAAGTACTTCGTCCGCTCCACCGAGAAGCAGGCGGAGTCCTGGGACGACCTGCCGGCCGACATCAAGAGCACCTACGACAAGCTCGGCATCCCCGAGGCGGAGAAGCAGCGCCTCATCTCCGGCGTCGCGGCCCAGTACGAGTCCGAGGTCGTCTACCACAAGATCCGCGAGGACCTCGAGGAGAAGGGCGTCATCTTCCTCGACACCGACACGGCACTCAAGGAGCACCCGGACCTGTTCAAGGAGTACTACGGCACGGTGATCCCGGCGGGCGACAACAAGTTCGCCGCGCTGAACACCGCCACCTGGTCCGGCGGCTCCTTCATCTACGTGCCGAAGGGCGTGCACGTGGACATCCCGCTGCAGGCCTACTTCCGGATCAACACCGAGAACATGGGCCAGTTCGAGCGCACGCTGATCATCGTCGACGAGGGCGCCTACGTGCACTACGTCGAGGGCTGTACCGCGCCGATCTACAAGAGCGACTCGCTGCACTCCGCGGTGGTCGAGATCATCGTCAAGAAGGACGCCCGCTGCCGTTACACGACCATCCAGAACTGGTCGAACAACGTCTACAACCTCGTCACCAAGCGGGCCGTGGCCTACGAGGGCGCGACGATGGAGTGGATCGACGGCAACATCGGCTCCAAGGTCACCATGAAGTACCCGGCCGTCTACCTGATGGGCCCGCACGCCAAGGGCGAGACGCTGAGCGTCGCGTTCGCCGGCGAGGGCCAGCACCAGGACGCCGGGGCGAAGATGGTGCACTGCGCGCCCAACACCAGCTCCACGATCGTCTCCAAGTCGGTCGCCCGGGGCGGCGGCCGCACCAGCTACCGCGGCCTGATCAACGTGCAGGAAGGCGCCACGCACTCCAAGTCCACGGTCAAGTGCGACGCGCTGCTGATCGACTCGATCAGCCGCTCCGACACCTACCCGTACAACGACGTCCGCGAGGACGACGTCGAGATGGGCCACGAGGCCACCGTCTCGAAGATCTCCGAGGACCAGCTGTTCTACCTGATGTCGCGCGGCATGACCGAGGACGAGGCGATGGCGATGATCGTCCGCGGCTTCGTCGAGCCGATCGCCCGCGAGCTGCCGATGGAGTACGCGCTCGAGCTCAACCGGCTGATCGAGCTGCAGATGGAAGGAGCGGTCGGCTAGTCATGTCAGTCCTCTCCGGTGCGGTCGAGACCGCGCCCGTCTCAAGCCTGCACTCAGCCGGATCGGTTAACCCCGACGACTTCGCCGTGCCGACCGGCCGCGAGGAAGAGTGGCGGTTCACCCCGCTGAACCGGCTGCGCGCGCTGCACAGCCGACGCGGCCTGTCACCGGCGCGGTCACCGTCACGGTCGACGCCGCCCCGGAAGTGACCGTAGACAAGCTTGACCTGTCCGAGCGGGGGCGGCTGGCACCATCGGTCCTCCCGTTCCTGCCGATGGACCGGGTCAGCGCCCGGGCGTACGCCGCCGCGGTCAGGCCACCGTCATCTCCGTGCCGAAGGAAGCGGTCGCCTCCGCGCCGACCTACGTCCGTGTCACGGGCAACGGGACGGACGCCGCGGCCGCCGGGCACCTCATCATCGACGTGCAGCCCTACGGGCGGGCGACGGTGGTCATCGACCAGGCCGGGTCCGCCACCTACGCCGACAACGTGGAGATCCACGTCGCCGACGGCGGCGACCTCACCGTCGTCGCCCTCGCCGACTGGGCCGGCGACACCGTCCAGGTCACCCACCACGTCGCCACCCTCGGCAAGGACGCTCACCTGCGGCACTTCGCGGTGACCCTCGGCGGCAGCCTTGTCCGGCTCGCGCCCACCGTCAGGTACGCGGCCCCCGGCGGCGACGCCGAGCTGTACGGCATCACCTTCGCCGACGCCGGGCAGCACCTGGAGGCACCGGCTGTTCGTCGACCACGACACGCCGAACTGCCGCAGCCGGGTCGGCTACAAGGGCGCGCTGTCCGGCGACGACGCGCGCACCGTGTGGATCGGCGACGTGCTGATCCGCCCGGCGGCCACCGGCACCGACACCTACGAGTACAACCGGAACCTGGTGCTCACCGACGGCGCGCACGCCGACTCGGTGCCCAACCTGGAGATCCTGACCGGCGAGGTCGTCGGCGCCGGGCACGCCTCGACCAGCGGCCGCCTCGACGACGAGCACCTGTTCTACCTGCAGGCCCGCGGCATCCCGTTCGAGGAGGCCCGCCGCCTGGTGATCCGCGGCTTCTTCGGCGAGCTGATCGCCAAGATCGGCGTGCCGGACCTGGAAGAGCGCATCACCGGCACGATCGAGACCGAGCTGGCGGCCGCCGCGGGGGCGTCATGACCCAGCCGGCGTTCGTCCGGGCGTGCGGCGTCGACGAGCTGAAGGACGGCGGCGTGATCAGCGTCGTGCTCGGCGGTGACGAGATCGCGATCGTGCAGACCGAGGGCGAGGTCTTCGCGATCCGCGACTGGTGCTCGCACGCCGCGGTCCCGCTGTCCGAGGGCGAGGTGGACGGCTGCACCATCGAGTGCTGGCTGCACGGGTCCCGCTTCGACCTGCGCACGGGCAGGCCGACCGGGATGCCCGCCACCGTTCCCGTGCCCGTTTACCCGACAAAGATCGAGGGCGACGACGTCCTCGTTGCTATAGAGGAGTCCTAGTGTCCACCCTTGAGATCCGCGACCTGCACGCCTCGGTCAGCGAGGCCGACGGCGGCCTGCGGGAGATCCTGCGCGGCGTCAACCTGACGGTGGCCGACGACGAGACGCACGCCATCATGGGACCGAACGGCTCGGGCAAGTCCACCCTGGCCTACGCCCTCGCGGGCCACCCCAAGTACACCGTGACGTCCGGGTCGGTGACCCTGGACGGCGAGGACGTGCTGTCCATGTCGGTGGACGCCCGCGCCCGGGCCGGCCTGTTCCTGGCCATGCAGTACCCGGTCGAGGTGCCCGGGGTGTCGGTGTCGAACTTCCTGCGCACCGCGATCACCGCGACCCGCGGCGAGGCGCCGAAGCTGCGCACCTTCGTCAAGGAGATGAACGGCGCGATGGACGCCCTGTCCATCGACCCGCAGTTCGCCAACCGCTCGCTGAACGAGGGCTTCTCCGGCGGCGAGAAGAAGCGCCACGAGATCCTCCAGCTTGAGCTGCTCGACCCGAAGATCGCCGTGCTGGACGAGACCGACTCCGGCCTCGACGTGGACGCGCTGAAGGTCGTCTCCGAGGGTATCAACCGGTTCCGTGAGAAGCCGGGCCGCGGCGTGCTGCTGATCACCCACTACACCCGCATCCTGCGCTACGTGAAGCCCGACTACGTGCACGTCTTCGTGGCCGGCCAGGTCGTCGAAGAGGGCGGCCCCGAGCTGGCCGACGTGCTGGAGAACGAGGGCTACGAGCGGTTCACCGGGGGCCAGTCATGAGTTCCGGGGGCTCGCCCTTGGACGTCGAGGCGGTCCGCAAGGACTTCCCGATCCTGTCCCGCACCGTGCGGAACGACAAGCCGCTGGTGTACCTGGACTCCGGGGCGACCGCGCAGCACCCGGTCCAGGTGCTCGACGCCGAGCGCGACTACTACGAGCGGCACAACGCCGCCGCCCATCGCGGCACCCACCTGCTCGGCGAGGAAGCCACCGAGATCTACGAGGGCACCCGGGCCAAGCTGGCCGCCTTCCTCGGCGCCGCCTCACCGGACGAGGTCGTGTTCACCAAGTCGGCCACCGAGGCGATCAACCTGGTCGCCTGGTCGCTGACCACCGTGCTCAAGCCGGGCGACGAGATCCTCATCTCCGAGCTTGAGCACCACGCCAACCTGGTCCCGTGGCAGCAGCTCGCGCTGCGCACCGGGGCCACGCTCAAGTGGTTCAAGATGGACCCCGAGGGCCGGCTGATCGTCGATGAGTCCCTGGTCACCGAGCGCACCAAGGTCGTCGCGGTCACCGGCCAGTCCAACGTCACCGGCGTGATACCGCCGGTGCGGGAGATCGGCGAGCTGGCCCACTCGGTCGGCGCGCTGTTCCTGGTGGACGGGGCCCAGTCGGTGCCGCACCACCCGGTGAACGTGGCCGAGATCGGCGCTGACTTCCTGGCCTTCTCCGGGCACAAGATGCTCGGCCCGCTCGGCCTCGGCGTGCTGTACGGCAAGTACGCGGCGCTCGACGCGCTGCCGCCGTTCCTCACCGGCGGGTCGATGATCGAGGTCGTCCGGATGGAGGAGACCACGTTCCTGCCCCCGCCGGCCAAGTTCGAGCCCGGCGTCCCGGCCGTCTCCCTCGCCGCCGGCCTCGGCGCGGCGGTGGACTACCTGAACGCGCTGGGCATGGACAACGTGGCCGCGCACGAGCAGGCGCTGACCGCGCACGCCCTGGAGGCGCTGCGCGAGGTCGACGGCGTGCGCATCCTCGGCCCGGAGACCACCGAGGCCCGCGGCGGCACGGTCGCGTTCGAGGTCGACGGGGTGCACGCGCACGACGTCGGCCAGGTGCTCGACGAGCTCGGCATCGCGATCAGGACCGGGCACCACTGCGCCTGGCCGCTGCACCGCACGCTCGGCTGCCAGGCCTCCAACCGGGCCAGCTTCTACCTGTACAACACGCACGCCGAGGTCGACGCCCTGGCGGACGGGATCCGGTATGCCAGGAAGTTCTTCCGCGTCGCCTAGGCCGCGCCGCGGGCAGGCTCACTCCTGGGCCCCGGCCCGGGTAACGGAACATCGGATACCGACACGGCGTTCTTGAGGACGTTATGAAGCTTGAGGACATGTACCAGGAGATCATCCTGGACCACTACCGGAACCCGCACCACAAGGGCCTGCGGGACCCGTTCGACGCGCAGGTGTACCACGTCAACCCGACCTGCGGTGACGAGGTGACGCTGCGCGTCTCCCTGAAGGACGTGGGCGGCGAGGCGGTCGTGGACGACGTCTCGTTCGACTCGCTTGGCTGCTCGATCAGCCAGGCCAGCGCGTCGGTGATGACCGACCTGGTGATCGGCAAGCCGGTCAGCGAGGCGATGCGGATCGGCGACACCTTCCTTGAGCTGATGAAGTCCAAGGGGACGGTGGAACCGGACGAGGACGTGCTGGAGGACGCGGTGGCGTTCGCCGGCGTGTCGAAGTACCCGGCGCGGATCAAGTGCGCGCTGCTCGGCTGGATGGCCTGGAAGGACGCCACCGCCCAGGCGATGGCCCACGACGAAGCTCTGCCCGGTAAGCCAGAGACCTCCGGAGGACAGGCATGACCGAGAACGCGGCCGTTCCCGCGCTGACCGATGACGAGGTCAAGCAGAAGACCGAGGACATCCTCGAGGCGCTGCGCGACGTCGTCGACCCCGAGCTTGGCATCAACGTCGTCGACCTCGGCCTCATCTACGGGGTGCTGCTCGACGGCCCCGGACCGAGCCACCATCGACATGACGCTGACCTCCGCGGCTTGTCCGCTGACGGACGAGATCGAGGCGCAGGCCGGGGAGGCCTTGAAGGACACCCTGTCTGACTTCTCCATCAACTGGGTGTGGATGCCGCCGTGGGGCCCGGAGAACATCACCGACGACGGGCGCGAGCAGCTGCGCGCCCTCGGCTTCAACATCTAGGCTCTTGCCCACGGCGACGGCCGCCCGGCCCGGATTCTCCCGGCCGGGCGGCCGCGCCGTTTCCGGGGGAGCGTGAGCGCAGGCCAACCCGACCCTGTGCAAGGCGCTCGCCGCCCCGGTGGCCAAGTTCTCCGCGGCGGTATCCGGCCTGATGGGTCAGGCCAAGGGCGGCCTCGGCAGCATCAACCCGGCCGACGTGAGCAGCGGCAACAACTTCCTCAGCCAGGTGCACACGCGGCCAGCCAGGGCGGCGCGGCGTTCACCGACAACACCAACACCAGCGGCTGACGCCCAACCCCGGTTGGCCCCCCACGCTCACCCGCTCGGGCGTCGCCACCCAGCCCCCTTCCCCTTGCGTCAGAAATGAACGGGGAGTTTTACGCAGCTCATGTTGCTTGACAGCGGACAACGTCGTCCGCAAAATGGTCCAAAACACGGTCCTTTAGACCATCTTGGGACGAGTCTGGAGGTGCCGAAGTGGCTGAGCCCGCGCCGAGCGAGGAGTCGTTCGGTGCCCTGCTGCGGCCGGTAGAGCTGCACACCGCCGGGCAGCTCATCGCTGAGCGCTTGGTCACGGCCATCGCCCTCGGCGAATTTGAGCCGGGCCAGCGGCTGCCCGCCGAGCGAGAGCTCGCCGCCACGCTCGAGGTATCGCGGACCACGGTCCGCGAGGCGCTACAGCGGCTGCACGCGGGCGGGTACGTAAGCACCAGGCGCGGCCGCGACGGCGGTACCTTCATCCAAGCCGCCGCGGTCACGGGCACCGGCGCGGATGAGGCGGTCAAGCGCACGCTCGACCCGCGGTGGGAGGAGCTGACCGAACTGCTCGACTACCGCCGCCTCATCGAGTCACTCATCGCGCGAACCGCCGCCGAGCGCCGCGACTCCAGCGACATAGCTGCGATCAGGGCCGCGGTCGAGCGGTACACCGGAGCCAGCAGCCGCGCAGACGCGCGGATCGCCGACCACGCCTTGCACCAGGCGATCGCCCGGGCGACGCACAACGAACGCCTTGCTGACCTGTCCGCGCGCATCCGCCGGGAGGTGGGGCTCGGCTTCGACGCCGAGCCGTATACGCCGCAGATGCGGCAGCGAGCGCTGCGCCAGCACCCGGCGCTCGCCAACGCGGTCATCGCGGGAAACCCCTCCCGGGCCGCCAACCACGCCGCAAGCCACTTCTCGCTGACCGAAGGCGCGCTCGCCGAAGTGCGTGCCCGCCTGACCCTGAGGACCGGAGATACCGATGCCCATCGTGGCTGTGAATGACGTAGAGCTGAACTACCGGCTAGAAGGCGACGGCGAGGAGACCATCGTCCTCGTCAACGGACTGGCCGACGACCTGGAGACCTGGGCGTACCAGGCGGACGACTTCATCGCCAGCGGCTTCCGGGTGCTGCGCTTCGACAACCGGGGGATCGGCGCGAGTTCCAAGCCCGTCGGGCCCTACTCAAGCCGGATGCTCGCCGACGACGCGAAGGCCCTCGTCGACCACCTCGGCATAACGGACTTCCACCTGATGGGCATCTCCATGGGCGGGATGATCGTCCAGGAGTACGCGCTCGCCTACCCGGACGACCTGCGGTCGGTGACCATCGCCTGCACGTACGCGGCGCCCGGTCCGTTCTGCTCCCGCATGTTCGCCATGTGGGCCGACCTGGCCCCGGTGCTCGGCGTGCCGTTCGTCATGCGGGACGTGACGCTCTGGGCGTTCACGGTGCCGTTCTTCGAGCAGCGCGGTGCCGAGCTCGCGGAGTTCGAAACCGCGATCATGGCGGCCGCGGCACGGCGCCTATTCGTGGTCAACCGGCTCAACCGCGGCCAAGAACGCCGCCCAGGCCAACCCGACACCTGTGCAAGACGCTCTCGGTCGCCGATGGGCGAAGTTCTCCGCCGCGGTGATCCAGCCTCATCGGCCAGACCAAGGGCGGCCTCGGCACGCATCACCCGGCCGACGGGAAAGGAGAGTGCTCCCCGACAACCCCGAGCCCGTCGGTGACTCGTCCTGGCTCTGGATGACCGCGAGCTGGGCCAGATCAGGCGGTGTCATCAGCTGGTCCAACGCACCGCCCGCACGGTGGCAGCGACGTACTGCTCACCTTCAGCCTCGCCGTGCTCGCCTTCGGCGGCTTCGAGGCATCGGCACCGCTCGCCGAGGAGACGCACAACCCGCGCAGGAACGTGCCGATCGCGGTGATCGGGGCGGTCCTGATCAGCGGCGTGATCTACGTGCTCGGCTCCTACGCGCTCGTGATCGCCTTCGGCACCGGCCACACGGGCGCGCTCGCCGCCGACGCGAACCCCTTCCACACGGCGGCGAAGGCGTTCATCCCGTTCGCCGCTCCGCTCATCACCTGGGTGTTCCTGTCCAGCGTGACCAGCTCCTACGTGGCGGCGAACACCCAGACCTCCCGGGTGATCTACGCGGGCGCCAGGGGCGGGCTCTGGCCGAGGGTGTTGGCGCTCGTCTCGCCCCGGTACCGCACCCCGGCGGTCGCCGCGGTCGCGTTCGTCGCGCCGTCGATCGTGATCGGCGTCGCGTCGACGGCGTTCACCGATCCGGCCACGGCGTCGGGCTTCCTGTCCACGTACGGCGTCCTCGGCCTGGTGATCATGTACCTGGGCGCGAACATCGCCCTCGTGGTCAACTGGGCGCGGCTGCGCCGCCGCGGCGAGCGGAAGAGCTTCTGGCTCTGGGTTGTCGTCCCGCTGATCGGCATCGTCGTGCTCGCGATCCCCCTGTGGGGTGACCTGCGCCCCGGCCAGCCGTCCCCGTACAACATCCTGCCCTGGCTGACCCTGGGCCTCATCGCCGTCGGGATCATCTACCAGTACGTCCTCGGCAGGCTCCGCCCGGACGCCCTGGCCAACGCGCCGGCCCTCCTCGAAGGCGACCCCGACGAGTCACCAGACGGGTCAGACTCCCAGGCCCTGGCCGCCTAGCGCCGCCAGCCCGGCAGGAGAGCCCGCACGCAGGCCGCGGCTCACGGGTCGCCGAGGTTCGCTGCGACCGTCGCGCCGAGTTCGTAGCACTTCCGCACCACGTCCTTGCCGACCGGGCCGGTAGCGGCGACAGGCTTGACCACCTCCGCCCAGCCAAGGCCCGCCGCGATGGACGTGACGGCCCGCACCGCGCCCGTGGTGTCGCTGTCCCCGTGCACGTACAGGCCGTAGGGTGCCCGGGTCTTGGCCTGAAGGCACGGGTAGTAAACCTGGTCGAAGAAGTGCTTGAGGGCGCCCGACATGTAACCGATGTTCGCGGGCGTCCCGAGGACGAAGCCGTCCGCGGCCAGCACATCAGGCACGCCGGCCGCGAGGGCGGGGACGACCGCGACATCGACCGGGATGAGTTCCGGATCGCGCGCCCCCGCCACGACCGCTTCAAGCATCGTCTGGAGTCCGGGCGACGGGGTGTGGTGGACGACAAGGAGGCGCGGCACGCACCCCCACCTCCTGACACGGGATTACCTTGCGACGATCAGGCTGATACAGGTCCCCGCGGCGCGCGACGGCTCCGATGCGACGTTCCAGGCGCTCAGTTTACCGAGCGGTGCTCCCGGGCGAGGCACCCGCCGGGGCTTACGGGCGGGTGTAGAAGGGGCGGGCGTTGGCCTCGATCCAGGCGTCGACGGCGTCGAGCGGGCCCGGCGTCGCCTGTCGCTCGCCGGGGCGGTCGGCGTTCTCGGCGGGCTCGCCCGGGAAGGCGACGTCCAGCGGGAACGGGACCCGCAGCGGGACCGCGGCGGCGGCCGACTCGATCGCGCCAGCGGCCGCGGCCCGGGCGGGCTCGCTGGCCGGGTCGTCCAGGGTGACCGCGATGACCAGGCCCTCGCCCTCGCCCGGCCGGGACCGACAGCCAGGCGCGGGCGGCCTGGCGCACGGCGGGCACCGTCCGCAGCGTGGCCCGGGCCGCCGCCAGCAGCGCGGCCGGCTCGGCCGGCGGGTGCCCGACCAGGAACCGGTGCCCGTTGGCCGACACCAGGTGCTCCATGGCCAGGCGGCCGGGCGGCAGGCCGACGGCCGCCGCGACGACCGCCGGGGCGGCCTGCCGGGCCAGGTAGGGCACGCACTCGGGGTAGCATCGGCAGCCCGGGCACGCTGTCCGGGTTGACCGCCAGGCCGAGGCTGCCGGGCAGCCGGCGGGCCAGGCCCACGGCGGGCAGCACCAGGTGCGGCACCACCCGGGCGTCGCCCGCGCGCTGCCAGGACCGCCCGCCGCCGATCGCCGGGAACGCCCGGTAGGCCGGCACCTGCTCGCCGGGCGCGGCCAGCTCGGCCCAGGCGGTGAGCCGCTGCACCGAGGTGAAGCAGGGGACGAACTCGGCGCCGTCGTAGTCGATCAGCGGCAGTCGCACCGCGCTGCCGTCGGTGAACGGCCGCTGCCGGACCGGCAGGGGAACCCACAGCCGGCTGGTGGCCAGCTCGGCCAGCAGGCCGGGCAGCCTGCCCGGGCTGTCGATGGCCGCGGCGAGCGACCGCTCGACCGACTCGCACGAGGAGTAGCCTCCGTCTCGGGCGTCGCGCAGGCCGCCCCAGGCCACGGCGCCCGGACGGATGATCGTGCTGCCGTGCGCCATCGCCTGTGGGGGGACAATGTTGCTGAGCGGCTGCGCGGGGGTGACGCTGCCCGGACCGTCGCCTGGATCGATCGGGAGCATGGAGGCTTCCTCGTTTGGTCTTGTGGACTTGTCACGCTGAGTCGTTGTCCTTTCACAGACAGTAAACAGGATTGGCAGCGCGTAGTGAAGAATGTCGCAGGCAGTGGCGTTAAATGGCTCGACGTTTCGGCGAACGTTTCCCTGGCTGGATGATCTCGTTCGCCGCGCAGCGGCACAGCGTCGAACGGCCCCGGGCCGCTGCGACGGTGGCCTGACCGCCGGCCCGGCCAGTGTGACGTTCACCGCGCCGGACGGCGCGGCCGCCGAGTGCCACCCGCCGTTCGCCGAGTCGTTCGCCCTCCCGGAAGGTGCGGCGGACGCCGGCGACGTGGCCGGGATCGCCGCGGCGATCGCCGCGCACGCCGCGGCGCCGCGCACCGTCGGCGTGCTGCTGGTCCGGCTGGGCGGCTACGCGGCCGGCGTGTTCACCGGCTACCCGCCCGTGCTGGCCGACGCCAAGGTCGGCTCGCGCCCGGTGCACGGCCGCAGCGCCGCGGGCGGCTGGTCGCAGCACCGGTTCGCCCGGCGCCGGGAGAAGCAGGCCAGCGAGGCCATCGGCGCCGCCGTCGGCGCGGCCCTGCTGGTCTTCGGGCGTTCCGGGACAACGGCACCGGGCGGGCCGGAGCACCGGCCGGCCGCGCGCTGGACGCGGTCGTCCTTGGCGGCGACAAGCGGGCGGCCGCCGAGCTGCGCGGCGACCCGCGCCTGGCGCCGTACCTGGCCCTGGCCACCGAGCGGTTCATCACCGTTCCCGACCCGAAGCGGTCGGTGCTCGCTCGGCGCGCCCGCGCTGTTCGCCGCGGTGCGGATCCGGCTGTCCGAGCCGTAGAGCGGGCGGCGCGGTCATGGGTTACTGACGCGTCAGGCGGATCCGGTATCCTCGTTAATCATGATCGTCGCCAGTGGCATTGAGCTGCGTGCTGGTGCCCGGCTCCTGCTGGCGGACGCGTCGTTTCAGGTTGCCGAGGGGGACCGGATCGGCCTAGTCGGCCGGAACGGCGCCGGCAAGACCACGCTCGCCAAGGTCCTGTCCGGCACCGGGCAGCCCGCCGCGGGCACCGTCCGGCACTCCGGCACCGTCGGCTACCTCCCGCAGGACCCGCGCACCGGGGACCTTGACGTCCTCGCGCTCGACCGCATCCTGTCCGCGCGCGGCCTGGACGAGGTGCTGTCCGCGATGCGCAAGGCCGAGGCGCTGATGTCCGACCCGGACCCGGCCAAGGCGGAGAAGGCCATCCGCCGCTACGGCAACCTCAGCGACCGGCTCGCGGTGCTCGGCGGCTACGCGGCCGAGTCGGAGGCGGCCGCGATGGCGGCGTCCCTTGGGCTGGCCGACCGGGTGCTGCGCCAGCCGCTGCACACCCTGTCCGGCGGCCAGCGGCGCCGGGTCGAGCTGGCCCGCATCCTCTTCTCGGACGCGCAGACGCTGCTGCTCGACGAGCCGACCAACCACCTGGACGCGGACTCCATCACCTGGCTGCGCGACCACCTGAAGAGCTACCGCGGCGGCCTGCTGGTCATCAGCCACGACGTTGAACTGGTCGAGCAGGTGGTCAACAAGGTCTTCTACCTCGACGCCAACCGGTCCGTGCTGGACATCTACAACGTCGGCTGGAAGGCCTACCTGGCCCAGCGCGAGGCCGACGAGCGGCGCCGCAAGCGCGAGCGCGCCAACGCCGAGCGGCAGGCCTCCACGCTGCAGCTGCAGGCCGCCCGCCTGGGCGCCAAGGCGACCAAGGCCAAGGCCGCGCAGAACATGGCGCGCCGCGCCGAGCGGCTGCTCGACGGGCTGGAGAGCGAGCGGCAGGGCGACCGCGTGGCCAAGCTGCGCTTCCCCGACCCGGCCCCGTCCGGCAAGACGCCGCTGACCGCCCAGGGCCTGTCGAAGTCCTACGGGTCGCTCGAGGTGTTCACCGACGTGGACCTGGCCATCGACCGGGGCAGCCGGGTCGTCGTGCTCGGGCTCAACGGCGCGGGCAAGACCACGCTGCTGCGCCTGCTCGGCGGGGTGGAAAAGCCCGACACCGGTGAGGTTCTCCCAGGTCACGGGCTAAAGCTGGGCTATTACGCGCAGGAGCACGAGACGCTCGACACCGGGCGGTCGCTGATCGAGAACATGCGCACCGCGTCGCCGGACCTCACCGACACCGAGCAGCGGAAAGTCCTCGGCTCATTCCTGTTCTCCGGCGACGACGTCGATAAGCCGGTCGGCGTCCTTTCCGGCGGCGAGAAGACCCGCCTCGCGCTGGCGCTGCTCGTTGTTTCCGGTGCGAACGTGCTGCTGCTCGACGAGCCGACGAACAACCTGGACCCGGCCAGCCGCGAGGAGATCCTGGCCGCCCTGGCGGGCTACCGCGGCGCCATCGTGCTGGTCACCCACGACGAGGGCGCGGTGGACGCGCTTTCCCCGCAGCGGGTGATCGTGCTGCCCGAGGGCACCGAAGACACCTGGTCGGCGGATTTCGCCGAGCTGGTAGCGCTTGCCTGACCATTTTCCCGGCAACCTAGTCTTTGCCAACTGTGCCCGTCGCAAGCGGGTGGTCAACGACGTCCCGATAGGTGATCATTGCGATAGGGCCGTAACGCAATGAGAGCTTCACCTTACGGGAGGTAGTAAAGGTGGCCGACACCCGCATAAACGAGACCCTGAGAAAAGGCACCCGGGTAACCGGGGCCGACCGCGGCAAGCTGGCAACCGACCTGAAGAGCCGCTACGACGCGGGCGAGTCCATCCGGTCGCTGGCCGCCGCGACCGGGCGCTCGTACGGGTTCATCCACCGCATCCTGACCGAGAACGGCGTGACCCTGCGCGGCCGGGGCGGGGCCACGCGGCAAGTGAACCGTAAGCCGGGGGGATTCCGGTTCCGGCCGTTCGCCGGGCGATGAACGGTTCCGTAGCGTTTCGCCGCGCGAACTAGCATGGCGGGCGTGATGATGCACGGTCCGGGGTTCGCCATGGCGCGCGGGTTCCGCATGGACCCGCACGATCACCAAGCAGAAGCTCAAGCCGGGCACGATCCGGCGGGTGATCGGCTACGCCCGGCCCTACCGCGGCAAGCTGGCCGTCTACCTGTTCGCCACCGCGATGGACGCGGCGATCACCGTGGTCAACCCGCTGCTGCTGCGCCAGCTGATCGATAACGGCATCATCGCCAGCGACACCGGCGTGGTCGTCGGCGTGGCGCTCGCCGTGGCCGGCGTGACCGTGTTCGACGCGCTGCTCGGCGCTGATCAACCGCTACTTCTCCTCGCGCATCGGCGAGAGCCTGATCTACGACCTGCGCACCCAGGTCTTCGACCACGTGCAGCGCCAGCCGCTGGCGTTCTTCACCCGGGCGCAGACCGGGTCGCTGGTCAGCCGGCTGGACGGCGACGTGGTCGGCGCGCAGCAGGCGCATCGTCGGCACCCTGTCCAGCGTGCTGTCCAACGTGCTGACGCTGGTCGTCATCCTGATCACCCTGTTCTACCTGTCCTGGCTGGTCAGCCTGGTCGGCGCTGCTGCTGATCCCGCTGTTCATCCTGCCCGCCCGGCTGCTCGGCCGCCGCCTGCAACGGCTGTCGCGCGAGTCCATGCAGCTCAACGCCGAGATGGGCTCGACGATGACCGAGCGGTTCAACGTGGCCGGCGCGATGCTGGCCAAGCTGTACGGCCGCCCCCGCGAGGAGTCCGAGACTGTTCGCGGCCAAGGCGGCCAAGGTCCGCGAGATCGGCGTCAGCCCGCGACATGTACGGGTCGGTCTTCATGATCGCGATCACCCTGCTCACCGGGCTGTTCACCGCGGTCGTCTACGGCGTCGGCGGCAGCCTGGTGGTCAACGGCGCGTTCCAGTTCGGCACGCTGGTCGCGCTGGCCCAGCTGCTCGCCCGGGTCTACGGGCCGATCGGCTCGCTGTCCAACGTGCAGGTCCAGGTGATGACCGCCCTGGTCAGCTTCGACCGGGTCTTCGAGGTGCTCGACCTGGAGCCGCTGATCAAGGAGAAGCCGGGCGCGCCGCCCTGGCGCCGCGCGACGCGGCCGGCACCGCGCCGGCCATCGCGTTCGACCGCGTGTCGTTCCGCTACCCGACCGCCGACGAGGTGTCGCTCGCCTCGCTGGAGTCGATCGCGCTGAAGCGGCCCGAGCGGACCGACGCCGCCGTCGGCGTGCTGCACGACGTGTCCTTCACCGCGCCCGGCCGGGAAGCTGACCGCGCTGGTCGGCCCGTCCGGCGCGGGCAAGACCACCATCACCCAGCTGGTCTCCCGGATGTACGACCCCAACGACGGCGCGGTGCGGCATCGGCGGCCACGACATCCGCGACGTCACCCTGGACTCGCTGCACGACGTGGTCGGCGTGGTCACCCAGGACGCGCACCTGTTCCACGACACGATCCGGGCCAACCTGCTGTACGCCCGGCCCGGCGCCACCGAGCGGGAGCTGGTCGAGGCCTGCCAGGCGGCGCAGATCTGGGACCTGGTCGCCGTGCTGCCCGACGGCCTGGACACCGTCGTCGGCGACCGCGGCTACCGGCTGTCCGGCGGCGAGAAGCAGCGGGTCGCCCTGGCCCGGCTGCTGCTCAAGGCCCCGTCCATCGTGGTGCTCGACGAGGCGACCGCGCACCTGGACTCCGAGTCCGAGTACGCCGTGCAGCAGGCCCTGTCGGTCGCGCTGCGGGGCCGGACCTCGCTGGTCATCGCGCACCGGCTGTCCACCGTCCGCGAGGCCGACCAGATCCTGGTCATCGAGGCGGGCCAGGTCGTCGAGACCGGCACCCACCTGGAGCTGCTCGACGCGGGCGGCCTCTACGCCGACCTGTACCTGACCCAGTTCAAGAGCCAGGAAGATGAAGGTCCGCAGCGGGAGCGAGGCTCCGCGCTGCAATGATCCAGGTGCCCGTTGCGCGCACGGGACGTACGGCGCTTGCTCCCCGCGGGATTACCGGTAGCCCAGGCGGCGCAGTTCCTCGCCGGCCACCTTCTCGATGTCGGCCAGCTGGCCGTAGGTCAGCGATCGCCGCCACGCGTTCTGCTCCAGCCGGGCCCGCTTGGTCGTCGGGCGTGACCGGGGCGGCGACCACCGCGCCGGTGAACTCGGACAGCGCGGCCGCGGCCGCGCCCGGGTCGCGGGCCACGTCCTCGTAGCGCAGGGTCTTGAGCTGGTCGGCGGGCAGCGCCGGCGCAGCCGGGCGGCCAGCCGGATCGCGCCCCGCCAGCGCAGCGCGCACTTGCCCGCCGGCGACAGCGACGGCCACATCAGCCGGTCGGACTCGTCCTCGACCCCGTAGAACGGGTTGGGGAACTCGGTCTCGATGTTGACCACGCTGGGCCGGAACCACGACATCGCCACCTGGTCGGCGAGCATCCCCGCCACGCTGTCCCGGCCGTCCCGCACCACCTGGACGATGCAGCGCGTCGGGGAACGCGGCGACCAGGGCCTCGGCGCTGTACAGCAGGTCCGGGCTGGCGTCGCCGAACCGGCGCAGCCCGCGCTGCTCCACGCACGGCCCGACCTCCGCCTCCCGCAGCCCGGCCGCCGCGCGGCACCGCGGCGTGCACTCCAGGCAGCTGGCCGGGCCGATCTGCCAGCCCTGGGCGAACGCGTCGCGCATCACCGCGGCGGCGGCCTCGCCCCGCCCGCGGTACAGCGACGGCCGCCGGGCGAACCCGTAGACGGCCTGAAGCACGGCCTGCTGCCCGATGGTCACGTGGAACCCGGGGGAGACCTTGAGTGCCCGGCCGACCGACTCCGCGCCGGAGTGCGGCGCGCCGATCACGAAGACCGGCTGGGTCACGTTGCGGGCGTTGACGAAGAGGATGTGGCGCGTGGGCATCGTTTCCGGGCCAGCCTGCGGAGGCGGAGTGACAGAGTCGGGAAGCGAGGAGGTAATGCCGAGGAGTGTGCGGTCTCCCAGTACGGTACTCCGTGCGCCGACCACATATGCTGTCCCCGTGCCACTACTACCGCGTGTCGTGACTGCCGGCCGCGCTCGGCCTGGCCGGGACCGCCTGCCTGCCTCGGCCTGACCGGATGCGCCGAGTTCGACAAGGCCCTGGGCCAGCAGCAGGCCAACATCTACTTCCAGGCGACCACGCCGGTCTCCTACAAGCTGATGGTGCGCTCCAAGTGCAACAACCTGCCGCACGTGAAGGCCACCCCCATCGCCACGGACGTGCCGCTGTCGTCGGCCGTCGACGTGGTCACCTACAACACCACCGGCGCGGGTGTCGCCGACATCGCCCGCCTGGAGGAGTGCGTCAACAAGTTCGCCCCCCAGGTCGAGGGCGTCGACGTCACCGACAGCTCTGACGACAGTTAATCGCAGGGGGGACGACCCCCCAGCACCCCCCGATCACGGGGGGACGCCGTCCCCCCGTCGCCCCCCTGCGGGAGGACAGCGCAGAAGGCGCGCCGCCCTCCGCGCTGTGGTTGCCGTTAAGGCCTAGTGGTTGCTGTGGAAGGCGGCGCACAGGCCGCGTCGCCTCCGCGCCTGGTGGTTGCTGTTAGACCCGGTGGTTGGCGTCGTAGACGGGCTACGCAGTGACCGCGCCGCCTGGGCGTTACACCTGTTTCCTACATTATCCGGTCCGGTATATAGTGCTTCCGTACCCTAGTAAACCGATTGGGAATGGAAACTTAATGCGCACGCATCCTCGCTGGCACCGCCGCGGCCGTCGGCGGCATCCTCCTGATAGCCGGCTGCTCGTCGAGCGGGTCGCGGCCGGCTCGTCCGCGGCGAGCGGGGGCAGCGCCGCCGCGGCGCCGGTGACGGTGCGCCTCGGCTACCTGGCCAACATCACCCACGCGCCCGCGCTGATCGCGGTGAAGAACGGCTACTTCACCAAGGAGCTCGGCTGCGCGGGCAGCGTGAAGACCAGCGTGTTCACCAGCGGCACGCAGGAGACCACCGCGATCCTGGCCGGTCAGCTCGACGCCGCCTACGTGGGGCCGAACCCGGCGATCAACGCCTGGCAGAAGTCCAACGGCACCGCGATCAAGGTCATCTCCGGCGTGGCCGACCGGCGGCGCGTCCGTCGTGGCCCAGCCGTCGGTCACCAGCGGCCGCCGCAGCTCAAGGGCAAGTCGGTGGCCACCCCGTCGCTCGGCAACACCCAGGACGTGGCGGTGCGCTACTGGCTCAAGCAGGCCGGGCTGAACACCAGCACGCACCGGCGGCGGCGACGTGTCGATCAAGCCGACCGCGCCCAACTCCGCCGCCGTGCTCGAGTTCAAGTCCGGCCAGATCGCCGCCGCGTCCGAGCCGTCGCCCTATGACGTGCAGATCGTTCAGGCGGGCGGCAAGGTCCTGCTCAGCGAGCCGGGCGTGACCACGGTGCTGATGGTCACCCAGTCCTTCCTGTCCGCCCACCCGGCCGTCGTCGCCGACCTGCTCAAGGCCAACGTGGACGCGCTCAACTTCATCAAGTCCAACCCGACCCAGGCCGAGCAGGTCGCCAACGAGCAGCTGGCCGCCTACACCGGCAAGCCGCTGTCGGCCAAGGTGCTCGACCCGGCGTTCAAGGAGATCACCTTCACCGCCGACCCGGACGCGGCGTCGCTCACCCAGGACGCCCAGCAGGCCGTCCAGGTCGGCCTGCTCAAGCCGGTCAACCTGAACGGCATCTTCGACCTGGGCCCGCTCAACTCGACTGCTCAAGGCGGCCGGCCACCCCAGCGATCAGCGCGCTAGCCGGGACGTGTCGCGCGCCCGGGCCTGCCACCGTCGGCGCCCGCCCAGCCCAGCTCCGTACCCCCGATGCGGCCTTGGCCGCGAATCCTGCGATCACCCAGCGACCGTTCACAGCGGCACGGCACTCCACGGAGCCTCGAATGTCCACGACAGCGGTAACGGAGACCGCGCGGTCACGCTGGCCGGCGTCTCGAAGGTGTTCGGGCGCGGCGGCTCGGCCGTCCGCGCCCTCGACCAGGTGTCACTGGCCGCCGCGCCGGGCGAGTTCACTTGCCTGATCGGCGCGTCCGGCTGCGGCAAGTCCACGCTGCTGTCCCTGCGTCGCCGGGCTCGACCGGCCGACCAGCGGCGACCTCACCGTCAACGGCCGGGTCGCGCTGATGTTCCAGGAGCCCGGGCTGTTCCCCTGGCTGACCGCCGCGGGCAACGTCGAGCTGGCGCTGCGCGCCCGCAAGGTCCCCCGGTCGCAGCGCAAGGCCCGCACCGCCGAGTTGCTCGACGCGGTGCGCCTCGGCGGCTTCGGCCCCCAGCGCCCGCACGAGCTCTCCGGCGGTATGCGCCAGCGGGTCGCCCTCGCCCGGGCCCTGGCCCAGGACGCGGACGTGCTGCTGATGGACGAGCCGTTCGGCGCGCTCGACGCGATGACCCGCGACGTGCTGCACGACGAGCTCGACCGGGTCCGTGAGCGGGTCGGCAAGCCGCTCACTGTCCTGTTCGTCACCCACAACGTCCGTGAGGCGGTCCGCCTCGGCGACCGGGTCGTGCTGCTGTCCAGCCGTCCCGGCCGGGTCATCGAGGAGTACCCGGTGCCGATCGGGCGGCCGCGGCGGATCGACTCCGCCCCGGTCGCCGAGCTGGCCAGCACCATCACCGACCGGCTCCGCGAGGAGGTCAGCCGCCATGGCAAGTAACCAGGTCGACTCCACGCTCGCCGGGCTCGACGCGCTCGAGTTCGAGCCCGGGCGCGCCTCGGACGCCCGTGACCGCGCCGCCCGCGTCCTTAAGTCGGTGTGGCCGAAGGTGGCCGCCATCGCCCTGGTGTGGGTGGTGTGGGAGCTGATCCACCTGTCCGGCTGGAAGAAGTTCGTCCTGCCCGGCCCCGGCGTCACCCTGTCCAACCTGTGGGACCAGCTGGGCACCGGCCTGCTGTGGCACGCGATCGGCGACACCCTGGAACGGGCGGTCATCGGCTACGCGGTCGCACTGGTCATCGGCAGCGTCGTCGGCCTGCTTGTCGCCCGGATCCCCCCGGTGCGGGCCGCGGTCGGCTCGCTGATCACCGGCCTGCAGACGCTGCCCTCGGCGGCCTGGCTGCCGTTCGCCATCATCTTGTTCGGGCTGAGCACCTCGGCGATCATCTTCGTCATCGTGATGGCCGCCGCGCCGTCGATCGCCAACGGCGTGATCGCCGGGGTGGACTACACCCCGCCGCTGCTGCTCAAGGCGGGCAAGGTGATGGGGCTGCGCGGGGTGGGCCTGACCAGGCACCTGATCATGCCCGCCGCGCTGCCCACCTTCGTGGCCGGGATGAAGCAGGCCTGGGCGTTCGCCTGGCACGGCCTGCTCACCGCCGAGCTGCTGGTCCTGGTGGCCGGCGAGCCCTCGATCGGCGTGCTGTTCCAGGCCGACCAGGACCAGACCGACATGCCGTCCACCATCGCGATCATGATTGTGATCCTGGTGCTCGGCATTGTGGTGGACGCGCTGTTCGGCCAGGCCAACCGGACGATCAGGAAGCGCTGGGGGCTTACCTAGGTAACACGCGGGGGCGAAACGCCCATATATCCCGGATCCGCGCAGATGCCACCGGTACCATGATTACGAACGAACTACATCTGTGTAACTTTGGTCCTGTGGGCAAGCAGAACGGGGATGGGGCAGATGGGACACCAGGGGAACGGGCCGCGCGCGAGTGAACCGCAGCTGGACCAGGCGCTCGCACGGGCGATCCGCCAGCTGATCGCCGAGGCGGTCGAAAGCAGCGGGACGGGCGAGGCAGCGCCGGATTCGGATTCGGCCGCCGCTTAGCCGCCGCACGGGGCACGGCGCGAGAAGCGGCCCGCACCGGGACACCCGGTGCGGGCCGCTTCGTCGTGTCGCCGTTCCCGCTCACTCGCCGGTGCCGGCGCCGGCCAGCTCACACGCCACGTCCAGCTGGCCCAGGTGCCGGGCGTACTCCTGCGCCAGGTGGAACAGCACCCGCTCCAGCGTCGGGGGCGGTGCGCCTTCCCACCGCTCGCCCGGCAGGCCGGCCTCGTCCAGGTCGTGAGCGGCGATCACCCGCCGGGTCCGCTCGCCCTGCGCCGCCAAGGCGGCCAGCAGAGCCTCCTCGGTCTCCTCCAGCGCCACGTACCAGCGGTCGCCGCGCCGGTCACCCCACGGGTCACCGACGTCCCGTCCCTCATAGCCCCACTCAAGCCAGCGCAACTCGACATAGGTCAGGTGCCTGACCAGCTCGAGCGGCGTCCACCCGGAGGGCAGCCGGCTGCGGCGCGGTTCGCCGTCTGGCAGCGCGCGCACCTTCTCGGCCACGCGCTCGCGGAAGTAGTCCAGGTAACGGGCGAGCACCTCGGCGCGCGACCCGGCGGGCGCGGTCGGCTCGGGAAACGGGACAGCCATGCCCATCACCCTAGCCACCCCGTGATAACAGCAAGAAGCGCGGAGCGCTATCCTCGGCAGCCGGGCTGCGCGAGCAGCCTGGATAGTTTTCGACAGCCCGCTGTCAGCCGCTGTGTGGGATTATCCACTCTGTTGCGTGGCGCCTGATAACAGCAAGAAGCGCTCCGCGCTCTGGTTGGTGCGCCTGCCGCTGTGTGCCTGCGTCCGGGGCGCCCGAGCGAACGCCTGCCCCGCCGCGGAGGGATCGCGGCGGGGCCGGCTGGAAAGCGCTGTCGTTCGGGGTCAGTGGCTGACCATGGCGCGCAGGCTCTCGCGCAGCGAGTCCATGGTGGCCAGGACGGCGGTCGGCTCGTAGCCGCAGTGCGCCATGCAGTTGTCGCAGCGCGGGTCCTTGCCGCGGCCGAACTCGTCCCAGTTGGTCGTCTCCAGCAGTTCCTTCCAGGAGTCGACGTAGCCGTCGTCCATGAGGTAGCAGGGGCGCTGCCAGCCCTGCAGCGTGTACAGCGGCACGCCCCACGGGGTGCACTGGAAGTCGGCCTTGCCCTCGAGGAAGTCCAGGTAGAGCGGCGAGTGGTTGAAGCGCCACTTCTTGCGGCGGCCGTCGGCGAACGCCTTGCTGAACAGCTCGCGGGTCTGCGTGACGCCGAGGAAGCGGTCCTGGTCGGGCGCCTTCGAATAGGCGTACCCGGGGGCGATCTCCAGGCGGTCCACGCCGAGCTCGTCGTTGATGTAGTCGAGGGTGTCGATCAGGTCCTGCGGCGTCTCGGTGTTGAACACGGTGGTGTTCGTGTAGACCGCGAAGCCCTTGGACTTGGCCAGCCTGATCGCCTCGACTGCCTGGTCGAAGACACCCACCTTGGCCACGGCCGCGTCGTGCCTCTCACCGATGCCGTCCAGGTGGACCATCCAGGCGAAGTTCTTGTGCGGCTTGAACTTGTCGATGTGCTTGGGCAGCAGCACCGCGTTGGTGCACAGCACCACGAACTTCTTGCGCTTGAGCAGCTCTTCCAGGATCACGTGGATCTGCGGGTGCATCAGCGGCTCGCCGCCGGCGATCGACACCATGGGCGCGCCGCACTCCTCGACCGCCGCCACGGCCTGCTCAACCGACATCCGCTGCTTCAGCAGCGTGTGCGGCTGCTGGATCTTGCCGCAGCCGCCGCACTTGAGGTTGCACGCGTACAGCGGCTCGAGCTCCATGATCAGCGGGTACTTCTTGACGCCGCGAAGCTTCTGCTTCATCAGGTAGGTCCCGAGCTTCACCGTCAGGTGGAGCGGCATAGCCATGATCCGGTCTCCGTCTCTGGTGGCCCCTGGGTCACCGTCTCAATGCTGAGGGCCCGAGCAGGCCCGGTGTTTCCTCGTCCCGGCCCCGCCCAGCGTCGTGTCTGTCACATGCGCGCTGTCTCTGACAAACTCAGTGTCTCCAACATACGCGGTGTTTTTCACAAGCACCCTGCATCCAACATGCATGTCGCATTGAACATACAAGCTGTATGTCACATGATGGCTGTATGGCAGCGAATTCGCAACCCCCGGAGCACGACACACCCGCGGCGGCCCGGGCCCGCCAGTCGTCGGCCCGGCGAGCCGAGCATGCGGCCGACACCCGGGTCGCGCTGATCGCGGCGGCCCGCCGGCTGTTCGCCGCCAACGGATTCGACGGCACCGGCACTGAGCAGATCGTGTCCGAGGCCCGGGTGACCCGCGGCGCACTGTACCACCACTTCCGCGACAAGGCCGACCTGTTCCGCGCGGTCATGGCCGAGGCCGCGGGCGACGTGGCCCAGCGGCTGATCGACGAGCAGCTCGCGGCGGACTCGGCCTCGCCGCTCGACGACATCAGGGACGGCGTGAGCGCGTTCCTCGACGTGTGCATCGGCGGCGACTTCCAGCGGATCGTCCTGGTCGACGGCCCGCGCGTGCTTGGCGCCGACGCCTGGGATGACCTGGTCGACCGCTACGGACGCGGCATCCTCGAGGAGTGGCTGGGACGCGCCTCCGTCACCGGGGCGCTGGAAGCCATGCCGCTGCGCGCCCTGGCCCGGCTGCTGATCGCCATGCTCACCGAGGCCAGCCTGGCCATCGCCCGCGCCGAGGACCCGGCCGCCGAGCGCGCGGACCTCGGCGAGGTACTCGACCGGATGCTCACCGGTCTCCGGCCCCGCCTCGGTTAGCCGCCGCCCCAGGGGTACCGCCCGGCCCGCGTTCGGGGTATGCCTGTCGGAGGAAATTGCTTTTCGGCCGGGTGAGCGGAGTCCGGTTCCGGCACCGGGTGGACGCGCTCACCGTCACCGGCGGCGCGGTGGACGGCGTGTCCGGCACGGTCCTGGCGCCCAGCGACCGCACCCCGGCCCTGGACCCGGCCGCCATCGAGCGGGAGATCCGGGCCAGGGACGCGGACGTCACCCGCCCGTTCGGCAAGGACTTCCAGGCCGCCGCCATCCGCCGGGCCCGCGCCTACCTGGGCGACCGGCTGATGCGGACGGCCAGGCCGCACGCGCTGCTCGACCCGGCCGCCGGGCCGCTGATCGCGGTGCGGCTGCGCGTGCTGCCCCGCAAGACCCTGGGCGGCCTGCACACCGACCTGTCGTCCCGGGTCCTATCGCCCGCTGGCGAGCCGGTCCCTACTCACCCAGGACTGGCGGCGCCCCACTACCCGGGAAGAGGCAACGGGGCGCTGTGGTGAGTCGTGGCTACTTGATGCCCGTGATGAACGCGCTCCAGGCGTCGGCCGGCACGGGCAAGGTGAAGCCGTCGCGGTTGGTGGTGTCGCGCACCAGGACTACGCCGTTGTCGCTGGCGGTTTCGACGCAGCTGCCCCCGTCACCGCCTGAGTGGGAAGACTTGCGCCAAGTTCGGTCCACGTCGCGCGCATCCTTTCGATCATCCGCCGGGATTCGGACACCCGATAGCACTCCCCGACAAGCGTAGCGAACAGGCGCCCTAGCCTCTCGACTACATCGGGGTTGGTGTGCGTACCGCCGCCAGCCAGTGACTCCGCGTACACAGCGTTGCCGGTATGGATCATCTCCGACCCGGCGCAGGGGTTCTCTACCGCTGGCGCGACCTGTAGCCGCACGTGGTCTAGGGCGGCTAGTTCGAGCAGGCGCGCGCACTGCTCAGCCATGATGGCGGGCGAGCCCACGCGGCGGTAGAGCGCGGTTTCATCCACGACGACGTGGGTGTCCGGCGGGTTCTCCTGGCGCAGCAGCACGCGCTGCTGACGGGCCATACGCGCTCGCAAGCGGCCCGCGATGATGTCGGAGTCCACGCCTGGGTAGACCGATATCGTGACGCGGGCGTAGTCCTCGGTCTGCAGCAGGCCGTGAACGGTGGTCGGATGCCAGACGCGCATGACTGTGGCCTTGTCTTCGTACTCGGCCCAGTCCCTGAATCCTGGCGGCATCCAGTCGCGGGAGGCCAGGTAGAACTCCAGGAAGGACGTGGCCCGGCCAGGGAACGCGCGCTCGTCCAGGGTGATGGCGATGGCCTCGGTGGGGGGTCGCTTCCCGTTCTCGATCCGGCCTAGGTGGGAGAAGTTGATGTCGGTGCGGGCGGACAGCTCGCGCAGCGTCCATCCCTTGGCCAGCCGTTCTTTCCGCATCATGTAGCCGAAGTGGGCGGCCAGGTTGCCATTGATGTGGTCAGGCATACCAGTCATGTTGTCATGGTCCTGGCGTGGCGTCATCGCACACGGCAATCTTTCGGTGACCGGCCTCGCCGTCGTCTACGGGAACCACGCGTGACCAGCGCTGCGGAAGCCACGGCGGCGAGGCCGGGCCATCAGAGAGGGAGGACCGGGTATGAAAGTGGAAGTACCGGACTACGCGGCCATGGACGATGCGGCCCTGCTCGACGCGCGCGCGGGGATCAGGGGCAAGCTGTTCGACCTGCCCGAGGGCTCGGCCGAGCGCATCAGCCTCCAGGTGCTGTACGACGCGGCGACCGTGGAGTTTGACAAGCGCGCCCGGGCGGCATGGTCGGCGGCGGCTAAGCGATGACCAGCGGCGCATTGCCGTCAGGGCGCATCGGCCGCGCAGGAGAGGGCAGGCGGTGACCGTTGGAGTTCTACACCTTCTCGACAACGGTCGACCGTAGTCGAGTACCATAATGCGCGGTTGTGCAGTCAACCAACCCCGACAACGACGAGCCGAGGCCGAGGAGAGGCAACGATGCCGCTTACCCGATCACGCGCGACTACACGCGAGCGCCATGACCGCGGATGGTAGGGACCTGCCCAAGTACGCGCGGGTGGCCCTGGCCGTACGTGGTCAGATCGCCGACGGGACGCTCCGGCCGGGGCAGTCGGCGCCGAGCGGCGCGGCGCTCAGCCGGGTCACCGGGTACTCGACGCTGACCTGCCGGCGGGCGCTGCGACTGCTGATCGCCGAAGGGGTGCTCGCACCGGGCCCGAGCCGCAACGCCCGGCCACGGGTCGCCGGGGCGGCGCAGCCGCCGGGCCAGCGTGACCTGGCCGCCGCCGGACAAGCCCTGTCGGCCGCGCTCGCCGCCCGGCGGCACGAGCGGGGGCTCACCCAGCCGGAACTGGCCGGCCGGGCCGGCGTCTCCGTCACGACAGTCGGTCACGCGGAGACCGGCCGGCTGTGGCAGTCCAGCCGGTTCTGGGAGCAGGCCGATGCCGCCCTCGACGCCGGCGGGGACCTGCTCGCCCTGCACGACGCCTACCGCGCGGCGGGGAGCGCCGGGCTGCCGGCGCCCGGACCCGGGACGGACGTGCCACCCGCCACCGGGCCGGACGTGCCACCCGCCACCGGGCCGGACGTCGTGCCCGCCGTGCCGGTACCGCCGGGCGCCGCCGGCCCGCCAGGCGGGCGCGTCCCCGGCCTGCCCGGTTACGGCCTGCCCGGTTACGATCCGCCGGGTCCGGTGTTGCCCGGCTACCAGGCGCCCATCCAGGAGTCGTCCGGGCGACCCGGGCCGGCCAGCGTCACGATCGTGTGGGGCAACGGCACCATCACCACCGTCAAGCCGCCGGACGCACCACGGCTGCCCGCTCCGCCACCGCCGTCCCTGCCAGGGTCGCCAGTCACGCCAGCTCCACCGGGCCCGTGAGGCCGCCGCTGGGCCGGGACGCGGGGGTCTAGCGGAGGGACGGCGCGGGCCTCAGCGGGCCGGGACCCGGGGACTAGCGGAGGGACGAGGCGGCCAGCGAGGTCAGGAAGGTGCGCCGCCTGGCCGGGTGGGTGAACACGTGGCCGGTGACGCCGAGAGTCTCGGCGTCCTTCAGTTTGTCCTCGCGGTTGTCGATGAAGACCGCCTCGGCGGGAGTGTGCCAGCAGTTCCGTGCCGGGGCGGTTGATCCAACGTTGACAGAAATTAGATCGGTGTTGCCATAATCCCATCCTGTGGCACCAGGCATAATGGGCGCTTCAAGTGACGAAATGGGAGGGCAACGTGCCTGAAGTTAATACCGACGTGCTCGTGGTCGGGTCCGGTCCGGCGGGCGCCTCGGCCGCGCTGTTCCTCGCGACCTACGGGACGCGGACCCTCCTGATCACGAAGTACAGCAGGCTTTCCGATACTCCGCGGGCGCACATCACCAACCAGCGCACGATGGAGGCCATGCGCGACATGGGGGTGGAGGACCGGCTCATGCGTGCGGCGACCCCGTGGGAGTACATGGGGAACACTACGTTCTGCACCAGCCTGGCTGGGGAGGAGCTCGGCCGGATTCCATCCTGGGGCACCGATACCGTCCGGCATGCCGACTACGAGCTGGCCAGCCCGTGCACCATGCTGGACGCGCCGCAGCCGATCGTGGAGCCGATCCTGGTCAACGCGGCCCAGGACCGCGGTGCGCAGGTCCGGTTTGACTCCGAGTACCTCTCGTCACGTCCAGGACGCCGACGGCGTGACGACCACAGTGCGGGACCGGCTGACGGGCGCCACCTACACCGTCCGGTCCCGGTACCTGGTCGGCGCGGACGGTGCGCGCAGCCTGGTCGCCGCCGATCTCGGGCTTCCGATGGAAGGGCCCGGGCGCTGTCGGCGGGTCAATGAGCATCGTCTTCGAAGCCGACCTGTCGCGGTTCGTCGCCCACCGCCCCTCGGTCCTGTACTGGATGCTCCAGCCGGGCGCCGAACGTGAGGGCGTCGGTCTCGGCGTGCTGCGCATGGTCAAGCCGTGGACCGAGTGGATGCTCATGTGGGGATACGAGGTGGCCGCCGGGCCGCCGGAGTTCACCGACGGTTTCGTCAGGGACCTCGCGGTCAAGCTGGTCGGCAGCGACGATTTCGAGATGCGGGTCAAGTCCGCCGCGCCGTGGACGGTGAACCACGAGCACGCGACGGCCATTTCCCGGGGCCGGGTGTTCTGCGCGGGCGACGCGATCCACCGCCACCCGCCGACGAACGGCCTGGGCTCGAACACGTCGATCCAGGATTCCTACAACCTCGCCTGGAAACTGGCGCACGTCGTCGCCGGCACGGCGGCGCCGTCCCTGCTCGACTCCTATGACGCGGAGCGGGCGCCGATCGCGCGGCGGATCGTCGAGCGGGCCAACCAGTCCATCGCGGATACCGGCAAGATCCTGTCCGCGCTCGACCTGGCCGACACCACCGATGTCGCGCTGCTTGACCGCCAGCTAGCCATGCGCAAGGCCCCGGGTCCCGAAGGTGAGAAGATCCGCGACGGCGCTGCGCGAGGCGATCGCGTACAAGGCCTACGAATTCGACGCGCACGGCGTCGAGCACAACCAGCGGTACTCCTCGGGCGCGGTCGTCCCCGACGGTACTCCCATGCCCGCTTACTTGCGTGACCCGGAGCTGTACGCGCAGGCCACCACCTGGCCTGGCGCGAAGCTCCCGCACACCTGGGTCACGTCCGCCGGCCACCGGGTCTCCACGCTCGACCTCGCCGGGCACGGCCGGTTCGCCGTGGTGACTGGCATCGGCGGCGAGAGCTGGCTGGAAGCCGCTGTCGCGCTCGGCGACCTGCTGGGTATCGAGATCACGCAAGTCCCGATCGGTCCTGGTCAGCGCTACGAGGACCCCTACGGCACCTGGTCCGGGCTCCGTGAGATCGAGGACGGCGGGGTACTCCTCGTCCGGCCCGACCTGTACATCGCCGCGCGGCGCCACGACGCGCCCCCGTCCGCGCAGTACGGACGGGAGTGGCTCGCGGAGGCCCTGGGCGCGGTGCTGGGCAACCGGGTTAGCCTGGCCCGTTCCGAATAGCCAATTCGCGAACGACCCTGGCCCGGCCGGGGCGGTGCGCGTGGCGATGATGGGTGTGGGAGACTCCCGGCCGGCCTAGCCCGCCGGGACCCTCGGGTTAACGGGGGGACGGGGCGGCCAGCGAGGTCAGGAAGGCGCGCAGCCTGGCCGGGTCGGTGAACACGTGGCCGGTGATGCCGAGCGTCTCGGCGCCCTTCACGTTGTCCTCGCGGTTGTCGATGAAGACCGCCTCGGCCGGGGTGATGCCCAGGTCGTCCAGCACGTGCCGGAAGATGTCAGTGTTCGGCTTGAGCAGGCCGAGTTCGCCGCTGACGTAGCAGGCGGAGAAGAAGTCGCCGAGCGGGCCGCGCCGGAAGTAGCTGCCGTAGTCCGGGCCGGCGTTGGAGAGCAGCGCCAGCCGTGTCCCGCCGGCCCGCAGGTCAGCTAGGACCTCAACGGTCCCCGGGTTGACCGACAGCCAGCTGCGGAAGTCGGCCGCCCACAGCTCGTGGACCCGGGCCTCGTCCCAGTCGGCGCCGATGTCCACGGCGATGGCCCGCCAGTACGCGGCCACGCCGCCCTGGCCCTGGTCGAGGCCGTCGCGGTGCGCCGCGTACGCGGTCCAGAACCGCTCGGCCGCCGCCCCGTCGCCGACGCCGCCGGCTATCCCGGCCAGGGCGGCGATCACCGCCCGGTCAGCCTCCGACTGGGAGAACGAGATGACCTCGCCGTAGTCGAAGATCACGGTCCGGCCGGCCAGGGAGAGGGGCGCGCGCGTCACCCGGCTACCGTACCGTGCGGCGCGGCGTGGCGCCTGGCCGTCGCCGCCGGGCGCTGCGCCCGGCACGGCGGTACGCCGCGGCAGCGCCGGTTTTCAGGGGGCCGGGCGCGCGGAGGAGCCCGCCCGTTGTGATCATGAGTGTTATGCCACCGACAACCATCCTCATCACCGGGGCGGCCGGGCGGATCGGGACCATGCTCCGGTCCCGGCTGGCCCGGGACGGCCGGCTGCTCCGGCTGCTCGACATCGCGCCGCTCGCGGAGCCGGCCGGGCCGGCCGAGGAGCCCGTCACCGCGTCGGTCACCGACCTGGCCGCGGTCACCGCCGCCTGCGCGGGCGCGGACGCGGTCATCCACCTGGGCGGCATCCCCACCGAAGACGCATGGGCGCCGGTACTCGACGTCAACATCAACGGCACCTACACGGTCTTCGAGGCCGCCCGCCGGGCCGGGGTGCCGCGCGTCATCTTCGCCTCGTCCAACCACGCCGTCGGCTTCGCGCCGAGCGCGTCGTTCCCGGTGGCCGACGACGCCAGGCCGGTGCCCGACACGTACTACGGCGTCTCCAAGGCGACCGGTGAGGCACTCGCCGCCCTCTACGCGCACCGCTACGGCCTGGACGCCATCTGCGTCCGCATCCTGTCCTGCTTCGACCGTCCGCGCGACCCGCGGATGCTCGCCACCTGGCTGTCGCCCGACGACGCCGGCGGCTCTTCGACGCCTGCCTGACGGCGCCGGCCCCCGGCTTCCGGGTCGTCTACGGCGTGTCCGCCAACACCCGCGGCGGCTGGGTCTCCCTGGACGGCGCCCGCGCCCTCGGCTACCAGCCCCGCGACGACGCCGAATCCTACGCCGCCGAGGTTCTCGCCGGGCGCGGCGAGCCGGACCCGGCCGACCCGGTGTTCCGCTACCTGGGCGGCGAGTTCACCTTCCCGTCCCGCGACGCGCCGGTGCCGCCCGCGTAACCGCGCGGCGGGCAGCCGGGCCTCGGGTCAGCCCCCGTGGCGGCCGACGGCGCGGGGGAGGTGTCCCCGGTGAGCGGCTCGGCGTCGCGGAGGGCTCAGCCGGTGCCGGTCATCGCGGCGTAGTCCGCGACGATGCGCGGCGCGCCGCCGCCGGCCGGCGGGTCGTAGGCGGCGAACTGGTCCAGGTAACCGAGGGCCGCCTGGGACAGGGCCTGGCTGGGGGCGTAGAAGCCGGGGATGGTCAGGTGCAGCATGTTTCCGGCCGGCGGGGTGACCGTCAGCCGCGCCGTGTCGGTGTAGAAGACCAGGGCGCCGCCGTCCGCGGTGCGCAGCGCGAACACCTGCCCGTTGGCGCCGGACGCGGCCGCATGGGTGTCGGTGACCTGCCCCCCGGGCAACCGGGACCGCCAGAACCGCTGGTCACCGAGGTCGGTCAGGCCGGCGGGGGCGGCGATGCCCGCCTGGCCGCCGCCGGGGGCGTCCAGCGACGCGGCGGTCGCCACCGGAAGCTGGCCGGGACTCACCGCGTCCGTCGCCGCGTCGAGTGCGACCGCGGTGGCCTGGCCGCTCGCGTCCAGCGCGACCCGCGGCGCACCGGCCCCGGGCAGCAGGTAGGGCTCGATCGCGTCCTGCCAGGGGCCGCCGGGAGCTGGCTGGGTGAACAGCAGGAACTCAGTGGACGAGACCTTACCCGGGTTCGACTGGAACGCGTTGGCGACCTGGACGACGAACCAGCGCGGCCCGGTGGCCGGCTCGGTGGCCGGGATGTAGTACGTCGCCTTGGCCGGGCTGAACGCCGGGAAGGGTGGCGTGCCCGCGGCCCGCCCGGCCCGGTAGAGCGCCGTGTCGATCGCCAGGCTCGACCCTGTCTCGATCGCGGCCAGCCGGGTGTCGCTGCGCTGCGCGTTGGCGCTGTTGTTGGCCGCCGTGTACGTGGCCAGGACACCGTGCGCCTGCGCCAGGGTGAGCGGCGCGCCCGCGGCGCCGCCGGACGCCGTGCCCGTCGCCTGCCCGGCCGCCGACGGCGGTGCGCTGGCCGGCCGCCCGGCCGCCGACGACGGTGCGCCCGCCGGGTGCGACGTGGCGGGCGACGCGGCGGCGGTGCCCGCGCCTTGCCCCGGCCGGCCTGCTGGCTGGCCGCCCGGGTGGCTCCCGGTGAGTAGCACGGCGCCGGCGCCCACGGCCGCCGCCGCCACGGCGATGCCGGCCGGGATCAGCCAGCGCCGGCCGCCGCGGCCGTGCACCCGGCCCGGGCCTTCGAGGTCCCAGTCGGCCCACTCCTCGGTGCCCGGCTCGGCCGCGCCGGCCGCCATGGCCCACGCAGACGGGTCTGGGCTGTCCGGGTCAGGCGCGGTGCCGTCGGCCGCGGACCACGAAGGCGCTTGGGTGGCCGCGGCCCGGCGGGCCGCCGGGCCGTCGACCGCGCCGCCGTCCAGCGCGTCGGGACGGGGCGCGGGGCGCCACGGCTGCCTGGTGCCGGCCGCCGGCGTGCTGGCGTCCGGTTCTGGGTCCGGGGCGGTCGCGTCGGCCTGGTCGCGCTCGAAGGTCAGCGGGTACGGCCCGAGCTCGTCTTCGTCGTCCCGTCGTCCCCGTCGTCCCCGCCCGGCCAGTCCGTCTCCTGGTCCCGCATGGCGGGTTCCCGCCGGCCCGCCGGGGGCCATTCGGCGAAGTTGCCCGTCGGCCAGGCCGCGTCCTCGTCAACGGGCCAGCCGCCGTCGGCGGGCGGTGCGCCGCCGTCCCCGGCCGGGTAAGCCCGGCCGCTCGGCCCGGCCGGGTCGCCGTCCGCTGGCCACCAGTCGCCGCCCGCGTCGGGCCACCACTCGCCGTCGGCGAACAGTCCCGACGGGGACGCGGCCTCGTCCGGACCGGACGGATCCGACGCGTCGTGGTGCTCGGCCGGCGGGCGGCCGAAATCCCAGTGGCTCATGGTGCTCCCCAGGTGTTGGCCCGTTGCCTTGTAACACGGACCGCCCGCCGCGGCGGTTCACCCATTGGATGCGCTTCGTGCGCCAGTGGGTGCTCTGGGTAACGGCGTACCAAGCGCTCACCCCGCGTGAGCCCCGCCAGGCGGCACCGCGCGGCCTGTGCCGCTCAGCGGCCCCCGGTGACCTGGTGGGCCGACGTCGTGGCGCCCGTGTGCGCGGGCGCGGCGCTGGCCGCCCCGCCTCCCGCCACGATGCCGGCGATCAGCGTGATCATCCCGGCGGCCATCGCGATCCTAGTCGTCCAGCGAATCCGCATGTGAGTCCCCTTCGCTTCCGCGCGTCCCTTGGCCACTCCGGCGACTTCTTCCCCATGTGCCGGATCTGTCCCATCGGCGATGGTAACGAAATTCGTTATAAAAGCCGCGAAGGCGCGCCCGGTAAATCACGAAATAGTGTCAGCGCAATGACGGCTCGGGCATCAGCGCCGACCGGGACGCCGGGTGGACTTCCGGTTAGTACCGGGTGCCCATCGCGTCACGGACTTCGTCCAGGGTGGCCGTGGCGACCTCGCGGGCCCGGGCGCAGCCGTCGCGCAGCACCCGACGGGCGTAACCCGGGTCGCCGGCCAGCTCCGCGCGGCGCGCCCTGACCGGTGCGAGCCGGTCGTTGACCGCCTCGGTCACCGCCGCCTTGAGGGCCGCCGCCCCGCCGTCGCCGATCTCCGCCGCGACCCGCTCCGGCTCCTCGTCGCGGCACAGCGCGGCCAGCAGCACCAGCGAGGACACCTCAGGCCTGGTCGCCGGGTCGTAGCTAATGTGCCGGTCCGCGTCGGTCTTCGCCCCCCTGATCAGGCGCGCGGTCTCGTCGGCGGTGGCCCGCAGCGAGATCGCGTTCCCCCGGGACTTGGACATCTTCCCCCCCGTCGGTGCCGAGCAGCAGCGGCGCGCGGAAAGCGGCGCGTCGGGCTCGGGGAAGACCCGGCGCCGCCCGCCCGCGGGTACCGCTCGTTGAACCGGCGGGCGACCAGCCGGGTCACCTCCAGGTGCGGCAGCTGGTCCTGGCCGACCGGCACCAGGTTCGCCTTGCAGCACAGGATGTCGGCCGCCTGGTGCACCGGGTAGCTGAACATGAGCCCGCTCACCGACGACTGCCGCGAGTGGGCGATCTCGTCCTTCACCGTGGGGTTCCGGCTCAGCTCCGGCAGCGCGCTGTGCGCGAAGATCACCGACCGCGCCGGGTCGATCCCGGTCGCCAGGTAGTCGAGCACCAGGCCGAGCACGTGCCCGCTCAGGTCGTCGGCGACGTCCCGGTCGGTGAGCACCTGGTAGTCGGCGATGAGGACGAACATCTCCGCCCCGGCGTCCTGCAGCCGCACCCGGTTGCGCAGGGTGCCGAAGTAGTGCCCCAGGTGCAGGTCCCCGGTGGGCCGGTCGCGGGTCAGGATACGGAACGAGCGCGGGTCTTCGCCGATCCGCCGCCTTGTCTCGCCCGAGCGGCGCAGCGCGGCGGCGAGGCTGCCGCCGATCGTGGCACGGGCCCACCGAACACCCCGGCCACTGATAACAGCAAGAAGCGTGCAGTGCGGCAGTGGACTCGCCGCGTCCCGTCCCGCCCTGGTCGCGCGGCGGATAACAGCAAGAAGCGCGCGGAGCGCGCCCGTCGCCGCACGTGCTGACGGCGGCGGGCGTCCAGGGCCAGCTGTGAGCGCCCGGCACGCGTTGGCCGGCGGCGCTCGGCCGTGAAAGGCTTGGCGGTATGGAGTACACGCATCTGGGACGGTCAGGCCTCACTGTCAGCCGGCTCTGCCTCGGCACGATGAACTTCGGCCCGCTCACGCCGCCGGACGAGTCACACGCGATCATGGACCGCGCGCACGAGCTCGGCATCAACTTCTTCGACACCGCCAACCGCTACGGCCGGCGCCAGTCGCCGCCGGGGGAGGTCGGTGACGCCGGCGCGGTCGACCCGTCGCACTCCGGGTGGACCGAGGAGATCATCGGCGACTGGTTCGCCCAGGGCGGCGGCCGCCGGGAGAAGACCGTGCTGGCGACCAAGCTCTACGGCGACATGGGCGACTGGCCGAACGAGGGCAGGCTGTCCGCGCTCAACATCCGCCGCGCCTGTGACGCCTCGCTGCGCCGCCTGCGCACCGACTACATCGACCTGTACCAGATGCACCACGTCGACCTGGACACCCCGTGGGACGAGATCTGGCAGGCCATGGAGGTCCTCGTCGCCCAGGGCAAGGTCTTGTACACCGGCTCGTCCAACTTCGCCGCCTGGCACATCGTCAAGGCCAGCGAGAAGGCCCGCGCCCGCGGCTACCTCGGCCTGGTCAGCGACCAGTCGCTGTACAACCTGGTTGACCGCTGGATCGAGCTGGAGGTGCTGCCCGCGGCCCGTGACTACGGTGTCGGCGTCATCCCCTGGTCGCCGCTGGGCGGCGGCCTGCTCGGCGGCGTGCTGGCGGCCGAGCGCGAGGGGCGCCGCCGCCTCGCGGGCCGGGCCAAGGCCGTGGTCGAGGCGCAGCGGGACAAGATCGAGGCCTGGGAGGAGCTGTGCGGCAAGCTCGGCGAGGAGCCCGCGCACGTGGCCCTGGCCTGGCTGCTGCACCAGGACGGGGTGACCGCGCCGATCATCGGCCCGCGCACCATGGCGCAGCTGGACAGCGCGCAGCGCGCCCTGGAGATCAAGCTGGAGGCGGGCACCCTGGCCCGGCTCGATGAGATCTTCCCGGGCTACAAGCCCGCCCCCCAGCACTACGCCTGGTAGCCCCAGCCGGCGGGCGCTACTCCTCTTCCCCGGTGTCCACGACGACGCTGACCGAGTCGTTGGACAGCAGGAACGAGACGTCCTCCAGCGACTTGGCGATGGAGAACAGCAGGTACGGGACGGCGGCCTGGGCGTCGCCGCTGAGCATGCCGGCCGCGACGCGCAGCTGGGGGCTGTAGTCGGGACCGAGATCTTCCTGTAGCTCGTCGAGCAGGCTGTCGTCGTCCATCGCTGCGCCCCTCCGCTGGTGGTGCTGGTCGTGGCTTGCCCCGTTTTGCTGTGGCTTGAGCAGCCTAGTGCAGTGCGGCCGGAGCGCGCGCGGGGGCACGGGAACCGCGCTGTCGTTCGTGATCCCGGGGACGTTGAGCCCGGCCAGCCGAACCCGGCCGGGGAGGGAAAGCACGGAAAAACCCCGTGGGCCGGACCCGGCGGGAGGTCGGGTCCGGCCCACGGGGCCGTGGGCCGCGCACGGCGCGGCGTGAGTACTAGCGGGCCTCGGTTTTAGGAGGCGAAGTCGAGCAGCGGCTGCGCCCGCGACGGGTGCCGCAGCTTGGACAGCGACTGCTTCTCCAGCTGGCGGATCCGCTCCCGGGTCAGCCCGAGCGCCCGGCCGATCTCGTCCAGCGTGTGCGGGTTGCCGTCGTACAGGCCGAACCGCATCGCCATGATCGTCGCCTCGCGCGGGGTGAGCGCGTCCAGCGCCGACCGCAGCTGCTCGGCCATGAGCTGACGGTCGACCAGCTCGGAGGCCTCCGGCGCGTCGACGTCCTCGATGAGGTCGCCGATCGACGTCTCGCCGTCCTCGCCGATGGTGGAGTCCAGCGATGATCGGCTGCCGCGAGGTGCGCAGCAGCTCCTCGATCTGGTCCGGGGTCCGGTCCAGCTCGACGGCCAGCTCCTCCGGGGTGGGCTCCCGCCCGAGCTTCTGGTGCATGTCCCGCTCGACGCGCGACAGCTTGGACAGCATCTCCAGCACGTGCACCGGCAGCCGGATCGTCCGGGCCGAGTCGGCGAACCCGCGCTGGATCGCCTGCCGGATCCACCACATGGCGTAGGTGGAGAACTTGTAGCCCTTGGTGTAGTCGAACTTCTCGACCGCGCGGATCAGGCCGAGGTTGCCCTCCTGCACCACGTCGAGCAGGGACAGGCCCCGGTCGCTGTACTTCTTGGCCACCGACACCACCAGGCGCAGGTTGGCCTCGAGCATGTGCGACTTGGCCCGGCGGCCGTCCTCGGCCACCATCTCCAGGTCGCGGCGCAGCTGCGGCGTCAGGTCCGGGTCGGTGTCCAGCTTGTGCTCGGCGAACAGCCCGGCCTCGATCCGCTTGGCCAGGTCCACCTCCTGCTCGGCGGTCAGCAGGCTGGTCCGGCCAATCGACTTCAGGTAGGTGTGCACCGAGTCGCCCATGGCGGGCGTCTGGTCGTCCAGGTCAACCCCGTCGGCGAACGCGGCCACGTCGGCCTCGAGCGTCGCGACCTCGTCGCCGTCGAAGTCCTGGTCGTTCGCCGACCCGGCCTTCGCGGCCTGACCGCTGGCGGCGGGCGCCGCCTGGTCGGCCTTCTTCGCCCGGGTCGTCTTCGCGGCCCTGGTGGCGGGGGCCTTCGTCCCGGCGGCCTTCGGCGCGGCCTTGCCCTTGCCGCGCGGCGCCACGGAGTCGGTCTCCTCGTCGGCCAGCCGTACGCCGGCCTCGCTCAGCTCACGGAGGATGGACCGGGCCTCGGCCGGCTGCAGGCCGCCCGCCTCGAACGCCGTCCGCAGGTCCGAAAGGGACAGGTGGCCCTGGCTGCGACCGCGCTGGATCAGGTCGTCCACGCGAGACGAGCTCGCTTCCTCGTCAGCCGAGGCTGCCGTTGCGATCTGCGGCATGAGACACCACCCTCCTTCTGTACACGTGCGCATAGCATGCGCAGTTCAACATCAACACGACTTAACACGATCCCCGTTGACAATCAGTGGCCCCGCGCCGTTTGACCGGTTTTCGCGGCGGGCACTCTTAATTAACGCTCCGCGCCCGAGATTGTTCCCGTTGGCGTCACGTTCCTGCCACCTTGAGGGCAGCCAGGTCTGGTTTTCCGCTGGGAAGCAGTGGGATGGCTTCCGTCAGCACGACCTCGCTCGGGCAAGCGTAACGCGGCAGGCGCGCGCTTACATGCGTACGAAGCAATTCTAGACCAGGCGGATCAGCCGGGTCTGCCGGGACTACCACCGCGGTGACCCGTTCGCCCCACTCCGGGTCTGGCCGGCCGACCACCACGGCCTCACGGACACCGGGACATGTCGCCAGCACCGCGGCCACCTCACCGGGGACTACCTTGTGGCCGCCGGTGTTGATCACGTCGTCCGCGCGGCCCCGGATGGTCACCACGCCGTCGCGGACGTAGCCCAGGTCGGACGTCAGGTACTCGCCGCCGGCCAGGGCGGCGGCGGTCAGGCCGGGCCGGCCGTGGTAGCGGTTCATCAGCACCGGCCCGGAGATCCGCAGCCGGCCGTCATCATCCGAGCGGACCGTGACGCCGTCCAGCGGCACCCCGTCGTAGACGCACCCGCCGCAGGTCTCGCTCATCCCGTAGGTGGTCATGACCCCGATCCCGGCCCGCCGCGCCTCGTCCAGGGCCGCCGCCCCGGCCGCCGCGCCGCCGACGAGCACGCTCCGGTAGCGGGCCAGGGCCCGGGCGCCGTCGGCGTCGTCCCCGCCGTCCCCGTGCAGCAGCCGGACCAGCTGGGTGGGGACGATCGACACGTGCGCGCACCCGGCGTCGGCCGCGTCGGCGACGGCCCGGGCGGTGGCCGCCGCGGCCACCACCGGCTCGGTGCCGCCGACCACCGACCGCACCAGCACCTGCAGCCCCGCAACGTGCGACACCGGCAGGCACACCAGCCACCGCTCGCCGGGCCGCGCCCCGGCCCGGGCCAGCGACGCCCGCGCCGAGTGGGTCAGGGCCGCCGCGCTCAGCTCCACTCCCTTAGGCTCACCGGTGGACCCCGAGGTGCCGATGATGACCGCCGTGTCCGCCGCCACCCCCGGGGATGCATAACGGGCGCGTGCCTTCGCCGCTCGACGTCCGTGACCGTCCCCGGCTGGAACGCCTCGATCAGCTGGCTGACCCGGGCGGCGGGCAGCGTCGCGTCGATCGGCACGATGGCCGGCCCGGACCCGTCGAGCGCCGCGCGCAGCGGTTCGAGCAGCCGGGCCGCGTCGGCCACGCCGTTCAGCAGCACCGCGTGCAGCGGCCGTACGCCACTGTGACGAGCGCCGCCGGGGGCCGGGCGGTCGCTGGACGGGGTCACGTTCACGGTCGATAAGGTTAGACCCCGGACAACGGGAGGTTACGAGTGAGGCAGGGCGGACCAGGCGAGCGGGCGGCCAGCGGGGCGGCCTGCCGTGGCTGAGCTGGCGCGGCCCGAGCTGACGGAGCTGCTGTCCACGCTGCGGGCATTCGCCATCCCGATGCGGACCAAGTTCCGCGGCATCACCGTGCGCGAGGGCGCGCTCATCCAGGGGCCGGCCGGCTGGGGCGAGTTCTCCCCGTTCGCCGAGTACGGCCCGGCCGAGTCGTCGCGCTGGCTGGCGTCCGCGATCGAGTCGGCCACCGTGGCGTGGCCGGCGCCGCTGCGCGACGCGATCCCGGTCAACGTGACCGTGCCCGCCGTCGGGCCCGAGCGCGCCTACGCGATCGTCGCCGCGTCCGGCTGCCGCACCGCCAAGGTCAAGGTGGCCGAGCGCGGCCAGGCCCCCGGCGAGGACATCGAGCGGGTCGCCGCCGTGCGCGACGCCCTCGACGCCGCCGGGCCCGGCGGCCGGATCCGGGTGGACGCCAACGGCGGCTGGACCGTCGGGCAGGCGGCCGCCCTGCTGCGCCGGCTGGACCGCTACGGCCTGGAGTACGCCGAGCAGCCCTGCGCGACCCTGGCCGAGCTGGCCGAGGTTCGTCGACTTGTCGACATTCCGGTGGCGGCGGACGAGTCGATCCGCAAGGCCGAAGACCCGCTGCGGGTCCGCGCGGCGGGCGCGGCCGACATCGTCATGGTCAAGGTGCAGCCGCTCGGCGGCGTCCGCGCCGCGCTGCGGGTCGCGCAGGCCTGCGGCCTGCCCGTCGTCGTGTCGAGCGCGGTGGACACCTCGGTCGGCCTGGCCGCCGGGGTGGCCCTCGCGGCCGCGCTGCCCGAGCTGCCCTACGCCTGCGGCCTGGCCACGATGTCGCTGCTGTGCGGCGACGTGACCGCCGACCCGCTGACCGAGTCCGGCGGGATGCTCCCGGTGCGCCGCCCGCCGGTGGACACCGATGCCCTCGCGCGCTGGGAGACCGACCCGGAGCCGTGGCGGCAGCGGGCCCTGGCCGCCGCCGCTTACCTGGCCGCCGCCCCCGAGGGCGCGCAAGGGGCCCGGTCGTGAACCCGTCGACCGCGTTCGGCGCCGTCCTCGCGGACGAGCTGGCCCGCTGCGGGCTGCGCGAGGTCGTCGTCGCCCCCGGGTCCCGGTCCACGCCCGCTGGCCATGGCGTTCTGGGCCCTGGAGCAGGCCGGCCGGGTCCGGCTGCACGTGCGCATCGACGAGCGGTCGGCCGCGTTCACCGCCCTCGGCCTGGCCAAGGTCAGCGGCCGGCCGGTGGCCGTGCTGTGCACCTCGGGCACGGCCGCGGCCAACTTCCACCCCGCGGTCATCGAGGCCGACGAGTCCGCCGTCCCGCTGCTGGTGCTGACGGCCGACCGTCCGCCCGAGCTGCGCGGCACCGGCGCCAGCCAGACCATCGACCAGGTCAAGCTGTACGGCTCCGCGGTCCGCTGGTACGCCGAGTCCGGCGTCCCCGAGCGCCGCCCCGGCCAGGCCGCCTACTGGCGCTCCCTGGCCTGCCGGGCCTGGGCCCACGCCGCCGGCGCCCCGGGCACCCTGCCCGGCCCGGTCCACCTCAACCTGCCACTGCGCGACCCCCTGGTCCCCGACCCGCTGTTCCCGGACAGTCACCGGCCGACGCGCCGCCGAGCCGGCGCTCGCGGCAGCCGCCGACGGCCCGGCGGCCGGCTCGCGCCAGCGGCGCCCGGCCCGATGCCGCCGGTGCCATGGCGCCCGGCGGTGCAGCTAAGCCGGCCGAAGCAGCGAGCGCGTCGCCCCGCCCGACGCAGGCGCCGCGCATCGCCGCAGCGGCGTCCGGCCCGCGATAACAGCAAGAAGCGCGCCAGCGCTGGCGACGACGCCCGGCGGCTCGCCCGATGGCCGGCCGGGCTCGCCGACGCCGACTGGCCGGACTCGCTGGCCGGGCGGCCGGACGGCGCACCCTGGACGCGGATCGCCGCCGCCCCGGCCGCCGCCGAGCCGCTGGAACTGCCCTGGGCCGAGCGGGGCGTGGTGGTCTGCGGTGACGGCGACTACGACGCCGCCGCGCTGGTCGCGCTGGCGGAACAGGCGGGCTGGCCGGTGCTGGCCGAGCCGTCGTCGGGGGCGCGGCGCGGACCGCACGCGCTGACCGGGTACCAGTACCTGCTGGCGTCGCCCGCCTTCATGAGCGCTTACCGGCCCGAGGTCATCGTGTCGGCGGGCCGGCCGGGCCTGACCCGGCCGCAGTCCGCGCTGCTCGCCCAGGCCAAGTCGGCCCCGGGCGCCGCCGCCGGCAGGCTGCCGGTGGCGCCGCCGCCGGGGAGGCCGCCGCGCCGGCCGCCGTGCGGCACGTCGTCGTCGCCTCCGGCCCCGGGCTGTGGGCCGACCCGCAGCGGGCCGCGACCGACGTCGCCGCGGCGGTCCGGCTCGCCGGCGTGCCCGGCGTGGTGCCGGGCCGCTGGCTGTCGGCGTGGCAGCGGGCCGACGCCGCCGCGACCCGGGCCGCCGGCGCCGTTGCTCGACGCCTGGCGGCACCGCGCCGCGGAAGGCGGACGGCGTCGGGCGAGCCGGACGGCACCGCCCAACGCGGACGGCCCCGCCGAAGCGGACAGCACGATGCCCGAGGGCGGCGCCGCGGGATCGGGTGCCGCCGCAGCGGCGGGGTCGGTCTCGCCGCGGGCACCAGGGAACGCGGTGCGGCCAGGTGACGGTGACCCGCCCGGTGCGGTGACCCGGTACAGCGCGGTGACAGGCTCCGGGGCCACGGCGCCGCCCGGGCCGGGAGCGCTGTCGGAACCGGAGGTGGCCACGCGAACTGGTGGCCGCGCTGCCGGAGGACGCGCTGCTGTGGTGCGGGAACTCGCTGTCCGTCCGCGATGTCGACCTGGTACTGCCGCCCCGGGCGGACACCCGGGTGATCGCCAGCCGCGGGGTGAGCGGGATCGACGGCACCTTCTCCACCGCGGCGGGCGCGGCCATGGCCCACGCGGCGGAGCACCCGGGGGCGGCCGCCTTCGCGCTGATCGGTGACCTGTCGCTGCTGCACGACGCGCCCGGGCTGGCGATCGGGCCCGCCGAGCCGCGCCCCGACCTGTGCGTCGTCGTGGTGAACAACGACGGCGGTGGCATCTTCGAGGACCTAGAGCCGGCCCGGTTCAAGGCCGCACCTTCGACCGGCTCCGGCGTCCCACGCCGCGGCGGCCCGCTCGCGCCGGGCGGCACTGCCACGCCCTCGGTGTTTGAGCGGGTCTTCGGCACCGCCCACGGGGCGTCGATCGAGCGGCTGGCCGCCGCCTTCGGCCTGCCCTGGACGCTGGCGGAGTGCCCCGGCGACCTCGCCAAGGCGATGGCCGAGACCGGGCCGGGCGCGGGGCCGCGCATCGTTGAGGTCAGGACCGACCGGGGGGCCAACGCGGCCCTGCGCAACCGGATGCGCGCCGCTGCGGTCGCCGCCGCCGAGGCCACGATGCGGGCCAGCGCCTGAACACGGGCCCATGCCTGCCCGATGGAACTTTTCAAAAGTTTCCGCGAAAGAATTAGTTTCCGTGATCACGCCGCTGGGCCGGTGAGTATCTCGGTCAGCAACTGTCCCTAACCGGCGACGACGTGGCCCGCGGCCTGGCTGCCCTGCGCCGGGCGGCGTCGGCCTAGCGGAAGGTGAAGCCCTCGTAGTTGTTCTCCACCACTTCGGTGCAGCGCCGTGTGTAGTTGTCGAAGCCGCCGACGTAGACCATGAACACCCGGGGTTTTCCCGGGATGTTTGCGCCCAGGTACCAGGAGTCCGCTTTTTTGTAGAGCGTCGCGTCGGCCGCGGCCTCGACCTCGCGTCCCCAGCTGTCCTCCCATTCCTCGGTGGTGTCGACGCGGTCGTGGCCCTGGTTGAGCAGGTACCTGATCCGGTCGTGGAGCCAGTCGACCTGCCATTCGGCGCTCATGATCATCTGCGCCAGGACCGACGGGCTGCCGGGGCCGTGGATCATGAACAGGTTGGGGAAGCCCGCCACCAGGATGCCCAGGTAGTTGGTGGGGCCGTTGGCCCACTTGTCCTCGAGCCGGACGCCGCCTAGGCCGGTGACGTTCATCCGCGTCATCGACCCGGTCATGGCGTCGAACCCGGTGGCGTAGATGAGGATGTCGAGGTCGTGCTCTCCCGCGGTGGTCCGCAGGCCGGTGGGGGTGATTTCAGTGATCGGGTGGGTGCGGACGTCAACCAGGGTCACGTTGTCCCGGTTGTAGGTCTCGTAGTACCCGGAGTCCAGGCACGGCCGCTTGGTGCCCAGCGGGTGGGTCTTCGGGCAGAGCAGTTCGGCGACCTTGGGATCCTTTACGGTCTGGCGGATCTTGCGCCGGACGAACTCGGCGACGATCTCGTTCGCCGCGGCGTTGGTTCGGACGTCCTTGAACGAGCCGGTGAACTGGAAGCCGCTGCGCGATTCCCAGGCCTGCTCAAGGATCTCCTCGCGTTCGGAGTCGCTGACGTCGAACACTGACCGGTCCGTGCGCTGTCCGAGCAGGACGGCGGCCGAGGGTGTGCTCTTCATCATCTCCCGGTACTTGCGGTAGTTCTGCTTCCAGTCGCGTTCGTGGTCCGGGTCGAGTGGACCGTTGCGTGACGGGATGCTGAAGTTCGCGGTGCGCTGGAAGACGGTCAGGTGGCCGGCTTCGCGGGCCACGACCGGGATGACCTGGATGCCGGTTGAGCCGGTGCCGATGATGCCGGCCCGCTTGCCGTCGAAGTCCACGCCGTCCTTCGGCCATTTCGACGTGTGGTAGCACTGCCCGGCAAATGTCCCGGCTCCTTTGAAGTCGGGGATGTTGGTGGCGTTCAGGCTGCCGGTCGCGGCGATGACGAAGCGTGTGGTCACTTCCTCGCCTCGGTCGGTCTGCACATTCCACAGTGAGGTGGGCTCGTCGAAGCGCAGCCGGGTGACTGTCGTCTCGAACTGGACCTGGTCGCGGATGCCGAACCGGTCGGCGACGTGGTTGGCGTAGACCTCGAGGTCCGGCTGGGGCGAGAAGTGCTCCGGCCACTGCCAGTCCTGCTCGAGCTGCTCGTCGAAGGAGTAGGAGTAGATCATGCTCTCGATGTCGACGCGTGCCCCCGGGTAGCGGTTCCAGTACCAGGTCCCGCCGGGACCGTCGCCGGTCTCGTAGCCCTTCAGCCGCAGGCCGAGCCCGCGCAGCTTGTACAGCGCGTACATGCCGCTGAACCCGGCGCCGATGACCACGACGTCGTAGTCGCTCCGGATGGAGTTCCCGCTTGCGTCGGGCGCAAGCCCCTGTGTGTGTGTCATGAGTCCTGCCCTCGTCCGCCGGGAGGCGGTTAGCCGATCGCGGCGTACGCGCGCCTGAGTGCGTCCAGGCGGTCGTTCACCATCCGGGTGGAGATCGCCGTGCCCGCCCCGGCTCCGGACGACCCGTGGAAGGTACCCGGGTAGTGGTGCAGCTCGGTGGCCACGCCGGCCTGGATCAGCCGCTGCGCGTACTCGATGCCCTCGTCCCGCAGCGGATCGAACTCGCAGGTGACCACGTACGCCGGCGGCAGCCCGGCCAGGTCCGCCGCCCGGGCCGGGGCGGCGTAGGGGGAGGTCTCGCCGTGGTGGCCGGGCCCGAGGTACGCCTCCCAGCTCAAGATCGCGTTCGGGTGGTTCCACATCGGAGTGCCGGTGAACTGCTTCATCGACGGGGTGGCGAGCCGGTCGTCCACCTCCGGGATATCAAGCAGCTGGAAGCACAGAGCCGGACCGCCCCGGTCCCGGGCCAGCAGCGCGACGGCCGCGGCGAGGCCGCCGCCCGCGCTCAGCCCGCCGACGGCGAGCTTGCGCGGGTCGAAGCCGAGCTCCCGCGCGTGCGCCGCCATCCAGGCAAGCCCGGCGTAGCAGTCTTCGACCGGGGCAGGGAAGGGGTGCTCGGGCGCCAGCCGGTACTCGACCGACACCACCACCGCGCGCAGCTGGTCCGCGATCTGGGCCGGGGTAACCATGTCGCCGGCAACGTCGCCGAGGACGAACCCGCCGCCGTGGATCCAGTAGAGGGCCGGCGCGGCCGGGCCCTGCTCGACTGGCCGGAAGATCGTGACCTCGATGTCGGGATCGCCGGCCGGGCCAGCCACGGTCCGCTTCTCGATGGTGATCCCGTCCGGCTTCTCGAACGGCGGCAGCTGCTCGCGCATCGCCAGCATTCCCGCGCGGGCCGCCGCGATGTCGCTGATGTCGAGGGGTGGCAGCACGGCCACAATGGGTGCGAGCTCGGGGTCATAGGCGTACGTCATTGTGGCCTCCGGTTGTCCATGTCCGTTGCTTCGATCTGATTCCTTATCCAACATCGTGTCAAGTGAGTGGCCTTAACGACGGTGGACAGGACGGGGCACGACGAATGATGTGGCGACGGAGCGCGCACGAAACGGGGGCTGGAGTGCCTGCCTGGCTACGTTGCGCACTGCCCATCAACTAGAGTTCCTGTATGTCTCCCCGTTCCACCGCGCGCTCGGAGTCTTCCGCCACCAGGCAGAGGACGCAGCCGCGCGGTCGGATGCGCGCGGCGCAGCGTGAGTTCACCCGCAGCCGCCTTGTCGAGGCGGCCATCGAGGTCTTCGCCGAGAAGGGCTACGCGCGGACCACGGTGGACGACATCGCAGAGCGGGCGGGCTCTACCCGGGCCACGTTTTACCTGCACTTCAAGGCCAAGAGCGACGTGCTCTCCGAGCTCATCGGGCAAGGCGAGCAGCACTTCCACAAGATCTACCAGGGCCTTACCCCGATCATCGCGCAGCAGCCCACGCTGGCCGGAGTGCGCCTGTGGCTGTCGGTGGCGATGATCGAGTGGAAGGCGGTCGCCGACCTGAGCCCGCCGGTGGACGAGGCCGCGAGCATCGAGCCTGAGGTCAACGACATCCTCATGGCCCGCAATAGCGCCCAGATCGCGGAACTCGCCAGCGCGCTGCGCGCCGGAGCACCGGAGCTGAGCGCGCCAGACGCAGAGGTCTACGCGAGCATCCTGCTCGCGCCATTGACCTACTATTTCCAGCTCTTCCTGCGCGGCCGTCCCTACAACGAGCGGCGGGTTCTGGATGCGATGGCCTCCGCCTGGATGGCGATACTGGCCGACATCTCGAAGGCCTCGCCCGCGGGGCCTTCCTCCTCGGCTGACTGACGCTGGCTGACTGAGGCCTCGCCAGCCAGCGGCGGCCGGAACGACGCGCTCCCACCCTGCCTGAGGCATTACCTGGCTGGCCTGTGCCCTGCCCTCGCCCGGGGCCAACGGTGCTGCTCCCATGCCACCTGCTGTCCCACGCGTGCCACGGCTGCGCGGCGGCTGCTTCACCCGGTGGCCGGCGGCCGCCGCTGGCCCCCCGTCCCAGGCTTTTTCCCGACTGGGCCCCGTCCTGCCCTATCGACTAAATAGACGCATTGTTTAGTGAATGGATCATTGATATCTTGAATGGGTAGTTGGTATCCCGGAGGCTAAGCAATGACGACAGCATCCACACCGGTAGCGAGCACGCAGTCGAACGCCACGGAGACGGCTGACGTCGTGGTGGTAGGAGCCGGTTTCTCCGGGCTCTACGCGCTCTACCGCCTGCGCGGGCTCAACCTGAAGGTGATCTGCTTCGAGGCGGGCGACGGCGTCGGCGGCACCTGGTACTGGAACCGCTACCCGGGGGCGCGCGTCGACATCGAGAGCATGCAGTACTCCTACTCGTTCGACGACGACCTGCAGCAGGAGTGGCAGTGGCCCGAGTACTTCTCGCCGCAGGCTGACCTTGAGACCTACGCCAACCACGTCGCGGACCGGTTCGGGCTGCGTGACCTGATCCGGTTCGACGCGCGGGTAAACCGGCTGCGCTACGACGAGGAAGCCAGCCGGTGGCACGTGTCGACCGAGCGCGGTGATCAGGTCACCGCGCGGTACGTGATCGCCGCCTCCGGCGCCCTCGACGCGACGAACATCCCGGACTTTCCCGGCCTCGACTCCTTCCGCGGCGAGTGGCACCACACCTCGCAGTGGCCCCGGGACGGCGTGAACTTCGAGGGCAAGCGGGTTGGGCTGATTGGCACCGGGTCGACCGGCGTCCAGGCCACAACGGCGATCGGCAAGACGGCCGGGCACCTCTACGTCTTCCAGCGCACGCCCGCCTACAGCCTGCCGGCCAACAACCGGCCGCTGCCCGCTGACTACGAGAGCGACTGGAAGTCCAACTACGCCGAGCGCCGCGCGGTGATGCACGGAAACTTCGCACTCGGCTACCTGCCGGTCCAGCAGCACGGGTCCGTCTTCGACTACACCCCGGAAGAACGCGCGCGGATTCTCGAGCAGGCCTGGCAGCAGCGCAACGGCCTGCTCTTCCTGCGCACCTTCACCGACACCATGCTTTCGCTGGAGGCCAACGAGGTCGTCGCCGAGTTCATCCGGGGCAAGATCCGTCAGATCGTCAGGGACCCGGATACCGCGGAGCTGCTGTGCCCGACGACGTATCCGGTGGGGACCAAGCGGATCTGCATGGACACCGGCTACTTCGAGACGTTCAACAACCCGAACGTGACGCTCGTCGACGTCAAGAGCAATCCGATCACCGAGATCACCCCGGCCGGCCTGCGGACCACCGCGGGGGAGTACGAGTTCGACATCCTCATCCTTGCCACCGGCTTCGACGCGGTCACAGGGTCGCTGACGCGGATGAACATCACCGGAGCCGGCGGCGTCGACCTGCGCGAAAAGTGGACCGAGCGGCCGACCAACTTCCTCGGGTACATGGTCGCGGGCTTTCCGAACCTGTTCATGATCCACGGTCCCGGCAGCCCGGGCGTGCTCGCCCAGATGATCACCGGCGGCGAAAAGCAGGTCGACTGGGTCACCCACGTGATCGAAGACCTGGACCGAAACGGCTATGCCAGCATCGATGCCACGCCCGAGGCCGAGCAGTCCTGGGGCGAGGAGATGGCCGAGATGGCCGCGAAGACGCTGTACCAGCACGCGAACTCCTGGTACGTCGGCGCGAACATTCCCGGCAAGCCGCGTTACTTCATGATCTACATCGGCGGCTTTGACCAGTACCAGAGGCGCTGTGACGAGCAGGTCAGCAAGGGCTATGAGGGCTTCGTGCTGGCCAAGGACGAGCCGCGACGTCCGGCCTAGCTGGGGCTGGCCGGCGCCCGGCCGCCGCGGAGCGGGACAGGCGCGTGTACGGGCGCGTCAGGCCGCGGTGAACTTAAGCAGCGTGACTCCGTCATCCGGGTGGTCCTGGAACACCGCCTTGACCCGCATGCCGACGCGAAGTCGCGTCGGGGGTCACGTTGACCAACTCGGTGCTCAGCCGCGGTCCCTCGTCCCACTTCCACGACCGCGAGCAGCTGCGGTAGGGCGTCCGCCCACGGCGGGGCGGTCGGCCGGTCGGCCACGGTGAACGTGTAAAGCGTCCCCGCGCCCGCTCACTTCGCGCCATTCGAGGTCGTCGGCGAGCGTGCCCGGCGCGAGGATGCGCGGGTAGAAAACGTAGCGCGTCCGCCGACGGCGAGTACTGGATCTTGATCTTGTGCTCCCGCAGTCCGTCCCAGAAGGGCTGTGGTCACCGGGGTCGGCTCGGGCATTGGCTTTTCCATGGCGGGACCTCCCTACTCGCCTTGCAGGACTAGCGCGACCTGCTCGCTCATGATGCCGCCGTTCCCCGACACGAACGCGGTGTTGCAGTCGCTGACCTGCGCCGTCGCCCGCCCGGCCCATGACCTGGCGGGCGCCGTCGCATACGTGGTGCATGCCGCCGGCCATGCCCGGCCTGGCCGAAGGACAGCTGGCCGCCGGCCGTGTTGAGCGGGAAGTCGCCGCGGAAGGTCAGGTCGTGGTCGAGTCGACGAACTCCATCCCCTTGCCCTTCTCGCAGAACCCGGCGTCCTCCAGGCTCATCAGCACCGTGATCGTGTAGCAGTCGTAGATCGACGCCGATGTCGACGTCGCCGCGGTCGAGGCCGGCCATGTCGAACGCCCGGTCCGCGGCGCGCGGCGATCGGGGAGCGCAGCAGGTCAGCTGCGTACGTCGGCGTCTTGAACGTCACCCGCTCGCCGAACCCCTTGATCCAGACCGGCCGGTTCTTCGTCCGCCGCGCCAGGTCCGGCTGGCGACGACCACGGCCGCGCCGCCGTGGCACGGCATGACGATCTCCAGCATGTGAATCGGGTCGGCCACCATCGGGCTGGCCAGCACGTCGTCGACGGTGATCGGCTTGCCGTAGAAGACCGCGCCCGGGTGCGCGCAGGCGTTGGTCCGCTGGTCGGCCGCGATCTTGGCCAGTCGCCCGCGGGTCGTACCCGAACTCGGCCGCGTACCGGCGGGCGATCTGCGCGTACGGTGCGTTCTGCCCGAGGTTGCCGTAGGGAATCTCGAACTCGGCCTGCGGCGACCCGTACTTGTTGCTCGACGCGCCGAAGTAGCTGGATCTCCCGGGCGGCCGCGTCTGCGACGACGGGCAGGTTGTAGCGACCCGGGCACCACGGCCAGCACCACATCGCAGAGCCCGAGCTCGATCGCCGCGGCCGCCCGCCAGACCATCCCGGCGGAGCGTGGCGCCGCCGAGGTCGACGACCTCGCCGAAGTTGACCGGGATGCCGAGGTACTCCGACAGGGTCGCGGGCGCGAACATGTCAGACTCGGCGATGCCGCTGGTGACGAGGCCGTTGACCTGGTCGGCGGACAGCCCGGCGTCATCGAGTGCTTCCTTGGCGAGCAGCGCCCACTGCTCGATGGTGAAACGGGTCGGCCGTGTCTGGCTTGCGGGTCGGCAGCCAGCTCGGCGATGCCGACGATCGCGGCCTCACCGCGAAGTCCCATCTCAGGCTCCTGTCGTGTCGTCCGCTGCTGGTGCCTTCAGCCGCGCTTGGGCAGGCTGACCGTCGCGGTACCGGGCATGAGGACCTCTGCCTCGCCCTTCTCACCGCGAATCTCCAGGTCGACCAGGCCCTGACCGTCGTCGTCAGCGTCGTGTTTAGCGGTGATGGTGCCGACGAAGCGCAGCTCCTCGCCCGGGAAAGGCGCTGGCCCGGTTCTGGATGGCGTAGCTGACCAGGCGGCCGTCAGGCCCGACCCAGTCGGTCACCGCGCGGGCCAGCAGCGCGGCCTGCAGTGGCCCGTGCACCAGGATGTCCGGGTAGCCCTCGACTTCGGTCGCCCACGTCTTGTCGTAGTGGATCCGGTGCCCGTTGTAGGTCGCCGCGCTGAAGAAGAACATCTGCGTCGGGTCAACCGTCAGCGCGAGGGTGGGAATCGCGTCGCCCACGCTGACGTCCTCGAAGTAGTTCTGATCCGCCATTCTGAATCCTCCTGCTGGGGCTAGCGCTACGGCCGGGCGATCATCGAGGAGACCGCCTCGGCCACGGTCACCCCGTCCTGGTTGACATAGCTGGTGCGCGAGGTGACCAGGACGAAGGCGCCGGACCGGCCGTGCTTCTCCTCGATCGTCTCCACGACGCGGACCGAGGTGAGCACATCGCCGTCGTAGGCCGGCTGGTGGAACGTGATGTTCTCGCCGCCGGCCATCCGGCGCGGGGTGCTCGGCAGCGGCAGGTCGCCCCCGCCGCCGCCGGGGATGCCGTCCGGCCGCAGCGTGTCCAGGTCGGCGACGCCGTGCGTGACATGGCTCAGGTACATCGGCGGCATCACCACGTCCCGGTAGCCGTGGGCGCGGGCGAAGTCGGCGTCGAAGTAGAGCGGGTTGCGGTCCTTGACCGCCGCCGCCCAGCGCTGGAACTCCTGCTTGACGACAGTTCCGCTGGCCCGTCCGGTCTCTCTGCCGATCATGGCCTTAGCCTCGTCGGGGATGAGTGACGTCTCTGCTGTCATGGGGCAGCCTCTCCTGTCCGTGAATGTGAACCGCTAGGCGAATTGCTCGGTGGTGACCAGGCCGCGGCGCACTAGGTCGTCGTAGCGGTCGCCGGAGTAGCCGAGCAGGGTCTTGTAGACGTACTCGTTGTCCTCGCCGAATCCGGGCAGCACCCGCCCGAACGCGACCTCGAAGCCGCTGGCCCGCCACGGGTTTCCCGGGTAGCGGTAGGTACCGACGGAGGGGTGGCTGCGCTCCTTGAACCAGTCCCGCGCGGCCAGGTGCGCGTCTTCGAGCAGCCTGGTTTCCGTCATCACCTCGCCCGCCGGGACCCGGGCCTCCTGCAGCCGCCGGACGATCTCCGCCGCGGGCAGGGTCCGTGTCCAGTCGGCGATGTGCTTGCGCAGCTGCGCCGCCTGCGTGAGCCGCGCCGCGGCGGACGAGCCGAGCGAGGCCCACTGCGGCGATCCGATCACCGTGGTGAGCGCGTCCCAGTCCCGGTCGGACCGGACGGAGAGGGCGACCCAGCGGTCGGCTTCCGCCGCGGGAAATGCCCCCTGCAGCATGTGCGGGTCAGAGTTGCCGAGCAGCGGCGGGTTCCGGTGATTGAACTGCAGGTCGAGGAAGAACTCCCCGATTCCTGCATCACGTTCTCCGCCTGCGCGAACTCGATGAAGCCGCCGTGCCCGGTGCGCGTCCCGGTCGAGCAGGGCGGCCAGCACGGCGAACGCCGAGCCCGGCCGGCGCGGCCTCGTCCATGTGGTAGTTCTCGCCCGCGGTGTCCGGGGTCTCGCCCTCGTAGCCGTCCATGGCGGCGATGCCGACCAGCGAGTTGAAGTTGGGCCCGTAACCGAGGTAGTAACTCATCGGCCCGGTCATCCCCAGCGGCGGCATCCGCGCGACGATCAGCCGCGGGTTGAGCTCGAGCAGCTGCTCCTGCGCGAGGCCGAGCTTGTCCAGCACCCCGTTGGAGTTGTTCTCCACCAGGACGTCCGACATGGCCAGCAGCGCCAGGGCCGCCTCATGTCCCTCCGGCGTCTCCAGGTTCATGCAGGCGGCCAGCTTGTTTCGCGAGTGCCAGTTGAACAGCGCGCTGCGCTCGTAGGGCCGTCATCCCGGGGTCCTCGGTCAGGGAAGGTGGCGCCGTGATAGCCGCCGGCGGCCGCCACCCTCTCCTTGGTCATCGTGGCCGAGGTCTGCCGGCTGACCCGGTTGTTGCCCTCGATCCGGATGACCTCCGCGCCGAGGTCGCCGAGCAATGCCGTGGCGCCGGGCCCCGACCAGACAACGGTGAGGTCGACCACCCGGATGCCTTCCAGCGGATAGCGCATCGCCGCGCCCCTTCCATGCGAAACGGCCACTAAGAAGCTGAGGAAGAAGCGGAGCCTGGCGCTGGCCGACTCGAGCTGCGCCCGGATCTGCTCGCCGTGCTCGTCAAGCAGCGGGGCGGCATGCCGCAACCGGTAGCCGCCGCGCATGCGCCAGGGCGCCCCGATGTACTCAAGCGGCCCGGCCACCGGGTGATCCGCGGCGACGAAGTTGCCGCGTCCGCGGAAGTGCTCGTTCTCGGCGAGCTCATCGCATGCCGAGATACGCGGTCAGCGGGATCCGCGCGGCCTCGCACATGGTCCATCAGCTCGAGCTTGGGCCGGGCGGCGAACCAGTCGCGCAGGTAGGTCATGAACTCGTCCCAGTCGTCACCGAGAAAGATCCTGTCGAGGAACTTGTCCAGGAACTCCTGGTTGCCGCCGGACGATCAGCCGGACGAGCCGGTTCCAGAACTCCTGGTTGGTGACGTAGATCATCACGTAGCCGTCTTTTGCCGGGAACGGGCCGGTGAAGGTCGCGGCGCCGCGGTGCGGCGCTGCGCACACCGCGCGGCGCGTTGCTCCCCGAGTAGGCGGCCGCCAGCAGGTACGACGCGCGGCGGTCGGCTCCGGCTAGCAGTACCTCCTGCCCGGAGACGTCGATCACCGAGCCCGTGCCCGCACGCTGGGCGAAGTAGACGCCGGCCAGTGTGGCCTCGCCCGCGGTCCGTCCGATCGTGTAGTGCTCGAGCAGGCCGGGCTTGCGCTGCGGTTCGCGGTCGGCCTCGCCGGTGGCGTGCATCGGGCCGCCCATGGCCTGCAGCACGAGGCCGGTGGCCTCGTAGTCCCGGTACGGGCCGGTCTTGCCGAACGGCGCTGATCCGGGTGACCACCAGCCGCGGGTTGGCCGCCTGCAGCACGTCCGGCCCGAGGCCGAGTCGCTCCAGGTGGCCGGGGCGGAAGGACTCCACCACCGCGTCCGCGGTCGCGGCCAGCCGCAGCAGTAGCGCGCGGTCCTCCTCCGCGTGCAGGTCGAGGGCGATGCTCCGCTTGTTGGTGTTGAGGTGCAGGAAGAGCGCGCTCGCCTCGATGTCCGGCTTGTCACCCGGGAACGGACCCCAGTGCCGGGTGAAGCTGCCCTCGCCCGGCTTCTCGACCTTGACGACGTCCGCGCCGAAGTCGGCGAACAGCTTGGTCGCGAACTCACCGGCGGCCCAGCGGGACAGGTCGAGGACCCGGATGCCGGACAGTACCTGGCGCTCGTCCTCGGGCTCAGTCACGATGTGGTCGGTCATGACCCGCTCAGCCCGCGAGCCCGAGTTCGCGCTGCAGCCAGCCAGCCGCGACGTCGGCCGTGCCGCCCTGGATCTCGGTCGCCTTGGCCCGCTCCGACCACAGGTGCAGGTCGGTCTCGCGGACGTAGCCCATGCCGCCGTGCAGCTGGTGGGCGGTCAGCGTGGCCCACTTGTACGCCTCGCTCGCCTTCATCTTCGCGATCGCGACCGCGCGCGTGGCCGGCTGCCCGGTGCCGACCCACCAGGTCGGCCTGGCGCGCCGTGAGGCGGGCGCTGTCGAGTCGCATCCGCATGTCGGCCACGTGGTGCTGCGCGGCCTGGAAGCTCGCGATCGGCCGCCCGAACTGCTCCCTGGCCTTGATGTAGTCAACGGTCCGCTCGAGTACGGCGGTGGCGCCGCCGACCATCTCCATGCACTGCAGGGCGACCGCCGCGCTGGCGACCCAGGTCAGGTCGCTGTCAGCGATCCCCGTGCCGCCCGGTCCGGTGAACGTGTCCGCGTCGGCGACGAAGTAGTCGTCGAGCGCTAGCCGCGCCTGCTTGTCGCCCGACATCGTCCGCACCGGCTCGGCTGACCAGCCGGCGTGCTCCGGGCCGGACGAGGAAGGCCAGCACGCGGCGCGGCTCGGTGAAAACCGTGGCCACCGCGGTGACCAGCACTACGTCGGTCAGCTCGGCGTTCGGCACGAAGAGCTGCGCGCCGCGCAGGGTCCAGCCGCCGTCGGACCGCTCGGCGGTGAAGACGGGCCTGGTGTCGCCCGCGTCGGCCGGGTTCCACAGCGCGACCGATGCCTTGACCTCGCCCCGGGTGAGACCGGGCAGCAGCCGCTTGGCCTGGTCGGGGTCGGCCAGTCGGTGCGCGGCCACGCCGAAGATCGAGAGTGCTGTAGACGATCGTCGGGCACAGCGCCCGGCCCGCCTCGCTGAACAGCAGCCCCGAGGTCGTACAGCCCGGCACCCTCGCCGCCGAGCTCCGGGTCGATGGCCAGCCCGAAGGCACCCATCCGGGTCAGCGCCTGCCACAGCGGCGCGGGGAAGCCGTCGGAGTCGGCCGCCTTCATCTCCCTGACCAGGCTGGGCGGGCAGTGCATCGGTGAACAGGTCGCGCAGCGCCGCCTGAAGTCGCTCTGCTCGGGGGTGTGTACCAGCTTCATGGATGGTGCCTCTCTGCCCGCGCGTCAGCGCCCGCGGCCGTACGTCGGCATGCCGTGCCCGCGCTGGGCGATGACGTCCCGCAGGACCTCGTTGGAACCGCCGCCGAACCGGAGCAGCGGGGCACTGCGGTAGAGCTTCTCGAACCCGCCGCCGGGGACCGCGTACTGGTTGTCCAGGGTCAGCAGCCCCTGCAGGCCGAACATCTGGGTGCCCACGTCGGCGATCCGCTGCCGCAGCTCGCTGCTCAAGATCTTCTCCTCGGTGACCGCGGACGTCGGGATCTGCCCGCTCTCCAGCAGCGACGCGGCCTCCAGGCTCATCAGGACGCACACCTCGACGTCGGCGTCGAGCTGGACGATCTTCCGCCGGACGTCCGGGTTGTCCGCCGGCCGCGACCCGTCGCTGAGCGTCACCCGCGCCGCCGCGATGACCTGGTCGACCGCCCGGCGCAGGTCACCCGCGTTGGTCAGCGCGCCGCGCTCCAGGTCGAGCGCGCCGGTGATGTACTGCCAGCCGCGGTTCACCTCGCCGATGAGGTTGGTTCGCGGCACCCGGACGTTGGTGAAGAAGGTTTCGTTGGTGCGGAAGTCGTCCCAGGTGATCAGCGGGCGCACCTCGATGCCAGGGGAGTCGATCGGCACCATGATGACCGAGATGCCGCGGTGCTTGGGTGCCTCCTGGTCGGTGCGCACGCAGAGCCACTCGTGGGTGGCCATGTGCGCCAGGCTGTTCCAGATCTTCGCCCGTTGATGACCCACTCGTCGCCGTCGAGGCTCTGCTCGGGTCTTGAGGCTGGCCAGGTCGGTTCCGGCGTTCGGCTCGGAGTAGCCGACGGCGCACGTTCAGCTCGCCGCGGGCGATGGGCGGCAGGAACTCTTCCTTGTTCTGCTGCGTCCCGTACCGCATGATCATCGGGCCGACCGACGTCACGGTCAGGTCCGGACCCGGAACGCCGAAGTACTCGAACTCGTTGACCAGGATGTGCTGGTAGACCGGGCCGAGGCCGAGGCCGCCGTACTCGGCTGGCCAGTTCAGCCCGAACCAGCCCTTCTCGCCGACCTTCTGCTTGAAGGTGGCCAGTGCGCCGCCCGGGTGCTCGAAGCCGCGCTCGTGCCGCTCGCGCAGCAGTTCCGGGGTGACGTTCTCGCGGAGGAAGGCCCGGACTTCATCCCGCCAGGCTCGCTGATCCTTGTCGAGTTCGAAATCCATGGCGATGCCTCCAGGAAGAGCTGTTCGTCCGTGCCCGTCGCCTTCAATTAATTGATGACGACGTTACGGCCGTGTTGCCGGGGCGTCAAGCGCCGAGCCGGCTGCGCTCGTCGCCTGAGGTGGCTGTTGCCACTGGTAGACGGGGGAGATCGCGGTTCTGGTAGGCCGGTGGGAGTGGCGCTCCGCTGGGCCGCAGCTTCTATATATTGAAAGCAGAGTGATCGGGCTGCGGACTGGTGCGGGTCGCCTTCCGTGCCGTGCGTGACCTGTGCCGCCCGGTATCATGTGCGAATGAAAGAACGCCGCCAGGCCCTCCTGCCTGGATGACACGGCGCGCTTCGATGACAGGGCTTCGATGACAGAGCACGGCACCCAGAGTGCGGGCCCCGCTGCCGCGGACAGCGTCCGCGTGAACGGCGCCGGCCCTCACGACGCCCTGCTGGGCGATGACGTGGTGCGGGATGAGGTCGAACGGCTCGGTCGGCTGATCCGGTCGGCACGTGGCGAGCTGTACAGCCTGGAGGCGCTCGCGGCCAGGTCAGGGGTGAGCGCCGGGCTGCTGAGCCAGATCGAGCGCGGCATCGGCAATCCGTCATTCCAGACCCTGCTGCGCGTCGCGCACGCGCTCGACATCCCGGTGGCAAGCCTGCTGGCCGAGGGGTCCGAGCGCAGCCCCGAGTCGTCGTTCGTGGTCCGGACGCACGAGCGCCGTCACATCACGTGGCCCAGGGAGGGGATGTCCTGGGAGATTCTCAGCGTCCCCGGGCAGCGCGAGTTCACCGCCATGCTCGGGCGGGTTCCGCCGCAATTTCGCGAGACGACGTTCTTCAACCCGCGCCACTACCGCGGCACGGTCTGGTCGCACGTGCTGGCCGGGGAGGTCACGGTGCTGATCGGTGACGTCCAGTTCACGGCGGGTCCTGGCGACAGTTACTCCGGGACCCACGAGCAGATCCGCTGGGTGCATAACCATACCGACGACGAAGCCGTCGTGCTCAGCCTGCTCATTCCTGGCGCCTTCTGAGGGCTACCCAGCTGCCGGCCCCTTCGATATATTGAAGGACATGTCAGGAGAGCCCAGCCCCGTTGACCAGGTGCTCGCAGACCTGCACGAAACCGGCTACCTCGCGGACGTCACCACCGCGACCGTTGTTCACCTCGGCACCGTGCTCGATAAGCCGGTCCTCGTTGAGGGGCCGGCCGGCACCGGCAAGACGGCACTGGCCAAGAGCGTGGCCGCCGCGACGAGAAAGCCCCTCATCCGGCTCCAGTGCTACGAGGGCCTGGACGAGTCCAAGGCGCTCTACGAATGGGACTACCGCCGCCAGCTGCTCGAACTCCAGCTCCGCCAGGGGCAGGGCAGCAGCCTGGCCGAGGCCGGGATCTTCGGTGAGGAGTTCCTGCTGACCCGGCCGCTGCTGTCGGCCATCCGGGCACCGTCTCCCGTGGTGCTGCTGATCGACGAGGTGGACCGGCTGGACATCGAGGCCGAGGCGCTGCTCCTCGAGGTGCTGTCGGAGTACCAGGTGTCCGTGCCAGAATTCGGCACCGTGACCGCGCGGCACATCCCGCAGGTCTTCCTGACCTCGAACAACACCCGTGACCTGTCAGAGGCGCTCAAGCGGCGCTGCCTGTTCCTGCATCTCGGTTACCCGGACGCGGTGCGCGAGGCGGAGATTATCCGCCTGCACGTGCCCGGGCTTGCCGACCACCTCGCGGCCGAGATCGCGGCCCTGGTCGCAGTGCTGCGGGACATCGACCTGAAGAAGCCGCCGTCCGTCGCCGAGTCGGTGGACTGGGCGCGGACGCTGCTCGCACTCGGCGCCGACGAGCTGTCCGGTGAGGTCACCCGGCAGACCATGCCGGTCCTGCTGAAGTACCAGCGGGACATCGACATCGCGCTCGCCGAGCTGTCGCTCGCCCGCTGACCCGGGTGGCACCGTGACCCTGGTGGCCTCATGACCCTGATAGCACCGCTGATCGACGAGCTGCGGGCGGTCGGCATCGAGGTTTCGGTCGGTGAGCACCTGGACGCCGAGCGCGCCGTCGCGCGGGTCCCGCTGCAGAGCCGGGCCGTGCTGCGCGCCGCCCTGCAGTGCGCACTGATCAAGGACGCCGGCCAGCTCGCCACCTTCCACCTGCTCTTCGACCTGTGGCTCGCTGCGGCCGCGGGCGCCCCGGCCGGCACGGATGCGGCGCCGCTGGCCGGGCTGCCGGACGCGGCCTTGCGAGCCGTGCTGCGCGACGCCATCGCGTCGGGCGACTCGCTGTTGCGGCTGCTGCTCGCCGACGAGTACGTGCGCCGCTTCGCTGGCGTCGAGCCCGGCCGGGCGGTCGCCGGGGTCCGCTACATGCTGTCCGCTACGCAGGCCGCCGACCTGGACGGGATCAGGGAAGACCTGATCGTCCGGGTCGGCGCCGCCGGGGGGGCCGGAGGCGCTGGAGGACCGGGCGAGGCGGGCGCAACGCCGGCCGGCTCCGCGGCCGACGGGGCGCGGGTGACCGCGCTGCGCGACCGGCTGGCCCGGGCGAAGGCCGACCGGGCGGTCGATGACTTCCGGCAGGTGCTGCAGTCCGCGGTGCGCCGCGCCCTGGTCGCCGATCGCGGTGCGCGCGCCGTCCGCCAGACGATGGATGTCCGGCTGGCACAGGACATCGACATATCCGGCTCGTCGGCGGCGCAGTCCCGGCAGATGGCCGCGGCGGTCGCGCCGCTCGCGCAGCACCTGGCCCGGATCCTCGCCCGCCAGGCCATCGCGCGGCCCAGCCGGGTTAGCATCCGCGGCACTCTGCGGCGGGCGATGGGGACCGGCGGCGTGCCGTTCTCGATCGTGACGGTCCCGCCCCGGCCGCCCCGGCCGGAGATCGTGGTGCTGTGCGACATGTCCGGGTCGGTGTCGGCCTACTCCCGGTTCACGCTGGACCTGCTCACCGCGATGGACAGCCGGCTGCAGCCGGCTGCGCACGTTCGCTTTCATCGACGGGCTGGCCGAGATCACCAGCCTGGTCGGGGAGGCTCGGGCGGCCGGGCGCCCGCTCGGGGCCATGGAAGCCGCGGGGGGCGAGGCGTCGGTGAGCGGCCGCTCGGACTACGGCCGCGTCTTCCGCGCCTTCGCGCGCGGCCCCGCCCGCTCACTCACCCGGCGATCGGTGGTGCTGGTCGTCGGGGATGCCCGGACCAATCACCTAGACCCCGCCGTCCGCGAGTTTGCTGAGGCCGCGGACCGGGCCGGCCGGGTGTACTGGCTCAACCCGGAACCACGGAAGTACTGGGACGACGGCGACTCCGTCATAGGCGCCTACGCGCCGCTGTGCACGCGCGTGGAGGAATGCCGCACACTGCGGCAGATCGCCGACTTCGTGCTCAGCCTGGCGTCACCAGGTCCGGCAACGGCCACCACACATTCTTGACACATCCAAATCCCCTGCTTACGCTCTTCAATATCTTGAAGAATTCTTTAGTGTACTGATGGCGGGGGATGGCTGCCCGGCGGACTTCTGGCCGCAGGCAGGCGCACCCGGCGATCGGCCCGGCTGAGGAACCCGCCGAGGAGCTGCGCATGAGCGACACCATGCTCGATCACGTTGCACTCGCCGTCTGGCGGTGGACCGATGCGCGAGCGACACTCGTCGAGCAGCTTGGCGCCCGGTGGCTGGGCGGGACGCGGATGGCCGAGTTCAGCCCGTGCCAGCTCGGATTCGCCAATGGGATGCGGGTGGAGCTGCTTGAGCCGGGCACCGACGGCTCGTCGTTTCTCGCCCGGTTCATCGCCCGGTCGGGAACGGGACCGCATCACGTGACGTTCAAGGTGGACGACATCCGGGTGGCGATCAGGCGGGCGCGCGACGCCGGGCTGCAGGTCGTCCGGGAGCGCCTGGACAACCCGTCCTGGCAGGAGGCGTTCCTGCACCCGAGTTCCACCGGCATCGGCTTCGTTATCCAGCTGGCTCAGTCCGAGATCAACCCCGGGGCGGCGCTGGCTTCGGCGCCGGGCGCGGTCAGCGCGGCCGATTCCGGGCTCGGCCCCGCCGCCGCCTCCGAGCGGGCCGCACTCCCAGAGCAGGCGTCCATCCCCTTCTTCACCGCGGCCGTGCCCGACCTCGACGACGCCACCGCACTGCTGACCGAGGTCTTGCACGGCCAGGCGGCCGCCGAGCGCAGCGACCGCGGTCTGCGCTCGCGTGAGGTGTCCTGGCAGGCCGACAGCTCCCGCATCGTGCTGACAGAAAGCACCGACGACTCACCGGCGGCGATCCCGACGGCGGGCATCAAGGCGCTCGCCATAACGGCGGGCGCGGCGCCCAGTTTCCCGACGGAGAGCCGTGTCGACGGCTGGGACGTCACACCGGTCTTCCCTGAGCTCGGCATCCGCCTGCTCATCAAGCACCGCTAACTCAGCGCCCGTGCCCTCAGGGCTCGCTGAACCCGGCATTCACTGCCCCGCTACGGACCTGTCATACCCTCTGCACACCCCCAGGAGGGGCTCATGAGCGAGCCAGCCAGCGCAGGCGACCAAACCCTCACCGCCCATCAGGATGCCGAGCACATGCACGGCCTGATCGCGGCGCGCATTGACAGGCTCCCGCTCGGGAGCACCCAGTTCCTGCTCGCGGCGATCATGCAGATCACCTGGGGGCTCGTCGTCGCCCTCGACCTGGTCTTCGCCCGGATCTACCCGTTCATCTGGGCGCCGAAGGGGGAGATCACCTCCCTCCAGTTCGACCTCCTGCTGGTCTTCAACACGGGCGTCGGGATTCTCATCGGCGAGTACGGCCTGGGGCTTATCGCCGACAAGTTCGGCCGCCGCCCGGTGCTGGTCCTGTCGGCGCTTTTCGCCGGCGGCTTCATCTGGGAGATCGCGTTCTCCAACAACTTCTGGCCGCTGATGGTGTGGAACACCCTGTACGCGGTGGGCGTCGGCGGCGCACTGTCCGTGGTGAACACGTACATGCACGAGATCGCCCCGATCTCCCGGCGCGGCCAGCTCGCGCTGCGGACACAGCTCATCGCGCTTGTGCTGTCTGCCGTGATCGGCAGCGTGCCCGCCTTCTTCTGGATCCCGCAGCACTACCAGTGGGTGCTGTTCCTCGACGCGGCCCTGCCGCTGATCATCGTGATCCCGCTGGTCCTGATCTTCGTTCCCGAGTCACCGCGCTGGCTGGCGGCAAAGGGCCGATTCGACCAGGCGGACAGGACCGTCAAGAAGTGGGAAGCGAAGGCGTCCCGCAGCGGGCCCCTGCCCGAACCGCAGCCGGTCGAGGCGACCGTGACGGAGAAGGTGCCGACCAGGGAGCTGTTCACCGGCACGTACGGCCGGCGCACGATCCTGCTCGCCGTCGTGTGGCTCCTTGCCTACGGCGGCATGATCTACGGCCAGGGCTCGTACCTGTCGCTGTTCCTGGTGGGCACGGACCACTTCACCGCGCACCAGCTGTTCGCCCAGGGACTGATCTCCGGACTCGTCGGTGCCGCGGTCTTCCTCATCTTCTCCAACGTCGGCGAGCGGGTAGAGCGCAAGACCATCATCGTCGCCGGGTGCGTCATCTACCTCGTCGGCGGCATCCTGCTGGTCTTCGCGCACGGGGTGACCTTGCCGTTTATCTGCGCGGTGATCATGCAGCTTGGCGAGTACATCTTCTTCATGAACCTGTACTCCTATACCGCGCTCAGCTACCCGACGCGGCTGCGCTCGGCGGGCACCGGCTGGACCGACGGTATCGGCCACTGCGGGTCGGCACTGTCGCCCCTCGTGGCAGGACCGCTGTTCACCGCGACGGTCGCCTCGATGAACTACGGCTGGTTCATCTGGATCCTGCTGCCAGGCACGTTCATCCCCGGCCTGCTCATCCTGGTCTTCGGGAAGCGGCAAAGCGGGCGAGCCCTGGAGCTGCTCGCCGGGTAACCGGCTGAACGTCCGGCGTCGTGACCGTGGCCGACACCACGTGCATGACGCCGGACCCATAAGGTATCGCCCGGCGGCGGCTCGCGTCAGGACACACCCTCGGCCTGTTGTGCCCAGACACGCCGCCGCCGGACGTTCGCGGATGCTGCGCATCAGTGGGACGCGCTGACTGGTCAGACCCCGGCTGCACCGTGCCGGGGTCGTAGTTCCGTTTCGGCGCCGCGCACCCCCTCACCGCGGTCGCACCGAGCCGTATCGCTGCCGTGCGAGCGTGAGGTGGCAAGGTGACCACTCTCGCCCCCGGGACGGCATGGCCCCCGCGGAATGATGACGGGCTGCTCGCTGCGCCGGGAGTGGCCCAGCTGCCGGCCTGCCCGCGGGCCCCGGGCGACACTGCTCAATTAATTCTTAGGCACTTCCCCAATGAGGTGCCCATCTGCGCGAGATGAAGGTCTTGCCGCGACTTCTCCCGCTCGTTACCTTTTGGGAAATAGCCGTTTATTGGAGAGCGACTGGCCGGCCTGAAGATATCGGGCAGCCTGATCGCTCACCCCTACCTGGCTCAGCCCCGGCGCTGGGTTTATTCGCATATTCGTTTTACTCAAGACCATCACGAATACCGGGAAGGGAAGTGACGGCAGGTGCTTCTTACCGCCCCGTGGTCGCGGACAGGGAGCGGCGGGTGAGTACGTTTATTCAGGCGCTCATCCTCGGCGTTTTGGCCGGCGCCGTCTACGGTCTGTTCAGTATCGGCCTCAGCCTGTCCTTCGGGGTGCTGCGGCTCGTCAACTTCGCCCACGGCGACTTCGTCATGGTCGGCATGTACCTCGCGTACGTGGCCGAACACTCCTGGGGACTTCCCCTGGCGGCGGTCCTCCCGCTGTCGATCATCCCCGCCGCGCTGGTGGCATATTTCATCTACGTGATTTTCTTCCGTGGTACAGGACGGCAGGCGGATCACGACCAGCTTATCGTCTCGCTCGGTATATCAATCATTCTCGAAAATGCCGCGCTTGATGTCTTCGGCGACACGGCCAGGAGTATGAACCCGCTGACCATCTCCTCATTCACCTTCGGGGGACTGTACATACCAAAGGCCGAGCTGCTGGCATTCGCCCTCTCACTGATATTGGTGGCTGCCATTGATATCATGCTGGCCAGGACAGGTTTTGGCCGCGCCCTGCGGGCGGTTGTCTCGAATCGCACCGTTGCCGAACTGGCAGGCGTCCGCTCAAACCGGGTTTTCACGCTGACGTTCGTCATCTCCATTGTGCTGGCCATCATCGCGGGGATCGTGATCGTCGGCTACCTGCCGGCGACCCCGGACGCGGGCAGCAACTTCGTGCTGATCGGCTTCATCTCGGTGCTCCTCGGTGGCCTGGGAGACGTGCGCGGCACCTTCGCCGCTGCGGTAATCGTCGGGCTCACCGAGTCGCTGGTGTCTATCTACTGGTCGCCGAGCGTCCAGGACGTGATCGCGTTCGGGCTGTTCGTCGTGATCGCCATGACCCGGCCCCGAGGGCTGTTCGGACGCGGGATCGGAGTCAGCGCATGAGCGCCGAGCGGAACGTCGTCCCCTCGCCGGACAGCATCGTCTCGCCGGAGAAGCCGGCCGCGACCCCCCGGTGGACCTCGCTGGCCCGGTCAGGCCTCGCCCGGACGCTGACCCCGTTCGCGGTACTGCTGCTGGGCGAGCTGATCGTCCTCGCCTGGGCGGACGCCGGCGTCTACCAGTCCACGATCGTCGTCAGCGCGGTCGGCTTCGCCCTGCTCGCGGTCGGGCTCAACATCGTCGGCGGCTTCGGCGGACGGCTGGCGTTCGGTAACACCATCTTCTTCGGCGTCGGTGCCTTCGCAACGGCCGGCGGGATCGTCCATCACTGGTACTCGGCCCTGGTCGGGCTGATCCTGGGCGTGCTCATCTCCGCCGCCGCGGCGTTCGCCTTGTCGCGGATCTTGTGGAAGCTGGCGGGCCTGCTGTTCGCGCTGGTGACCTTCGCCATGTCGATCATGCTGCAGGAACTGGTATCACTGGGAAATACCTTCGGCGGCCCCCAGGGCCTGCAGGAACCGCTGGCCACGGCGACCTCGGTCTTCAACCTGGCCCTCCTGTCCACCTACGACTACGCGGTGGCCGGCCTCGTCCTCGTCTTCCTGGCCGGCCTGCTCAGCTGGTGGGTGCGGCGCAGCCGGTTCGGACAGCAGCTGATCGCGACCCGAGACGACCGCGTCGCGGCCGAGGCGGCAGGCGTGAACACCAGCCGGGTCACCGCCTACGCGTGGGCGCTCAGCGCGGCCGTGACCGCGCTCGCCGGCGCTTACTTCGTCCAGGCCAACGCGTTCATCGACAGCACCACAGCGTTCGGCCTCAACACCGGGGTCAACATGATCGCGTCGACGATCATCGGCGGCCTGGGCACCGTCTTCGGCCCGATCATCGGAGCGGCCCTGGTTGGCGCGGGCGTGCTGCTCAACCAGCTGTCGTCCGGTGCGTCGCTGCCCGGGCTCAACCAGCTGGTCTACGGCGCGGCCCTGATCCTCTTCGTGCGACTTGCTCCCGGGGGCGTGGTCGGGATCTGGCATGGCGCCCTCCGCATCGTCGGCGCGCGGCTGAGCAAGGGCAGGGGAGAGGTCCTCGGGAGCGCCCCTCCCGAGGCTGCCACGACAGGCCAGGCCGAGCTGATCGCCCGCCTGCGGGACGACGGGCGGGTACCGGTCCCGGCCTCCGGCGAGTCGCAGTTCCTGCTTGAGGTCGTCGACGTGCAGAAGCGGTTCGCCGGCGTGACCGCGGTCAACGGCGTGACCGTCGGGGTGCGGGCGGCCGAGGTTGTCGGCCTGGTCGGCCCGAACGGGGCCGGCAAGAGCACCCTGTTCAACTGCATCGAGGGGATCGAGCGGCTGACCGCGGGCGAGGTGCGCTACACCGGCCAGCGGATCGACCGGCTGCGGACCCACCGGAGGGCCCGGCTCGGCATCGGCCGGACCTTCCAGACCGTCCGGCTCTTCCGGACGATGACCGTGCTGTCCAACGTCTCCATGCCGCTGCTGGCCCGGGGCGTACCGCGGGACGAGTGCGAGGAGGTCGCCCTCGACCTCATCCGGTTCGCGCGCCTGGAGTCGGTCGCAGCCCAGCCGGTCGCCGACCTGTCCATGGTTCACCAGCGACGGGTCGAGCTGGCCCGCGCCGTCGCCGGCGGCCGCAGCATGGTCCTGCTGGACGAGGTGATGACCGGCCTGGCCGACGAGGAGGCAACCGAGATCGGTGCCCTGATCCGGCTGCTGAGCCGCGAATTCGGGGTCGCCTTCCTCATCGTCGAGCACGTCATGGGGCGCCTGCTGCCGGTCGTGGACCGGCTCGTGGTCATGGACTTCGGCCAGGTCATCGCCGAGGGAAAGCCAGCGGACGTACTCATGAACGCCCGCGTCCGGGAGGCCTACCTGGGCGTGACCGGGGAAACCACGACGGCTGCTGACGACTTCGTCAGCGGAAAGCGGCGGCCGCAATGACCACCAGCAGCGAGCCGGCGCCGGAAGCGCCAGGCCTCGTCCTCGACGTCCGGGATATCTCCGCCGGGTACGGCCGGTACGGCGTGCTCGACCGCGTGAACTGGCAGGTGCGGCGGGGCACCGTCGTGGGACTGCTCGGCCCGAACGGCGCGGGCAAGACCACCATGCTGCGGACCCTGTGCGGCCAGACCACGATCACCGGCGGCGACATCGTCGTCGACGGCAGGCGGATCACCGGCATGCGGACCTACCACATCGTCCGGCTCGGCATCGCCCACGTGGTCGAGGGGCGCGGGATCCTGGCCGGGCTGTCGGTGGTGGACAACCTGCTGATCGGCGCATACAGCCGCGGCGGCGACGTCAGGGCCCGGCTCGACGACGTGTACGAGCTGTTCCCCCGGCTGCGCGAGCGCAGCGGGCAGCGGGCCGAGACGCTGTCCGGGGGCGAGCAGCAGATGCTGGCCATCGGCCGCGGCCTGATGATGAACCCGGTCCTCATGCTGCTTGACGAGCCCTCGCAGGGGCTGAGCCCGCTGATGGTCGAGACGGTGCTGGCCAGCATCAGGGCCGTCCGGGAGCGCGGCGTCACCATCGTCGTCGTCGAGCAGAGCCCGGACCTGCTGGCCAAGCTGGTCGACGAGGTCGTGCTCGTCGCGGGCGGCCGCACCTCCGGGCCGCTGCCCCCGGACGTCCTCAGCGACGCCGGCGTGCTGACCGCGGTGCTGGCCCAGGGTGTCCTGCCCGATTCGGCTGACGGCACCGAGGCCGTCACCAGCGGGGTCCAGGAGAAGGTCCCAGGAGATCAAGGGAGACAACCAGGGATGGAATCCAGATGAGAATACTAGCGATGCCGCGCCGGCGGCTCGGCCGGCTAGCCGTTATCGGATCCGCGACCGCGGCCCTCCTCGCGCTCGCCGCGTGCGGGGCCGGGTCCGGTGGCAGCTCGGCAGGCGGCGCAGGCAAGACCATCACCATCGGCGTGATCGCCCCGTTCTCTGGCTCCTACCAGGACGACGGCAAGGAGAACCTCCAGGGCGCCGAGATCGCCGTTGACCAGATCAACGCCGAGGGCGGCATCAAGTCCCTGGGCGGCGCCAAGCTGAAGATCGTCTCGGTCGACGCCACGACCACCGGGGGCTCGGCCGCGAGCGCGGCCGCCGCTCAGCTGGTGGCCGACCGCCCGGCCTTCGTCGTCAGCGGCCCGGTGAGCGCTCCGGCGCTGCCCGGCGCCCAGGTCTTCGAGCGGGCGCAGATTCCCGAGTGCACCGACGCGTTCTCGGACGAGCTGACCTCGTCCGGCTACACGTACATGTTCGAGCTTCCGCCCCCCGGGTCGGTCATCGCGAAGGGGGCGGTTCCCGGCTTCCTCGAGACGCTGAACCTCGTGGCCCCGAACGCCACCAAGGTCGCCGTCGTCTACGACTCCAACCCGTCCCAGCAGACCCTGACCGTTCCGTTCGCCAACGCGCTCAAGTCCACCGGGAAGGTCAGCATCGGCTACGAGGCTGAGTTCCCGCTCGGCTCGACCAGCCTGGCCCCGGTCGCGGCGCGGATCAAGTCGTCCGGCGCCCAGATCCTGATCCCCGGGGCGACCAACCCGGAGCTCGAGAGCATCCTCGGCCCGCTGCACGCCGCCGGCGTCACCAACATCCCCATCTACAACCCGGGCGGCGGATCTCCCAGCGGCGAGGACTACCTGGCCGCCCTCGGCAACAACGTCAACGGCCAGTTCGCCGTGGTCCAGTTCAACCACGCGGCCAACTTCTCGGCCGCACAGAACAAGCTGCTCGCCACGGCCAACGCGCAGTACGCGAAGCAGTTCAAGACCCCGTTCATGGGTGAGTTCGGCGGCGAGGCCTACACCTGCACCTGGGACCTGGCGCAGGCCATGGACCGGGCCAAGTCCACCACCGGCAGCGCGATCAGGAACGCCATGATCGGCTACAACTACACCAGCGGCCCCGGCTCCCTGGAGGTCCCGGGCAAGGTCGAGTACAACTCCAAGGGCGTCAACGTGGCGGGCGGCTCGGTACTCGCCGAGTGGTGCAAGAACGACCTGGTGGCGGTCGGCCCGAACGAAACAAACAAGGCAAAGACGCCGAAGCAGTGTCAGCCCTGACCCCCCGGAGCGGCGCCGGCCTGCTGCGCCATGACGTCCATGTCGCGCTCGGGACCCGCACCCGGTCCCGGGGGGACCTCATCGAGGTCGGCATCGAGATCGACAAGCTGGGATTCGGCGGCCTGTGGGTCACCGAGTCCTCCAGCCGGGACGCGTTCACCTTGCTGACCGAGCTGGCCGTCAAGACCAGACACGTCGACCTCGGCACCGGCATCGTCAATCACTACGGGCGGACGCCGTCCACCCTGGCCATGGCCGCCTCGTCGGTCGCTGAGATGATCCCGGGACGCCGGGTCAACCTCGGCGTCGGAGCCAGCAGCCGGACCGTCGTCGAGGGCTTCCACGGGGTGCCGTTCGACGCGCCGGCCCGGCGGATGGCCGAGGCGGTAGACATCATCCGGGCCGGCGCTTCCGGTCAGCCGATGGGCTACGACGGGCAGATCTTCCAGCTCGACCCGCGGTTCCGGCTCGGCTACGCCGAGGCGGGCGAGGTGCGGATCCTGGTCGCCGCGCTGTCGCCCGCCATGCTCCGGGTGGTCGGCGAGCGGGCCGACGGGTGGCTGCCGATCTGGCCGTCACGGACCCGCTTCGGGCCGCTGCTTGCCGAGGTCGAACAGGCCGCCGCGGCCGTGTACCGCCCCCGCCCGTGGGTGGCGTCCTACCTGTACACCTACGTCGGCGACGAGGCCGCCGGCGCCGCCCTGCTGCGCCAGAGCCTGGCCCGGTACGTGGCTGCCTCGGGCGCCGCCTACACCGCGCTGTTCCGCCGCTACGGCTACGACGCGCAGGTGGACGCGGTGCTGGCGGCCTGGGCGAAGGGCGACAGGCAAGCCACCTCGGCCGCCATCAGCGACGACATGCTGGCCGACTTCTGCGTCATCGGCGACGGCGGCTCCGTCGCCCGGCAGCTGGCGCAGTTCAAGCAGGGCGGAATCGATACCCCCATCGTCCGGGTCCCGGACGGGCTCGAAAAGCAGGAGATGCTCGCGATGATCACAGATCTGGCCGGCGCACTCGGGGCCGAGCAGGAGGGGGCAATCGCATGACCCCGCCTCCGCTGCATGTCCCGGCGCTGGTCAAGCACAACGCCGACCAGTACGGCGACCGTCCCTTCGTCATCGACGCCGAAACGCGGGTCTCCTTCGCGGCGCTGCGCCGGCTGACCGAGTCGCTGGCGCAGCGGCTGGCGGCCAGCGGCGTATCGGCAGGCGGCCGGGTCGTCATCCTGCTGCCGAACTGGGCCGAGTCGGTCGTGGCCCAGTTCGGGGTGATCACCGCCGGGGCGGTTGCCGTCCCGCTGAACATCAGGATGCGCGCCGACGAGCTGACCGAGGTCTTCGCGACGCTGCGGCCGCAGGCGGTGATCTTCACCGAGCGGTTCCTGACCAACGACATCGCCGGGCGCCTGGAGGAGGCGCTGCGCCGGGCGGGCCTGCTCGGCTCGCTCCCGGCCCTGCAGGTGCGGGCGGGCGAGCCGTGCCCGTGGGCCGAGTCCTACGAGCAGGCGGTCTCCGGGCCCGCCGCGACCGGGGATCCGGTTTCGGCCGGCGAGCCGGGCGACATGGTCTGCTACTGGACCTCGGGCACGACCGGGCCGGCGAAGGGCGTCCTGCACCGGCAGGACCTGCTCGAGAATGTCGCCAACTGGACCGGCCTGCTCGGCTACGACGCGACCGACGTCATCGTCGCCACCCGGCCCTTCTACTACATCTCGGGATCGTGCTGGGCGCTGCTCGGGGCGCTTATCCACGGGAGCACCCTGGTGCTCAGCGACACGCTCGCGGTGCAGGACGTCCTCAGGCTCCTGCTCGAGCACGGCGGCACGGTCATGCTCGGCGGACCGAGCGTCTACCTCCAGCTCATGGACCTGCCTGAGCTGGCCGCGGCCCGGCCCGCGCTCCGGCTGAAGAAGGGATTCTTCGGCGGCGAGCCGATCCGCGCCGGCTTCGTCGAACGGGTCGAACGGGAACTTGGCCTGCGCCGGCTCGTGCAGTGCTACGGCATGACCGAGCTGCAGGGCTTCGCCGCCTCCACCGACCCCGCCGATCCGGCCGAGGTCACCGAGAACACCGTCGGACTGCCCCTCCCCGGATTCACCTTCTCGCTGCGCACCGAGAGCGGCGAGCCCGTCGACGCGCCCGACACCGAGGGCGAGCTCTGGGTAAGCGGCCGCCTCTTCGCCGCGTACCTGCGCAGCACCGGCCTCGACCCGGGGACCGATCCGGACGGCTGGTTTCACACCGGCGATCGGTTCGTCCGGCGGCCCGACGGGCGCTGGTGCTACCGGGCCGGCTGCGTGATGTCGCCAAAGTCAAGGGCGAGAGCGTCTGGCTGGGCGAGATCGACGCCGTGATCGAGACCATGCCCGAGGTCAGGCGCTGCGTCTGCCTGGTGCTCGAGCAGGACGACAGGGGCGACGTCATCGGCTGCGTGATCGAGCCGGCCTCCGGGGCCGAGGTGTCGCAGGACGCGGTGCGCGAGCACTGCCGGGCACGGCTGGCCCCGTTCAAGGTGCCACGCGCCGTCCGCGCCGCCCCGGCCGGCTACCAGTGGCCGACCACGGTCTCCGGCAAGGTGCCGCGGGGCGAGGTACGGACCTGGTGGCTGGAAACCCCGAGCGCGGTGGTCCCGAAATGAGCGGCACCGAAGGGGGCGCGCGCCAGCGGCCGAGTTACCAGGAGCTGCCCGCTGTCGGCGACGGCAGCGGCGCCCGCCTGGCCTGGGACTACTTCGGGCGCCACGACCAGCTCGGGACGCTCAACTTCATCGACGCCGACGCGGTGCGGCGGGCCCGGGACGAGATCAGGTCCGGCCAGCGCATCGGGCTGACCCTGCCCCTGGATCTCCCGAACCCGCCGCTTTCCGTTGGCCGCCGGGCCTACGAGCACACCATCGACGTGCGCCGCGGCGGCCGTGACGACAGCCTGTCCAGCTTTTTCCCCGCAGGGCTCGAGCCAATGGGACGGCCTGCGGCACGTTCGGTACAAGCAGTTCGGGTACTACGGCGGCCGCCAGGAGGAAGACCTGGCCGGCGCCGACCTCGGCATCGACCGGATGGCGGAGCAGGGCATCGTCACCCGGGGCGTGCTCATCGACGTTCCCGCGTTCCGAGCCGCTCACGGCCGTGACTGCCCGGCCGATCAGCGCGAGCCGGTCAGCGTGCAGGAGATCGATGCGATCTGCGCCTGGGAACGGGTGCGGCTCCGGCCGGGCGACATCCTGCTGCTGCGCACCGGCTGGCTGGCCTGGTACCTGGCCCTGGACGAGGCGGGCCGGTCCCGGCTCAAGGGGTCGCTGCATAACGGCGACGGCGGTCTCGACTGCCCCGGCCTGGCGTCCGGCGTCGCCACCGCGCAATGGCTGTGGGACCACCAGGTAGCCGCGGTCGCGGCGGACAACCCGGCCCTGGAGGTGCTCCGGGTCGAGCCGGAGGTCGGCTTCCTGCACCGGTTCCTCATCCCGATGCTCGGCATGCCGATCGGCGAGTTCTGGTACCTGGAAGGCCTGCACCAGGCCTGCCTCGACGACCGCCGCTTCACCTGCTGCCTGTTCTCCCAGCCGCTGCGGATGCCCCGCGCGGCCGGGTCGCCGAGCAACGCCCTGGCCGTGCGCTAGCCGGCCACCGGCAAGAAAGGACTGACATGGCTAGACCTGACGACCCTGCTGCGGGGCCGCCCCCTCCCGGTCTTTCCGGCCGCGTCGCCGTCGTCGGCGTCGGCGACACCGATTACGCCCGGGACTACCAGGCGAGCCGGGACCCGGAGGCAGCCAGGGGTGCCCCGGTCGAGTCGGCCGTGTACGGCATCAGGGCGCTGCGGCGCGCGCTCGACGACGCGGGACTGGCCAAGAGCGACATCGACGGCCTGGTGGTCGGCCCGACCCTGCACTACGAGCGGACCGCGGAGCTGGCCGGACTGGACGTGCGGTGGTACGGCGAGGGAGACGCCGCGCACGCGGTCGTGCAGGCCGCCGCGGCGATCAGCACAGGCCTGGCCAGCTGCGTCGCCCTGGTGTACGGCAACAACCAGCGCACCGCCGGGGTCCGGTACGGCGGGCCGCGCGCCGCGTCCGGGCAGGCTCACCGCGCCTACGTCTACTACGCTCCCTGGGGCCTGACCTCCCAGGGCGGCCTGTACGCGCTGATGGCCAACCGTTACTTCGAGCTGTATGGGATCAAGGCGCACGACTACGGGCAGCTGGCCGTCCGCCAGCGGGCCTTTGCCGCGAAGAACCCGAACGCCGTGCGGCGCAGCGTCATCACGATCGACGACTACCTGGCTGCCCCGTACGTAGTCGAGCCGCTCCGTCTCCTCGACTACTGCATGGTCAACGACGGCGGGGTCGCGCTGATCATGACCAGCGCCGAGACTGCCAGCCGCCGCGGCCGTAAGCCGGTCATCCTCGACGGCGCGGGCTGGAGCGACCTCAACGCCGGCGCGACCAGCCTGGCCCCGCGGCTCACGGACTTCTATCACTCCGCTCACCGCCGGGCCGCCGACCAGGCCTACGGCATGGCCTGGCGCACCCCCGCCGACATCGACTGCGTCCAGGTCTACGACAGCTTCAGCTGCCACACGATCTTCGCGCTCGAGGGATTCGGCTACTGCCAGGAAGGCGAGGCGCTGTCCTACCTCGCGACCAAGGCGGCACCCGCGGTGAATACCTCGGGCGGACACCTCTCGGAGAGCTACATGCAGGGATGGAACCACCAGGTCGAGGCGGTCAGGCAGTTGCGCGGCGAGGCGGGGGAACGACAGGTGCCCGACTGCCGCCGGGTGCAGTACATCTGCGACGCGGCCGGCAAGGTGGCCACGCTGGTCTACTCGTCGGCGGGTGGCGCATGACGCGGGTGATTCCCCGGCCGCTGCCGGGCCGGGACGACGACATCTTCTGGTCCTACCTGGCGGCGGGCGAGATCCGGCATCCAGCGGTGCCGGGACTGCGGGCAGTGGCGCTACCCGCCCGCTCCCGTCTGTGACCGCTGCCTGTCCGAGGAAGCCGGCTGGTACCCGATCGGCGGCGGGACGCTGCAGGGGTGGGCCGATGTTCCACCGCCGGTACTTCCCGGTGATCGACCCGCCCTACACCGTTGTTGCGGTCGCTCTCGACGAGGGCCCGGTCATGTGCGGCGACCTGCGCGGCCCGCGGCCCGGCCCTCTGGCACTGGGCCAGCGCATGTCCCTGACGATTGAGCCTGCCGCGCTGGAAGACGGCTCGGCGTGCCCCATCTTCGGCTGGCGGGTGGCGGCCGTACCGCCCGGACCCGGCGAACTGGCGAACAGGAAAGGCGCAAGCTCGTGAACGATCAGCGCAAGCTCCCCCTCGACGGCATTCGCATCTTCGACCTGACCGCCTGGATGGTCGGCCCGTGGGCGTCCCGCTACCTCGGTGCCCTCGGGGCGGACGTGCTCCACGTCGAGCGGCCCGGGACCCCGTTGCCCAAGCTGGGCCGGGTCCCCCCGATGATCAAGGACACCTCGATCGGGTACCTCGCCTGGAACCTGAACAAGCGCGGCCTGGCCCTCGACCTGAAGGAAGCCTGGTCACCGGGCCTTCGCCCGGGCCCTGGTCCGGGAATGCGACGTGTTCATGATCAACATGCGCCCGGCGTCGCCGAGCGGCTCGGGCTCGGTTACGCGGACCTGGCCGCCGAGAACGACGGCCTGGTCTACTGCTCGATCACCGGCTGGGGCACCACCGGGCCGATCGCGAGCAAGCAGGGCGCGGACACCCACCTGCAGGCCTACTCGGGCTTCTGGTCGGTCAACGGGCCCGAAGGCGGGCGGCCCGAGTACTACCGGCACTACACCCAGCTGGACGCCGCCACCGGCAACTACGCGACCCAGGCGATCCTGTTCGCTCGGTGGCCTGCGGAAGACGGAAGGGGCAGCGCATCGACATACCACGCCGAACGCGGCGTCGGCCGTCCAGAGCCTCGCCCTGGCCACGGCGATGACCCGCGACGAGGACCTGGAGCCGCTGGGAAGCGCCAGCCGGTGGACCGCCCCGATGAGGTCTACCAGTGCCAGGACCATCGCTACCTCGGCCTCTCGGTCACCACGGACGCGCAGTGGCGGAGCCTGTGCGACGCACTGAGGCGGCCCGACCTGGCCGGGCGGGGGGACCTGGCCGGACGCGTGGCCGTGTCGAGCGCCGGGCCGAGCTGCGCGAGCTGATCGCCCCGGAGATCGCCCGCATGCCCGCGGGCGTACTGGTGCCTGGAACTCGGCCGGCACCAGGTCCCCTACGGCTACCCGCTCGACTTCGACGAGCTTCGCCGCCATGAGCAGGTCCGGGCCAACGAGTACCTGGTCGAGGTCGACGCCGGGTTCTGGGACCGGGTCTGGAGCGGCGGGTCGCCGTGGCGGTTCGACCGCTACGCCACCCGCTGGTTCGCCCCGCCGCTGCCGGGCGAGCACACCGACGACATCCGGGCCGAGTTCTCCGGCCGCGACCGAGGCCGAGGCCGCTGTGGCCGCCGCCGCCGACACCCCGGGGGAGCGGTCATGAGCAGTCCGCTGAGCGGCCTCAAGGTCGTGGAGGCCAGCGCCGGGATAGCCGGGCCGTACTGCGGCCGCTGCCTGGCCGACGCGGGGGCCGACGTGGTCAAGGTCGAGCCGCTGGCGGGTGACCCGGCCCGCGCCTGGTGGCCTGGCGCAGTTCCAGTGTCCCGTTTGCGGCCCTGAACCACGGCAAGCGCAGCGTCGCCCTCGATGCGGAGGATCCCGGGGCGGCCGCCGCCCGGGCCGCCCTGCTCGACTGGGCCGACGTGCTGATCTGCGACGACGGCCCGGACCAGTCCGGCTGGCGGCCCGACCTCGACGGCGGCGCGGAGCTGGTGCAATGCGTCATGTCCGGCTTCGGCGGCGACGGGCCGTGGCGCGGCCGGGCCTGGAGTGAGCTCGGGCACAGCTCACGTCCGAGGCGACCTCGTCGCTGGGGCACGCCTGCGGGGCCCCGGTCCGGCTCGGCACCGACGCGGCCAGCATGTTCGCCGGGGACCTACGCGTCCCAGGGCATCGCCGCGGCCCTGGTCGCGGGCGAGTTCCCCTGCCGCGTCGACGTCTCCCTCGGTGCGATGCTCACCATGCGCTCCACACTGTGGGCCGCCCGATCCAATCCCGACGAGTGGTGGGGGTTCCACCTCGACAGCTACGTCAAGCCGCCCTTCCACGGCTACCAGGCCAAGGACGGGCTGGTCTTCATGGCCTTCCGCATGGCCGCCGACCTCCAGTGGGACGCGGTGGTGCGGGAGTTCGGCATGGACTGGTGGGAGGTCGACCCCCGCGCGGAGCTCTTCCGCGAGGACTCCATCGGGCCGGGCCTCTCCCGCTACGGCTACCTCGTCCACGACCTGTGGGAGCGGGCCCTCGCCCCGTTCACGGTGGAAGAGGTGATCGCCAAGGTGGAGTCCTTCGGCGGCAACGCCTTTCCAATGCTCACCTACCGCCAGCTGCTGGCGGACGAGCAGCTGGCGGCGGTGGCCGCCGTCGACGGCGCGGGCGGCGTGCCGCGGATCCGCTCACCCTGGCGGTTCGACGGCGAAGAGCCCGCGCAAAGCGGCACCGTCGTTCCCGAGCTCGGGGCCGACGGGGCCGAGGTGCTGACCGCGGCCTGGCCGTTACCCGCGAGCACGTCGGCCGCCTGCTGTCCAGCGGCCTGCTCGGCCGCTAGGACAGGAGAACGCACGTGGACGACCTGGTACTGCGCCGCGCCCATGTCATCGACCCGGGTCAGGGCATCGACACCGTCACCGACATCGGCCTGCGCGACGGCCTGATCACCGCCGTGGGCGCGGCTATCACGCCCGGCGGCCGGGACTTCCCGGTCGCCCTGGACGTCCCCGGCCGCTACGTCCTGCCGGGACTGATCGACCTGCACGCCCACCCCGAATGCGGGACGGCCGCGCCCAGCCCCGCCCTCAGCCTGGTCGACCAGGACCTGGCCGGGGTACGGGCCGGGGTGACCACGATGGTGGAAGCCTGGCTCGGCCGGAGTGGGGCGGTGGTACGCCGACCGCAGCGGCCCGGTACCCGGCCCGCTGGGCACGACGGTGCTGTCGTTCCTGAATGTGGGGACCGACGCCCACCACGGGCAGGGCCCGGGCGACATCCGTCGGCTGGACGACGTCGACGCCGGGCGAATCACCGACGCTGTCGCCCGCTCCGGCGGCGGCGTCGCGGGCCTCAAGCTCCGCCTGGTCGGGCCGCTCGCCCTAGAGCAAGGCGAGGAACTGATCGACCGGGCGAAGGCGGCCGCCCGCGACTGCGGCCTGCCGCTGATGGTGCATGTCGGCCATCCGCGCCCGTTCCCCGGGTTTGACCCCGCGCGGGCCGGAGCGGTGACGCTCGCCCTGCTCGGCACGCTGGACCGCGGAGACATCGTCACCCACCTGTGCACGCCGTTCGCCGGGCTGGGCGAGCTCGGCCCGGCCCTGCGGCGCTGCCGCTGACGGTGCCCGCCGCCGCGGCGTCGTGTTCGACGTGGGGGTGGGACGGCGCCAGTTCAGTCACGCGATAGCGCGTCGGCAGCGCGCGGCGGGCTTCGCGCCCGACACGGTGAGCACCGACATGACGGAAGCGCTGGCCGCGTCGACCAGCCTGGTCGAGGTGATGGCGATGCTGATGGCCGTTGGCTACTCCTTCCCCGAGGTGGTCGCGATGGCGACAAGCAATGCGGCGGCCGCCCTGGGCCTCGGCGCCCGCTTGGGCGCAATCGCCGCAGGACACCAGGCCGATCTCACCGTCGTCGACCTGGTGGCCGGAAGCTTCCGGCACACCGACGGGACCGGGGCCGCTCGACGGCGGCTGGGGTATCCGCCCCGTGCTGACGGTGAAGGCCGGACGGCTGGTCGAGCCCGGCCCCGGCCGCATCCCTGGGGCTGGCTGCCCAGCCTGCGGTCCGCCTAGCGCGCCCCGCCGCGGAGCCGTCCCGCCCCTTCTAGCCGCGGCGGCGCCCAGCCGCCTCGCGTCGTCCAGAACCAGAGGAAAGGTAAGCCCATGCCCGCGCTGACCACGCTGTGCCGCACCGCCACCCCCTTCGACCAGGCCAAGAACCTCGACGAGGACGCCCTCGCGGCGTTCCTGGGCCGGGCTGGTCGACGCCGGCCTCGGCTTCTACCTCGGCAGCGGCGGGTCGGCGAGGGACATGCCCTGACCCCGCAGGAGCTGGAGCGGGTCTACCGCGTCGGTGTCGCCGTGGCGAACGGGAAGGTCCAGGCCAACGCCAACCTGCCCGAGCAGCACACGGTGGCCAGTACCGTCGCCCACGCGCAGATCGCCGCGCGCGCGGGCGTGGACGTGATCAACGTGTACGGGCCCACCGGCTGGCACGGCTACCGCCCGACGGACGACGAGCTTGGTGCCTACTACGACGACGTCCTGAGCCAGATCAAGCACCCGGTCGCGGTCGCGCCCAACCCGATCATCGGCTACACGCCGTCGGCTCAGCTCGTCGCCGAGATCTGCCAGCGCCACCAGCAGGTCGTCGCGATCAACCTGGCTGGCCTGGGCGACAACTACTTCCTGCGGCTCAAAGACGCGCTGCGGCGGGAGCTGGAAATCTACGTTCCGTTCCGTAGCTCCTGGCACACGCTCCGGGCCGGTGCGACCGGCCTGCTCGGAGCCGAGGCCAATATCATCCCGCAGACGTTCCGGCGCTACCTGGACGCCTATGCCGCGGGGGACGACGCCGGGCTGGCCGAGTTGTATGCCGAGCTGGTCCGCTTCAGCGACTACGTGCAGCGGTGGCACACCACGTCGCCCCGCTGGCTCAAGATGTCGATGACCGTGCTCGGCCTGCCGGGCGCGGCCGGCGGCGTGCGGGACCCCTACCGTGATGCCACGCCGGAGCAGCTGGAGGAATTCGCCCCCGGGCTCCGCCAGCTGCAGGTCCGGGAGATCCAGGAGCGCCTGGCCCAGGCGGCCCGGCCCTAGCCGCAGCAGCGGTGCGCGAAGGCGTAGACCGCGGCGCCTGCCTCAGCGGGGATGCGGACAGCCGACACAGCCGTCCCCGGGGTGTCCGCTTCCCCGCATGAGCACAAGACCCGGCCGGGCAGCCGGAGTCCGCCGACCTCGACCAGGCCGACCCGGTAGGGGATTCCCCGGTGCCAGCTGGACCGGCCCGTCGAGCGCTCCACCGTCACCGTCACCGCGACCGTCCCCGCCGCCGGCAGCACGGCGAGCTCGTAGTCGAACGACAGGCAGCGCCAGCAGCAGGGCGTCGGCGGAAAGCGGATCGTCCCGCAGGCCGTGCACCGAGGCAGGCAGAACTCACCCTCTTGCAGTGCCTGCCACCACGGGGCGTTGTCGGGGTGCGTGACGGGGGCCGGCCCCTCATCGGCGGGAAGAGCGGGAAAAGACATCGGTCAGTGGCCTTTCGTGAGGATGAGCGAGTCACCGCGCGGCGTCGCCCACTGCAGGACCGAGGCGTCCCTGATCTGCCTCGGCCCCGCCTGGCCGCGCAGCTGGCGGACCATTTCCACCAGGTGGCCATAGCCGGATAGGTGCGCCTCGGAGAGCAGGCCGCCGTTGGTGTTCACCGGGCACGCTGACTCCAGGCCGATGCCGGCGGTCGCTACGTAGCCCGCGGCCTCCCCCGGGCCGCAGAAGCCGAACCGCTCCAAGACCATCCACAGGTTGCTGGTGAAGGAGTCGTAGACGTAGAGCCCGTCGATGTCGCCCGGGCGCAGGCCGGCCTGCCGGAACACCTCGAGTTCGGGCTCAACCCGGTCGGCGGCCGCCTGCACGCCGACGCGGAGCCCGGGCCGGGCGAACAGGATGTGATCGTCGCGGCTGGCGTGGATGCCGGTCATCGCCGCGACCGCCACCGGCTGCTGGCGGAGCTGGGCGGCCCGCCCCCGGTCACACAGCAGCAGGCAGGTCGCGCCCTCGCTGTCGAGGCAGAAATCGGCTCGCCGGAACGGCCGGACGATCATGGGCTCGCCGTAATACGACTCGGCTGTCATCGGCTTGCGGCGCATGATGGCCATCGGGTTGAGCTCGGCGTGCCGGCGAAAGGCGACGGCCACGCGCGCGAGATCGGCATCCGTCGCCCCGTAGCGGTTCATGTACTCCTGCGCCACGAGAGCGGTGGCGGCACCGGGCGTGTCCAGGCCGTGGATCTCCCACTCTCCGTGACCCCCGCCGGTATCGCGCTGGCCCTCCCTGATCCCGCGCCCGCCGAGCGCGGCCAGGTGGCGGCCGTACCCGCGGGCCGAGGTGGTCGTGTTGACCACGGCGACGCAACTGGCCAGGCCAGCCCGGACGGCCAGCGCCGCTTCGGCCACCGTGGTCGCCGCCCACCGGCCGTGCGACCACTTCTGGCTCGCCCAGCGCACGTCGAGCCCGGCCGCGAGCACGAACTCGTCGTAGTCCACACCGCCGGGCGAGCCGTGCGAGGTGACGACGCCGTCGATGTCGGCCTTGTCGAGCCCGCTGTCGCGCAGCGCGGCGGCGAACGACTGCAGTTGCAGGCGAAGGGGGCTCTGGCCTAGGTCAAAGCCGAAGGAGTCGCTGGTGCCGATCCCGGCGATCGCTACCTGGCCGATTTCTACTGCCAATCGATTACCTTTTCCATGAGTTCTGCGAAATGCATGCTGGCGAACGTCGAGACGTAGTCCATGTGCCGCTGCATCAGCCGCTCTGCCTTTCCTTCCTCCCCCCGCAAGATTGCCTCGGCGATCCGCTTATGGTCGCGATCGTGGTGGGACACCTCGCGTGGAAACGGGAACTGCTTGCGCATGGCCAGCCAGCATTCCTGGAGTGACTGGACCATAAGGTCGAGGATCGGGTTCTCGGTCTCGATCAGCGCGCTGTGGAATGACGCGGTTGGCGACCTGCGGGTGACCCAGGCGTGGCGGGAATGGCCCTCCTGGCCGACCCCGGTCAGGTACCAGCGCAGGCGCCGGGTCGAGACCGACGACTGCCGCTGGGCGACGAACCGCACCAGGATCGGCTCAAGGGCCACCCGGGCGTCGATCAGGTCCCGGACGGTCACCCCGAGAACGTGGTAGTAGAAGGTCGTCGCGATGGCGAAGTCCTGGATGGTCACCTGGCGGACGAGCGGGCCGCCCTGGGGGCCTGGCCGGACCGACAGCACGCCCAGCATCTCGAGCATCCGCATGGACTCGCGCACCGCCGAGCTTGAGACGTGGTAGCGGTGCTTGGCCGATCCGATGTCCGCGAGCCGGGTTCCCGGGGGCGGGCGCCGGGACGAGATTTCCCGGGCGATGGCATGCGCGACGACCTCGGCGACCTTGGTCGTACGGGGGATGACGGGGCCTCCCGGCTCGGCGGACTGGGCCAGGAGCCGCAGGGCCGGGCGGGGCGCGGAGGCCAGCTGCAGCACGTCCGGCTTGCGCGGCCGGTGCGCCCGGCCGCCGCTCATCGGCGCGACCCGGTACACCCGGGCGCGACGGGCTTGCGGCGGGACCCTGCCCCCGGCCGCGTGCAGCGCGGCCGCCGGGTCCGGTTCCGCGGCGCCGCGCAGCAGGTCCACGGTCACCTCGTAGGTGGTGTCGGCCTGACCGCCGCCGTGGATAGTCATCAGCTCGGTCAGCTGCGTCTCGGTTCCGTGCCAGCGCCTGGTTACCGCCGGGATGTGCAGCGCGGTGAGCTCGACGTCGAGCTGGTCGGCCAGCTGGGTGAGGGCGTGCTCCCATTCCTCCGCCTGCTCGTCGTCCGCGCCGAAGGACGCCGAGCAGATCAGCAGCTGGTCGGCGGCGGGGAACTGCTCCCGGCCGATGGCCAGCCACCACTTCCTGACCGCCTCGGTAGTCAGCGCTGCCCAGCCGGACCAGCGGTCGGCCTGGCTGCGGGGACTGGAGTCCTCGCTCGCGGTCTGGGATCGCGCCGTGACCTCCAGCACCGGCAGGGAGCTGGTCTGGAAGCTGCCCGTCAGTTCCGCGATCTCGCTCAGCTGGGCTTCCATATCCCGGCGCAGGCGCTGGCCCGCGAGCCGGCCGAGCCCGTGGAGCTGGAACCCCTGGGTGCGCAGCAGCTGCGCGACCGACCCCGCGCTGATGGCGAGGCCCTGCCCGGTCAGCGCCTCCGCCAGCTCGTAGGTTGACCAGAGGGTCCAGTCGAGCGGCCGGCCTTGCCCGCGGCTCGCCGGCGTGCAGCAGGCCGGTCAGCCGGGCGATCAGGTCCGGGTGGCTGACCGCGGCCCGCGGCCGCCCCGCGCCCCCGCGCCGGACCTGCGGGCCGAGTCCTCGCTCCAGCTCTTCCCACTCCCTGCGGCCGGCCGCCACCGTGTTGCGGGCCAGTCCGGCGTTCCGGGCGACGCCGCTGTCCCCCCCGCGGCCAAGCACCGATGCGGTCGCGCCGGCGAACAGCCGTCGCTGCCGCTCGTCCAGGCGGGGGAAGACCACAGAGAAGAGCTCGGTCAAGGCGGCATCAGAGACCTTTAGCGCCATAGGACATTAACCTGCGATCATTCAATAGTCATGGTATCGCTGTTCCATGGCAACGCTCCAGCGTTAGAAAAGGTCCGGTGATAGCGTCACGGCTATTCATCACATTAACTTCTATAACATCGGTAACACCATCATGATCATCACCGTGAACTGTGTCAAGGCGCTGGTCGGCGTGGCTGTACGGTCTCCCGCCGGGATCGCGTGTACGCCTAGCGCACATCTTTTCGTGCGCCCGGCGAACAGTTTCTGGCCTCGCGCCCCAATCGGGCGGCTCCAGCAGGAGCGGCCTATTGGCGACGCTGATAAACCGCGCCGGGCCAGGGGGAGAGACGGCCACGGCCCGGCCCGGCCGATGGAGCGGGTTCTCGCCGTGCAGGCGAGCGCAGGTCGTGGAAGCACCCGCTGCGGCAGCCGTGGCGTACCGGGACGGGCCGCGACTGTGGCGGTTACCCGGCGGCGCTCCCGGTGTCGCCGGCCAGGCCGCCCGCCTGAGCCGCCTGCCCGGCCGGGGCTGGCCGCGGCCGCCGGGCGGCGTTTCCTGCGGCCGGGTCGAGCCGCAGCGCCTCGGCCGCGCACCCGGCCGCGACCAGGGCGAGCGCGCAGAACGCCACGGTGAACGCGGGCTGGCCGCCGCCGGTGACCGCGTCGCCCGCCCGCAGCGCCACGGTGGCGCCCGCGATCGCCAGACCGCCGCCGAGCTGCATCGACGTGGCGGCGAGCGTGTTGGCGTCGCGCATCAGCTCGGGCAGCATGTCCGCCAGCCCCACCGTGCTGTACACGGTGAACCCGGTCGACCGGGTGATACCGCTGGCCAGACAGAGCAGCGGCGATCAGCCACAGGGGGGTCGAGGCGGTGGTGAACCCGAGCGCGGCGACCAGGCCCGCGGTCCCCAGCGTGGAGGCGATCAGCAGGGGGCGGAAGCCGAACCGGTTGATCAGCGGCGTGGTGGCCGGCTTGATGCCCACGTTGCCGGCGAACACGAACGCGGTCAGCGCGCCCGACTTCACCGGCGACCAGCCGAACTGGGTCTGGAACAGCAGCGGCAGCAGGAACGGCATCGCCCCGACGACGAAGAAGTACATGGTCCCGCCGAGCTGTGACACCCGGAACGTGCGCACCGACAGCGTGCGCAGGTTGAGCAGCGGGTGCGCGGCCCGCCGCAGGTGCGCCACCGCGCCGGCCAGCAGCGCGACCGAGACCACGCCGAACGCCGCGGTCTGCGCGGCGGGCGGCTCCGGCAGCGTCAGCAGGTGCGCGGCGTAGGTGAGGCCGCCGAGCCCGGCGCAGGTCAGCACCACCCCGGCCCAGTCGAGCGGCGGCGGCTCGCCGGCCGCGGCGGCCGTGGTCACCAGCCGCCAGGCCACGGCGAACGCCACCAGGCCGAGCGGGACGTTGATCAGGAACATCCAGTGCCAGGTGGCGTAGGTGGTGATCAGCCCGCCGGCCAGCGGCGCGATCACCGGGGCGAGCAGCCCCGGCCAGACCACGAAGGAGGTCAGCCGGAGGATGTCCTCCTTGGCCGCGGGTGACAGCACCATGGTCCGCCCGACCGGCACCATCATCGCCCCGCCCGCGCCCTGCAGCACCCGCATCGCCACCAGCATCCCCAGGTTCACGCTGGCCGCGCAGCCCACCGAGGCCAGCGTGAACAGGGCGATCGCGGTGAGGAACACCACCCGGTTCCCGTACCGCCTGGTCAGCCAGCCCGACAGCGGGATCAGCACGGCCAGCGTCAGCAGGTACGCGGTGACGACCAGGCCGACCGAGGTGGCGGGCGCGTGCAGCGACCGGCCGATCTGCGGCGACGCCGTGGTCACGATCGTCCCGTCGAGCATCTCCATGAAGTAGCAGCCGGCGACGAGCAGGGCGATATTGCGGTGCCGCGGGGTGATCACGCCAGCGGCAACAACCGCCGGGTGCCGGTTATATCCCGGTCGCGCCGCCTATCGGGAATAAATCCTGGCTCACCAGGCGCGCGCACCGCGCTGGCGGCGGCGCGGCCGGCCCGGTTGGCGCCGACCGTGGACTGCGAGGGGCCGTAGCCGATCAGGTGGACCCGCGCGGTCGGCGGCGGCCGCGGTGCCGTCCAGGGCGATGCCGCCCAGGGGGCCCCGCAGCCGCAGCGGCGCCAGGTGGCCGACCGCCTGGCGGAACCCGGTCGCCCACACGATCACGTCGGCGGGCTGGAAGGAGCCGTCGGCCATCCGCACCCCGCCCGGCTCGATCGCGGTGAACATGGGGCGCCGGTCCAGGGCGCCGCGGGCCGCGGCGGCCCGCGCGTACGGGGTCCAGGCCAGGCCGGTGTAGGAGACGATGGAGCCGATGGGCCTGCCCGCCCGCGCGTCGGCCTCGACCCGGGCGACCGCCGCCGGCCCGGTCGTCTCCGGGGTGAACTCGCCGTCGATCCACGCCGGCTCCCGGCGGGTGACCCACGTCGTGGTGGTGACCCGGGAGATCTCGTCGAGCAGCTGGACGGCCGTGATGCCGCCGCCGACCACGACGACGTGCCGGCCCGCGAACTCCTCCGCGCTCACGTACTGGGACGCGTGCAGCTGCTGCCCGGCGAAGGTCTCCCGGCCCGGGTAGGCGGGCCAGTGGGGCGCGGTCCAGGTGCCGGTCGCGTTGATGACCGCCCGCGCCGCCCACGGGCCCCGGCTGGTCTCCACCAGCAGGCCGCCCCGCTGCCCGCCTGCGCTGCCGTCAGCACCGTCGTCGTCGCTGCCGTCAGCACCGTCGTCGTCGTCACGGACCGCCAGCACGCGGACGGGGCGCTCGACGGGGAAGCCGAACTCCCGCTCGTAGGCGGCGAAGTAACGCGGCACCGCGTCGGCCGCGGGCTCGTCCGGGCCGGCCGGCGGCTTGGCCATGCCGGGCAGGTCGAAGATGCCGTTCACCGTGGCCATCCGCAGCGACCGCCAGCGGTGCCGCCAGGCGCCGCCCGGGCCGTCCTCGGCGTCGAGCACCACGAACCCGACGCCGCGGCGCCGCAGGTGGTAGGCGGCCGACAGCCCCGCCTGCCCGGCCCCGATGACCACGACCGGGACGGAACGGGCGGGCGGCCAGGCGGTAGCCACGCCCCCGTTATGGAGGCTCGGGGTTGTCGATGTCACGTCATCTAAAACCGGGAGCGGGCCGCGGTGCTTCCCGGCCTCGGCGTCCTGACCCTGTACCGCCGGGCCGGGCGCCCGCAGTTCACCCAGACGGACGTCTCGGTGGTCGAGGAACTCGCCCGCCGGCTGGCGGTAGGCCTGGCCAACACGGACACCTTCGCCCGCGAGCACGACATCGCGGAAACGCTGCAGCGCTCCCTCCTGCCGGACGCCCTGCCCGAGATGCCCGGGCTGGACCTCGCGGTGCGGTACCTGCCCGCGACCGAGGGGGCGGCCGTCGGCGGTGACTGGTACGACGCTTTTCCCATCGTCGGCAGCCGGGTGGGGCTGGTCATCGGGGACGTGGCCGGCCACAACATTGCCTCGGCGTCAACCATGGGCCAGGTCAGCGGCCTGCTCCGCGCCTACGCGATCGACGACACGGACCCCGGTTACGCGCTGCAGCGGACGAACACCGCCGTGGCCAAGCTGCTACCGGACGCGCTCGCCAGCGTGGTCTACGCGGTGCTGGACCCGGCCGCCGGTACCCTCGCCTACGCCAACGCCGGGCACCCGCCGCCCGTGGTCACCACCGCCGACGGCCCGCCGGAGTACCTCGATGACACGGTCGGCACCATGCTCGGCGCCAGCACCAGCACCGTCTTCACCACCGGCCGGCGGCGGCTTCCGCCGGGCGGGCGGCTGGTCTGCTATACCGACGGGCTCATCGAGGACCGGCGCCACGACATCTCGGACGGCTTCGAGGCCCTGGCCGAGGCACTGCGGCAGTTCGGCCCGGGCTCGGCCGACCAGACCTGCGCCGCGGTCCTGGCCGCCCTCGCCAGCACCGCCCGGCAGGACGACATCTGCCTGCTGACCGCCCGTCTCACCGGGGAGTAATCCGCCGCCGGCCCCGATGACCAGGACCGGGACGGGACAGGCGGGCCGGCGAGGCGGTAGCCACGCCCCCGTTGTGGGCCCGGGGTTGTGTATGTGACGTCAGCTAAAACCGGGAGCGGGCACCGGTGCTTGCCGCCCCGGTCACCCGGCCGGGGAGATCGGCGGCACGCCGTACACCTCGGAGAACCTCGGCAGCCCGGCGTCCTTCTCGGACAGCTGGGTGCGGTCGGCGCGGTCGACCGCGACCGGCCAGCGGAAGCCGAGCTCGTCGTCGACCGGGCTGACCGCGGTCCCGCCCATGCCGGGCCGCCACTCGGTGTCGAACGCGTACACGTACGTGCACGGCCCGGGGCCGGTCACCTGGAAGCCGTTGCACACGCCCGGCGGGACCAGGACCCTGGTCCCGGGCACCAGCCGGACCAGGCACACCTGCCGGAACGTGGCCGAGGACGGGCGGGCGTCGACGTAGGCGCCGAGCGCCTCGCCCCAGGCCAGCCCGACGAACTTGGTCATCGGCTCGCCGTGCAGGCCGCGGACCGCCCCGGGCAGCGTCTCGGTCACGTTGATCTGCTGCCAGGACGGGCGCTCGCCCAGCGCCTCGCCGAAGTCGGACGCGCGGAAGAACTCGCGCACCACGCCGCGGCCGTCCCTTCCCTCGCGCCCCGCCGTGAGGATGATGAGGCCGTCGATGCCGGCCTTCACTACCTCATCCTCCATGCCCTGATCACCTTGCCCTTGGGAGTGCCGGACCACGGCGCGTCGCCCGGCGCCCGGCCAAGGGTACCGAAACCGGGCCGCGCCCGGGCGGCGGCCAGCGCGTGCTGCTGGCCGCCGCCCGGCGCTGCCCGGGCTCGCGGCGTCAGGGGCCGATCATCGGGGTGACGTTGAACCGGGAGCTGCAGCAGCCCGAACTGGAACATCACGTCGGCGACGCGCTGGATCCGGACCTTGTCGATGGCGGTGGGGTAGATGTTGAGCGCCATGACCGAGCCGACCAGCGGCGGTACCTGGCCGTTCTGCGGGCCGGTCAGCGCCTCCATGGCCTTCTCGACCGTGGCCCGGCTGGTGTCGGCGATCTCCTGGCCCTGGGACAGCGCGGCGATGAACGCCCGCAGGGTGCCCGGGTTCTGCTGCGCCCAGGACTTGGTCACCACGTACCCCTGGATGGGGAACTGCTCGGTGGCCCCCTGGTTGAGGTCGGTCAGCTCGACCGCGCCGTACTCCTGCTCGGCGGCGGTGGCGAACGGCTCGGGCATCGCGGCCGCGTCGATCTTTCCCTGGGCCAGCTCGGCGGCCATTTGCGGGAACGGGATCGGCGCGCTCGGGAAGCGCACCTGGCTCAGCTTGATGCCATTCTGGGTGATCACCGACGCGGCCAGCAGGTAGTTAATGTTGAGGGGCGCGTTGATGCCGAGTAGGTGCCCTTTCAGGTCGGTCAGGGTCTTGATCTTAGACCCTGGCATGGTGTAAATGGCCTGCGTCCCCTGCTGCATGACCGACCCCTCGGCGACGATCTCGAGCGGCTGGTGCGCGACCACGTAATGCTGGATGTAGGAGACGTAGTTGCCGCCGGTGATGTCGTACTTCCCGGCGATCTGCTGGTCGATGACGACGTCGCTGCTGACGGCGGGGGTGTAGTGGATCGTCAGGCCCTGCTTGGCGAACAGGCCCTGGTGCAGGGCGACGAAAAACCCGGCCGAGTCGACGGCGGGGACCACGGAGACGTTAAGCGTTGTTTTCTGTAGTCCGTTCGGGCTAGTACTGTCGGCTTTGGCGGACGAGCCCGCCGCAGCCCGAAAGGGCTAGCAGGGCTATTGCCAATAGCGGCGCCTAATACGCGGATGCGGGCGCGGAACATGGAATTCCTCCTGAGTTGCGGCCTACAGGCGGTGTGCTGAGCGTAAAACAGCCGGAATTGCCCTGCTTAGCCTTTTAAGGGAATTAGTGTCATTTCCCTCGTAGAGTTACGCGCTTTAATCAGCGGGGCGGCCAGGGGCTCGGCTGGCGGTGAGGGGCCGTTGGGCCGCGTGTGACTCGCGGGGCGGGCGATGGCGTGCCGCACCCTCGGGGCTGCTGCTGCTGGCGGCGCGGCGCGCGGGCGGCGCGGGCCCGCTGCACGCGGTCCAACAGCAACTGACAGGCCGCCGGGCAGCGCTGGCGCCGCCGGGGCGGAGCTGATAACAGCAAGAAGCGCCGGGCGGTTCACCGGGTATTCATGAGGCGTTGCATGGTCATGCAGTGTTATGCATATAATTTCAGTCATGACCAAGGTGCTCGCCTCCCTCCCTGTCGGTGAACGTGTCGGGATCGCCTTCTCCGGCGGCCTGGACACCTCGGTGGCTGTCGCGTGGATGCGCGAGAAGGGGGCGGTGCCGTTCACCTACACCGCCGACCTCGGCCAGGCCGACGAGCCCGACATCGCGTCGGTCCCCGGCCGGGCCGGCGCGTACGGCGCCGAGGGCGCCCGCCTGGTCGACTGCCGCGCCGCCCTGGTCGAGGAGGGCCTGGCCGCGCTGACCTGCGGCGCGTTCCACATCCGGTCCGGCGGCCGGGCCTACTTCAACACCACGCCGCTGGGCCGCGCGGTCACCGGCACGCTGCTGGTCCGGGCCATGCTCGAAGACAGCGTGCAGATCTGGGGCGACGGCTCCACCTACAAGGGCAACGACATCGAGCGGTTCTACCGCTACGGCCTGCTGGCCAACCCGTCGCTGCGGGTCTACAAGCCGTGGCTGGACGCCGCGTTCGTCGGCGAGCTCGGCGGCCGGGCCGAGATGTCCCAGTGGCTGACCGACCGGGCGCTGCCGTACCGGGCCAGCAAGGAGAAGGCCTACTCCACCGACGCGAACATCTGGGGCGCCACCCACGAGGCCAAGCAGCTCGAGCACCTGGACGCCAGCGTCGAGCTGGTCGAGCCGATCATGGGCGTGCGGTTCTGGGACCCGGCGGTGGAGATCGCGGCCGAGGACGTGACCGTCGCCTTCGAGCGCGGCCGCCCGGTGGCCATCAACGGCAAGGAGTTCGCCGACGCCGTCGACCTGGTGCTGGAGGCCAACGCGATCGGCGGCCGGCACGGCCTGGGCATGTCCGACCAGATCGAGAACCGGATCATCGAGGCCAAGTCGCGCGGCATCTACGAGGCGCCGGGCATGGCGCTGCTGCACGCCGCCTACGAGCGCCTGGTCTGCGCGATCCACAACGAGGACTCGGTCGCCGCCTACCACGGCGAGGGCCGCAAGCTCGGCCGGCTGCTGTACGAGGGCCGCTGGCTCGACCCGCAGGCGCTGATGATCCGCGAGTCGCTGCAGCGCTGGGTGGGCACCGCCGTCACCGGCAGCGTGACGCTGCGGCTGCGGCGCGGCGAGGACTACTCGATCATCGACACGTCCGGGCCGGCGTTCAGCTACCACCCGGACAAGCTGTCGATGGAGCGGGTGGAGGACGCCGCGTTCGGCCCGGCCGACCGGATCGGCCAGCTCACCATGCGCAACCTGGACATCGCCGACTCCCGGGCCAAGCTGGAGCAGTACGCGGGCCTGGGCATGTTCGGCGGCGGCCAGGCGGCGCTGATCGGCGCGGGCACCGGGGCGTCGCCCGACGAGCTGATCGGCGCGATGCCCGCCGGCGGCGCCGAGGCCATCGCCTCGGCCGGCGACAGGTCCCCGACGACGAGCTGCTCGACCGCGCCGCCATGGAGTCCGGCACCGACTAGCCTGGCTCCCTGATAACAGCAAGAAGCGGACCGACCCGCGGCTCGTCGGCCGCCCCGGTGACCTGGCCGCCCCGCCGGCCAGCGCCCGTGGCCCCGCAACAGCAAGAAGCGCGGAGCGCGGGCGGTCCCGACTCCGGCACGCGCGGAGGAGGGCCTGGCGGGAATCGGCCGTGACGCCGGGACGAAGATCGACGAAATGGTTGAGCTGTAAACTAACCCGGTGACGCAGCTGCCAGGGGAGAAGCAACCGCTCGCGGTGCCCGGCGCCGCGCGCCGGCCGGGCAGGGCGGTGCCCGGCTCGGGCTGGCCCTGTTCCTGGTGTCGGCGGCGCAGTTCACCCTGCAGCTCGACTTCTCCATCGTGAACGTCGCCCTGGCCACCATCCAGCGCGAGTTCGGCGTCTCCAGCGTCGACCTGCAGTGGATCGTCACCGGGTACGCGCTGCCGTTCGGCGCGCTGCTGCTGCTCGGCGGGCGCCTCGGCGACCTCACCGGGCACCGGCGGCTGCTGGTGTCCGGCCTGGTGCTGTTCGGGCTGACGTCGCTGGCCGCCGGCCTGGCCCCGAGCAGCGGCGTGCTGATCGCGGCCCGGTTCGCCCAGGGCGCCAGCGCCGCCTTCGTCGCCCCGATGACCCTCGCGGCCGTCACCGACCTGTACCGCGACGGCCCGGCCCGGGCCCGCGCCCTCGGCATCTACCAGGGCGCGACCGCCGCGGGCGCGAGCGCGGGCATCGTGTTCGGCGGCATCCTCACCCAGTACGCGGGCTGGCGGTCGATCTTCCTGGTCAACCCGCCGGTCATCGTGGTGCTGGTCATCGCGATGCTCCGGCTGCTGCCCGGCGGGCAGCGCGCACGGCCCGGGGCAGGGGGCGCCCGGCGGCCGAGGCCGGCTCGACGTGGCCGGCGCGGTGCTGGTGACGGTGAGCGTCGCGGCGCTGATCTACGGGCTCAGCCAGGGGCAGCAGAACGGCTTCGCCGCGCCCGAGACGCTCATCGCCCTGGCGGCGGCCGTGCTGCTCGGCGCGGCGTTCGTGGTGGTCGAGCGGCGGGTCGCGGCGCCGATGGTGCCGGTGCGGGTGCTGGCCGACCCGTCGCGGCGGGTCGCGCTGGCCACGATGTTCCTGGTCGGCGCGGTGATGGTCGCCTACGTGTACTTCGTCACCCTGTACATGCAGCGGGCGCTGGGCTTCTCCGCGCTGCGGGCCGGGCTGTGCCTGCTGCCCGCCACGCTCACCGTCCTGGTGACGTCCATGTTCCTGGCCCGCCGGGTCGCGGCCCGGCTGGGTGACCGGGGCGTGCTGGTCGTCGGCCTGGTGTCGCTCGGCCTGGGCCAGGTGTGGCTGGCCCACGCTGGGCAGCCCCGGCTCCTACCTGGTCAACGTGCTGGCCGGGATCCTGCTCTCGGCGTTCGGCATGGGGCTGCTGTTCCCGTCCCTGTCGGTGCAGGCCACCGCGCGGGTCTCGCCCGAGCGACCGCGGCCTGGCCGGCGGCATGCTCGTCGCCGCCCAGCAGGTCGGCATGGCCGTCGGCCTCGCCGTCCTGGCCACCGTGGCCGCCGCCCAGACCCGCGACTCGCACGGCACCGCCCTGGTCACCCTGGTCAGCGGCTACCGCCTGGCCTTCTGGGTCGCCGCCGGCGTCATGGCTGCCGCCCTGGCTCGGCGTCCTGATCTTCCTGCGCCACCGCCCCGCCGACCGCGACGCCTAGCCCCCGGCCACCCGCCTGATAACAGCAAGAAGCGTGGGGCAGCGAAGAAGCGTGGGAACGCCAGGGACCGCTACGAGGCGCCGCGCCGGGCGTTCGGTCCGGGGATCGGCCAGCTCGGCCAGGTGGCGCAGCGAGTTGCTGAGGTGCTCGGGGCCGAACGGCGGGAACTGGATGTACTCCCGGATGAACTGCGGCACCGCCGACCAGTCGTAGGTGAGCGTGACCTCGGTCTCGGACGGGCCGAGCGGCGCCAGGTCGTACCGCCAGGTCCAGCCGCCGAACTTCAGCTGACCGTCGTCCTCGCGCGTACCCCGGCAGCCAGCCGATGGCGCGCGGCGGGTCGAGCACCTGGACCTTGTTGGCCGTCTGGTAGTTACCGTCTGGATGGTTGGGGTGATACATGTCCATCCGGAAGATCTGCCCCACCTCGGTCAGCGGCGCCCGGTCGACGGCTTCCTGAACCCAGCCGGTGCCGTCGATCGCCGAATGGGCCGTCGGGTCGGCCAGCACCGCGAACACCCTCGCGGCGGGCACGGCGACCGTCAGGGTGGCGCTCGCGTTCTCCTCGGCCATGGTGCTCACGCTCCGTTCATCTCATCCCGGCCCTCCCGCAGGCGCGGCAGGTGACGTTCTCAACCGGCAGACGACGCGGCGAGGCGGAACTCATCGGGGCGCGGGCAGGACCCAGTCTGATAACAGCAAGAAGCGCGAATGTGCCGGATCGCTGGTGCGAGCAGACGACGAACCTAAGGCCAAAACAGCTTCCTGCGAGGGGGCCTCCCGGAGCAGCCGCCTGGTCTCGGGTTGGCGTCGCGGGTGGAGGGTCAGCGGGGCGGCTGGGAGGATGCGACTGGGGCGGTGCCTCGCGCCCCCGGGCGGAAGCGCCGGGGTGATGGGCGATTATCGGGGTGTGGGCGGGAAGAAAGGTTGTGGCGAAGGGAGGCGGGATTCGGTGCCTACACGGGAGCCTTTTGAGCCGCCGCCCCGGCCGGGCAGGCCGCTCGGGCTGGAGACGCGGCAGCGGACTTACCTGGCGATGATGGGCGGTGTCGTGCTGCTTATCGTGCTGTCGTGGACGCTGATCTGGCGGTTCTCGCTGCTGGCGGCGATCATCATGTCGGCGGTGGCGCTGGTGGTGCCGCCGGTGGCGGCGATCATCGCCAACGCGGGGCCGGAGAACCGGCGCTGAAGGCCGTTGCCGGGCTGATGGCTACGCGTTGTCCACAGGGAATTACACAGCTGTGATTATCGGTGACTGGTGGTGCCGCCGCTCCGGCGGCGGCTAGCCTTAGCAGGTGGAGTCACCGACCCCGGCCCGGGCCCGCCTGTCCCGGACGCTTTACGACGTGGCCCGCGAGGCCGGAGTGTCCACGGCGACCGTGTCCCGGGTGGTGCACGGGCAGGACCGGGTCAGCCCGGCGACCAGGCAGCGAGTGCTCGCGGTCATCGAGGAGCTCGGCTACGTGCCCGACGGCGCGGCCCAGAGCATGGCCCGCCGGCGCAAGGAAGTCGTCGGGCTGGTCGGGATCGAGGCGCGCAGCCCGGACACCGAGGTCGAGCAGGAAGGCCTGCTGTTCATCGAGGAGGTGCTGCGCGGCGTCGAGTCGGTGCTCAGCCCCCTGGGCTGGCCGGTGCTGATCTCGGTCCGCCGGACCGGCCGGCGGGCGCCCGGCGGTCAGGAGATCGTTAGCCAGGAGGCGGAAGGCCCGCGCGCGGCCGGCCAGCCGGGTGCCGGGCACGCGGCTCCCGGCCGGGGCCCGTCCGGGAGCGGTGACGTGTTCCAGTGGCTGCGGCGGATGTCGGCCAAGGTGGACGGGCTGCTGATCGCCGAGGGCTTCGAGCCGACCGAGCGGCTGGCCGAGCTGGCCGCGCGGATTCCTGTCGTGCTGATCGCCGGGTCGCCGGGCACGCCGTACGCCGACGTGGTCGCGGCCGACAACCACGCGGGCGTCGGCGAGCTGGTGGAGCACCTGGTCACGGTGCACGGCATGACCAGGCTCTGGTACGTGGACGGGCCGCTGGATGCGCCGGACGCGCGGGAGCGGCGGGCCGCGTTCGACCAGGCGCTGGCCCGCTACCCGGGGGTGGCGCTGGCCGGTTCCTCCGAGGGGCGGTTCGCCGCGCTCAGCGGGCAGGCGGCGGTGCGCGAGGTGCTGGCCGCGCCCGGGCCGGCGCCGGACGCGCTGGTCTGCGCCAACGACCAGATGGCGATCGGTGCCATCCGGGAGCTGCGGGAGCGCGGTGTGCGGGTGCCGGCCGACATGGCGGTGACCGGGTTCGACGACGTGTACCTGGGTGCGCTGCTCACCCCGCCGCTGACCACCGTGCACCAGCCGATGCGGCGGCTCGGCGAGCGGGCCTGCTCGCTGCTGCTGGAACGGATCGCCGACCCGGGCCGGGCGCGCCGGGTCGAGCGGCTGCCGACCAGGCTCGTCATCCGGGAAAGCTGCGGCTGCCATCCCACGGTTCCGTAGCGGGGCCCGCGGAGGGTTCTTTACTGTTCCGGCAGGCACCGGCGGTTTACCGGCGGTAGGCGGCCAGCACGTCCGGGTCGGGGTCGAGGCCGAGCCCGGGGCCCGGCGGGACGGCGATGCGGCCGCGCTGCGGGCGCAGCGCGGTGCCGAGCGGCAGCGCCTCCAGCGGCGAGTAGCGCCACTCGACCAGGGCATCCGGCGGGCCGAGCGCGGCCATCACGTGGAGCGCGGCGAGCAGGCCCGGGCCGTGGTAGAAGGTGTGCGGCACCACGGTGACCCCGCGGACAGCGGCCACGGCGAGCACCTGGCACAGCGCGCTGACCCCGCCCATCTTGGCCGGGCTCGGCTGGATAACGTCGACCGCGCCCGCGCCCATCAGCCGGTCGAAGTCGTGCGGGGCGGTGACGTTCTCCCCCGCCGCCAGCGGGATGCCGCAGGCCGCGCGCAGCCGGGCCAGGCCGTCGTGGTCCTCCGGCGGCCACAGCGGCTCCTCCAGCCAGGCTAGCCCGGTCTCGGCCAGCTCGGCCGCCCGCCGCCGGGCGGTGGCCAGGGGCCAGGCGCAGTTCACGTCGAGCATGAGGGCGGTGGCCGGGCCGGCTTCCTCGCGGGCGGCCCGCACCACGGTGACGTCGCGTTCGTGCAGCTTGACGGCGGTGAAGCCGTCGCCGATCGCGTCGCGGACGCCGGCGCGGGCCAGGTCGGCGTCGCCGAGGCCGTCCAGGCTGGCGTAGCAGGCCAGGTCGGGTGCGCCGCCGCCGAGCAGGCGGTGCAGCGGGACGCCCGCCGCCTTGCCCGCGATGTCCCACAGGGCGGTCTCCAGCGCCGACAGGGCGTGCACCAGGGACCCGGCCCGGCCGAGGACGTGCAAGCGCCGGTGCAGGCCGTCGATCAGCGGGGCGATCCGCCGGGCGTCGGCGCCGAGGCACAGCGGCGCGAGTACCTCGGTCACGGCCGCGGCGGCCACGGGCGCGGCCTCGAACGCCAGGGCCTCGCCCCACCCCTGGTAGCCGCGTGCGGTCGTCACCCGGACGAGCAGCGAGTCCACCGCCGCCCTGGGCGGCTGGCCGGGGGCGGTCGCCCAGGTGCCCGCGGTGAACGGGACCCGCAGGGGGAAGGTGTCAATGGCGGCGATGGCGTCGGCGTCCACGCATCGACTGTCGTCCCCCGGGCCGCCCGCGTCAACCGCCGGCGCGCCGCGCGCCCGGCCGCCCCGGCTCAGCCGGGCCGCCCGGCGCGGGGGTTCAGGGGCCGGTGAGGCGTAGCAGCAGGATCGTGGCGTCGTCGCGCAGCTCACCGTGCTGGTGGCTGGTGATCGCCTGGACCAGTTTGCGGAGCAGTTCCTCGGCTTCCTGCTCGATGTCCACCTGGCTGGTTAGCAGGTCGGTCAGCCGGTCCAGGCCGAAAAGCTCGCGGCCGGCGGTGCGCGCGTCGGTCACCCCGTCGGTGTAGATCAGCACAGAGTCGCCGGGGGCGATGATGGCGGAGCTCACCACGGGGGTGCCGGTGCCGAGGCCGAACGGCAGGGTCGGCACGCAGTCCAGCTCGGTGACGCTGACGGCGCGGCGCAGCAGCAGCGGCGGCGGGTGCCCGGCGCAGGTCCACTCCAGCCGGCCGGTGGCGACGGTGAGCGTGCCGATGATGCCGGTGGCGAAGGACAGGTCCTCGTACCGGCTGGCCAGGGCCTCGTCGATGGTCGTGTGGGTATCGGTGAGCGTCAGGCCGTCGCGGCGGGCACGCCGGTAGGCGCCGACCGCCAGGCCGGTCAGCAAGGTGGAGGCGATGCCGTGCCCCATGCCGTCGATGACCGCGAATTGCAGCACGCCGCCGCCGACCGCGTAGTCGTAGGCATCGCCGGCGATGTCGTAGGCGGGCTCGAGGATCCCGGCGGCCACCGCGCCGGGGACGCGGACGGACCAGGGCGGCAGCATGTCCCACTGCATGGAGGCCTGCAGCGACATGCGGGCGCCCTCGCAGCGGATGCGGGGCTCGTCGGTCACCTTCATCGCCCCGCCGACCAGGCAGGCCGGCGAACACGCCGAGCAGCTCGGCCTGGCGCAGGCTGTCGTCGCCGGCGTCGGGCAGGGTAACCGCCAGGACGCCGATGCGGGAGGTCTGCTCGCTCACCGGCACCCACACGCGGACCGGACCGTTGCCGTCGACCGCGGGCCTGCCGGTGGTGAACGCGCGGCCGGCGGGCGTCCCGGTCACCGGCTCGGCGGGCACGCCGTCGGTCATCGGGAAGAGGGAATGGCGGGCGAAGTCGGCCAGGTAGACCACCGGGTCGCACCCGGTGTCGCAGGCCGCCGCGAGCAGTGGGCCGATGCCCGCCGCCGCGTCGCCGGACAGCGCGCGCAGGGCCTGGGCGTAGCGGAACTCTCCCATGGCCCTCCGTTCCGGCCCCCGGCCGCCCTCGTGCAGGCAGCGGCGGGGCCGCTCTCAGTGAGGCTACCCACGCGGGGAGTGTCTAACGACGGCCGTGTCCGGCCCGGCCACCGGGCTGATGCCGCCTACCATGAGCACCCGGGGGTACCAGCCGGACGCCGCCGCCGCCGACACCGAGGGGGACACGATGAGCACGGCCAGGACGGACACGCAGCGGCCCGCGCCGGCGGCCGCCGACAGCCACGACCTGATCCGGGTGCACGGGGCGCGGGTGAACAACCTGCGCGACGTCAGCATCGAGATCCCCAAGCGGCGGCTGACCGTGTTCACCGGCGTGTCCGGCTCCGGCAAGAGCTCCCTGGTGTTCGGCACCATCGCCGCCGAGTCGCAGCGGCTGATCAACGAGACCTACAGCGCGTTCCTGCAGGGCTTCATGCCGACGCTGGCCCGCCCGGACGTGGACGTGCTCGACGGGCTGACCACGGCGATCATCGTCGACCAGGAGCGGATGGGGTCCGACCCGCGCTCCACCGTCGGCACCGCCACCGACGCCAACGCCATGCTGCGGATCTTGTTCAGCCGGCTCGGCCAGCCGCACGTCGGCTCGCCGCAGGCGTTCTCCTTCAACGTCGCCTCGATCAGCGGCGCCGGGGCGGTCACCATGGAACGCGGCGGGCAGACGGTCAAGGAGCGGCGCGCGTTCTCCGTCACCGGCGGCATGTGCCCGCGCTGCGAGGGCCGCGGCGCGGTCACCGACATCGACCTGGCCGAGCTGTACGACGACAGCAAGTCGCTGCGTGAAGGCGCGCTCACCATCCCCGGGTACACCGGAGGCGGCTGGAACACCCGCCTGTACCTGGAGTCCGGCTTCATCGACCCGGACAAGCCGGTCAGCAAGTACACCAAGAAGGAACTCACGGACTTCCTGTACCACGAGCCGGTCCGGATGAAGATCGCCGGCATCAACATGACCTACGAGGGCCTGGTGCCCCGGATCACCAAGTCGATGCTGTCCAAGGACCCCGAGGCGATGCAGCCGCACATCCGCGCGTTCGTGGACCGGGCGGTCACGTTCACCACCTGCCCCGACTGCGGCGGCACCCGGCTGTCGGAGGGCGCCCGCTCGTCCAAGGTCGCCGGGATCTCCATCGCCGACGCGTGCGCCCTGCAGATCAGCGACCTGGCCGGGTGGGTCGCCGGCCTGGACGAGCCGCCGGTCGCGCCGCTGCTGGCCGCGCTGCGCCAGACCCTGGACTCCTTCACCGAGATCGGCCTGGGCTACCTGTCGCTCGACCGGACGGCCGGCACCCTGTCCGGCGGGGAGGCGCAGCGGGTGAAGATGGTCGGCCACCTCGGTTCCGCCCTCACCGACGTCACCTACGTCTTCGACGAGCCGACCGTCGGCCTGCACCCGCACGACATCGCCCGGATGAACGACCTGCTGCTCCGCCTGCGCGACAAGGGCAACACCGTGCTGGTCGTGGAGCACAAGCCGCAGGTCATCGCCATCGCCGACCACGTGGTCGACCTCGGGCCCCGGGCCGGGGCGGCGGGTGGCACCGTCTGCTTCGAGGGCACCGTGCCGGGGCTGCGCGCCAGCGGCACCCTCACCGGGAGGCACCTCGACGACCGGGCCGCGCTCAAGCCTGCCGTGCGCACGCCGTCTGGGGCGCTTGAGGTCCGCGGCGCCAGCGCGCACAACCTGCGCGACGTGGACGTGGACATCCCCCTCGGCGTCCTGACCGTGGTCACCGGCGTCGCCGGGTCGGGCAAGAGCAGCCTCATCGGCGGGTCGGTGGCCCGCCGCGACGGCGTCGTCTCGGTGGACCAGACGCCGATCCGCGGGTCGCGGCGCAGCAACCCGGCCACCTACACCGGGCTGCTCGACCCGGTCCGCACCGCGTTCGCCAAGGCCAACGGGGTCAAGCCCGCCCTGTTCAGCGCCAACTCCGAGGGTGCCTGCCCGGCCTGCAACGGCGCCGGCGTCACCTACACCGACCTGGCCATGATGGCCGGCGTCGCCGTCCCCTGCGAGGAGTGCGAGGGGCGGCGGTTCCAGGCCGCCGTGCTGGAGTACAAGCTCGGGGAGGCGAACATCGCCGAGGTCCTGGCGATGCCGGTCACGCAGGCGGCGGAGTTCTTCGCCGGCGGCGCCTCCCGGGTCCCGGCCGCGCACGCCGTCCTCGGCCGGCTCGCCGACGTGGGCCTCGGCTACCTCAGCCTCGGCCAGCCGCTGACCACCTTGTCCGGCGGGGAACGGCAGCGGCTCAAGCTGGCCACCCAGATGGCCGGCAAGGGCAGCGTGTACATCCTGGACGAGCCGACCACCGGGCTGCACCTGGCCGACGTCGAGCAGCTGCTCGGCCTGCTCGACCGCCTGGTCGACGCGGGCAAGTCGGTCATCGTCATCGAGCACCACCCGGCGGTCATGGCCCACGCCGACTGGATCATCGACCTCGGCCCCGGCGCCGGCCACGACGGCGGCCGCGTCGTGTTCACCGGTACCCCCGCCGGCCTGGTCGCCGCCCGCTCCACGCTGACCGGCGAGCACCTGGCCGCCTACACCGGGGCCTGAAAGACGCCCGGCCGCCAGCCCCCGGCCCCGGTCCAGGGCCAATCCCGGGCCGCCCGGGCCAGGGCAACCTGTCACAATTAGGGCCCGTGGACCCCGCAACGCTGGAGGCCTTCGGCCTCGACCCCGCCGTCACCCACCTCAACCACGGCGCGTTCGGCGTCGCCCCCGTCGCCGTGCGGCGGGCCGCCGCCGCGTGGCGCGAGCGCGCCGAGCGCAACCCGCACCGGTTCAACCGCAACGAGGTGCCCGGCCTGGTCGCCGCCGCCCGGGAAAACGCGGCCGCGTTCCTGCGCCTGGACCCTGCCCGGGCCGCCTGGGTGCGCAACGTCTCCGAGGGTGTGTCCGCCGTGCTCGGCTCGCTGGACCTGCGCCCCGGCGACGAACTGGTCACCAGCACCCACGGCTACGGCGCCGTCCGCATGGCGCTGCGCCACACCGCCGCCCGGTCCGGCGCCCGCCTGGTCGACGCCGCCTACCCGGTCGGCGCCACCGACGCGGAGGTCGCCGCGGCGTACGCGGCCGCCTGCACGCCCCGCACCCGGCTCGTCGTCGTCGACCGGGTCACCTCACCGACCGCGGCGCTCGTCCCGGTCGCCGCGGTGGCCGCCGCCGTCCGCGCCGCCAGCCCCGGCGCCCTTGTGCTCGCCGACGCCGCCCACGCCCCCGGCCACCTGGACGACGACATTCCCGCGCTCGGCGCCGACCACTGGGTCGGCAACCTGCACAAGTGGGCGTACACGCCGCGCGGCAGCGCGATCCTGTGGAGCCGCCCCGGCGCGGCGGTGACCCCCACCGTGCTGTCCTGGCAGCTGGAAGACGGCTACGCCCCGGCGTTCGACTACCCGGGCACCTGGGACTACGCCGGGTGGCTCGCCGCCGCCGACGGCCTGGCCTACTGGGCGCAGGCCGGCGGCTGGGACCAGGTCGCCGCCAACGCGGCGCTCGCCGCCGCTGGGCAGCGGGTGGTGGCCGGCGCGCTCGGCGTCCCCCTCGACGGCCTGCCGCCCGTGTCCGCGCCCGCGATGCGGCTGGTTCCGCTGCCCGCCGGCGCGGCCGCCACCCCGGACGACGCCGCACGCGCTGTACGAGGCCCTGTCGGCCCGGGGCGTCGAGACGGCGCCGGTCTGCGTCGACGGGGCCGGCTACCTGCGGCATCGCCGCCGCCCCGTACAACACCCCGGACGACTACGGCCGGCTGGCCGACGCCCTCCGCGCGGTGCTGCCCGGGGTAGGCCGGGGCTAGGGCAGACCCGGTCCCGTCAGGGCCGGGGCGCGGCGGGGAGGAAGGCACCGCCCGTTCATTCACATTCATCATGAGGAGGAACGGGCGGCGGGTTCCCGGCGCACCCCCCGCTGCCACCGCGGGCCGGGGGCGGGTGTTACCAGGGGACGGTGCCGTCGCGGTCGAAGAAGCCGCCGGTCGGCCCGTCGGGGCCGATGGTGGCCAGGGCGACCATGGCGTCGGTGCCCTCGGTGACGGTCTGGGTGCCGGCGTTGCCGTTGAGGTCGGTGGCGGTGTAGCCGGGGTCGACGGCGTTGACCCGTATCCCGGGCAGCGCCTTGGCGTACTGCACGGTCAGCGCGACCACGGCCGCCTTGGACGAGCCGTAGGCCAGCGAGGCGAACTTCGACTCCATCCGGGCCGGGTCGGTGACCACGCCGAGCGAGCCGAGGCCGCTGGCCACGTTCACGATCACCGGCGCCGCCGACCGCTCCAGCAGCGGCAGCGCCGCGCGGGTGACCCGGACCACGCCGAACACGTTGACCTCGTACACCCGCCGCACGTCGGCGGCGGCGGTCTCGGCCGGCGGGGTGAAGCCGCCGCCGATGCCCGCGTTGTTGACCAGCACGTCCAGGCGGCCCTCGGCGTCGCCGACCTGCTTGACCGCGGCGGCGACCGAGTCGTCGCTGGTCACGTCGAGCGGTACGTACACCGCTCCCAGCGCGGCCGCCGCCCGCGTGCCCCGTTCCGGGTCGCGTGCCCCCAGGTAAACCGTGTGGCCGGCCGCGATGAGGCGCCGGGCCGCCTCGTAACCGTCGACTGCGACGTCCTCACCGCCCCCGACTCCGACCTGCGCCTGGTCATCTACACCGCCCGGCCGGGCAGCGACGACGCCGGCAAGCTCGACCTGCTGCGCGTCGCCGGCCTGCAGGCGCTGCCTGCCCCCGGCGGCCTCGGCTGACCCCGGGCGAGGCTAGCTGGCCCGCGCCGCGATGAACTCCCGCCAGCACGCCTCGTCCTCGCGGCGGGTCTGCATCACCTGGATCTCCGGGGCGTCCCATCAGGTGCTCCCAGTGCCTGTACCTCGGCGTAGGAGGGGGTCCTGAAGTCCGTCGGCCATCCGTCGCGGATGGTGGTCGCGGTGGTCACGGCCGCCGCCAGGGCCCTGCGGTAGAGCAGCGAGCCGAGGCTGACCCTGCGCGCGCCCAGCTCGGCGAGGGTAGCGGCGGCGCTCCTGCACCGGGCCGGCCACGACGTAGCCGTCTTCGAGCGGTCCGGGTCCGGCCTGGTGAGCCGGGGCGCCGGGATCCTCATGCACACCACCGCGTGGCAGGACATGACGGAGCGGGGCCTCATCGACGGGACCGTTCCCGCCTGCCGGGCCGGCTACTCCCGGGTCGTTACCCGTGCACCAGGGACCGGCCAGGCAGCGATGGCTGGGCGACGTCCAGCTGGACACCGTGCTGTTCAACTGGGCTCATCTGTACCAGTCACTCCGGCGGCGCGTTCCTGACAGCCTGTACCGCGGTGGTGCCGCCGTCGAGCGGATCGAAGCGGCACCGCACGGCACGACGCTGCACCTTGACGCAGGCGGTTCACTGGACTTCGACCTCGTCGTGTGCGCCGACGGGTACCGCTCGCTGGGACGCGGGCTCATCGACCCCGGCGCCGTGCCCGCATACCGGGGCATGGTGCTGTGGCGCGGGCTCATCCCCGAGCGGGACACCCGCGCCGGTGCCCTCGGCGGCTGCGATCTCCTGCGGCCCATGTACCAGGGGGGCCACGGGGTGGCGTACTACGTTCCCGGGCAGGGCACCGAACCCGGAGAGCGCCTGTCTCATGTGGGGCTACTACCTCCAGGTTCCCGAAAGCGACCTGGCTTCCGTGCTCGTCGACGACCAGGAGCGGCAGCAGTCCGGCTCGGTACCGTTCGGGAAAGTGCACCCGGAGGTCAGGGCGGCCCTGGAGTCCCGCCTCGCGGGCCTGCTGCCCGCGCCGCTGCTCGAACTGGTGCAGCAGAGCGGCAACTCCTCAATCCAGGCCATTTACTCCTTCGCGGCCCGCAGCTACGCTCGCGACCGCCTCTGCCTGGTAGGCGATTCCGGCACCCTGGCCCCTCCGTTCGCCGGGAGCGGCGTCCTGCGGGCGGTGACAGGTGCCGCCTCACTGGCGGACGCCCTCGCCGGCGGGTCGGCCGTGGACGAGGCCCTCCGCCGGTGGAGCGACGCCCAGCTCCAGGCCGCTACCCAGGTCATCCCGAACGCTGAAGGCATCGAGCGGAGCTACATATTGGGCATGCCAGACCTCACTGCCATGCCGACCATGGCGGCCAACGACTGGATGTCCGCAGCCTATCCCGGGCTTCCGGTCACCCTTCCCGGCGTGTGACCGGAAACGGCAGAGACCGAAGTCCTTCACCACTCTTGACATACCGCGTGATTCCGGTAGGCGAGGGTGGCCCCACGATCCTCTCAGGCAGTGGCGGCACCAGCCATCTGGCCGTCGGCTGTCCCGCCGGCGTCGGAGCGGCCAGTGGCGCTAACAGCGTTCCCCGGAAGGCCTTAACGCCAACCGCCGTTCCGTTGTCGCTTAACCCCCGACTGCGGGCGAACTCGCCCGGCACGCACGGGTGCGGCCCTCCACCGCCAGCGAGCAACTCTCCCGCCTCATCGCGGGCGGATTGCTGAGCGAGGAACGCCAAGGCCGGCACCGCTATGTCCGGCTGCGCCGGCCCGGAGGCAGCCGCCCTGATCGAAGCCCTCATCTCATACGTTCCGGACACCCCCCGCCCGCAGAACCTGCGCGAATCGGTGCGGCTCAGCGCCGAGGCCGGGCCCGCACCTGCTACGACCATCTGGCGGGGCAGCTTGGCGTGGCCCTGGCAGACGCCATGATCGCCCGAGACCTGGTCGCCTCCGACTCCGGGCTGGCCGTTACCCCTGCCGGCAGGGTATGGCTGGCCGACGCCCTGGGCTACCAGCAGCCTCCGGGCGCCCGGAGGCCCCTGGTGCGGGGCTGCCTGGACTGGACAGAGCGCCGACCCCATCTCGCCGGAGCGCTGGGCGCGTGCCTGTGCGCCAGGGCGCTGGAATGGCAGTGGGTGCGGCGGGTCGGGTCCGGGTGTGCGCTGACGGTGACACCGGAAGGAGCCGAGGCGTTCCGGGAGCTGCTGGGAGTGAAGGCCTAGACACCACACCCTCAGCGCAAGGCGGGTGACCGCCGGCCACGCTACCCGGCCCGCGCGGCGATGTACTCCTGCCAGGCCGCCTCGTCCTCGGGGCGGGTCTGGTCGTGCGGTCCCGGCCGGGCGGTGAGCCTCTTGTCGGGCGAGGCCAGCGCGGCGAACAGCTCGAACTGGCCGTCGCGGGAGAACAGCGCGTCATCCCACTGGACGTGAAACAGCACCGGGGCGGTCACCGCCCGCGCGGCCGCGATGGTCAGCGCGGGCGCGCACAGCCCCGGGTGCACGGGTGGGGTCTCGCGCAGGCCGAACTTGCCCAGCACGGCGCAGCGGAGCCGGGGCCCGAGCGCGGCGGCGAGCGGCAGCCCGAACCGGGCCCCCATCGACATCCCGAACACGCTGAGCCTGCCGTCGTCCACCAGCCCCGCTCCCGCCAGCGCGGCCACCACCGCCAGCCAGTCCCCGGTCATCCGCGCCGTGACCCGCTCGACGCCGTCGGCCGCGACCAGCGGCTGGTACACCGCCGCCGCCAGGGGCGCCGGCACCCGGTCACCGTGATACGGGCCGTCGACCGCCACGGCGGCAACGCCCGCCGTGGCGGCGAGCCACCGGCCCATCCGCTGGTGACGCGGCACGCGCTTGTGCCCGCTGCCGCCGTGCCCGAGCAGCGCCGCCGGCACCCTGGCCGCGCCGGCCGGCGACCACACCACCCCCGGCACCGCGCCGCCGGGACGGCGCAGCAGGAACGACCGCTCCGTCCAGCCGCCGCCCGCCTCCTCGCCCCGCCACTCAAGATCGAAGACGTGTTCGACACTCATGGGCTGAGCCTACGCCGCCGGCAAGCCGGCATCAGGCCGGCTCAGCGGCGCTCCGCCAGGCCAGCTGGCGGCCAGCGGCCGGCTGTGCGCCCGGGCGCGCCGGTCAGGTGTAGGTGAACTTGCTGGCCGCGGCGGTGCTGCCGCTGGTACCGCTGGCGGTGGTGACCGTGACGTGCACGGTGCCGTGGCCGGCCGGGGCGGTGGCGGTGATCTCCGTGGGCGAGACCACCTTGGCGCCGACCGCCTTGACCGCGCCGAACTGCACCAGCTTGACCGCGGTGAAGTTCTGCCCGCGGATGACCACCTTGGTGCCGCCCTTGGCCGGGCCCTTCGCGGGCGTCACCGACGAGACCGACGGCGCCGGCGTCACGAAGGTGAAGCGGTCGGCCGCGGTGACCGGGCTGGCCGGCCCGTTCTCGGCCGCGATCCGCACGTCGACCGTCCGGCCCGTCCACGCGGGCAGCGGCACCGTGCACGTGGTGGCGGACGTGCAGCTGGCCGCGATCTTGTCCGAGCCGACCAGGGCGATGTCGGCGCCGGCGACCGGGAGGAACCCCGACCCGTGCACGGTGACGGTGACCGTGTGCCCGGCCGGGCCGGTGGCCGGCGTGACGCCGGTGACCGCGGTGGACTTCAGCTTGGTGGCGTACTGCTTGCACATCAGCGCGGTCAGGCCGGGGTAGTAGGTGCTCGGCCGCAGCGCAGCGTCGCGGCCGCTCACCAGCGGCACCCCGAGGCCGGTCGCCTCGTCGTAGCCCTTCCCGGCCGGGTACAGGCCGCCCGGTGTAACCGGACGGGGTGTAGTCGTTGTTGCCGCTGGTGATGTCGTTCAGTCCCTGGGCGTGGCCGCTGGACGGGTAGACGTAGGAGTGCTTGGCGCTGATCGCCGCGTACAGGCCGGCCGGCAGCAGCCCCGGGTCCCCGGAGCCGTAGGCGGCGCAGAACGGCGAGGCGTCGGTGAGCGCCGCGACCGCGGCCAGGAGCGGGGCCGCCGCGCTGGTCCCGCCGATCGGAGTCCAGGACCCGTCGTAGTCGATGACGTAACCGGTCTCGGGGTCGGCGTCAGCCGAGATGTCCGGGACCTGCCGCCAGTACGGCCCGGTGCCCGCCGGGCAGTTCGAGCCCGCCTTGGAGTGGGCGTTGACCAGGCCAGGGATGGCCGCCTGGTCCTGGTAGGCCGGCATGCACCAGACGTTAGACAGGCCGCCGCCGCCCGCGCCCTCGTCGATGGCGGACTCGTTCCAGGTCACCTCGGACTTCGCGTTGAGCGTGGTGCCCCCCACGCTGACCACGTACGGCAGGCTGCCCGGCGTCAGGGCGTTCAGCGCGGACGCGTCGGCGCCGCCGGCCGTCAGGCACGCGGTCGAGCCGGCGTCCCCGGCTGCGGCCAGCACCGTCTGGCCCTGCGCGCTGGCCTGCTCGAACAAGGCCTCCTGTGCGGACTCGTCGGACGGGCTGTCGTCCGCCTCGCACAGCCCCCACGACGTGGAGATCGTCTTGGCGGTGTCGGCCGCGATGACCTGCTGGTAGGCGTCGTAGTTGCCGGCGTCGGTGTTGGGCGCCTGGTAGACGTCGACGGCGGCGCCCGGCGCGAGCCCGGCGACGTCCTCGATGTCCAGCGCCGCCTCACCGCTGCCCGCCCCGGTGCCTGCCCCGCCGTCCACGGTGACGTAACTGACCGTGGTGCCGATGCCATAGCAAGACTTGTAGGACGAGACATCCGAGGCCAGGTTGGGCTCGAACTCGACCAGCGCGACCCGCTGCCCCTTGCCGAGGTCACCGAGCCCGTACAGCGGCGCCAGGCCGTAATGGGCGGCCAGTTGGCTGGGGGTGAGCGCGGTGTTGGCGCTCGCCGCGGCTCTGGCGGCCGGGCACGCCTGCGGGCCCGTGGCGGACGCGGCGACCTGCGCCGCGCCCTGCACCCCGGCCCGGCGGACGGGGCGCACGGCCAGGCTCTGCCGCTGGTACAGGGTGTTCAGCCCCACGATCCCGGTGACCAGCGACGCCGCCGATGCCGGCAGTTGCGGCGCGGTGGCGTTGGCGTAGGCCGCCCGGGCGGCCAGGTGGGCTTTGCGCTGAGCGGGCAGCTGGTAGCTGACCAGGCTGGTGTGCAGCGCGCCGCCAATGGCCGCAGCGCTCCCGGACACCGAGATGGCCAGGCCGTTCGCCGACACCGGGCCCGGGTCGAGCCCTGCGTCCTTCAGGGCGGTTTCGACGGCGCTCACCTGGGCCGCCGTGGCCCCGAACCGCTTGGCGAACTCCCCGGGTGCCAGGAACTGGTGGAACAGCGGCGAGTTCGGGTTGGCCTGCCCAGCCAGCAGCGTGTCCAGCCCAGCCTGGTCCTGCACCTTGAGGGTGACCACCAGGTGGATGGCGGTGCCTGCGGGCACCGGGCCGATCCGCTGCGCGCCCGCCGGCAACCCCGGGGCCGAGCTGGCCGGCAGGGCCATCAGCGGGGCGGCGGCTGACGGGCCCGCGGCAGCCAGGGCCCCGGCCAGGCCGGCGGCCGCGGCGAGGATCACCACGGGGAGCCTGCTGTTTCGTCTCATTAATCCCCCGGAAGTCATAGGTCGCAATAGCCGTAAAAACGCGCTACGAAAGCGCAAGACGCGCGGCCAGGGAATCCTGGCCGCGCGTCCTTCTGGGGAGTTTCTACCAGTAAGCCAAGCGTGGCGCCACTCGACGGCAAACCGCACTGACCAGGTGACTAACGGTCATTACCTGGCGAATCGACGCGGTCGCCGGAGTGTTGTCATGGCTGTCGTTGTCATGGCTTTTGCCGCCCTGCGGGGGAATGTGCTCGGCCCTTTTCCGCGGCTGCTGTGGCAGCGCGCGGGCGTCGGCACGTTTAACACGCGACGTTATCTTGCCTGGGCCGGAAAATCTGGCGCGCAGGAGACGGGCAGGCCCGCGCGCAGGGGAGTGGTGTGCCGCCCCCCGGGACCGCCCGTCCCGGGGGGAGCGTTAGCCGAGCGGCTGGCTCAGCCGCAGGTGGTTGCCGCTGGGGTCGCGGACGGCGGCGTCCCGCACTCCGTAGGGCTGGTCCACCGGCTCCTGCAGGATCTCCGTGCCGGAGGCCCGCAGCGACTCGAAGACCTTGTCCAGGTCGTCGACCTGGATGAAGACCGCCAGGTCGCCCTTGGCGACGATCTCGCGCATCGCCTGTCGGCTGGCCGGCGGGATGTGGTGGTCAACGGCGGCGAGCAGCAGGTCGTGGCTGTCGCCGGGGGCGCGCACGGTGAGCCAGCGCATCTCCGGGCCCATCGGGACGTCGTCGTGGACCTCGAAGCCGAGCCGCTGCGTGTAGAAGGCGAGCGCCGCGTCGAGGTCGGTGCAGAAAACCGGGGTGTGCGTAATGGAAAGTGCCATGTCAGCGACCCTACGCACCGGTGGCCGGTGATGCTTCTCCAATCCTGCACGGCTCGCCGATCCACCCCGGCCGGGCCCAGGCCCGGGTCATGCACGGCGGCACCGGCACCAGCCGCGAGTGGTCACGCGCCCGGTACGCGGATGGCGGCTCGCCGACCAGGCGGGTGAACGTGGAGCTGAACGAGCCCAGTGAGGTGAATCCGACGGCCATGCACGCGTCGGTCACCGACATGCCCCCGCGCAGCAGCGCCATCGCCCGTTCCACCCGCCGGGCCTGCAGGTAACCGTACGGCGTGTCGCCGTAGGCGGCGCGGAACCGGCGGGCGAACAGCGACGGCGACATCAGCGCCGCCCGGGCCATCGCCGGCACGTCGAGCGGACGCGCGTACTCGCGGTCGAGCAGGTCCCTGGCCCGGCGCAGGTGCGCCAGCTCGGCGGCGACCGCAGCGGGGCCGGCCATGACCGGTCAGGCCCGGGTGGCCGACACCCGCCAGGCGCGCACGCCCGCCGGGTCGGTGGTGACCTCCAGCGTGACCGGTTCGACTGCGTCGATACGCCACCCGTCGCCGAGCACCGCCTCGATCACCTCCCGGCTGACCCGGCGCGGGCCGAAGCCCGGCGGCTGCCGGTCGCTGAAGCACAGCATGAAGTACCGCCCGCCGGCGGTGAGGACCTGCCGCAGCCCGGCCTCGTACCGGGCCAGGTCCGCGTCGCCGAACACGTGGAACAGCGCGCTGTCGATCACCGTGTCGAACGTCTCGCCCAGTGAGGCCAGGTCCAGCGCGTCGTGCACGGCGAACCGGGCGGCGAGCCCCCGCTCGGCGGCCTTGCTCGTGGCGATCCCGATCGCGGCCGGCGACGAGTCGACGCCGGTGGCCGCCAGGCCCAGGCCCGCCGCCAGCAGGGCGTGCTCCCCGGTCCCGCAGCCGACGTCGAGGACCCGGCCGCGCAGCAGGCCCGCCCCGGCCAGCTCGGCCAGGGCCGGCTGGGGGTGCCCGATCTCCCACGGCGGCGTCCCCTGGTAGGCGGCGTCGAAGAACCCCGGGTCGAAGTCCGCCGCCGCGCGCAGCGCCGCCTCTGTCCCCAGGCGCCGGGCAAGGCCTTCCAGAGTGGACATAACGTCGCGTGCCTGCGCGGGGTCCGCCGAATTGAGCGCCGCGGCGAGGGCCGCGTCGACCGGGGAACCGCCGTCACCGGCCAGCAGCAGGGCCTGGCCCACGCTGACCCGGTCACCGTCCGGCCCCGGCGACGTGGCGGCGAAGTCCCCGGCGGCCAGCTCCGCGACCAGTGCCGACACCTGGCCGGGCGTCAGCCCGGTCCGCTGGGCGACCGCGTCCGCCGGCGCCCCGGGATGCCGCGCCGCGTCGTCGAGCACGAGCCGGGCGGCGGGGGACACCCGCCGCACGACCGACTGGGCGGGCAGTGCTTGCGAGGCGATGGCCACCAGTTTCTCGCCCAGGGCGTAAAGCTCGGCCGCGTTCATGCCCCGACGATACCGCCCCGTCGGCCGCCGCCGGGGGAGCGAACCCGAGCGTGACCAGGTTCAGGCTGAGAGGCTTTCCCGGCTCTGCCCGGTGTTTCGTCCCAGGCGCCCTGGCGATGAACACACCAACCGCACGGGGTACGGAGGTAAGCGATGCTGGTCGTGATCGGCGGTGGCCCTTACGGGATCGCCACGGCGGCAAAGGCCATCGAGGCGGGCATCGAGACCGTGGTTGTCGGGCGCGCGCTCAGCTTCTGGACCGACAACATGCCGGCTGGCATGTACCTGCGCTCGGGTCCTGACTGGCATCTGGATGCCTCGCGGGTGCACACCTTCGAGGCCTTCCTTGAGGAGCGCGGGATCGGGGCCTGCGACGTCGACCCGGTGCCGATCGCCACGTTCCTGGACTACGCGCGCTGGTTCCAGCACCACAAGCACGTCGCCGTCCGCGAATGCCTCGTCACTGGCCTGCGCCCGAACGGCGACGGCTCGTTCCTCGTCGCCCTCGACAACGGGGAGACGCTGACCGCCGAGTCGGTGGTGGCCGCGCCAGGCGTGCGGTATTTCCAGCAGCGGCCGCAGTGGAGCACGTCGCTTCCCGAGCCGCTGTGCTCCCATACCTGCGAACTCGTTCGCTTCGACGACTTCGAGGGTGCCCGGGTGCTCATTGTCGGCGGCCGGCAGAGCGCGTACGAGTGGGCCGCCCTGGCCGGTGAGCACGGGGCGGAGAAGGTCGACATCGTGCACCGGCACGACGTGCCGCGCTTCGACCGGGTCAGCTGGAAGTTCGCCGACCCCTACCTGGAGCAGACGCTCGCCAAGCCGGGCTGGTGGCGGACGTTGCCCCTGCTCGGAGCGGGAGGCGATCACCCGCCAGTTCTGGGAGGTGGGCCGGCTCACCCTCGAATGGTGGCTGCCGCCCCGGCTTCAGGGGGACCGGTTCACCCGGCGCCCGGGCACGTCGGTCGTCTCCGTCGTGACGGAGGACCGGGGCGCGGCCAGGGTGTGGCTGAGTGACGGCGCCGAGCTCACAGTCGACCGGATCGTGCTCGCCACGGGCTACAAGGCGGATCTCGGCCGCGTGCCGTACCTCGCGGGGGTGCTCGGCCGCATTGAGGTTGCCGACGGGTTCCCGGTGCTCGACGAGACGTTCCAGACCAGCCTCCCTGGCCTTTACCTGCCGGGCTTCACGGGAACCCGGGACTTCGGCCCGTTCTTCGGATTCACGAAAGGCTGCCCGGCCGCAGCCGCACTCGTCACGCGGGGCCTGACGCGGAAGTGACCGTTGGTCGGGACGGCGTCTGTCATGTCGGTCTGCCTTCAGGGGTCGTGATGGGGAGACCGGCTATGTACCCGGATCAGCGGAAGACGCCGCTGTAGGCGTTGAGGGCGGGCTGGCCGCCGAGGTGGGCGTACAGGACGTTGGAGTCCTTGGGGATATCTCCGTTGCGTACGAGGTCGATGAGCCCGGCCATGGACTTGCCCTCGTAGACGGGATCGATGATCATGCCTTCGAGGCTTGCCGGTGAGCCGGATGGCGTCCAGGGTGGACTGCGACCGGGATTCCGTAGAGGTCGCCGGCCCAGCCCTCGAGGACGGTGATCTCGTCGTCGCGCAGGTCCCGGCCGAGGCCGATGAGTTCGGCGGTGTCGCGGGCGATCTTCTCCACCTGGGCGCGGGTCTCGGCGAGCTTGGCCGAGGCGTCGATGCCCAGGACGCGGCGGGGCCGTTCCTGGCCAGCGAAGCCCGCGATCATGCCCGCGTGGGTACTGCCGGTGACGCTGCACACCACGATCGTGTCGAAGAAGACGTCCAGTTCACGCTCCTGCCGCTGCACCTCGTAGGCCCAGTCGGCGAAGCCGAGACCGCCCAGCGGATGGTCCGAGGCACCGGCCGGGATGGCGTACGGGGTGCCGCCGGCGGCCCGGACGTCCTCCAGGGCCTGCTGCCAGCTGTCCTTGAAACCGATGCCGAATCCGGCCTGGACCAGTCGTACGTCGGCGCCCATGATGCGTGACAGCAGGATGTTGCCGACCTTGTCGTTGACCGCGTCCGGCCAGTCCACCCAGCTCTCCTGGACCAGGACGGCCTTCAGGCCGGCCTTGGCGGCGACCGCGGCCACCTGCCGGGTGTGGTTGGACTGCACCCCGCCGATGCTGACCAGGGTGTCCGCGCCCATGGCGAGGGCGTCAGGAAGCAGATACTCCAGCTTCCGGGTCTTGTTGCCGCCGAAAGCCAGCCCACTGTTGCAGTCCTCCCGCTTGGCCCAGATACGCGCACCGCCGAGGTGGTCGCTGAGCCGGTCCAGCGGGTGGACGGGGCTGGGTCCGAACAGCAGGGGGTAACGCTCGAAGGCGTCGAGGGACATTGGCTGGCTCCTCGAGTTATGCTGGGCGTGAACGCGGTCAGCGGGCGGACCTGCGGCGGGTCGCGGTCGGAGCGCTGCCAGGCGGGGTGTCGAGCAGGGGCACCAGCGTCCGCCAGTTGGCTCGGGTGGCAGCTACTGCCCCTTCGACATCTCCGGCCTCGCACAGCGCGATGACCTGGTCGTGTTGCGCGACCGAGCCCCGGCCGCTGAGCGAGGAGAAACGCAATCGCTCCAGGCGCCGCAGCACCGGCGTGAACTGCTCCAGGACGCTACGGATGGCGTGGTTGGCGCAGGCGGCGACCGGGACGCCGTGGAAGTCGTCGTCGGCGTCGATCGCCGCGTCGACGTCGTTGCGCCGCAGGGCGTCGGCGAAGCGTGCATTGGCCGCGCGCATGGCGTCGAGCTCGGCGGCGGACAGGTTGGGCAGTGCCTCGCGGACGGCGAGTTCGTGCATGGCGGCCGTCACCGACTGGGCGGCACGGACGGCGCGGACGTCCAGGGGGCTGACCATCGTGTAGCGGCCGGGTTTCGTCTGGACCAGTCCGGCCTGGTCCAGACGCGTCAGAGCCTCCCGAACGGGGGTGCGACTGACGCCCAGCCACTCCACCAGGTCACTGTCGTAGAGGCGTTCGCCCGGGGCAAACGTGCCATCGACGATGGCGTCCCGGATCGCCTGGTAGGCGCTTTCCCGAAGGAGTGACCTGGAAACGAGCCCCCGGCCCTGCGGAACTGGCATGCAACATATTGCACGCAACATGACGAAGACTGTCAAGGCTGTCCCGTCTCAGCCATCCCGTCGGACGGGACCTGCGAATTGGCAAGTTCCTGAGACGACGGCGCCGCACTGCCTCTCAGTCATCAGGACGATTCCACAGCCCCGGCCCGCACGCACACGGATGGTCCGGCCAGGGGACTGCGTAGGCCGGGTCTCTTCCGGTGCTGGCGCGGGCGAACCGCAGCAGTTCGCGGATGATGCCGGCGTTGCCCATCGCCCATCCGGTGCGCGGGGCGAGCGTGCTGGGCGTCACGCGGTGCTCGTGGTTCGACCAGCGCACGCCGTCGGCATCGACGGTCGCCCGGGCCGCGAGGTCATCGACGAGCACGCCGGCGAAGCCGAGGCCCTCGGCCTGCTCAGCGTGCCGGTCGCAGGCCAGCGCCAGGACTCCGGCTGTCCCGCAGCAGTGACCGCTATTGTCCCAGAACCCAGGCCGGATCCGGCGCGGCAGGCCGCAGTGGGTAACGGTGTGCCAGCATCTGCCGGCAAGCGCGGCCCAGGCCGGGTCCCTGGTGACCGAGCCGAGCAGCCGGAACACCTGGGCGTCGCCTGCGGGGCCGTTGCACCAGCCGTAGCTGTACCGCTCGATCAGGTCGGGCCTGTGCTGCGGGTCGGAATGCGGGACTACGAAGCCCCCGGGCCCTGCTTCGTCGCGCGCGACGACATCGGCGGCACCCTGCAGGGCAAGCTCGGTAAGGTCGCGCCGCCCGGCAGCCGTGCCGACGGCCGCGAGGGCGTAGGCAATGCCGAGCGTGCCGTGCGCGATGTGATGGGAGCGAGCAGGGCTAGGACGGACTGCCCAGTTCACCCCGCCGGGCGTCGGGTCAGCGGTGCGGAGGTACGGCTCCGCCGCGAGGACGGCCAGCTCGGGATCGTCGGCCTGCAGTGCTCCCAGCGCGATGCCGGCGTTGCCGCCGAGCAACTCGAACATCACGCCCCAGCGCTGCCCGTCGAAACGAGACCGCACCCGGTCCAGCGCGCGGCGCGCCGCTGCGCCTGCGGAGGAGTCGCCCAGTTGGACGTGCACCGCGTGCAGGGCGACCGCCATGCCGGCCAGGCCGAAGTAGAGCGAACTGCTCTCCTCATCATGGGCCGCAGCGGCGATGGCCGCAGCGCTGCGCATTGCGGCGTCTCCGTAGCGGTCGTCCCCGTAGTGCTGCCGTGCCTCCAGCAGCGTCAGTACGATCCCCGCCGCGCCGTGGTACAGCGAGAAGTCCGGTTCGGCACCGGGCACGGTGCCCGCCCAGGTCAGGCCCTCCTTGGTGCTTCGAGCGGACCCGAGCAACCAGTCCAGGGCACCCAGCGCCAGGCTCTCTGCGGCTTCCCCCCTCGGCATTGCCGGGACGGTGGTGGCCACCATGCCCCTTTCTCACTCGTCATGCCGGTTCCGGAGGCCCACAACGCCGAGCAGGGCTTCGGTGCTCAGGCTGGGCTGATCCCGTTGCCGCCTGGCCGCGCTTCGCCGCGCACTGCCCGCCGCCATGGTGTCATGTCAAGCCCGGGGTACCGCTGGGCCGTGCCGGTGAGGGTGGCTTCGGTCCAGTACGGATGGCCGGGCGGCGGGAAGCCGAAGAGCGCGAGCTGCCGCGGGGTCGCCCGGTGGACGAACTGGTACCACTCGATCTCATGACTCCGGTTGACCCAGGGCATCCGCTGGCCCCACCCGACACGGGCCGGCCGGTAGCCGAGGTGCAGCGTGTAGCGGGCGCCGCGGGGCAGGGTCAGGGCGGTGCCGCGGTGGAAGGTACCCGGTTCCCAGGCGACGACCGTGCCCGCCGGCCCGGCGGCGCGGACCTCGGCATCGTAGAGCTCCGGGCTTCCGGTGGCCGCGACCCAGCCTCCGTCGTCATCGGCGCCGGCTGCCCGCGGGTACCAGTTCGGCTTTGCGGGCAGCTCCGTCGTCCGGGTGCGCGACACCATGCCAGGCGGCCCGAGTTCCTCGGGGACGTCGACGAGGTAGACGAACATCTCCAGTTGCCGGAACCGCGGGTCGTCTGTGGGAACCGTCAGCGTGTGGTTGAGGTAGTCCCGGTGCAGCGGCTGGCCGTAGTCGGCGGCGCCGGTGTACTTCGCCCACGCTTCGGCCGAGTAGATCCGCAGGTCGCTGTCGCCGAGCAGGGTCTCCGCGAGGCCAGAGACGCGGTCGCTGACGGCGAGGAGGCTCAGCTCGGTGCTCCGGAACGGGAAGCTTTCGATCCCCGCCCATTCGTCGACCGTGAACCTGTCCCGCCGCTCGTCGGTCCCGTCATGGAACCCGTCAGCGCTGGGATACATGACCGGCAGCTCGCCGAGCGCAGGTTTCAGCTCGTCGGCTGGGATGAACCCGGGGAGAATCACGTACCCGTGTGTCTGCCACTGCTCCGCAGCGCTGCTGAGATCCACAGCAGCACCCTCACCCGCAGCGCCGCTCCGCCGCAACAGGTTTTACGGGCTGTTCCACTTCTTCCGTGAGACGGGACAAGGACTTCCCGTCTCAGCCGTCATATCGGTCAGGGCCTTCGGAACCCGGGCGCCCGGCAGCGGCGGTCCGGATCACGCGGCACACCTAAACGGACAGTTTATCCAGATGTCCGTCAGTTAAGCGGACATATTGTCCGATTAACGGGTAGGGTCGTTCCATGGGCGGGCGGTCATGGGGCCGCCGGTCACCGAACGCATGGGAGGTCGTCAGTGGGGCAGTTGGAGAACAAGGTCGCGGTGGTCACGGGGGGGAGTAAGGGGATCGGGCTCGCCACCGCCTTGCGGTTCGCTGAGGAAGGTGCGCACGTCTACATCACCGCGCGGGGCAAGGAGGATCTGGACGCGGCGGTGACGCGGATCGGTACGCGCGCCACCGGGGTACAGGGTGATGTCACGGAACTGGCCGACCTCGACCGCCTTTTCGCGACCGTCAAGGCGGACGGGCGCCGCATTGACGTCCTGTTCGCTAACGCAGGCGGAGCGAGCTTCAGCCCGCTGGCGGACGTGACCGAGGAGCACTTCGAGCTGAGCGTCAGGCTCAATCTGCGCAGCACGCTGTTCACCGTGCAGAAGGCCCTGCCACTGCTCAACGACAACGCGTCAGTCGTCCTCACCTCGTCCTCCGCGGGCAGCAGGGGAGCGGCCGGCGTCGGCATGTACGCTGCCACCAAGGCCGCAGTTCGGTCGCTGACCCGCACGTGGGCCAACGAGCTGAAGGGCCGGGGCATCCGGGTCAACGCCCTCGCGCCAGGCGGGACGTACACGTACGCCTTCGCGGCCGCGACCCCGCAAGGGGTCTCCGCGGACGACTTCCGCGCGAAGGCGGCCGCTGTCTGTGCCCCTCGGACGCATCGCGGAGCCGGCCGAACAGGCCGCCGCCGCCCTATTCCTCGCCTCCGACCAGAGCAGCTTCATTACCGGCATCGAACTGCTCGCGGACGGCGGCGTCACCCAGATCTGACCAGAGGCCCGGCAGCGAAGGCGTGCCGCCTGACCGCGCTGGTCAGGCGGCACGCGGACCAGGACAACCCACTTACAGGGACACGCCCTGGTCCGCAAGGTGCTGCCCAGCGCTATTTGCTATTTAGTAGTGGGTTGCCTGATTCCAGAAGGCGCAGTTGTGCTGCGCTGCGATGAACGCTGCGGGCGTGGTTTGGCTGGTATCCGCTGGTTGCAGCAACATCACCGGATGCTGGCCCCCGCTGACAAGTTCCCACGCTGGCGTCTGGGGCGCGGACGGGCTGCCTGTGTGAGCGAAGTACGTCCACTCCGCCAGCAGTTGATTCTGCAGTGCTGCCTGGTTGGCGTCCAGCTGCGAGGGGGGGAAGTGCACTAGGCCGTTCGTCCCGCTGTGCTGGGCACCGAGGGGCAGCGTCAGGTCTTCACCCGCCGGATTGTCGGCGTCCGCGTTGATGTCGACGTACACGGGGATGTACTTGGACAGCTCTTGGTTGGTCTGCAGCATCGGGCACACCGAAGCCGAGTCGGCCATAATCGTGCGGTAGGCGGTGTACGGCGACTGGTACTGACTCAGCGGGTAGAGCCGTTCCACTGCCGGTGCCAGCTTGCCGAACTGCTCTTGCACCAGTTGCTGGTACTGGGCGGCAGTGTCTGCGACGACCACGGGGAGTCCGGGGGTGTTGGTGTAGACGCCGCCGTTGAACTCATCTCGCCCGACGTCGCTGATCAGCGTGACATGGTTGACGTTGCCGGTGGCAAACGCCTTTGCCGGCGACATGGTCAAGGTGGTGCCGTTCACGATGGGCCCGATCGTGCCGCCGGCTGTCGGCTCGGTGAACTGCCCACCGTCTTCGACCAGCGTCGCTTCCGGGACGCTCCGCAGGCAGACTGCGACGTTCGCGACGTTGCCGCATCCAACCTTGTTCGCGAACTGCGCGCCGACCGTCTGGGCTTGAGCCTCGGTGAAGTAGGTCGATTTGCAGTCCGCCTTTGACCACACAATGTTGTCCTGGTAGTTGTAGAACCCGCTGACGCTGATCGCCTTCTGGAAAAGCCCGTGCGCGGTAGGCGAGGCCACCTGGTCGCAGGTGCTGGCGCCGCCGGCGGACTCGCCGAAGACGGTGACGTTGCCCGGGTTGCCGCCGAAGCTCGCGATGTTCTGCTGGACCCAGTTCAGTCCGGCCTGCTGGTCCTGCAGCCCGTAGTCGCCGGAGTGCGACCCTAGCGCCTTGTCGGCCAGGAAGCCGAGGATCCCCAGCCGGTAGCTGGCAAAGACATACACGACCTTGCCGCTGTTAACGAGGTTGTCTCCGTCGTTGGTCAGAGCTGTACCCAGGAACCCGCCGCCGTGGATCTCGTACATGACCGGCAGATGGTCGCCGGGCTTGGCGCCGGCCGGGACTTCGACCTTGAGATAGAGGCAGTCCTCACTGGTGCCCGTTGCCGGCGGCGAGCCTGGGGAGCCCGGGCTGGGGCACTCCGGGGCGGGCGTGGTGGCCTGGAGGACCGTCGTCCACGGCGCGTGCGGCTGGGGCGGCTCCCAGCGCAGGTCGCCGACCGGCGGGGCAGCATAGGGGATGTCGAGGTAGGAGGTGATCTTGTTGGTGGTGAGGCCGCAGACTGGCCCGTCCTTGGTCTGGACGTTCGTGCCCGATGTACACGTCGGCGGCGCCTGCGCCGCGACGGTCTCGGCATGCGGCGCCGCGGAGGCGCCGCCGACCCCGGCGACCGTCAGCCCCGCGACTAGGACCGCCGCGGCGACGAACGTCACCGCCCCGAGCGGCTTCTTTCCCCGCAGCGATGCCGCGCTGATTCTCTTCCACGTCATTGTGAATTCTCCCGAGGCTGTTGTGAGACTTGGATCCCTGCTCGGTCGCTTGCGCGCTCCCATGACGGCAAGCCCGGCCTGGGGGCTGTCCCCGGCCAGTGCCGGCCGCCCCTGGCGGCCGGCCGGGTAGGTGCCTGGCGCCGGCGAGTGGAACGGCGTGTTCTCCGCCGGCGTGGCGTTTCGCAGCGGCTGAAATCTGGCCACCTGGTGTGTGGCTTCTTCCCGGGCCCGTCACCGCTGGCCGGGCTCTATCCCTTGCTCGTTCAGGGCGCAGCTGGCCCGGCGTCGCGCCCGGCGATCGCGTCCGTGGCGGCTGCTGACACGGCGACAGCTGACCCCTGCAGGGCGCGCCCCGGGCGGTCGGCCTCGCGGGTGGCTGGTCGCAAACGGTGAAAGTGAGAAGTGAAATCAGGCTCAGCCTTGTTAGGCTGGCTAACTTTTCCGGTACACAGGGCATCTTCATTCCGGATGATCCGCTTGTCAACGACGGCGGCCTGCCCCGTGCGGGTTTCACCGGCCTGAGCCGGACGTTGGCCGTGGTCTGTGCGACGGCAACGTTATGCGTGATCTACGTCACACAGTGACAGGAGAGAACGTGTGTGAACCTGGTGATTCCCGCGCGCCTGCTGCCCCTGTCCCGTGACAGCCACGTGTCAGCCGGCATCTGCGAAACGACATGTTGAGTATCACGCCGAGACTCAAGTTCGTGTCAGCCATCATGACGTTTCCCGAGCCGGCGTGCTCCGGAAACGTGGCGAACGGCGGATACTGATTGCGTGCGCCAGGCATTCGTCCACGACGCGGTCGTGACCATGGAAGCGGGCGGCGACGTGCGGGCGCCGGGCGCCGCCATCACGGTCGCGCTCTGCGGGCACTGGGAGCACCAGCCGCCCTGCCCGCTCGCACCGCACAGCACCGACGCGCAGCGCTCCGGCGGCCAGGTCCGACTGCGCGTGCTGTTCGCAGCCGATCCCGCGGCTGAAGCCGACGTGCGCCGCAGGATCGAAACAGCCCTGTCCCGTGGCGGCCTCACCGGCCCGGACGGCGTCACCACACGCTGGCAGTTCCGCAGCGCCCAACCCGGCGTGCTGCGCGACGACGACGCCCAGCACGCCGAGCAGCTGACCGGGAACTGAAAACCGGTCACGCTCGCCCGCCGTAGCCCACGTACCTTGCCACAGGGGCGGCGCGAGGTGACGGGGCATCGCCGACGGCAGTGAAAAAGTCGCCCCTGAACGTCATGTTTGAACTAGTATTCGATTATTCCGCAGGGGATGACACCGGGGGAGACGCATGTTCAAGCCAGACAGGGAAGCCCTGCGGGACGCGCGAGGAGTTCAGCGCACCTGTCAATGAGGTGGCCGAGTCCTACAACCTGCTGTTCGGGCAGGACGACGACCTCGACTGAAGACGAAGACGACGAGGGGCCCTTCGAGCCCCATGACAGCCGGTTGCCGACGCCGTCCAAGCCCAGGAACAACGCTGGCTAGCCCCTTTCGGGCCTCTCCCCTGTGCGCCGATAATGCACATTATGTAAAGCTGGATTCTCGGACCCTCACCCGGGCCGCCGGTTCTCACTGCGTGCAGGTGATCTCTTGCCGGCACGTCGGGTGGAGGGCCTGACGGGCCACAGCGCGCAGATCGACGACTCGTCGAAGTAGCCGATCCAGTCGCACACCCGGCCGGTGGAACCCGGTTGGCAGCTGTCAGTGCCGGGTGATACGAAGTTGGGATGCCCGAGACACCTGCCTTTGAGGACCTGCTGGCCCTGGTCGAGGACCGCTCCGCTGCCCTGCGCAAAAGCGTCGCGGGCTCCCCTGACCCGGATGTCCGCGTCCCCAGCTGCCCCGACTGGTCGCTCCGCGACCTCGTCGAGCACCTTACCGGGGTGCACCGGTTCTGGGCGGCGGCGGTTGCGGCCGGCCCGAGCGAGCACCCCCCGGCCCTCGCACCGGCCAGTGACACACTGTCAGCCGATCTACTGACCCGATCGGCCACAGCCACCCAGGAGTTGATCGCCGCCCTGCGAGCCGCAGGTCCCGCGATGGGCTGCTGGACCTGGTGGGGCGACTCCGACGCGCCGATGACGAGCGGTGCTGTTGCCCGCCATCAGGTCCAGGAGGCCGCTGTCCACGCCTTCGACGCCCAACTGGCCACCGGAACTCCCCAGCCCGTCCCGGCGATTGTCGCACTCGACGGCATCGCCGAGTTCATCGGCGTCAGCCACGGCACCGCCGGCCCTGGCCGTACGAGCCGGCCCGGATCGGCCTCCACGCCGCCGAGGGCGAGTCGTGGCTGCTCGACCTGAAGGCGCCGGGATCACCTGTCCTCGACGGCCAGCCCGAGACGGCCGCAGACCTGCACGGATCGGCCAGCAACCTGCTGCTCACCCTGCATTGCCGACTCCCCCTGGACGGCCTGCGAACCCAGGGTGACCGCGCCACACTGGAGAACTTCCTGAGCTGGCCCGACCTTGGCTGACCTCCCAACCGACCCCGATCATTACAGCCCGGGCAGCCGCTTCAGCACCTGGGTCATCGACGGAATCCCGTGCGGGGCGCTGATCTGCTACGACTACCGGTTCCCCGAGCTGTACCGGCATTACGTGACGCCCGACTTGACCGAGACTGTGCTTTCGCCTTCAATCACGCGGACTCGCAGATGCAGAGTTGAAGCGGCGTATCCCCGGCAAATGGCCGGCCGGACCAGTCGCCGAAGCGCTCGACGAGCCGAAGGCCGCCGAGCGAGACGAGCAGCGGCAGCTCCTGCGGGAAGATGCTCCTGATTTCGAGCGGTGCGACGACGAAGTCGGGCTCGGAGCTAGTCGAGAGGTGCCACGTCCCGCGTGTAACTTGCGCGGGCGCATCGTAGATCTCAGCGACATCGACGCTAACGCTGCCACGGTCAGGATCCATGAACGACAGCGACTCCCGGGTGCGCCGCACCCCATCGGCTTCGGCAAGCAGGCGCACGCTGGGGTTGAAGACATCGAAGACAAACCGTGCTCCAGGTGCCAGGTGCCTTCGAACCGACCGGAAGCAGCTCACCAGATCCTCAGCCTCATGCAGGTGCAGCAGGGAATTGGCTGTGATGAACACGAAGTCGAATGTGCGGCCCAGGTCGAAGGCCCGCATGTCGCCCTGCATCCATTCCACCGCTGCACCGCGCTCGTTCGCCTTACGGTGAGCCTCAGCCAGCATGTCTGACGAGCAGTCCAGGCCGACGCACGGATGCCCGTCGGACGCGACGTGGATCAGCTTGTGCCCGGTCCCGCACCCGAGTTCCAGTACGCGCCCGCCTTGCCGGCTGGCGCCGGCCCGGTAGAAGTCGACCGCGGGCCCGCCGCCCGGGAACATTAGGTCGTACAGCCTCGCGTGCGAGTAGAACGCTTCACTCATGAAGCGCCTCCTCCTTTCCGGCTCACGCCCCCTGGCCCCAGATCCAGGCCAGCCCCCCGTACGAAGCACCTGCGCCGACCAGGTCCGGGCGGGCGGCGTTAAGGCGCTGCGCCAGACCCTGCACGAGCTGCACGTCCGCGGCGGTCACAAGCTCGGTCGGTCATGGTGCGACACTGTCTCAGAACCCGGCAAAGCCGTCGAACCGTTTTCCGCAAACCACCGATCGCGGCAGCCAACAGCACAACGCTCGAAGCACATCGCCGTGGCTGCCGGCCGGGGTCGTGAGCCAGACGCCGCGACACGCAGCGAGAACCTGGTGTGCTGCCTTGAGCCGGTTATCTCGTTGCCGCGCGGCCCACGGGCGTGCTTCAATCGCGCCATGCCTCTGGCGCCCGCCCATGATCCTGAGCGGACTGGCTCGTACCTGATCTGCGCCACCCCTCGGACGGGGAGTTCGCTGCTATGCGGGCTGCTGGATTCCACGGGGGTCGCGGGCCATCCCGAGTCCTGGTTCCGCCGCCAGGGCGAGCGCGAGTTCGCCGCCCGCTGGGGCATCGCGGACCCGTCCGACGCCACCTTCGGCTACGCCGACTACTTCCGGGCGGCGGCCGCGGCCGGGAGCACGGCCAACGGCGTCTTCGCCGCCAGGATCATGTGGGGGACGATGGACGAGGTCACCGCCCACCTCGCCCCTGTCTGCCCCGGCCATGCGGGATCGGATGTCGGCCTGCTGAGCGCCGCTTTCGGCCGTCCGCGCTTCGTCTACCTGCGGCGCGCCGACGTGGTCGCCCAGGCCGTGTCCCTGCTGCGCGCGGAGCAGACGGGCGTGTGGTGGGAGACGGTGGATGAGCGGCAGGAACCGGCAGGCGAGCCGGGCTTCGACTTCGGCCAGGTTCGCGAGCTGGTCCGGCAGATTGAGGACGACAACGCCGCGTGGGAGGCGTGGTTCGCCGCCGAGGGCATCGAGCCCTACCGGGTGCTCTACGAGGAACTTGACGCCGATCCCGCCCGCGCCGCCTCCGGCGTGCTCGGCTTCCTCGGACTTGACCTCCCCGCGGGCCGCGAGATCACCGTCCGGCACAAGCGCCTCGCCGACGAGCTCAACGCCCGGTGGATCGAAAGCTACCGCCTCCGCGAGGCGCAGGAGACGCGGCCCGCAGTGCCCTAACCCGGGCCGCACGCGGCTCGCGCGGCAGCGGTTCCGCGTGGAACCGGGCCGCGCGGGCAGGTAGCGGTCATGCCGTTGATCATCGGGACGTCTGGCTGGCAGTACGGTGACTGGCGCGGCGGCCTGTACCCCGCGGGGCTGCCGCAGCGCCGGTGGCTGGCGCACTACGCCGGCTTGTACCGGACGGTGGAGAACAACAACAGCTTCTACCGGCTGCCAGCCCGGGAGACGTTCGAGCGCTGGCGGGAGCAGGTACCGGGCGACTTCGTCATGGCGGTCAAGGCCAGCCGGTACCTGACCCATATCCGCCGGCTGCGCGACCCGGCCGAGCCGGTCGCCCGGCTGCTCGGCGCGGCGGCGGGCCTGGGCGACGCGCTCGGCCCGGTACTGCTCCAGCTGCCGCCGACGCTGAAGGCCGACCCGGGCGCGCTGGACGCGTGCCTGAAGGAGTTCGCCGCATCGGCGGCCGCGCTGGGCCGGCGGGGAATCCGGGTCGCGGTCGAGCCCCGGCACGAGACCTGGTGGACCGAAGAGGTCCGGCAGGTGCTGGCCGACCGCGACGCGGCGCTGTGCTGGGCCGACCGGCGGGGCCGCCCGGTCACGCCGCTGTGGCGCACCGCGTCCTGGGGTTACCTGCGGCTGCACGAGGGCACCGCCCGGCCGTGGCCCCGCTACGGGACTGCGGCGCTGCGGTCCTGGGCCGGGCTGGCCGGGACGTGGCCGGGCGACGCCGACGTGTACGTGTACTTCAACAACGACCAGGGCGGGGCCGCGGTGCTCAACTCGGCCCAGTTCGCCCACGCCGCGGCCCGGGACGGGCACGACGTGACCCGCACCCCGGCGCCCGGCGGAAACCTGGCCCTCGCACGGGACTTGCCCGGGCAACGGTTGACTCTCGGGTTACCGGAGGGCCGAAGCTTATGTCGTGGACGACGATGAGCTGATGACCATCGGCCGGTTCGCCCGGCTGACCGGATTGTCGGTCGGTACGCTCCGGCACTACGACGAGGTCGGGTTGCTGCCGCCCGCGTCGGTCGATCCGGCGTCCGGGTACCGCCGGTATCGCCGGGACCAGGCCGGGCGGGCCAGGCAGATCGCGATGCTGCGCTGGGACGACCTGCCGATCGAGGAGATCCGGCAGGTTGTCGATGGCCCGGACGGGAACCTGGCCCGCGACGTCCTTGCCCGTCACCGGCGCCGCCTGGAACGTCAGCGGGACCTGCTGACCGCCCGGATCCGCGACGCCGACCGCTTCCTGCAGGAAGGGATTCCCCTGCCAGCGCCCCAGGCCGGCTGCCCGGCCAGCCCAGCTCAAGATCGCCGTGCAGGACATCGACGCGTCGGTCGCGTTCTACGTCAGGGCGTTCGGCTTCCGCTACGACCTGGCCCGCCGCACGGAAGAGGCGGACTATTCCGCGTTCATCTTCGGCGAGTACGGCCAGGACAGCTTCTTCCTGCTGCACCTGGTCGCCGGCCAGGACCGCATGGACCTCCCCGGCCAGTCGACGTTCGGGCTGCTGGTCGAGGACCTCGACGCCTGCCATTCCCGCGCCGTTGATGCCGGGGCAGCCGAGGCCGTGGCCCCGCATGACGGCGAGGGCATGCCCCGCTGCTCGGCCGTACGGGACCCGAGCGGCAACTGGATATGGCTTTACCAGGGCTGAGCTGGTGCGGTCCCCGTCAGTCTGGCCCGCCAGGCTGGCCGGTGACCGCCGCATATGCCTCGTCGAGCTGCTGCAGTACACGGCCCGCCTGGCTAGCCCGGGCGATCGCGCGGCCCTCGCTGATCAGGGCCAGCGCGTCATCGGGACGGTCCTGGGCGGCGGCGATGTAAGCCAGGCCGACGATGTTTGCGGCCACCGCGGGCAGGAGGCCGGTCTCGCGGCGCAGCCGGGTGGATTCCTCCAGCCGCTGCCTTGCGGTCTCCAGGTCCCCGCCGGCATGAGCCGCGATGCCGAGATGGCGCAGCGCTTCGGCCATCACGGCTTTGTCGCCTGCCTGCGACGCCAGCTCCAGTGACCGTGCGAGGACGGGGACCGCGACACCATTGTCGCGGCTGACCACCTGATGGAAGCATCCGGCCCAGAACAGCGCGTCGGCTTCGCCGCGCGTGTCGCCGAGTGCCCGGTACAGGCCGGCGGCGCGCTCGAACAACGGCAGCTCGCCGGGGTCCGCTTCGGCCACGGCGGGGTCCTGGTCGCGGCGCAGCAGGAACTGCGTGTGCATGAGCTTGCCGCGCGCCACCGCCAGGTCGGCCTCGGCCGCGTCAAGCTCACGGCTGGCATACGCCAGCGGCTCCGCGTCGCCGGTGAATACCGCCTGATCGTGGAGCAGGCCGGCTTGCCGCACCCGCTCGTCCACGCCGCTGATCGCCCCCCCGGGTTGGGTCTGGGCCCAGTGTAGGCGCGGCAGCGTCGCATCGCGGGTGTCACCGCGGCGAGTTTCCCGCGCTCCCCCGCCGCGGGGAAAACCCGGTGGCGGCTGCCCGGGCCGCCGCCTACCGTGTGGTGCGTGACGGACGCGACACCGCCGGTGTCCCTCGACGAGGACTCCTACTACCAGGATCCGGCCGGGGTGTTCGCGCGGCTGCGGGAGTCCCGGCCGGTCGGCCCCGGCGCGAATGCCGGGCTACGGGCGGGCGTGGGTCATCACCCGCTACGCGGACGTGCGGGCCGCCCTGGCCGACCCGCGGCTGGCGAAGGACGTGCACCGCTGGCCGGGCGGCGGCCGGACGCGGCCGAGCGAGGCGGTGGACCTGCACGCGCACATGCTCAACTGCGACCCGCCGGACCACACCCGGCTGCGCCGCCTGGTGCAGCGGGCGTTCACGCCGGGCCGCGTCGGGCAGCTGCGGCCGCGCGCCAAGGCAGATCGCCGCGAGCCTGCTGGACGACATGGCGGCGGGCGGTGACGTCATCGACCTGCTCGGCCGGTACGCCCGCCCCTGCCGATCACGGTGATGTGCGAGCTGCTCGGTGTCCCGGTGGCGGACCGCGCGTGGATCTCGGTTGCCGTGACCGACTACGCCAAGCGCGGCGAGTCCGAGCGGGTGAACCGGGAGCTGGCCGCCTACTTCACCGCGCTGATCGGCGCCCGGCGCGTCGGCCCGGCGACGACCTGCTGTCGGCGCTGATCGCCGCCGCGACGACAGCGCCGGCGCGCTGACCGGCACCGAGCTGCTGTCCACCGCCTACCAGCTGGTCATGGCGGGCTTCGACACCACCGTCAACCTGATCGCCTCCGGCGCCCTGGCGCTGCTGACCCACCCCGGGGAGCTGGCCCGGCTGCGCGCGGACCCGTCGCTGCTCCCGGCGGCTGTCGAGGAGCTGCTCCGGTTCACCAGCCCGGTGAACCACGCGTCGTTCCGGTTCACCGCCGGGGACCTGCCGGTCGGCGACGTGCTGGTCCCGGCGGGCGAGTCGGTTCTCGTCGCGCTCCAGCTCCGCCAACCGCGATCCCGCCCGGTTCCCCGACCCGGACCGCCTCGACCTTGGCCGTGACACCGCCGGCCATGTCGCCTTCGGCTACGGCATTCACTACTGCCTGGGCGCTCCCCTGGCCCGCATGGAGGCCGAGGTCGCCCTCGGCGCCCTGCTCGCCCGCTTCCCGGGGCTGTCGCTCGCGGTCCCCCGGGAGGAACTGCGCTGGCGCCGGTCCAGCCTGATGAACGGCCTGGAGTCCCTTCCGGTGCGGCTGACCTGACCAGGCGGCGACTACGCTCCGTTATGAATCCTGGTGGTTCCCCGCAGGGGCCGGGTCAGCCGCGCAGCGTGTCGTTGAGGCGGGCGGCCTGCCGCGTGAGGTGGTCGCGCTCGGCGCGGTTGGTGGCGGCGCGGGCCGCGTCGGCGTACAGCCGGGCCGCGAGCGCGAGGTCGCCGGCCCGCTCCCGCAGGTACGCCTCCACCGCCGCGCGCCGGGGCACTCCCGGGTCTACCTGGCTGCAGGGCGGCCAGGCCGGCCTGCGGCCCGTCCGCCTCGCCGATGGCGACGGCCCGGTTGAGCCGGACAATTGGGCTCCCGGCGAGGTGGTCGAGCTCGTCGTACCACTCCGCGATCTGCACCCAGTCGGTCTCGCCGGCGGTCTGGGCGTCGGCGTGCAGGGCGGCGATCGCGGCCTGGGCCTGGTACTCGCCCAGCCGGCCGCGGGCCAGGGCGGCCTGCAGGACCGCCACTCCCTCGGCGATCAGCGCCGTGTCCCACCGGGACCGGTCCTGGTCGGCCAGCGGCACCAGGTCGCCCGCCGCGGTCATCCGGGCCGCGCGGCGGGCGTGGGTCAGCAGCATCAGCGCGAGCAGGCCGGCCGCCTCAGCGCTGGCGGTCATCGACGTCACCTGGCGGGCCAGCCGGATCGCCTCCTCGGCCAGGTCGACCTCGCCGCTGTAGCCCTCGTTGAAGACGAGGTAGAGCACGCGCAGCACCGTGGCCAGGTCACCGGGGGCGTCGAAGCGGACGCCGGAGACGGTGCGCTTGGCCCGGCTGATGCGCTGGGCCATGGTCGCCTCGGGCACCAGGTACGCCTCGGCGATCTGCCGCGTGGTCAGGCCGCCGACCGCGCGCAGGGTGAGCGCTGCCGCGGAGGCCGGGGTGAGCGACGGGTGGGCGCACAGGAAGTACAGCCGCAGCGTGTCGGCGCGTCGTCGTCGGCCGGGCCGGGCGGCGGCTCGGCCGCGACCTGGGCCTCGCGGGCCTGCCGGGAGCTGTCCGCCCGGGTCGCGTCGAGGAACTTGCGCCAGGCGGCCGTGACCAGCCACCCCTTGGGGTCGGCTGGCGGGTGCTCCGGCCAGGTCGCCAGCGCGGCGATCATCGCCTCCTGGACGGCGTCCTCGGCCGCCGCGAAGTCGGCCCCGCGGCGAACGAGGACGCCCGTGACCGCGGGGATCAGCTCCTGCAGCAGTGCCTCGTTCACTGCCTCGTTCACTCCGCGAGGGCAGGCCCGTGGCTGGTCAGGAACGGGCGTACCTCGAGCCACTCGTAGATCGGCTTGCCGCCCGGGCCGGGCGCGGCCGACAGCTCGCCCGCCAGTTCCAGGGCGCGCTCGTAGGTCTCCGCGTCGATGACCATCCACCCGGCGATCAGGTCCTTGGTCTCCGCGAACGGCCCGTCGGTGACCGGGGGCTTCCCCTCGCCGCCGTACCGGACGAACGTGCCCCGCGGTGACAGCGCCTGGTCGTCCACGTACTCTCCCGTTCCCTCCAGGCGGGCCGCGAAGTCGCGCATGTACTGGATGTGCGCGTCGACCTCGGCCGGCGTCCAGGTGTCCATCGGGCCCCAGTCGGCGACGGGGGCCGGGCCCCCCCGGTAGTGCTTGAGCAGCAGGTACTTTGCCATGGGTGTCCTCCTTCTGTGCGGCGCGTCCATTGTGGCGGCGCTCATGCCAGGGACGGCGCCGATCCCCGGTTCTCGACACGAGCAGGCGAGAATTTCTGCGGGCAGTACTTCCCGCCGGCGTCGGCTGGCCTGATATCCGGGTGCCGCCGCGCCGCCTTTGTGGCACACTGCCCCGGTGGCTGACTACCTTGAGCTGAACCGGGCCAATTGGGATGACCGGGTCCCCGCGCACGTCGCGTCGGTGGACTACGCCGTGCGGCGGTTCATCGACGACCCGTTGTTCCTGTCCGACGTGGTCCGGTTCGACCTGCCGCTGCTCGGGGACGTGTCCGGCCTGCGCGCGGCGCACCTGCAGTGCCACATCGGCACCGACACGGTCTCCCTGGCGCGGCTCGGTGCGTCGCTGACCGGGCTTGACTTCTCCGGGCCGGCGGTCGCGGAGGCGACCCGGCTGGCCGCCGCGACCGGCGCGGACGCGCGGTTCGTGCAGGCCGACGTGTACGACGCGGCCGGCGTGCTGGGGCGCGGCTCGTTCGACCTGGTCTACACCGGGGTCGGCGCGCTGAACTGGCTGCCGGACATCCGCCGCTGGGCGCGGGTCGTGGCGGACCTGCTGCGGCCGGGCGGTCGGCTGTTCATCCGCGACGGGCACCCGATGCTGCTCGCCCTTGACCCGGACAGCGACGGGCGGCTGGTCGTCACCGAGCCGTACTTCGAGACCGCGCAGGCCTATGTGAGCGACGAGGCAGGCACCTACGTGGACACGGACGTGGTGATCGGGCACACGGTCACCCACGAGTGGAATCACGGCATCGGGGAGACGGTGACCGCGCTGCTGGAGGCGGGGCTGACGCTGACCGGCCTGGCCGAGCACGACACGGTCCCGTGGCGGGCGTTCGGCGGCGACCTGATGGTGAGCGCCGGCGGCGGCGAGTGGCGCCTGGCGCGGATGCCCGAGCGGGTCGCCGCCACGTTCACCATCCAGGCGGTTAAGAACTCCTAACAATGGGGGGCTATGCCGGATGACGCCATGACCACATCCCGCCGGTGTGGCACGGTGCATGTCGACCACACCTTCACCGTTCCCCTCGACCATGACCGGCCCGATGACCAGCAGATCCGGGTATACGCGCGTGAAGTACGTGCCGCGGGTCAAGTTGGCCGCGATCTTCCCTGCCTGCTGTTCCTGGCGGCGGCCCCGGATCGCCTGCCCCTCGCCCATCCGGCGGTGAGGGCTGGCTGAGCCGTGCCCTGCAGGATTACCGTGTGTTGCTGCTGGATCAGCGCGGCACCGGGCGATCCACTCCCGTGGACCGCCGTCTCCTGGCCCAGATCGGTGATCCTGACGCCCAGGCGGACTACCTGTCGCATTTCCGCGCGGACGCGATCGTGCAGGATGCCGAGATGATCCGCCGAGCACTCATCGGGGACCGGCCGTGGAGCGTTCTGGGTCAAAGCTTCGGCGGCCTGTGCACGATCACCTACCTGTCCTTCGCTCCGCATGGGCTCGCCGAAGTGTTCATTACCGGAGGACTGCCCGGCGTGTGCGCGACCGCGGACGAGGTTTACCGTGCCCTGTATCCGCGCGTCGCGACCAAGAACACCGAGCACTACGACTGGTTTCCAGGCGACGTTGACCAAGCCCGGACCGTCGCCCGGTACCTGCGATGCCACCAGGTGACCCTGCCAGGCGGCAGATCGCTGACCGTCGAGACCTTCCAGTCCCTGGGCAACATCCTCGGCGGCACCGGTGGAAGCCTGCGTTTGCACTATCTCCTCGAAGACCCCTTCACCGGCGGAACCGAACTGTCAGACGCCTTCTTGCTCCGGGTCGACCGTGAACTGGCTGATGCTGCCGGCGGACCGTTGTACTCCCTGCTGCATGAGGCCACCTACGCCCAGGGGCCAAGAGCGACCCGCTGGTCCGCTCAGCGCGTCCGGAGTGAGTTCCCGGCCTTCGACGCAGAAGCGGCACTCGCCTGCGGCGCACCCGTCCTGTTCACCGGGGAGATGATCTACCCCTGGATGTTCGACACCGACCCGGTGCTGCGACCGTTCCGCCAGGCCGCCCACCTGATCGCCGAACGTCCGGCCTCGCCGGCCCTCTACGATGTCGATCGCCTGCGCGCCAACACCGTCCCCGTCCTCGCCGCGATCTACCACGACGACATGTACCTCGACCGTGACCTGTCGATCAGCACCGCCCAGACCATCCACGGCCTGAAATCCTGGATCACTGGCGAATACCAACACGATGGTCTACGCGCCAGCAACGGAGCTGTCTGGGACCACCTCATCGCGCTGATGCACGACAGGGCTCACCCACCCGCACCCGCCTCCGCTTAAGCCCAGACCGAATGACCTTCTTAAATCGTGTCCAAGGTCATTCCGTTAGGAGCTCTGAGAACCCCTGACCGGGGCCCAGAGGCGGTCGGCGTCGCCGGCGGCCAGGCTCCCCCGGTAGACGGCGATCTTGTGGTCGATCGTTTCCAGGTTCTCCTGGATTTCCGTCAAGCCGGGTGACGACGTCGGGTGCGGTCGACCGGGGTGACGGTCAGGCCGGCCCGGCTCGTAGTAGCGCAGGGTGTGCACGCTGACGCCGGTGCGGCGCACGGCGTGTGGTGGATGACCGTCGGGCTCGGCGCGGGCATCGCGGTCCTCGGGGTGGTGAGCACCGGGCGTGGGCGTTGCGCACCGCCGGGCGCACGGCCGCGCTCTTCGAGCGGGCGGACGAGCCGGCGGCGGGCCGGTGACCTACGCGCTGAGGGGCTCGCCCGCCGCGGTGTCCGCGCAGCCGGCGACGACGTCGTCCAGGGTGAGCCCGACCGCGGCGGCGATCGCGGCCACGGTGAAGAACGCGGGCGTGGCGACGCGGCCGGTCTCGATCTTGCGCAGCGTCTCGACCGGGACGCCCGAGGCGGCGGCGACCTCGGTCATGCTCCGGGGGCCGCGGGCCTCGCGCAGCAGCGTGCCGAGGCGCTCACCGCGGGCGCGTTCTTCTGGGCTCAGTGGCGGCCTGACCATGCTGTGATAATAATACCGGTATAGTTATACCGCTACCCCGGGGAGGGTCCATGGTCGAGTACAAGACACCCGGCGAGATCGACGCCATGCACGCCGCCGGGCAGGTCGTCGCCCAGATCCTGGCCGCGGTCCGCGACCAGGCGGCGCCCGGGGTGCGGCTGGCCGAGCTGGACGCGACGGCCAGGGACGTGCTGGCCGCCGCCGGGGCGTCCTCCCCGTTCCTCGGCTACCAGCCGACGCCCGCGCAGTCGCCGTTTCCCGCGGTGATCTGCGCGTCGGTCAACGACGCGGCCCTGCACGACATCCCGGGCCGGTACCGGCTGCCGGGACGGCGACCTGCTCAGCGTCGACTGCGGCGCCACCCTGGACGGCTGGTCCGCCGACGCCGCGGTCTCGGTCCCGGTAGGACGCGGCCGGCCCGAGGACGCCCGCCTCATCGAGGCCGCCGCCCGGGCGCTGCGGGCCGCGATCGCCGCCGCCGTGCCCGGCGGGCGGCTGGGCGACGTCTCGGCCGCGGTCGCCGCGGCGGGGCGCGCCGCCGGCGTACGGCATCCCGGCCGACTTCGGCGGCCACGGCATCGGCCACGCCATGCACGAGGACCCGCACGTTCCCAACCGCGGCCGGGCCGGCCGCGGGCTGCGCCTGCGTCCCCGGCCTGGTCATCGCCATCGAGCCGTGGTTCCTGTCCGGCGGCCTCGACCAGTGCGAGGTCGACGGGAACGGCTGGACGGTCCGCAGCACCGACGGCAGCCGCGCCGCCCACGTCGAGCACACCGTGGCGCGCGTCACCGCCGACGGCCCGGTCCGTGCCTCCGACCGCGCCCGGGCGGGGCGTCCGGGGCGCGGTTAATCCGGTGGCGCCCGGCGGGCCGGCCGTGGCAGGCTGCCGCCATGCTGACCGAAGCCGAGATCGCCTCGTTCACCGCCGGCGGGTACGTAGCCGTCCGCGGCGCCGTCCCCGCCAGTGTCGTGGCGGCGTGCCAGGACGAGATCTGGGCCGGGCTCGCCGGGAGCGGCGTGCTGCGCGGCGACCCGGCGACCTGGCGCGACCCGGTGGTCCGGGTGAACTGCCCGGAAAGCGAGGCGTTCGCCGCCGCCGGCACCCAGCCGGCCCTGTGGGAGGCGTACGACCAGCTGATCGGCGAAGGCCGCTGGTGGCGCAGGCGCGGCGTCGGCGGCACCATCCCGGTCCGTTTCCCCAGCCAGGACGACCCGGGGGACGCCGGCTGGCACATCGAGGCCAGCTACAACAGCCGGGAGGGCGGGCTGCGGGTCAACCACCGCTCCCGCGCCCGCGGCCTGCTGGCACTGTTCCTGTTCACCGACGTGGACGAGGCCAGCGCCCCGACCCGGCTGCGCCCAGGCTCGCACCGCGACGCGGCCGCCGTCCTGGCCGGCGCGGGCGACGACGGGATGCCGTGGCTGGAGGCGGCCCAGCTGGCCGCGAAGGCCAGCCAGGACCGCCCGACCGCGCTGGCCACCGGGAGCGCCGGGGACGTCTTCATCTGCCACCCGTTCCTGGTGCACGCCGCGTCGTGGCCGCACGCCGGCCGCCACCCGCGGATCATCGCCCAGCCCGCCGTGGCGCTGCACGACGCGTTCCCGCTGGTCCCGCCGCTGAGCCCGGTCGAACGCGCCATGACCCCGGCCGGCTGACCGAGCTGCCCGGGACGGTCATCGAAGCGGCAGGACCGTGTCACTCCGCGTCGGCAACCAAGCGGACTGACACGTTGAGGGTGCCACGCTGCACGACGAGGATCTCGCCGTTCTCAAGCGAGGTCCACCCGGTCCCCCATCCGCTGGAGGCCACCACGACCGCGCCGGGGGTGACGCGGTAGCGGAGGTGGTAGTAGTCCGGCTGATCTTCCTTTTCCTGGGCGACCGGATCGTAGCAGCACACGGCGATCAGCTCGTCCGGCGTCGCGATCATCGCGTTCAGGCTGGTGAACTCGTGTTCCTTGCTAATTTTCCTGACGGTTGCGGCCAGGCCGGCGGCCGGGTTCGCTCGCCTGGCCTCGGCCAGGGTGGCAAGAAAGTAGCGTTCGCTGTCGGTGTAGCCCTTGCGCAGCCGGTGGAGATCGTCGGGGATCAGCGCGTCCAGCGATGAGGGCGGCTGGACGGATCCGTTGTGAGCGAAAGCGATGATGCCGTCCGTGAACGGATGCGTGTTCTCCTCGGCGACGGCAAGCCCAAGCGTCGCCCACCGGAGGTGAACGAGGCCCAGGTCTGTGACCTGCCCGTGGACGTGCTTCGTGAACGAGTCGCTCGCCCGTGCGGGATCGAGCCCCGTCACTGTCTCGACCCCCGCATCCGTAGCCCAGGCGGCGCCCCAGCCGTCACCGTGCTTACAGGACAACTCGGTGAACTCGAAGAGCTCTTCCTCGCCGAGCAGGTCGGCGAGCTCCGTGGGAGAGCTGGTGACATAACCCAAGAGCCGGCACATGCGCCGAGTTACCCCTTACCGTTCGTTTCCGCATGGTCAAGTCGAGGAGAGGACCGCCCGTCGGCTCCTCCGTCACGGCGGGGCCGTCACGAAACTGTAGACCTCGCGAGCATTGCCCCCGAGGATCCGCTCCCCCGCCCGCCGGGCCTCGGCGGCATCGAGGTCCCCGTCGGCCACCAGCTCGGTGAGCGCGGCCGAGAGCGCGCGGCGCCCGTCGTGTGCCCCGAGCCAGTGCAGCTCGGGGACGCGGGCGCCATCCGAGCTGTACATCAGCTTGGTAAACGGCGCTGCGGCGAGTGCGGCCCTGGTCATGGCCAGCATCTCGCCACGGGAGAGGAAGGGGATGGCGTACGAGACGTCGAGGTAGGCGTTGCCATAGACGGACGCGAGGTAGGCACCTTCCCGGACGTACGGCCAGCAGCCGTGCAGCAGTACGACGGGCATGGCCCGGTAGGAGCGTTCCTCGAGCACGTTGCGCAGCTCAAGCGGGGACGCCTTGCGCAGGTCGGCGTCGGGGTCGCCGTACCCGACGTGGAACTGGACCGGCAGCTCGGCGGCGGCCGCGGCCTCGAACGCAAGGTGCAGCAGCGTGTCGAGCAGCGGCTTGTACCCCAGCCGCACGGCACCGGAGCGGGCCACCTCTGCCCGGGCCAGGGTGAACGCCGCGCGCGCATCGCCGGACGGCCAGCGCTCGATCTGCAGGCCCGTGCGGTAGCCGACGACGCTCTTGAATCCCCCGAACCCCCGGCGGCGGGCATCCGCCAGCTCATGACGCACCGCGTCGATGAGGCTGTCGTAGGTCGCGTGCCCGGCCACCAGCTGCTCGAACCGGACCTCTAGCCGCGCAAGTGCCACGTAGCGGGCCTGACTGGCGGACCGGAACGCAGCCGCCGGCATCGCCTTGTCAGGGGCGGGGTAGCCGGTGTCGATGACCACCCCGGCAATCGAGGCGTCCCGGAACATGGACGAGACCAGTTCCCCCGTCGTGCGCGCCGCGCGTGCCTCAAGCACGGACTCCTCGCTGCAGCTGACGCCGTAGTGCTTGCTCAGCGCGCGGATAAGTCGCCGGTAGAAAGCGGTCTCTGCCACGTGGTCCGCCTGCATCGACGGGTCCGGTGACTCGGTGAAGAACTTGCGCCAGCGCGGCACGTCCGTCCGCTGATCGGCTTCGACGGCGTGGCAGTGGTTGTCGACGACGGGGACGTCACTGAGGTCGATGAGATCAGCCACGATCAGAACCGGTAAAAATGGTTGCGGATCTCAAAATCCTTGTCGCCTGCCGAGAAGGCCGTGCTTTCTGAGCGCCGGACGGCCAGATAGCAGCGCGACAGCAGGTTGCCCATGGTGCCGATCAGGAACTGGTCCTTCTCGAGTTCGTCGAGCGCCGCGTCCATCGAGGCCGGCAAGGGCCGTACGCGCCCGCGCTCCAGCTCCTCCGAGGTCATGCGGGCGGGGTCATGCTCGCTTGGTTCCCCCGGCTCGAGCTCGCGCTCGATACCGTCGAGCCCGCAGGCGATGAGGGCACCGAGCGCAAGGTAGGGATTCGCGCTTCCATCCGCGGGCTTGAATTCAAGGTTGTAGCTTTGCTCCTCACGCTGGTAGAAGGGCGAGCAGACCCGCAGCGCCGCTTCCTTGTTGTCGAACCCCCAGGCGGTGGTCGCCGAGGACCAGGCGCTCGGCAGCAGCCGGCTGTAGGAGTTGTAGCTGGGCGCCGTGAGGGCGGTGAGCGCGGGAAGGTGCTCGGTCACGCCGGCGATGAACTGCCGGCCGGTCGTCGAGAGCCCGCCGGGCGCGTCACCGTCATAGAGCAGGCTGCGCGAGCCGTCGGCGTTCCATAGGCTCAGGTGGACGTGTGCGCCGCTGCCGACCTGGTCCGGATACGGCTTCGGCGCGAACGACGCCAGCAGGCCGTGGCCGAATGCCACCCCGCGTACGGTGTCGCGGAGTTTCATCTGGTTGTCGGCTGCCGTCAGCGCGTCGGCATGGCGGATCGAGACCTCCTGCTGGCCGGCCCCGAACTCGTTGATTGCCTGCTCGACGATGATGCCCTGCGCCTCCAGCGCGTCCGTGATCTCGACCATGAGCCCCGCGTTGAGGTCATGGCCGATCGCGGAGTAAACGGGCGCATGCCCGGGAACGTCGAACGGCACGAACTGCCCGTCCTGCTCGCGGGCGAGGTAATACTCGTTCTCGAACGTCGCCTGGACGCTAAGGCCGAGGCCTGACGCGCGCTCGATCATGTGCTTCAGGTAGGAGCGCGGGCAGGCACCCCAGTCAAGCCGGTCGTGTCCGACCTGGTCGCAGAGCACGCTCGCGCTCGCGGGCACCCACGGCAGCACGGAAAAGGTAGCCGGGTCGGGAAGGAGCCGGATCTCCCCGACGGGTTCCATCCCTTCGATGTGCACTACCTGCTCGAGCAGGTTAATCGACATCTGAGCCCGGGTTAGGTTCACTCCCTCGACGAGCTTGTGCTCGAGCTGGGCGACGTGGACCGCTTTCGTGCGCGCGACGCCGCTGACATCGCAGTACTCGAAGCGGATCAGCTTCACGCCCGCCCGGCGCGCGGCGACGGTGATTTCCTTCGCGTTCATAGCATTACATCTCCACCATTGGGACCGAGCGTCTGGCCGACGTAGTAGGACCCGTCGGACGACGCCAGCAGAACAGCCGTCGGTGTTACTTCGTCCACCGTCCCGAAACGCCCGATCGGGAGCTCCGCGAGCTTCGCGTTGCGCCACGCCTCGGTCTCACTGGCCAGGAGCGGAGTCAGGATGGGACCCGGGGCGATGGCGTTCACCAGCACGCCTCGCGTCGACACCTCGCGGGCCAGCGCTTTGGTCAGCCCGATGACGCCGGCCTTGCTGGCCGAGTAGTGCGCGACCGAACTGCCGCCGATCTGACCCAGCTGCGACGCGATGTTGATGATCCGCCCGTCACCGCGCTCGAGCATCTGGCCGATCAGCATCCGGGTGCACAGGAACGTGCCGCGCAGGTTCGTGCCCACGACACGGTCCCAGTCTCCGACCGGCATCTCCTCCAGCAGCGACTCGGTGAAGATGCCCGCGTTATTGACCAGGATGTCGACCCGGCCGAACCGGGCGGTCGCGCGGCTGGCCATCGCGGCCACGCTCGCCTCGTCGCTGACATCCGTGTGGATGAACAATGCCTCGCGGCCGTGATCGCTGATGGCGGCTATAACGTCCCGGGCCTGCTCGGCAGGCGCGTTGTCTGCTAGGACGATGTCCGCGCCTTCGCGGGCGAAGGCAATGGCGATGGCCGCGCCGATGCCCGACGCGGCACCCGTGACGACCGCTACCCGGTCGATGAGCTTGCTCATGTGCTCACTCCTGGCCGCCGGGCCCGGCGGCGCCCCACGCCGCGGCGATCTCAGAACTGGCTGCCAGGTCGAACCGGTGGCTCATCAGCAGTATCGACGCGTCGTGCTGCTGCTTGTCGTCACTGCCGACGCAGTCGTCCGCGACCACCACGTAATAGTCGCAGAACATCGCGTCTCTTGCCGTTGACTCGACGCAGCCCTCCGTCGTGCACCCGCTGACAATGACGGTCTTGATCCCGTTGCTACGGAGCAGGAGCTGGATGTTCGTTTCCCAGAAGGCGCTCGACCGGTACTTGGGGACCACCAGTTCGCCGGGGAGCGGAGTCAGCTCGCCGATGAACTCGTGCCCCGGCGTGCCCGGAACGGTGTAGCGCAGCGGCGGCCCGTCCTGCCGGGCACCTTCGTGCATCCGCAGGTTGAACCGGATCTGCGCTGGGGAGTCGCTCATCCGGTGAGGGAGAGCGGTGTTCTGCACGTGAACGACCAGCACGCCATGGCGGCGCGCCGCGTCGAGCAGAGCCGCGAGCCGGGGCCGTGTCTTGTCGTACATCGACAAGTCGATCCCCAGGCTCCCGAAGTGGCCATCCGGCTCGACGAAGTCGCGTTGCATGTCGATCAGCAGGAGCGCGGTGTGGGCCGGGGCGATGATTTCGGCAAGCTCCGTGAATACCTGCTTGCCTTCGATCTCCATCAACTTAGTCGTCAGTCCAGGCGTCGTAGATGTCGCTGAGGGTACAGAACCAGGCGTCGCCGTGGGTGGCCATGTGCTGGATCAGGCGTTCCAGCATCGCGATGAGGAACGAGCGGCCCGAGCACTGCGGGTGCAGGGTCAGCGCGTACACGCCGGGCACGTCGCGGGCCCGGGCGTAGTCGAAGATGTCGCGCCAGCGGCGGAACAGGACCTCGTGGTCGCCGAGGCCCTGGCTGACGCCCGCGACGTACTCCATGGCCGGCCAGTCGTCGAGGTACCACGAGACGGGGATCTCCAAGACGGGCGACGGCTCGCCGAAGGTGCTGCCCCCGGTCCAGTCCGCGTGCACGGGCCGCGGGTGGTAGGGGTCGAACTCCCGCCCCATGAGGGAGGAGTCCCACTCGAAGCCGAACTCCTCCAGCAGGGACATGGTGATCTCGGAGAAGTCCCACGCCGGTGAGCGGTAGCCGCGCGGCCGCCCGCCGATCACCTGCTCGTACTGGGCGAGCTGCCTGATCATCATCTCCCGCTCATGACCGGGGGTGATGTCCGGGATCGACTCGTGGTAACAGCCGTGCGCCGCCACCTCATGACCCCCCGACACGATGTCCGCCATCCGCTGCGGGAACGTCATCATCGTGTGGCTGGGCGTGCAGAACGTCGCCTTGACGTCATAACGCGCGAACAGCTCCAGCAACCGCGGCACCCCCACCTCCGCCCCGAACTCCCCCCGCGACAAATACGACGGACTCGTCCGATCGAAGACACCCTTCCATAGCGCGTGGGCGTCGAAGTCGGCGCTGATCGACACCGCCACCTTCTTACCGTCAGGCAGGTGAAGCGACATGGGAACCGGTCCTTTCGGTCTCAGCTGGCATGAGCGTGTATCGGTCAGTGGTGTGCGCCTCAACGGCTGCCCTGCTGTACAGGAGGGGAAAGTGGCTGTCGTCCCTGGCCCAGGGTGCGAACAGGTCGTCATAGTGCGGGCTGTCCGGGCGCCCGGACTGCCCGGGCGCGTTCATCGCCACCGACGCGTCCCAGTCGCCGACATCCACCACGATGCGGAACGACGCGCCGACGGCCTGGCGGAAGTCGTCCACGTAGGTGGTGGCGCCGACCGTGTCTCCGCTGCCGCCGCGAGGCAGTGGCCCGAGAACCGTCCAGGCGGGCGGCTCGGTGCCGAACGCGGGCTGCGCAGAATGCACGAGCAGCGCGTGGTGCAGTCGTCCCCAGGCCCATTGCCGCCGGTCGGCGCCCAGGCGCCGGGCGACTTCGTCGGCGGCCTCAGCCAAAGTCTCCAGGGCGATTGCCTTCAGGCGGGCCGGGCCGCTCGCACCGAGGAACCGCGCGGGGTCGGAAAGGATGGCCAGGTCTACCCGGGTGTCTCCGGTGTCCTGCTCAGGCGGCAGCACCACGGCGAGTGCACCGTCGAGCCGTTCCTCCGGCACGTGCCTGGCCAGCGCCGCCCGCAGGTACGCCGGCCGGAAGTGGCGCCGGAACCAGACTTCGAAAAGGGCGGCAGCAGCCGAGCCGGCCGACTCGTCGCCGTCCCAGGACCGCAGTAGCCGCAAGTCCTCGGAATCCGGGCCCTCAATCGACCTGAGGAACGTGACGAAGGCCCGGGCCGGCACGCTCACGTAGTCCGTTTGCAGGGCGACGCAGTCCTTGACGGTCACGTCGCTGAGCTGATCCAGCCGTTCCGCGATGCGCTCATAGCGAGCGGACGAGTACCAGTCGTATCCGACGGTGCGCTCGGCGTTCGGATAGCTCTCGGGCAGGTTCATCTCATTAGCCGTCGCCAGCCATCCCGCCTCCGGGTTGAACCGGCGCGGCAGGTCGGCGGCCGGGTAGTAGCCCGCCCACTCGTAGCGTCCGTCTCCGGGTACCGGAAGCAAGCCATCCCAGTTCGGCCGGATGGGGACGCGCCCGGCCGGGGCCCAGCCGATATTGCCCGCCACGTCCGCGAACACCTGGTTTTCCCCCGGTGAGCCCCAGCGGTTCATGGCCGACACGAAGTCGTCCGGGCTCCGGGCGGCCATGTAATTCACGCTGCCCAGGTAGGGCGCCATGCCCACGTCGAGCCAGGCCGCACGCACCGCGAAGGCGACATTGCGCGCGGGGTCGGCATAGATGACCGGGCCGTGCCGCGTGAACGTGAGGGTCACCGCGGCCGGGTCCGCGCCGTGGACCGGTACGTGCTCCACGACCTCGGTCATCCGCTCCCAGCCGTCGCGGTAGCGGTACAGAAGGGGATCGCGCGGATCGGTCTCGTAGACGTAGAGATCCTCCTGGTCGATCGAGAAGATCGTCAGGCCGAAGGCGACCTTGTCGTTGTGGCCGATGGACACGCCGGGCAACGCCGGCTCGCCCGCGCCGATGACGTCCATGGTCGGCGTGGCCAGGTGCGCGATGTAGCGCAGCCCGGGCACGCTGATAGAGCGATGGGGATCGTTGGCGAGCAACGGGCGCCCGGTGGCCGTCCGCGAGCCGGCGATGGCCCAGTTGTTGCTGCCCTGCCCATAGGGGCGGGCCGGGGCCGAGTCCGGCGGTATGATCGCCGGCGAGGTGGCCAGCCGGTAAACGGTCAGGACGTCCGCGGGAATGGCGCCGACGTCCAGCCCCTCCGGCACGGCGATGGCGACGGCCGGCTCGCGCACCCGCCGCAGGTCTTCCACCTCGGCCCCGTACTCGGCGAGCGTGCGGGCCCTGGCCACTTCCTGCTCGAGATTCTGATACAGGCCGTGGCTCCGGATCCGCGCGACATCGTCGGCGTGCCAGTACGAAGGCAGGTAGCCGAGTTCGCGGAACTCCTCCGGCAGCAGAGTGGGGTCGTCACGGCAGAGGTCGACGTAGGCGTTAACGCCGGCGACGAATGCCTCGGCGATGTCCACGGTACCCGCACCGTAGGCGCCCCATTCGCCATCCATGTCCCCGCGGAACAGGAACAGGCGCGTAGCGCGGTCCTGTTCGACACACTGCGGCCCGAACACTTCGGCCAGCAGGCCCAGCCCGCGCCGGCGCCACAGGTCGATCTGAAACAGGCGATCGCGGCCGACGTTGAAACCCTGCGCGAAGTAAACGTCGCGGTCGCTGGCCGCGTAAATGTGCGGGACGCCCCACTCGTCGACCAGCGTTTCGACCGGAGCGGACAGGCCTTTCAGCAGATACTCGGCGTTAGCCACTACATCTCCCATCGTTATTGCGGGCACTCCCGTCTTTGCGTGGCTAACTTCGCCGGCCGGTCCTGACGAGCACGTCGAAGGCCACCGCGACGATGAGAATGATGCCGGTCACGAGCGTCTGCCAGTTCGCGCTCAGGGCAAGGCTGAAGAACACATTGCTCAGAATTCCAATGATGAGCAGGCCGATTCCGGTCCGCCACATGGCTCCTTCACCGCCCAGCAGCGCGGTACCGCCAATGACCACGACGGCGATGGCGTTCAGCGCCGTCGTGTCGCCGATGTTTCCCTGCCCGGACAGGAGGCGAGAGGATTGCATGATGCCGGCGAACGCGGCCAGTCCGCCGCTGAGGACGTACGTGCTGCTCCGGACAAGCCCGACCCGCAGGCCGGCGAGGTGGGATGCCTGATCGTTTCCCCCGACCGCGTAGACGCTGCGGCCGAAGACAGTCATCCGGAGCACGATCCAGCCGATCACGAAGATGACGACGAGCACCACGATGGAGATGGGGACCGGTCCCCAGTCCCCTGATCCCAGCGCGCTGTACCGTGTCAAGGTGTAGGCGTTGTTGTGGCTGAACAGCAGGACCGCGCCGCCGTAGACGGACGACGTCCCGAGCGTCGCGATGAACGGGTTGACCCGGAGCACCGTGACGACGGCTCCGTTAATCGCGCCCAGCCCCAGTCCGGCAACTGAGGCAACCAGTCCGGCCACGAACCAGGAATTGCTGTTGCCCATCGCGGCGAAGATCGTCGCGCCGATAGCGTAGGTCGCGCCGACCGACAGGTCGAATCCGCCGGCGATGATGACGAAGGTCATCCCGATCGCCACGATGCCAAGCGGCGCGGACTGCGAGACGATCGACTCAAGGTTCGACTCTCTGAAGAAGCCCGAGTAGACGGCGCGGCCAAGGATGATCAGGCCAACGAACAGGATGACGATTCCGTAGTCGGCCACTCGGCTGCGCACCGTGGTCCGCAGGACGCTCAACGGCGAACCCGCGCCAAGCATGGAAGCGGACGAAGGCGGGATCCGCATCTTGAGGTCATCAGACATTGGCGTGTCCGAACGCTGAGTGGAGTACGGACTCCACGGTTACCTGTGGCCCGACTTCGGTGATCTCACGAACGATCTGGCCCGAATGGATGACATATATCCGGTCGCTCACGCTGAGCACCTCCTCAATTTCGGAACTAGTCATGACGACGGCTCCCCCGCCGTCGGCGAAGGCACGCAGCGTCGCAAGAACCTGTTCTTTCGCGGCGACGTCGACACCGCGAGTCGGCTCATCGGCGAGAATCACCGTGGGCCGTGTTTGCAGGACGCGGGCGAGCAGGACCTTCTGCTGGTTGCCGCCGGACAGCATCCGGGCCCGCACGCCAGCCCGGTACGCCGTCAGGTGGACCCGGGTGCGCCATTCGTCGCTGATGGCGCGTTGCCGTCGCGAGCTCACAAATCCCCAGCGCGCCGCCGGACCGTAGCTCGACAGGGAGATGTTGTCCTCCACGGAGCGCTCCGGCACCAGGCCCTCGGTCTTGCGGTCCTCCGGGACCAGGGCAATGCCGAGTTTCCGCGCCCGCCTGATGCTCCGCGGGACATGGCGCCGTGCGCCGCCGATTGTCACCGTGCCGGTAGCTTGCGGTTCGGCGCCGGCGAGGCTCCGCAGGATGCTGCTGCGTCCGGCGCCGACCAGCCCGGCCAGCCCGACAACCTCGCCGGGCGACACGGCGAAGGAAACGTCGTCTACGCGCCCGGTCAGGTTCAGGCTGGTGACCTTCATGGACCGCGAGCCCGCGACGATCCGGTCCCGGTTGACCGTGAGGCTCGGATCAGCCGCGATCTGCGATGCTCCGGCCATTTCCCGGATCAGGCGCTGTTTCGTGAAGTCCCCGACGGGACCCTTGGCCACGACCTCGCCGTTCCTCAGGACGGTGACGGTCTCGCTGACCTGCAGCACTTCGTCCAGTTGATGACTGACGAAGGCCAGGGTCATGCCCGACGCCGCCAGGTCGCGGATCAGCCCGAGCAGCGTCTGCCGCTCGGGGAGCGCGAGCGAGGCAGTCGGCTCATCGAACAGCAGCACCCGGGCCCTGGAACGCAGGGCGCGCATGATCTCCAGCGATTGCTGCTGGGCGACCGACAGGTCCCTGGCGCGGGCGTTCGGATCGATGTCGACCTTGAGACGGTCGCACAGCTGACGGAACTCGGCCCGCATGGCCCGCTCAGCCAGCCGGCCTGCGCGCCGCACCTCGGTGCCCAGGAAGACGTTGGCGACGGCGGAGATCCCCGGAATCGTCTCGAGCTCCTGGTAGACAGCGGCCACGCCATGCCTGCGGATTTTCCGTGGACTGCCGAACGGCAGGTCCCGGCCTTCGAAAAGGACGTTCCCGCTGGTGGGTACGACGCGTCCGCTCAGGATGCCGAGCAGGGTCGACTTCCCGGCGCCGTTCGCGCCTACGAGGGCGTGAACAGCGCCGGCGCCGAGCGTGATCGTCGTCGGAGCGAGAACCTGGGTGCGTCCGTACGTCTTCGAGATGTTGACGCACTCAAGGTCGCCACTGTGGTTGGCCTGCGTCACGATGTAGCCCTCCTCGTCCGACTGGGAATCCGTGCTCGGCTGGCTTCAAGGCCTGGCCTAGTAGGCCGGCGTGAAGTCGCTGACGTTGGCCTTGGTGATGAACGGGCTGCCAGGGAACTTCTTGAGCTGGTCAGTGTCGAGGTAGACCTGCTGGATCGGCTTGCCCTGCCAGTAGTCGGCCATCACGTTGATGGCCGTGGACATCTCCTCAACGGGGAGCAGAGGGTAGGACATCCGGATCGCGCCGGTCTTCACGTAGGCCAGGGCCTGCTTGCTCGAACCGAGGTCGTAGACCCGGACCTTCGAGGTCAGGCCGAGCTGGGCGATCGCGCGCACGGCTCCGACGGTCATGTCGGAGTAATTCGTGATCAGGATGGTGGTATCCGGGTGGGCCCGCAGCAGGCTCGTGGTGGCATCGAAGGCGGTGGCGGTCGTGTAGTCGAGTTGCTGGTCGGCGACTACCTTGAAGCTGGGGTTGGCGGCCGCCATGGCCTTGAAGCCGTTTACGGCATTGATCGTGTTGTAATTCAGGTTCGGCCCCGTCAGCAGGATGGCGTTGCCTCCGGACGGATTGTCCTTGACGATGTCGTCGTAGTACTGCTTGTACACCGCCGAGGTCTGGCCACCCACGAATGCCACGGTCCCCGCCGTGTAGGTGTCGTGCCCGCACAGGCCCTGGTTGATGATCAGAACCGGGATCTTCTTGGCCTCGTTAAGGATGAGGCTGCATTCTTGGTTCGGGTCGGTCGCGGCGATAATCCAGGCGTTGTAGCGGCCGGACGCGATCGCCGATTGGATCTGCTGGATCTGCGTGGAGACATCGTTGGAGCCGAAAACGGTCAGCTTTGCACCGAGTTGCTTCGAGACTGAAGCCGCGGTGCTGTTGAACGCGGCCACGTAGGCGTTGTTCGTCGGGCTGTAGAAGGCGGCGATGTTGATGTCGCTCAGGCTCCGCGCTTGATCAGCAGCCGCGCTGGCGGTGGTTCCTCCTGATGAGCTGCCGGCGCTTCCTCCCGGTGAACTGGGGCTCGCGCTGCTCGCAGCGCTCGAACATCCCATGACGAGAGCGAGCAGGGCCCCCAGTGCGGCGACTGCCACGGCAAGACGCCGCCTCGTTGATGAAAGCATCCATACTCCTTTCCTCGCCGGCCATCGGTGCACGATGAGTCGCTGGCGGCACCTGTTTTTCGGATGGCAGTGCGACACGATAGGTGAGCTAGGCCTACGGACTGACCAGACAGTTCGCGAGGGGGGTCTCCCGCCGGTGCGTTAGGCGGAGTGTGTCACAAACATTACCTAGATGTCTATGTACGAATATCTGGAAGAAATGTTACAGACTCTCGGCTGACAGCCGGCCGGGCCGCGCCGCATGCTGGTCCGCGTCGAACGACTCGCCCGGGGGCTGGTCCGCACATCGCTGGGGTCGCCAGCCGGGTGCGAAGGTCGGCCGCCGGACGCGTGTCATAGACGTTACAAGACGGGGCACTAGCACTCAATACTGGAATGTGTTACAAACGTGTCTCGGACCTGCGGACATGTCTCGGGCCGATGGGCCGCCCGTGGGCCCGGCGGGACACCCCCGCTGGAAGTCGCCCGTGAGAACAAGTGAAAGGAGTCATGTCCATGTCGCTTCACCTGCCTGACGGTAAGAAGGTGGCGGTGTCGATCAGCGCCGACTTCGACGCCCACGCTGCGTGGAAGGGCGCGTTTGACCGGACGAGTCCGTCGTATTTGTCGCGGGGGGAGTTCGGGGCGGAGGTGGGGGTGCCGCGGTTGCTGGAGCTGTTCGCGCGTTATGACGTGCAAGGCGACGTTCTGCACGCCCAGCCACACGATGATGACGTTCCCGCAGCGGATGGCGGACATCGTGTCGGGGGGTCATGAGGTGGCGGCGCACGGCTGTTACCACGAGTCGATCCCGGACATCACCCCCGGTCATGAGCGGGAGATGATGATCAGGCAGCTCGCCCAGTACGAGCAGGTGATCGGCGGGCGGCCGCGCGGCTACCGCTCACCGGCGTGGGACTTCTCCGAGATCACCATGTCCCTGCTGGAGGAGTTCGGCTTCGAGTGGGACTCCTCCCTCATGGGGCGGGAGTTCGACCCGTACCACCCGCGGCCCGTGCACGCGGACTGGACCGGGGGCAGCACCTTCGGCGAGCCGTCGCCCGTCTTGGAGATCCCCGTCTCGTGGTACCTCGACGACTGGCCGGCCATGGAGTACGTCGCGGGCGTCAGCCAGGGCCTCGGCGACCACGAGGTCCTGTTCCGCCGCTGGCGCGACATCTTCGACTACGCCCGGGCCCGCGACGTGCCCGGCGTGTACGCGCTGACCCTGCACCCGCAGTGCTCGGGCCGCTCGTTCCTCATCGCGATGCTGGAACGCCTGATCCAGCACATGGCCACCCACGGCGACGCCTGGTTCTGTACCCTCAGCGACATCTACGACGCCTGGACTGACGACTAAAACGATCGCGGCAGGGACAGCGTTACGGCATTCGCTACAGCTAGTTTCAGGGACTGCGTCGTCGATGCCATCCTGCCGACAAGGCCCGGGACAAGCCTGAAGGATCGTTATGACAAAAAAAGAGCAGCGCCAGGTTCCCCCCGCTGAGCCAGTGACAGTGGCAGATCGTGCCCGCCAGCAGATGGATCGCCTGCGTCCCTCTGAGCGCAAGGTGGCACGGACATTGCTGGCCGACTATCCAAGCGCGGGCCTGAATACCGTCGCCGAGCTCGCCCAGCGCGCCGCGGTCAGCGCCCCGACCGTGGTGCGGTGCGCCCAGGCCCTGGGCTTCGACGGCTTTCCGGCGCTGCAGGCGGCGTTGCGGGCAGAATTGACACGACAATCGAACGGACCGCTCGCCAGCGTGCGCAGCGAATACCGGGAGAGCACGCATATCGAATGGCTGCTGCGCCGCACCGATGAGGTGCTGCAGCACACCCGCGCATCCTTTGCCGCGATTCCCCCGTCGGATATCGAGACCACGATTTCGCTGCTTTCGGACATCTCCCGGCCGCTGTATATCGTCGGAGGGCGCCTTACTCACGTGCTGGCGGAGTTCCTGGCGATTCTCCTCGAGGAACTGCGCGCGCGCGTGCACTACCTGGCCCAGCCGTTTGGCGCGGGCCACGCGCAGGTGCTCGACCTGACCCGCCGCGACGTCTGCGTCTTGTTCGACATCACTCGCTACCAGCGCGACACGCTCGTCCTTGCCCAAGAGCTCAGGAAACGGGGAGTAAGCATAATCCTGATAACCGACGAGCAGTTGTCCCCGGTAGCCGCGTATGCCGACGCCGTACTCCCGACAGCCGTCGTGAGCCCTTCACCCGATCCCAGCATTACCGCGACCGTCCTGCTTTGCGAACTCCTCGTTATGCCGGTCATGGAACGACTCGGCGAGTCGGCCCAGACCCGGCTGGCTCGGTGGGAGGATAGCCGGAACAAGTACGATGAATTTATGCGGCGATAATCCCTTTCCGGGGATTAGCTGAGGAATTCAAATGGAGCTTCCATGTTGATCAGTGCTGTCCTTCCCGTTGCCGTGCGTTCTGGCTTCTTCGCCGACGACCAGGCGGCAATCCGGGCTGGTGCCGGGCATGACGGATTCACCTACGTCGGCCCTCCTGTGACGCCGGGCTTCCGGGCAATCCGCCAGCCAGGCGAGGCGGTGTCCGTGATGCTGGTCCTCGATGACGGTCAGGTCGCGTACGGCGACTGCGCCGCCGTGCAATACTCCGGCGTCGGCGGGCGTGACGGCCTTTTCGACGCGGCGCAAGCCATTGGGCTCATCAAGCGGCATGTCACGCCGCTGCTGAGGGGGACCGCGCTCACCGACTTCAGATCGGTAGCAGCCACCGTGGACGGCGCGGCGGGCAACGGAGAGCGACTGCACTCAGCGATCCGGTACGGCGTCACCCAGGCACTACTTGATGCAGTCGCGCGGGCCAGGAAGGTGACGATGGCCGAGGTTGTCCGCGACGAGTACCAGACCGGCATCGAGATCGCGCCCGTGCCGATGTTCGTCCAGAGTGGCGACGACCGATACGACAACGTCGACAAGATGGTGCTCAAAGAAGCCGACGTGCTCCCGCACGGGCTCGTGAACCAGGTTGGCTCCAAGCTCGGATCTGACGGTGAAATCCTCGCGGAGTACGTCGGCTGGGTCCGTGACCGCATCCTCGCCCTGCGCGCTCGCCAGGACTACGAGCCGGTGATCCACCTCGACGTATACGGGACCATCGGACTGGCATTCGGCGGCGACGTCGCGCGGGTTGCGGACTACCTTGTCGCACTCGAGTCGCTGGCCGCACCCTTTCTGCTGCGGCTCGAGCACGTGATCGACGCTGGCAGCCGGGCCGGGCAGATCGAAGTCTCAGCCGCGCTCCGGTCCGCGCTCCGCGCGCGCGGCAGCCACGTCGAGATCGTGGTCGACGAATGGTGTAACACGCTGGAGGACATCAGGCTTTTCGTCGACGCGCACGCTGCTGACGTCATTCACGTCAAGACGCCTGATCTCGGTGGCGTCAACAACACGATCGAAGCGCTGCTGCACGTCCGCCGGGCCGGCCTCGCGGCGTACTGCGGAGGCACCTGCAACGAGACGGACCGATCGGCCCAGGTCACTGCGCACATCGCGATGGCGTGCGGGGCGGCGCAGGTGCTCGCCAAGCCGGGGATGGGCGTCGATGAAGGGATGATGATCGTGGGCAACGAGATGGCGCGCGTCGCGGAGCTGGTCGCGGCGAGGGGTCGGGCCGCGGCCGGCTCGGCTACGGGCGGGACGGCATGAAGCCGCTCGAAGACATCCGCATCATCGCGCTCGAGCAGTACGGTGCCGGGCCGTTCGGCAGCGTGCACCTGGCCGACCTCGGCGCGGAGGTCATCAAGATCGAGGACCCGGCCAGCGGCGGCGACATCGGCCGCTACGTACCGCCCTACCAGGCTGACGAGGACAGCCTGTTCTTCGAGTCCTTCAACCGCAACAAGCGCAGCCTGAGCCTCGACCTCACCGCCGACGCTGGCCGCTCGGTGTTCGAGGACCTGGTCCGTGTCAGCGACGTCGTCTACTCAAACCTGCGCGGTGACGTGCCGCCGAAGATAGGGATCACGTACAGCGACCTGCAGCATCTCAACAAGCGGGTCGTCTGCTGCGCGCTCACTGGCTTCGGCATGACCGGCCCGCGCGCGAGCGAGCCCGGCTACGACTACATCCTGCAGGGCATCGCCGGATGGATGGACATAACCGGGGAGCCGTCGGGACCGCCGACGAAGTCCGGCCTATCGCTGGTGGACTACTCGGGCGGCCTGGTGGCCGCCCTGTCGATCCTCGCCGGCGTACACGCGGCACGGCGGGACGGCGCCGGGATGGACTGCGACGTGAGCCTGTTCGACACGGCGATCGGGATGCTCACCTATCCAGCCATCTGGGCGCTCAACGGCAATTTCCAGCCAGTCAGAACGCACCACTCGGCGCACCCCTCGCTCGTCCCGTTCCAGGCATTCCCGGCGGCGGACGGCTGGCTCGTCGTCGCGTGCCCCAAGGAAAAGTTCTGGGCCCGCCTGGCCGCGACGGTGGGTCGCCCGGAACTCGCCACGGACCCCCGGTTCGCGAACTTCGCCGCGCGCCGCCGTAACGCCGGCGAACTGCTGGCGATCCTGGATGGCATCTTCGGTTCGCGTCCCGTGATGGAATGGCTCGACCTCCTGCGGGCCGCGGGCGTCCCGTGCGGACCGGTCAACTCCGTGCACGACGCACTGGCTGACGCTCAGACATCCGCCCGCGGAATGATCATCGAGACGGAACACCCGCGGTTCGGCACCGTCCGGCAGGTGCGCAGCCCCGTCCGCGTCGGGGCCGGCGACCCCTCCTACCGGCGGGCGCCCGCCCGGCACGAGGACGCCAGTCACGTGCTGCACGACCTGCTCGGCTACGACGCCCGGCACGTCAGCGAGCTCAGCGCCGACGGCGCATTCGGCCAGGCGACAAGGGGGACGCGATGACGCACCAAACCAGGCTGGCGCGGCCGGTTCTATGAGGATTTCGAGGTCGGGGACGTATACGAGCACCCGCTCGGACGGACCGTGACGCAGACCGACAACGCGTGGTTCACGCTGCTGACGCAGAATACCGCTCCGGTGCACTTCGACCACCACTACGCGGCGCAGACGGAGTTCGGTCGCCCGCTAGTCAACTCTGCCTTCACGATCGCCCTGGTGACCGGGCAAAGCGTCAGCGACGTCTCGCAGAACGTCATGGCCAATCTCGGCTGGGACGAAGTTCGGCTGCCCCACCCCTTGTTCGAGGGAGACACCGTCTACTCGACGTCCGAGGTCATCGCGACCCGGGAGTCGAAGAGCAGGCCGAACGTTGGCATCGTGACCGTCCGCACGACGGGCTTCAACCAGGATGGCGTACCGGTGATCACCTTCCGGCGCACGGTGATGGTCTACCGCCAGGGTCAGGGCCCGTCGATCCCGCGGGTGGCCCCACCGGGAACGGGGACGTGATGCTGTGAGAAACCGCTCCTACCTTGTCACCGGTGCAAGCAGCGGAATCGGGCGCGCGACGGCGGTTGCCCTCGCTACCCGGGGGGCCTGCGTGGGCGTCGGAACCTTCGCCGATGACCCGCACAACGCGGACGAGACCGTTCGACTGGTCCGCGCGGCGGGCGGGCGCGCAGTCACCGTAGCGGCTGACGTACGAGACTCCGCGCAGATGAACGAGGCATGCCAGTTCCTCCTCGGCGAGTTCAGCCGCCTCGACGGCGTGGTCGCCAACGCCGGGTGGCTCAACCGGGCACCGCTGGCCTCTCTCACTGACGAAGTCTGGCACCAGGTGATCGATGTCGACCTGACCGGCGTGATGCGGACCGTCCGGGCCGCGTCGCCGTTTCTCCCTGACGGCGGCTCGGTTGTCTGCGTGTCCAGCATCGCCGGAGGCAAGGTCGGATGGGCAGGCCATACGCCGTACACGTCGGCGAAGGCAGGCGTGGTCGGCTTCGTGCGCAGCGCCGCCTTGGAACTCGCGCCCCGTGGCATCCGGGTCAACGCCGTGCTGCCCGGGGTCATCGAGACACCGCAGTCGCTAGACCCGGTGAACTCCGGCGGCCCGGAAGGGATCGAAGAGGCCGCGGAGGCGATCCCGCTGGGCCGCGTCGGCAAGCCGGCCGACGTGGCGGAGATCGTGGCATTTCTCCTGAATGACGCGGCAGGCTACGTCACCGGGCAGGCAATCACCGTCGACGGTGGCCTCACGGCCGCCTGGCCAGGATAGTGCCGGGGAAGAGATGCCGGACGAACGCCGGCTAACGGCAAGGCCGGCTCGTTAGGGCTCGGAGTCTGCGGTAGGGGTACCAGGGAGCCGATGCCCACCGGCCGGTCCCACTCGGCCATCACGTCCACGTCCACCGCGGTCACCACGTGCACCGGGGAGGGCTGGCGCGGTGGCTGGGCGGGGCCGCCGCAAAGGCGGCCCCGCCCGGTAGAGTGCTGACGGGTCAGCTAACCGGGAATACGAACGCCTCGCCGGTTTGGCCGTTGGCTGCGTGGGCGCCGGCCACGATCGCCGAGCCGTTGCCCGCGACGGCGACCGACTGGTCGCCGCCGCCCAGGTCGTCGTCAGCGACCGGGTTCGGTGAGGTGTCGGTGCCGGTCAGCGCCCAGGTGCCGGTGCTGGTCTCGGTTGCGACGAAGACCTCGCCCGACTCGAGGGCCGGGCCCGCGGTTGCGGTGGGGGCGCCGAACGCGATGACGGAGCCGTCGGCGGACATGCCGATGTTCGTGCCGGCCGCGTCGGCCGCGATTGTCGTGTTCGCGGGCGGGGTGAAGCTGACGAGGTCGCGGGCGAGCGAGGTGCCGTGGGCGATGACCGGCCCGGCGGCAGCCTCGCGCGTGTAGCAGCAGCCGCGACACCTTTCACCCGGCGGTCGCATCCGGCGGCAGGCGCGCGACGCCCTCCCGCTACGGCGCGGGGCGTGTTAGCGTCCCAGCGACATGCCCCGGCGGGTGGCGCGGAGGGTGGGCGATGACAGGCACGCGGGTGCGGATGCGGGACGGCGTGGAGCTGTGGACCACGGTGAGCGGCTCCGGTCCGCCCGTCGCGTGCCTGCACGGCGGCCCCGGCCTGTGGGACTACCTGGCCCCGCTGGCCGGGCTGCTCGATGACGCGTTCACCGTCGTCCGGTTCGACCAGCGCGGCTGCGGCCGGTCCAGCGGCGGCGCGGGGCCGTTCACGATCGCCCAGGCGGTTGACGACATGGACCAGGTGCGGGCGGCGCTCGGCTTCGGCCAGTGGGCGGTGGCCGGGCACTCGTGGGGCGCCGAGCTGGCGCTGCGCTACGCGGCGCGGTACCCCGGCCAGGTCACCGCCGTCGCCTACATCGGCGGGGTCGGGGCGGGCAACGGCTTTCGCGAATCACACCGGGCCGAAGAGGGCCGCCGCCTCGGCGCGGGCCGCGCCCGCCACGCCGCCCTGTCCGCCATTCCCGGCAATGAGCGGACCCTGGAGCAGGAACGGGAGCTGTGCCTGCTCCAGTGGCGCACCGACTTCTCACCCGGCCCGGCCGCCGCCGGGCACGCCCTGGCCCTGTGGGACACCCGCCCGGCAGGCGCGGGCATCAACCACGCCGCCAACCGCCAGCTGTGGGCCGACCGGGGCACCGAGGACCTGCTGCTGGCGGCCGACCGCGTCACCTGCCCGGTGACGATGCTGTGCGGCGCCGACGACCCCCGTCCGTGGAAGGCGACCGGCGCGCTGCTGGCGGCCCTGCCGGATGCGCGCCGCACGGTGCTGGACGGCGCGGGCCATGCGCCCTGGGCCGAGCGTCCCGCCGACACCCGTGACGTGCTCCTCGCCGCGCTGCGGCCCTGGCCCGGCACGGCGGGCGGGGCCCGGTGACAGCGGCAGGAGGCACCGGGCCGGCCGGGCACGGCCCCGCGACGGCGACACGGCCCGGGGGACGCGGAGCCCCGTCGCGCCCTGTCGCAGGGCTGCCGGGCGGCCAGGCCCGCAGCGTCTGGGCGGACGCGGTCGCGGCCCCGGCGTGGCGGGAGATGTAGGTACGTTTGCCGGATCGAACGCGACACCCTGATCGCGGCACCCCTGGAGCGGGTCTGGTCGTTGGTGGCCGAGCCCGGGTTCTGGGTGTCCGATGAGGCGAGCGTCTGGGTGGGCGACGAGGCGAGACTCGCGGGCACCGTGGCCAGGGAAGGCGAGTCGATGGTGGCGAAGAACCCCAATCTCGGTGAGGTCTCGGTGCGCGTGGAGAAGGTCGAGCCGCCGACGTACGTGGCGTATCGCTGGGCCAGCGCGTTTCCCGGTGAAGAGCTGCGTGAGGACAACAGCACCCTCGTGGAGTTCACGTTGGCTGCCGAAGGCGACTAGACGCGGCTGCGCGTCGTCGAGAGCGGGTTCGCGGCGCTGGCCGGGTCGGAGGAACTGCGCCGCGAGGCGGCGAAGTTCAACGCCGGCGGCTGGGCCCAGGTGTTCGACGCGCTCAAGACGCGCGCCGAACAGTCCGTGTGACGGACGAAACTCCCGGCGCCGCCGAGGCAGTCGACAGCGTCCTCGTCGCGCTGGCCGACCCGACGCGACGTCAGCTGCTTGATCTGCTCGCTGCCGAGGGCGAGGCCATCGCGTCGACGCTCGCCGAGCAGCTTCCCGTCTCACGGCAGGCGGTGGTCAAGCACCTCGCCGTCCTGGACGCCGCCGGGCTGGTCTCCCGCAGCCGGGTCGGCCGCGAGGTGCGGTACGCGGTACGGCCCGCCGCTTTGGACGCGACAGCACGGTGGATGGCCACGCTCGCCGCCAGCTGGGATCGGCGGCTGGCGAACATCAAGCGCATCGCTGAGGCCCCGGAGCGCTAGCACTCCAGTTTGCGGTTCTCCGTTTTCCCTGGTCAAGGCGCCGATTCAAGCGTCATGGGCGTAACTCACCCGATCGGGGCGCAGACGCGTCCAGGCCGTGACGGCGGCCCAGGCTACGCGCGCGGCGCCGCCGACGGAAGAACAGCCGACCGCGTCATGCCGTCCGGGCTGTGGCGCCTGCTGTCCCCGCGGCGACCGACTCGGCACGACACCCGTAACCCATTGCGCGCAGCGCCCGCTGCGCCATGAAACAGGAGGACAACCAATGAGTACCGCCGCTGCGTCCACCGACCACATCGGCCCCCCGCCTCCGTTCGACCCAGAGGTCGCGGAGGTGCTTGCCGTGATCGTTAAGGCGGTCCCGCCGTCGATCACACCGGACATGATCCCGGCGGTCCGTTCGGGGCCCCCGGGGCTGCAACCCTTGTCGGACGACGAGCTCAGCCGTGGCGGCGAGTTCGAGGTCTTCGAACGGACGGTGCCCGGACCGGCCGGCGATCCCGACATCACCCTGCTCATCTGCCGCCCGACAGGTGCGATGACGCCGACCCCGGCGATCTACCACACGCACGGCGGCGGGATGATCCTGGGTGATCGGCGCATCGCCATGCCAGACATTCTCGACCTCGCAGCCTCGGTGGGCGCCGCGGTCATCTCTGTGGAGTACCGGCTTGCGCCCGAGCATCCGCACCCCGCGCCGGTCGAGGACTGCTACGCCGGCCTGCTGTGGGGCGCGGCGAACGCAGGCGAGTTGAACATCGACCCGGATCGCATCGTTGTCGCTGGCGCGAGCAGCGGTGGCGGCCTCGCGGCGGCGATGGCTCTCCTCGCACGGGACCGCGGCGGTCCGGCGCTGGCGGGCCAGCTGCTGGTGGCTCCGATGCTCGACGACCGCAACGACACTCGGGAGCCCAGCTGGCAGTGCAAGCTGAGCGGGGTGGGGGCGGTGCCCCCCCCTCAGCCCGGCAGATGGCGGGCCGGGGCATGTGGGACCGCACATCGAACCAGACCGGCTGGACGGCCTTGCTCGGCGACGCGCGCGGAGGGCCGGATGTCTCGCCGTACGCCGCGCCCGCCAGGGCGACGGACCTGTCCGGCCTGCCACCAGCGTTCATCTACGGCGGTTCCGCCGAGACGTTCCGCGACGAGGACGTGGACTACGCCTCGGCCATCTGGCAGGCCGGCGGACAGGCGGAGTTGCACGTTTGGTCCGGTGGATTCCATGGCTTCGACTTCACCGCACCACAGGCGGCCGTGTCCCAGGCGGCCAAGGCGGCCCGAACCTCGTGGATGCGCCGCATCCTGAACACCTGATCACCGAGACTCACCGGACATCCGAAAAGCCCACAGAAACGGAGATTCGCCATGAACCAGCCACCGATCGTGTCAGCCCAGGAGTGGGAGGCCGCCCGCCAGGAACTCCGGGTTAAGGAAAAGGAGGTGACCCACGCGCACGACGCGCTGGCCGCCGCGCGCCGTCGGATGCCGAGGATGGAGGTGGAGAAGGCCTACCGCTTCGAGGGCCCGGACGGTCCGGTGAGCCTGCTCGATTTGTTCGAGGGACGTCGTCAGCTGATCGTCTACCGCTTCTTCTTCGAGCCGGGCGTCTCGGGCTGGCCGGAGCGTGGCTGCCCAGGCTGCTCGCTGATGGCCGACCAGGTCGCCCACCTCGCCCACCTGAACGCCCGCGACACCACGTACGCGCGCGTGTCCCGCGCGCCGCAGCCCGACATCGAGCGTCTGAAGGCCCGGATGGGCTGGGACGTTCCCTGGTACACCCTCACCGACGGCTTCGACGCCGACTTCGGCGTGGACGAGTGGCACGGCACCAACGCCTTCTTGCGCGACGGTGACCGGGTGTTCCGGACCTACTTTGTCAACCACCGCGGCGACGAGGCCCTGGGCAGCACGTGGAGCTACCTCGACCTCACCGCTCTCGGCCGGCAGGAGGACTGGGAGGACTCGCCTGAGGGCTACCCGCAGACCCGGGCCTACGAATGGTGGAGGCGACACGGCGAGTACGTCTCCGACACCGACCCGTGGGAGGGCACCCTCGACGAGAGGGTCGCCGCCCTCCGGGCGCACGCACGCGGCTCGACTGGGGACACGTGATCGCTCAGGTGAGCGGGGCCGCGGTGGCCACGGTGGCCGGGGCCGCCTTGGCCGGGTGGCGTCCGGGGCGGCAGGGGGTGTGGTTCGGGGCGGCGGCGGGCGCGTTGCTGGTGATCGCCGGGCTGCACCTGCTCCCAGACGCGTGGCACGACGCCCGGGCCGCGGGTTTGTGGCCCTGGGCGGTGCCAGCGGTGGCGGTCTGCTCGTTCGTGACCGCGTCGGTGGTGGCCCGGTTTGGCTGCACCTGTGACGCTGATCAGGAGCACATGAGCGGCGTGGGGAGCGCGGCAGCGCTGGCCGGGCACCGGTTCCTGGAGGGGTCGGCGCTGGCGCTGACCGGGTCGATGACAGTCGCGGTCGCGCTGGCCATGCACGCGTTCGGCGAAGGGTTGGCGGTGGGTGCGCTGCTGGCAGGGCGGTCCCGGTACCGGCTGGCGTTGTGGCTCGCGGCGATGTGCGCCGGTCCCGTCGTCGGAGCCATGGCGACCAGCGCCTACCCGCTCCCGGACACTGCGAGCCCGCTGCTGGTCGCCGTCGCCGCAGGGATCCTCACGCAGGGCGCCCGGGTCAGTCTGCGCGTCGCGTTCCAGCACTCGCGACCGCGAGTGCTGGTCTCGCCCGCAGCGGCCGCGACGGTCACGGCCGCCGCAGTCACCGCGGCGGCCGTTCTGTTCACCGGCTGATCCGGTGAACAGACACGTGAACCCGGGCAGCGTCGGCCTGCAGGGCGGGTACCCGCCGTAACCCCGGCGGGTACTTGCCCCGCCGGGGCCGGTCGCCGCGCTGACGGTCAGCGGGCGGGCCGGGCGGGGTAGCGTGCTGCTATGGACGAGAAAACACGGGGAACGGTCCGGGTCGAGCCGAGCGCGAAGCGGGTCCGCGTGTACCTGGCGGGCCGGCTGGTCGCCGACACCAGGCACCCGTCCCTGGTCTGGGAGAATCCCCACTACCCCGCCTACTACTTCCCGGCGGGCGACGTGGCCGCCGAGCTGGTGCCCGCGGGCAAGACCGAGCACTCGCCGAGCCGGGGCGACGCCGCGCTGTACGACGTGCGGGTCGACGGCGCGACCGCGCCGGGCGCGGCCCGCCGGTACGCGGACTCGCCGCTGGCGGCCATCCGTGACCTGGTGCGGTTCGACTGGGACGCGATGGGCGAGTGGCTGGAGGAAGAAGAGCCGGTCTACACCCACCCGCGCGACCCCTACCACCGGGTCGACATCCTGGCCAGCTCGCGGCACGTGCGCGTGGAGGTAGACGGGGAGACGGTCGCCGACTCGCGGCGCCCGGTCATGCTGTTCGAGACCGGGCTGCCGCCGCGCTACTACCTGCCGCTCAGCGACGTGCGCACCGACCTGCTCACCCCGTCGGACACGGTGACGCACTGCCCGTACAAGGGGGCGGCCAGCTACTGGTCGGTGGACACCGGGCACGGGGCCCGGCCCGACCTGGTGTGGGCGTACCGGGCGCCGCTGCCCGAGAGCCAGAAGGTGGCCGGCCTGGCCTGCTTCTACGACGAGAAGGTGGACGTCTACCTCGACGGCGACCTGCAGGACCGGCCGCGCACCCCGTTCTCCTGACGCGCCTGCCCCGGCGCCCGGGGGCCGTCCCCGCCGGGGCGCGGTCCCGGGCGCCGGCGGGGACGCCGCTGCGGGCGGGGCGCCTCACCGCGGGCTGCCGCCGATCTCGGGCAGGTCGAGCAGGCGCAGCCAGCTGCCGTCCGGCTGCCTGCGGACGACCTGCGCCCGGGCGCCCGCGCCGTCCTTCGCCACGGTCGCAGTGAGCCCGATGTCCCCGCTGACCAGCGCGGGCAGCGGGTCTTCCGGGGCGAAGCGCGGCATGGACGGCAGCGCCTTGTCCCACAGGGCCCTGATGGCCTCGCGGCCCTCGGTCTGGCCGCCCGGGGGGTAGGCCATCACGGCGTGCTCCTCGTACAGGGCGGCGAGGCCGGCGGCGTCCTTGTCGTTGGCGCGCTCGACGAACAGGCGTGTGAGGTCTTCAGGCCTGGCGGCCTTCTCGTAATCGCTCATGTTCCCTACCCTGCCCCCGGCATGATCCAGAAGTCCAACAGATGATTGTGCTGACATCTAGAATTACTGGTTCTACGCTGGGCGGTATGGAACTGCGTCAGCTTGAGTACCTGGTCGCGGTCGCGGAAGAGGCCAGCTTCACCCGGGCGGCCGGCCGCGTGCACATCAGCCAGTCCGGGGTCAGCGCGCAGGTCAGGCAGCTGGAGCACGAGCTGGGCGCCGTCCTGATCAACCGGTCGTCGCGGTCGGCCCGGCTGACCGGGGCGGGCGCGGCGGCGCTGCCCCACGCCCGGGCGGCGCTAGCCGCCGCCGCCGGCCTGCGTCAGGCGGTGGACGAGGTCAACGGCCTGATCCGCGGCCGGCTCACGGTCGGCATGGTCACCGCGTGCACGGTGCACGGCCTGTTCGACGGCCTGGCCGGGTTCCACGGTGCGCACCCCGGCGTCGCGATCACGCTGGTCGAGGACGACTCGGCCGGCCTAATCACCCGGGTACAGTCGGGGCAGGCCGACCTGGCCCTGATCGGCGCGGCGGGCAGCCCGCCGCCGGACCTGGAAACGCTGACGCTGGCCAGCGAGGGCCTGAGCGCCGCGGCCCCGCCGGGGCACCCGCTGCTGGACAGGCGGGCGGCAGTGCCGCTGGCCGCCCTGGCCGGCTACCCGGTGATCTGCCTGCCGCCGGGCACCGGCATCCGGGCCGTCCTCGACCGGGCCTGCGCCGCCCAGGGCGTCAGCCTCGGCGTGACCCTGGAGGCTAGCGCGCCGGGCACGGTCGCCGAGCTGGCCGCCCGCGGCCTCGGCGTCGCCGTGCTGTCAGACTCGATGGCCGCCGCCCACGCCGGCCGCCTGGCCGCCGCACCCCTGAGCGACGTCACCGAGCCCGCCCTGCTGGCCCTGGTGTGGCGCCCGGGCCCCGGCCCGGCCGTGCAGGCGCTCCTGCTGCACTGCCGCAAGGCGTTCGCCGCCGCCCGGAGCGACACGCCCTAGCGAGGGAAGCCGGGGACCGCGGCGCGGCCGGTGCGGTGGCTGATGAGGCCGGTCAACGCGAGATGACGAGCCATGAGCCTTGAAGACTCCTGAGGCCATGAACACACGAGTACTGACCAGATGCGGCAAGTGACAGCCCACTGGATGGCTGTCATGATGGGGGCCATGCCCATGTTCCGCCGGAATGTCCGGGAACGCGTCGTGGACGCGGCTGAGAAGGAGGGGCAGCGCCACTTCAAGCGCGGGGACCTCACCGGGGCGATCGGCCAGTATGAGGAGGGTTGCCGACTCGCCCGCCAGTTGGTCGCCGATGACCCGGCAAACACGCGGATCGCATCGCGGCTCGCGGCCATGCTCTGCGCATGCTCGGCCAGTGGCAACGTGCCGGAGATGCGGGGGGCGCCTGGGCTGCGCGCCACGTTCGCGCCCGAACTGGCCGAGTTCCTCCCCACTTTCGGGAGCGAGCTTTCCAAGGTGCAGGCCGGCGACCTGCCCCGGCCGGCCAGGATGCTACTGGGACTGGAGGCGCACGCCATGTTCGCCGCCGCGTCCCGGGCGGAGGTCACGGGGCTGCGCTACCGGTTCGGAGACCTCGGTCCGCACTGGGCTCGCGCGGTACTGGCCTGCGCGGGCCTGATGAACGTGTCCGCGGAGCGAGCCGGCGTCCGCGATGCCATCGGGTGGCTGACCGGCATCTGCAGGCAGCTTGAGCCATTCACGATCATCGACCCCGCGGCCCGCGACCTAGTGGTGGAGTGCCTGAGCTGGTCACGGGACATCCACGCCGAGGACGGCGACGCGGACGCGGTCGCCAGCCTTGACTCCGTGCTGGCGATGCTGGACAGCGTGCCCCGGGTAGGCGGGGAGACGGCCGGCTGACGACCCGGGGGGGTGGGAACGGCTGCCCTGCGGGCCTGCCCCGCCGGGGAGGCTGCGGCGTGGCGCGGTGAAGGGGACCGCAGGCCAGGGCGCGGACGTGGACGCCGACCCGTGGGGCGGGGCCGGCGGCGTGCCGCTGGGCTTCTTCTTCCGCGACCAGGACAAGAACCAGCTGATGATCGTGGAGGGCTAGCCAGGCCCGGGACCGACGGACCGCCGGACCGCCCGGCCTGGCGGTCACGCCGACCCCCGCCCGGATGTCAGTGGCCGGCATTAGGATCAGGCGCCGTGACGGAAACCGACGCGCGGCTGGCGGCGACGGCCGCGGCCTACGATGCCATATCCGCCCTGTACGCCGAGATCTCCCGGGACGAGCTGGACGGGCTCCCGCTAGACCGCGCGGTGCTGGCGGCGTTCGCCGAGCACGTCACGGCGGCCGGCGGCGGACTGGTCGCCGATGTCGGCTGCGGGCCCGGCCGGATCGGCGCCCACCTGGCGGGCCTGGGGCTGGACATCCTCGGCGTGGACGTGTCCCCGGCCATGATCGCGATCGCCCGCGAGTTGTACCCCGCACTGCGCTTCGCGGTCGGCTCCATGGACGCGCTGCCGGTAGGCGACGGCACGCTCGGCGGCATCGTCGCCTGGTACTCGGTGATCCACGCGGCGCCCGCTGACCTGCCCGGGTACCTCGCCGGGTGCGCCCGGGCGCTGCGGCCGGGCGGGTTCCTGCTCGCCGCCTTCTTCGAGGCCGACGGGGAGGATGTGACCGGGTTCGACCATAAGGTGGCGCCCGCCTACCGCTGGCCGCTCGGCCCGCTGTCCGCGCTCGCCGCTGGCGCCGGGTTCACCGAGCTGGGCCGGATGTCGCGCGAACCGCGCCCGGCCGAGCGGTTCCGCCGCGGCCACCTGCTGCTGCGGAGGGCGTGAGCGCGATGGGGATGCGCATCGAGCTGGTCACGGTCATCGTCACGGACTACGACGAGGCCATCGCCTTCTTCACCGGAGCACTCGGGTTCGACCTGGTCGAGGACTCGCCGTCGCTCACCAACGACGGCCGGCCCAAGCGCTGGGTCGTCGTGCGGCCGCCCGGCGGGCAGGCCGGCATCCTGCTGGCCCGCGCGGACGGCCCGGTGCAGGAGGCGGCGGCCGGGAACCAGCTGGCCGGCCGGGTCGGCTTCTTCCTGCGCGTGGACGACTTCGACGCCGCCCACGCGCGGATGACCGCCGCCGGGGTCGAGTTCGTCACCGCGCCCCGCGCCGAGCCCTACGGCCGGGTGGCCGTGTTCCGCGACATCGCCGGCAACCGCTGGGACCTGCTCGGCCCGTGACCGGCCAGGCCCGCCCGCCCGTGACCGCTAACGCGCCGGCGGTTCCGCCGCGGCGGCCGAGAAGTGCGCCACGGCGGCGGCCCGCAGCGCGCCCGGGCGCAGCGGCGTGCCAAGCAGCTGGCTGACCAGTGCCCGGTGCGAGGCGTGCAGCGTGCGGACCGCCGCCGGGCTGATGCCCGGCTTGGCCGACGGGACGCCGCCGCGGGCCCGGCCCGGCTTGGTCGGGATCCACAGGTGACCCGGGTCGCTGCCCTCAAGGTCGGCGACGATCGAGGACCGCGCGGCCAGCCACCGGGTCAGGATGTGCACCGTCTCGCGGGTCAGCGCCACCCGCTCGCCCTCGACCATGGCGTACGGGTCGGCGCCGTCCAGGTGCAGCGCGCTCAGGTTCAGGTCGGCCAGCTCGGGCACGCCCCGGCCGCTGTCCGCGACCAGCGAGGCCACGGCGGCGGTGCGCAGCGCGGTCATCGCGTTGGAGTGGATGGGCCGCTTCACGGTCAGCTCGTGCAGCAGCGCCTCGGTGTCACCCGGCGGGAGCTGGAAGCCCCGGGCCGGCGGCTGCCGGTCGAGCCTGCGCGGGTCCCCGATGAACTCGGCCAGGGCGTTGACCGAGTCGGCCCGCACCCGCATCGAGTTCGGGTACGCGGCGGCCTCCGGCCCCCGGTTGGTGTTCCGTGTGCGGGTCCGCCCGGCGGCCGCGTCGGCCAGCCAGGCGGCCGCCCGGTCGGCGTCCATGAGGTCGCCGGCGGTCAGCTGCGGGCCGCCCAGGCCGACCGGGTCCGCGCTTTCCGCGTCGCCCTCTC
>CAVVKP010000021.1:0-127336 GCA_963748785.1 uncultured Actinomycetota bacterium | reverse complement strand
CGCGTTTACGATGCCCGGCGGTAGCTGCCAGGACGCCGTGAACCCTTCCGATGTCGTCCTCGCCAGCTTGCGGCCGTTTGTAGACACGAAGAACGACGGGGACAGCGGCGACATGGAAATAGATTGCAGCACTTCACCGCAGCTCACCTTCAGTGACACGGTGGCCCGGGTCAACGGGACGCCGAACGCATCAGGGTGCTACCACGCCGTAAACGCAGCGCCCATGGTGGGGGCGGCAAGTTACCAGCAGCTCCACCCCGGAACGCAGTTCTGCCTCACCGCGACCAACAGCACCAGCAGCAAAACGTGGATGATGCTGGTCACCCTGAAGTCACTGAACAATTCCAGCGACGACCTCACGTGGACCGCAACCGGCTGGTACGACGACGGCTCTGCGGGGTGACCACGCGCGCCGCCGAGCGGGGGCCTTCCGCACCCGAGGCCAGGTATCCAGGTTCTTCGCCGGCTGGAGCCTGCCCGGCCCCGGCGTGGTGCGGATACCCGAATGGCGAATCCGCTGCCCGTCCATTTGAATCGCGGCACGCGCCGAAGGCCGCCAACCCGATTCGTAGGCGTGCGCCAGGCCGTACGAATTTCAACGGTTCAACAGATTCGACGTAGCAGCCTGTCGGGTTCAGGGACTAAGGGACCGTACACGCACCTGCCCCGGCAGAGCGGCAGTGGAATTCCGCTTTGGTCGTCGTAAAGCGGGCCCGCCCCTGTAGGGCCCGCTTTTCGACGCCGCTTCGGCCGGCGCGTACCGGGTCGCCGCAGGACCCCCCTCAGTGCCCTGCGGCGTCCCGGACCTTCGCGCTGGCCTCCTTGAGGCTGCCCTCGGGCTCCTGGCGGCGGAGTGCCGCACGCCCGAAAGCCGGACTCGGCGATCGGGTGCGTGCTGGCGTGGCCGCCGTCATTATGAACCTGACGCACTCCGTGAATCCGATTCGCGCCTGCCGGTGGGAAAGGTTCCGGCCCGTGCGGGCATAAAAAAACCGGTCCCCACCACTCTCTCCTCCAGTATCGCGGAAGAGAGCTGCCAGGGTCCGGAGCAACACCGCAATGTTACGTGCCTGCTGGGCTCTCATGTGAAGAAACACTTTAAATCAAAGTCGAAAATCTTCTTCTTCGGGTCCTGGCGCCACATCAAAGAACCAGTCATCTCCTCGGTCTCGTGACGCGATTGTGCCAATTAGTTCCAAATATCTGTGATATGCCATATTGGGGCTTTCGTGTGAGTCTTCGGGCCCTTGCCGTGCCGGCTCGTCGCGTGACAAGCCCGCGCCCTTTGCCAAGGCAGCTGTTCTGGCGCGGGGCGATCTTGGCCTTGCTGGCCGGTGGAGGCTGGCCGCGGGCCTGCGTCCTGGCTGGACGGGCGGCCCGGGGGTAAGCCCAGGAAGGGTGATGGCGGGACTGATCAGCGGTCAAGGACCCCGCACAGAAAGGAGCAAGCATATGGCTAACGACGATGCCCGGGATCGGGCCATCTACCAGGCGCTCAAGGCGGTTGACGAGGTCGCCGCGGCCCTTCAGGTACATCTGGTCGAGGGACACGGGTCCGACCCGGACGGTACAGCGCCGGGGAATCCCGCCGCCGACTCGCTCAACCTCTTGCGGCAGGCGCGCGAGCGCCTCGGTCAAGGGCTCCGCGCCGTAGACGCGGACGCCATAGCCGAGTCCGACGGCATCTCACTGCGCCGGCAACGCCCGGGAAAGTCGAACTGACCGACCGACGCCCCGGCATAACTCAGCACTGGCCACGCCCCTGCTGCCGAAGTTCGACCGGACGCCGAAACGTAACCGTCGTACGACGCCGTCGGACTCGACAAGGGGCTTCGGTGGCGTATCGTCTCAACCAGTACACCGAGAGACATAGCCGCCGGGTCCGGACCCCGCCTTGCTGCTGAAGCAGGAGGGCAGACCTGTGTTCAGTGCGGAACTGAGTACCTGCCACCGTGACGGCCACGCTGTGGTCACCTTGCGCGGTGAGCTTGACATGGCGGACGCCGTGACGGTGGCGACTGCCCTCACAGAGGTGGCGGCCCGTGAGCCGTTGATCATCGTAGACCTGGGGGACCTGGAGTTCATCGACTCCAGCGGGGTGGCGGCACTAGAGGGCGGCCGCACACAGGCCCGGCAGGCCGGGGGTGACCTCATCCTCGCCGCGCCGCGGGGACGGTGATGTGGGTCCTGGACGTCATCAGTCTGGCCGACCCCTTCTACGTCTGTGCCACGGTAGACGAGGCGGCTGGCCGGATAGGAGCACCCCTCCCGGCCCCCCCGGCGCCCGGCCTCGTCCTGCCGGCCGCGGCAGCCGGAAGCGTGGGTGGAGTACGGAGCACCACGCAGGCTAGCGGGCGGCTGTCAGCCAGCCGAGGCGCTTGGACATCGCCTGGGCGCAGCTGACGACGGCGCGCACGTGGGCGGACTCGTCGGCCGCGCGCCACAGGACCGACCACGGGTAGTCGGAGGCTGGCCCGGTGAGGGGCCGCCAGATGGTTCCGGGCAGCGCGGCGATGCAGGAGGAGGGGACGCAGTACAGGCAGCGTCCCTGGGCGACGAGGTCGGCGGCCGCCCGGATGCTCTCCACGGTTCCGCGGTAGACGGTGGGGGTGAAGCCGGCCGCCCGGCACATCTCGACGGTGAACTGGTTGAAATCCGGTGCCTGCTCTTCCTCGGCGAGCAGCAGCGGCTCCTTGGCGAGTGCGGCGACCGAGACGCCGTCAAGCTCGGCGAACGGGTGGCCGGTCGGCACCAGGACCCCGAGCGGGTCCCGGCGGAACAGCAGCGATGCGATCTGCGGCGGCGCGAGCGCGGCGCGGCCGACGCCCACGTCCAGGCGGCCGTCGATGAGCTGCTGGTACTGCTCGGGCGCGCTGGCCTCGACCTGGTGGATCACCAGGCCGGGGGAGCGGGCCTGGACCTCGTGCAGGATCTGCGGCATCGAGTCGTAGCTGGAGTCGATGATGCCGACGCGCAGCGGCGCGCCGACGCCCGCCGCGCGCCGGGCAGCCTCCGCGGCGCGGTCGACGTGCGCCAGGATCTGCCGCGCCTCGACCAGGAACACCGCCCCGGCGGCGGTCAGCGCGACGTGATGGGTGCTGCGCTCCAGCAGGCGGACGCTGAGCTCACGCTCCAGCCGCTGCACCTGCTGGCTCAGCGCCGACTGCACGATGTGTTCTCGCTCCGCCGCCCGGCCGAAGTGCAGTTCCTCGGTCAGCGTCACGAAGTACCGCAGCTGCCGTAGCTCCATGCCCGCCGCCAGTCCCGCGTCCAGTCCAGCCCCCGGTTATGCCGCCAGCCTACGCCCGCTGGCCGGCTGATCGGTTCTGGTGATGGGCTCATGCCGGATTGCTCATTTCCCAGGCGCCGTGGGCGCGGTTGACTTGGGAAAACGAGAATGCCGTATCCCCGTGGGAAGGCAACCCTATGACCGCACCATCGCCCGGCGCGCCGCACCGACGTGCCGTGCCCGTGCGGGCACACCGCTGACGAGCATGATGCCCTCGCCGACCGCTACTGCCGGGCGACCGCCGCGGGCGGGTTGGACCGGGGCTGCATGTGCGTCAGGTGCTCCCCGGAATCCGGCCTCGTCCCGCGATGACCTTGGGGTCCGGCCCGCCGAGAAGTCCGGCCCACCGAAGAAGTCCGGCTCCCCGCCGCCGACGCGCCCGCCGACGCCAAAGCCGAGGCCGAGGCCGCCGCCAGGTCCAGCCCCGCCGGGCCCGACCCCACCCCCGTCGCCGGCCCGGTGGAGATGGCTGATGCCGGCCGGGTTCTTGATCGCGATCATCGGGCTGCTCGTCTATCGCTCGGGGACCGGCGGGACGCCAACCCAGCAGCTGAGCTACACCAGCTTCGTCAGCGACGTGACCGCGAACAAGGTCTCGACGGCGGCGATCAACGCCGGGGGAGGGGTGAGCGGGAAGCTCACCGACGGCAAGGCCTACACCTCCCAGATCCCGACCGCGCTGAACGACAGCGCCCTGCCTAACCTGCTGCTCGGGCACAAGGTTCAGGTGACGGCAACCGCTGCCAGCTCGGGTTCGACGCTCGGGTTCATCCTGACCTGGATCCTGCCGCTGCTGTTCATCGTCGTGCTCTTCGTCTGGTTCCGCCGCCGCGCAGGCGGCCAGCAGCTCGGCGGGCGGCTCGGCGGCATCATGGCCTTCGGCAAGTCGAAGGCGAAGGTCTACGACGAGGACCGGCCGACCACCCGCTTCGCGGACATCGCCGGCTACGAGGGCTCCAAGGCCGAGGTCATGGAGGTCGTGGACTTCCTGAAGCACCCGGCCCGGTACGCCCGGGCAGGCGCGGTCGGCCCGAAGGGCGTGCTGATGGCCGGGCCGCCGGGCACCGGCAAGACCCTGCTCGCCCGGGCGGTCGCCGGCGAGGCCGGCGTCCCGTTCTTCTCGCTGAGCGGCTCGAGTTTCGTGGAGATGTTCGTCGGCGTCGGCGCCTCACGAGTCAGGGACCTGTTCGCCGACGCCAGGAAGCGCTCACCGTCGATCATCTTCATCGACGAGATCGACGCCATCGGCGGCCGGCGCGGCCCCGGCGGGTTCGGCTCGAACGACGAGCGCGAGCAGACGCTCAACCAGCTGCTCTCGGAAATGGACGGCTTCGAGCCCGGTGCCAGCGTGGTCGTCATGGCCGCGACCAACCGGCCCGAGATCCTTGACTCGGCGCTGCTGCGACCCGGCCGCTTCGACCGCACGGTGGAGATCCCGCTGCCCAACTCCGTGGAGCGGACCGCGATCCTGGCCATCCACGGGCGGGGTAAGACCCTCGCGCCCGACGTGGATCTCAGCGCCGTGGCCCGGGGCACGCCCGGGTTCTCCGGTGCCGACCTCGCCAACCTGGTGAACGAGGCGGCGATCAACGCCGTGCGCGCCGACCGCGGCGTGCTCAGTCGCCGCCGACTTCGATGACGCCAGGGACCGCCTGCTGATCGGCCGCCGTGACGCGTCCAGCGCGCTGCTGCCCGATGAGAAGCACGCCGTGGCCGTCCACGAGGCCGGCCACGCGCTCGTGGCGGCGCTGTCCGAGCACGCCGATCCCGTCGCCAAGGTCACCATCCTTTCCCGCGGTGCCGCCCTTGGCGTGACCGAGCAGCTGCCGGTGTTCGAGCGCCACCTGTACCCCGTGAGCCACCTGACCGAGACCCTCGCCGTGCGCCTTGGCGGTCGCGCCGCGGAGATCGTCGTCCTGGGCGAGCCGTCGACCGGCGCGTCCAACGACCTGCTGAGCGCGACCGAGCTGGCGACGCACATGGTGCGCGAGTGGGGTTTCTCGGCGAAGGTCGGTCCGATCAGCTACGGGCCGGAGGGGCCGAGCCGCGACAATCCCTTCGCCGGCCGTCCCTATGCCGAGGAAACGCAGCGCGCCATCGACCAGGAAGTGGCCACGCTGCTCCGCGAGGCCGAGATCACGGCCACCGCGCTGCTCCGCGGGCACCGTGAGACCCTCGGCCGGGTCATCAGCCTGCTGATCGAGCGCGAGACGATCGACGGATCGGAGCTGGCGGCGATCGTCGAGACCGCGCCAGGGGCGGACGATCGCGAGCCCGCCGGGTCGCCGCTCGCCCTGACGATGAATTGGCGTGCGCCGCAGTAGGGTTCGACACCCTCCGTTCAGCTGAAGGATTTAAAGTATCTCCGCCGAACGAGAGGTGGTGCCCGCGCCCGGCCGGCCGGTGTCTGACGAGGCCAGGCTCGTGGCCAGCCCGTTCAGCAGGATGTCGAGGCCGCGCTCAAGCTCGGCGGCGCCGTCGTAGGCGGCCAGCGCGTGGGCGAGGCCGCGCAGCAGCGGGAACTCGCCGATCGGCAGCCGGTGCAGGCCTAGCCGGAGCAGGTCGTCGGTCTCGTCGGGGCTCTCGACGAGCTCTTGCAGCTCGTTGAGCACGTGGCCGTTGAGGAAACCGAACAGGGCCCGGTAGGCGTGCAGGGCGTCGAGCGGCCGCTGAACCCGGCCCGCGGTGAGCAGGGCGAGGACGTCTTCGAGCGGGCGCAGGGTGCCGCGGGGGCGGAGCGCGAGCGGGGTGGCCAGTGGCCGGGTGACCAGCAGCGGCACCACGTTGGGGTGCGCCAGGGCCAGCGCCCGGTAGTCGCGGGCAACGGCGCGCAGCTGCGCGGCCCAGTCGGGGGCGGCCGGGTCGACCCGGAGCTGGCCGAGCACGGTCTCCACGACCCCGTCGAGCAGCGCCGCCTTGCCGGGCGCGTGCCGGTACAGGATCATCGGGTCCCGGTCCAGGGCAGCCGCCGAGGCGGCGCATGGACAGGGCGTCGGCCCCGTCACGGTCGATGAGCGCAAGCGCGGTGGCGAGCACCAGCTCACGGGTGATCTTGCCGTCGCCGCTGCCCGCGGCGTTCCTGGCGGCCCGTGGTGGGGTCATCGCGATGGCACCTGCCCTCCTGCTGCCCGCTGGGCGATATCCAGAACTATAGCGTAGATCTACAGTGTTGACATTCGGCCTACCAGGGGATTGACTGTAGGTCTACGGTGTAGGCGCCCGTAGGCCTGTGTTCCCCCTGGGGATCGCCCGGCTCGGCCTGCGCAGGAGTCATTCCGCCACCTGACGGACGGCACCGCTACAGGCAGGAAGGCGCGCTGATGGGAACGGTCCTCACCAGGGACGGCACGGAAATCTTCTACAAAGACTGGGGCAAGGGCCGGCCGGTGGTGTTCAGTCACGGGTGGCCGCTCACCGCTGACGCCTGGGACGATCAGGCGTTCCTGGTCGCGTCGCACGGCTACCGGGCCGTCGCGCACGATCGTCGCGGCGGCGGACGGTCGGGCCAGCCGTGGAACGGCAACAACCTGGACACCTACGCCGACGACCTCGCCGAGCTAATCGAGCAGCTGAACCTGTACGACGCAGTCCTGGTCGGTCACTCCACCGGCGGCGGCGAAGTGACCAGGTACATCGGCCGCCACGGCGCGTCGCCGGGTCGCCAAGATGGTGCTGGTCGGCGCGATCCCCCCGCTGATGCTGCGGACGGCCGCCAACCCGGCGGCCTGCCGTCCCATGTGTTCGACCAGCTCCGGGCCGGCCTGACCGGCCGACAGGTCGCAGTTCTACCAGGACCTCGGCGCTCCCTTCTACGGTGCCAACCGGCGAGGGCACGCACCGTGTCCAACGGGCATGCGCGACTCAGTTCTGGCGCCGATGGCCATGCAGCGTCGGACATCGAAGGGCGCCTTCGACTGCATCAAGGCGTTCTCCGAGACCGACCTGACCGAGGACCTCGAGAAGATCGACGTCCCGCACCTTGATCGTGCACGGTGACGACGACCAGATCGTGCCCATCGGCGCCTCGGCCATGCTGGTCGTCGAAGATCGTCAAGGACGCGACCCTGAGGGTCTATCCCGGCGCCCCGCACGGCCTGGCCCAGGCCACCGCCTACAAGGGCACCTTCAACGCCGACCTGCTGGCCTTCATCAAGGCCTGACCGCGAGAGGTATCACCGACATGACCGTTCAACCGAACATCGTCCTGGTACACGGCGCCTGGGCCGACGGCTCGTGCTGGAGTGCCGTCATCGAGCGGCTGCAAGCCAGCGGCTATGACGTCACCGCACCGCAGTTCCCCGAGACGTCGCTGGCCGCGGACGTCGCCCGGCTCCGGCAGGCACTCGAGCGCCAGGACGGCCCGGTCATCCTGGCCGGGCACTCCTACGGCGGGCAACATGACCGCCCTCGGCACGGACGCGCGGAACGTGGCCGGCCTGGTCTACATCGCGGCCTTCGGGCTCGACGAGGGCGAGTCCATCGGCGGGCTGCTGGCCCAGGGGCCGCCGACCCCGGCCCTGGCGCACCTGGAAGTCGACGAGCAGGGATTCGCCTGGCTGCCCGAGGACGACTTCGTCAAGCACTTCGCGGCCGGACTCGACCCGGTCCAGGCACGGGTCCTGCACGCCGTCCAGCAGCCCCTGGCGGCGAGCACCCTCCAGGACGTGATGACCGTCCCGGCCTGGCGGTCACGTCCGTGCTGGTTCCTCGTCGCCGCCGACGACCAGGCGATCCCGCCGGACGCCGAGCGCCAGTTCGCCGCCCGTATGAGCGCGACCACGGTCGAGGTCCCGTCGGGCCACCTGGCCATGGTCTCCCACCCGGACGAGGTCGCCGGGCTCATCGAAACCGCCGCCAAGGGCGTCCAGGCTGAGATCAAGTGGTCCGGCGCCTAACTGGTGATCATGACGGGGCTTCCGAGGGGGACCTGCCGCAGCGCGCGACCTGACCACCGCGTACAACGATGCCGCCGGGCGCAGCCCGACAGCCAACGTCCCCGCCTTCATCGGCGCCGGCCAGACCCTCGCGCCCGGCGTGTACAAGGCGTCATCGGCACTGGGCGTCGGCGGGTCGCTGACGCTGGACGCGGAGGGTGACCCGAACGCGGTCTTCATCTTCCAGGCGCCCTCGACGCTCACCACCGACTCGGCCAGCAGCATCACCCTCACCGGCGGTGCCCAGGCCTGCAACGTGTTCTGGCAGGTGGGCAGCTCCGCGACCCTCGGCACGAATTCCTCGTTCACCGGCACCGTCCTCGCCCTGACGTCGATCACGGTGACAACCGGGGACACGATCAACGGACGCGCGCTGGCCCGTAACGGGGCAGTGACCCTCGACGACGACACCATCACCGCGTCTAGCTGCTCGATCGTTCCGCCGCCGACCTCCCCGCCGCCGACGACGCCGCCGCCGACCTCCCCGCCCCCGACCTCACCGCCGCCTACCGGGCCACCAACGACCCCGCCGCCCACCAGGACGCCGACGCCCACCCCGAGCCCGACCGGGACGACGCCGACTGGCCCGGGTGGCGGGCCGGCGCCGACTGGCCCCGGCGGCGGGCCCGCGCCCGCACCGGTGCCTGTCGTCTCCAACCTCCCGGTCACCGGCTAAGCGGCGTTTCGCCGCCGGCCAGCCCGCGGATTCACGCGGGCTGGCCAGCGGCGGGGCCGCACTTAACGTTCGTAGGTGCCGGTGAGCCGGCCCCGGGCCAGGACGTGCCCGGCGACCCACCGGCGTGCCTCCTTGATCGAGCGAACCTCGGCAGGCATGGGCTTGTCCAGGGCGTACAGGGAGAACTCGTAGTGGTGGGGTCCGTGGCCAGGGACGGGGGCCGGCCCGTGGTAGCCGGGCCGGCCGAGCGAGGCTTGCAGGAGGTTGACGGCCGGGTTGCCTGGCCGCAGCTCGCCGTGGGCGAGGGTGCGCAGCTCCGCCGGAAGCACCGCGGCCGTGTGAACCACCGGCCGGGGCAGCGGGACGTCGGAGTCCTCGATGACCAGCAGGAGCTGGGCGGTGCCCGCCGGGGGCGCGGTCCACTCCAGTCCCGGTGACAGGTTGGCACCGATCCCCTTAGCCGCGTGCGGCTGCGGGATCGGGTGGCCGTCCGCGAAGTCCGGGCTGCTCACCGAGATCGTTTCCGGAGCCGCGAATGCAGGCGCCCGCCAGGTACTGTGCGCCGTCCCGGCGCGTACGCGACGCAGGGCGCGCCCGATGGTCAGCGGCATGGTTCACCTCGTGGTTGGCCGATGATGATGGTCCTGTTCGCAGCGTAGCGAATCGGGCGCGCGGCGTCCGGATCGTTTAGCGGCGTGGCCCGGCGTTACGGGCCAGGGACAGGGCCATGCCCAGCACGCAGATCCCCGCGAGGACCGCGAGCGCGGTCCGGTAGCCGCCGGTGAAGTTGTCCAGGGCATGGGACGAGAGGCGGGACAGGGTGCCCGCGTAGGCGGCCTGCTTCGCGCCCACGGTGAGCGGGCTGGTCACGATCGCCAGCGACATCGCGGTGCTGACCGCGTAGCCGGTGTTCTGCAGCATGGACCGGACCCCGTTGACGATGCCGCGGCGGCCGGGCTCGACTCCGCCCATGATGGAGCTGGTATTCGGGGTCATGAAGATCCCGGTGCCGATGCCGACGGCGAGCAGGCAGCCGCCGGTGACCGTGTAGTCCAGCGACGGCGAGATCGTCGCGGCGAGCACGGCGAGGCCGGCGGCGGCGATCGCCATGCCGGCGCTCGACACCCAGCGGGCCGGGTAGCGCCCGGCGAGCCGGCCGGCTAGCGGGGACGCCAGCACCATGCCGCCCGCCACCGGGATCACCCGCACCCCCGCCTGGAACGGGTCGGCGCCCGACGCGGCCTGCAGGTACAGCGCCATCAGCAGCACGACCGCGAACCGCGCGATGGACATCAGCAGTCCGCTGGCGTAGGCCATGGTGCGCTCGTAGTCGCTGAACACCGACAGGTCGAGCATCGGGTACCGGCGGCGGCGCTGGGTGATGATGAAGACCGGCAGGGACACGGTGAACGCCGCCCCGCCGACCACGACGAGCGGGTCCGACCAGCCGAGCGCGCCGCCCTCGGACAGCGCCAGGATCAGCCCGCCGACCAGGGTGAAGGTGAGCAGCGCGCCCACCATGTCGAACGGCTCACGGGTGCGGCGCGGTGGGTCGGCGCGCAGTGTCCGCATGGCCCAGAGCAGCCCGGCGACGCCGAACGGCACGTTGAACCAGAAGACCGCGCGCCACCCGAGGGCGCTCGCCAGCGCGCCGCCGACGATCGGCCCGGCGACCTGCGCCGCCGCCGCGGCGGTGACGTTGAAGCTCAGCCCGGTGCTCAGCAGCCGGCGGGGGAACGCGTCGGCCAGCAGCGCGGTGGTGTTGGTGATTAGCGCGGCCGCACCGACGGCCTGCAGGGCCCGGCAGGCCGCCAGGGCGAAGGCGGAGGGCGCGAAGCCGCAGAGCACGCTGGCGCCGGTCAAGATGGCCAGCCCCACCATGTACAGGCGGCGCCGGCCGACCATGTCCGCCACCCGGCCGAACACCAGGATCAGGATGGTGTTCACCAGCATGTAGGACAGGACGATCCAGGACGCCTGGGTGGCACTGGCCGAGAAGTGCCTGGCCACCACGGGGAGCGCGACGTCGAGGGTGGAGGTATTGGTGCCGGCGAGCAGCACGCCGAGGCTGGTCACCGACAGGACCCGCCAGGCGTAGCGCGCCTGGGACGTATCGTCGGCGGCACGGCTCGCGTCCGTGCTCGTGCTCATGCCTGTTGTCCCCATACCCGCATCGACTTCCGACCCGCGTCAACGATAGTCGCGGCCTCCGGGGCGATGAGCGGCAGGTTGCCACGTCGCCTTGGACGCTGTCGCCTTCGGCCAGGCGGGCGCGAGTCCCGGGTTAACGCATCTTGTGGTGCGCTAAGCTGACCAGGCGGCGTTGTGCGACCCGCTGACTCACGTGCCGCTCAGCCTTGAAGGCGACGTCGCCTACGACTTCAAGCCGCGCCTGCGGCTGCTGCTGCAGGCAACGGCTACCGGGCTTGCCGAGGTCGTCGCGTCAGCGCCGGAGGCTACCCCGTGAGCATGAGCGCCGATAACGGTGCCGCAGTGCTACGCGCCGGCGCCGCGCCGGGCGCCTGGCCCGTGCTCGGGCACGTGCCGGCGCTCCTTCGCCGCCCGCTGGGGCTGCTCGGCTCGCTGGCAGCGCAGGGGGACCTGGTCGAGATCCGGCTCGGGCGCCGTCCCGCGTTCGTCTTGTGTCACCCGGACCTGGCCCGGCAGGTACTGGCCGATTTCCGGACCTTCGACCGGACGGGGCCCGTCTACGACCGGGTCCGCCTGGCGATGGGCAGCGGCCTGGCCACGGCCGGCCGGGAGCTGCACCGGCGCCAGCGGCTGATCATGCAGCCGGCCTTCCGACGTGAGCACCTGCCCGGGTACGCGGCGGTGATGCGGCAGGAAATCGCCGTCATGATGGAATCCTGGCGCGACGGCCAGCTCATCGACATGGTGGAGGCGATGTTCGGCCTGACCACCGGGATCACGTTGCGCGCGCTGTTCTCGGCGCAGATCGGCTCGGCCCAGGGCGATGAGCTGCGGGCAGCGCTCGATGTCTTCCTCAAGGGCATCTACCTGCGAGCCGTCCTTCCCGCGGCGGGGCGGCTCCCGGTGCCCGCCAACCTCCGTTACGCCCGGGCGCTTGCCTCCTGGCGCGGACAGGTCGCGGCGCTGGTCACCGAGGCCCGGCGGCTCGGCGCCGAGGGCGATGACCTCATGTCCCGGCTGGTGAGATCGGTTGACGACGAGGACAAGGGCATGTCCGACCGGGAGCTGTCGGACCAGGTCGCCGTCCTCCTGCTGGCCGGAGGCGAGACCACGTCGGCGGCGGTCGTCTGGGCGCTGCACCTGCTCAGCGGCCATCCCCAGATCCTGGAGGCGCTGCACGGGGAGACCAGCATGGTCCTGGGCCGCCGGGTCGCCGCCTGGGAGGACCTGCCACGCCTTGAGCTGACGGGGCGGGTGCTGCGGGAGGCCCTGCGGCTGTACCCGCCTGCGTGGGTGACGCTGCGGACCGCTGTCCGCGAAACCAGGCTCGCGGGCCGGGCAATCCCGGCCGGGAGCATGCTGATATTCAGCCCCTACGTCCTGCACCGCCGGGCCGACCTGTTTCCGGCGCCGGACCACTTCGACCCGGAACGGTGGCGGGATCGGGACACCGGCCGCGCCACCGCGCACCGGACCGCCTTCCTTCCGTTCGGGGCCGGGGCGGCCAGGTGCATCGGGGAGGACTTCGGGCTCGCCGAGGCAACGCTCATCCTGGGTTCGGTAGCCGCCCGCTGGAATTTCACCCCGAAGGCGGGCGTGACCGTGTCCGCGCAGGCCAGGGCGGTTCTTGCGCCCAAGAGCTACCCGGTCCACCTGTCCAGGCGCTGACCAGAGGGCTGCCTTCCCCTCCTGCTACGAGACACTCACCGCCCGCCAGCCGCAGCTGGCGGTCCAGTACCGGGAAATCCCCGGCTACGGCCACGTGGACACGTTTATCGGCCGGGGCGCCGCGCTCGACGCATTCGGCCACATCATCGATTTCCTGGACCAGGCGTAGCCGGGCCCGGCGGCTGCCGTCGGGCAGTTCGACTTCGGTGAGGTGGATGTCGAGGCACTCGTCCTCGTACAGCGGCTTTGCCGAGCGTCTTGGATCTTGACGCCCCTTTGGACCGTTGCTAGCGTTTTATAACAAAAGAGTGAATTCCATCGTAGGAAATTGACTCCCTTGAGGACCGCATGTGCCAGCCGGGTTTGGCGTGCAGTGGTGCTATCCCAGTCCGTCACCTACCTGCGCGCGATTATCGCCGCCTGAGATCAGATCGCGAGGACTCGACGATGAGCACGAGCAACGTGGGGCACTTCCCGATGAGCGAGGACCCGGAGTCGTTCAAGAGCTACCTGCCGCCCGTGCTCGACGAGATCCAGGCGGCATCGTGATGGCGCGCGTCGAATACCGGCCGGCCTTCGAAGGCAAGGTAATCGTCGTCGTCGGCGCGGGCCAGACACCGGGCACCACGACCGGCAACGGGCGCGCTGCGGCGCTGGTGTATGCCAGGGAAGGCGGCACCGTCGTCTGTGTTGACCGCGACGCGGAAAGCGCGGAGGAAACGGCCGGGATGATCCAGGCTGACGGCGGGACCGCGGTGGCCCTCAGGGCCGACGTCACCGTCGAAGCCGACATTAGCGCCATCGTGGCAAAGACCGTCGAGACCTTCGGGCGGATCGATGTCCTGCATAACAACGTGGGTACGAGCCTCGCCGGCGGCGACGCGCCGATCGAGGACATCAGCGCTGAGACGTTCGACGCGGTGACGGCGATCAACCTGCGCGGCATGGTGATGACCTGCAAGCACGTGCTGGAGGTCATGCGCGCGCAGCGCTCGGGAGCGATCGTGAGCATCTCGTCCACGGCGGCGGTCCTGGACTACCCCTACATCAGCTACAAGACCTCTAAGGCCGGGGTCATCGCCCTCACCGAGAACATCGCCATCAGGTTCGCGCCATTCGGGATAAGGGCGAACTGCATCCTGCCCGGGCTCATGGACACGCCGATGGCCATCGAGAACCGTGTCGGCATAAACGGCGCGACCCGCGAGGAGGTCAAGGCCGCCCGGTCAGCGCTCGTCCCGCTCGGTGCCATGGGCGATGCGTGGGATACTGCCGAGGCGGCTGCTTTCCTCGCCTCGGACAAGGCCCGCTTCATCACGGGCATCGCGCTCCGCGTCGACGGCGGCCAGTGCCTGAGGATCGGCTGATCCGCGGATCGCCAGGAGAACGGCGTGAAATTACTCGCCACGCACGTGGCGTGCGGCTGCCCTTACAGCCGCTGACCGTCCAGCCAGTCGCCCATCGCCCGGTACGCGCTCGCGCGCGATTCCGGCACGGACAGGAAGACGTCGTGCCGGGCGTCCTTGACCGGGACGTCGGTCACCTGGCTGCCCAGGCTCGGTTCCCACTGGGCGATCTGTACCGTGTCGATGACCAGGTCGGCGCCGTCGACGGCTTCGGTGGACCGGGCGGACCTGGTCGAGCGGAGCACCAGGGCGGGCACGCCGACCTCGATGCCCCGGTGCAGCCGGGCCTGGGCGCGGCGGATCGCGTTGAGCCAGCCGACCGTCACCGGGAAGCCGGCCAGCGGCTTAAGCTCCAGGTCGTAATCCCACTCGCCCTCGGCACTCACGTGCAGGGTCCGCCCGTAGGCGCCGGGGCGCAGGCTGAGCACGGAGAACGGGCGGTACTTGCTCAGCACCCGCAGCAACTGCGTGACCGGGCCGCGCATCACCCAGCCGGCCTGCAGGTCCAGCCAGGGGCTGTTCAGCACGACCGCGACGACGTCCCGCGCCGGGTTCCCGGCCAGCCGGCGCCGGTTCAGCCACAGCGACCCGACCAGCCCGCCGGTGGAGTGCGCGACCAGGACGACGGGCTTGCCGGGATGCGCCTCATTGACGATCGCCAGCGCGCGGTCCAGCTCGTCGTCGTAGACCGTCAGGTCGCCGGCGTAGTGCGCGGTCTGGCCCGGCCTGCGGGCCCGGCCGCACTTACGCAGGTCCAGCGCGTAGAACTGCTGCCCCCTGGCCGCGAAGAAGTCCGCCAGCTCGGTCTGGAAGAAGTAGTCGGTGAACCCGTGGACGTACAGGACCGCGCCCTGGGCCTCCGCCAGCGGCGTTTCCCCGTCCCGTGGCTCCCGGCGGACGACGACGGCCTCGACGGTGCCCTCCCCGTCCGGGTCGGTACCGAGGTCAAGGTTGACCTGGGAGTAGCCGGTGCCCAGGATGTCGGGCTTCCAGTCCAGTTCGGCCATGCCCAGTTCCTCCGTCTGCTCCAGCGCCCGCGAAAGCCAGCGAGTCACATGCTAGGGCCAAGCGCCGTTACCGCGGGAGTTCAGAAAGCGCGAAAAAGCCGAACCGCCGAGGCTGAGTGTTAGCCGCGTGCCCGGTTCAGGCGACGAGCAGGCGAAGGCCGAGTTCCGCCGCGTCGAGGTCGGCAAGGTCGCGGTTGCGCTCGGCCCACCGTCCCGATGCGAGGTCGGCCCGGAGCGCGCGCACGGCCCGCTGCTCGACCTGCGGCCCGACCCTGGCCCACACCGACATCCCGCGGCGCACCCGGTCGTCCAGGTACGCCTCGCGGCCGGCGCCAGTAGGCCTCGTAGAAGCCGTCGGTGCAGTCCCACGGAACGGGCACCGGCTCGATCCGGGCCCCGATCGCGCTGGCCAGCTCGGTCAGCGAAGGCCGCCCGGCGACCAGGTCGGCGGCCTCGGGCAGGTAGTCACGGGTCAGCCAGAACCGGGTAAGCCATCCGGCGTTGGTGTCGTCGTGCGTGAACACCACCACCCGGCGAGCCACCCGCCGCATTTCGCGCAGCCCGGTGACCGGGTCCGGCCAGTGGTGAACGGTGCTGAACGCCATCGCGGCGTCGAAGGACTGGTCCGCGAACGGAAGGCTTCCCGCGCTGGCCGCCACGCACGGCGCCGCGCCCGCGGGACGGTGCGCGCGCATGACCGCCGACGGTTCCACCGCGATGACGTCCAGGCCGGGCGGCTCGTAGGAGCCGGTGCCGGCCCCGACATTCAAGCACCGTCCGCGCGTCGCCGAGCGCGGCCCAGACCCGGGCCGCGATCCGCGGCTCGGTCTGCCGGGTCACCGGGTACGTGCCGCCGATGGTGTCGTACAACTGCCCGCCGGACATGCCGCCGCCTCCCTGGCTGTCACCCGGACAGCGACGGCCAACTGTCTGATCGATATATCGAACCGATATATCGGACCATAGACGGCATCACGTCACCCCGCAAGGGGCGGCGTTGGCCTGCCCGCGCATCGACACGCGGCGTTGCGATGTAGCGCCGCTCGTTATAGCGGGAATATTGCGCAGGGACGGAGTCACCGTGACGATGGTGGAATGAGTCTCAGCGAGGAGTCGTCCATGGTTACGCAGCACGACGCACCGCCCGCCGGGCACGACGCGCCCGCGCCCGCCTGGGTACCCGGGCGGCCCGCCGGGCACCGTTGGCGCGTCGCCGACTTCGCCGACTACGCCGCCCGCCGCCACGGGTTGCCCGACGACGGCTACCGCACCGTGTGGCGGTGGTCGGTGGACGATCCGGCCGCGTTCTGGTCCACGGTCGCGGACTACTTCGACGTTCCCTGGGACACCCCGGCGCAGGCCGTGCTGGCCGGCCAGGGCATGCCCGGCGCCCGGTGGTTCCCCGGCGCCGAGGTCAACTACGTCCGGCAGGTGCTGCGCCACCGGGGCCCGGGCACCGCGGTCACCGGGTACGACGAGACCGGCCGGGAACGGGTCCTGTCCTGGGACGAGCTGGCCCGCCAGACGGGCGCGTTCGCCGCGACGCTGCGCGCCGCCGGGGTGGGCCGCGGCGACCGGGTGGCCGGCGACCTGCCCGACATCCCCGAGGCGGTGGTCGCGTTCCTCGGCTGCGCCGCCATCGGCGCAGTCTGGGCCTGCTGCGGGCAGGACTTCAGCGGGTCCGCGGTCATCGACCGCATGGGCCAGCTCGCCCCGGCGGTGCTGGTCGCGGCGGGCGGCTACCATCACGCCGGCGACTTCGTTGACCGGGTCGAGGAGGTGCGCCAGATCGCGGCGGGCCTGCCGTCGGTGCGCCTGACCGTGCTGGTCCCGGCCGGCGATGCCGCGCCGCCCGCGGGCATGACCGGCTGGGCCGAGGCCACCGAGGGCGACCACGACCCCGACCCGCTGCCGGTGCCGTTCGACCACCCGCTGTGGGTGCTGTTCTCCTCCGGCACGACCGGGACGCCCAAGGGCATCGTGCACGGGCACGGCGGCGTGCTGCTCGAACACCTCAAGACGGTCGCGCTGCACCTGGACGCTGGCCCGGGTGACCGGCTGTTCTGGTACACCACCCCCAGCTGGATGATGTGGAACCTGCGCAACAGCGCGCTGCTGTGCGGGGCGGGCATCGTGTGCTTCGACGGCTCGCCCGCCCCCGGCGTCCTGTGGCAGGTGGCGGCCCGGTCCCGGGCGTCCACTCTGGGCCTCAGCCCCGGTTACCTCGCCGCGGCCCGCAAGCGCGGCGAGCACCCGGCCGCCGAGCACGACCTGTCGTCGTTGCGCATGCTCGGCGTCACCGGGTCGGTGCTCGCCCCCGGCCTGCATGCCTGGGCGGCCGCCGAACTCGGCCCCGGCGTCCTGGTCAACTCGATCAGCGGCGGCACCGACGTGGTCTCGGCGTTCACGTGCTCGGTGCCGACCGAGACCGGGCTGCCAGGCGAGATGTCCGCCCGGTGCCTCGGCGTGGACCTGCAGGCCTGGTCGGAGGAGGGCCGCCCGGTGACGGACGAGGTCGGCGACCTGGTGATCGCGGCGCCGATGCCGTCGATGCCGGTCAGCTTCTGGAACGACCCGCACGGCGAGAAGTACCGCGCCGCCTACTTCGCCACCTTCCCCGGCGTGTGGCGGCACGGCGACTGGATCACGCTGACCGGCCGCGGCACCGTCATCGTGCACGGCCGCTCGGACGCCACGCTCAACCGCAACGGCATCCGAATGGGCAGCGGCGACATCTACCGCGTGGTCGAGGCGCTGGACGGCATCGACGAGGCCCTAGTCGTCGGCGTCGAGGAAGAGGCGGGCGGCTACTGGATGCCGCTGTTCGTGGTGACCGCCGACGGCGAGGCGGGCGAGGATCTGCGGCGCCGCGTCCGCGAGGCGATCCGGGCCGAGCTGTCGCCCCGCCACGTGCCCGATGAGATCATCGCCGCGCCCGGCATCCCGCACACCCGCACCGGCAAGAAGGTGGAGATCCCGGTCAAGCAGATCCTGCGCGGCGCGACGGACGCCGTGCACCGGGACGCGCTCGACCGGCCCGACCTGCTCGCCTGGTACCAGGCGGTCGGCGAGCGGCGCCGCGCCGGCCGGTGAGCCCCGGCTAGCCGCTGTGGCGCCGCCGGGCACGATCACCCGTCCTGGACCGGCCCTGGTCGCCCCGGTTACGTTCATGGTGCCGTTGCGGGCGGGCACGCCCGCGCTGACCGACAGGGGGGTGGGTTGATGAAGGCTGCGCGCTGGGTGGACCTGGGCCGTGTGGTGTGCGAGGACGTGCCGGTCGCCGCCGGTCGCGGACGGTGCCATCTTGATCAAGACCGCCTACGCGTCGATCTGCGGCTCGGACCTGCACGGGGTGTTCTACGGGCGGCCCGGCCCGGCCGTCGCCCCCCGGCGCCCCCGGTCACGAGAGCGTCGGCGAGGTGCTGGAGTCGCGCTGCCCCGGCTTCGAGCCCGGCGACCCGGTGCTGACCGTGCCGCGCGCCGTCGACGGGCGCTGCCTGGCCGAGTACCAGGCGCTGCCCGGTGCCGCGTGCATCAAGCTGCCCGCCACGGCACCGCTTAGCCACCTGCTCATGGCCCAGCAGCTCGGCACGGTCATCTACGCGGTGCGCGGCCACCCGCTCGACGTGACCGGCAAGGACGTTGCCGTCATCGGCCAGGGCTCGGCGGGCGCGTTCTTCACCTTCCTGCTCAAGCGGGCCGGCGCGGCTCGCGTGCTGGTATCGGACAAGTCGCCGGCCCGGCTGGCCTACGGCCGCGAGGTCGGCGCCGACCTCACCGTCAACGCCGACACCGACGACTTCACCGCAGCGGTCATGGAGGCCACCGGCGGCCGGGGCGCGGACGTGGTGGTCGAGGCGGTCGGCAGCCGGGAGGCGTTCCCGATCAGCCTGCAGGTGGCCGCGTTCGGCGCAACCCTGATCTGGTTCGGCCTGCCGGAAGACGACGCCGCCGGCTATTACCCGTTCCTGTTCCGTGACTTCTTCCGCAAGCGGCTGACCGCGCACGCCAAGTTCGGCGCTCAGGGCGAGCCGGGCCTGGAGTCGTTCCGCTACGCGGTGCGGCTCATCGCCGACGGCGCCCTGGACGTGGACCCGCTGCTCAGCCACATGCTGCCGATCGAGCAGGTCGGCGAGGCCTTCCAGCTGGCGCGCGACCGCCGCGACAACGCCATGAAGGTCTCGATCAAGTTCTGACGCCAGGCACCCACGGGCCGGATCACCCGCAGGCCGGCCGACTCCCGGTCGGCGCGGCCAAGGCGCGCAGCCGGATGGCCGCGGATGGCTTGATTCCGGTCCGGATCGTGCCTTTGTGGGAGGACACAAGCGCGGGCCGTGACCGGCAGGCCGTCGATACAAGCATTGCGCTGAGCCGGGAGACGTGGTTTTTTGCTCCTTGATACCTTCGCGGGCGGGTGAGAGTATCCAAGACAAATCTCGGGACGATCGACTCTGTATTTGTCACCAACCAGCGTACGATGGATCACACGAGTGGGTGAATGCCGGTGCGATTTCGGCTAACGTCAATGCGGACCGCCTGCCTCGCTGGGGCGGCCGCGCTAGTACTGACCGCGGCTGCGGCGTGCAGTTCCGGCGGCGGCGGAGGCGCGTCGGGAAGCCCGTCCGCGTCTGTGCAGACCAAGAACACCAGCATCGCCGTGGCCCCGCCGAAGTCCGGCGGCTCGCTGACCGTCCTGGAGGGCAAGGGCTACGCCGGCGACTGGCCGCTCGGGCTTGACCCGGCGACCAACACCACCGGCGACGCCGACCAGGACTACTACAACGCCGTGTACGGCCAGCTCTTCGAGCTCGGCGACAGCGGCAAGCTCGTCTACGACCTGGCCACCGGCTACCAGTTCTCCAACGGCAACAAGACCGTCACCATCGACCTGCGACCGGGTGTGAAGTTCTCCGATGGCACGCCCTTTACCGCCGACGTGGTCGCCTGGAACTGGACCCGCGACCTGGAATCGGCCTGCACCTGCGCGCCCACCAGCTGGATCGTCAACCGGGTCAATCCCAAGAACCCCACCTCGGCGCCGGCGCCCGGCGTGATCAAGGTGCTCAGCCCGACCAAGATCCAGGTCAACCTCAAGGCACCGGACGGCGCGTTCATCAACCAGATGTTCGACTCGATCCCGAACTGGATCGCGTCGGAGGTCTCGTTCAAGAAAATGGGCGAGGCGGCGTTCGCCAAGCTCCCGGTCGGGGCCGGCCCGTTCACCGTGGTCAGCGACTCCTACAGCAACCAGATCGTGCTGAAGAAGAACCCGGACTACTGGGAGGAGGGCAAGCCGTACCTCAACAACCTGACCTTCAAGTCGGTCAACGGCGACGAGGCGGCCTACGAGGCGATGCTGGCCAACGAGGGCCAGCTGTACGTCGGCATGTCCGTCCCGCAGCTGCTCGACCAGGCCAAGCAGCACTTCAACGTGCTCACCCAGCTGGGCACGTCACCGTATGACCTGCAGATCAACACCGCGTCCGCGCCGTTCAACAATGCCAAGGCCCGGCAGGCGATCTACGCGATGACCAACTTCGCGCCGATCCTGGACAAGATCTTCAAGAACCAGTACCCGGTCACCCAGGGCTTCACCGGGCCCGGCGGCATCTGCTACCAGCCCAAGGTGCCCGGGTACCAGGGCTACGACCCGACGCTGGCCAAGCAGCTCGTCAAGGAGTCCGGCCTGGACAAGGTCACCATCCAGCTGGGCACGATCTCCTCAAGCCCGGTCGCCGCCGAGACCACCCAGGCGCTGTCACAGGAATGGTCGCAGTTCGGCGTCAAGACCAGCCTGCGCTCCTACCCGCTGAACGCGCTCATCCAGGCATTCACCGCCAACGCCGGCAAGAGCTGGCAGGCGATGATCCAGACCGCGGGCGCCTACGACCCCTCCGGCGGCGTCGGCGTCGGCTTCCGGTTCAACTCGACCGTCGCCGTTCAGCGGCGTGCACGACCCCAAGCTGGACAACCTGCTCAGCCAGGCGGCGGCGAGCAGCTCGCTGTCCACCCGCTGCCCGCTGTACAACCAGGCGGCGCAGTACATCGCCAAGAACTACTACGGCCCGTTCTACTTCTCCTTTGCCCCGGCCAACGTCGCGGTCGCGGGCGTCGCGGGCCCGGGCGTCACCTCGCCGCTCCCGGCGGTCGCGGTGGACCCGGCGATCCTCTGGGAGGACGTCTACTACAACCCGGCCAAGTCCTGACGGCGGCCGGCAAGCGCAGCAACGAGAGTTAGGACATCAGGACAACATGGCGCTGGCACAGCAAGTCCAGCTCCAGCGGGAACCCGGCGCGCGGGGTACTGACCTCGCGCGCCGGGTCACCGGCTCACCAGCCCTTCAGCTGGTGGGCCGTCGGCTGCTTACGGCCATCCCCGTGCTGCTGGGCGTCACCTTCCTGACCTTCGTCGTCATGAACCTCATCCCGGGCAACCCGGCCCAGCTGATCCTCGGCATCAACGCCAGCCCGGGGGCGATCGCCAAGCTCGACCACCAGCTCGGCCTCGACCACCCGTTCTGGGACCGCTACTGGCTCTGGCTGGACGGCCTGCTGCACGGCAACCTCGGCATCGCCTACAGCAACCAGCAGAGCGTCAACACCGACATCGCCCAGTTCCTGCCCACCACCTGCTACCTGCTGCTCTACGCGATCGTCGTCGCCCTGGCGCTCGGCGTGATCGTCGCGGTGATCGCGGCGCGCAGGCCGCGCGGCATCGTCGACCGGATCAGCATGGGGATCTCCATGCTCGGCCTCTCGGTCGCGCCTTACTCCCTCGCGCTGGTGCTCATCTACGTGTTCTCGGTCCGGCTCGGCTGGTTCCCGACCATCTCCAACACCCTCGGCCACGACCCGCTGACCGCGCTGCGGGCGCTCACCCTGCCCGCCGCCTCGATCGGCTTCCCGCTGTTCGCCATCTACACCCGCCTGCTGCGCGCCGACATCGTCGAGCAGATGCAGCGCGAGGACTACATCGTCACCGCCAAGGCCAAGGGCGTGGCGCCGTGGCGGGTGCTGGTCGTGCACGCGACCAGGAACTCGCTGTTCACCCTCATCACCGTGGTCGCGCTCAACCTGGGCACGCTGGTCGGCGCGACCGCCATCATCGAGCCGATCTTCTCCCTGCCCGGCATCGGCGCCGAGCTGATCAACGCGATCCAGATCAACGACCTTCCGCTCATCGAGGGCATCGTCACGGTCTTCGCCCTGGTCACGGTGGCGGGCAACCTCCTCGCCGACCTGCTCTACACGGTTCTCGACCCAAGGATCCGGTATGGCCGCTCAGCTTCCTGACACCGCGACGCTGTCACCCGGCCCGCGGCAGCCGCTCCCGTCCCTGATCAGTGCCCGGCGGCTGCGTAGCCAGAAGATCGCGCGGGCGCTGGCCCTGTGGGTGCCGGCCGGCATCCTCATCTTCCTGCTGGCGATGTGCTTCGTCTGGCCGCACATCTACTCGATCCCGCCCGGCAACACCGGCTCGATCCTGGACTCCGGCGACCCGCCGTTCTCACCCGGGCACTGGCTCGGCACCGACCCGAACGGCGTCGACATCTTCGCGATGATCGTCTACGGCGGGCAGACCTCGTTCGAGATCGGGCTGTCCGTCACCGCGATCGGCATGGTGATCGGCGGCCTCATCGGCATGGCGGCCGGCTACTTCGGCGGCTGGACCGACGCGGTGCTGTCCCGGGTCGTGGACGTGCTCATCGCCTTCCCCGCCCTGGTGCTCGCGCTCGCGGTGGCCGAGGTGCTGCAGCCGAGCGAGACCCACCTGATCTTCGCGCTGTCGGTGTTCAGCGTCCCGGCGTTCGCCCGGCTGACCCGCGCCTCGACCCTGGTGGTCCGCCAGCTGCCGTACATCACCGCGGCCCGGCTGTCCGGCACCAGCAGCTGGAAGATCATCGTGCGGCACATCCTGCCCAACGTCATCCCCGGGATCGTGACCTTCAGCCTGCTCGGCCTGGGCGTGGTCGTGATCCTCGAAGGGGCCCTGGACTTCCTCGGCCTCGGCATCCAGGTCCCCCAGCCCAGCTGGGGGGCGATGATCGCGAAGGGGCAGAACGTGCTCACCGCCGAGCCGCAGTACGTGATCATCCCGTCCATCGTCCTGCTGATCTTCGTCATGTCGGTCAACCTGCTCGGCGACGCGCTGCGCGAGCGCTGGGGGGTCCGGTGACCGCCATGGCCCCCGCGCCCGCCCGCACGACCGCGCTGCTCGAGGTCGAGGACCTGCGGGTCGCCTTCGCCGCCGGCGGCCGCGAGGTCCGCGCGGTCGACGGCGTCAGCTACACCGTGCACGCCGGCCGGACCCTGGCGATCATCGGCGAGTCCGGCTCGGGCAAGACCGTCGGCTGCCGGGCCATCATGGGCCTGCTGCCCGCAGGGCACCCAGGTCAGCGGCTCGGCCCGGCTGCGCGGCAGCCGAGCTGATCGGCCTGTCCGACGCCGCGCTGCGCAAGCACCGCGGCAGCGACCTGGCCATGGTGTTCCAGGACCCGGCCCGCTCGCTCAACCCGACGATGAAGGTGGGCAAGCAGGTCACCGAGGCGATCAGGACCCACCGCACAGGTCAGCAAGGCCGACGCCCGCGACCAGGCGGTCGAGCTGCTGCGCCTGGTCCGCATCCCGGCGCCGGAACGCCGGTTCAGCGAGTACCCGCACCAGCTGTCCGGCGGCATGCGCCAGCGCGTGGTCATCGCCATGGCCCTGGCCTGCCGCCCCAAGGTGCTCATCGCCGACGAGGCCACCACCGCGCTCGACGTGACCACGCAGGCGCAGATCATGGAGCTGCTGCTGGACCTGCAGCAGGAGCTCGACATGGCGCTGATCTTCATCAGCCACGACCTCGGCCTGGCCGCGTCCTACGCCGACGAGGTCGTCGTCATGTACGCGGGCCGGGTGGTGGAGCAGGCGCCGGCCAAGCAGCTGTTCGGCGCGGGCGGCACCGTCCGGATGCGGTACACCCGGGCGCTGCTCGACGCGATCCCGCACCTGGAGCGCGAGGTGCACACCGAGCTGCCGGTGGTCAGCGGCCGGCCGCCGGACCCGACCGAGCGCTCGCCGGGTGCTCCTTCGCGCCCCGCTGCCCCAGCGCCGCCGACGACTGCACGGCCGGCGCGCCCGCGCTGACCGAGCACGCGCCGGGCCACCGGTGGGCCTGCTGGCATCCCTGCGAGAACGGAGGTGCGCGATGACCGACGGCGCCAGCCAGGAAGCCGCTGCTGTCCGCGCGCGACCTGGTCCAGGAGTTCGTGGTCCGCGAGGCGGGCGGCGCCCGCGGCGGCATCGTCCAGGCGGTGTCCGGCGTGTCGTTCGACATCGCGCCGGGCGAGACCCTGGGCGTCGTCGGCGAGACCGGCTCGGGCAAGTCCACGCTCGCCCGCGCGGTGCTGCAGGCGCCGCGGCCCAAGTCGGGCACGGTGCTGTTCCGCGACCAGGAACTGACCAGGCTGCACGGCCGCGCGCTGGTCGCCGCCCGGCGCGACATGCAGTTCGTCTTGCAGGACCCGTTCGGCTCGCTCGACCCCAAGTGGCAGATCCGCTCGATCATCGAGGAGCCGCTGGTCGCGCACGGCGTCGGCAACCGGGACTCGCGCCGCAAGCGGGTCAGCGAGCTGCTCGACCTGGTCGGCCTGGACCCGGCCCGGTACGCCAAGCGGCACGCCGCGCGAGCTGTCCGGCGGCCAGGCCAGCGGGTCGCCATCGCCCGGGCCGTGGCCCTGGAGCCGTCCCTGCTGATCTGCGACGAGGCGGTCTCCTCGCTCGACGTGCTGATCCAGGCGCAGGTGCTTAACCTGTTCGAGCGGCTGCGCCGCGAGCTGAGCCTGTCCTACCTGTTCATCGCGCACGACCTGGCCCTGGTCAAGCAGGTCAGCGACCGGGTCGCGGTGATGTACCTGGGCAAGTTCGTCGAGGTCGGCCCGGGCCGGTCGGTGTACAAGGAGCCGCTGCACCCGTACACCCGGGCGCTGCTCGACTCGATCCCGTCCACCGAGCCGGGCGCGGCCGGGCGGCCGCGACGCTGCGCGGCGAGCCGCCGTCCCCGATCAGCCCGCCGTCCGGCTGCCGGTTCCGCACCCGCTGCCCGCGCGCCGTCGACCGCTGCGCCGACGAGGCGCCCGAGCCGCGCGAGCTGGCCCCCGGCCACGTGGTGGCCTGCCACTTCCCGCTCACCGAGCCCGCGCCCCGGGCCCGGCTGCGGCCGCCGGGCCGGACGTCGGCGCCCCCGACGCCGGCGGCGCGGTCCCGCCGCAAGGCGGCCCCACCGTGCCCCGCCCAGTCCGCCGCGAAGGTCAGGGCTGACCCAATCAAAACCGACTGAGCGGATAACGGGCGCGTGGCTTCGCGTGCCCGCCCCCAGCGGGGACCCCGCATGGCCGTTGGCCGGCGGCGCGCCCTGGTGAGCGGGGACGGGCCCGGGTGCACCCGCTGTCGTGATGCTGCCTGACTGTTGACTTCATTTCCTCAACCGAAGGGAGGGCGGGCGATGCGGCTGCGGATCCTGCTCGAACCGCACCACGGTGCCACCTACGCGCAGATCCTCGCGCTGGCCCAGGCGGCGGAGGCGGGCGGCTTCGACGCCTTCTTCCGCTCCGACCACTACCTGGGCATCGACGCCGACGACACGACCTACCAGCCGACCGACTCGTGGACCACCCTGGCGGGCCTGGCCGTGCAGACCGCAGCGGGTGCGGATCGGCACCCTGGTCACCGCGATCGACGTTCCGGCTGCCCGGGCAGCTCGCCGCCGAGGTGGCCACGGTGGACCAGATGAGCGGCGGCCGGGCCGAGCTGGGCATCGGCGCCGCCTGGTACGAGCGCGAGCACCAGTACTTCGGCATCCCGTTCCCGCCGCTGGGGGAGCGGTTCGACCGGCTGGACGAGCAGCTGGCCATCCTCACCGGCCTGTGGGACACCGAGCCGGGGGAGCGGTTCAGCTTCGACGGCAAGCACTACCAGCTCGCCGACTGCGCCAGCATCCCCCGCTGGGCGTCCCGGCCGAAGATCATCATCGGCGGCTCGGGCGCGAAGCGCACCCCGACGCTGGCCGCGAGGTACGCCGACGAGTTCAACGGCGCCCTCGGCCTGGACCTGCGCGATCGGTACGCCAACTTCCGCCGGGTGTGCCAGGACGTGGTCGGCCGTGACCCGGCGACCGTCCGGCTGTCGGCCACCGTGCCGGTGTGCATCGGCCGGGACGCCGCCGACCTGGACCGGCGCAAGGAGTCACTCGGCGCGTCCGGGGCCCGGCTGCTCGCCCGCGGCGTCACCGGGACGGCCGGCGAGGTCGTCCGCGTGGTCGAGGACCTGGCCGCCCAGGGCGCGGACACGGTCTACTTCCACGTCTACGGCCCGTCCGACGTGGCCCACGTCGAGCTGCTCGGCGAGCAGGTGGTCAGCCGCTTCCAGTGACCGGTACCGCTAGTAGCCCCGCTCGCGCGAGTAGACGTTGCGCAGCGGGGCCCCGTCGAGCCAGCGCCGCAGGTTGTCGCAGAACAGGGCGGTGATGGCGGCGTTCTCGGTATCGACCGTGGACGCGGAGTGCGGCGAGATCACCACGTTGGGCAGGTCCCACAGCGGCGAGTCCGCCGGCAGCGGCTCGACCGCGGTCACGTCGAGGAACGCGCCGCCGAGGTGGCCGTCGGCCAGGGCCGCGATCATGGCCGGCTCGTCGATGACCGGGCCGCGGGCGATGTTGACCACGATGGCGCCTGGCGGCAGCAGGCGCAGCCGGCGGGCGCTGAGCAGGCCCCTGGTCTGCGGGGTGAGCGGGCAGCAGAGCACGATGGCGTCGCTGTGCGGCAGCACCTCGTCCAGCGCGTCGGTGGCGACGACCCGGGCGGCGGCGATGCCGGGCGCGGCTGTTCCAGCCGAGTCGGTGCTGCCAGCCGAGTCGGCGCCAGCCGAGTCGGTGGTGCGGGCCACGCCGGTGACCTGGGCGCCGAGGGCGGTGAAGACCTCGCAGGTCTTGCGGCCGATCTGGCCGAGGCCGACAACCGTGACGCGGCGCCCGGCCAGCTGGCGCGTGGTGTACAGCTCCCAGGAGCGCGCCGACTGCCGCCGGGCCAGCTCGGGCAGCTCCTTGACGAAGTACAGCACGCCGGCCAGCGCGAACTCGGCCAGCGGCACGGCGTGCACGCCCGCCGCCGTGGTGAAGGTGATGTCGCTGTCACCCAGCCCGGTCCGCTCGATGAACTGGCCGATCCCCGCGCTGGTGGCCTGCACCCAGCGCAGCCGGGGGGAGTTGGCCGCCATGCCCGCCGGGTCGAGCCAGTCGAAGTCGAAGCTGACGTCGGCGGCGGCGCGCATCGACCGCCACCGGTCCAGGTCGGCGTCGCTCAGCTCCCGGGGCGGCCCGTGGTGGTCGGCGGCAAACCGCGTCGTCGGCAGCAGCTCGGGGGCGTACAGCACCTCGACGGCGGGGTCGGCCGCCGCGATCGTGGCCACGTGCGCCTCCTCGAGCGCGGACCCGATCAGCACCCTCACGGTCTTGTTGCCCGACGTGGTCACGCCCGTGCCACCCCTTATTCGTGCTGTACTCGCGCCAACAGCACCGCATCTTAGGCCTGCCCGTCCGACGTGGCCCGTCGACCCCCGCGTCCGGCGGACGCTCGTTCTTTGTATACGATGGACCATTGTGACAGCATCGGCCACCGCGGGGACCATAGGCAGCGCCCACCTGCCGCTACGCGACGTCGCCGCCACCGAGATCCGGCGGCTGATCCTCGACGGCACGCTCCGCCAGGGCGAACGCCTGATCGAGGACCGGCTGGCCGAGCAGCTCGGCGTGTCGCGCAACCCGGTCAGGGAAGCCCTGCGGGTGCTGGAGGCCGAGGGGTTCGTGGACACCGCCGCCCGTCGCGGCTGCTTCGTGGCCACGCTGTCGGCCGAGCACGCGGCCGACCTGTTCGAGGTGCGGCTGGCGGTGGAGCCGCTGGGTGCCCGGCTGGCGGCGCGGGCGGCCAGGCAGTCGCCTGATGCCTGCCACCACTACGTCGCCCGGATGAAGGAAATCCTGGCCGCGGCCCAGCTCAGCCCGGGCCGGCACGACCTTGACCGGCTGTCGGACCTGCACACCGAGCTGCACTCGCTGATCTTCGAGATGACCGGCAACAGCTACCTGATCGCCATCGCCATCCCCATGGTCAAGCGCGGCCAGTGGCTGCTGCGGCAGAGCGCGCCGCTGCGCACCCCGTCGGCGTGGGAGCAGCACCACGGGCTGATCAGCGCCATCGAGGCCGGCGACGTCGACCTGGCCGAGGCGGTCGCCCGGCACCACGTGCTGACCGTCCGCGGCGACCTGCTCGGCCAGCTGCCCGCCGGCTGACCGGGCTGCACCGGGGCTTGCTGACCGGGGCTGGCTGACCGGCGTCCCCGTTCCCGTATACAAGATCACGGCCGGTCGGGCATTCCGTTGTGCCGTCGCGCCGCGCTGTCGGCCGTCTACCTGGCCGTTTTGACATTCCTACAGGTCACGTCGTTTTGCATCGTTGGTACGAAACATCCCGTTTCCGACCGCGTAACACGCCTGTATCGCCGGCACCCGTATACAACATACGAACGTGAATCGCCGTCGTCCGTTTCCCCGGGTTCCGAGGAGTCCGTCATGACCAACCAGCCCCAGCCCTTCCAGCCGCGCCTGCCGGTCTCCCGCCGCCACCTGTTCGGCATCGGCGCCGGCGCTGCCGCCGCGTTCGGCCTCGCGGCCTGCGGCGTCAGCTCCGGGTCTTCCACCGGTTCCGCCGGCGAAGCCGCCTCCGTCCGGCGGGACGCTCACCATGGGCATAGCGGCACCCCCTGACACGCTCGACCCGGGTGCCACCGGGCTCGCCCTCACCCTGCTGATGAGCATGGCCATGTTCGACCCGCTGGTCTGGTGGCTGCCGGACGGCAAGGGCGGCAGCGAGTTCGTCCCCGGCCTGGCCGAGAGCTACACCGTGTCGCCGGACGCGTCGGTGTACACCTTCAAGCTGCGCAAGGGCGTCACGTTCCACGACGGGACGAAGTTCGACGCCACCGCGGTCAAGGCCACCTACGACCACATCGTCGACCCGGCGACCAAGTCCAAGAGCGGCCTCGGCGCCCTCGGGCCGTACAAGGAGACCAAGGTCCTCGACCCGTACACGGCCCAGATCGTCTTCTCCGAGCCCAACGCCGGCTTCCTGCACCAGCAGGCGGCCGGCAACTTCGGCATCGCCTCGCCGACCGCGCTGGCCAAGTACGGGGCGACCGGGTTCGGCAACCACCCGGTCGGCACCGGCCCGTTCATGTTCTCCAGCTACGCGTCCGGCAGCCAGCTCACCCTGGTCAAGAACCCGGCCTACAAGTGGGGCCCGGCCGCGCTCAGCGAGCAGCCGCCGCTGCTCGACAAGCTGATGTTCCGCATCGTCACCGACGACAGCGGCCGCTACAACGCGCTCCAGTCCGGCCAGTTGCAGGTCGCCATGAACCTGCCGCCCAACGACATCTCGGCCGCGCAGAAGTCGGGCCACTTCAAGCAGCTCACCGTGCAGTCGATCGGCACGCCGATCGGCATGCCGATCAACGTCACCAAGCCGCCGACGGACGACCCGCTGGTCCGGCAGGCGATCCTGTTCGCCGTCGACCAGAAGACGCTGGTCAACGAGGTCCTGTTCGGCGTGGACACGCCGGCGCACACCGTGCTCACCCCGATCACGCCGGGCTACAGCGAGTCGTCGGGCGCGCTGTACTCCTACGACCCGGCCAAGGCGGGCGCCCTGCTCGACCAGGCCGGCTGGAAGATGGGACCGGGCGGCGTCCGGGTCAAGAACGGGCAGAAGCTGGCCCTGGAGATCATCCTGTACTCCGACGCCGGCATGGAGCTGCCCACCCAGTTCGTCGTGTCCGAGCTGAACAAGGTCGGCTTCACCGCCTCCACCACCGTCCAGCCGTTCGCCACCGCGCAGGCCTCGTTCAACTCCGGCGTGCACAACCTGGGCTCGTTCGGTTACTACGGCACCGACCCGTACCTGCTCAACATCTGGGTCAACTCCGACGCGATCAAGTCCGGCTTCAACTGGTCGCACTACGACAACCCGAAGATCGACGCGATGATCGCCCAGGCCAACGCGACCGCGGCCGACCGACGCCAGGAACGCCCTGTACGAGCAGGTCTGCACCACGCTGATGAAGGACGCCATCTACCTGCCGCTGTGGGACGTGAACGACCCGTTCACCCTGGCCCCCGGGGTCAGCGGCCTGCACACCACGCTCAACGGCTACGTCACCTTCCACGCCGCGGCCCGTCGGCTGATGACGTGGTTCGCCGCTCGGCGGCTCGCCGCCGCCATCCCGGTGCTGATCGGCATCACCTTCGTCGCGTTCATCCTGATCCACCTGGTCCCGGGCAGCCCGGCCAAGGTGATCCTGTACGGCTCGCAGGCCACCCCGCAGCAGATCGCCGACCTCACCCACCAGCTCGGCCTGGACCAGCCGTGGTGGGTGCAGTACGGCCGGTTCCTCGGCCAGCTGCTGCACGGCAACCTGGGCACCTCGTACCTGACCCAGACCTCGGTCGCCCACGAGCTGCTGTCCCGCACGCCGAGCACGCTCATCCTCACCGGCGTCGGCGATGGTGGTGGCGATCGGCATCGGCGTCCCGCTCGGGCGTGCTGGGCGGGGCCAGGCCCGGCTCGCTGCTGGACAAGGTGGCCCGCGGGGTGTCGTTCCTCGGCGTGGCCGTGCCGTACTTCTTCCTGGCCCTGCTGCTCGTGCTGCTGTTCAGCGTGCAGCTGCGCTGGTTCCCGGCCATCGACAACGGCACCTTCGGCGCCCTGGTGCTGCCGGCGGTGTCGCTCGGCTGGGGCTACGCGGCGATCCTCACCCGGCTGGTCCGGGGCCGGATCATCGAGGAGTACCGCAGCGAGTACGTGCGGTCGGCCCGGGCCCGGGGCTGCGCCGAGTGGCGGGTGCTGCTCCGGCACACGCTGCGCAACTCCTCCATCCCGGCCATCACCACCATCGGCCTGCAGTTCGGCAACATCCTGACCGGGGCGGCGGTGACCGAGGTGATCTTCGGCCGGGCCGGCCTGGGCAGCTACCTGGCCACCTCCATCACCAGCAAGAACATCCCGGTCGTGCAGGGCGCCGTCATCCTCATCGGGCTCGGCTACGTGCTGATCAACCTGGCCGTCGACCTCATCGTCGGCGTCGTCGACCCGCGTGCCCGGCTGGCCTGATGAGCTGCCAGCCTGACGCAGTGAAGGAGACTGATCATGGCAATGGCCACGTTGACCGCCGACGCGCCGGCCGTCGCCCGCGCGGGGCGGCGGCCGGCGGGCGCGGGCCGGGCAGGCGGTCGGCTGGGCGCTGACGGCGCTGGCCGTCCTCGCCGTCATCGTCGCTGCTCGCCGCGCCCGGGGCTGATCGCGCACGTCAGCCCGGTCGCCGGCAGCACCGACATCCTCAAGGCGCCCGAGCGCGGCGCACTGGTTCGGCACCGACCAGCTCGGCCGGGACGTGTTCAGCCGGACGGTCTACGGCGCCCGGCCGGTGCTGATCGCCAGCCTGCTCGGCGTGCTGCTGGCCATGGTCGCCGGGGTGGCGATCGGGCTCGCGGCCGGCACCGCGCCGCGCTGGCTCAACTCGGTGATCATGCGGGTCATCGACGTGCTGCTGGCCATCCCGGTGCTGCATGATCGCGCTGATCCTGATCGCCACCGCGGGCTCCGGCGTGCGCAGCATCGTCATCGCCATCGGGGTCGCCTTCACCCCCGGCTTCGCCCGGGTGGTCGAGGCCTCGGTGCGCAAGCTGCGGACGGTGGACTACGTGGAGGCGGCCCGGGTCTTCGGCTCCAGCCGCAGCCGCACCTCCGTGCGGCACCTGCTGCCCAACCTGATGACCGAGGTCGTGGTCCTCGGCACCAGCGCGATCGGCTGGGCCGTGCTCACCGCCACCACGCTCAGCTTCCTCGGCCTCGGCGTGCAGCTGCCCGCAGCCGGACTGGGGCAGCGACCTCGCCGCGGGCGCGACCTACCTGTCCACCTCCTGGTGGCTGTCGACGTTCCCCGGCCTCGGCATCACCGTCACGATCCTGCTGGCCAACTTCATCGGCGACTCGCTGATGACCGCGCTCGACCCGCGCGACGGCGTGCGGCCCATCCAGGGCTTCCGCGCGCTGCGTGCTCGGCCAGCGCCGCACGCCACGGCCTGGCCGGCCTGGCGGCCGCGCGCGCCGCGGCTGACGGCCGCCAGCCGGCGACCGACCGGCCGAGCGACCGAGGGGAGGGCGGGCCGGTGAGCCTGCTGGAGATCACCGGACTGCGCACCGAGATCGCCACCCGCGAAGGCCGCGTCCGCGCGGTCGACGGCGTCATCGCTCACCGTCGAGGCGGGCGAGGCCGTCGGCCTGGTCGGCGAGTCGGGCTCGCGGCAAGACGATGACCGGCATGTCGGTCATGCGGCTGCTGCCCAAGGGCGGCTCGATCGCCGGCGGCTCGGTCCGGTTCGACGGCACCGAGCTGACCGGGCTGGACGAGGCCGCGATGCGCCGGCTGCGCGGCAACGACATCGCGCTGATCTCGCAGGACCCGATGACGTCGCTGAACCCGACCCGGACCATCGGCAGCCAGCTGCGCGAGGCCTACCGGATCCACGCCGGCGGCTCGCGCCAGCGCCGGCGACCGCCGCGCCGCGCGAGGTGCTCGGCCTGGTCGGGCATGCCCCGGCCGGCCGAGCGGCTGGACGACTACCCGCACCAGCTGTCCGGCGGCATGCGGCAGCGGGCGATGATCGCCATCGGCCTGGTCTGCGAGCCCAGGCTGCTCATCGCCGACGAGCCGACCACCGCGCTCGACGTCTCGATCCAGGCGCAGATCCTCGAGCTGATCGACGAGCTGCAGGACCCAGCTGTCGATGGGCGTCGCTGCTGATCACCCACGACATGGGCGTGATCGCCGGGCACGCCGACCGGGTCGCGGTCATGTACGGCGGGCGGGTGGTCGAGCAGGCCGCGACCGGCGCGCTGTTCGCGCGACCCGCGGCACCGCTACACCGAGGCGCTGTTCGAGTCCATGCCGACGCTGGAGCTGGACCGAGGCGCCAGCCTGCGCACCATTCCCGGCGCACCGCCCGAAGCTGCATCGGCCTGCCGCCGCAGTGCCGGTTCGCGCCGCGCTGCCGCTTCGCCGCGGACGACTGCCTAGCGACCGGACCCGGCGCTGCGTCGACCGGCCGGCGCCGGGGCACGCGCACGCCTGCCTGCACCCGCGCGAGCCGGAGCGCGGCGGCCGGGCCGGCTCGCGCCGCGCCGGCGACCGGCCCGCCGCGGTCGCGGCCGGACCAGGCGACGGACTCGCCGCTGCTCGAGCTCGACGACGTGGTGCAAGCGGTTCGGCCTGCGGTCCACGCGCGCCGTTCCGGCCCGGCCGGGCCGTGCACGCCGTCTCCGGCGTCTCGCTGAGCGTGCGGCGCGGGCGAGACGTTCGGCATCGTCGGCGAGTCCGGCTGCGGCAAGACCACGCTCGGCCGGATGCTGGTCGGCCTGGAGCAGCCGACCAGCGGCTCGGTCGCCTTCGACGGCCGCGACCTGGCCGCCAGCGGGGCCGGCGACTTCCGGCGCCGCCGCCGCGACCTGCAGATGATGTTCCAGGACTCCGCGGCCGCGCTCGACCCGCGGATGCCGGTCGTCCGCGCTGATCGCCGAGCCGCTGGCGGCCCAGCGGATCGGCACCGGGCGCGAACGGCGGGCCACGGTGGCCGAGCTGCTCGACGCGGTCGGCCTGCCCGCCGACGCGGCCCGCCGCTACCCGCACGAGTTCTCCGGCGGGCAGCGGCAGCGCATCGCGATGGCCCGGGCGCTCGCGCTGCGGCCGCAAGATCATCGTCGCCGACGAGCCGGTCTCCGCGCTTGACGTCTCGGTCCAGGCGCAGATACTCAACCTGATGCGCTCGCTCCAGGACCGCTACCAGCTCACCTACGTGGTCATCTCGCACGACCTGTCGCTGCTGAAGTACCTGGCCGACCGGATCGGCGTGATGTACCTGGGCCGGCTGGTGGAGCTGGGCACCAGCGAGGACGTCTACCGGCGCACCGCGGCACCCGTACACCGCCGGGCTGATCCAGGCCATCCCGCTGCCCGACCCGGCCCGCGAGCGGGCCAAGCCGGCCGGCGGCCTCGGCGGCGAGCTGCCCTCGGCGGTCAACCCGCCGAGCGGCTGCCGCTTCCGCACCCGCTGCCCGCTGGCGACCGCCCGGTGCGAGCAGGAGGTCCCGGTGCTGGCCGCGTCGGCGCGGCCTGCACGCGGTGGCCTGCCACCACCCGCTGACCACCGACCGTCGCCTGCGCACGCCGGCGTGGACCACGGTGCGCACGGCCAGGCAGCCCGTGACCCGCAGCTCACGCCAGGCTGACCCGCTGACTCACGCTGAACGGAAGGCGCGCATGACCGCCACCGGCTAGACCCCGACCCGAGACCACCAGGGACGTGTTCTCCCGCGAGCACCCGCCGGTGCTCACCGTCGACCCCGGCGACACCGTGGTCGTCCGCTCGCTCGACGCCTCCGGCTACCTGTCCCGGCAGACCGTCCCGGGCGAGGAGCAGCCCAAGCTGTTCCCCGACTCCCGCGGCCACTGCCTGACCGGCCCGATCGAGGTGCGCGGCGCCCAGCCGGGCGACATGCTGGCGCTGCGCCTGGTCGACCTGCGCCCCGGCGACTGGGGCTGGACGGTCGCGGCCGCGCTCGACACGCCGGTCACCCGGCGCCTCGGCCTGGCCGACGGCCCGCCGGCCTGGCTGCTGTGGGAACTCGACCCGGACGCGGGCAAGGGCACCACCGACACCGGCTTCACCCGGTCGCTCGCCCCGTTCCTCGGCGTGATGGGCGTGGCGCCGGCCGAGCCACGGCGAGCACTCGACGATCCCGCCCCGGGCCGGCGGCGGCGGCAACATCGACTGCCGGGAACTGGTCGCCGGGTCGACCCTGTACCTGCCGGTCACCGTGCCCGGCGCCCTGCTCTACCTGGGCGACGGGCACGCCGCCCAGGGCGACGGCGAGGTGGGCGGCACCGCGATCGAGTGCCCGATGACCACCGACGGCCGTCGCTCGACCTGGTCACCGGGCGCCCGCTGGCCTCGCGTGCACGCCGAGACGCCGGCCGGCCGGATCACGTTCGGCTTCGACAGCCGACCTCAACGCGGCCATGGGCGACGCGCTCGACGCCATGGTGACCTGGATGCAGGCGCTCTTCGGCATCGAGAAGGCGGCCGCGCTCGCCCTGGCCAGCACCACCGTGGACCTGCGCATCACCCAGGTCGCCAACCAGACCTGGGGCGTGCACGCGGTGCTGCCGGCGGAAGTGGCCGGATGAGCGGCGGAATGACGCGATGGAGCTCATGAGCGACGAATTGAACGGTGAGCCAGCGTGTCCTGGCCGGTCCGCGACGGCGTCTTCGAACTCGGCGACCTGCCGGTCGAGCGCGGCGGGGTGATCCGCGACGCCCGGCTGACCTGGCAGGCGCACGGCACGCTCAACGCCGCGCGGGACAACGTCATCGTCTACCCGTGCAGCTACACCGCCGACCACGACGACCTGGCCTGGCTGATCGGCCCGGACGGCGTGCTCGACCCGACCCGCTGGTTCATCGTCATCCCCGACATGTTCTCCAACGGGCTGTCCTCCGGCGCGGCCGACACCGCGGACTTCCCGCCCGTGGTGACCATGGCCGACAACGTCCGCGCCCAGCACCGGCTGCTGACCGAGGAGTTCGGGGTCACCAGGGTCGCGGCGTCCTACGGGTTCTCCATGGGCGCCGGCCAGGCCTACCACTGGGCCGCGCTCTACCCCGACCTGGTCGAGCGGGCCATCGTCGTCTGCGGCAGCGCCCGCACCTCGGTGCACAACAAGGTCTTCCTGTCCGGCCTGCTGCGCACGCTGGAGGCGGCGCCGGAGTACCAGGGCGACGGGCGGTTCAGCGCCGAGCCGGCCGCCGCGCTGCGCGCGTTCGCGCACATCTACGCCGGCTGGGGGCTGAGCCAGGACTTCTACCGCGAGCGGCTGTACGAGACCGCGCTCGGCGCGCCCAGCCTGGAGGCGTTCATCAAGACCGACTGGGAGGACAGCTTCGCCGCGCACCGGGCCGCCAACCTGTACGCCCAGGCGCTCACCTGGCAGGAGGCCGACATCAGCGCGAACGACCTCTACGGCGGCGACCTGCCCAAGGCGCTGGCCGCGATCAAGGCCCGGGTGCTGCTCCTGCCGAGCGCGACCGACCTGTACTTCCGGGTCGCCGACAACGAGGCCGAACTCGCCCACCTGAAAAACGCCGAGCTGGCGGTCATCCCCAGCATCTGGGGCCACCGCGCGGGCAGCCCCGCGACATCCCCGCCGACCTGGAGTTCCTGACGGCGAAGGTGCGGGCCTGGCTCGACCAGTGACGGTGGCCGTCGGCCGGCCGGTTTGGCCGGGCCGGTGAATTCTGGGTGACCGGACCGGTGCGCGCGGGCGGCCGCGCGCACCGGTCCGTCCGGGCGCCCGGCCTCCGGGGCGGGCCGGACGGGGGTTTTCCGGGGGAGCGGGCCACTGACGTTGCCCACATCTTTTTGACCTGTATTTGGGTGCTGAGCCAGTCGCGCGCGACGGCGTATTGCGAAAAAGGTCTCTGACCTGCAAAAACTTCTCCAGTTGTCTAGTGGTACGTACAAGTAGTCGTTTGTGTGTGCACACAACTGCCTCGCCGCGAAGCTTGGTGCGGCAGGCTGATGCCGGCGCGGGGCGGCTGAGGCAGCATGAAGAACGTGACAGATCGCCAGCCCCCGACCGGAAGCCAGGCCGCCCGTGGACATTGACATCAGGGCGGTCCGTCGGCTGCGTGCCTCGGCCGGCGCGCAGGCCGCGCTGAAGCCGATGGTCGAGGCGCTGTGCCGGTCCGACGCCAACCTGGCCGAGACCCGCGTGGTCTGCGACTGGATCCAGTACAAGTCCAACTTCCGCGACATGGTCATGGTGCGCCCGGTGATCGCCGCCGACGCGCCCGCCGGGTCCGCGGTCGCGGGCCTGGAGCTGGCGATCGACCTGCGCCGCTGCGCCCAGGCCGGAGACCGACGTGGCCGCGGAGGTGACCGCGGCGCTGTCCGACGCGATCCACGTCACCGGCGGCACCGGGGCCGGCGCGGGCGGCCTGGGCGGCGGCGCGGGCGACCGGGTCTGGCTGGAGCCGTGGGTGCCGGGCTCGGCCAGCTGCGTGTGGCGGTTCAACGCGCTGTACTGGCAGTACCTGGCCGAGTGGGAGAAGACCACCGGCAAGGAGTACGAGCAGTCGCTGCCCGGGGGCGAGTCCGACGCGCGCAACGTCGCCGGGGCCCGCGAGGTCATCCTCGACCTGTTCTCCTCCTGGGACGAGCTAGCCAGCCGGCGGGCGCTGCCCGAGGAGCTGTACGTGATCGAGCTGGGCGTCGGCAACGGCGGCCAGGCGCGCACCTGGCTGGACGAGTTCGTCGAGCTGGACCGCAGGCACGGCCGCGACTACTACCGGCGGCTGCACTACCTGATGGGCGACTACTCGGCGCACGTGCTCGACCGGGCGCGGCAGGAGGTGGCCCACCACGGCGACCACGTGTCCGGCCTGGTGCTGGAGGCGACCAAGCTGTCGGGCAGCGTCGGGTTCCTGGCCGGCAAGGCCTTCCTGGTCTATATCTCCAACGTCTACGACAACCTGCCGAGCGACGAGGTCGCCTCGATCCGCGGCCGCACCCACCTGGTGCACACCCGGTCCTACCTGCCCGGCCCCGCCGCCGACGCCATCGCCGGGCGGTTCGGGCTGAAGCGGTCGGAGCTCGCGCCGCTCACCGAGCGGCTGCTGCGCCTCGGGCCGGAGCTGCTGGCCGAGTCGCAGCCGGACCGCTTCCCCGACGCCAGCCAGGCGGTGCTGTTCTGGCAGGCGACGTGGGACGCGCTGCGCCAGGCCGAGCGGTACGTGCCGCTGGCCGGCCTGGACACCTACTCGATCACCCCCGGGCTGACCGGGGAGATCCTCCGCCCGCTGCTCGCCGCCGAGGGCGACGTCCGGATGCACGTGTCCAACGGGGCGCTGTCATCGTTCGCCGACACCCTGCCGCTGCTGCACCCGTTCGGCCGGATGGTCTGCCACGACCTGTTCACCACGACGCCCGGCGACTACCGCGACGGGTTCTTCGGCCCGGGCAAGTACGACGGCTCCGTCGTCAACTGGGTCAACGGGCCGCTGCTGCAGCTGCTGGCGAGCAGGCGCGGCTTCGGCGTCCGCTTCTCACCGTTCACTCCGCGCCCGGCGTCCAACGTCAAGACGCTGACTGTGCAGGTCAGGGACTAGGGCAGGTCAGGGACTAGGGCAGGTCAGGGACTAGGGCAGGTCAGGGACCAACGCACATGATCGAAGACATTGGCGGCCGCAGCCCGCTGCCGCAGCTGCCGACCACGGTGGTCGGGTCCTACAGCGTGCCGGAGTGGCTCGAACGGCTCAAGTCCGAGTACTACCAGCGGCAGATCAGCGCCGCCCACCTGGCCGAGATCCACGAGGTGGCGATCAAGGCCGCGGTCAAGGACCAGGAGCGGGCGGGCATCGACATCGTGTCCGACGGCGAGCTGCGCCGCGACAACGACATCGACTACCTGCTGGCCCGGATCCCCGGCGTGGAGATCACCCAGCGGGCCAAGTCGGACTACTACGACTACTACGACGCGACGGTCACCGCGCCGCTGCCCGAGCTGGACAAGGAAAAGCAGTTGTCCCCCGGGGTACCGGGCACGTGGGGCCTTGGGCTGGCCCAGGACTACACGTTCACCCGGGGGCTGACCGACCGGCCGGTGAAGTTCTCGTTCACCGGACCGTTCTCGCTGGCCCGGCGGATCTCCGTCCGCGACGGCGCCTACCAGAACCCGGACGACCTGGTCCGCGCGCTGGCCCGGCGGCTCAACGCCGAGGCGCGAGCGCTGACCGACGCCGGCGCGCGGTTCCTGCAGATCGACGAGCCGTTCCTGGCTGGCTACCCCGAGCAGGCGGCGCTGGCCGTCGAGGCGGTCAACATCGTCACCGACGGGGTCCCGGCCACCTGGGCGCTGCACGTCTGCTACGGCAACCGCTACGCGCGCCCCTCCTGGGAGGGGCACTACGACTTCCTGTTCCCGGCCGTCCTCGAGGCCCGGGTCGACCAGCTGGTGCTCGAATTCGCCCGCAAGGGACTCGAGGACCTGCGGCTGATCAAGGAGTACGCCTGGCCGTCCGAACTCGGCCTCGGCGTCATCGATGTGAAGTCTTCCGCCGTGGAGAGCGCCGAACTCGTCGCCGCCAGGATCAGGCGGGCGCTTGAGTACGTGGACCCGGCCCGCCTGGTCATCAACCCCGACTGCGGGCTGCGACACCTCTCGCCAGAGGTGGCAAGGCAGAAGCTCCGCGCTATGGTAGCTGGCGCAGCGATGGTCCGGTCAGAACTGAAAGCACCTCCATCCAGCCATTCTCCCGCCGTGGGAGAGCGCGAATCCCAGACATCAGGAGAGAGCAGCAATGGATAGCGGATTCCTCTTCACCTCCGAGTCGGTGACCGAAGGCCACCCGGACAAGATTGCCGACCAGATCTCCGACGCCATCGTCGACGCGGCGCTCGCCGGGGACCCGCTGTCCCGGGTGGCCTGCGAGACCATGCTGACCACCGGCCTGATCGTGGTGGCCGGCGAGATCACCACCGCGTCGACGATTGACTACGCCGCCATCGCGCGCAAGGTGGTCAACGAGATCGGCTACGACAACGGCGAGTTCTACTTCGACGGTAACGCGGTTGGCGTCATGGTCGCGATGGACCGCCAGTCGCCGGACATCGCCCAGGGCGTGGACACCGGCCACGAGAGCCGGGTCGGCGGCTCGGAGGACCCGCTGGACAAGATCGGCGCCGGCGACCAGGGCATGATGTTCGGCTACGCGACCAACGAGACGCCCGAGCTGATGCCGACCCCGATCATCCTGGCGCACAAGCTGTCCAAGAGGCTGTCGGAGGTGCGCCACTCCGGCGTGCTGCCCTACCTGCGCCCGGACGGCAAGACCCAGGTCACCATCCGCTACGACGACAACGGCAAGCCGGTCGAGATCGACAAGGTGCTCATCTCCACCCAGCACCAGGACGGCGTGGAGTCCAAGCTGTTCGAGGCGCTGTGGGAGGAGGTCGTGACCCAGGTGCTGCCCGGCGACCTGTACGACCCGAAGCGCCTCAAGGAGGAGTTCTACGTCAACCCGACCGGCCGGTTCGTCATCGGCGGCCCGGTCGGTGACACCGGCCTGACCGGCCGGAAGATCATCGTCGACACCTACGGCGGCTTCGCCCGTCACGGCGGCGGCGCGTTCTCCGGCAAGGACCCGTCCAAGGTGGACCGCTCGGCCGCCTACGCCGCCCGCTACGTGGCCAAGAACATCGTCGCGGCCGGCCTGGCCGACCGCGCCGAGGTCCAGGTCGCCTACGCGATCGGCGTCGCCCGGCCGCTGTCGCTGCTGGTCGAGACGTTCGGCACGGAGAAGATCTCCCGCAAGCAGATCGTCGACCTGGTCAACGAGCACTTCGACCTGCGCCCCGGCGCGATCCTGCGCGACCTGGACCTGCGCCGCCCGCGGTACCAGCAGACCGCCGCCTACGGCCACTTCGGCCGCACCGGCGACGGCTTCACCTGGGAGCGCACCGACAAGGCCGACACGCTCCGCAAGGCGGCCGGGCTCGCCTAGGCCGGGTCCCACCCAACCGGGTCCCACCCAACGGGCCGGCGGCCCCCGCCTTAGCGCGGGGGCCGCCGGCTTTTTCACGCCCCGGTCCGGTTCTTTAAGATTCATTAATTTAAATGGTGATCAATACGACCTGATAACAGCAAGAAGCGCGGAGCGCGGGCCGCCGGAATGGCGTGCGCAGGCCGGCCAGGTAACGGCGGTCGCCCGTGCCCGCGCCTTGTTTCTGATGTGACTTCTGTTAATTCGAGTGACCAGAAAGCTTGTGCTCCGGCGCAGCAAATGGTGCGCCGACTTTGGCGGCGGGGGTGATTGTTCGCGCTCAGCCGCCATGCGATTGTCGCCGTAAGTTCCCGGCTCAGCGGGCAGCTGCCGGGCCGCCGGGCCCGGTGCGCGAGGGGAGTCGATAGGAAAAGAAACGTGATGAAACCGTTCTCTGCCGGGGGTATGACAGCCTCGGCGGCGTGACCATAATCGGCGAAGAACACCTGAGATCTGCTGGAACTCACACCACATCCTTAAAGCAGTGCAAAGAAGCACCGTTTACTTGTGGACCCGGTGAACGGCGTCTTCCCCGGCTAGCCGGAGGCGATGCGCGGCCGCTATCGCGGAACGCGTGTCTGTTCGGAAGAAATGGCCCGCTGTTAGCCACGAGAAGGCAGAACACATGAATAGATACGTCCCCTGGCGCACGCGGACGGCCGTCGTCGTCGTCGCCGCCGCGTCGCTCGGCGGGCTAGCCGCCTGCACCACGAACCTGTCGAGCTCCAGCGCCGCCAGCGGCTCCGCGCCGTCGAGCGCGCCGTCGAGCGCCCCGGCCGGGACCGGCGCCGCGTCCAGCTCATCCGGCGGCGGCACCGTGGCGGCGTCGGCTTGCGGCGACAAGCCGGGGGTCAAGGCGACCGGCACCCCGATCAACCTCGGCTCGATCGACACCAAGCAGCCGGGCACCGACTTCAGCGACATCCAGAACATGACCGCCGCGTACTTCGCCTGCCTCAACGACAACGGCGGCATCAACGGGCACCCGGTCAAGTACACCGCGCTGACCGAGCAGACCAACCCGTCGCAGATCACCTCGCTGGCCAAGCAGCTCGTCACCAGCGACCACGTGGTCGGCATCGTCGGCAACAGCTCGATCATCGAGTGCTCGGTCGACGCGGCCTACTGGAAGAGCGTCGGCATCGAGGTGCTCGGCGCGGGCATCGACCCGGAGTGCTGGTCGACGCCGGACACCGCCTCGGTGAACATGGGGCCGCGCTACTCCAGCGACGGCGCGACCGAGTACGTGCTGACCAACGGGGCCACCAAGATCGCTTTCGACCAGTCGAACGTGCCCGGCACCGGCTACATCGCCGGCGGCCCGCAGGCCCTGGCCAAGGCCAAGGGCGTGCAGATCCAGACCTTCACCGAGAACGTGCCGATCACCAGCGCCAACGCGATCGCCACCAAGCTGGTGACCGCCGCGGGCCCGAACGGCGCGGTGGTGCTCAACTTCACCCCGCCCCAGGCGCAGCAGATCCTGCAGGCGGCGCAGAAGCTCAACCTGCAGAACCGGGTCAAGTACTGGGCCTGCTCCACCCCGTGCAACACCGACTTCCTGGCCAAGTCGCTCGGCCCCAAGTGGAACAACAAGCTGTTCGTCAACTCCGAGCTGGCCCCGCTGGACGGCAACAACAGCCAGGCCGCACAGCTCTTCCAGGCGGTGCTCAAGCAGTACGGCTCCAGCCGTGTCCGGCGGCGTCGGCTCGTTCTCCGAGATGGGCTTCGAGATCGGCGAGCTCGCCAAGCAGGCCCTGGAGAGCGTGAAGGGCGCGTACACGATCGCGTCGGTCAGCGCCGCGATCAAGGGGCTCAAGCAACGTCAACACCGGGCCTGATGTGCCAGGGCTTCACCTACGGCGACTACGCCGAGCACATCCCGAACAACATGGACTTCACGGTCACCCCGAGCAACGGCCAGTTCGTCCAGGCCCGCGGCTGCACCCTGATCCCGTCCGTCGACCCGCAGATCGCCGCTTACCGCAAGATCGCCGGCACGGCCCCCGCGGTCTACGCCTCGTAACCAAGCCCGGAGACCGAGCCTGTGGTCAACTAGCGCCAAGGGACTGAAACACTTACATGCCGAGCTGGGGAGAATTTCAGCCCTACATCGCGACCGGCCTGGCCCTGGGCGGGCTCTACGCCCTGTCCGGGGTCGGGCTGGTCGTCCTGTACCGGGCCACCGGGGTACTCAACCTCGCGTTCGGCGCGGTCGGGGCGATGGGGGCCTTCATCGCGTACTCCATCATCCAGGCGGGCAGCCCCGGCTGGCTGGGCTGGATCGTATGCATCTTGTTCGGCGGCGTGGTGACGCTCGGCTACGGCATGGTCTTCGGGCCTCTCCTGGCCGGGCGCGGCCCGCTGGTCCAGTCCGTGTCCACGCTGGGCCTCGCGCTGGTGCTGTTCGGCGCCATCGACCTGGCCTGGCCGACCAGCGGCGGCCAGTCGCCGTCGATCTCGTTCCCCACCGACAACAGCGGCTACATCATCGGCCAGCTGACGATCAACTGGACCGAGATCATCGCGCTGCTTGCTTGGCATCGTCATCACCGTCGGTACCGGCGTCTTCCTGCGCTTCTCCAAGCTGGGTACCGCGATGCGGGCGATGGCCAACGACCGGGAGATCACCGCCACCCTCGGCGTCCCGGTCCGCCGGGTTGAGGCCGCCGCCTGGCTCGGCAGCGGGCTGCTGTCCGGCATCGCCGGGATCATGCTGGCCAACCTGTCCGGGTTCGACGACACCAACCTGGTGTTCACCGTCCTGATCTCCTCGCTGGCGGCGTCGCTCATCGGCCGGCTCCGCTCGATCCCGGTCACGTTCGCCGCCGCGCTGGTCATCGGCCTGGTCCACGACCTCATCACGCCGATCAACCAGATCGGCAGCTATCAGGACATGACGCCCGTTCGTGCTGGCCGCGATCGCCCTGCTGGTCATGTCGCGCACGTCGGTCATGACCCGCTCGCGCGAGGAAGGGTGAGGCCCCAGTGATCGACACCGCCGGCACCGCCGGCTCCACGGCTCCCGACTCCGCCCGCCGCGGCCCGGTCATGGGCCGCCGCTCGCTCACCCGCGTCGCCGTCATCGTCGTCCTGCTGCTGCTCGCGCTGTTCGCGCTGCCGCCGCTGATGAGCGAGTACTACACCGTCACGATGACCCAGGTGGCCATCTACTCGATCGTCACCCTCGGCCTCGGCCTGCTCGTCGGCCGGGTCGGCCTGTACTCCCTGGGCCAGCTCGCGGTGCTGATCATCGGCGCCTGGGTCGGCGCCCGGCTGCTGTTCGGCACCGGCCAGCCGTACATCCTGGTGGTGATCGAGGCCGGCCTGGTCACGATGATCATCGGCTCGCTGATCACGCTGCCCGCGCTGCGGCTGCGCGGCCTGTACCTGGCGCTGATCACGCTGATGCTGGCCGGCGGCGTCACGGTCATCTTGGCGACGCTGAACTTCCCCAACGGCGGCGGCGGCTTCTCCGGCTACGACGGCTCCCTGCTGCACATCCCGCAGATCAGGCGGCCCTCCTTCGCCGGGACGGACGCGGCGTTCTACCGGTTCTCGGTGATCATCGCCATCGTGATGTTCCTGCTTGTCTTCCTGCACCTGCGGACCAGGCCCGGGCGCGCCTGGGCGGCGATCAGGCAGAGCGAGCCGTCGGCGCTCGCGGCCGGCATCAACACCACGTTCTACAAGCTGTGGGCGATGGCCCTGGCCGCGTTCGTCACCGGCGTGGCCGGCGCGCTGCTGGCCGGCGCGGACCGTGAGCTGCCCTCGATCAGCTTCCCGATCCAGAACTCCCTCGAACTGCTGGCCGTGGTGCTCATGGGCGGCGCGTTCAGCCTGGCCGGCGCGGTGGTCGCCGCGTTCCTGCAGGCGTTCCTGCCCGCGCTGCTGCAAAGCTGGCGCTGGCCCAACGACGTGCTGATCATCCTGTTCGGCGTCGGCGTCATGCAGGTGCTCGCCACCGCGCCCGGCGGGATCGCCGACCAGTTCCCCAAGGACATGAAGCGCCTGTACCGGCTGATCCGCAGGCGCTCGGGCCGCGCGGCCCCGGCGGCGGACGCGCCGGCGGGCACGGCGGGCGCAGCGGGCGCAGCGGGCACGGCCGGGCGGGAGGGGGGCACCTCATGATCGAGGTCAAGGGCATCACGGTGAAATACGGCGGCGTCACGTCGCTGGACGGCATGGACCTGCGGTTCGAACGGGGCGTCTGCGGCCTGATCGGGCCGAACGGCGCCGGGAAGACCACGTTCTTCAACGTGCTGTCCGGCTTCGTCCGGCCGGCGGCCGGGTCGGTGACCGCGTTCGGCGACGAGCTGCTGCGAATGACCCACTTCCGCCGCGCCCGGTGGGGGGTGCGCCGCACGTTCCAGACCGAGCAGGCGATCTCCGCGCTCAGCGTCTACGACAACGTGGCGATGATCCACTCACGGCTGCGCGGCTCGGCCCGCCGGGCCGACGTCCTCGAGGCCGTCGAGTACGTCGGCGGCGGCATCTCGCCGTGGGTCACGGTGGGCTCGCTGACCGCCGGGCAGCGCCGCCTGGTCGAGGTCGCCCGGACGGTGGCGGGCAAGCCGCGGCTGATCCTGCTCGACGAGCCGGCGGCCGGCCTGCCAGACGAGGAGACCGCCCACCTGACCGGCGTGATCAAGAACATCCCGGAGCAGACCGGCGCGCTGACCATCCTGGTCGACCACGACATGTCGCTGGTCTCCGCGGTCTGCGAGACCACGGCTGTGCTGGACTTCGGCAAGCTGATCGCGTCCGGGCCGACCGCGCAGGTGCTGCGGGACGAGCACGTGATGCGCGCCTACCTGGGAACGGCGGAGGTGTGAGCGCGTGGCAGTCAGTCATCCCCCGGAGGAGACGACCCCCCCTGCCTCCAGCCTTGAACTCCGCGACATCACCATCGAGCGCGGCGGCCGCGCCGGTCGTCAAGGACGTGACCATCCCGGTGCCCGCCGGCGAGGTCACCGCGCTGCTCGGCCCGAACGGTGCCGGCAAGTCCTCGCTGGTCCTCGCGGTCGGCGGCGTGCTCAAGCCGAAGCCGGGCTCGGTGCTGCTCAACGGCAACGAGCTGGCCGGCCGACGGCCGGAGAAGATCCGCGCCGCCGGGGTGGCGATCGTGCCCGAGGGCCGCAGGCTGCTGCCCGACCTGTCGGTAGACGACAACATCAAGGTGGCCACCTACGCGCTGTCCAAGCCGGCGGCTGCGCAGGGGCGCGCTCCGCGCGCTCGAGCTGTTCCCCCGGCTCGCCGACCGGCTGACCGTGCCCGCCCGGCTGCTGTCCGGCGGCGAGCAGCAGATGGTCGTGCTGGCCCAGGCGCTGGTGTCGCAGCCGCAGTTCATCCTGATCGACGAGCTGTCGCTCGGGCTCGCCCCGGTCATCGTCAACCAGCTCATCCCGGTGATCCGCTCGGTCGCCGACAGCGGCGTGGGCGTGCTGCTCATCGAGCAGTTCGCCACGGTGGCGCTGTCCCTGGCCACCGGCGCGCACGTGATGGAGGGCGGGGTGCTCCGCTACTCGGGGACCGCCGCCGAGCTGAAGGACCGGCCCGAGCTGCTCCAGTCCGCGTACCTGCTGCGCGGCTCGGAGGTCGACGCCAGCCAGCCCTCGAAGAGGGGATCGTGGAGCCGGGGGCCGCGCCCAGTAGCGCGGCCCGGCTACGGCGGCAGCGTGCCGCGCCGGTCGCGCCGCCACGGGGTGCGGCAGTCGCTGGCGTGCGTCCAGGAGCGGGCGCGGTCAGCTTGGCGTCTGCGGGACGGCGCGCCCGCCACCAGGTCACGCAGCCGGTTCCAGCGCTCCTGGTGGCGCTGGTCGTAGCGGCGCTCGGCGCGCAGCGGCCCGCTTGGGACGGCTGGCGTAACGGCGCGTCGCCCACCACGACCCCGGCTTGGCCAGCCGGATGGCGCCGACGATCGCCACCGGCCCGATGAAGATGCCGATGACGCCGGTCACGACCTTGCCCTTGAGCATGCAGATCACGCAGAACACGAGGTCGACCACGATGGCGCCGACCGACGACCACCACCCGGCCGTGCCGACCTGGCCGGTCAGGAAGTCAACGCCGCCGATCAGCACCCCGGTGATCACCAGCACGCAGAAGATCGCGTCGACCGACTTGCGCCCCTGCTCGGACCAGTACACGTCCTCCAGGTGCAGCCACAGCGCGAACTCATCGAGGGTAAGCGCGACGCCGACGCCGAAGACCCCGGCGCACCAGGCGAGCGCGCCGCCCTGCGGAGTATTGGAGACCAGGACGAGCCCGCTGCCGATCATCAGCAAGATGCCGAAAACCTGGTGGTGAACGTGGACACCGGCGATGCTGACGTTGCCGAGGCCCGCGCCGCCGCTGCTGCCCGACCTGATCAGCCGGGTGATCAGCCGGGTGATCACGAAGGTGACCAGGATCGCCAGGAACAACCACATCATCGGCCGCGGCGAGAAGTCGTCGGCGCCGATGGTGATGTTCGCCTGCCCCGCCGCGCCGACCCGGGGCATGGCCGAGGACGCGGTGCTGGCAAGCTCGACTCGCACGGCATCCTCCTGCGCTCACGCCCCTGACCATGGGGGTTGTACCCAGCGGGCGTCAGCTGAGCCCCGCGGGAAAGCGGTGGCACCAGTGGCAGCGCCACGGCGGAGTGGCGATCGGGGAGCCGCCCCGGGCCAGGCGGGGGGAGCACGGGCCCGCCCAACCGGGAAACTCCGGGCAAAGCAACATGGATAGGTGCCCGTCTCGCGGCGGAAAAGTCACATAAGCTCTACCCGACCCGGCCGCGCGAAGGCGGCGGCCGTGACTTCCTGACGGGATAGGGGTAGGCGTTCATGGCCAGCTCCGGGCGCGCCATCGCGGGCGTCGTGGTCCTGGTGGCCGCGGCGCTGGTGCTGCTCACGGTGGTGCGCGGGCACGGCGGGGGCCACCCGGCGGCCGCCGCGACCGGCGGCACGCCGCCGCCCGCCGGCGTCTCGGCCACCGCGCCCGGGGACACGGCCTCCGGGGCCACCGCACCGGGAGGTGCCGTCGGCCAGGCGCGGGGGGCGTCGGCACAGCCCGCCTCGGCCCACCCGTCGTCATCGCGTCCGGCCGCCCGGACCGGGTCCGCCGCGCCCGCGCCGCACGCCAACCCGTTGGCGGCCGCCGCCGCCTCCTACGCGGCCAGCCGCGCGGGCACCGTCATCGCCGCCGTCTACGACCTGCGGACCGGTCAGTCCTGGCGCCTCGGCGACGGCCGCCCGCAGGCCGAGGCCAGCGTGGTCAAGCTGGACATCCTCCAGGCGCTGCTCGCCCGCCACGGCGGCGCGGCGCTGTCGCCGGACGACCAGTCCCTGGCCCGGGCGATGATCGAGGACAGCGACAACGACGCCGCCACCAGCCTGTGGGACGCGGTCGGCGGCGCGGCAGGCCTGGCCGGCTACAACGGCCACGCCGGGCTGACCGGGACCACCCCGTCGGCCTGCGTTACCTGCGCCGGCTTCCCCTGGCCCGGCTGGGGCCTGACCAGCACCGTGCCGCAGGACCAGCTCGCCCTGCTCAAGCAGCTCGTCGTGCCGGGGGCCCACCCGCTGCTGACGTCCTCCGCCCGCTCCTACGCCCTGTCCCTGATGGAGCACGTCACCCCCGACCAGCGCTGGGGCGTCTCCGGCGGCGTCCCGTCCGGCGTGACCGTGGCCCTCAAGAACGGCTGGCTCCCGCTCAACGCCGCCAGCACCAACTGGCAGGTCAACAGCGTCGGCTGGGTCTCAGGAGACGGCCGCGACTACCTGGTCGCCGTCCTGTCCACCGGCAACCCGACCGAGCAGTACGGCATCGACACCATCAACGCCCTGTCGGCCGACATCTGGTCGGCGATGCACTAAGCGTCGGTATCGCGGGTACCTCCAGTTACAGTACGTAACGTCGGCCCATGGCTGGGAGGTTCCCGGGTGAGCGGTTGGCTGGCTTCGCTGGTGCTCATCGGCGTCACGATCGGCCTGACGGCCGTCGCCGGCGCCCTGTTCGCGGTCGTGGTCACCGTGGTGTACCGGGCGGAGAACGACGGTCGCTGAGCGAGCTGCTTCCTGAACCGGGCAACCGAGCGGTGGGGCGCGACTACGACGACATCGCCCTCGGCTGTCTCGGTACGTCCACGATGCCAACCGCCAACCGTCAACCGCCAACCGCCAACGCGCAGCGGGCAGCGGCCGTCGGCCAGCTGCGAGCGCGCGGCGCGCGGCGCGCGGAGGGCGGCGGGCGGCGGGCGCAGCGGGCGGCTGATCGTGCTGCGGCCGACGGCCGGCGGGCAGCCGCCGCGCGTTGCGGCGGGTGGGCCGACCCGTGCGGCTACAGCTGCCCCTGCTGGTACTGCGTGAGGTGGTACCGGGCGGCGACCGGGTTCCACCCGGCGGCGAAGGCGGTCTTGTACTTGGTCGCGTCCCGGTTGGGTGCCTCGGTGGCCTGGTAGCCGGGATCGCTGGTGTCGTCGCGGACACAGCCCTTGCTGACCTCGTCAGTGGCCCACTGGGCGTACGCCCGGTCGGCGGCCACCGAGGCCTGCCACGCCTTGGTGAGGTCACTGATCAGCGAAGGCGGCAGCGCGGCGCGTCCGGACGTCGTGGCCAGGCTGGACAGCAGCGCCGTGCGCGAGCTGGCCGCCTTGTCGAAGACCTTCGGGTCCGCGGCCAGGCCGGAACCGCAGGCGGCGACGTCGTTGGCCGCGTTGCCGATTTCCTGGCGGTCGGACACGCTCTGCGACAGCATGGCGGCCACGCTCGCGGCCGCCTGCTGCTCGCTGGCCGTGACCGACGGGCGACGCCGTTCCCCGCGCCGCGCTCCCGCTGGCCGGCGCCGCGCTGGCCGACGTGCTTCCGCCCCCGGCTGACGCGGCCGGCCTGGCCGGCGCGGTGCCCGCGGCCTCGTGCACGGACGAATGGCTGAACGGGTGCGCGAGCAGCACCGCCACCACACCCCCGAGCACCAGCACCGGCACGGCGATCCAGGGCACCAGGGAGGCGCGCGGCCGGTCGCGGTCATGCCGCCGCGGCGGCTGACGCCGCGGCCCCTGGAGCGGCACCCCGCCTGAGGGCAGCCCACCTGACGGCAGCCCCGCCTGACGGCAACGGCCTACCCAGCGACGGCCTGCCTGTTAGAGGCTCGCCCGTCGGCGGCCCGCCTGGCATTACCTCGCCTGGTGCCTGGCCAGCCCGGCCACGGCCCGCCCACCAGCGCCTCGCCTGGTGTCGGCCCGCCCGCCAGCGCCTCGCCTGGTGCCTGGCGCAGCCCGGCCACGGCCCGCCCGCCAGCGCCTCGCCTGGTACCGGCCAGCCCGGGCCACGGCCCGGCCCGCGGCACCGGAGGCTGGGAAGGCTGGAAGGAATCGGACCCCGCCCGACCGCCGATCGCCTGCGTGCCCCCGGTCAGCGCCGAGTTGTCTGGCGTCCCGCTGCCCAGCGCCCTGTTGCCCCGCGCCTGGTCGGCTGGCACAGGACCGCGCCACACCGTGTCGCCCCACCCCGTGTCGCCCCACCCCGTGTCGGCCAACCCCGTGTCGGCCAACCCCGTGTCGCCCAACCCCGTGTCGCCCAACCCCGTGTCGGCTGGCAACGGACCGCCCGGCGCGGTGGAGCCCGGCGCGGTGGAGCCCGGCGCGGTGGCGCCCGGCGTGGCGCCCGGCGCGCTGCCGCGCGGGGAGGTACCCCAGGTACCCCGTGCGTCGGCCCGCCCGGCGCGGGCCCAATGTCCCCGGGCATGGATTGGCCGCTCAGCTGGCCCGGGTACACCTGCCGCGGGTAACCAGGGGGCGGGGACTCCCAACCGGATGGTGCAGATCCGTCCGCTTCCAAGCCGGCCCGTGCGGGACCGGAGGGTTGCCCGCCTGATGGTGCGGGACCGGAGGGTTGCCCGCCTGATGGTGCGGGACCGGAGGGTTGCCCGCCTGATGGTGCGGGACCGGAGGGTTGCCCGCCTGATGGTGCGGGACCGGAGGGTTGCCCGCCTGATGGTGCGGGACCGGAGGGTCTGCCCGCCTGATGGTGCGGGACCGGAGGGTTGCCCGCCTGATGGTGCGGGACCGGAGGGTTGCCCGCCTGACGGTGCGGGACCGGAGGGTTGCCCGCCTGACGGTGCGGGACCGGAGGGTTGCCAGCCTGACGGTGCATGACTCGCCAGTTCGGGGCCAGACGGTGCGAGACCGGGTGGTTCCCCGGTCGGCCCGGGCGCCGCGGGTCCCGGCAGGGCGGCGCGCGGCGGGCGCGCCGACAGCGCGGCCCGCGAAGGCACGGGAACGGTAAATCCCGCTCCGGCGCTAGACCCGCCCGGCGAACCGCCGGTCACGGTCGTGGTCGTCGCCCAACCGTCGATAACCTGCCGCCCGCACTGCGGGCAGAAACGCTCAGCAGGCCTAATCTCCGCCTGGCAGCCCAGGCACGTACGGGCGTTCCCGTCCTTTACGCCATCCCTCACAGTTCAGGGTATTCGGGCGCCCAGCCGCGTGCCAACGCATTCGCCCGCCCATCCGAATGCGATCCCGCCCAAGGCCCTATCGGGCCGACACGTTGCGCGGGGCGAGCCCTGCGCATCCTTCCGTGCACAGTGTTCCGTGCACAGCGTTCGGCGCGCCGCGCCCCGCGCACCGCCAGCCGTGTGCGGGCCGCGTGTGTGCCGCAAGCTTGTGGCCGACCCAGGCCGTCCGCGTGCCGCGCACCACACCGCGGGCCACGACTATCCCAGCCGTGCGGGGCCGCGCGTGTGGCCGTCCAAGCCTGTGGCCGACCCAGGCCGTCCGCGTGCCGCGCACTGTGACCATCCCGGCACCCCGTGGTCGCGCGCCGCAGCCATTGAGGCGTTCGCGCGTAGCCATAGCACATGGCAAACGATCTTGATGCTACCTATTGCGCTACTAGAACACATGAGCTAATCTAATAGGGATCTCACTTGAGGGCCGATAGCCATGGACGCAACAGCGCCACGGATCAACCGCCCGATCTATACAGCCCCCGGAGGGAGGTGGTCTGTCGTGTGCTCAGGGAATCAGCCACCATGCGAAAACACGGCTGGGGCGCTCCGCCTGGCCAAGGCGGCGCTCGACTACCTCAACTCCGCGCCCGCGGCGGCCGCAGTCGAGCCCGCGGCCATCGGCGACATCCTGGCCGCCCTCGGTGATCTGCAGGGGAGGCTCGCCGCCGCGCACGCCACTTTCCTGCGCCGGTTCGACGCGGCCGACGCGCACGACGCCGACGGTTACGGCTCATCGTCGGCCTGGCTAGCCGCCAGGGGCGGGCTGTCGCGCCGTGATGCCCGGGCCGCGGTCCGTCAGATGCGCCAGTTCGGCGAGCGCCCGCTGCTACACGACGCCGTCGCCGCCGGAGCCGCAGCGGGCGGTATCTCCAGCTCGTGGGCGGCCGAGATCGCCCGGTGGACGCGGAAGCTCCCCGCCGAGCTGCGCGACGCCACCGACAAGATCCTGCTCGACACGGCGGCCGCCGGCGCGTCGCTGGACGACCTGGCCACCATCGCCGCCGCGGCGATCGAGCAGTGGCGCGCACAGCGGCCCGACCCGGACGACGACTTCGACTTCGGCGACCGCCACATCCAGCTTGGCACCACCCTGGGCGGCGCGGGCGTGATCCGCGGTGACCTGACTCCCCAATGCGCCGCCGCCGTCACCGCCGTCGTGGAAGCCCTGGGGAAGCGCCGCGACCCGGACGACGAGCGAAGCCAGGGACAGCGCTTCCACGACGCCCTGCTCGAAGCCTGCCAGCTGCTCATTCGCGCCCGCATGCTCCCGGCACGCTCGGGCGGCGACACCCAGGCCGTCGTGCACATCCCGATCGCCCAGCTGCGCCAGATGCCCGGCGCCGACGACCTGGAAGACGCCTGGCTACGAGCCCGCCTCGGCGAGCAGCCCGACCCCGGCACCGCCTACCTCACCGGCGACGACGCGACCATAGCCGCCTGCGACGCCCTGGCCGTCCCCGTCGTCACCGGCCACGCCGACATGACCGTCATCGACAAGATCATCGCCCTGGCCCGCACCACGCCCGCCCCGACCCAGCCGCCAATCGCCCCCGCCGGCAGTTCTCCTGCGATCGTGTGGCCGGGCGGTTCCGCCGGTGGCGGCGGCAGCCCTTCAGCGGCCCCGCGACGCGGCGGTTCCCCGGCGGTGTCAGCGGCCTTCCGACGCCGCGCAACCCGGCAGTTCCGGCGGCGGCGGCGACCGTCCTCCAACGGCCGCACGACCGGGCGGTTCCGCTGGTGGCGGCGCCAGCAGCCCTTCAGCGGCCGCGCGACCCGGCGGTTCCCCGGCCGGTAGCGGCGACCGTCCTCCAACGGCCGCACGACCGAGCGGTACCGTCACCGGCGGCACCAGCAGCCCTCCAACGGCAGTGCGGCCTGGCGGTTCCGTGGCCGGCGGAGCTGGCGACGGTCGTGTGCCGAGACAGTACCGTGGTGCCCCCGAGACTGGCCGGGCCTCTGGCACCCCTGTTCCCAGTGGACGCGGCGGCCCGGGACGTCAGGCCGGTGGTTCAGCTGCGCAGGCCCACCGCTACGCCATCGCCCGGCTTGCCGTCGACTTCGTATCAGGACCAGGCGGCATCGCCGCCGCGCTCCGGGCTGGGCTGCTCGAACGCCCCTACAGCACCCCGAGCCTCCCCCTGGACATCGGGTTCTCCGACTCCATCCCGGCCCACATCCGCCGTGCGGTCACCCTCCGCGACCGGCACTGCGCCTGGCCGGGGGGCTGCGATCGCTCGCCTTCCGCCTGCGACGTCCACCACATCCGGCATAAGCAGCACGGCGGCGCGACCTCAGTCAGCAACTGCGCGCTGTTCTGCGAGTACCACCACGAAACCTGTATCCACCGCTGGCACTGGCAGGTCAGCCTGCACCCCGACGGCACCATGGAAGCCCGCAGCCCCGACGGCACCCGCACGCTACGCGGCCATGCCCCACCGGCCCGCAACGCCTCGTGAAGCGCCATGGGCTGCGCTGGAGCAGGCCTTGAGCAGGCCGTAGCGCACCAGGAGCAGGCCTAGATCTGCGACGGCTGGTAGACCGGGAAGCCGTACTTCTTCGCTAGGCCGTTCCACTGCCTGACGAAGGCGGTCTTGTCGTTGGTCGCCTTGCTGTCGTACGGGATCGTGGCGGTGTAGTGGGGATCCTTGAGGTTGTTCTTCTTGCAGTGGCCGATCCCGTCAGCCGCCCACTTGGCCAGGTCCGTGTCCACCGTGGCCGACGCCTGCCAGGCGCCGGTCAGGGCGGAGAGCATCGCGGGCGAGAGCGCCGAGCGGCCGGGGAGATCTCCCAGCTTGGTCAGCAGGGTGCGGCGGTTCGTCGCCGCCTTGTTGAAGGTTCGCTCGTCGGTGGGCAGCCCCTTGCAGCCCTCGACGTTGGTGACCGCGGCGTTGACAGCCGCGTGGTCGCTGCCACTCTGCGACAGCAGGCCGGACAGCGCGGACGCCGCCTTCCGCTGGGTGGGGTTGGCCGGCTGCGCTCCCGACCCGGAGCCGGACGTGCTCGCGGTCGGGGCGGTCCCCGGGGCGGTGCCGGCGCTGGACGCAGCCGAGGGCGCGCTTCCGCCTTGAGAGGAGACCACGAACGCCACCACGACGATGACCACCACAGCCGCCGCCACGGCGATCGGGATCAGCGGGCCGCGGCCGCGCAGCGGAAGCTTGTCCCGCCAGCTGGTCCAGCCGGTCCCGCTGCCGGTGTCCTGGCTGCCCGGTCCCACCTGGCCGCCGAACTGGTCCTGGCCGTAGCCTCCGCCGCCGAACTGGCCCACCTGGTACTGGGAGTTCCCGTACGGCGGCGTGCCGCCCCGCCCGCCGGCGTACTGCCCGCCGCCCGCCTGCTGGCCGGGGTTGGACTGCTGCCCGCCGTTGAATTGCTGGCCGCCGCCGAATTGCTGCCCGCCCCCGTAGGGGTAGCCGCCCGGCTGCGGGGCGCCCGGTGCCGACGGCGCGCCTGGCGGGTAACCGGTCCCGCGCAAGGCGAGCGCGCCGGACGGGAGACCACCCGCCGGCTGGCCCGGCCACGGCTGCGGCGGCCCCGGCTGCTGGAACCCGCCCGTCTGCGGGTATTGCCCGCCGCCCTGCTGGTACTGCCCGCCCTGCTGGTACTGCCCGCTCGGCGGGTAGTGGCCGTCATCAGGCGGGTAAGGACCGCCCTGCTGCTGGCCGCCTGGCGGATACGGCCCACCTGGCTGCTGCTGGCCCCCCGGCGGATACGGACCGCCCGGCGGGTAGGGCCCACCGGGCGGATACGGCCCGGGAGCTGGGGGGTACGGCTGCGCCCACTCCGCTGGCGCTGGCGGCATGGGATGGAAAATGCCCTGCGGTCGCAGCATCCGCTCCACCGTGTCGGACATTTGCGGCTTGTCGGCGGCCGGCTGACCGGGCCCGCCCGGGTACGCCGCGCCGGGCGGCGGTCCCGCGGGCATGATGCCGCCCGCCGGGCCACCCGCCGCGGGAGCGGCCGGCCCCGGCGCCTCGGCCCACGTCGCCGACGTCTGCGCCGACCCGGGCCCTGCCCAGGTCGCGCCGTCCTGCTCATAGCTGCCCGACCCAGAACCCGCCGGGCCGCCACCCGCCGATGGCGGCGGCGGCCACGGCAACGGGCTGCCCGACGGTGGCGGCGGCGCGGCCGACGTCATCACCGGGGAAGACAGCGGGGGACCCGAAGGGGGGAGTTGCACGGTCGCGGCACTCATCGGTACCGGGGAGTTGCCCAGCTGAGGCATGGTGCCCGGCCTGGCCGGCTCAACGGGCCCTGAAAGGCCCGCCGGGGCCGCCGGGATCGAGTGCCCCGACGCTGGCGCCCGCACGGTAACCGTTGACGGCTGGGCCATCGGTGCCTGCGCTGGAGACGCCGCCGTGGCCTGCGCCGCGGGAACTCCGGCCTGTGCCGCGAGCTCGTATCCGCAACCGCCGCAGACCCGCGTACCCTGCTCCACCGAGTACCCGCAGGACGGGCACCAACCATCCATGTCAACCATCGTGTCCCTTTCGGGTGTCCCAAGCAGGCTAGTCCCACAGGCGGGCGCCTGCCATGCGAACGGCTCGACGGGCGTGCATGTTGGCAGAGCCCGCGACCGTTCGGAGAAAATTCAATCGCAACCGGCGGTCACGGGGGGCCCGCACTGAGAGAATGCGTCTGCATCCGTTCGGCGTGCTGGAGGTGGGCTAGTGCGTATCGGTAGCCAGCTGGGTAAAAGTGCCCTCGTCGCGAGGCCGCTCGGGGTATTGAGCGCCGTGCTGATCGCGGCCGGGACCGCGGCCGCCGGGGTGGCCGCGCCACCCGCCCAGGCCGCCGAGCGCGCGGCCACCATCCGGGCGGAGGGGGCAGCCCGAGCCGGAGGGGCAGCCGGGGCGGAAGGGGCAGCCCTGGCCGTCGGTGCCGCCCGGCCGGCTGACGCCCGTCCGGGTCCTCACGCACAAGGCCGCCGCGCCCTCCGGGATCCGCTCGCACCTGGCCGAGCTGGCCAACGCCGCCACCGGCGCCAACCTGTGGTCCCGTTCGTCGGTGACCGAGCGGCCGATGGGCTCGATCACCAAGGTGATGACCGCGTACGTGGTGCTCACCACGCGCGGGCTCAACCTGCAGCGGGTGATCACCGTGCCGTCCGGGATCACCGCCTACGACCAGCGCTTCGACGCGTCGACCGCCGGGCTGCGGCCGGGGGAGAAGCTCACCACCGCGCAGCTGCTGTTCGCGATGATGCTGCCGTCCGGTTGTGACGCCGCCTACACGCTCGCCGCCGCCTACGGGCCTGGCCTTTCTGGGTTCATCGCCCGGATGAACGCCACAGCCAAGTCCCTCGGGCTGACCAGGACGCACTTCACCGATTTCAGCGGGCTGCCGGACCCGGGGGAGTACAGCACTTACTCCACCGCGCATGACCTGGTGGCCTTGGGCCGGGCCGCGATGCGGAACAAGTCGTTCGCGACGATCGTGTCCACCCGTAAGTACTCCGTCGCCGCCACCAGCGGCCACCGGGCGCACTCGTGGAAAAACCTTAACCCGCTGCTCGGCGCCTACCCGGGCGCGGTCGGCATCAAGACCGGCTACACGCTCGCGGCCGGCCAGTGCCTGCTGTTCGAGGCCAGGCGGGGCAGCACCACCCTGATCGGGGTCGTGCTCGACTCCTCCACGGTCGACTCGGCCACACCGACCGCGGCCGCCGCCGACGCGAAGGCCATGCTGAACTGGGGTTTCAACCGGTAGCGGCCGTCGCCGCACCCCGCGCGACGCAGGCACCCGGGCTCCTGGGCCCGGTGGCGGCGCTAACGCGACCCCGATTGTGACGCTCTATGTTGACTCAGTGTCGGCCGCGGCCCCTGTCCGAGATGGCAGTATCTAGGCAGTCATCGCGTCGCCTTGTACGGAGTTGTCTATGGAACGAATCGGTGTCACTCACGCGGGCAGCCTGCTCCGCCCGGTGGAACTGCTCGCGTTCCTGTCCGCCGTCGATCACGGCCGCGCGTCCACCGAGGGCGATGAATACGAGGCGGCCCTGGCCAAGGCGGTCGCGTACGCCGTCCGCAGGCAGGTGGAGACCGGGGTCGACATCATCGACGACGGTGAGATGGGCAAGGCGAGCTGGATCACCTACCTGTACGAGCGGACCAGCGGCCTAGAGTCGAGGCCCCTGGGCGACGTCGCCACGATCCTGCCCGCCAGCCGCGACCGGCAGCACTTCCCCGGCGCCTACCGCGAGCTGGACATGCTTGAGCGCGAGGCGACGGTCCGCCTCATGCGGGAGTCGAGCGCGGCCGGCCGCCAGGCGCTGGCCTGCCAGCCGGACAGCGGAACCGGCGAGCCCGCCGACGGCAAGCGTTCCGGCGCCTCGGTCTGGGCGTGCACCGGGCCGATGACCTACGACCGGGCCGCGATCGACCGTGACCTGGTCAACTTCCGGGTCGCCCTGGACGGCAGCGGCCGGGACATCTCCCAGACGTTCCTGCCGGTGGTTGCGCCCGCGTCGGCCTACTGGCTCGCCAACGAGTACTACGGCAGCGACGAGGAGTTCGTCTTCGCGCTCGCCGACGTGCTGCACGAGGAGTACCGGGCGATCATCGACTCCGGTGCCTTCCTGCAGGTTGACGACGCCGTGCTGATGCACGAGGCGGACACGATGCTGTCGCGGGGCCAGTCCTGGGAGGAGTACCGGGCCTGGGCCCGGCTGCGGGTGGACGCGCTCAACCACGCGCTGCGCGGCCTGCCGGAAGACCGCATCCGGTACCACGTCTGCTTCGGCAGCTGGCACGGGCCGCACGCCTACGACCCGCCGCTGCGCGACTCGATTGACCTGGTCCTGGCGGTCAACGCGCGCTACTACCTGATCGAGCAGGCCAACCCGCGACATGAGCACGAGTGGATGATCTGGCAAGACATACCGCTTGCGGAGGACAAGGTGCTGGTGCCCGGCGTCGTCACGCACCACACCAACATCGTCGAGCATCCCGAGCTGGTCGCGCAGCGGCTCATCCGGCTGGCCGGCGTCGTCGGACGGGAGCGGGTGATGGCGGGCACCGACTGCGGGTTCGCGCAGGGCGCGTTCACCCACCGGGTGCACGAGGAGATCCAGTGGGCGAAGCTGGCCTCCCTGGTCGAGGGGGCGGCGATCGCATCACGCGAATTGTGGGGACCGCGAACCGGGGTGTAACGGCTCAGCCTGATGTGCCGGTAGAGCATGATTTCCCGGTAGAAAACGTACCCAGGAGGAATGGCAGTTGCGCACCCCTAGAAGGACCGGCTATGCGGTCGCCGCCCTCGCCGCGACCGCGCTGGCGGTGGCCGGCTGCTCGGGCTCCGGCTCGCCCGCTAGCGGCCCGACGTTCAGCGCCACCGTCTCGCCCGCCGCGAGCCCGTTGGCCAGCGGCACCGCGTCGCCCGGCGGGACGGCCTCGGCCGGGGCCCGCGTGGCACCGCGTCCCCGGGTGGCACAGCGTCGCCGGGCGCCAGCGCCTCGCCGTCACCCACCAGCACGTCGGTCCCGCCCCTGGCATCCGCGATCACCAGCTACCTGCACTACACCGTTGGCTTTGTTGGCCCGGCGGACAAGTCGCAGGCCCCGGTCACCATCGGCTACGTCAACGAGCAGGGCGACGCCAACCCGCCAGGCCCGCTGGCCACCAACGGCGCCCAGCTGGCCGTCACCCTCATCAACCAGCAGCTCGGCGGCATCGACGGCCACCCGCTCCGGCTGGACACCTGCTTCACCGCCACCGCCGCGGAGGGCACCACCTGCGCCAACCGGTTCCTGGCCAACAAGTCGTTGCCGCTGGTCGCGGCGGGCGGCCTCGCCGTCAGCGCGCAGTCGTTCTTCAACACCGTCAACGGGAAGCTCCCGGTGATCGACGGCGTGGCGGTCACGCCGTTCGACGCGACGGCCAAGAACACCGTCATCCTCTACGGCGACTCCGCGCACGTACTCGGGCCGATCGGCAGCTACGCCACCGAGGTGCTGCAGGCCAAGACGGCGGTGGTGGCCTACCCGCAGACCGCGGACATCGCCCCGGGCGCGGCGGCGATCCAGGCCGCGCTCAAGGCGGCCGGCGTCCAGGTGACGATGGCGCCCTACCCGGCCGGCGACACCAACCTGGCCCCGGTGCTGACGGACGCGCACGCGGCGACCGCCGACATGGTCGTGCCTTATACCGACGCCGCCGGGTGCGCGCCCCTGGCCCGGGCCCTCACCCAGCAGCACCTGACCGACCCCAAGAAGATCGTCTCCGCCGCGCAGTGCCTGTCCGGGACGGTCCCGGCGGGCCTCGGCGACTATCCCCGGTGGACGTACTCGATCGCCCGGCCGCTGTACGGCGACCCGACCGACCCGGGCATGTCGGACTACGTGGCCGTGACGCGCCAGTACATCTCGCAGGCCGACGCGCCCAACCCGTGGGAGCTGACCGGGTTCGGTGAGCTGCTGACCGTCGCCAAGATCCTCAACCAGGTCGGCTACGCCAACCTGAGCCCGGCCGCGGTGACCACGGCGGCCCGCGGCTTCCAGGGCCCGCAGCTCCTGGGCTCACCCCTGCTGGCCTGCGGCCAGTTCGCTGCGGCGCCCGCTGTGTGTAACACCGAGGCGCAGTTCTTCGAGTACGACGGGGACAAGATGTTCACCAAGATGGCCGGCTGGACCAGCCCGCCGGCCACCGCGGGCGGGAAGACGTCGGTCCGCCCCGGATGACACGCCCAGCATGAAGATGAACGGGCGCGTGCTTTCACCCTCGGCGCCCCTGTTACCCTCCCCGGCGCCGCGACGCTGGCGTACCGGGTCAGGCCCGTCAGGTCGGCCCGCGAAAGCAGGTCGGCCCGCGAAAGCAGGTCGGCCCGCGAAAGCAGATCGGCCCGCGAAAGGCAGCGGGCCGACCCCCGCAAACCGGTGCGAACCCGCGCTCGAGCCCACGGTAACGTGGCCGGCGTGACTGGCATAGACGACACGACCGAGCGGCGCCTTGCGCCATCCCCGGCGACGCACCCGCTGGACAACCCGGTGCTAGCCGCGCTGTCGGGCGCGCACGCCGGCCTGGCCCTGGCCCGGGGGCGGGCGGTCCGTTACCCGCCGGACGTCAGCCCGTTCTGCGCCCTGCCCGACCAGCCGGACGAGGCCGACTGGGCCGACCTGGCCGCGCTGGTCGGCCCGGAGGAGAAAGTCATCATCCCCGGGCTGCGCGCGACACCGCCCGCGAGCTGGGAAGTCGCCGGGTCTATTGCCGGCGTGCAGCTGGTCGCCGAGCGGGTGGACGCGCGCCCCGACCCGGAGGCGGTGCCGCTCGGCCCGGCCGACGTCCCCGACATGCTGGCGCTGACCGCGCGGACCGGGCCGGGCCCGTTCGAGCGGCGCACCATCGAGCTGGGCCGCTACCTCGGTATCAGGCGCGACGGCCAGCTGGTCGCGATGGCGGGGGAGCGGATGCGGCTGCCTGGCTGGACCGAGGTCAGCGCGGTGTGCACCGACCCGGCCTGGCGCGGCCAGGGCCTGGCCGGCCGGCTCACCCTGGCGGTCGCGGCGGGCATCGCCGCCAGTGGCGACACGCCGTTCCTGCACGCCGTGGCCAGCAACACCGGGGCGATCAGCCTGTACGAGCGGCTCGGCTTCGCGTTCCGCATGGAGATCCCGTTCGTCAGGCTCCGCCGGGCGGCGCCGGCACGTAGCGGGGACGCAGTCCAGCCGTCCAGCCGGCCCGAAATCCCCTAGCCCGATCCGGCTCGCCAACGGATACTCAGGGCATGGGGACGGGGTGGTGGCGCCGGCGGCCGCGCTTGCGGCCGGGCGGCTCGTCGGCGGGCTTAACAGGCGAAGGCTCGGTAAGCGACGGCCCGCCGGGGAGTGGCCCGACGGGCGGCGGCCTGGCGAGCGACGGATCGCAACCGGGGGCGGAGCCAGCCGAGCACGAGACGGCCGAGCTGACCCAGGCCTACTGGCGTGCCTATGACCAGCGGTTGGCCACGGTCGGGTTCAGCGACGTCGCGCGCCGTTTCCCCGCGCTGGTCGGGCAGGCGGTGGGTCTCGGCTGGTCAGCGAACCGGCTGGATACCGCGTCGACGATCGGCCTCAACCTGGCCTCCGGCGTGTTCGGCGGGTACGCCCTTTTCGCGACCACCGGGGTGCTCGACGCGCTGTTCGCCGGCGGCCCCACGCCGCACCGGGTCCGGGCCGCGCTCCCGTCGCTGATCCTGGTGGCGGTCGCGACGGCGGTCCGGTCGGCGCGTGGCGACGGCAGCCGGGTGGGCGCAGAGTCGGCTGGAGCCCCAGGTCGACCAGGTCGTCGAGGTGCGGCTGTATGACCTGACCAGCCAGGTGGAGCTGGCCGCGTTCGACGACCCGGACTTCCATGACCGGATGCAGCGGGCCCGTGACCGGGGCGTGGTCTCGGCATCGGACCTGGTGAACGACGTGATTAACTTCATCACCGCCTTCGCGGGGCTGGCGTCGGCGGCGGTGGTCGTCGGCGTGCTGCAGCCGGTGCTGCTGGCCGTGCTGCTGCTGGCGCAGCTGCCCGGTGCCTGGTCGGCCGTGCGTACGGCCCGGATCAGGTACCTGACGCGATTCGCGCTAGTCGACTCCTACCGGCGCAAGTACATCCTGGCTAGCCTGATCGCCGATCGCAGCACGGCCGCGGAGCTGCGCTCGTTCACCATGCGGGCCTTCCTGGTCGGCCGGGTGTCGCGGCTCGCCGCCTACGCTCGCGCCGCCGAGCTGCGGGCCGCGCGGCAGCAGACGGAGACGAAGGTGCATCGGCAGCGCCCTCGGGGGCATCGCCACCGCCGGCGTGTACGCGGTGCTCGGCGTCCTGCTCGCCACCGGCGTCCTGGCCCTGTCGGTGGCGGGCACCGCCGTCCTCGCGCTCCGCTCGGCGAGCGCGTCGCTGGCGCAGCTGATGTACTCGGTCAACTCGTGCTACGAGGACGGCCTGTACTTCTCGGACTACGTGTCGTTCTGCGAGGACGCCGAAGGGCGGATCGCGGCACCGGGCCTGCCGGGCGCGCCGGAGGGGTTCAGCGAGATCGTCGTGTCGGGTGTCACGTTCACCTACCCGGGCGCGGACCACCCCGCGCTGCGTGACGTGTCGGTCGAGATCGGCCGGGGCGAGGTCATCGCCCTGGTCGGCGAGAACGGCTCGGGCAAGACCACCCTGGCCAAGATCCTGGCCGGCCTGTACCGCCCCACCGGCGGCGTCGTTCGCTGGGACGGCGCCGATATCGCCGACGTAGACGGCGAGCCGCTGCGCGAGCGGATCGCGGTGATCGCCCAGGACCACGGCAACTGGCCGCTCAGCGTGCGGGACAACATCACCATGGGCCGCCCAGTCGATGATGCCCGGCTGGCCTCGGCCGCCGCCGCGTCCGGCGCCGACACGGTCATCGCCGACCTGGCCCGCGGCATACGACACGCTGCTCGCCCGGCAGTTCAAGGACGGCGCCGAGCTGTCCGGCGGCCAGTGGCAGCGCATCGCCGTCGCCCGCGGCTTCTACCGCGACGCGCCGCTGCTGATCATGGACGAGCCGACCGCCGCGCTGGACGCGCGGGCGGAGTACGCCCTGTTCTCGTCGCTGCGCACGCTGGCCCGCGACCGCACCGTGCTGATCATCACCCACCGCCTGGCGTCCGTCCGGCACGCCGACCGCATCTACGTCCTCGCCCACGGCCGGGTCGCCGAGTCAGGCAGCCACGCCGAGCTGATGGCCCTGCGCGGCCAGTACGCCGAGCTGTACACCCTCCAGGCATCCCAGTACGACACGGCCGTCTGAGCAGGACCGTGCTGACCAGGTTCGGTCCTGGTCGAGCCGCGCGGCCAGCCCCAGGCGCGACCGGGTCGCGCCGCGACCAGCCCCGAACGGCCCCGCGCAGATCCCAGTGGCCGGGAAATCGTTAGCGACCGGTGAACCTAGGTCTGTGGGTGTTGTCGGTGGCGACGGTTAGGGTGGGTGCGGTGCGATTCGGTGCGAGCCGGTGTTGCGGGGGACGTCAGGGCGTGAGCCCGGCTATATTCACATAAATACGGTCGGAAATGGGATTTGTATGCGGAAGAGCCTGACGGCGCCTTGATCACCTTCGAGGCAGTGACGAAGCGGTACCCCGACGGGACGGTGGCCGTCGACCACCTTGACCTGGAGGTACCCGACGGGCGGACGATGGTCCTGGTCGGGCCGAGCGGTTGCGGCAAGACCACCTCCCTGCGCATGATCAACCGTTTGGTCGAACCGACGAACGGCACCATCGTGCTCAACGGCCAGGACATCAGGCGGGGCAACCCGGCGCTGCTGCGCCGCGGCATCGGCTACGTCATCCAGCAGACCGGCCTGTTCCCGCACCGCACCGTCGAGGACAACATCGCCACGGTGCCGGTGCTCAACGGCTGGCCGCGTAAGAAGGCCCGCGGCCGGGCCAGGGAGCTGCTCACCATGGTCGGCCTGGACCCGGCGCTGGCCCGGCGCTACCCGCACCAGCTGTCCGGCGGCCAGCAGCAGCGCGTCGGCGTCGCCCGGGCCCTCGCGGCCGACCCGCCGGTGCTGCTGATGGACGAGCCGTTCAGCGCCGTCGACCCGGTGGTCCGCGCCTCGCTGCAGGACCAGCTGCTGACCCTGCAGGCCGAGCTGCGCAAGACGATCGTGCTGGTCACCCACGACATCGAAGAGGCCATCAAGGTCGGCGACCTGGTGGCGTTGTTCCGGCCGCACGGCACGCTGGCCCAGGTCGCGCCGCCGGAAGAGCTGCTCGCCGCGCCCGCCGACGACTACGTGGCCGACTTTGTCGGCTTCGACCGGGGCATCAGGCGGCTGTCGTTCGTCGACACCGGCGGCCTGGCGCTGTCGGTCAACCCGGTGATGGCCGGCGACGCCACGGTGGCCAAGGCCCGGGCGGCCGGCGAGCCGTGGATCTGCGTCACCGAGCCGGACGGCACCCCGCACGGCTGGGTGACCGCGTCCCGGCTGGCCACGCTGGCCAGCGACACCGCGCTCAGCCAGGTGGACACCGAGCCCATCGGCCACGCCTTCACCGTCGGCACCGACTCGCTGCGCGCGGCACTCGACGCCGCCGTGCTGTCGCCGGCCGGGCAGGCGGTCGGCGTGGACGGCGACGGCCGCGTCGTCGGCGTCGCCAGCTTCGACCAGTTGCGCGCCGCCATTGCGGCGGACGAAGGCTCCGAGGGCTGGCGCGGGCGGCAGGAGCCGAGCCCGTGATGTGGTCCTGGATCGGCGACAACTTGGCGATGATCCGCCACCTGACCTGGGAGAACGCCAAGCTCGGTGTGCTGCCCGCGCTGTACGGGCTGATCATCTCGCTGCCGCTCGGCGTCATCGCCGCCCGCTGGCGCTGGTTCTACCCGCCGGTGCTCACCGCGATCAACATCCTGTACGCGGTGCCGTCGCTGGCCCTGTTCATCGCGCTGATCCCGGCGTTCGGGCTGACCGACACCACGGTGATCATCGCGCTCACCGTGTTCTCGCTGTGCGTGATCCTGCCCAACGTCGTCGCCGGGCTGCGCGGCGTCCCTGCCGCGGCGACGCAGGCGGCCACCGCGATGGGCTACGGCCCGCTGCGCCGCCTGCTCACCGTCGAGCTGCCGCTGGCCATTCCGGTGATCGTCGCCGGGGTGCGCATCGGCGTCGTGTCCGGCATCAGCCTGGCCAGCGTCGGCCAGCTCATCGGCGTGTCGAGCCTCGGCTACCTGTTCATCGACGGGCTGCAGCGGTCGTTCCCTACCGAGATCTACGTCGGGCTCGTCCTGATCATCGTGCTCGCCCTGGTCTGCGACCTGATCCTGATCGGCGTCCAGCGGATCATGACCCCGTGGCTGGCCCGATGACCGGCCGCGCGGCACCCGCCCCGAGGGGAGACGGCACGTGAGCTTCTTCTCCTACGCCTGGGACTGGATCACCACCGCGAGCAACTGGCACGGCTCGGGCAGCATCCCGCAGCAGGTGCTGGCCCAGCTCGGCTACAGCTTCCTGCCGCTGCTGATCGCCGCGGTCATCGCCGTCCCGGTCGGCGTGGCCATCGGGCACCGGGGCGGCAGCCGGCTCCCCGCCGTGGTGATCAACGTCGGCAACGCCTGGCGGGCCATCCCCACCCTCGGCCTGCTCGTCCTGCTCACCGTCTACCTCGGCTTCTCCCCGATCACCTGGCTGCTGCCGCTGGTGGTGCTGGGCATTCCGCCCATCCTCATCAACTCTTACGAGGGCGTGGCCGGCGTCGATCCGGGGGTCCGTGATGCGGCCGTCGGGGTGGGCATGACCACCTGGCAGCAGATCGTCCGGGTCGAGGTGCCGATCGCGCTGCCGCTCATCCTGGTCGGCCTGCGCACCTCGGCGATCTTCGTGGTCGCCACCGCCACGATCGCCGCCTACATCGGCCTCGGCGGGCTCGGCCGCTTCATCATCGACGGCCTGGCCAGCAGCCAGTACGGCCCGGTGGCCGGCGGGGCGCTGCTCGTCGTGCTGCTCGCCGTGGTCGTCCTCATCGTGTTCGCTGGCCTTTCCAGGCTGGTCGTCCCGGCCGGGCTGCGGCGGCCCGAATAACCACCCCCTGGACAAGACTCCGCCGCCATGACGACCGGCAGGTCAACGCCGCCAGACCGCCGCCGCGGATCTTGTGCCCACGCCCGCTGGCGCCCGGCCAGCACACGGGTAGCGTCGGGATCGTGATCATCACCGATATCAGCGTCGTGCTGCACGAACGCCGGCCGACCGGCTCCGCGAGCTTCGGCCCCGCCCGCCCGGTGCCCCTGGGGGTGCTGCGGATCGAGACCGACGAGGGCATCGAGGGCAACGCCTTCCTGTCCAACCCGGGACCCGGCCCGGTGCAGATCGCCGATCAGATCATCTCGGTGGTCAAGCCGTGGCTCACCGGCGCCGACCCGCTGGACATCGGCAAGCACTGGCGGCGGCTGGAGAACATGGTCCACTACCTGTCGCCGCACACCGTCGGCACGGTAGACGTCGCGCTGTGGGACATCGCGGGCAAGGCGGCCGGGCCTGCCGGTGCACCGGCTGCTCGGCACCTGCCGCGACCGCATCCCGGCGTACTTCTCCACCGCGCACCACCAGCAGGCCGCCCAGTACGCGGAGGAAGCCGCCTACTGGCAGGAGCAGGGCTGGAAGGGCTACAAGATCCACCCGCCGCGCAGCCCCTGGATGGGGACCGAGGCGCCCCCGGTCGCCTTCGACATCGAGGCGTGCGCCGCCGTGCGCGACGCGGTCGGCGACGACATGACGCTGATGCTCGACTCCTCGTGGAGCTACTCCTACACCGAGGGCCTGCGGGTCGGCCAGGCCATCCAGGACCTGGGCTACCACTGGTTCGAGGACCCGTTCCCCACCCACGACATGCACAACTACGTCCGGCTCGGCCGGCACCTGAGCATCCCGCTGCTGGCCACCGAGATCAGCCCGGGCGGCCTGGCCGCGCTGCCGCCCTGGATCACCAGCGGCGCGACTGACTTCCTGCGCGGTGACGTGGTCATCAAGGGCGGCATCACCGGCCTGATGAAGATCGCCCACCTGGCCGAGGCGTTCGGCATGAACTGCGAGGTCCACGACTCCTACAACGCGCTGAACAACATGGCCGCCAGGCACGTCATGATGGCCATCGACAACTGCGACTGGCTGGAGGTGCTCGCCTTCAACCGTGCCGGCATCCACAGCCTCGACCACTTCGGCTACGGCCTGACCGAGCCGTTCGAGGTCGACGCCAACGGTGACGTGCACGCCCCGACCCGCCCGGGCCTCGGCGCGGACGTGGACTGGGACCTCATCAACTCCGCCGTGATCTCAGTGGCGGCGTAGCCGCACCACCGGCAGTCGCGCGGGTCCGTATCCTTTCCCAGTACACGTGAGCCGCGTAGCGGAGGCGGAGGGGGACGGGCAGTGGTTGAGGTCAAGACGACGGGTGAGATCGACGCGATCGGCGCGGCCGGGCAGGTGGTCGCCGACATCCTGGCCGCCGCCCGGTCGGTCGCCGGGACCGGCGTCACCCTGGCCGAACTCGACGCCGCCGCCCGCGAGGTGCTAGCCAAGGCGGGTGCGACCTCGCCGTTCCTCAACTACCACCCGAGGTTCGCCCCGGTGCCGTACCCGGCGGTCATCTGCACCTCGGTCAACGACGCCGCGCTGCACGGCATCCCCGACGGCTACCGGCTGCGCGACGGCGACCTGCTCAGCGTGGACGCCGGCGCGACGCTGGACGGCTGGGTGGGCGACGCTGCCATTTCCTTCACGATCGGCACGTCGGCCGACGGCGACGCCCAGCTGATCAGCCGCCACCGAGGCCGCGCTGGCGGCGGGCATCGCCGCGGCCAAGCCAGGCGGCAGGCTCGGCGACATCTCGGCCGCCGTCGGCAAGGTCGGCAAGTCGGCCGGCTACGGCATCTCCACCGACCTCGGCGGCCACGGCGTCGGCCGCACCATGCACGAGGACCCGCACATCCCCAACCGCGGCAAGGCCGGCCGCGGCCTGAAACTGGTCCCCGGCCTGGTCCTGGCCATCGAGCCGTGGTTCATCGCCGGCGGCGACGACGACATCTACCTGGACGAAGACGGCTGGACGATCCGCACCGCCGACGGCAGCCGCGCCGCCCACGCCGAGCACACCATCGCCATCACCCCCGACGGCCCGGTCATCCTCACCACCCCGGCCGCCTAGCCAGTCCCCGCTGCCAGCAGGCCGCCGAGGAAACTGCTCACGGCCGGGGACGTGGCGCGCGGGCCAGGCCAGTCTGGTAGGCAAGCACGACGAGTTGCGCGCGGTCGCGTGCGCCAAGTTTGGTCATGGCGTGGTTGACGTGCGTCTTGACGGTGAGCGGGCTGAGCGTGAGCTGGCGGGCGATCTCCGTATTGGACATCCCGTCGGCGACCAGGGCGGTCACCTCGCGCTCGCGGCCGGTGAGGGTGGCAAGCAGCGGTGACGCGCGGACCGGCTCGCTGTCGTGCAGCCTGAGGAACCTGGCAATGAGGCCCCGGGTGGCGGACGGCGAGAGGAGCGCGTCGCCGCGGGCGACCGTGCGGATCGCGTCGATCAGGGCGTCCGGGCGCGCGCCCTTGCCAAGGAACCCGCTAGCCCCCGACCGCAGCGCCTCGAAGACATAGTCATCGACCTCGAACGTCGTCAGGATTAGCACCCGCACCCCGGCGAGGCTGTCGTCAGCGGCGATCCGCCGGGTCGCGGCCAGCCCGTCAAGGACCGGCATCCGGATGTCCATCAAGACGACGTCGGCGCGTGCCGCACGAGTGACCCGGACCGCGTCGTGGCCGGTGGCCGCCTCGCCCACTACCTTCAGCCCCGGCGCGCGGTCGATCACCAGCCGCAGGCCCGCACGGACAAGGTCCTGGTCGTCAGCGAGGACCACCCGGGTCGGCTCCGTGGCGGCGGACCCCGGCGAGGCGGGTGCGGTCCCGGTCACGAGCCCTCGATCCGGGCTGCTCGCAGCGGAAGCTCGGCGAAGACGCGGTAGCCTCCCTCGGGCCGTGGCCCCGAGGACAGCCGTCCTCCCAGGGCAGACACCCGCTCTCGCATGCCCACGGTGCCGTGTCCTCCAGGCGTGTGCCGACTGCTCCAGGTAACCGGCTTTCCCTCGTCCTCGACCGCCAGGCTGAGCCCCTCCGGCGTGTACCCGAGCCATACCACGGCGGTGTCGCAGTCGGCGTGCTTGCGGGTGTTGGTCAGCGACTCCTGGATGACCCGGTAGGCGGTCAGTTCCACCGCCTCGGGCAACGGCCTGGCCTGGCCGGTCACCGTGCGGGTGACCTGCAGGCCCGTGCCGGCGAACGAGCAGATCAGCTCCTCGAGCTGGTCAAGTCCCGGCACCGGCTCGGCCGGCCCGGCTCGGCCGCGCCGGGCTCGCGGAGCAGCCCGACGGTCAGTCGCAGCTCCTCAAGGGCCTCCTCGCTAGCCCGTTGGATGTGCGCGACCGACTCCCTGGCCTGGATGAGGTCCTCGTCGTCGAGCAGGCAGGCCAGCGCGCCGGCCTGCACGTTGATCAGGGCGACATGGTGGCCAACGGCGTCGTGCAGTTCCCGTGCGATCCGCAGCCGTTCCTCGGCGACGCGACGGCTCGCCTCCTCCTCCCTGGCCTGCTCGCCGCGCCGGGCGCGCTCCTCGACCTCGGCGACGTAGGCACGGTGGCTGCGGACTGCCGTGCCGGTGGTCACGGCCAGGGCCGCCCACAGCAGGATGACGAAGCCCGTGATGCCGGGATGGGTGATGAGCGAGGCGGTGAGCAGCGTCGCCTTGACGGTGACGCCGACCGCGAGCGCCCGGAGTTGGGTGGAACCAAGCGCCACCCAGTACAGCACGTAGAAAACCGCCGGCAAGGTCAGCGGGTAGGCCATCCCCTCGGCCATCAGCACCACCGACCCGATGGTGGCGACCGCCACGGTGCCAAGCGGGAACCGTCGGTGCGCCACCAGGGCCGCGTAGACCACGACGCACACCGCCCAGCTCAGCGGCTGGTGGGAGCTCAGCGCCTGCCGGATGTTGCCGGGGATGGTCACCACCGCGAACAGCACCATCGCCATGATCGCCGATAGCTGCAGCAACTGCTGCCGGGCCATCAGCCTGCGCCAAGCACTCGCCCACATAGCAGGACTGTAAGCAACCGTCCTCACCGTCCACAACTGAACTACTGCGAACGCAGTAGGTGAAGCCGGAAACCGCGCCGAACGGCGCGACGCCGCCGGGGTAATCGCTGCGGCTGGCCGACGACCCGGGCGGCTCGGGCCCCAGACGATGGAAGCCGAACTCATCAGACAGGAGGGTCATGCCAGCTCTTGCACGCTGGTGCTACCAGCACCGTCGCATCGTCATCGTGGCCTGGATAGGTCTGCTCATGGGCCTGGCGGTGTTGTCGCAGGCGGTGAAGACGTCGTATGACAACTCGTTCACGCTGCCTGGCACCGGTTCGGGCATCGCGCAGGAACTGCTGCAGCGGTCGGCGCCGGCCCAGGCCGGTGATTCCGACCAGATCGTCTGGCGGGTGAGCCAGGGCAGCGTCAAAGATCCCGCCATCGAGCAGCGGATGTCGGCGACGCTCGCTCGGGTGTCGCACCTGCCCGAGGTGGGCTCGGTGGCCAGTCCCTACCTGCCGGGCGGCGAGGTCCAGGTAAGCCCGGACAGGCGCACCGCGTACGCCACGGTGAACTTCACCCAGGCCGCGGACTACCTAGACAATGCCGACGTCAACCGGGTGATCGCGGTGGCGACGGCTGTCCGGGAGCCGGGCCTTGCGGTTGAGCTTGGCGGGAAGGCCATCGCGGACACCGAGCAGGCGCCGCTGTCGACCATAACGGCGATCGGCATCGCCGCGGCCGCCGTCATCTTGCTCTTCGCGTTCGGCTCGCTCTTCGCGATGGCGCTGCCGATCGCGACCGCCGTCGCAGGCGTGGGCAGCGGCCTGATGCTCATGGCGCCGCTCAGCCACCTGATGTCCGTGACTGGCATCGCGCCGATCCTCGGCGCGCTCATCGGCCTGGGCGTCGGGGTCGACTACGCCCTGTTCATCGTGACCAGGTACCGCCGCGGCCTGCGGTCGGGGCTGGACCCGCAGCGGTCGGCCGTCCTCGCGCTCAACACGTCGGGCCGCGCGGTTCTATTCGCCGGGGGCACGGTGTGCATCGCCCTCCTCGGCCTGCTCACGCTCGGCCAAGGCCTCCTCGACGGGCTGGCGGTCGCGGCGGTGATCACCGTGGCGTGCACCGTGCTCGCGGCCGTCACGCTGCTGCCCGCGCTGTTCGGCGTGCTCGGCCCGCGCGTGCTGAGCCGCAGACAGCGCCGCAGGCTGCGAGCCAACGGGCCGGACCACGCGGAGGGCGGTAGCGGCATGTGGGCACGCTGGTCGCGCACCGTGTCCCGGTTCCCCGCCGTGCTCGCCGCCGCGGGGCTCGCGGTGATGCTCGTGGTGTCCGCTCCCGTGCTGCACCTGCGGCTGGGCTTTGCTGACGCCTCCAACGACCCCACGTCAAGCACCACCTACAAGGCATACGAGATGCTCGCCGAAGGGTTCGGGCCGGGCTTCAACGGCCCGCTGCTCCTGGTCGCCCAGACCGGCTCCGCCGCCGACCGCGACGCGCTTGACCGGCTCGACCGCGCGCTCACCGCCGTCCCAGGGGTGGCCGCCGTGCAGGCCGCGCCGCCGCAAACCAGGCCATCCACCGGGCCGGCGGTCGAGGTGACCCAGGTCCTCCCCGCCACAGCGCCCGAAGCCCCAGGCACCCCCACCGTGATCACCCAACTGCGGAACACCGTCATACCGCGCTACACGCACGGCACCACGCTGCGGGTCTACGTGGGCGGCCTGACGGCCACCTTCGACGACTTCGCGGCGTCGACTAGCGCCAAGCTGCCCTGGTTCCTCGCCTCGATCGCGGGCTTCAGCTTCCTGCTGCTCATGCTCGCCTTCCGCAGCCTGCTCATCCCAGCGATCACAGCCGTACTGAACCTGCTGTCAGCGGGGGCCTCGTTCGGCGTACTCACCGCCTTCTTCCAGTGGGGCTGGGGGACCAAGGCCTTCGGCCTCGGCGCGCCCAGCCCGATCGAAGGCTACCTACCCGGGCTAGTGCTGGCTATCCTGTTCGGCCTGTCCATGGACTACCAGGTATTCCTGGTCAGCACGATGGCCGAGGAATGGTCTCACACCCGTGACAACGCGCGGTCGGTGCTCGCTGGCCAGACCCACACCGCGCGGGTGATCACCGCCGCGGCGGCGATCATGATCGCCGTGTTCATCGCGTTCGTGTTCATGGGCCAGGTCGACATCGCGGAGTTCGGCATCGGGCTGGCCGCCGCCGTGGCGCTTGACGCCTTCGTCCTGCGGACCGTGCTCGTACCGGCCGTGATGCACCTGTGCGGCCGGGCCAACTGGTGGCTGCCCCGCTGGCTGGACCGCCGACTGCCGCACCTGGCCATCGAGCCGCCCGAGCAGGAGCAGTCCGCCCGCGCGCCCCGGTCCACACTCGTCTAGCTCGGCTTACGGAAGGATTACCTCATGTCCAAGGACCCGAACGAGTCCCCTCTGCCGGGCTCTTCAGTGGCCGCGGTACGGCGTTGACGCGCCAGCGATCCCGGCGGTTCTCGGCGCCGCCGGGGTGGCGTGCTCCCTGGCCGCCGCGCGGCGGCGGCCAGGGAGAATCGCGATGGCGGCCGCCGGGACGGTACTGCTGGCTAACGCCGGCGTGTACCTGCACACCACGCTGCGCGGCAAGCTGCGCATCTGGGAGCGGGAACTGGATCGCGCCGGCCTGCAAGGCAACGAGCAGCTGCTGGACCTGGGCTGTGGCCGCGGTGCGGTGCTGATCGCGGCGGCCAGGCGGCTGCCGATGGGACGCGCCGTCGGCGCGGACCTGTGGACAAGGGACCAGAGCGGCAACAGTCCCGAAGTCACGCTCGCCAACGCCGCCGCGGCCGGGGTCGCCGAGCGGGTGGAAGTGCACACGGCCGACATGACCGCGCTGCCGTTCCCGGACGGTTCGTTCAACGTCGTGACGAGCGCGCTGGCGATCCACAACATCCCGTCGCCCGAGGGGCGCTACCGCGCGGTGGACGAGGCCATGCGGGTGCTGCGCCCAGGCGGGCAACTGCTCATCGCCGATCCCTGGCCCATGGCCAGGAAGTATGCCAGGCACATCGGCCAGGGCACACTGCGCCCACTCGGGCCCGGCTACTGGTATGGCGGCCCCTGGCTCAGCATCACGTTGCTGCATGCCGTCAAGGAGTGAGTCAGAACGTCAGCACCAGCCGCCCGCGCACCCCGCCGGCCTCCAGCCGCCGGTGCGCCTCGGCGGCCCGGTCGGCGGGCAGCGTGTCGGCGACCCGCAGCGTCAGCACGCCCGTCGCGCGACCAGGCTGGCCAGCTCGGCGATGCGCTGGCCCTCGTGCAGGTGCTGGCCGACCAGGACCAGCTGGATGGCGATGTCCCGCTCGGTCTCGCCCTGGAACGGGCGGACCGCGAGCAGCTGCCCGCCGTCGCGGACGGCGGGCAGGACCGCCGGGCCGAGCAGGGCGGCGTCGATGACCGCGTCCACGCCGCCGGGGTACAGCTCGCGGACGGCGGCGGCCATGGCCTCGCCGCGCGGCACCACGTGGTGGGCGCCGAACGACTCGATCAGCGCGGTGTCCTCCGGCTTGGCGTCGCCGATCACGGTCAGCCCGGCGTGCCGGCCGAGCTGGATCGCGTACTGGCCGACGATCCCGGCCGACCCGGTCACCGCCAGCACCGCCCCGGCGGGCAGCGCCAGCATGTCCAGCGCGGTGGCCACGGTCAGCCCGTTCATCGGCAGCGTCGCCGCCTCGGTCAGCGACCACCCGTCCGGCACGCGCCGCCAGCTGGTCCTCGGCGACCACCCGGTACTCGGCCTGCGCGCCGCCGCCGGGCACCGCCGGGGCGACCGCGGCCATCACCCGGTCGCCGGCGTGCCAGCCGGTCACCTCGGGGCCGGCCTCCTCGATGACGCCGGCCAGGTCCATGCCCGGGATGTACGGCGGCACCACGCCGTCGGGCAGCGTGCGCCCGCCGCGCCGGAACCCGAGGTCGGTCGGGTTCACCGTGGCCGCCGCCACCTTGACCAGGACCTGGCCGGGGCCGGGGGACGGCTTCGGCACGGTGACGATGCCGAGGACCGACGGGTCGCCGAACTCGGTGAAGCCGACAGCGCGCATCTCGGGCACGAGGACACTCCAGTTCTGTGCTGGGCTAGACGGGCAACCTAGATCGAGTAGTCGTGCTGGGTGCGGGCGTAGTCGATGAACGCGTCCAGGGCGGCCGGGTCAGCCATCGCGCTGGTGTTGGCCGCCTCCTCCAGCGGCACGCCCATCAGCAGCCGGCGCACCGGGACCTCCAGCTTCTTCCCGGTCAGCGTGGTGGGGATGGCGGGCACCTGGATGAACGTGTCCGGCACGTGCCGCGGCGTGTACTCGCGGCGCAGCCGGGCCTTGATCTCGTCGACGATGTCGTCGTCCAGCGTGAGGCCGTCGGCCAGCTTGACGAACATCGGCATGAAGAACCTCCCGCCCGGCAGGTCCAGGTTGACCACCAGGGCGTCGTCGACCTGGGGGATGCCCTCCAGCACGTTGTAGATCTCGGCGGTGCCGATCCGCACGCCGAACCGGTTGAGCGTCGCGTCGGAGCGGCCCAGGACGAACGTGCCGCCGCGCGGCGTGACCTTGAAGAAGTCGCCCTGGCGCCACACGCCCGGCCACGCGTCGAAGTACGTGCCCCGGTACCGGGTCATGTCCTCGTCGTCGCCCCAGAACTTCAGCGGCATCGACGGCAGCGGCCTGGTGATCACCATCTCGCCGACCTCGTCCACGACGACCTCGCCCGCGTCGTTGAACGCGTAGGCGGCCACGCCCAGGTTGCGGTGCTGGTGCTCGCCCGCGTAGATCGGCAGCGTCGGCGACCCGCCGGTGAATCCGCAGCAGGTGTCGGTGCCGCCCGAGCCGACGTGCAGCCACAGGTCCCGCTTGACGTTCCGGTAGAACCAGGCGTACACCTCGGGCGACACCGGGGACCCGGCCAGCATCACGCACTCCAGGGCGGACAGGTCGTAGCGGTCCTTGGGCACCACGCCCCGCTTGGCCAGCATGTCCGCGTAGGCGGGCGACCCGCCGAACAGCGTCACCTTCGCCTCGGCGGCCATCCGCCACAGCGCGTCCGGCTCCGGGTAGGCCGGGTTGCCGTCGTACAGCAGCGGCTTCACCCCGAGCACCAGGCAGCTCACCATGAAGTTCCACATCATCCACCCGGTGGTGGTGTAGAAGAACAGCACGTCGCCGTCGGACAGGTTCATGTTCAGGTGCTGCAGCTTGAGCTGCTCCAGCAGGATCCCGCCATGGCTGTGGGTGATCGCTTTCGGCAGCCCGGTGGTCCCGCTGGAGAACAAGATCCACAGCGGCATGGAGAACGGGCCGTGGTGATACGTGAACTCCTCGCGCGGCACCGCCGGCCCGGACAGCATCTCGGCCCACGGGGTCGCCCCCTGCGACGGGCGCCGGGATGTCGCCGAACGGCAGGTAGATGACGTGCCGCAGGCAGGTGAGGTCGTCGGTGATCTGCTTGAGCTCGGCCGAGCGGTCGTACGGCTTGCCGTTGTACTGGTAGCCGCCGGTGCAGATCAGCACCGAGGGCTGCAGCTGGCGGAACCGGTCGAGCACGCCGCGCCAGCCGAAGTCGGGCGACACGCTGGTCCAGATCGCCCCGATCGACGTGGTGGCCAGCATGGCGATGACCGCCTCGGGGATGTTCGGCAGCATCGAGGCGACCCGGTCGCCGGGCTGGACGCCGAGCTCGCGCAGCCGGGTGGCCAGGGCCCGCACCTTGGGGCCGAACTCGTCCCAGTACATCGGGGTGACCGGCACCGACTCCGAGTGGTAGTACAGCGCGACCTCGCCCGGCGCCTCGCGGCGCATCACGTTCTCGGCGTAGTTGAGCCGCGCGCCCGGGAACCACTGGGCGCCGGGCATGTCCCGGCTGGCCAGCACCGCGGTCGGCTGCTCCACCGCGATGATGTCGTTGTAGTCCCAGATCGCCTGCCAGAACGCCTCGGTCTCGGTGACCGACCACTGCCACAGGTCCGGGTAGCTGGTGAACGCCAGGCCGCGCGTCTCCTTCAGCCAGCCCGTGAACGCGGTCATGTTCGCCCCGGCGACCCGTTCGGGCGTGGGCGCCCACAGCAGGTCACCCGCCTTGACTGGTCCGGTCACCGGGTCGCTGGCGGACAGGTCCATGCTCCTCAACGCATCTTCACACCGCAGAGGCTCGCATAACGGACGGCGGGTCGGCAATGGGAACACGGATAGTTAGCGCCGCGTGATCTTGGGCTGTGACACGGTCGGACCCGGTTGCCGATGATCAGGTTTCCTGACAGCATCGGACGATGGACGTTGAGTCACTGTCCGCGGTCGATGTCCACGTGCACATCGAGTCCGACGGTCACGGGCACCTGTCCCTGGACGACGAGCTGATCGCGGCGTCGGCCAAGTACTTCCGCGCTGACCACGACCGCACGCCGGCCCTGGAGCAGATCGCCGACCTCTACCGCTCGCTGAACATGGCGGCCGTGGTGTTCACCGTGGACGCGGCGACCGCCACCGGGCACCCGGCGCTGTCCAGCGAGGAGATCGCGGCCAGGGCGGCAGAGCACGCCGACGTGCTGATCCCGTTCGGCTCGGTGGACCCGCTGCGCGGCGCGGACGCGGTTGCCCAGGCCCGGTCGCTGGCCAGGGACCACGGGGTGAAGGGGTTCAAGTTCCACCCGTCGTTGCAGGGCTTCGCGCCGAACGACCCGGCCTTCTACCCGCTGTGGGAGGAGATCGAGTCGCTCGGCGTGCCGGCCCTGTTCCACAGCGGCCAGACCGGGATCGGCGCTGGCCTGCCCGGCGGGCGCGGCATCAAGCTGCGGCTGTCCGACCCGATGCTGGTCGACGACGTAGCGGCGGACTTCCCCGCGCTGACCGTGATCCTCGCCCACCCGTCGGTGCCGTGGGCGGCGTCGTCCATCTCGATGGCGACGCACAAGTCCAACGTCTACATCGACCTGTCCGGCTGGTCGCCCACGTACTTCCCCGCCGACCTGGTCCGCGCGGCCGGCTCGTACCTGCAGGACAAGGTGCTGTTCGGCACCGACTACCCGCTGCTGACCCCGGAGCGCTGGCTGCGCGACTTCGACGCCCTGGACGTCAAGCCGGAAGCCAAGGCCAAGATCCTCAAGGCCAACGCGGTCCGCGTGCTCGGCCTGGGTTAGGTAAGCAGGGTTAGGTAAGCAGGGTTGGGTGAACAGGGCTAGCCGGGCCGACCGTGGGGGCACCCGGTAAGGTCACCCCATGCTGCGAGGGGACCTGAGCGTGCTGCGGGCGCGCCGCGAAGACGACGCCCGGATACTCCACGCCGAACTCTACGAGGACGCCGAGAGCTTCGCCCGGTCCGACACCCGGCCCTGGGTGCCCATCGCGTTCGGCCCGGCCTCGCCGCACTGGCCGGGCGAGGACGCGCCGTCGCCCGCCGACGCCGCCTTCTTCGCCGTCACCGAGCTGGCCAGCGGCGACCTGGCGGGCGAGGCCCTGCTGTGGAGCATCGACCTGCACAACCGCTCCGCGCACATCGGGATCGCGCTGCGCCCCGCCTACCGGGGCCGCGGCCTCGGCTACGACACGGTGCGCACGCTGTGCCGCTACGGGTTCGCGCTGCGCGGCCTGCACCGGCTGCAGATGGAGACCCTGGCCGACAACCACGCCATGATCGCGGTGGCCACCCGCCTCGGCTTCACCCGCGAGGGCACCACCCGCCACTCCGGCTGGGTCAATGGCGCGTTCGCCGACGACGCCATCTTCGGCCTGCTCGCCGACGAGTTCGCCGGCTAGCCCGGCACCAAGCCGCACCGCCTAGCCGCACCGCCTAGCCGCACCGCCAAGCCGTCAGGCGGCGTCGCCCGTGCCTGCGCACCGGGCCACGCGCCGTCCACAGGCCAGACCGCCCGCTGACCAGGCTTCGCGTCGTCCGGCAGGCTTCGGCGTCCACAGGTTTTCACAGGTCAGCGCCGGTTATCCCCAGTGTTGGCCACAGGCTCCGCCGGCGTTGCGCACAGCGTTGACCACAGTGCCTGTGGAGAACGCCGGCCAGTGCCCACGTCAACCAGTGCCCACGCCAACCAGTGCGGGCACCGGAGCGACGGCTCCGGTGCCCGCGTCGGGGTGGTGCGCTGGTTAGGACGTGGTGTCGGGAGCGGTCTGGGTGACGCCGTACGGCAGGAACGCCGTGCCCATTCTCGCCTGGAACGCGACGGTCAGGTCGATGCCGTCGGGGCCGTCCGCGGCCTCCTGCAGGAGGCCGATGTCGACCGGCGTGCCGAACGCCACGGTCAGGAACTGAGTCGGCTGTCCGTCGCTCACAGGTTCATCATCGCCTTCAGCTGGGCTTCTCCGACCAGCGGGTCGTTGCTCAGGCCTTCGTCGACCTCGTGGCCGCTCGGCACCGCGGCGCCCGGCGCTACCAGCGCCGCGTTGGGCTTGACGGTCGCCGACGGCGACGCGGACGGAGCCGTCGTCGGGACCGGGAGCACCGGGTCCGCCGGGAACACCGTGTTGTAGGCAGGGAAGTGTGCCTGGTAGTCGATCATCGCCTGGGTCAGCTCAGGCTCGGTGAACCGCGGGCCCCAGAACTGCGCGGACACCGGCAGGCCCTGCACATAGCCGACAGGGAAGCTGACCAGGGGCCAGCCGAGGGCATTAGGCACCTGGTAGTACGCACGCTGCACCGGGAACCCGGAGCCGCCCGTCCGCTGCCCGATCACGTCGCCGAGGCTGAAGATCAGCATGAAGTCCACGTCGTGGGCGTTGAGTGCCGCCGCGTAATTGTTGATCAGGGTCCGGCGGCGCTGCTCGCCCTCGAACCGTGCCGCCGTGGAGATCCCGCCGTTGAACGTGTCGGCGCTGGCGAAGGACGTGGCCGCGGCTCCCGGTGCTAGCCGGCCGTACTGGCTGGTGAGCGTCGTGACGGAGGAAGCCGACGGGGTGCCGCTCGCGCAGAAGTCCGACACCGCGTCCGCGTACCTGACCTCGTACCTGGTGGCGTTGACGACCGCGGTCGACGGGGAGACAGGGGAGCCGTCCACGGTCTCGAGGACGTCGGGGTTGGAGAAGTACGGGTTCACGGAGAAGTCCGTCATGTCGAGGCCAGGGAACTCGATGACCTTCGCGCCCAGGCTCTCCAGCTCCTTGACCAGTCGGTTGAACACCGCGAGGTGACCGGCCCCGTAGATCGACTGCGGGCTGACTCCGGTCTGCATCTTGCCGTTGGCAATCATCCAGTCCGTCTGCGGGACGCCGATCGTCGTCCCCTGCAGCGGCTTGCCGCCCAGCCGCGGTGTCATCGGGATCAGCGGGAACGGGTCGGGGGCGGCCAGCGTCTGCGGGTCGTTGAACGGGTCGGGGCCAAGGATCGCGTTGAGTATGAGGGCGGAGTCACGGCCGCTGCGGGAGATCGGGCCGAGCACGTCGTAGCCGGGCGACAACGGCATCAGCCCGGCGATGGAGACCGTGCCGAGCGACGGCTTGATGCCGCTCGCACCGTTGGCGGCGGACGGCATCGTGATGCTGCCGCCGGTCTCCTCGCCGATGCACGCCGCCGCCAGCCTGGCGATCGGCGCGACGCCCGACCCCTGGCTCGATCCTCCAGGGACGTAGAGGGGGTTCCACGCGTTGCCTGCGAAGGTCCCGGTGATGGAGCCGGAGAAGGCGGAGCAGATGGTGTTGCCGATGAGGACGACGCCCGCCGAGCGGAGCTTGCCAACGACCGTGGCGTCGTTCAGGGCGACGTTCCCTGCGAAGGTCGGGCTGCCATCCTGGGTGCTGAAGCCCTTGATGCCGACCGAGTCCTTGATGCCCATCGGGATCCCGCACAGCAGTGACACGGGCGGGCCGCTGTGCCGCGCAGCCGACAGGGCCTTGTCTGCGGCCGTGGCCGCGGCCAGGGCCTGCGCCGCGTTAATGCGGACGAAGGCGTTGTAGAAGCCGGTGTTGCCGTATGTCTCGAACGGACCGTTGAGTGTGCTGATCCGGTCCAGGTAAGCCTGCGTCAGTTCGACGCTTGACACCTTCCCGGCGCGCAGCATGGCGGCGAGCTCGACGACCTCGTAGTCAACGAGGTTCTTTCGGCTCGGGATCGAGTTGAGCGACGGCAGGAAGGACGAGTCCTTCAGCGCCGCTGCCCTGGATGTGGTAGCCGATACGGATTGCGAGGGGACGCTTTTGGCCGGTGTCCTGGTCGCCGCCCTGGCGATCCCGCCACTGGTCACCGTCAGCGCACCGCCAGCGGCGAGTGCGCTGGCGCCGCCGAGGAGCGCCCGGCGACTGACGCGGACTTTGTCCGCGGTCCCGCCCGCAGGCTTGCTCTGCTCGACCGACGTCTCTTTCTTCACACGACTTCCTTCCGTTGCGCTAAACAACCTGGGCCAACGTAGGAGTGTGAAGTTACGTATATGTTCCAGTGTTATTAATAAGGAAGTATTTGACGTATGTGACAAATAATTAGAAACTTTGTGTGAATTCGATGTCCGTCACTAAACGCGGACAGTAATGACAGCACGCCGCAGGGATTGGCAAGGGGAGGATTCTGCAAGAAACGGGCCCGGTTCGGCTCAGGATTCTCTCGGTCGGCTACAAGGCCCGGCGGCGGTTCGGGCCTCAGCCAAGGTGCGGCAGCAGGTCCGCGACCGAGTCGAGGATCAGCGGCGTGCCGGGCAGGCCGGTCGCCGCGCGGGACCGCCTCCAGGTCGGCCCGGGCCGCGTCGCCGGACAGCACGCCGACGACCAGGCCTGCGCCGGCACGCAGGCCCGACTCGACGTCGGCCGGGGTGTCGCCGACGACGGCCAGCGACGAGACCGCGCCGCCGCCCAGCCGCAGCAGCGCGGTCAGCGGCATGTCCGGCCAGGGCCGGCCGCGGCCCGCGTCGGCCGGCGACAGCAGCAGGTCCACCAGCGGGCGCCAGCCGAGCGCGGCGATGATCGCGTCCCGGGTGAGCGGGGAGAAGCCGGTGGACAGGCACACCTTGATCCCGGCCGACCGGCACGCGGCGAACAGCTCGACCGCGCCGGGCATGGGGGAGATCTCCCCGGCGGCGACCGCGGCCGCGTAGTGCTTCTCGAAGACGGCGTTGGCCGCCTGCGCGCGCCTCCTCGTCGCCGAGGATGTGCCGGAACACCTCGATCTTGGACTGGCCCATGGTGTCTCGCGCGTACTTCATCGCGCTGGTGAACTCGCGCGGCCGGCAGGCTCCGGCTGGCGATCGCGGCGCCGAACGCCTCCATCACGGTGTTGTCGTCGCGGACGGTGGTGCCCGCCATGTCCAGGCAGACGACGTCGATACGGCTCACAGGAAGGTCTCCTCGGCGATCGCGGGTGAGCAGGTCATGCCACGCCCGCCCGGGCCGGTCACCAGGACCACGCCGGGGCAGACGGCCGAACGGTGGTAGAGGTCCGTGGTGCCGGTGACCTCGCTGTAGACGCCGGCCCAGCGCCGCCGAACGCGCGGCAGCTCCGTGCCGAGCAGCGCCGCGGCCCGGGCCAGCAGATGGTCGTAGGCGTCCTCGGTGACGTCGAAGCCGAACGGCTCGTCGTACTCGTGGGTGTCGCCGATGGTCAGCGAGCCGTCCAGGCGCTGCACCAGCAGCAGCTGCGCCCGGTGCTCCGCCGCCACCGGGGCCTGCGGCGGCAGCCCGGCCAGCGACGGCACGTCGTAGGCCGGGTAGTAGCGCAGCGAGTCGCCGTCGGCCACCGACGTGGTCAGCCGCCCGGGGAACGGGTCGGTCTGCAGCATCTGCAGCCGCACCCGCCGCAGCCCCCGCCTCGGCGGCTGAGGTACCGCCTCGGTGGAGCTCCGGCGCGCCGGCCAGGGCCCCGGTCGCGGCCAGGTGCGGCCCGGCGATGCCGGTGAAGTTGGCCCCGGTGCACAGCACCACCAGGTCGCCGCGGTGCCACTGGCCGAACTGGTCGCGGACCCCGTGCGGCGCGGTCTCGACGGCCTCGTGCCCGGGCAGCCACTCGTAGCCGGGCCCGCCCGAGGCCAGGAAACCGCGCAGCGCCCGCAGCGCCAGCCGCGGCTCGGCGATCGCGTCGGCCCGGCACCACAGCCCGCCGAGGAACTCGCCGCGCAGCGCCGGGTTGACGGTCGCGCACCTCGCCGGCGGAGAGCACCTCGAACTCGCGCCGTTTGGCGTCGGGCAGCCCGGCGGCCTCGCCCAGCACGGCCAGCTCGGCCTCGCTGGTGGCGACGGTCAGCGACCCGGCCGGGCGGAACCCGGTGCCCGGGGCGTCGGCCGCGATTGATTCCCACAGCTCACGGGCGCGCAGCGCCAGGGCGAGCTCGGGCCCGGCCCGCCGGCCGCTCACCCAGATCAGGCCGAAGTTCCGGACGCTGGCCCCGCGCCCGTCCGGTTCCCGCTCCAGGTGCGTGACCGCCAGCCCGCGCCTGCGCGCGATGACCGCGTGCATTGTGCCGAGGATCCCGCCGCCGACGATGACAACCCGCCCAGATTCACCAATCACAGACAACAAGCATAGCCAGGTACACACTTGTATAGCCAACTTAGCCAAGAGTTGGCCGGAGGTTCACATTGCGGATAACAGCAAGAAGCGCCGCCGGGCGCAGGGGCGCCCACCGGTTGCCGACGGGCCGGGGGAGAGGTTTCTAGCGGCCCTGCGGCGGCGGGCGGAGGTGCGGGACAGGGCGTTGACCGAGACCGAGTTGCGCACGCTGAACGCCGTCTCGCCGCCCAGGTAGCGGTCGTCGGACCACTCGACCGGCAGGCCGGCCCGGTCGGTGGTGAAGCGGCGCTCGCGCAGCAGCGGCACGCCGGGCCGCACGCCGAGCCAGCGGGCGTCCTCGGCCGAGGCGGGCACCGCGTCGATGACGTGCTCGGCGTCGGTGAAGGCGACGCCCAGCTCCTCCAGGCGCTGGGTGATCGAGTCAGCGGCCAGGTCGAGGCCGGCCACCAGGACGCCGACCTTCTCCGGGTAGGCGGCGCGCTCGATCATCACCGGCCGCCCGGACAGCAGCCGCACCCGCACCAGGTAATAGAGGAACGCGCCGTCGGGCAGGCCCAGCCGGCTGGCCTCGCAGTCGGTCGCGGGCCGACGTTCCAGCGACACCACGCGGCCGGCCGGCTCCTCGCCGATGGCCCGCGCCCAGCGAGAGAAAGAGAGCAGCTCCCCGAACGACTGCACCCGCGGCCCGCTGATGACGACCCGCCGGGCGCCGCGCCGCGACGCGATCACCCCGTCCGCGCGCAACGCCGCGAACGCCTGGCGGATCGTCCCGCGCGACACCGCATACCGCTCGGCCAGCTCCGCCTCCGACGGCAGCAGCGCACCCGGGGGATAGGCACCCGACCCGATGGCCGCCCTGATGTCGTCGGCGACCTTCCGGTACAGGGACTCGCCAGTCATGGAATCGAAGCCTATCGTGCGCCGGCTGGCCCGGGCCGGTCCCGCTCGGCCTGGCCGCTGGCCTCGTCACTTCGGCGCAGCGCCCGCTCGGCGTCCAGCGCCGCCTGGTGCGCGGCCGACAGCCGGGCCAGCTCGGCGGCGTGCGCATCGTCGCGCTCGCGCAGCCCGGCCCGCAGCCGTTCGGCCTCGCCTGCCAGGGCGTCGGCGCGGGCCGTCGCGCTGGCCGCGCCGGCCTGCGCGGCGACGGCGGCCTCGCGGGCGGCGTCGGTCTCAGCCCGGGACCGCTCCGCGTCGGCCCGCGCCTTGGCCGCCGCCTCCCGTTCCCGCTCGGCGTCCGCCCGGGCCCGCGCGACCTGCTCGTCCGCCCGGTCCTGTGCCGAGGCCACCGCCGCCGCGGCGGCCTCGCGCGCGCCCGCGATGTCCCGCACGGCCCGCTCCCTGGCCTCGTCCGCCTGGGCCCTGGCCTCGTCTGCCCGGCCTCTCGCCTCTTCGGCCTGGCCTCTGGCCTCTTCGGCCTGACCTCTGGCCTCTTGGGCACTGCGCAGCGCGTCTGCCAGGGCCGCGCTGGCCTGCTCCGCCCGTCCCCGGGCCTCGGCGACCGCTTCGTCGGCGGCGGCCCGGGCCGCGGCGGCCGCGTCCCGGGCCGCCCGGGCGGCTTCCTCCGCCGCCCGGGCCCGGTCGATCAGCTCGGCCAGGTCCCGCTCGTAGGCGCCGGTCCGCTCGGCCAGGGCGCCCTCGGCCGCCTCGGCGTCCTCCGCCAGCTGCTCCGCGGCGGCGTCGGCCGCCTGCTGGAGCCGCACCGCTTCATCGCGCTCGCGCTCGGCGCCGGCCTGGGCGCGCCGCGCCCGGGCCGATTCCTCGGCCGCCTGGGCCAGGTCACGCCCGGCCCGGCTGGCGACGGCCGCGATCTCCAGGTCCGCCGCCGCCGGGTCGGCCAGCGCCGCCAGCTGCTCGCCGATCCCCGCGTACAGCTCGCGCTCGGCCCGCAGGCTGGCCAGCGCGGCCGCATGCTGGCGCCTGGCCTGCTCCAGCAGGTCCGCGGCCCGCCTCTTCGCACCGCTCACCGGAGTCGCATCACGAGCGGATGGTTCCCCCGCACCGCGACCCCCCGCCGCGCCCACCGCGGGCCCAGCCTGGCCAGGCGCGCCGCCGCCACCCGCCCCGGGCCGGCCGCCGCCGGGCAGTTCCCCGGCAACCAGCCCCGCGTAGCCCGCTGCCTCCCGGTCGTCGCGCCCGCCGGCCCGCAGCGAGGCCCACCGGTTACGGGCGTTGTGCACCGGCCCGCCCCCGTACTCCGGCGGGTCGGCCTGCAGGCAGTACTCCTTCTGCCGCCCCGACCCCGACACCCGTCCCGGCGCCCGTGGCCGGGTGCACCCCGGCCAGATGCACCGCTCGCTGACCGCTGCCGGTCCCGAGCGGCCACCGGGGCGCTGGTCGCCGTCGCCTGCTTCCCCGGGCGTTGGGATGTCGCTATCGCTCACGATCAGTCATTCTATCAGTCGAAGTGGATGAAAAGAAAAGATAAATAGAGTGAAAGAAAAGATCAATAACGGCCGCGGCATGCATCGGTCCCGATACGGTTCAATATCGTGACCGAGAAATGAGCCCCGCCCGGTCCAGGCGCCGGGCGCGCACTGCTGCGAGCCGGTGCGCGCGCTGTCGGCCCCTTGCGGCCCCATGGGGGCAGCCACGGTAAGGGCAAAACCCGCCATGGGATGTTGGTCTTGTCCTGATGCCGCGGATCCGCAACTGGAAGGACCTCAATTCCTGCCGCCCGTCGGCCGAGGCACGGTAACGGCACATCGACACCCTGTTCGGCGAGCCCGGCCGCAACGTCATCGACTGGGACCTCATCGAGAGCCACTACGGTGACCTGATGCGGGTGGCGCTGTCCATCCAGGCCGGGAAGTTCTCCTCGGTCACCCTGCTTCGCCGGCTGTCGACCTACTTGCGGCGGGGGACCGCCTCAGTTTCATGGCCCGGCCCGGGTTCGGAGTCACTCGGTGGCTGCGCGGCCAGCGGGGTCGCGTCTGGTGAGCGCCGGTATCGTCGCGATTTGCTCAGGACTCAGCTCATCCCAGATCAGCCGGCCTGCCCGCTTCGGTTCCCCGCACCAGATCGCCCGCTCCGGCGTCACGATCAGGTCGACCCGGAAGTCGTGGACCAGTTCGGGTAGTTCCTCACCGAGCACTTGTAGTTCATGGACGGTCGTGCATATAGCGGTCTGCCCGGTGACCAGTCCGGCCTCGGCTAGCAGTCCCAGCTCGATGTCCGAGTATCCCGCGCCCTTGCCGAGCCGGGCACCATGCTGGTTGACGGCCACGCTCCCCACGACCACGAGGTCGACCGGTCGCATGGCTTCGACGTCGGCCATCGGCGCGACGCGTGCCGCGACCGCCGGCTCTGCGGCTTCGCCTGGCGGCACGGAGAGCGCTGACGGGTCGAGCACGTAGAAGGGCTCGGGCGTGGCCAGCTTCGGAGCGGCCATGTAGACCAGCTTGCCGGATTGCAGCGCCCGGATGCGGACCGCGAGCTGTGCGCGGTCGGGAACGACCTTGAGCACGCGGGCGTCTCGCCAGGCCGGCAGGCCCGCGAGTCGCCTGGCGGCCTCGTCCGCGCCCTCGAACGCGGGGATGTAGCCGCGTACGCCCGGCTCGGCCGCACCTCGGTCTTCGAGCAGGGACCAGACCCGCTCGCGGATCGCCTGCTTGGCCTGGCCGCCCTGCCCGGTACCTACCGTCATACGTCAATAGTCGCTCAGCCGGCAATCAGGGTGAGCAAGCGGTCGCAGACGTCTTGGACAGTCGGCACCGCCCGCCAGGGCCGGAGTTCCCGCCCGGCCCCGAAGATGATGTTCAGGCCACCGCCGCCCCAGTTGAGTTCGATGACGTCGATCGCCTCGTGCAGCCGTCCGGCAGCCTCGTCGAGGTCGCCCTGGCGGATGAGGGACAGGGCCAGGTTGCCGAGCACGATGGCCTGCGACTTCGACCCGTCGCCCAGGGAGGCAGCGGTTTCCTCAAGCAGTCCCTGGGCGCGCCGGGCATCGGCGAGGAAGAGGTAGCACGATCCCGCCATCCGCCCGAACTGCGTGTCCGAGTACAGCTCGATGGCCGCGTCCATGGCACTCGCCTGGCCGAGCCGGGTATCGGCGGCCGCGAGCGCCGTCTCGCATGATGCCAGGTCACCGAGCATGGCGTGCGCCTCGGCCGCGTGGAGCAGCGCGAGGCCGGTGAGTACGTCACTGGCCTGCGTGGTCGTCTCGACGGTCTGCTCCGCCAGCGCCAGGCCGTCCTCCGGGCTGCGTTCGCCGTACAGGGCGATCATGGCCTTGCGCAGCACGGCCAGCCCTTCGGCGGCTGGGTCTCGGATGTGGCGGGCCGCCTCGATGGCCTGGTCGAGGTACAGCCGGGCTGTGGCGTGGTCGCGCCGCTGGGAGGCGTCCCAGAGGAGCTGTCCCATGAGAATCGAGGCTTCGGCCTCGACTGCGCACAACTCGCGCCGAACCCGGCCATTCACGGCGTGGGCGGCAAGGAAGCGGACTTGCCCGAGGCACTGCCCAGCGTGGGCCAGCAGTGCGGTCGACTGGACGCGGACGTACCGCTCGTCAAGCTCCTGCACTTGGTGCCGTAGCTGGGCGACGGTGACGAGATCGGCGCTGCCGGGACGCGTGAGCGCGTACTGCATCCGATCGGCGGCTTCTGATTCGGTCAGGCCGCCCTCAGTCAGGAGCCCGTCAAGCTGGTCAACCGAGACCTGGAGCACACGGGCCAGCCGGGGCCGCATCCACGGCTGCGGCTCGGTCTCGCCGCCCTCCCAGCGCGCGACCGTAGAGCGGTCGATGCCCAGCCGCTCGGCCAGCTGCTCCTGGCTGAAACCGACCGCCTTGCGCCTGGAGGCGAGGCGACCGCGCTTGACCGGCACGAGCGGCCTCCCTGCTGTGCCCGCACAACACCACGACATGCGTCAGTGCAGGCCAGGGGAGCCAGTGCGATGATTTTGCGGCGATTCTGCGCGTTTCCTGCCCTGTCGCTAACAGGCCGGAGCCGCTTGTCTTTAAAGCGTACGGCGCTTGTACGTGACCAGGCAACGCCTGGCCGTTACCGGTGCTCCGTCCGTGAGCTAAGAAGTGAGGCGAGGCCCATGAGCACCCAGACGAGCACGGCCAGCCCGCCCGGCGAGCCCATCGATTCGTCGTGGCGGACGATTCCCGCCAGCCGAACTGCGCGGGCGCAGCTGCGTGCCGGCGTAGTCGGCATCGGCAAGCAGGCCATCGAGGACCACATTCCGGGGCTGGTCGCGTCGGACGGCGCCAGGCTCGTCGCCGTCTGCGACGAGAACCCTGAGATCGTCCGGGAGCAGCAGTACCAGCAGCGGGTTCCCGGCTATACCGACTTCCGTGAGATGTTCAAGGCCGAGCACCTAGACCTGGTGGTCGTGAGCGTTCCCCATCACGTCGGCCGGACTGTCATCGAGACGGCCGCCGAGCACCACGTCCACGTGCTCAAGGAAAAGCCCTTCGCCACCGGCATGGACGAAGCCCGCGCGCTCGCCGGCATCTGCGAGCAAGCCGGGATACAGCTGATGGTGACGCTGCAGCGGCGGTTCAACCCGATCTACGCCAGTTTCCTCCAGCTGGCCGATCAAATCGGCACGCCCTTCGTGGTCGACGCCCAGTACACCCTGCACATCCCCGATCCGTCCGAGGGGTGGCGCGGCAAGACGGCCAAGGCCGGCGGCGGCTGCATCATCGACATGGGCTACCACGTCATCGACATGATCCTGTGGTACTTCGGACAGCCAGACCGGATACTCGCCGACATCTCAGTCAGCGCCCGGCCGGACCGCGACTACGACGCCGAGGACACCGCCCTGGTCCACTTCGCCTACGACAGCGGCCTGTACGGCTCGCTGCTCATCTCCCGGTTCATCGGCCCGAAGAGCGAGCAGATCCGGCTGGTCGGGAGCAAGGGCATGGTGCAGCTGGAACGCGGCCGCGTCCGGCGGCTGGCCAACAACGGTGAGGTCACCGAGTCCCTGTCCCGCGAGCAGTCCTGGCCTTCGGCGGCGGCCTGCCAGGTGGACTACTTCTGCCGCGTCATCGACGGCGTGCGCCCGAACGCCAGCGGCCCCAGAGAAAACCTGGCCCACCTGAGCTTCATCGCGGCCTGCTACGAATCCGCCCGCACCCACGCCTACGTCAACCCGAAGGAACTCCTGTCATGAGCACGGCGCTTGCCCTGCCCGGGAAGTCTTCCCCGCTCGCCTTGCTCGGCGGATCACCTGCCGTCACCCGGCCCGGCCCGCACTTCACCTGGCCGCCCATCGGCGGCGAGACAACAACGGCTGTCGTGGACCAGCTCGGCACCGCTGTCTCGATCTACGACCGCTCGGGGATCATCGCCGAACTGGAGGACCAGCTGGCCGGCTACTTCGGGGTGAGGCACGCGGTGCTGACCAGCTCCGGCACCGCCGCGCTCTACGACCTGTACGCGGCCTGCCAGATCCGGACGGGGGACGAGGTCATCGTGCCGGCGTACGGGTTCTACGCGACCGTCACGCCGCTACTGCACCTGGGTGCCATCCCGGTGCTGGCCGACTGCGATAAGAACGGCAACCTCGATCCCCTCGACGTGGCCAGCAAGATCACCGCCCGGACGTTCGGCATCGTGGCTACGCACATGTGGGGCGTGCCGGCCGACATGCCGGCATTGTGGGCACTCGCGGACGCGCACGAACTGGTACTCCTGGAAGACTGTTCCCACGCTCACGGCGCTCGCATCCGGGACCGGAAGGCCGGCACATTCGGGCTGGGGGCGGCGTTCAGCATGAACGGCCCGAAGCCGCTGTCCGCGGGCGAGGGCGGCTTCATCCTGACCGACGATGACGAGACCTACTACCGCGTCCTGCTCCACGGCCAGTACAACAAGCGCTGCAAGAGCGAGATCCCTGAAGACCATCCCCTGCGCAGGTACGCCGTCACCGGCATGGGCCTCAAGCACCGGATCCACCCGCTCGCCGCGAGCATCGCCATTGGGCAGCTGCGCCACCTGGACGAGTACCTGGAGGGACGCGCACAGGTCGCCGCCTGCCTCACCGGGCAACTGCGTGGCCTCTCCGGCATCCGGGTCCCGGAGCACGGCAGCATGCTGCACCCGTCCTGGTACGGTCTCATCCTCCAGTACCGGCCGGAAGAACTCGACGGCCTGCCCATCGGGCGCTTCCACGAGGCGCTGCTCGCGGAAGGATGCCTGGAGGCCGACCGGCCTGGCTCGACCTGCCCCCTCAACCTGCTGCCCCTGTTCCAGAACCCCGGCGCCCTGTTCCCCTCCTACCAGGAAGCGTTCGCCTACCAGACCGGCGACTTCCCGCAGGCCGAGGCGTTCCACGCGGGCGCTATAAAACTGCCAGTCTGGCACCGCGACCAGGACCTGCCACTCGCCAGGCAGTACGCCGTGGCGTTCCGCAAGGTCAGCGCCAACTACCGCGACTTGCTAGGGTAACGTCGTGCTACCAGGCGAACCATTCGCGGACCTTGCCCGGCTGGCCGCCGCTGACGGCGTCCAGCAACTAGTCGTCGGCGGGATCGTCCGGGTCGAGCGGCGCGGTACTGCTGCTCAAGCGTCCCGATGACGACTTCATGGGCGGGATCTGGGAACTGCCGAGCGGCAAGGTCGAGCCGGGCGAAACACTTGACGCTGCGCTCACCCGTGAGGTCACCGAGGAAACCGGCCTCACGGTGACAGGCATCCTGGCGTATGCAGGCAGCTTCGACTACGAGTCCGGCAGCGGGAGGAAGAGCAGGCAGTTCAACTTCGCCGTGGACGTGGCCAGACCAGAACCAGTCAAGCTGACCGAGCACGACGCTTACGCGTGGACGCCGGTTACCGACGACCTGCCCGTGACGGATGCGGTGAAGACGCTGCTGCTGGAATACCCGGGGGGAACGGCTGACCGGTAACCGGCCAGCCGTTCCCGTCATCGAGATCGCCGCGCTAGATGACGCTGCCCCCCTTGACCGGGCCGATCTTACCGACACGGGTCGGGTCGCGCCGATCGATGCGGCTGCGGATCGGTGCGGCATGTGAGCGCCGCACCAGCGCGATGAAGAACCGGCTCGGCCCGGTCATGTGGCCGAGCCGATGGGGCATTCCAGGGCGAGCTGCCGGTCGGCGCGGACCTGCGGCAGCCACTGCTTCTCGTCGCGGGCCTCCTGGCCCAGCATGGCGGCGCCGACCGGGCCGAGTAGGTAGTGCCAGGGGCAGAGCCGGTGTCGCGGTGTGGCCGGAACCGGCGCAGCACGCCCAGGCGCACCAGGACGCTCAGCCGGTGCCGTGCGGTGGTGAGGTTGCCGAAGGCGAGCGTGGCGAGCTGGTCGGTGGTCAGCACGCGGTGCCGTGCGACGAGACGGGTAAACCCTATGTCCATGGGTCACAGGTACTCGCGCCGGCGCAGCCAGACCAGGGTGAGCCAGCCCCAGATGGGCGGGAGGTAGGAGGTGAACAGGCGCTGGACGAACACGGCGGCGGTGGCGTTGGGCTCGCTGATGCCGGCCGAGGTCAGGCCGAGGATCAGGCCGGCTTCCACGACCCCGATGCCGCCGGGCGTGGGGGAGGCGCCGCCGACGATCGCGGCCAGCCGGTTGACCACGATGAGGACCGCGAGTTGCAGGTGGTCGCCGAAGGCCAGCAGCGAGACCGACAGGGCCATGGCCACCAGCAGCTCCCGGGCGACGGCCCCGCCGAACAGGAGCACCAGCTTGGACGGCGAGCTGGCGACCTCCCGGAAGTTGGCCAGGACGCCCTGGACCCTCGGGCGGGCCTTGTCCCTGACGAACCGGCGGAGCCGTGGGACGGTCAGGACCAGGCCGGCCAGCAGCGCGACGGCCGCCACGACCGCGAGGATGATCCACACGATCCGCTGGTTGCCGCTGAGGTCACTGACCGTGTCCGGGTGCAGCGAGCTCCAGGCGAACGGCAGCGAGACGACGAAAAGCACGGCCACCGTGATCCAGGACGCGCTGGTGATGATGGCGCTCGAGCTGACCGCCGTCGACGCGTCGTATCCCTGGCGCTGGAAAAACCGGACGCGGGTAGCGAAGACCGCCGGGGTCCCGCCCGCCAGGCCGCTGAACGTGCCGGCGAACTCGACCCCGATCACCCGCAGCAGGGGAAGCGGGCCGGCGACGCTGCCGAGGCTTTCCACGGCCGACGCCACGCAGGTGAGCTGGGCCAGGACGAACGCGATGACGACCCAGGCCCAGGCGGCCCCGATGATGGTGTCGAAGGAACTGGAGACGTCGAGCAGCACGCCGATCAGGGCCCAGCCGCCGATGAGCGTGCCGATGACCATGACCAGCGTGGGCCAGCTGACCCGGCTCAGCTGTACCAGCCCGGGCACTTCGATGGAGGCGGCCTCGGCGGCGTGCTCCCGCAGGTCCGCCAGCAGCGTGCCCTTCTTGACCTCGCGTCTCAGCGCCGGGTCCAGCGCTGGCTTGTGCAGGTGGCGTAGCGCGTCCTGCAGGACCGGCGGCGGCAGGCAGCGGGCGGCGGCGCCTGGCCGCCCGCGTGCTGCCCACGGCGAGCGCCGTGGCGGCCATGGCGCCGGCCAGGTCGCGGTCCAGCCGGCCGTCCGGGGCGCTGGAGGACGCGTTGCGGAACTCGGTCAGCGTCAGCGTTCCCGCGTCCCGGTTGAGCACCAGCGTGTCGCCGCTGATGGCGCCGTGGGCGATGCGGGCCCGGCGCAGCGCGAGCAGCTGCCGGTACAGGCCGTCCAGGGCCTCATCGCTGATGTCGACGGGGCCGGCGTCGGCCAGTGGCGGCCCGGCAGGCACCCGGCAGACCACCAGCGCGTCCCTGGCCGGGCCGCTCGTCCCCGCCGCGAGCAGCTCGGGCACGGCGGCGCCCGCCTGGCCCGCCCGCAAGGTCAGGTAAGCCTCGTGCTCGACCTGCTGCAGGCGGGTGATGGTGAACGTCGGCCCGGAGTCCCGGTAGAACAGGAACCGGCCCGCCTTGGTCAGCAGCTTGGCGTCGGCGGCGTCCCGGCCGTAGACCTCGATGCCGAGCCGCTTGCCGGGTGCGCCGGGCTCGGTCGCCTGGTACTTCGCGACTCCCCAGGCCTGCCTGCTGGCCGGGCGCACGTTGTCGGCCGCGATCCCGAGTTGCCGCAGCAGCAGCCGCACGTCGTCGGCGGACGGAAGGCCCAGCGGCGAGCCGAGCAGCAGCCGCACCACCGACGCGGCCGTCCAGCCGATGGCCACGCTTCCCGCCACGTTGAGCGGCAGCCCCTGGCCGCTGACCGCGGCGGCCAGGGCAGCCAGGCCGATGCCGGCCTCGACGAGGCGCTGCAGGCCCCGGGCCAGGTAGGGCAGCGCGGCCGTGGCGACCGCCATGGCCAGGGCGATCCGCAGCACCGGGAAAGTCAGGACATAGCCGCTGATCGTCACGCCGGCGGGCCTGCCGCCGCTCGTCCCGAGTACCAGGGCCAGGAGGCCGCTGGCCGCCGCGGCGACGGCGGCGCTCAGCGCGATGTCGCGCGCGACCACCCAGCGCCGCGCGATCAGGGCCGCCGCCACCAGGGCCGCCGCCACGCCGGCCGAGCCGACCTCGTAGACCACGGTCACCAGCCAGGTGATGCTGCGCGGCGGCGGGTGGATGACCTGGGCGACGGCCCGGTCGATCCGCGCGTTGTACCGGATCAGCAGCAGGCAGAGCACCAGCGCGAGCAGCGCGCAGGCCAGGGCGACGCCGTCGCTTCCCCGGCGGCGCCGCTGCCCGTCGCCGACCGGGGCGAACACGGCTGACCGCCAGGCCCTGCGCAGCTCGGGGCGCGCGCCGTTGCCCGCGTCCTGGCCGGCCGCGGGCTCCCCGACTGCCGCCATCTGCCCGCCTCCCGTCGCGTGGCTTCCAGTGCGGTAGCACCAGCGGTTGCCGCGGTGAGGCCGCCGGCAGGCACGCTGAAGCACCCCGCCGGTGAGTCACGGTATCCGTCGGGGCCAGGGGCGGCCTCATTCACCAAGGGTGATCAGGCCGCCCCTGGCCGGCACCGGGGTGCCATGCCGCTAATGTCGTGACCTGGCCGTCCCGGGCCGCCGGGCGGGGCGGGAACAGGTCCCCGTGGCGGGGGAGGCGCGCGGGTCAGCCGCGGCCAGGGGCGTGGACGGAGGTCCGGTTGGCAGGGGAACGGATGCCCGTGGTCGCTGACGTCCCGCGCGGTCGCCAGGCGGCCCGCTACGGCCCGGCTGACTTTGCGCTGCCGGAGGCGGCCGCCGAGCTGATCAGGGAGGCGGTGCCGGCCAACACCGCGCTGGCCTACCAGTCGCGGTGGCGGTCGTTCGAGTCCTGGTGCCGGGCTGAGGGGCGGGTGGCGCTCCCGGCGACCGCGCAGACGGTGGCGGCCTACCTGACCTTCCTCGCGGTCGGCCGCGGCCGCAAGGCGACCACGGTCGACGCGCACCTGACCGCCATCCGGGCGGTGCACCGGGGAGCGGGCGCGCCCGTGCCGGACGGCCTGACGGCGCGCAAGGTGGTCGTGGCCGCGCAGCGCCGCGAGGCGGCCCGCGACGGCAGGCACGGCCCGCGCAAGGCCGTCCCGGTCATGGCCGGCGACCTGCCCGCGATCGTCGCCGGGTGCGACGCGCGCACGGCGGCGGGGCTCCGCGACCGCGCGGTCATCCTGCTCGGCTTCGCGTTGCTGGCCCGTCGGTCGGAACTGGCCGCGCTCAGCGTCAGCGATATCGAGCACGTCGCGGGCGAGGGCCTGGCGGTGACGATCCGGGCCTCCAAGACCGACCAGGCGGCCCGTGGCGTCACCCGGCGGGTCCACTACGCCCGCGACGAGGCGGTCTGCCCGGTCCGCGCCGTCCTGGACTGGCTCGCGTACCTGGCGGGCCACGGCGTCATCGGCGGGCCGCTGTTCACCCGCGTGGACCGCTGGGGCAACCTCGGCGCCGCCGCCGGCGGCCGGTACCAGGGACACGGCGAACCGAGGGACGGGCGGCTGCGCCCGCAGGCGGTCGGCGACATCGTCGCCGCCCGGTGCCGCACCGCCGGCCTGGCCGCGCCGGCTCCGGCGGGCCCCGGCGACGACCAGGTCCAGGCGGACGCGGTGCCCGGTGAACGCCGTGGCTACTCCGGGCACAGCCTGCGCCGGGGCGGCGCGACGTCCATGCTCACGGCGGGCGCGCAGCCGCTCAACGTTAGCCGTCACGGACGCTGGGCCGACGGGTCCCGCTCTTTCGCCGGCTACGTCGAGGAGGCGACCGGCTTCGGTGACGCCAACCCGACCAAGGGCCTGCTCTAGCAGCCGCGGCTAGCTGCCCCCTCCCGGCCTCGGGCAGGTCAACCGGCCGCAGCGTGGCCAGCAGCCGCCGCACCTGCCCGGCGAGGTCGCCAGCGCCGGCCCGAGGAGCGGGCCGGGTCGCGTTCCTCCCAGGCGTCGCCGACGGCCTACGGGTTCTCTTCCGTGGCCGGCCCGGGCGGCACCGGGACGGCGGGCCAGCGCGGCGTGCAGCGCCCGGCTCACCACGATCAGCTCAGCCAGCGCGGCGAGACCCGACCAGTCCCCAGCGCTGCCGCCTAGTGGACCGCGCTCCGGCGCCGGGCCAGCTGCTTTTCGCGGAAACTTCTTTTCTGACGGAAACAAATCACGTAAGACGCCCCCTGAAAAGTTTCCGCGAGAAAATCTAGAGGGCGGGGACGCGGCGGGCGGCGCGGGCCGACCAGCGGCCGTCGTGGCGGGCGACCTCGATGGGGTGCTGGAAGGCGGCCGACACGTGGTCGGAGGTGACGGCGTCGGCGGCGGGGCCGGCCGCGACCAGCAGGCCGTCGGCGATCAGCAGGGCGTGCGTGGTCGAGGACGGCAGCTCTTCCAGGTGGTGGGTGACCAGGACGGACGTAACGCGGGGGTGGGTCTGCCTGAGCAGGTCGATGTACTCGAGCAGTTGCTCGCGGGCGGCGATGTCCAGGCCGGTGGACGGCTCGTCGAGCAGCAGCAGGCGCGGCTCGCCGATGAGCGCGCGGGCGATGAGGGCCCGGCCGCGCTCGCCCTGGGACAGCACGTTCCAGCGGGACGCCGCCTTGGCGCCCAGGCCGAGCGTGCCGATGAGCGCGACGGCCCGGTCGGCTTCCTCGGCCGTCGGGCGCCAGCGCGGCGGCACCTCGATCGAGCCGGTGAGGCCGGTCAGCACCACGTCCCGCACGGTCAGCGGGGACCGCAGCGGGTGGCGCGGGTTCACGTGGCCGATCGACCGGCGCAGCGCCTGCAGTTCGACCCGGCCGAGCTGCTCGCCGAGCACCCTCACCGTCCCCGATGACGGGTGGGTGACCGCACCGCAGAAGCCGAGCAGCGTGCTCTTGCCGGCGCCGTTCGGCCCGAGCATGGCCCAGTGCTCGCCCGCCCGGACGGTGAAGCTGACCCCGCGGATGATCTCGTTGCCGTCCCGGCGGTACGTGACGTCCTGCAGTTCGAGCACGGGCGGGGGAGCAAACGTTTGCACACTCATCGGGACGGCCGCTACCTGCCCTATCGCTTCGGGACTCACCGGGACAACAGGCAATGATAGGCGACCGGCCGGCGGCGGCGCTGTCCGGCCGTGGGCCAGGCGCCGCTCAGGAGCGGACGATGTGCGCCCGCACCGTGGTCCCGTCCTGGCTGGTCCAGCCCTGGCCCGTGGCGTAGCCGAGCATCGCGTCGAACCCGGCGAGCCAGCCGGGCGAGCCGTCGCCCGCCGCCCGCAGCGCGGCCACGTCCAGCCAGGCGTGGTCGCCGTCCACGGTGCCGAGCCCGGCGGCGGCGAGGGCGGCCCCGGCCGCCGCGTCGTCAACGCCGCGGAACTCCGCCCGCAGCTGCCGCAGGTTGGCCGCGTCCTCAACCGCCGCCCTGACCTCGCCGCCCGCTGCGGTGCCGCTGCCTTCGCTGCCGCCGTCGCCGGACACGATCACGTACACGGTGCCTTCCCTCTTGGCCCGCCGCCCGGCGCGGCCCTTGCTGAACAGCATGACGGAACAAAGGCGGAACAAAAGGCGAAATGACACCGTGCGACGCCGCGGCCGGAATGGTGGCGCCACCCCCGGTGGTTACGGTACTGACAGTGGCCAACCCACAGGGAGTTCCGATGAGCCGCACCATCAAGATCCCCGACGCCGCCCACCCGATCACCATTCGCCCCACCGGCGCGCAGGTGACCGTCCGCGTCGGGGGTACGGTGATCGCCCGGTCCAACGACGCGCTGTCCCTGGCCGAGTCCACCTACCCGGTGGTCCAGTATGTCCCGCTCGCCGACGTGGACCAGGCGCTGCTTGAGCGCACGACCACCCAGACCTACTGCCCGTACAAGGGCGACGCCAGCTACTTCACGGTCGTCACGCCAGGAGGCGGCAAGGAGACCGACCTGATCTGGACCTACGAGCACCCGTACCCGTCGGTGGCCGAGATAGGCGGCCACGTCGCCTTCTACCCGGACCGCGCCGAGATCACCGTCGACGCGGCCTGAGCGGACCGGGCGCTACCGGTACTACTCCTGATCGGACTGCACGCCCAGGGAGAACCGGGCCGTGCCCTCTTCGTCGATCTGCGCGTCGAGGACCTTGTCGTCCAGATACGAGGCCGCCTGGGGCTCGACGAATACGCGGGCCCCGGCGGCCTCGATGACCTGGTCGCCCTGCACGGGCCCCTTCGCGGACGTGACCTCCAGGGAGCTGGGCTGCTGCGGCTGCGGGACAGCAGCTGCGATCCGCAGGCCAGCGCCCTGCGAAGTCGACGTGACGGACATGACGGCAGCGGCGGCTGCCTGTGTCAGGACTAGCACGATGATCACCTCTCGTATCTCGTCCGGCAGAAGTTCAGGCATCTATGGAGAAACGCCGGCGAACGATATACCCGGGCCCTTTCGCCCGAGCCGGCACAGCGGCTACCTGCCCAGCCGGGCTCGCCGAAAACCGTCCCCAATGATCGGGATTCGCCCGTCAGGTACTGGCTGCTTGAGGGGGCAACGAAGGCGTGCACTCCCCTCCACTTTCAATCTATAGCGCACCCCTGGGCTTGCCGCAAGACCCCCGTCGTGCCCCATAATCGCAGGCCGGGCCAGAAACCGCGGGAACGCGGGCTGAGCCGGCCGCGCCACGGGCCCAAGCCACCTCAGATCGGAGCTGATCACGTGACCTCCCCGTCAAGCAGCGCGTTCGACCTGCCGAGCCGGCGGGCCGCCAAGGCTGATCCGGCGCTTATCGCCGCCGACGAGCGGCACTTCGCGGCGATCGGCGACAGCCTGCGCCGGTCGATCGCCGAGCTGTCCGGCCGGCTGGACGCCGAGCGGAGGGCGCCAGGCGGCATCGGGCAGGAGGCGCTCGACCGTGACCTGGAGGTGCACCGGCTGACCGCACGGCTGCGCACCCTGCGCCGGTTCGGGCTCGACCTGTGCCTGGGGCGGATGGTCGGCGCGGACGACGCCGAGCCGGTGTACGTGGGGCGGCTCGGCCTGACCGACGCCGACGGGCGACGGCTACTGGTGGACTGGCGGTCCCCGGCGGCCGAGCCGTTCTTCGGCGCCACCCACGCCAACCCGATGGGCCTGGTCAGCCGGCGCCGGTACCGCTGGGCCCGCGGCCGGGTCAGCGACTACTGGGACGAGGTGTTCACCGCCGACGGCCTGGAGGGGAACGCCGCGCTCGACGACCAGTCGTCGTTCATCGCCAGCCTGGGTGACACCCGGTCCGAGCGGATGCGCGACGTGCTCGGCACCATCGCCGCCGACCAGGACGCCATCATCCGGGCCGGGTCGCGCGGCGCCCTGGTCGTGGACGGCGGCCCCGGCACCGGCAAGACGGTGGTGGCCCTGCACCGGGCCGCGTACCTGCTGTACGCCGACCCGCGCCTGGGCGGCCGCCGGGGCGGTGTGCTGGTCGTCGGGCCGCACCAGCCGTACCTGGCCTATGTCGCCGACGTTCTTCCCAGCCTGGGTGAAGACGGGGTGCGGACCTGCACGCTGCTTGACCTGGTACCCGAGGGGGCGCAGGCGAAGCCGGAGGGCGACCCGGAGGTCGCGCGGCTCAAGTCCTCGGCGGAGCTGGTGCGGGGGGTCGAGGCGGCCGTCCGGTTCTACGAGCGGCCGCCGGCGCAGGGACTGAAGGTCGAGACCCACTGGGGCGACATGTGGCTCAGCCCCGAGGACTGGGCCGAGGCGTTCGGCGCGCCAGAGCCGGGCACGCCACACAACGAGGCCCGCCTCCTGATCTGGGACGAGCTGCTCACGATCTTGACCGAAGCGCGCGGCGCTGACGTGCCCGCCGATCAGTTCCGCAAGTCGCTGCTGCAGAACCACGACCTGAAGACGGCGTTCAGCCGGGCCTGGCCGCTGCTCGAGGCGACGGACATCGTCGGCGACCTCTGGTCCGTGCCCGCCTACCTGCGCCTGTGCGCGCCATGGCTCGGCCGCGAGGAAGTCAGCCGGCTGCCAGCGCGCGGACCCGCAGGCCTGGACCGTCTCCGACCTGCCGTTCCTCGATGCCGCCCGGCAGCGGCTCGGCGACGCGGCGGCGTCGCGGCGCCAGCGGCGCCAGGAGGCGACCGCCGCCGCCGAGCGCGAGCAGATGGACCGGGTGCTTGACACCCTGATCGAGGTCGCCGACGACGAGTACGGCACCGGCCTGGTGACGATGCTGCGCGGCGAGGACTTCCACGACGCCCTGGTGGACACCGCGGCGCTGCCCGCCGCCAGTCGTGACTCCCTGGCCGGGCCGTTCGCGCACGTCGTCGTGGACGAGGCGCAGGAACTGACCGACGCGCAGTGGCAGATGCTCCTGCTGCGCTGCCCGTCGCGCAGCTTCACCGTCGTTGGTGACCGGGCCCAGGCCAGGCACGGGTTCACCGAGTCGTGGGCGGAGCGGCTGGAGCGGATCGGGCTCGGTCACGTCAGCCTGGCCTCGCTGTCCATCAACTACCGGACGCCGCAGGAGGTCATGGCCGAAGCCGAGCCGGTCATCCGGTCCGTGCTGCCCGACGCCAACGTGCCTACCTCCATCCGGTCCAGCGGCATCCCGATCCAGCGCGGCCCCGTCACCGGCCTGGGCCGGGTGCTTGACGGGTGGGCGGCTGCCAATCCCGAGGGCATCGGCTGTGTCATCGGCGACCCGGCGTTCGCCGGGACGCCCCGGGTAAGGTCGCTCACGCCGGAGCTGGCCAAGGGCCTCGAATTCGACCTGGTGGTCCTGGTCGACCCGGAGAAGTTCGGCGACGGCATCGAGGGGGCGGTGGACCGCTACGTGGCGATGACGCGGGCGACGCAGCGGCTGGTCATCCTGACCAGCCCGTGACCCGCTCCCCCGGCGGCCGCGCCGTCACCAGGCCGCCATCGGTCGCGACCGCTCGATATGTCGGCAAATCGATGAGTCAGCGATCCCGTGCCGGTCCAGGTCACGTTGGCCTCGGGCACGTCGTCGCCGAACAGCGGGGTCAGGAGCCCTTGACCTTGTCGAGGGCGCTCTGCAGCGAGCCGGCGTAGCCCTGTGAGGTGTAGGTGGCGCCGGAGACCGAGTCGACCCGGGCGCCGACGGCCGCGACCGCCTCGGCGTTGAGCCGGGGGATCGCGAAGGCGTTGATCTGCACGTCGTTGCGGGGTGCCCGTCGGGTACTCGATGGCGGACGCGGCGATGACCTTGCCGCCGCTGACCGTGATCCGGACCTGGACCGGGCCGTAGATCGTCGGCCAGGCCGCCCCGGTCACCGTGGTGCCGGGGACGAGGCCAGCCGCCGGCAGCGCCGGCCGCGGCCCCGGCCGGCGCCGCGGCGTCGTCTCCGGTGCCGCCGAGCGCGGGCCGGCCACGGCCGGCGAGTGGGTCTTGAACGACAGCAGCAGCACCAGGCCGACGGCGGTGGCGCAGATGGCCAGGATGACACGGCGCAACGAGGTGCCCTTCGGTGCCTGGAAGTCGAACGACTCGCGGTGGATGTGGCGGCGGCCGACCCCGGCCGAGCGTAGCTGACCGGCCACCGCGTCGGAGAACCCCGGCGGGCCGCACAGGTAGACGTCGTGGTCGGTCAGCCCGGGTACCCGCCGGGCCAGCTCGGTGCCGGACAGCGGGTCGCCGGGCAGCGCGTCCCGGTCGCCGGCCACGAACCAGGCCCGGGCCTGGCGGCGGGCGGCGATCTGCTCGATCTCGGCGCGGAACACCGCGTCGCGCAGGCTGCTCACCCGGTAGATGAGAGTCAGCTCGCCCGGGTCGGCCGGCAGCGACTCCAGCAGCGCGCGCAGCGGGGTGATGCCCGTCCCGCCCGCGATCAGCAGCACCCGCCGGCGGCGGCGCGCCGTCGCGGTGAGCGCGCCGTACGGTCCCTCGGCGATCACCCGGGTGCCGGGCCGCAGTCGTTCCAGGGCGGCGCTGTGGTCCCCGGCCGCCTTGACCGTGATGCGCAGCTGGTCCGCGCCCGGCGGCGGCTGACAGCGAGTACGGCAACGCGGTCCACCACAGCCCCGGGGCCAGGAACCGCCAGCGGAAGAACTGGCCGGGCTGCGCGCCCAGCCTGGCCAGGTCACGGCCGCCGATCAGCACCGACACCACGCCGGGCGCCTCGGGCCGCACGCCGGTCACCCGCAGCCGGTGCCGCAGCGCCTGCCGCACCGGGGTGACGAACCGGTACCAGGCGATGGCCGCGCCGGCCGCGATGTACAGCGCCGACCAGGCCACCCGGGCGGCGGTGTCGGTGATGAACTGCGCGCCGTCGGCGAACTGGTGGCTGAACGCCAGCGCGATCGCCAGGTAGGTGTACAGGTGCAGGTAGTACCACGTCTCGTAGCGCATCCGGCGCCGGGCGGCCCGGGCCGAAACGCATCCCGGTCGCCACCAGCAGCACCCCGGCCACGGTCGCCAGCAGCACGTCCGGGTAGCTGTTCAGCAGCGTCCATGCCTGGCTGGTGACGGTGGTGTGCGCGGTGACGGCGTAGCCCCAGGTGATCAGCAGCGCGTGCGCCACCACCAGGCCGACGGTGTACCGGCCGCCCGCCGCGTGCCAGCGGGCCAGCCGGTCCGCGCCGACGCCGCGCTCGACCGGCGGCAGGCGGGCCATCAGCGCCACCAGCACCACGATGCCGTAGCCGGCTTCCAGGCCGGTGAGCCGGCCCGCGTTGACCAGCCAGTCGCCGAACCCGCTCACCGACGGGCGTGCCGTGCCACCACAGCGCCAGCACCGCCGCCGCCCCGGCGGCGATCACGGCCAGGACCGCGTCCGGGCCCGCCATCTGTCGCCGCATGATTCACGTTATGCCGGGCCCGCCTGGAAACCCGCTGAAAGCCGCCGCTGCGCCGGATGTGACTTTATCGCAGAGTTTCCGCTGAGCGCGGTTGCGCTGGGTACCCCCGATTAGGGCGCTGTGGCCTGGATCGATCAGGGGAGGCGCTGGTTTCTATGCCTTTGGACAAGATCGCCGGATTTCATCGCGTCGTCGGATAGCTTCGCCGCGTGCGCAGCAGTGGCGGGGTCATGAGCGAGCCGGGCACGAAAACGGCGGAGCGTGCGAGCACGCGCGGCCGGGTGGCGTGGGCCATCGGCACGCGTGGTCGCCGCGGCGCTGCTGATGCTCTGCTACCTGCGGGTGGCCGGCGACACGCAGGTCAACTCCGACGGGGCGGGCATCACCCTGGAGGCGTGGGACATCCTGCACGGCAACCTGCTGCTGCACGGCTGGTGGGCCACGGACGTGTCCTTCTACACCACCGAGATCCCCGAGTACGTCGCGGTGACCGCCGTCGGCCGGGCTGCGCCCCGAGGTCGTGCACATCGCGTCGGCGCTGACCTACACGATGCTGGTGCTGCTGGCCGCGTTCGTGGCCCGCGGCCGCGCCCGCGGCGCGCAGGGGGTGACCAGGGCGCTGCTCGCCGGCGGGCTGATGCTCGCGCCGCAGCCGACCGGGCCCACCCAGGTGCTGCTTGGCAGCCCGGACCATGTCGGCACCGGGGTCCCGGTGCTGCTCTTGCTGCTGCTGCTCGACTGGGCGGCGGGCAGCGAGGCCCGGCGCCGCTGGTACGTCCCGGTCGCGGCCGGGCTGCTGCTGGCCTGGTCCATCGTCGGTGACCCGCTGGTCGAGGTGGTGGGGGCCGCGCCGCTGTTCCTGGCCTGCGTGATCCGGGCCTACCGGCTGACCGGGCAGCGCTGGCGGGCCAGCTTTGCCCCGGTCCCGGTGGCCAGCCCAGACCCGCTGGCCTGGCTGTCGCGCGCCTGGTCGGTGGCCCGGGCCGCGGCCGGCTACGAGCTGGCGCTCGCCGCCGCCGCGGTGGTCGCGGTCCCGGCCGCCAGCGCGGCCAACCGGGTCCTGATCGCCCTGGGCGGCTTCCGGACCGCCGAGGCCTGGTACGGGCTGCTGACGCCGCGGCAGATGGTGCACGGGCTGCCGCTGGCCGCGCGCAGCGTGCTGGCGCTGTTCGGCGCCGACCCGTGGGGCGTGCACGGCGGCGGGAACATCGCCTTCGCGCTGGTGCACCTCATCGGGGTGGCGGTGGCCCTGGCCGCGTTCCTGCTCGGCGCATGGCGGCTGGCCCGGCCGGGCGGCCGCCCGGGCGACCTGGTCGCCGACGTCATCGTGATAGCCATCGCGGCGAACGTCGCGGCGTTCCTCGTCGAGGTGCCCAAGCCCAACGTCTACGCCGCGCACGAGATCGGCCCGGTGCTCGCGCTCGGCGCCGCCCTGGCGGGCCGGCTGCTCGGCGGCTCGATCGCGGACGGCTGGCGGCGCGCCCGGGGTGTGGGCGGCCGGGGCGTGGGCGGCCGGCGGGCGGTGCCGTTCGCGGCCGGCTGGCGGCGCGCCCTGCCGCCGGCCCTGGCCATCGTCCTGGCCGTCTACGCCGGGCTGCTCAGCTACTCCGCCTCGCACCAGCAGGCGCCGCCGCGCAACGTGGCCCTCACCACCTGGCTGCTCCAGCACCACCTGCACCGCGGCCTGGCCCCGTACTGGGAGGCCGCCAGCATCACGCTGGACTCCGGCGGCGCGATCAGCCTGCTGTCGGTGACGCCCGGCAAGCACGGTTACCTGGTGCCGCAGAAGTGGCAGACCGACGTGCGGCTGGCCGACGCGCCCGGCGGCGCCAGCTTCGTCATCACCTCGCCGGCCGAGAATGTGCACCGCAAGGCGGTCCTGGACACGTTCGGGTCGCCCGCGCACACCTACTACGTCGGCCATTACACCGTCTACGTCTGGCAGCGGAACCTGCTGCCCCGGCTGGCCCGCACGGCCGGCGGCCAGCCGCCGGGCAGAGGAGGGCTCGCCGGGTAGCGGCCGCCTGGCCCGGGGGAGCGCGGCGCTAGCGGCCCTCGCAGGTCTGCCCGGCCTCGCCTGGGCTGCCCGGCCTGGCTCGCTTGGCCCGCATCCTGCACCTGCCTCGCCTCGCGTGCCCGGCGGGCGCGGTCGCCGACCATCAGCGCGATGACCGCGCCGATCACGCCGAACTGGATCGCGACGTCGGCCACGTCCATCGACCCGCCCCGGCTGGCCAGGTGGATCCAGTCGACCACGCCGCCCCGGCCCAGGCCAGGCCCGCGGAACAGCCGGTCGGACAGGTTGCCCGCCGCGCCGCCGAGCACGGCGGCCAGGCACACCGCGGCCACCGGGCCGCGAGCGCGCAGCACGAACACCGCCGCCATCGCCGTTACGGCGAGGGCGGCCAGCGTCACCAGGACCGGGTAACCCGACGCCAGGCCGCCGCTGGCCCCGGTGTTGCGCACCAGGCGCAGCTGTATCCAGCCCGAACCCGGCTGCGTCGGTGTGCGCGGCGAGCACCAGTGACTTGCTGACCTGGTCGGCGGCGAGCACGCCGAGCGCGACCGCGCCCACGGCCCACCGCGCGCCGCGCCGCGACCTGACCGCGGCGTCCGCCGGGATGAGCCCCATAACCAGACGATACCGCCCGCCACGGACCGGCCCCCGCTCACGCCCGTACGAATGTGCCATGACCGTCGCCGTAGCGGCGCCGAAGCCCCGTTCATAGGCCCCGCTCCGCTGATAACAGCAAGAAGCGCGGCGCGTGCCCGCCCGCGGACGAGGCGCCGCCGCCGGGATGACGGGCCAGGTACCCGCTAGGCGGCCTGGGCCGGCACCGAGGGCGCGGTGCGAAGATGGGCAGCGATGGAATCGAGCAGCGCCGCCGCCGCGCCGGCCGAAGTCGGCGAGTCCGACATCGCCCGGGTGGCCGCCTTCCGTGTCCGGGCCGGCCTGACCAGCCTGATCGACGTGCACACCCACTTCATGCCCGAGCGGCTGCTGGCCGCGGTGCGCGCCTACTTCGACGCGGCCGGGCCGCTGATCGGCCGGCCCTGGCCGATCGTCTACCGGCAGGACGAGGCGGACCGGGTCGCCGCGCTGCGCGCCTTCGGCGTCAGCGCGTTCACCGCCATGCTCTACCCGCACAAGCCGGGCATGGCCCGCTCGCTCAACGACTGGGCGGACGACTTCGCGGCCCGGACACCGGACTGCCTGCACACGGCGACGTTCTTCGCCGAGCCTTCGGCCGCCGCCGACGTGCGCCGCGCGCTCGGCCAGGGCGCCCGGGTCTTCAAGTGCCACCTGCAGGTGGGCGACTTCGACCCGAACGACCCGCTGCTCGACGACGTGTGGGGCCAGCTCGCCGAGGCCGGCGTCCCGGTGGTGACGCACTGCGGCTCGGGCCCGGTGGCGGGCCGGTTCACCGGCCCCGGCCCGGTCGGCGAGCTGCTGCGCCGCTACCCCCGGCTGCGCCTGGTGGTGGCCCACCTGGGGATGCCGGAGTACGCCGAGTTCCTCGACCTGGCCGAGCGGTACCCGGCCTTGCTGCTCGACACCACGATGGCGTTCACCCCGTTCATCGAGGACGGCGGCGCGCCGTTCCCGGTCGCCGGCCTGTCCCGGCTGCGGGACCTGGGCGACCGGGTCCTGCTCGGCACCGACTTCCCCAACATCCCCTACGCCTACCCCGACGCCCTGGAGGCCCTGGAAGCGGCCGGCCTCGGCACCCCGTGGCTCCGCGCCGTCTGCCACGACAACGCCGCCCGCCTCTTCGCCCGCTGACCGCCCCGGGTCGGCGTCTCGGGGCCGGCGCTAGCCGGGTCGATGGCGCCAACGGCGTCGATAGAAGCGGCCTTTGGCGCCAACGGCCCGCGAAGGCTGGGGCGACGGCCGGCGCCGCAGGTGATAACAGCAAGAAGCGGCCGCAGGCCGCCGGGGGGACGCTGGGGGGCGACGGGAATGTTCACGGAGCGTAACCGACGGGTGGGGACGAGGGCCGGGGGGTGATCCTGGTGCCGCGCCGAAAGCCCGTCCGGTTGTGGACCCTTGTCCGTATATAACGGCGAGATAACGCCCGCGGCCGGCCTCTCGGCGAGATAGGTACCCTGTCTAGGTAGAGTTACCGATGCGCCACAGAGAGTAACCGTGGAACCTAAGACACGAGTGATTCGGGGTGCGGGCCGTGCCGACGTGCGTGAAGTGCGCGGTTAGCGGGAACATACGCCCTCGTTCAGTCTGATGTTCTTGGTTTTTCTGGGGGCTTCCCTGGTGGCGGCGAGGAGGACGTAGCCGGCGGGGAGGGAATGAACCGCCTCGGGTCCGTGCGGGTAACGCGGGCCGAGTGGTTCGCACGCGACGGCCGACCGGGGGGAGCAGTCGTCGCACGGGGGGAACGGGAAGCGGCCGGGGGGACCGCTGACCGGCCGGGCTGCCGGCGGCGACAGCGGGGAGGCGGCCGCCGCCGGCAGTTACGGCACAACGCAAGACGCAGGGCGGTGGCGCGAGCGGGCCGTCGGCAGAAGGTTGGGGGGCCTTCGCCGACGGCCCGTTTCGCATGCCCGGCCGCGTCAGGCCAGATCAGGCCAGTCGCCGGCCCCGGTCGGCTACCCGTCGCAAACCGGTATAAATCGCGACGAGACGGACGGCTACCAGCCATCACGCGGCAACCTCTCGTTCAGCATGCTTGGCCAGGATGCGACTTGTCTAGCCAAGATGCCAACGCTGTTCCCCGTACCCCTGGGGGCGGCATGGGAGGGTTTTTACTGTGCGCGCATCGAAGGCGATCGTGGCGACTGCCGCCGCGGTCGGTTCTATATTGCTCGCCGCCGGGTGCAGCAGCTCCAGCTCCACGAGCAGCGCCAGCGCCGCGGCCGCCACCGGCGGCGCGAGCGGCTCGGCTGCCAGCTCCACGGACTGGAGCACGGCCACCTCCGCCGCCTCGGGCGGCGGCATGGACGCGCTGGTCGCGGCGGCCAAGAAGGAAGGCAGCCTGAACGTCATCACGCTGCCGTCCGACTGGGCGAACTACGGCACGATCATGAAGGACTTCACGGCCAAGTACGGGATCAAGATCACCGACGCGAACCCGGACGGCACCAGCCAGGACGAGCTCAACACGATCGCCCAGACCAAGGGCCAGGACCGCGCCCCCGACGTCGTCGACGTCGGCACCGCGTTCGCCGCCAAGGGGCAGGCGTCCGGCGACTGGGCCCCGTACGAGGTCGCCACCTGGAACGACATCCCGGCCAGCTCCAAGGAGCCGACCGGCCTCTACTACGCCGACTACGGCGGCTACGTGGCCATCGGCTACGACTCCTCCAAGGTGAAGACCCCGCCGACCTCGTTCAAGTCGCTGCTCAACCCGCAGTACAAGAACATGGTCGCGCTCAACGGCAACCCGACCCAGGCCGGCGCCGCGTTCGCCGGCGTGTACGCCGCGGCCCTGGCCAACGGCGGCTCGCTTCGGCAACATCGCCCCCGGCGTCGACTACTTCAAGCAGCTGAAGCAGGCGGGCAACTTCGTCCCGGTCACCGGCAGCGCCTCGACGATGGAGAGCGGCCAGACCCCGATCCTGGTCTGGTGGGACTACCTGCTGGCCTCCGAGGTCGGCGCCAAGTACAAGAACCTCAAGATCGTCATCCCGACCGACGCGAACTACGCGGCCTACTACGACCAGGCCATCAGCAAGTACGCGCCGCACCCGGCCGCCGCCCGGCTGTGGGAGGAGTACCTGTACTCCACCGAGGGCCAGAACCTGTTCCTCGAGGGCGGTACCCGGCCGATCGAGCTGCCGACGCTGGTCGAGCGCGGGCACCGAGGACAAGACGGCCTACGCCGCGCTGCCGCCGGCCCCGGCCGGCGGGATCACCTTCCCGAGCATCGCGCAGCAGAACACGGCGGGGACCGTCGTCGCGCAGCAGTGGCCGACCGTCACCGGCTGACCGATGGCTGAGTCGACCAGCATGGTCACGGCCCCGGGGTCCCAGGAGGGCCCCGGGGCTGGCCCCGTTCCCTCCCGGCGCCTGGGGCAGCCCGCCCCGGGCCGCGCGGCCGTCCGCTCGGTCGCCCGGTACGCCGGCCTCCTGCCGTTCACCGCCTACGTGGTGCTCGGCCTCATCATCCCGATGATCGCGGTCGCGGTCGGCGCCTTCCAGAACCCGGACACCGGCGCGTGGACGTTCAGCAACATCAACACGGCCGTCCACGGCACCTACCTGACCGGCTTCCGCGAGTCGATCACCTTGTCGGTGCTCGCCGCGGTGCTGCCGGCGGTCTTCGGCCTGCTGATCGCCTACGCGATCAGCAGCGCGCGGGGCCGCGGCGGCGCGGTGCTGCGCCAGGTGACGATCACCGCGTCCGGCGTGTTCGCCAACTTCGGCGGGGTGCCGCTGGCGTTCCTGTTCATCACCACGCTGGGGTCGAGCGGCCTGGAGACCCAGTGGCTGAAGGACCTCGGCTGGGACATCTACGCCGGCGGGTTCAGCCTGTACAGCATCACCGGCATCGTCGTCATCTACATGTACTTCCAGATCCCGCTCATGGTGCTGGTCATCCTGCCGGCCCTGGAGGGGCTGCGCCCGGCGTGGCGGGAGGCGGCGGAGAACCTCGGCGCCCGCTCCTGGCACTACTGGCGCTACGTCGGCGGCCCGGTGCTGGCCCCCGCCGTGTTCGGCAGCATGCTGCTGCTGTTCGGCTTCGGCCTGTCCGCCTACGCCACCGCCCAGGCGCTGACCAGCGGCACCATCCCGCTCACGTCGATCCAGATCGGCTCGTTCCTGTCCGGCAACGTGATCGCGGGCCAGGGCAACGTGGGCAAGGCGCTCGGCCTCGGCATGGTCGTCATCATCGCGGTGGTCATGGCCCTGTACATCCTGCTGCAGCGGAGGTCCGCGAAATGGCTACGCTGACTCACCCGGCCCCCGCCCCGGCGGCGACCGCCCCGGCGGCCAGCCGCCGCCGCCGGCCCGCGCTGCCGGTGTGGCGGTGGGTCGATCCTGCTGGTCACCGCGGTGTACTTCCTGGTGCCGCTGTTCGGCGCGCTGCGATTCAGCGGCATCTCCGCGTTCGGCGGCGTGGTCAGCCAGGACGGCTTCGGCACCTCGCTGTGGCTGTCGGTGCGGCTGGCCATCGTGACCACCGCCATCACCCTGGCGCTCATGGTGCCCACCGCCGTCTACGTGCACCTGCGGCTGCCGCACCTGCGGCGGGTGCTGGACAGCATCACGATCCTGCCGGTCGTCATCCCGCCGGTGGTGCTGATCATCGGGGTGCTGCAGGTGGCGCCGTCCGGCCTCAAGGAGAGCCCGTACCTGCTGTCCCTGGAGTACGTCATCTTGTCGATGCCGTTCGCCTACCGGTCGATCGACGCCGGCCTGCGGGCGCTTGACCTGAAGACGCATGACCGAGGCGGCCGGCTCGCTCGGCGCCGGCTGGACCAGCACGCTGTGGCGGGTCATCCTGCCCAACCTGACCACCGCCCTGCTGTCGGCGACCGTGCTCACGGTGGCCCTGGTGCTCGGCGAGTACACCATGGCCACCCTGGACCTGTACCAGACGTTCCCGGTGTGGATCGTCGTCAACGACCAGGTGAGCGCGCAGGTCTCGGTCGCGGCCTCGCTGCTCGCCCTGTTCGTCACCTGGCTCGTCCTGATGCTGATCACCCTGGCCGGCACCCGGCGGTCCCGCCGCCGCGGCGGCGGCGAGGTGACCATGTTTACCGCTGCCGGACCGCAGACCACGATAGGAAGCGAATGAGCGCCAACGAGATGACCGCCGCCGCGACGCCGGCGGCGCGGGCCACCGCCGGGGCTGCCGGGACCGGGGCGGCGGCGGGCGACCAGGGCACCAGCGTGTCGCTGCGCGGCCTCACCCGGATCTTCGGCTCGACCAAAGCGCTGGACACGATGTCGCTGGAGATCGCCCCCGGCGAGCTGGTCGCCCTGCTCGGCCCGTCGGGCTGCGGCAAGACGACCGCGCTGCGGATCGTGGCCGGCTTCGAGTACGCCGACTCCGGCCAGGTGCTGATCGACGGCCGTGACGTGTCCGGCGTGCCGGCCGCCAAGCGGGACATGGGCATGGTCTTCCAGTCCTACTCGCTGTTCCCCAACATGACCGCGCTGGACAACGTGGCCTTCGGCCTGCGGATGCGGCGCGTCGCCGCGGCCGGGCGGCGCAAGAAGGCCGCCGAGCTGCTGGACATGGTGGGGCTGGCCGCCCAGGCCAGGCAGTACCCGCACCAGATGTCCGGCGGGCAGCAGCAGCGGGTCGCCCTGGCCCGCGCGCTGGCCATCGAACCGCGGGTGCTGCTGCTCGACGAGCCGCTGTCCGCCCTGGACGCGAAGGTCCGGCTGCAGCTGCGCGAGCAGATCCGCACCCTGCAGCAGCGGCTCGGCACCACCACCCTGTTCGTCACCCACGACCAGGAGGAGGCGCTGTCCATGTCGGACCGGGTCGGCGTCATGCGCGCGGGCCGGCTTGAGCAGGTCGACACCCCCGACGAGCTGTACTCCCGGCCCGCGACCGCGTTCGTGGCCGAGTTCGTCGGCACGATGAACCGGCTGCCCGGCGAGCTGGCCGACGGCGGCGCCGCCGTCACCGTCATCGGGACCACCGTGCCGGTCCAGCCGGGCGGCCCGGCCAGCGGCCCGGTGGACGCGCTGGTGCGCCCGGAGAACCTCACGGTCACCGCGTCGCCGGACGGTGACGGCATCGTCACCGTGCGGACGTTCCTCGGCGCGGTGACCCGCCTCACCGTGCGCCTGTCCGGCGATACCGAGGTCGTGGTGGATACCTCCACCGGGGCCGCGGCGGACATGACGCCGGGCACCGCGGTCACGGTGACACTGCCCGCCGCGCCCGTGCTCACCGCCCGGCGCGAGACCTGAGCCGCCCGGTGACCGGGTCCGCGGCCTGGGCGACGGGCGGGTTGGTTGCCGGGGTAGTCGGCGGGGTGGCGGGCGGGGCGGTGGCCGAGCGTTCAGCGCTCGGCTTCCCCGCCCCCTGGCTGCGCCACAACTGCCCCCTGCCCCGAGTGCCGCGACCCGGTCACCGGCCAGCGGCTGGTCGAAATAACCAGCATCCCTAACGACTGCGGGGTCTCCGTGACGGCGCAGAACGCTGACGCCGTCGAGGTCGAGTTCACCCCGGAGGGCCACCAGGCCACGTTCAGCCGGGCCTGGCTCGCGGCGCACGCCCTGCCCGCCGCCGAAGCGGGCGCGGACGGCGGCGGCCCGCGGACCGAGGACGGCAAGCGGCTGTGGCGGGCGGCGGACCTGGCCGGCGCCGCCCTGCCCGGCGCCGACTGGGCCGCCTACCAGGGCGACGACGCGGTGCGGGCGGCGTGCCTGGCGGCGGTGGCCGACCTGGGCTTCGCCCGGCTGCGCGGGGACCCCGTCCGCCTCGGCGTCGAACCGGGCGATCCGCGCGCCCTCGGGCTCATTTTCACGGCGGGACACTCTACCGCCGGCGAACCGGGGGCGGCCGGCGGGCGCAAGCGGCTAGCATCGTCGCGGTCCCGCACGGGGCCGCCGGCTGACTGGGGGCTCACGGGAAAGGGCACCGATGACGGATCCCCTGGGACTGGCCTGGCTGGCCGACGTCAACTCCCTGTCGATCGGCCTGGTGTTCGTGCGCGGATTGTCACCGGATGACGTGTTCCGCGCCTACGGCGCCGACCCGGCCCAGGCGGTGGAGCGCGGCCCCGATGAGCCGTACGACCCGGCGGACGGCCCGTTCGCCGGCCCGTCGGTCCGGGTCGGCCAGGCGGGCGACTGGGTCATGGCCGTCGAGGACCACTTCATGCCGTTCCAGGCCGCCCGCAGCGAGGTGCTGCGCCGTGCCTCGGCCGGCGGCGAGGCGGTCGCGGTGAGCACGGACATCGGCAAGCTCAACCACACCTACGGGTACGCCGTGGCCGGGGACGTGGTCGCCACGCTGATGACGTGCGTGCCGCTGTCCTGGGGTGGCAGCGGCCCCGGCCGGCTGGAGCCCCTCGCCCGCGAGCTCGGCCTGGTCGGTGACGGCGCCGAGCCGCCGGACGCAGCATGGTCGGCGAGCTGCAACAGCAGCGGTCGTGGGATGCCCAGGGCTGGCAGGAGCCCCTGTCCTGGCGCGCCCAGGCCATCGCCGACCTCGGCGGTGCCGCCGGCGACCCGGCAGCCGACGCCGCGCTGCGGGCGGCCGAGGAAGCCTGGCTGGCCGAGCCGGCGGCGGTGCGCGGCCGGTCGGGCCCCATCGACACCGCGCCGGTGCGCGCCCACGTGGCCGCGCTGATCGCGGCGGGGGTGGATCCCGGCCGCATCGCCGACCTTGGCGGCTGCACCACGCTGTATATCGACCGGCTGCTGCGCGGCGAGGTCAGGATGCTGCACTCCGTGCACGCCCGGCGCCTGCTGGTCATTCCCGTGCCGGAGGCCCCAGAGCGGTTAGCCGGTCGGCAGGCCCCACTGGTTGAACTCGCGTCTCAGCAGGGACGCCGCCCGAATGTCAGCCCTCGCCCCGCAGCGGCCACCAGGTGCCCGGCTGCCAGTCCAGGCCGTCCCAGGCCGCGCGGGCGTGCGCGAACGGGTCGGCCGCCATCCGGGCCCCGTCCTCAGCGAAGATCATCGCGGCCCGGTCGCCCGGCCGGTAGGGCGCCCAGCCGGGGTCCCCGGCGGTGACGAACGCGCCCCAGGCCGCATGCATGGCCTTGGCCGGGGGCTGGTCGCCGCCGTGCCAGATGCCGTCGCCGTCGGCGCCGTGCGAGGCGCGCAGCTGCGGCGCGTACTGGGCCAGCACCGGGTCGTCCACGAATCCGGCGTGGGCGCCGTCGTAGCGCGACCGCCAGACCGGGGCGTGCGCCGCCTGGGCGTCGGCCAGCCGCTCGGTCCGCACCACGTACCGCTCGTCGGTCATCACCGCGACGCCGCGCAGCTGGACCTGGTCGAGTTCGGGGTAGGCGGCCGCGTAGCCGGCCAGCAGGGCCGCCGCCCGGTCCTGGCCGAAGTGCCCGGCGAGCACCGCGTCGGCCTGCCTGGCCGCGGAGCGGTCGAACAGCTGGAACAGGGCAGTTTCCCTGGCGCAGGTCTGCAGCAGCAGCGGGACGCCGGCCGCCGCGCCGGCCGCGATCGCGGCCAGCGGCGGCGCGGTGAGCACGGCCCCGTCGACCGAGGGCCGCCAGACCCACACCGAGCGGGGCGGGGCGGCGACGGCCAGCTGCGCGGCCAGCAGGTCGGCGGCGGGCACGTCCCTGACCCGGTCCGGCGCGGTTCCGAGGGCGCGGAAGAACCGGGCGGTCAGGTCGGCGGCCTGGGCCGCGTCCTTCACGTGGTCGCCGCCGCTGGACTGCGCCGCGCGGGCGATCAGGCCCCGGGTGAGCGGCGAGGCCAGCAGGTGGGTGACCGACTTGGCCCCCGCCGACAGGCCGTACACGGTGACCTGGTCCGGGTCACCGCCGAACGCGGCGATGTTCCGCCGGATCCAGCGAAGCGCCGCGACCTGGTCGTGCAGGCCGAACGCGCCGGTCGGCGCCTCGCCGGGCACGTCGAGGAAACCCAGCGCGCCGAGCCGGTAGTTGACGGTGACGACGACCACGCCGTGGTCGCGGGCGAACGCCGCTCCGTCGCCCGGCTGGCTGGGCCCGTGACCCGTCTCGAAGCCGCCCCCGTGGATCCACAGCAGCACCGGCCGGCCCCGGTCACCGGGCGGCCCCGCCGGGGCGGTCACGTTCAGGTACAGGCAGTCCTCGCTGGCCGGCGGCAGCGCCGGGTCCGGCGGGCCTGCGGTGTCCGGTTGCAGCGACCGGTTGCCGTAGGCCAGGGCGTCGCGGACCCCGCTCCACGGCTCCGGCGGGGCCGGCGGGCGCAGCCGCAGCCGGCCGACGGGCGGCGCCGCGTACGGGATGCCCCGCCAGCACAGCACGGCGTCGGCCACCTCCGCGCCGCGCACCTTCCCGACCGCCGTCTGCGTGATCGTCATCTGCGGTGCCCCGTTCCCGACAGCCGCCGTTCACCTGGCCCGGTTACCATCGCGGCCGGGATTGTCAGTATCTGGGAGGGCGGGCGCATGTCCCCGATGATGTCACCGGTGGACCGGATCGCGGAACTGTTCGCGGCCGCAGGGGGCGGCGGACTACCTGGGCGAGCCGGTCACCCTGGGCGCGCACCTGCTGCAGGCCGGGGCGCTGGCCGTGGCCGCGGGCGCCCCGCCCGCGCTGACCGCCGCCGCGCTGCTGCACGACGTCGGCCACCTGCGCGGCGCCGACGCTGGCGCCGACGGGACCGAGCTGAGCGGCCGTGAGCTGATGGCGGGCACCGACAACGACCACGGCGGCCGGGGCGCGGCCTGGCTGGCCCGGTGGTTCCCCGCCGAGGTCACCGAGCCGGTACGGCTGCACGTGGCGGCCAAGCGCTACCTGTGCGCGACCGAGCCCGGCTACCTGGCCAGGCTGTCGCCCGCGTCGGTGTACACGCTGTCGGTCCAGGGCGGCCCGATGGACGCCGCCGAGGCCGGGGCCTTCGCCGCCGGGCCGCACGCCGCCGCCGCGGTCGCCGTCCGCCGCTGGGACGACGAGGCCAAGGACCCGGCGGCCGACGTGCCCGGTTTCGACTGGTACCGGCCGCTGCTGGCCGACCTGCTCGCCGGGTAGCGGTTCGGTGTCGCCGCCCCGTCGGCGACACCCTTCCCCGTCGGCCGGCTGATATCGTACAGAGCCGGACACAACGCGCCGATTCCTTCGCAAGACTGCGGGCGCTTCCGGTCGGGTCTACACTTCAGGCCTGTTCTGAACCTGTTCTAAATCGGGGCAATACCGGAAAGCAACGGGACCTTCTTCGTTATGCGCGCGCACTGGCGGCGGTGGCTAGCGGTGGGCGTGGCCGTCCTGGCCGCGCTCATCGTCGGCATCGTCGTCGTGCCCCCGCTGCTCAACAGGGGCGCACCGGACAAGCCGAGCCAGCTTGAGGTCAACCTGGTCAGCCAGCCCCTCGCCGTCCAGGCCGCCAGCGGCATCTGGTTCTCCTGGGCGACCGACGACCCGCGGTCCGGCCAGTACCAGCGCGGCTACGAGCTGCGCGTGGCGGCCAAGCCCGCCGACCTGGCGCAGAACGGCAAGTCGCTGTGGGACTCCGGCACGGTCACCAGCGGCTCGCCGGGCGCGTCGTACCACGGCCCGGCGCTGGCCGACGGGACCCGCTACTGGTGGACGGTGCGGACCACCGACGCCCAGGGGCATGCCGGCAACTGGGCGGTGCCCGCCCAGTTCGGCACCGCCCTGGGCGCCACCTGGAACGTCCCTGCCGGTCTGGGCGCACGCCCCGCCGAGCGGCACCGAGAGCGGGTGGGCGTTCCTGCGCGGTGACGTCACCATCGACCCCAAGCCCATCCAGGCCGCCACCGTGTACGCGACCGGGGGCTCCACCGAGCCGGCCCGGCAGTACGTGTTCCGCCTGTCACTCAACGGCACCGTGCTCGGCGTCGGCCCGGCCCGGGCGCCCGACCCGGCGACCAACTCGGAGTACCAGGCCTGGGACGTGACCGGCGCGCTGCGCGCCGGCACCGACACGTTCGGCGCGCTGGCCTACTCGCCCGCCCACCCGGACTTCCAGCTTGAGCTGGTCGTGCAGTACAAGGACGGGCAGCGCCAGGAGTGGGGGACCGGCTCGGGCTGGCAGGGCCTCGACGGCGGCGCCGCCTACCCGGCGGCGGGCAGCATCAGCCCGAACTACTACACCGCCCCGGTCGAAGACCTCAACGCGCAGCGGTACCCGGTCGGCTTCGACACCCCCGGCTACCAGCCGGACGCCGCCGCCGGCTGGCACACCGTGGTCAAGCGGCCCCCGGTGGTCGGGCTGACGCCCGACCCGACCGCCAACGTCACCCTGGCCGCGCACAAGCCGGTGAAGATCACCACGCTCGGACCCGGTCGTTATCTCCTCGACTTCGGTGTTACCCAGGTCGGCGGGCTGCGGCTGACGCTGAACGGAACCGCGGGACAGAAGGTGCGCATGATGTCCGGCGAGGTGCTGTCCGGCCCGGGCGCCGTGCAGTACCACCTGAGCACCGGCGACACCTACGACGACACCTGGACGCTGCGCGCGGGCAAGCAGACGCTGCAGTACTGGGGCTACCGGGTGTTCCGCTACGTCGAGGTGACCGGCGCGCCGCAGCCGCTGACCACCGCCAACACCGCCGCGCTGGCCATGGTCTACCCCGACCAGCCGAGCCGCTCCGCGCTCAGCACCAGCAGCCCCGCGCTCGACCAGGTCTGGCAGTTCAGCAAGAACACCATCGAGGCGCTCAACCTCAACCTGTACCTGGACTCGCCGACCCGCGAGCGCTCCGGCGCCTACGAGGGCGACGACTTCGTCCACCAGCGCGCCCAGGCCATGGTGGACGGGGACAGCGCGCTGGCCCAGTTCTCCCTGCAGTACGCGCTGGGCGCCATGGCGTTGCCCAAGGAAACGCCGATCTTCGAGTTCCAGCAGCTCGCGCCGGTCGCCGCCCTCGACCAGTGGTGGCAGACCGGGGACCCCGACCTGCTGAAGTCCCTGTACCCGCAGTTGCAGGCGATGCTGCCGTCCCGGTACCTGGGCGCCGACGGCCTGGTTGACATGCCGGTCAACCCGTTCGGCGGGGCCAAGCCGGTGCCCGGCGAGCCCCAGGCCCTGGTCGACTGGCCGGCCAGCGAGCGCGACGGGTTCGTGTTCTCCCGGGAGAACACGGTCGAGAACGCGTTCGCGTACGCCGCCTACGCCGCGATGGCCCAGATCGCGACCCAGGTCGGCGACGCCGGCGGCGCCCGTGCCGACGCGGCCACCGCCGCCCGGATCCAGTCCGCGATGCGCTCGCGGCTGTACGACCCGGCGACCGGCGCGTTCCGCGACGGCGTCGGCGTGAACCACGAGGCCGTCCAGTCGAGCGTCTACGCGGTGGCGCTCGGCGTGGCCAGCCCGGCCCAGGCCAAGTCAGCCGCCGCCTTCATCGCCCGCCAGGGCATGGCCTGCAGCGTCTACTGCGCCGGCTACCTGCTGCAGGCGCTGTACGCCGGCGGCCAGCCGCAGGCCGCGCTGGCCCTGCTGACCGCGGACACGACCACCAGCTGGCGGAACATGATCGCCCAGGGCGCGGGCTCCACCATGGAGGCGTGGACCCCGGCCGAGAAGGCCAACCTCACCTACTCCCACCCGTGGGCCGCGTCGCCGGCGTTCATCGTGCCCGCAGTACCTGTTCGGCGTGTCGGCGCTGTCCCCCGGCTGGGGCACGGTGCTGATCCGCCCGCAGCCGGGCGGCCTGGCCAGGGGCTCGGTCCGGGTGCCCACGCCGCGCGGCCCGGTCGGCGTCGCGTTCACCAGCGGCGGCGGCCGCTTCTCCGTGACGGTGGACGTGCCGGCCACCGCCACCGCCCAGGTGGCGCTGCCCGGGGTCCGCGCCGGCCAGCAGGTCTACGTGGACGGGTCGGCCCGCACGGCGGCGGCCGCCCCGGCCGACGGCCCGGCAGGCGGCCTGCCCGGTCCCGGTGCCGGCAACGCCGGGCTGGCCGTGGTGACGGTCGGCTCCGGCTCCCACCAGGTGTCCACCGGCCCCTGAGCGCGGGCGTCACCGGCGCGGGGCGGCCGGCCGTCCGTGTGCGGCAGCTCACCCTGGCGGCGCGCTGGCCCGGGCATAACGCGGCGATACCGTTAGTTGTACCCTACGAAATAGTCGCCGCTCGCCCTGCCGCGCCTGCCGCAGCGAACCACGGCCGCGAAGCGCACTGCCGACAAGCCCGGTTCCCTGGAGGTCTCCGCTGCCTGAGCCAAGCGGCCAGCGCCGCTACCTGGTGCTGGCCATCTGCTGCCTCAGCCTGTTCCTGGTGGGCATGGACGCCACGATCATCAACGTGGCCCTGCCGTCGATCGGGAAGGACTTCCACGCCGCCGTCTCCGGGCTGCAGTGGACCATCGACGCGTACATGCTGGTGGTGGCGAGCCTGCTGATGCTGTCCGGCTCGGTCGGCGACCGGATAGGGCGCCGCCGGGTGTTCCAGGCCGGGCTGGCGCTGTTCACCCTGGGCTCGCTGGCCTGCTCGCTGGCGCCCGGGCTCGGCTGGCTGGTCGCGTTCCGCGCCCTGCAGGCGGTCGGCGGCAGCATGCTCAACCCGGTGGCCATGGCGATCGTGACCAACACGTTCACCGACCCGCGCGAGCGGTCCAAGGCGATCGGCGTGTGGGGCTCGGTGTTCGGCATCTCGGTCGCGCTCGGCCCGGTCATCGGCGGCGCCCTGGTCGACTCGGTCGGCTGGCGGGGTGTCTTCTGGGTCAACGTGCCGGTGGGCATCGCCGCGTTCGTCCTGGCCGCGCGGTACGTGCCCGAGTCGCGGGCGGCCGTGGCCCGGCGCCTCGACCCGGTCGGCCAGGTCCTGGTGATGGTGCTGCTCGGCACCCTGTCCTGCGCGATCATCGAGGGGCCCGACCACGGCTGGGCCTCGCCGCTGATCATCGGCCTGTTCGCCGCCGCCGTCGCGGCCGTCGCGGGCCTGTTGCTGTGGGAGCCGCGCCGCGCCCAGCCGCTGATCGACCTGCGGTTCTTCCGCTCGCTTCCGTTCTCCGGGGCGGCGCTGACCGCGATCGCCGGCATGGCGGCGTTCTCCGGCTTCCTGTTCCTGATGACGCTCTACCTGCAGGAGGTGCGCGGCTACCGGCCGCTGATCGCCGGGCTGTTCCTGCTGCCCATGGCGCTGATCATGGCCGCGTCCGCTCCCCTCTGCGGCGCGGTGATACCCCGGGTGGGCACCCGGATACCACTGCTGATCGCCGGGACCGGCATCACGGCGGCCGGCGTCGCGCTAGCCTTCGTCACCGCCGCGTCGCCCGCCTGGTTCGTGCTGGTGTGCTGCATGATCCTCGGCGTCGGCATGGGCTGGCTCAACGCGCCGATCACCAACAACGCGGTCTCCGGCATGCCCCGGGCCCAGGCCGGCGTGGCCGCGGGCATCGCCTCGACCAGCCGCCAGGTCGGCTCCTCGCTCGGCGTCGCGATCACCGGCTCGGTGCTGGCGGGCAGCCTGCACGGCGGCGCGCTGGCCACCGGGTTCACCGCCGCGACCCGCCCGGCCTGGTGGATCATCGCCGCGATGGGCGTCTGCGTGGCCGTCATGGCGGTGGCCAGCACCGGCCGGGCCGGCCGGGCCAGCGCCCAGCGGGCCGCGAGCCTGATCGAGCTGGCCGAGAGCCCGGCGCAGCCGGCGCCCGCCCCGCAGGCGCGGGCGGCGTAGCGGCCGTGCGGCTGGCGAGCGGCGGCGACGCCACCGTCATCCCCGAGGGGCAGCCAGGCCGCAGGCGGCGCCTGGGCATCCTGCTGATCTGCTCGTCCTCGCTGTTCATCGTGTACCTGGACAGCACGATCCTGAACGTCGCGCTGCCCACGCTCCAGCACGACCTGCACGCCTCGCTGTCCGGCCTGCAGTGGATCGCCGACGCCTACCTGCTGGTCGTCGCGTCGCTGCTGATGCTCACCGGGTCCACCGCCGACCGGCTCGGCCGCAAGCGGCTGTTCCTCATCGGCCTGTCCGGCTTCGGCCTGGGCTCGCTGCTGTGCTCGGTCGCGCCGAACACCGGCTCGCTGATCGCGCTGCGGATGCTGCAGGGCCTCGGCGGGTCGATGCTCACCCCGATCTCCCTGTCGATCGTCCGCAACACCTTCCACGACCCGCGCGAGCGCGCCCAGGCGTTCGGCATCTGGTCGGGCATCTTCGGCGTCGCGTCGGCGTGCGGCCCGGTCGTCGGCGGCCTGCTCGTCTCCACCGTCGGCTGGCGGTCGATCTTCTGGATCAACGTGCCGATCTGCGCCGCCATGATCGTCGCGACGCTCCGCTACGTGCCCGAGTCACGGGCACCGCGGCCGCGCCGGGTCGACTGGGCCGGCCAGGCGCTGATGATCGCCCTGCTCGGCTCGCTCACCTGGGCGGTCATCCAGGGCCCGGACTCCGGCTGGTCATCGCCGCCGGTGCTGGCCCTGTTCGCGGTGGCGGCGACCTCGGCGGTGGCGTTCGTCGCGGTGGAGCGGCGGCGGCCGGAGCCCCTCGTGGAGCTGCGGTTCTTCCGCTCCCGCCCGTTCACCGGGGCCGCGCTGATCGCCGTGGCGTCCTTCGTCGTGCTGTCCGGCTTCCTGTTCGTCATCACCCTGTACCTGCAGCAGGTGCGGGGCGACTCGCCGCTGCGGGCCGGGCTGTCGCTGCTGCCCGCCACGATCGTGATGGCGGCCGCCGCCCCGGTCGCCGGCCAGCACACCAGCCGGCACGGGCCGCGGTGGTCGCTGATCGGCGCCGGGCTGTTCACCGCCGCGGGCCTGGCGCTGCTGCTCGGCCTGTCGCCGTCCACGTCCTACGGCTACCTGGTGCTCGCCCTGGCCGTGCTCGGCGCGGGCCTCGGCCTGGTCAACCCGCCGATCACCGCGACGGGCGTCTCCGGGATGCCGCCGGCCCAGGCCGGCGTGGCCTCGGCGGTGATCTCGGCCAGCCGCCAGTTCGGCTCGGTGCTCGGCGTGGCCGTCATGGGCGACCTGGTCACCACCGGGGTCAGCCACGGCGTGGCGGCCGGCCAGACGCACGCGGCGGCCCTGTCGGCGGCCACCCACGCCCCGTGGGCGCTCGGCGTCGCCTGCGGCCTGCTGGTCGCGGTGGCGGGCTACTTCACCACCACGCCCCGGGCCTACGCGACGGCCCGCGCGGTCGGCGCCGACCAGTCGCTGGCCGCCGCCAGCCAGGCCGAGCGCGTCGGCGGCGGCCGTCGACCGGCGGCACTGTCACCGGCGGCACTGTCGGCGGCGCCGGTCGGCGACACCGCCGGGCCCGGGCGGGAAACCTCAGCGCAGGCGTAACCTCAGCGCAGGCGTAACCGCAGCGTCGGCTAGCCTCAGCGCGCAGCTCGCCGGCCAGCTCGGCCAGCAGCCGGGCCTCGGTGGCCGGGTCGAGTCCCTCCTGCTTCGGTCCGCCCCGGCCCAGGTCCCAGGCAAGCGTGTCGCGGATCGTCTCGGTGATCGGCCGGCAGGCCAGCCCGGCGCCCACCGCGCGGGAGGAGTCCACGTTGTTGAACGCCTCGTACCCCGCCTCGGCTACCCACAGCGGTATCCCCATCCCCGGGTCAACGCCCGCCGCGACCAGCCGGCCGCTGGGCACCCAGGTCAGGTCGGCGTCGCTGTACGTCGCCGTCCGGCACAGATCGAGCAGGATGCCGAACGGACGGGGGGTTCCCGTCAGGTTGAACACGCCGTGCCGGCCGGCGTGGACGCCGTCGAGCAGGAACGCCGCCAGGTCCCGTGACGTCGATCACCTGGGTCAGGTCGCCCGGGTCACCGGGGGCGAGCACCCGGCCGCCCCGGGCGATCCGCCGCGGCCAGTAGGGGAACCGGTCGGTGGGGTCGTTCGGCCCGCTGATCAGCCCGGGCCTGCCGATCAGCGCCCGGTCGCCGAAGGCCTCGGCGATCACGGCCTCGCACAGCGCCTTGTTCGGACCGTAGGTCTCCTCCATGCTGGTCGCCCCCGGCTTGAGCGGCGCCAGCGGCGCGCCCTCCAGCTGGGCCTCGGTGGTCGCCTGGCTGGCGTACACCGACACGGTCGAGACGAACACGTACCGCCCGGTCCGGCCGGCGAACGCCCGCGCGGCCAGCCGCGCCACCTCCGGGTCGTAGCAGGCGACGTCGATGACCGCGTCGAACTCCCGGCCGTCCAGGGCGGACAGGTCCTTCGTCCGGTCCCCGGTGACGGTCTCCACCCCCGGGAAGAGCCCGGGGTCGGACTGGCCCCGGTTGAACAGCGTGACGGTGTCGCCGCGGCCGAGCGCCGCCTCGACGATGGCGCGGCCCGCGAACCGGGTGCCGCCAAGGACTAGGATTCGCACCCGCTCATGCTGCCACCGAGCCGCGCATCAGCCCGATTGCCCGGTTTCGCCCGCCTGCCGACCTGCCGGCTCGCCGCCGGTGTCCCGGCCCCCCGGTCGCCGCAGGCCGCCTCGTTCACCCGAGCCCGCCCGGCGCGTCGTGCCGATCGTCACCACGATCCGTTTGTGGCCCTCGCGCCTGATAACAGCAAGAAGCGCCGCGCGCCCGAGTCGGAGCTCGTGACGTTCAGTTAGACCATCGGCAATGACTGTTACTTTCCGTGATCGAAATGATCATGGTAGCGGGTACCCGTGGGTAAGGTGTGACAACGGGGGGACAGATGATCGTGACGATCGTGGGGGCGGGGCGGCTCGCGGAAGGCCTGGCCGTACGGGCCTTGGCGGGCGGTCACCGGCTTGTCGTCACCGACGCCGAGCCCGGCAAAGCGGACGCGCTCATCGACGGCCTGGCCGCTCGCACGGCGGCCCGGCGGCCGAGGTCGAATCGTCACGCAGCGTAGCGACCGTGGGTGAGGCGATCGCCGGCGCGGACGTGGTGGTGCTGGCGCTGCCGTACCCGGAGGGCCGCGCCGTGGCCCGCGACCACGGGGCCGCCCTGTCCGGCGTGACGGTGGTGGACACGTGCAACCCGGTCGACTTCTCCACCTTCGACTCGCTGCTGACCAGCCCGGGGATGTCGGCCGCCGAGGAGATCGCCTACGCCAACCCGTCCGCCCGCGTGGTGAAGGCGTTCAACACCACGTTCGCCACCGCGCTCATCGCCGGCTGGGTCGGCGGCCTGCCGCTCGACGTGTTCCTGGCCGGCGACGACGCCCGGGCCAAGGCCCAGGTGGCCGCCCTGGTCAGCGACGGCGGCATGCGCCCGGTCGACACCGGCCCGCTGCGCCGCGCCCGCGAGCTCGAGGCGTTCCAGCTGCTGCACATGACCCTCCAGGGGCCGCTGGGCCTGGACTGGGCCAGCGCGGTCAAGCTGCTGCCGTAGGCGTCGCGCCGGTCGGTTCGCCTCGCCCGGGTAAAGGGTCAGCGGCCCGCCGCACCACGGCCCGGCACGTAAGCCACCGGGAGCTCCGCCGGGCCGCCACCGCCGCGTCGCAACGTTTGCGCGAAGTTTACGGCGCTCACATTGCTTGACAGCGGACAGTGTCGCAAATGGTCCAAAACCCAGTCCTTTAGACCAGCTTGTGGCGAGTCCGGAGGTGCCGATGGCCGAGCCCGCCCGAGCGAGGATGCGTTCGGCGCCCTGCTGCTGGGCCGGTGGAGCTGCACGGCCGCCGGGCAGCTCTTCGCGGAGGCGCTTGGTCACCGCCATCGCCCTCGGCGAATCGGTCCGGGCCAGCGGCTGCCCGCCGGCGAGAGCTCACCGCCACGCTCGAGGTATCGCGGACACCGTGCGCGAAGCGCTACGGCGGCTGCACGCCGGCGGCTACGTCAGCACCAGGCGCGGCCGCGACGGCGGCACCTTCGTCCAAGACCGCCGCGGTCACCGGCACCGGCGCGGATCAGGCGGTCAAGCGCACGCTCGACCCGCGGTGGGAGGAGCTGACCGAACTGCTCGACTACCGCCGCCTCATCGAGTCACTCATCGCGCGAACCGCCGCTGAGCGCCGCGACTCCAGCGACATAGCTGCGATCAGGGCCGCGGTCGAGCGGTACAGCGGAGCCAGCAGCCGCGCAGACGCGCGAGATCGCCGACCACGCCCTGCACCAGGCGATCACCCGGGCGACGCACAACGAACGCCTCGGGACCTGTCCACGCGCATCCGCCGAGGAGGTGGTGGGCTCGGCTCTCGACGCCGACCGTAACGCCGGCCGGATGCGGCAGCGAGCGCTGCGCCAGCACCCGGCGCTGGCCAACGCGGTCATCGCGGGAAACGCCACCCGGGCCGCCAACCACGCCACCAGCCACTTCTCGCTGACCGAAGGCGCGCTCGCCGAAGTGCGTGCCCGCCTGACCCTGAGGACCGGAGATACCGATGCCCATCGCGCAAGTGAATGACGTAGAGCTCAGAACTACCGGCTAGAAGGCGACGGCGAGGAGACCATCGTCCTCGTCGACGGCCTGGCCGACGACCTGGAGACCTGGGCGTACCAGGCGGATGACTTCATCGCCAGCGGCTTCCGGGTGTGTTCGACAACCGGGGGATCGGCGCGGGTTGACCGCCGGGCCCTACTCAGAGCCGGATGCTCGCCGACAACACGAAGGCCCTGTTCGACCACCTCGGCATAACGGACTTCCACCTGATGGGCATCTCCATGGGCGGGATGATCGTCCAGGAGTACGCGCTTGCCTACCCGGACGACCTGCGGTCGGTGACCATCGCCTGCACGTACGCGGGCGCCCGGTCCGTTCTGCTCCCGCATGTTCGCCGTGTGGGCCGACCTGGCCCCGGTGCTCGGCGTGCCGTTCGTCATGCGGGATGTGACGCTCTGGGCGTTCGCGGTGCGGTTGTTCGAGCAGCGCGGCGCCCGAACTCGCGGAGTTGAAAGCGCAATACGGTACATGAACCCCGGCACACGCCTACCTGGCGCCACTGCGCGGTCATCCAGAACCACGACACCAGCGACCGGCTCGGTGACATTAGCGTGCCCGCCCTGGTGCTCGCCGCGAGGAGGACATCCTCATCCCCGTCTCGCTGTCACGGCGCAGATCCACAAGGCAATCCCTGGCTCGGAATGGGCCACGACCAAGGGCGGTCACGCCTGGTCTGGGAGCACCCGGCCGAATTCAACCGGACCTTCCTCGACTTTGTCCGACGGCACGGAAAGGGCTAGCAGTGACCGCCACCCCAGCAACCCCCTCCGAGTCGTCTCCTCCCGCGGGGACATCCCATTCCCTGGCCTCAAACGGTGCCTCGCTTGAGCGCGGCCAGCTCAGCCTGTTCGGGGTCATCATCCTCAGCGTCGCAGATGGCGCGGCGTTCAACCTCTTCTTCACCACCGGCCTGATGGTCGGCTATGCGGGCGCGTCGGCACCGCTGATCTTCCTGATCTCCATGGTGGGGATGGTGGCCACGGCATTGAGCCTGGCTCAGTTCGCCTCCATCTACCCGAGCGCCGGGTCGTTCCTCACTTACATCACCCGCGCCATCGGCACCCGGGTCGCCGTGGTCGGCGTCGTCGCAATCATCGGGTACATCATCGAGTTCGGCGGCATCTACATCTTCGTCGGCAGCTACATCGCGCAGAACGTCTTCGGCAGCCTGCACGTGTGGGGGCTGACCCAGATCATCACGATCGTCTACGGCATCGTCGTCAGCGCGTGGTGGTCGGCCTCCCGGTTCGGCGTCCGGGTGACCGTGGTGCTCTACCTGGTCGAGGTCCTGCTGCTCGCGATTGTCGTCACGATCCTGGTCCGGGGCGGCAACGCAGGGCCTGTCCGGGGCCCCGTTCAAGTGGCCGAGCGGTGGCAGTGACGTGCTGCTCACCTTCAGCCTCGCGGTGCTGGCCTTCGGCGGCTTCGAGGCATCGGCACCGCTGGCCGAGGAGACGCACAACCCGCGCAGGAACGTGCCGTGCGGTGATCGGGGCGGTCCTGATCGGCGGCGGCGTCGTTGTCCTCGGCTCCTACGCGCTCGTGATCGCGTTCGGTACCGGCCACACGGGCGGGCTCTCCGCCGCGACCCATACCCTTCCACGCGGCGGCGAGGCGTTAACGCATCGCCGCCCCGCCGCTACCTGGTGCGCACCTGGGTGTTCTTGTCCAGCGTGACCAGCTCCTACGTGGCGGCGAACACCCAGACCTCCCGGGTGATCTACGCGGGCGCCAGGGGCGGGCTCTAGCCGAGGTCGCGTCTCGCCGGTTCCGCACCCCGGCGGTCGCCACGGTCGCGTTCGTCGCGCCATCGATCGTGATCGGCGTCGCGTCAACGGCGTTCGCCGATCCGGCCACGGCGTCGGGCTTCCTGTCCACGTACGGGGTCCTCGGCCTGGTGATCATGTACCTGGGCGCGAACATCGGCCTCGTGGTCAACTGGGCGCGGCTGCGCCGCCGCGGCGAGCGAAAGCTCTGGCTCTGGGTTGTCGTCCCGCTGATCGGCATCGTCGTGCTCGCGATGCCCCTGCTGGTGCATGCTGCACCCCGGCCAGCCGTCCCCGTGTGCAACATCCTGCCCTGGCTGACCCTGGGCCTGATCGCCGTCGGGATCATCTACCAGTACGTCCTCGGCAAGCTCCGCCCGGACGCCCTGGCCAACGCGGGCGTTCCTCGAAGGCGAGCCCAACGAGACACCAGACGGGTCAGACTCCACATGGCCGCCTCATGCCGCCGGCCCGTGGAGCCGCTGCCCGCACCGGTGGCGGCCGGCCACCGACGCTCGCTGCGACCGTGGCGCCGAGTCGGTCGCGCTTTCTGCGCCACGTCCTTGTCGACCGGGCCGGTAGCGGCGACGGCTTGACCACCTCCACCCACACGAGGCCCGCCGCGATGGACGTGACGGCCCGCACAGCGCTGTCGTGTGGCTGTCCCCGTGCACGTACAGGCCGTCAGGTGCCCAGGGGCTTGGCCTGAAGGCAGGGGTGGTGAACCAGGTCGAAGAAGTGCTTGAGGGCGCCCGACATGTAACCGATGTTCGCGGGCGTCCCGAGGACGAAGCCGTCCGCGGCCAGCACGTGGCGGGCACGCCAGCAGCGAGGGCGGGGACGACCGCGACATCAACCGGGATAGACTCCGGATCGCGCACCCGCCGCGACCACTTCGAGCGTCGCCTGCAGTCCAGCGACGATGATGAAGCAGTGGGACGCGGCGCGCGCCCAGGAAACCGCGTCCAGCACCCACGAGGAAGGTAAGGGGGCATGCCGGGGCGTGATGGTGACCACCCCGGCCTGGCCAGGTCCTGCCCGAGAACCAGCGCCGCAGGTTGCCCTGGAGGTGATGACCGAGCGCAAGCCCCCGCAGATGAAGTTCCAGACCTGGATCGACCGGCGGGTGTTCAGGACGCCGAGCGGCGCGGCCTGTTCGAGAACCTGCCCGGTGCGGGCAAGCCTGTTCAACATCAAGCCGGGCGCGGCCGACGGCGACTACGGGGCGGCCTGGCTGCGCGACTACGCCCAGCGCGCGGGCGTAGGCCCCGAGGAGATGCCCACGCCGCTGCGGCTGCGCCGCGAGATGAAGAGGCCGGCCGAGACGGCGGGGGAGTTTCACTCCGAGGCCGAGGTCCGGGAGGCCGCCGCCGACCTCAACCGGCGCATCGTCGAGTGGCGCCGCATTACCGGATCGCCGCCACCAAGTCCGCGTCCGCCTGGTCAACGCAGACAACCTGGTCGCTCGCTGGCGCGCCGCTGCCGCCACCAGGCCTCGCGGCCGCACCGGCAGCCAGCGCCCGCGCCAGTACCCCGCCGTCCGCCGCCGCTGGTGGCGCCGCCTCCGGCGCAACCAGCCCTAACCGTCCTCGGTGAAGCGCACCGCGACCAGGTGCGGCGAGCCGTCGGGAACACCAAGGTGGCGAGGGTGGGAAAGCCCGCGACTGGCCACGTGCGGCTGGGGAGGAAAGCCTTGAGCGGCGTGCTCGCGGAAGGCGCGGCGGGTTTGCGGGCGGCCCAGGCGGCGAAGGTGTGCGGCGCCCGGCCGAGGACCCGCTGGACGTCGGGGCTGGGCTGCTGCTCGTCCTCGGTCGGTGCGCCCAGGACGGCCAGGGTGCCCTCGACTTGGGCAGCGGCATGAACCGCGCCATCAGCTGGCGGGCCTCTTGGCGGGTCTGCTCGGTGAAGCGCACAGGTTCACCAGCGCGGCCGCGATGGCCGCCGCCGGCTGCGCGCGGGCTGGTCGGTGCGGGACCGGTCAGGGTGTAGGTAGCAGGCCGTGGTGGGTGTCCTCGCGAAGAACAGCGGCGGCGACCGCGGCGACGTCCTCAGGATCACGAAGGGCAGGCCGATGTCGCCGAACGATCACCGCCTGCCAGCCCGCAGATGAACGCCCAGCCCAGCGGCGAAGGCGTTGGTGGCCATGCCGCCGAC
>CAVVKP010000020.1:0-69464 GCA_963748785.1 uncultured Actinomycetota bacterium | reverse complement strand
CGGCGATCAGGGACCCGCCGCCACCGGCGGCGTGCTCCAGGCGGCCCTGGCGAAGGCGGGCGCCCAGGGCAAGCACCCCAAGCACTTCCTGTTCTTCTCGCCGACCGCGACCAGCCAGGCGGCCGCCGACGCCTTCCTCGCCCGCCTGGACGAGCGCACAGCGGACCGCGACGCGCCCGCGTCCAACGAGACGATCGGCGCCCAGCTGACCGCCCTCGCGAAGTGGGAGCTGGGCACCTCGCCCGCCGGCCTGGCAAACGTGAACAAGCCCGTCCTGGTCGTCAACGGCGACGACGACACGATGCTGCCGACGATCAGCTCGTTCCACCTCGCCCAGCTACTGCCCAACGCCGAGCTGAGCATCTACCCGGACTCGGGCCACGGCGGCCTCTTCCAGTACCACGACCTGTTCGTGGCACAGGCGCTCGACTTCCTGCGCGACTGACACGCCAGGCGCTGCGGGAGATAGGGCTGGAGCTGGCCGAACTCATAGGCCTGGCCGCGGAGCCCCGCAGCTGACGATGATGACGCTGGTGCGCTCCGGTCCAGCTGGGCGCACCAGCGCGCGGCGGCAGTACTAACATCGCCCCGGTACAGCAACAAGGCGAGTTCACGAAGAGGACGAGGAGGCGGGGACTGATGCCCTCCCTGAACGACCGGGTAGTGCTCCTGACAGGCGGGGCGACAGGTATCGGGCGGGCCATCGCCCTCGACATGGCCGCCGCGGGCGCGACCGTCGCCATCGGTGACACGAACGTCGACGGCGGGCAGCGAACTGTTGAGGAGATCCTGAGCGCAGGCGGCAGGGCGTCCTTCAGGTCATGCGACGTGGCCGATGCCGAACAGGTCGACGCTCTGGTCGACGGCGCCGTCGCCGACTTCGGACAACTCGACGTGCTGGTCAACGACGCCGGCATCTCCGGCGGGTCGCATCGCCTCCATGAGCTCGACATCGACGCCTGGGACCGGACGATCGCCGTCAACCTGCGCGGGACCTTCCTGTGTGCCAGGGCGGCGATCCCGCACCTCCTGCAGCGCCCGCGGAGCTCCATGATCAACATCGCTTCCACTTACGGCATCATCGGCGCGCCGCTGGCACCGTCGTACTGTGCCTCCAAGGGCGGCATCGTCAACCTCACCCGGCAGCTGGCCGTCGACTACAGCCCCGACGGTCTTCGCGTCAACGCCATCTGCCCTGGATACATCGACACGGACATGGGCGGACGCCGGGGATCCCTTCCGCCGGTCGAGCGTGCCGCCGCCGAGGCGCGGCGGGAAGCGAACGCCGCCCTGCAGCCCATCGGTCGCCAGGCGCAGGCACAGGAAGTGGCCCGCGTCGCGACGTTCCTCGCCTCTGACGAGGCGTCGTTCATGACCGGTTCAATCGTGACCGTCGACGGCGGATGTACGGCAACATTCCGCCACGGATCCTGACGGTGCCGCCTCGAACTTCGGCGCGAGTCGATAGCCAGCCGACGGCCTACCGCGCCGTGAGTGCGGTGGCCTGGATGTCGGCGGCGAGCCGGTAGCCGCGTTCCCAGTCGGCTCCGGTCGGTGCCAGGATCACCCGTTCGACGCCTGCTGCAGCGTAGTCGGCCAGTTCGGCTCCGTCGCGTGCCGCGCTGGTGGACAGGCTGGGCGCGACCACCGTGATGCCCGGTGCCGGACGGCCGAATTCCTCTGCGAACCGCCGGAGTTCGGCGATCTCAGCAGGCAGCACGGTTGGGTCGGGCTGCATGACAATCCAGCCGTCACCGAACCGCGCGGCGCGACGTCGTGCTCGAACACTGTTGCCCGCCACCAGTATCGGCGGCACGGCCGTGCCGGGAGCAAGGGTTGCTACGGTGCCGTCGGGGAGCATCGCCGCGCGGCCTGCGATCAGATCGGGGAGCACGCCCAGCGCGGCGTCTGTGCGGCGGCCGCGATCGGCGAAGGACACCCCCGCCGCGCGAAATCCAACGTCGCCATGGGCCGGATTGCCTGTGGCGACGCCGAGCAACACCCGGTTGCCGGACACATACTGAAGCGCCGCAACCTGTTTCGCGGCCCAGGCGACCGGCCGCAGCGCGAGCAGCATCGCGCCGAAGCCGATTCCGATGCGGTCGGTGACCGCCGCCGCGGTCGCGAGCACGACCGTGCTGTCCAGCAGCGGCGCGCTGGCGATGAGGTGATCGGTGGACCAGACCGATCCGAGGTTGAGCTCCTCTGCCAGCTGCGCCGCAGCCCGCACGTCGCCCAGGATCGGCTGCCGCGGATCAGGTGTAGAGGTGGGCAGGATGACGCCGATTTCGATTGCCATAATCCCACGCTAGAGCCGCCCGGTGAGCTCAGGTATGCTTGAAATCCTCACATACATATCCCAAACACTCATTGAATCGCCGCCACCATGGATGTCCTCAGCAGCACCATCGCCGCGATCCGCACTGGCAGCCCGTCCTCCGGCTTGTTCGTCCGCCACGCGCCGTGGGGCCGCCGCTACCCCATCGTGCCAGGCGCGGGCTTCCACGTCGTGCTGGACGGATCCTGCTGGCTGCTGCCGCCGGACGGACCCCCGATCGCCTTGGCGGCGGGCGATGTGGTGTTCATGCCGCGAGGCGCCGACCATGCCCTAGCCGACCGCGTGGACACCCCACTCACCGAGACGGCCCACCCCGGCGAGCCACGGGTGATCGACGGCCCCGGCGCGCGCAGCACGCTGCTGTGCGGCGCGTACGATCTTGGCCGCGCGCACACCCATCCGCTGCTGGCCGAGTTGCCCGAGTTCGTGCACCTGCCCGCACGGGCGGGCGGGCACACCCCGGTGCGATCGGTGGTCGACCTGCTCGTCGGCGAAGTTACCGGACATCCGCTCGGCAGCGACGCCACCGTCCCGGCACTGCTGGACACCATGCTGCTGCTTCTGCTGCGGGCCTGGTTCGACGAGCCGCGCGAACGCGAAAGCGGTTGGGCCGCCGCCTTCTCCGACCAGGCGGTCGCGGCCGCACTGCGCGTCGTGCACAACGATCCCGCACACGCCTGGAACGTCTCCGAACTCGCCGCCCAGGCCAAGGTTTCCCGCCCCACACTGGCCCGCCGCTTCGCTGCCACCATCGGCGAGCCGCCGCTGACCTACCTGGCCCGCTGGCGGATGCTGCTGGCGGCGCGACTGCTGCGCGACACCACCGATCCGCTCGCCGCGGTGGCCCGCGCCGTCGGCTACAAGTCGGAATTCGCCTTCGCCAAGGCGTTCAAACACCACCACGGAACCGCACCGGGCGCCTACCGCAGGCAGGCGGTGTAACTCGTCGACCACGATCACGGCCTCCGGTCGCTCCTGTGACATCCGGCAACGTCGGCGAATGTCACCCCACGCGTAACCTGCGGGCCATTCAGCATTTGCGGTTCATGATTAGCGTTCGCCCCATGGAAGATAAGGAAGTGCAGTCCGAGGCAGTCGACGGTACAGGCGTTCCCCGTCGGGGATTCCTGAAGGGAGCAGCCGGGTTGGGCCTGGCCGCCGGGATCGCGGGAGGACTGGCCGACGGCATCTTCTCCCCGGGGATCGCGCAAGCCGCCACAGATCCCGGGACCACCAACACCATCCCCCTGCCCACAACTACGGCGCCCGAGCAGTTGCATCTCCAGTGGGGCACCGATCCGGCCCGGTCGGTCACGGTCTCCTGGCTGGCCCCCGGCACAGTCGCTCAGCCCTCGCCGAAGCTCGCGTACTCGAGGGAGCCGATCACCGCGCACAACCCAGGGAAGATGGTCCATCTCCCGAAGCCGGCACCCCTGGACCTCACCAGGCCACGTGGCGAAGCTGCGGCCACGAGCTTCACCGACGGCCTGAGCGGTTTCACCACCTACCACTACCACGTGCAGCTCGATGACCTGGAGCCTGACACCACGTACTACTACCAGGTGACCGACGGGGCAGCCAGCCCTTCGGTGGCGGGCTCGTCGTTCACGACGGCGCCGGTGGGCCGGGCGAAGTACCGCTTCTCCAGCTTCGGCGACGTCGGAGAACCGACATCGGGCTCGGACGTCAACGTGAGCGGCATCACCTGGACCGAGTCCAACGACACCTGCGTGTTCACCGTCGACGCCGTTGAGAACCCGGGCGACGGCCTCGGGGCGCCACTGTTCCACCTGCTCAACGGGGACCTGTGCTACGGGAACCTGGACCCGGCCAACACCCCGAGCGTATGGCGGGACTTCGGGGTCAACGTCGCCCGGTCGGCCGCAAACCGGCCGTGGATGCCGACGATCGGCAACCACGAGAACGAATTCGGGATCTGCGACCACGCCGGCCACCCATACCGCGGCCCGATCGCCGCCGCCGGCGCCGCGGGCAGCTTCTACAACGGCCCCTACGGCAACGGTCACTACCACGCCCGGTTCCTCCTGCCCGACAACGGGGTGGTGAACCATGACGGTAACCGCCTGCAGGGCGCGTTCTACAAGTTCCAGGTGGGGACGGTGCTGTTCGTCTCGGTGGACGCCGACGACGTGATCTACCAGCAGAACAACAACGCCAAGACCGGCGCCGGCGACACCTTCGCCACCGGAGCGAAGATCCCCGCCGGCACGCTGGGCGACAACCTGGAGTACACCGGCACCTTGGCCTTCCACGCCAAGGACAATTCGCTGGTGCCGGACGGCCGGACCCCGAACGTCCAGGCCGAATGGCTCGAAAAAACCCTAGCCGAGGGCCGCCGGGACCCGTCGGTGGACATGATCGTGGTGTTTATGCACCAGGTCGCGCTGTCCACGGCGCGCAACGGGAACGGCAGCGACCTGGGCATCCGCCAGGCGTGGGGACCGCTGTTCGACCGCTACGAGGTCGACCTGGTGCTCGCCGGCCACGAGCACAACTATGAGCGCTCCTACCCGGTGCGGGGCTACGACAAGCCGTCCGGAACGGTGACCACCGCCTTCGGCAGCTACGCGGTGGGCGACACGATTGACACCCGCCGACCCACGGTGGTGACCACCAAGCCGGCCGAAGTCGACGGAAACCCGGCGTGGAACACCAGGCACGGCACGGTGTACCTGGTGCTGGGCGGTGGCGGGGCGGCCTCGACCCTGCCTTACCTGACGGACCCGGCGAACGGCCTGCCCCAGGCGAACGTGTGGGTCACCCACAACGGCCGCGACGCGGTCGAGGACGCTCCCTGGTCCGCGGGCCGGGACGCCGGCGACGCCTACGGCTACGCCATCTTCGACGTGGACCCGGGGCACGGGCCCGGGGACACGACCATCACCATGAAGTTTTTTCAGGTGCCGGGAGCCAGCAGCGGGGGGACGGTGCAACTGCCCACCACCCCGTTCGAGACGCACATCTTCGGGCGTAAGGTCCCGCTGGGAAAGCCTGTCTGATCGCAGAACCGGGTAAGGCCAGTCGGCTAGCGTTACCCAAGCTAACCCCGACGGGCAGCGGCTATTTGTTGCGTTTTAGGCCGCCGTACGTCAACGTGCAGCAGCGCGAATGACGTACGGCGGCGACGGGGGCCTCGCAGGTGTTGGGTCTCACGGCGCGTGACGTACCAAACTCCGCTGACCTGCGGCCATGCACCCAGCCCCCGTCATCCCCGGCGGGTGATCCGCTGAGTCACCGGTTCCCGATGCCCCTGCCACGGCGGCGCCGACTCAGCTGCGCGGTGCGCGCCACCACTCGTCGCGCCGGGCCAACCCGGGGGGCGGCGGAACCACGGCGTCGGCGAACGCCCTGCGGGCCGCGGCCAGCTCGGGCCGCGGGTTCGGGGAGTACCGTAGCGCCCCAGCAAGCTCTCGCAGCGCCTTGACGAGCGACTCGTGCGATCCAACCGAGGCCAGGTCGTCGGCCAGTTCGTAGACCGGGGCGGAGAGGGCGGTGCAGTCCGCGCCCTTGGCCAGGCACTGCTCGATGCTGGTGAACAGCTCCTCCGCGCGGGCCGTGTACGCGGCGAGGGCCTGGTGCGCCGCACCACCGGGACCGACCTTATCCCGGGACGCCTCGTCCCCGGGGGCCTGGGCCGGGGACCAGGGGCCGGGGCGGGGGGCCGCGTGGGCGGGCGGGCCGGGCACGGGTGGGGCCTGGTGCGCCCCCAACGACGCGGCCATCGGCCCGCGTCCGCGCGCTACCCGGACCTGCTTCGCTGCCGCCCGTCCCCTGCCGCGGGGTCCCGGTCTCGGCGCCGACGAGTACAGCGCCGGCGCGGCCGCCGCCCAGCCGCCGGGCACTTCGACCGGCTGCACGGCCGGCAGCGGCTGGCCGCCGCCGTTGGCGTGACGGGTCCGGTCCACAGCGACGAACGCGGTGAACCGCGACAGCACGCCGTGGCCCAGTGACACGGCGGTGATCTGGTCAGCGAGCGCGGTGTCGCCGGGTCCAGCGGCGTAGCGGTCTTCAAGGTCGCGGACCCGCGCCCGGGCCCAGCAGGTGCGTACCGCCCGGTCCGGCTCGACCACCGCCACCGTGACCTGCTCGCGGAACCCGACGTCGCCGAGGACCGTGAGCGTGACCTCGGCCGGCGGGGCCGCCCCCTGCCAGCGGCCGGACAGCGTGCACGGCGCGCCGGGGAACAAATCGGGGTCGCGCGCCGGGGTGGTCTCTCCGGCCGTCAGCTCGCAGCCGGCCGTGGCCGACTCGACACGCAGGCCCGTCACCACGGGCGGGCTGATCCGCCGGTGCAGGGACGTCATGACCTCGTCCAGCCGCCCTTCGGACTCGACCAGCTCGCAGCGTCCCGCACCGGCCGCGGCGAGCCGCCGCAGGAACCCGGCGTTCACCGCCTGGTCGATGCCGAGGGTGAAGATCCGGGTCCGCCCGGTCAGCGCGGCGACCGCAGCCAGGATCTGGTCCTCCGCCCCCACCTGGCCGTCGGTGACGAGGATCAGGAATCGGTCCCGGCCGCTCTCGTCCAGGCCAGCGCCCTCGCCCTCGTCAGGAGAACCAGCGCCAGCCAGCAGGGTTGCCGCCGTGCGCACCGGGTCGAGCATCTCGGTGCCGCCGCGGGCCTCCAGCCGGGCCAGCCACTCGACGGCGGCCCAGCGGACCCGGTCGGTGGCGGGTGTCAGGGAGGTGAATCCCGGCGGGCGCTCGGTGACCGAGTCGAAGGCGAGCACCGCGAACCGGTCGCGCACCCCCAGCGAGTCGATGACCCGGGCCGCGGCGCGCCGGGCCGCGACCATCTTCCAGCCGTCCATGCTGCCCGACCGGTCCAGCACCACGACGACGTCTCGGCCCCGTGCCTCGTTGCCCCCGGCCGCCGGCGGCACGACCGTGACCTGCCAGGTCCCGGCCGTCGGTTCGTCCTCGTCCGGGGTAACGACGGCGATCGCGGCCGTGACCTCGGCCGCGACACCAAAGCGCAGCACGACGTCCCGGTTCAGCCGCTCCCCCGGGTGCAGCGCCACAGTGACCGCGCCGCCGCCGTCGGCGGTTACGGCGACCGCGTGCAGGCTGGAAGCGATCGCGTCCGGCGTGAGCCCCAAGCCGCTCAGCCGGGCGCGCAGCGCGAGCCGCACCGGACTGTCCAGGCCGGGCAGCAGGACCGGCGGGGTGATCCGGCTCGCGTCGGGAACTGCGTCGGTGTCGGGCGCGGTCCCGGCGCCAACCGGCAGCCAGTCCCCGGGCTGCCCGGCGATGTAGCGGGGCGCGACGACCAGCGGGAAGCGGAACTCGGCCACCCCGTCATCGACGGCCAGCGGGCCGGTCAGGGTGAGCGTGATCACCGCGTCCTCGCCGGGCTGCAGGTTGCCGACCCGCGTGGTGAACACGCCGGAGCGCTCTTCCTCGGCGATCGCCGCGCGCTGCCCGGCGGTGATCGCCTCGTCGTACTCCCGCCGGGCCTCGCCGCGCTCGCGCAGCTCACCCTCGACGCAGCGGCCGGCCAGGTCGGCCGTGAACGCCGTGACCCCGGCCCGATCGGGCAGCGGGAAGATATAGGTGGCCTCGATGCCGACTGCGTGGGTGTTGCGGTAGGTCTGCCGCACGGTGGTCGTGGCGACGGTGCCGCGGATCTCGGCCTCGATCTCCACGGCGGTCAGCGGGAGGGTCGTGCTGCCGTCGCCGAGCCGACCCGCGACGGCGGGCAGGGGAGCGCCGGCGTCGGGCGCTGCGGATGTCGTCACGGTGTGGCTCCCTGGTGATTCGGCGGGCCGGGCAGCAGCCCGGCTTCGGTGAGGTAGGCGAGTAGCGGGCCCGCAGCCGCACGCAGCACCGCGGTGTCGATGGTGCCGACGGCTGCGCCCTCGATCAGCAGGGTCACCCCCGCGTCGAGCGGGACCGCGACGAACGGCCGCGAGCGCATCCCCGCGTCCCCGTCGTGCGGGCCGAGGCTGGCCGCCACCAGAGCCGCACGAGCGTGCACTGGGCTGGGCCTGCCACTGGACTCGGAACTGTGACCAGGCTCGGCGGTCCGGGACTCCGGGGCTTCGGCGGATAGCTCGGCAGCCGGCACTGCGGCAGCCGGGGGGGCGGGCGACGTACGCCAGAACGGGTGTCCGGCCGCCCGGTGGGCAGTGCTCCCCTCGGGTGCCGCCGCCAGCGCCGGAGGCGGTTCCGCGGCAAGGGCAGTGGGCAGCCCCGGCCCGATCGCGCTCCGCAGCTCCTCGTCCGAGGCACCCACCAGGGTCCGCTGCGCGTCGGCGAGGCTGTCACCGCGGGCTTGCACCGCCTTGACCGCCAGGACCTGCAGCAGGTGCCGGCCGCCGTACCGCGCGGTGCGGCCGGTCATCTCGGCCGGCGGGTCGATGAGGCCGAGCGTGCCGTAGTAGCGGATGGTGCGGACGTCAGGCCGGTCCCGCACCTGGCCGTTGCGGGCGGCGATGCCGAGCGCGTCAAGCGCCGCCGCGCTCGCGTCGGCGAGCTCGGCGATCGTGTAACGGCGCTCACTGTCCATATCTAACAGTGTCATATAACAGTGTCAACGTGTCAAACGGGCTCATGCCCGATTCGATCGTTTGGCGGCACGTTCGAGTCGCTGATGGGCAGCGAGAACATGCTCGCCGATCGGCCTCGGGCGTACGGGCTGTCCGCGTTCGGCAGGTTCGAGCAGGGGTCCGCCGATGTCGCATTGCAGGCGACCGATCTGGGTGGTGAGCGTTGACTGCGTGGTGCCGAGGTGTTCGGCTCGATCTCCATGTCGGCGACACTCCGCTGACCTGCGATTTCTCTGCTGTCTCACGACGGTGGCGTCCATGATCAGTCTCAGCTCCGTGGCATTCCTTCACCCGCGCCCGGATCCGTTGGACGATACCCGGGTGCCCGGACCGGGCCATCTTTCTCAAGCGAAGACCAAATCGTGGCTTCCGTGTGATTCTTCGGCCTCCCGCACGACTACCTAATGAAGATCGAACATGGAAGGAGGTACCTTGAGCGATCCCAAGAAGCGCTTCACCGGGCTCTACAACGAGTACTACCGGAAGGTCCTGCGATACGCCCTGCAGCACGCTGGTCCGGGGAGCGCCGAGGATATCGCGAGCGAGACGTTCCTTATCGCTTGGCGGCGACTCGACGACGTTCCCGATCCGCCTCTGCCCTGGCTCCTTGGCGTCGCGCGCAACCTGCTTGGCCAGCAATACAGGCACGCCCGTAGGCAGCAACAGCTCACCCACCAGATCTGGGAGCTAACTACCGACGCCGACTTGCGGGCCTGGGATGCTGGCGAGCACGTGACCGAGCGCGCGGTGGCCCTCGAGGCCCTAGCCTCGCTGCCCGACACTGACGTTGAAGCGCTGACCCTAGTCACCTGGCACGGCCTAGAGGCGGCCGAAGCTGCGTCCGTCGTCGGCTGCTCGCCGCACGCGTTCACCGCCCGGCTACACCGGGCCAGGAAGCGGCTGGCCGACGCGCTGCGGCTCGTCGAGCAGCCCCGCGAGCATCTTCCGGTAGCTACTAGTTCTACTCCGAGGAAACTGCCATGAACCTGACTGAAGACCCGCTGCGGGTCGTCGCCGACCTGCGTCCAGCCGATCATGACCGGCTGGCTGACGAAGCCTACGCACGGAACCGCGCCGTCGACCTGGCTCGCGCGATGGGCGAATCCGGAGCCACCACGCGTCACAAAGGTCTCCGCGTGCTCACGAGTACCCGGCAGCGCCGGGTACTCGCCGGCGCTGGGGTGGGCCTAGTCGCGGCCGCGGTCGCGGCCGCCGTGGTCATGACGGTGCCGTCGTCGACCGGTCACTCGCTGCCGGGTGCATCAAGCGGTACCGCCGGCCCGGTGGTCAACGGTGCCAGCAGCCATGAAGTCTTGCTAACAGCCGCGCACACTGCGGCGGTCCGTCCTGCGGCGACTGGAACCTACTGGTATGTCAAGCAGCGCGACTTCGAGCCCACCACCTTCGGCAAGCCAGAAAAGGCGGTGGTGAAGGGGGAGCCTGCCGCCAAAGACCCAGGGTTCGGCGCGGCCTACGCGGCCACCGAGGAGAGTTGGACCGGTTTCCGGCAGACGCGGACGACCGTGAACGAGAACATCGCGTTCAACTTCGCCTCGGCGGCAGACAAGGCGAAGTGGAAGGCGGCGGGTGAACCCCCGCTGGTCAACCCGTCCGGGAAGTCCGGCCTCACCGGACCGGTGACCAGCGACTACGCCTTTGGCGGCTACTCGTACAACATCGGCGCGATCAGGGTCAGCCTCGCTAGCGCTCAGAAGCTGCCAACGACCCCGGGCACGCTGGACGCCCTGCTGCAGGGTCAGTGGAACGGGATGAGCCCCACACAGCAGCAGGCGACCGTCGGCCTGAATCAGCTGACCTACACGGAGTACGTCTTCCAAGTGGCCGGCGCGCTGCTCACCGGCCCGGTTACGCCCGGCACCAAGGCGGCGGTCTACGAACTGCTGGCCGAGCAACCCGGCCTCACGGCCGCGAAGAAGGTCACCGACCCGCTCGGCCGGGCGGGCACCGCCATCGGGAACAACACCGTCGGCTACCTGGTCATCGACCCGGCCACCGCTGACGTACTCGACCTGACCAGCGCCCCGGTCCGCCCCGGCGCCACGATCCCGGCAACACGGTTCGGCACCGAGGCCTATCTCTCGCTGAACTGGACAAACCGGCTGCCATAAGCCCATCGCCCAGACAACCCAACAGCCCCTGACCAGCGTCACATGGTCAGGGCTGTTGCCATCTCAAGAAAACCAGCCAGAGGATCCGCCGGGAGACCCTACAGGTTGGTTGGTGGCTCGTCCCCAGTGTAGGTTCTCCGGCTAGTTGGCCAACGGAAGGCCGCTGACCTGCGCTTCCTCGTTGCCGCAGAGCGCACCAAAGGAGGGTGCCCGCTCAGACGGCGCGCAGTAAGCCCTGGTTGCCGGCTCCCCGGGCTGCCTGGATCGCCATGCGGATCCTGGCGCCCACCGCCTTCGCGACCGGCGGCGGGAAGGCATTGCCGACCTGCCGGTACGAGGCCGTCTTCCGCCCGTAGAACTTCCAGTCCAGCGGGAACACTGGAGTCACCGCCGCCATGCCCGGGAAGGTCGTCAGCGTCCTGCGCCGCCTCTTACTCTCACCGAGAGGCGCGGGCAAGGCCGACTTCGCTGGCCAGATTCAGCTTTAGCTGAATTCCAGATGCAGGACCTTCCACGCTTCCACAAGTTCTTCGATGTGCCGTACAGCGTAGTCGTCGAGGTCCGTCTCGCCGGGTTCGAACTGTATGTAGTTAAACCAGACCCAGCCTCCGGTAGCGGTCCACCGGAGCTTGCTGGCAGCGTCCCGGAGGAGACGCTTTACCCTGTCGTACCCAGCCTCGCCCCTAGTCGCCCCAGGGATCTTAACGCCCATATACGGCAATGACTCGCCCGTAGGCCTCAGCAACTGCCCGCGCGTCCAGCCCAGCGCCACCCACACCGTGCCCGGTTCAGCGCCCGGAATCTGGAGGCTGCTTCCATACATCGGGTAACGGCGATCGGAGCCAAACTCGACGATCTCTGGGGTGTCCGGACGCTGGCCGATGATGCCGACTGCGCGGGTAAGCGCCTCCTCCAGTTCAGCTGCGGCCTGCTCCCGGAGGGCTGCCCATTCCTCGATCAACGTGCGGTGCCGCAGGTAAAAGGCGACCTTGTCATCGGTGGTCATCATCAACTCACTTTCCAAAGATCTCGATAGTCTCCAGCAGGTCTCGTACTCCCGGCCCGCAGTCCGGCGCATGGGCCGCATCCGCGATGATCGCCGCTACCTGGGGCCAGGCCATCTGGTGCCACAGCGCGGCGCTCGTGATGGCGGTACGCGGTGGCCGCCCATCGAGAGTCAGGAGCACCAGTACTGGCTTCTCCGTCGCCCACGCGTCAGCGAGGCGATCGCATTGGCCGGGCTGCTCGTCGGCGTAGACCTTCGCCTCGATCAGCAGCGTCACACCGGGCATGCGCACTACCAGATCGGCCCGGGTCTCTCCCCCTGACCGCGACTCCTCGACAGCCACCCTCACCGGATAGTCGATCGCGGGCGGTAGCCCGAGTTGCACGAGCAGCCCGCTCAGCACTTTGCTGCCGAGACCGTGCCAGCCGTCCGGGTCTAGGAGCCAGGCCAGGCCCGCCGTCAGGTACACCTCCCGGTGCTGAATACCCAGCGCTTGCATCAGCGTACGGTGGCCGCCTCGCCATCGGCCCTGGTCACGCAGGGAGGCGGCCTCTCGCCGCATCGAGTCGATGGACTGCTCCCAGTTTGCAAGAACCGCCTGGTCGTCTGTAAAGCTGGCGATGACCGCATTCCACTCTTCTGACATCTGGGCAAGCTGACCCTCGGCTTCGTCCATGATCACCACCCTCACCATCTACATATAGAAGGCATACCGGGCTTCCGGCGCGTAGTCATCGGAAAAAATCCCGCAGGATGGTCCCGACCTCGTTGGCGAAGCGCACTGTCACCGGGAGCTTCTCGGCGAAGCATGCCGAGTTCCAGTTCATCTTGGTCATCAGGAGCACCTCGGCGAGAAGCGCCTGGGCGGATGAGTCCCCGACGTGGCGGCCGACGGCCACTCGCGGGCCTAGCTAGTACGTGGAGCGGCCTGGCCTAGGGACGCCACGAGCCACTCGTTTAACGAACGTCCGATCGCTTTGAGTCGGCGTGGGAAGGCTTACGCCTGGCCGCGCCGATGGGCGTAGGCGTGGCGTACGGCGTAGTGCGGGTCGTCCGCGAGCGCCCGTATCGCGTCAGCTTCCCCAGGGGCGGGTGCCGCCGCCCGCTCGGCCTCGTGGGCGACAACTGATCGTACATCGACGCTGTCCGACGCGATCGCGGCGAGCTTCCCCGCGCAGGCCGCGGCCAGCTCCCCGGGGTCACCCGCGGCCAGGACGGCTGCCTCGTCGGGCTGCCCGGGGCCCGCTCCCGTCCTGGGGGTCCTGCAGGTCGGCGGGAACTACAGCTGGCAGGGACCAGCGGCGTCCAGGAGAGCTCCTCGCAAACGCCGTACCAGGCATCCCGCCAACCCAGACCAGTCGTCCGGGTTCTCACCGACCTGGCCGATTGGCCATCTGTTGGCCAATCGGTGAGAGGTTGGCCAACAGAAATGAGAACCTACACCCAGCCGGGCTTAGCCCGGGGCCATGTCCACGAAGCGGCTGTAGTGGCCCTGGAAGGCGACCGTCACCGTGGCGGTCGGGCCGTTCCTGTGCTTGGCGACGATCAGGTCCGCCTCGCCCGCACGCGGCGACTCGCGCTCGTAGGCGTCCTCGCGGTGCAGCAGGATCACCATGTCGGCGTCTTGTTCTATGCTATTGTGCAGGTTTATCCCATTTGCTATGAAGTTGTGTGTTTCGACAACTGTGGCGTCATACACCGACTGGAGGCCGATGCTCTCGATCGATGAAATGGCGTCCCAGAAGACGTCATTCGAAGCGACCATTTCGAGCTGCGAGTCTTCGAGAATCCCAGCGATACGCATGAGTCGCGACCGACTCGGGCTGACACCTTCGCTCAGATCTCCACTACTCCGGGTTCCGACCGCAACTTGCAACTGGTGCCGCGTCATTGCTCGTTCAGTCAATGTTTCCTTGACGCGCACCCATACCTCACTGGGGATTGTGTCAAAACGACCAGCCGCCCGCATCTCGCTCAAACGGAGCCGGGCAGCTTCCGCGAGTATCCCTCGCCTACCGTGGACTCCGATCTCGTCGATGAATCGCGACTGTTCTTCTACCCCGGTAATATCGACGGTCCACTGCGGATGGCCATAGGTGTTGCCAACCGCGCGCAGCCGCCCTATGAGTCCGAAGCGGAGCAGTAGAACGAGCAGTTGACGGGCCATCGTCTCGCTTGTGGTGCCGAAATAGATGCGGACGTCGCCGGACTTCGTAACAGTCACCGAACCGTCAGTCGCCCATAGGTGCCGGAGGAAAAGCGCTAGCTGTTCCTTTGGTAGCGAAAAAATCGGGTCCGGTATGAACTTCTCGTGGCTGCGAAGGCCGAAAAGACCCAGCGAATCCAGCCACTCGGCGATGGGGTTACGCCGTCCATGCGTCAACCTGTGCGGCGCAGGCAACCGTAGCGAGGTGCACCTCGCAGCAGCGTGCTCATCGCGAACTGCCGTCACTCCGAAATGAGTTGCTGCCAAAGTTACGGCGGCAAGATTCGCTTCGTCTGTGTTCGCGTACCGGATGGGCTGGCGTCGAACAAACGAACCGTCCCCCAGCAAGTGCCCAAGCATGATGAGCTCATGCTCGGGCAACCGCTGCTCCACGAGCGGGGTCGGCATGGTGCGCGGGATCGCCACCCGCGCGCCGACGGACAGGTCGCCGAGCGGTCGCCAGCCACCATAGGTGAGGAATGGGTGATTGCTGGTCGCCTGGATTTCCCGGCCGGAGGCGAGCCGCACCTTGAACACTTCTTTGACGCCACTAGAGAAGGCGTGCGTCAGTGCCCGGGGAACAAGCTTCATGCGATCATCGAGCGACCAGACCGGGATGTTGCGCACGTCCGCCGCCATGAGCTCGTCAAGGGTGATCTCGGTGCCGGTGTCCGCCCGCAGAAGCCTGGTGTCACCTGTGAGGCAGCCCGACTCGCGCAGGTCGGACAGCATCGGCTTCTTATCTTGGCGCTGCTCGGGGCCACGGTTGAGCTGCGAGAGCGCGATGACCGGAACCTCGAGTTCCTTGGCCAGCAGCTTGAGTGACCGGGACATCTCGGAGACTTCCTGCTGCCGGCTTTCGGTCCGCTTGGGCGAGGACATGAGCTGGAGGTAGTCGATGATGACCAGCTTGAGGTCGTGGCGCTGCTTGAGCCGTCGGCACTTGGCACGGATCTCCATCAGCGACATGTTGGGCGAGTCGTCGATGAAGAGCGGCGCGTCGGCAACCTCGCTCATTCGCTTGGCCAGCCGGCCCCAGTCGTCGTCGCCCATCTGCCCGGTGCGCATGACGTGCATCGGCACCCGGGCCTCGGCCGACAGCAGCCGCATGGTGATCTCGTTGCGCCCCATCTCCAACGAGAAGACGACGGTGGGCATGTTGTGCTTGATCGCGGCCGAGCGCGCGAAGTCGAGCGCGAGTGCGGAGTTGTGCGTCGGGATCATCCCGTGGCCGGCCAGGTACAGCTCGTCTTCGTTGTCGACCTGGACGCACCGGACGGGCCGTGGGAACACTGGCCTGACGGCCGTGACGAGCCGCCAGCGCGTGTCCTTCGGCGCCCCGGCGGGCAGGTCCACCGTGTGCGTGAGGGCGACCGCGTGGTGGAGCTGCGAGCCCGCGATCTGCCCCGTCGTGACGACGCTGGACGGCGCGTGCGCGTCCGGGCGTGGCCAGGTGAGCCACTGGTGGTTCTCGTCGGCGATGATGACCGAGCCGTCGGAGAACTCGACTTCGTAGCAGGGGCGACCGTGCAGGACCCCGGTCGCGGCCACCACACGCGTCGGCTTGCCGTACGTGTCGATGAGGTAGTCGCCGACCCGGACCTCACCCATCGTCGTCCAGCCGTCCGGCGTCGGAAGCGGCGTGTCGAGTGCCAGCGCCTTGCCAACTGCAGGCCTGGCCGCGATGACGATCATCTGGCCTGAGTGCAGGCCGTTGGTGAGCGCGTCCAGGTCGGAGAAGCCGGTGGGGACACCGCTAATGCCACCGCCGTGCGCGCCGATGGCCTCGATCTCCTCCAGGGCCTGGGGCATGATCTCCGACAGCGGGTGGTAGTCCTCGGCGATGCGGCGGTCGGTGACCGCGTAGACCTCGGCCTGCGCCCGGTCCACCAGGTCGTCGGCGTCGCTGTCGCCGGCGTAGCCAAGCTGGACGATGCGGGTGCCCGCCTCGACCAGCCGCCGCAGGAGCGCGCGCTCCCGGACGATCCGGGCGTAGTAGCCGGCGTTGGCGGCGGTGGGCACCGAGGCGATGAGCGTGTGCAGGTAGGGTGCGCCGCCGATGCGGGTGAGCTCGCCGCGCCTGGTCAACTCGTTGGCCACGGTGATCGGGTCGGCGGGCTCGCCGCGGGCGTACAGGTCGAGGATGGCCTCGTGTACTAGCTGGTGGGCCGGGCGGTAGTGGTCGGTCGGCCGGATGACCTCGATGACGTCGGAGATGGCGTCCTTGGACAGCAGCATGCCGCCGAGGACGCACTGCTCGGCGGCGACGTCGTGCGGCGGCATTCGCTCGAATTCCTCGCCGCGCTGCGACAGCTCGGTAACGCTCACCAGACGCCCCCTCCCCACGAGAAACGGCCCGCCCGTATCGACACCGTTCTACCAAACCGGTCTGACATCGCGGCCCAGCGAAACGGGCCCGGCTACGGCGGTTCTGACATTCTGGCGTGCCCTGGGTGCAGTGCCAACACGGCCCTGTGGATAACTTGTTGAGAACCTGTTGCCAGCTTGTGCGCAGTCAGTGGATTGCACTGTGGACAGCGGCCGGGCACCTCCGGCACAACCCCCTGTGCGCTGGGAAGACGCAATCCACTGGCTGTGCAGCGAGAAAAGTCGGTCACGTTTTGACCAGAGGTTTTCCACAGAGAAATACACAGGGCGCAACGATATGCCTGTGGAAAAGGCGTGCGGGAACGCCGCTGGCCGAGATCTTTTCCGCAGTGAGAGATCGACGACAGGGTCCCTGTCCACAGCTACGCCAAGGCTCGACGGCGCGGCCGGCTCGCGGGCGGCAGGGTCGCGAAAGCGCGCGCGGGCCGGGCACAAGCCGGCTATCCTTCGCCTGTGTGTTCGAAGACGGGGGACGCGATCGAGCGCATCGCGGCAGCGATCGACCAGCTCGCGAGCGATGTGCGCGGCGGGCAGGGCGATGCGAGCACCGGCGAGCTGACCGCGCGGGTCGCCATGCTGTGGCAGATGGTCAGCGATCTGGACCCGGAACTCGCCCGGCGGGCACGCGGGTATGCGGCACCCACCGACGGTGCCCCCTCAGCCTGAAGGGGCACCGTCAGCTACGCGGCTGTGGAATACAGCGCCTGCCCTGTGGACAATCAGTTGCCTGTGGACAGTGCTGTGGATAAAACGGCCCGGAGGCTGTGGACTACCGACTACGCGCCGGTGACCTCGACGCCCACCGAGGCGGTCACCTCGGGGTGCAGCCGGACCTGGACCTTGTACGAGCCCGCGGCCTTGATCGGGTCGGGTACGAAGATCTTCCTGCGGTCGATCTCCGGGCCGCCCGCGCCGCGCACGGCCTCGGCAATGTCGGTCGCGCCGATAGAGCCGAACAGCCGGCCGTTGGAGCCAGCGCGCCGCTTGAGCCGGACGGTCAGCCGCTGGAGTTGGCCCGCCACCGCCTGCGCGTCTTCCATGGTGCGGATCTCGCGGGCCGAGCGGGCGCGCTTGATCAGCTCGACCTGCTTCTCCCCGCCGCGCGTCCACGAGATCGCGAACCCGCGGGGCAGCAGGTAGTTGCGGCCGTAGCCAGCGGCCACGTCCACGACATCGCCAGGGGTACCGAGGCCGCCGACCTCCTGGGTCAGGATCAGCTTCATGCGAGACATTGTTTAGTTCACCCCTACCTAGCGAGCCGTGCTGGTGTACGGGAGCAGGGCCATCTCACGGGCGTTCTTGATCGCCGTGGCGACGTCACGCTGGTGCCGGGTGCAGTTCCCGGTGACGCGACGCGCACGGATCTTGCCGCGGTCGGAGATGTACTTGCGCAGCAGGCCGGTGTCCTTGTAGTCCACGTAACCGATCTTCTCGTGGCAGAACGCGCAGACCTTCTTCTTGGGCTTGCGAATCGGAGGCTTCGCCATCGTGGTGCTCCTTAGGAGAGCCCCGCGTGATGCGGGGATGGTCGTTACTTACTGAAATTCTTTAGAACGGCGGTTCGTCGGAGTAGCCGGCGTCGGACGAGGCCCACGGGTCCTCGTTCCTGCCGCCGCCACCGCCGGCATTCGAGGACTGGCCGCCACCGCTGTAGCCGCCGCCGCCCCGGTTACCGCTGCTGGCGTTACGCGCCGCCGAATCCGCCGCCGTCCCGCCCCGGCTGACCCGGTTGACCTTGGCCGAGGCGTTCCGCAGGGACGGGCCGACGTCGTCGACCTCGACCTCGTAGACGGTCCGCTTCTCGCCTTCCTTGGTCTCGTACGTGCCGCTGCTTGAGCCGACCGGTCACGATGACCCGCATGCCCCGCTGCAGCGACTCGGCGGCGTTCTCCGCCGCCTGCCGCCACACGTTGCAGGTGAGGAAGAGGCTGTCGCCGTCCTTCCACTCGTTCGTCGCCCGGTCCATGACCCGCGGCGTCGATGCGACCCGGAACGTCGCCACCGGCTGCCCCGCCGGGGTAAAGCGGAGCTCCGGATCGGCGACAAGGTTGCCGACGAGCGTGATTGGGGTGTCTCCTGCCGCCATGATGGCGCTCCCGGTCCTAGCAGAACTGATAGATGGAGTGAGCCTGTGGAAAGGCGCTTACCGGTGCTCGGGCCGCAGGACCTTGGTGCGCAGCACGCCCTCGTTGAGGTTGAGCTGGCGGTCGAGCTCCTGGACGGTGCCCGGGGTCGCGGTCACGTCGACGATGGCGTAGATGCCCTCGGGCTTCTTGTCGATCGCGTAGGAAAGCCGACGCTTCCCCCAGATGTCGAGCTTGCCGACCTTGCCACCATCGGTGGTAACGACCTTGAGGAACCCTTCGAGCGACGGCTGCACCGTCCGCTCCTCGAGGTTCGGGTCGAGGATGATCATGATTTCGTAGTGGCGCATGCGCGCTCCTCCTCTGGACTGACGCGGTCACGGTCTTTCCGTGACAGGAGGGTGCGGACAATGGGAACGGTCCCCGTCCGCAGCCACCAACACTACCAACCTCCACGGACATTCTGAGCCGGATTCGGGGCAGCGGCTGTTCGGCAACCGCGAAAGCGGGAACATCTCCCGTCAAACCCAGACGATGCTGTCTCCTGGGAGGTCGGTCATGGCAGGCACGGTCGAAGGCACCAAGCCAAAACGATCCGCGCGCATCAACCTCAACTCGGACGGTCAGCCGCACCCCCTGCTCAACGCGGCGAGCGTGTTCACCCTCATCATCGGCCTAGTCTCGTTCGCACTCGGCCTGCTGCTGCGGACCGGCCCTGGCAGCGAGACCGCCTGGGCAGTCGCGGCCGCGGTGACCGGCCTGGTCGCCCTGCTAGTCGGCCTGCTAACCCAAATGATGTCGGCGACCCGTGAGGAGCGGATCATCGTGGTGACCGGCATAATCGCCGCCTTCGTCGGCCTCTGCCTCGGCCTCGCCCACGGCGGCCTCGGCTAAACGCCCACGTCCGAGCCGGGCAGTGCGCCGGGCGAGCCCGCAACGTCACCGCCGCGGGCTACGCTCTAGGGCATGATGCGTATCGGCGGCCACTTCCACTCTGACCACCCCCTGGACGACGCGGTGGCGTGCGGGGCCAAGGCCGCGCAGTTCTTCCTCGGCGACCCGCAGGGGTGGAAGGGGCCGGTCATCCCGGGCGGCGATCCCGCCGCGCTGCGTGAGGCCTACGCCGCTGCAGACGTGGACATCTACATCCACGCCCCATACGTGATCAACGTGGCCTCCCCCAACAACCGGATCCGCATCCCGAGCAGGAAGCTGCTCGACCAGCAGCTCAAGGCGGCGGCGTCGGTCGGCGCGAAGGGGCTCATCGTGCACGGCGGCCACGTCACCGCGGGCACCGATCCCGCCGCGGGCGTGGCCAACTGGGTCAAGGCGATCGGCCAGCTCGACCGACCGCTTCCGCTGCTGATCGAGAACACCGCCGGCGGCGAGGGCGCGATGGCCCGTCGGCTGGAGTCGATCGCCCGGCTGTGGGAAGGGGTGAGCGGCGCGGTGGCCGACGGCACCGGCGAGGTCGGCTTCTGCCTCGACACCTGCCACGCGAACTCGGCGGGCATCGACCTGGCCGAGGCGGTGGACCGGGTCAAGGCCATCACCGGCCGGATCGACCTGGTGCACTGCAACAACTCGCGCGACGCGTTCGACTCGGGCGCGGACCGGCACGCCAACTTCCCCGCGGGCACCATCGACCCGCAGGCGCTGCTCGACCTGGTCCGCGCGGCCGGCGCCCCGGTGGTCTGCGAGACCCCCGAGTCGGGCCTGCCCGACGACATCGCCTGGCTCCGCGAGCGGCTCGGCTAGCCGCCGCCCGCCTGCGCCCCGCGCCGCTAGCCCGCCGCGGCCGCGGCCGCGGCCGCCGGCCGCCGGCCCGCCGCCAGCCGAGCATCAGCCGGTCGGGCGCGCCGTCGAGCGGACCGCCCGCCGGGTCGTCGCGCTGGCCGGAAGCGCGCACCCGGTCCCGCTCCGGGTGCCAGATGTCCCGCACCACGGTGCCCCCGAGCAGGGCCACCGACAGCAGCCGTGCGGCCAGGATGACGAAGTACCAGCCGGTGCTGATGCCGGTGTAGCCGACGTCGGTGGGCGTGTGGTACATGAAGAGGAAGTAGCCCCAGATACCGAGGAAGTAAGCGATCTCGGCGACCTGCCACAGCAGGTAGGCCCAGATCCTCGGCCGGGCGAGCACCGCGAACGGCACCAGCCAGACGACGTACTGCGGCGACCACACCTTGTTCAGCATCAGGAACGCGGCCAGCAGCAGGAAGCAGAGCTGCGGCAGCCGGGGCCTGCGCGGCGCGGCCAGGGCGAGCCAGGCGATCGCCAGGGCGGCGATCACGAAGGCGGCCGACGAGACGAGGTTCAGCGTGCCGAGCGTCGGGTCACCGATGACGGGCAGGTTGTAGTGCTCGAACAGGAACCAGACCGAGCCCCAGTCGGCGCCGCGTGACCGGCTGAAGGCATAGAACTCAGCCCAGCCCGAGGTGGCGGTGAACGCGACCGGCAGGTTGATCACCAGCCAGGCAGCCAGCCCGCCGGCCAGCGCCTTCCAGAACTCGCGCAGCCTGCCGGCCCGCAGGCACAACAGGAATAGCGCGCCGAAGACCAGCAGCGGGTAGAACTTGCTCGCCACTCCCAGGCCGAGCAGCGCGCCCGGCCAGCCACGGCCGGTACGCCGCCCACGCGGCGACGCCGCAGGCGGTCAGGGCCATGGCGAACAGGTCCCAGTTGATGAAGGCGGCCAGGATGAGCCCGGGCGACAGGGCGACGAGCAGTGCCGCCTTCCAGCCCTCGCGCTCCCCCTCACGGTGCGCCGTGGCGGCGGTCGCCAGGACCCCGGCGAGCAGGCACACCGCGAGCAGGACGACCGACACGTCGTAGAAGTCCTTGCCCCGGGCGGAGGCGTCGGCGACCGTGTGCACCGCCCACGCCGCGGCCTGCATCATCGCGCCCATCAGGACCGGGTACTCGACCGGGTGCCCGTAGTAGGGCACCTTCCCGGCCGACAGCCCCTCGGTGTAGTAGAGCGGGTAGATGTCGGTGTAGCAGGCGTCGCGGAACTGGCCGGTGAAGCTGTTCCAAGCACCGCCGGAACTGCACGGCAGCTTCTGCGCGTAGCCGAGCAGCGCCGCCAGCACGGACGCCGCGACGCCCGCGCCGACGAACACCGGATACCGGTACCGCAACGCCTACCCCCGCCCTGATGTCGGCTTCCGGGCTCTAGTGTGCCGCGCGGCTCCGCCGGCTTGCGCCGCCTGCGGGACCCGGTGACCCACAGCAGCAGGCCGGACGGTATCGTCGCCGCCCCGCCGACGGCCAGCCCGGACTGGGGCGCGCTCACCGCCTGGGGGCTGAATCCCCCGTTGGTGGGACCGCCACTGGTCCCACCAGTGCCGGTGCCGCCGCTGCCGCACAGGTCGAACTGCCCGTCCTGCTGGTCAAACGAGCAGGTCGGCGTGGGCGTCGGGGTGGCCCCGAAACCGCCGGGGGTGGTGCAGTTCTGCTCCCCGTCAAACGAGCAGGTCGGCGTGGGCGTCGGGTTGTTACCGCCGCTGCCGCACAGGTCGAACTGCCCGTCCTGCTGGTCAAACGAGCAGGTCGGCGTGGGCGTCGGGTTGCTACCGCCGCCGGGCCCGCCGTTGCCGCCCGAGCACGGGTTGTTCTGACCGTGCTTCGTGTTGAAAATGCAGGGCTGCGTGGGCGGCGGCGTCGGGCACGCCTTGGCGTGCAGCTTGACCTGCTTGCCGTTGACCGTGCAGTTGACCGTGGGCTTGGGCTTGGGCACCTTGCCGAGGAGGTTCCAGGCCTGCTGGCCTTGGGTATTCGGGCTAGTCGAGAATAGCTGCGGTGACTGTGCGAACTCCGCGTTGGCGAAGGCGTTCCAGATCTTCGCTGGCCAGTAACCACCGAAGCCGAGGCCGCCAAGCATGGAGAGGTTTTGCGTCGCGACCGTCGAGGGGTTCACGGTGAACATGCCGACCGACAGCGCGTATTGCGAGGTCGCCCCGATGAAGTAGCCGCCCTGGGAGCCGGTGGTCGTTCCGGTCTTGCTGATCACCATGCCAGGAGTGTTCAGCCCGTAGGTGACGCTCGGGTACGCGGTACCGCCGGAGAAGGTCGTCGCTTCCATCGCGTACTGCACGTCCCCCGCCTGCTGCGCGGTAAGGACGGAGTGGCCCTGCACCTTGGCCGGCTGCTCGGCCGAGCCGACACCCGGCTGCTGCCAGTACTTGACCAGGTGCGCCTGGTGGTAGTAGCCGTTGTTGGCGATGGTGGCGAGCATCGTGTCCTGCTCTTGGACCGTGATCGGGGCGATGCCGAGGGCTAGACCAACCTGGCCCTTGAACTTGTTAAGGCTGGCGGCCGTGGTGTTCACGCCGAACTTTTCCGCCATGTCGATGATGTTCTGGGTGCCAACCTTATGCGCGAGGTCGGTGAAACCGGTGTTCGAGGACGCTGCGAGGGCGCCCTGCGTGTTATTCGCGTAGTAGGTGGCACCCTTGTTGGCTCCGATGGCGCCTGGCCAACCTGCTTGCCGATGTTCTCGCCGCCGTCATTCTCGACCTGGCGCCCCCCCTGGGAGCAAGCAGCTATTGGCCGTGTGGTCGGCGGCGTACGCCGACTGAGTCAGCGGCACCGAGTACCCGGACGACTGGTCCGGCGCGACGCACACGTACGGGCTGGTGTCCAGCATGCTGCTCTGCACGTTCATCCCCTGCGTCACCGCCGTGGACAGGCACGTAGGGCTTGAACGACGACCCAACCTGGTTGCGCAACTGGGATACCGCGTTGTCCTGGCAGACACCAGCGCACTGGCTGGCGGAGATGTTCTGTCCCTTGCCCGGGTACTCGGCGACGATCTCGCCGGTCTTCGGGTCCTGCAGCTCCGCGCCGACCAGCATCCACGACGGGAGCGACGACACCGTGGCGTTCCCCGTCGCCGCGATCGCGGACGGGGTCACGGTGTCTCTTGACCGCCGCGTACATCTCCTTTTCCATCGAGTGGCTGATCGTCGTCACGACCTTGTAGCCACCGGTCTGCCAGCTGCTGCTGCGTGAGGCCGTCGTTGCTGGTGAGCTCGTCCTCGACCTGAGTCAAGATGTACGGGGCCCACGGGTCGCTGCTGTTGGCGTTGACCCCGGCACTCGACGCGCCGCTGGACTTGTCGCTCAGCAACTTGGGGAACTTCTGCGCGGTCGCCTGCACCTGGGTGAGATAGCCGTTCTTCACCATCTGCCCAAGCACGTAGTGCCAGCGGGCTGATGAGGTCCTGCCGGTTAGCCGGAAGGTAGAACTGCGACGGACTTTGGATCATCCCCGCGAGTACCGCGTCCTGCGACGAGGTCAGCTTTGTCGCCGGCACGCCGAAGTAGGTCTCCGCGGCGGCCGCCATGCCGTTGGCCCCGTCACCCAAGTAGATGGTGTTCAGGTAGTGCTGCATGATCCACTGCTTGGAGTACGTGCCGGCGACCTTCTGTGCGATGAAGATCTCCTTGATCTTCCGGCTCGCCGTCTGCTCGGTACCGACGCCGTCGTAGTAGTTCCTGACAAACTCCTGGGTGATCGTGGAACCACCGTTGAGGGAGCTGCCGCCGCTCGTCACGTCGTGAATGGCGGCACGCAAGATGCCGGTCGGCGAGATGCCACCCTCGGTCCAGAAGTTCTTGTCCTCCGCGGAGACGACCGCGTTCTGCAGCATCATCGGGATCTGGCTGTAGGCCAGGTCCTGCCGGTTGGTCTGGCCGATCGTGCCGAGCACCGTCTTACCGTCAGCGTAGTAGACGGTCGTGCTCTGGACGGTGGCGGACTGGCCGCAGCGGTCGGGATCATCGCACTGCCCGACAGGTACTCGTACACGCCGAACACGGCGAGGAAGAACAGCACGAACACGCCGCCGACAAGAGCGCCCGCCTTCTTCCACGTCCAGTGCCGCCACCAGTTGCCCTTGCGCTTGACCCGTCGCCCCCGCGGCCCCCGATGACCGCCAGGGCCACCCGGACCGCCGGGGCCGCCGGCCTGCCCGGGCCGCCGTGCCTGCCCGGACCGCCGGGACCACCGGGGCCGCCGGGACCACCGGGACCACCGGGACCGCCCGGTACGAAACTGGGGCCGCCGGGACCGGGCCTGCCATACCCGCCCGGCCCGACCCTGGTGGGACCCTCGTAGCTACCGGGGCCGACCGGGGCCGCCGTAGCCGCCGGCCGGGGAGCTTGGGACGCCACCGGGGCCGCCCATGCCGAAGCCCACCCGGGTAGCGTCCGGGCCCTGACCGGGCCGGGGCGCCGTTCCCCGGGGTGAGGTCTGCCAGCCGCCGCCGTCGGACCAGTAGCTGTGGCCCGGGTCGTTGCGCGGCCCGCCGGGCGCCGGCGGGACCGGGTTGTGCAGGCTGGTCTCGTAGTCGGAGTCAATGGAGTTATCGCGCCAGAAGCCGCCGTTCTCCCAACCCTCGGGAGCTGGGTATCGAGCTCCCGCACCCGGTCCGTTGTCGCCCCCGCCTCGCCCGCCAGCGCCGGGCGCTGCGGCTCCCTGTTCGTCAGCTCCCCGGCCGCTAACGGGCATGGAAAACGGCCCGTCATAGTCGTTGCTACTCACACGTCCTCGCAGTCGCTGTGAGCGAGCCCTTGTTGGCCCGATCCCGGCTGGGATGTATCCAGGCCGTCCGGGCACGCCCGTGGCTATAAAACGCAGAAGCCTGGTCCCGCCGACCCCACACGTTACCTGCTGGCGTGGCTCGTCCCAGGCTGCAAATATTTTTTCCTGGTGACGCTCTCCGCCAGGCCGCGGACGAGGGAATCAGAGGAAATGCTTAGTTCGGACGCACCCGGCGGCGGCGGCCCGCAGGCGGCTCACCGGTGCCAAGCACGTACGACGTGGCGAGATGGTTCCAGCCACAACTCTGGCAGACCTCGACCACATACACGCGGAATTCGCCGTATTCGGCGGCCATCTCGGTCAATTCAGGCGTCCGCTTGACCCGGCCCGCATACTGTCCGAGTTCGTCCCCGTACACATAGGTGACATGTGTGACGTTCGTCTTACGACAGATCGGGCAGGGCTCCTCGGTCGGCTCGCCATGGTATTTGGCCGCCCGGAGCAGGTACGGGTGGGCGTCGCACGCGTCCGAGACCGTGGTGTGGCCGGATCGCACAGACGCCAGCGCAGCCCGCCGGGCAAGCGCGTAGTCCACTACGGAGCGTCGAGTGGCAACTCCCATGCATCCAGTATCACCCGGGGCACCGACATCCCGTAGTCCTGTGCGCCCAGAGCGGAGTGCCCGCGTACCGGGGATTACGGCGCCTGCCCGCCCTGGCCACGGGGGCCAGGTGAACGGCCGGTTGCCCGCCGGGGAACATTCATCTATGCTGCAACCGTTAGCACGATATATCGAACCGAGATATCGGGAAGAGATATCGTCCAGATATAAGCAAACCCTACCCACCTACCGGGGGGTACACCGTGGGCCGGAACCGGACTGCCGTCCTCGAGTTCGCCGTCCTCGGGCTGCTGCACAGGGCGCCCATGCATGGCTACGAGCTCAGCAAGCAGCTCAACATGGTGCTTGGTACGTTCCGCGCGCTCTCCTACGGCACCCTGTACCCCTGCCTGAACAAGCTGCACGAAGAGTGCCTGATCGCCAAAGAGGGCGACGAGGCCCCGAAGGACAGCCGGCTGGCGAGGGCACCGGGTCGGTCGAAGATCGTCTACCGGCTGACGGCCGAGGGCAAGGAGCGGTTCCAGGACCTGCTCATCAACTCGGGTCCCGCGGCCTGGGAGGACGACGAGTTCGGCGTGCACTTCGCCTTCTTCGGCCAGACCAGGTCGGACATCCGGCTGCGCATCCTCGAGGGCAGACGGAGCCGGCTTGAAGACCGGGTGGAGGGCTTGCGAGCGGCGCTCGGGCGCACCCGCGAGCGGGTGGACAGCTACACGCTGGAACTACAGCGGCACGGGCTCGAAGCAGTGGAGCGCGATGTTCGCTGGCTGAATGAGCTGATCGCCGAGGAACGGCGGTCAGAGGCAAACGGTGCCGCGGGCGGACCCTACCCGACCGCGGAGCCAACCGATATAAACCCCGGAATAGATCGCGGAAGCGAGAAGGAGTCATCCTGATGGGTGCTGTGCCTGCCAATAAAGTGCGCGTGGCCATCGTGGGGGTGGGCAACTGCGCGAGCTCGCTCGTCCAGGGGCTTGAGTACTACAGGGACGCAGCGGACGACGCCCGGGTTCCCGGCCTCATGCACGTGCGCTTCGGCGATTACCACGTGTCCGACGTCGAGGTGGTCGCCGCCTTCGACGTCGACGCCAAGAAGGTTGGCCTGGACCTCAGCGAAGCGATCTCCGCCAGCGAGAACAACACGATCAAGTTCGCCGACGTCCCCCCGACCGGCGTGATCGTGCAGCGCGGACACACCCTTGACGGTCTCGGCGAGTACTACAGGGAGATCATCACCGAGTCGGACGAGCCCGCGGTGGACGTCGTCGCGGCGCTGCGTGAGGCCCAGGTTGACGTGCTCGTCTGCTACCTCCCGGTCGGCTCCGAGGCGGCGGACCGCTTCTACGCCCAGTGCGCCATCGACGCCGGCGTCGGCTTCGTCAACGCGCTACCGGTGTTCATCGCGTCCGACCCGGTCTGGGCGAAGAAGTTCACCGACGCGGGCGTGCCGATCGTTGGCGACGACATCAAGTCGCAGGTCGGCGCGACGATCACGCACCGCGTGCTGGCCAAGCTGTTCGAGGACCGCGGCGTCGAGCTGCTGCGCACCTACCAGCTCAACTTCGGCGGCAACATGGACTTCATGAACATGCTGGAGCGCAGCCGCCTCATGTCCAAGAAGATCTCCAAGACCCAGTCGGTCACCTCCCAGATCCCGCACGAGATGGCGAAGGCCGACGTCCACATCGGCCCGTCCGACCACGTGCCGTGGCTGGACGACCGCAAGTTCGCCTACGTCCGCCTGGAGGGCAAGTCCTTCGGCGACGTGCCGCTCAGCCTGGAGTACAAGCTTGAGGTCTGGGACTCGCCGAACTCGGCCGGCGTGATCATCGACGCCCTGCGCGCCTGCAAGATCGCCAAGGACCGCGGCATCGGCGGCCCGGTCACCTCGGCCAGCTCCTACTTCATGAAGTCCCCGCCGGAGCAGTTCGACGACAGCACCTGCCGCGACCTGGTGGAGTCTTTCATCAAGGGCGAAGTCGAGCGCTAAGGCAGAATACGCAGCAAATCGCAGGCCGGGCATTGCCCGGCCTGCGATTTGCTGCGTCTAGCACTGCTTTTCTACGCTTCGCCGCTAGAGTGCTGCACCGTCACCTCCACCTTCGTAGCGACGATCACCGGCCCCGGCCCGATCAACGACGCGAGCCGCTCACGGGTGGCCTGAGGGGACCACATTAAGCTGATCCCGTGTCCGTAGGCGCTGAGGCTGAACCGAAGGGCAGGCGGTCTTCTTTCTGGGCCGACCTGAAGGCTGTCCTTGCCGAACGGGATTTCCGCAAGCTCTTCGCCGCCCGCCTGGTATCCCAGACGGGCGACGGCGTCTTCAACGCCGGCTTCGCCGCCTACGCCTTCTTCAGCGCGCAGACCTTCCCCGACCCGGCCGCCGCGGTCTACGCCTTCACCGTGCTCTACGTGCCGTACTCGCTGATCGGACCGTTCGCCGGCGTGTTCATCGACCGCTGGTCGCGACGGCAGATCATCGTCTACGGCGCGCTGATCCGCGCGGCGATGGTGGCCGTCGCGGGGTTCGTGGTGCTCGGTGGCCAGACCGGCCTGCCGCTGTACGTCAGCGCCCTGGCGGTGCTGGGCGTCAACCGCTTCTTCCTTTCGGCGGTGTCGGCGGGCACGCCGCACGTCGTCCGCCCGGGCAAGCTGGTCATGGCCAACGCGGCCGCGCCAACCTCGGGGACCATCGTCGGGTTCGTCGGCGGGGTGGTCGGCCTCGGCGTCCACCTGATCACCGGCGGGGGCCTGGTGGGCAGCGCCGCGACGCTGTGGTTCGCCGGCGCTCTGCTACGCCGCGGCCGGCCTGCTCGGCACCCGGATGGCCAAGGGACTGCTCGGCCCGACCGCCGACCCGGAGCGCGACGCGCGGAAGACCTCGCTCGGCCGTGACCTGCGGGAGGTCACCAACGGGCTCATCGACGGCCTGCGGTACCTCAACCGCAAGCGCCGGGCCGCCTACGCCCTGGCCGCCGTCGGCGTCCACCGCGCCCTGTACGGCACCCTGCTGGTCGAGGCGCTGCTGCTTTACCGCAACTACTTCTTCCACGGCAACGGCAACAATGCGCTCGGTCACGCCACGCTGCTGGTCATCACCAGCGCGGTCGGCTTCGGCCTGGCCGCCGTCATCACCCCCGAAGGCGTCAAGCGGGTCAGCAAGGACCAGTGGATCACCGCCTGGCTCATCATCGGCGGCATCACCACGCTCGTCCTGGGCCCCACCTTCAACCAGGTACGCCTACCTGGCGGTCGGCTTCCTGCTCGGCCTGTCGGCGCAGTGCGTGAAGATCTGCGTCGACACCACGGTCCAGGAGACGGTAGACGACGCCTACATGGGCCGGGTGTTCTCGCTCTACGACATGCTCTACAACGTCGCCTACGTCATCGGCCCGGCGATCGCGATCCCGTTCCTGCCGAGCAGCGGCAAGTCCTACCTGGTGGTCCTGGTGATCGGCGCGCTCTACCTGGCGGCGGGCGTCGCCTACCCGGCGCTCACCCGGTCGGCCGCGGCAGGGGGAAGAGCAAGCCCCTCCCGCTCGGCCCACGCAACCAGCTCGGCGGTAGCCGCCTCCTTGCCGATCTCGCCGCGTTCCAAGCGCAGCTCAAGCAGGTAGTCCGTGACGCCTTGCCGACCAGCGGGTCCCGGCTTGATGCCGAGGATGCGCATGATGTCATCGCCGTCCAGGTCGGGCCGGATCGCGTCCAGCTCCTCCTGCTCGCGCAGCACCGCGATGCGCGCCTCGAGCGCGTCGTAGGTCGCCGCGAGCCGCGCCGCCTTCCTGGCGTTGCGTGTGGTGCAGTCGGCCCTGGTCAGCGCGTGCAGCCGGGTCAGCAGCGGACCGGCGTCGCGCACGTACCGGCGCACCGCCGAGTCGGTCCACTCCCCGTCGCCGTAGCCGTGGAACCGCAGGTGCAGCTCCACCAGCCTGGACACGTCGGCGATGACGTCCTTGGGGAACCGCAGCTCGGTCAGCCGCTTGCGCGCCATCTTCGCGCCGACCACCTCGTGGTGGTGGAAGGCCACCTTGCCGCCGGGCAGCAGCGACCTGGTGCGCGGCTTGCCGATGTCGTGCAGGATCGCCGCCAGCCGCAGCACCAGGTCCGGGCTCGAGCCCGTAGCGCGGCTCCAGGTCGATCGCCTGGCGGAGCACGGTCAGCGAGTGCGCGTAGACGTCCTTGTGCCGGTGGTGCTCGTCGGCCTCCATCCGCAGCGCGGGCAGCTCGGGCAGCACGACGTCGGCCACGCCGGTGCGCGCCAGCAGGTCGAGCCCGGTCTCGGGCGCCGAGGTCAGCATCAGCTTGGACAGCTCGTCGGTGATCCGCTCGGCCGACACGATCGACAGCCGCTCGGCCATCGCGCTCATCGCCTCCTGCACGGCCGGATCCACGGTGAACCCGAGCCGGGCGGCGAACCGCGCCGCCCGCAGGATGCGCAGCGGGTCGTCGGAGAACGAGTCCTCCGGCCGCCCGGGCGTCCGTGATCAGCTGCTCCTTCAGCGCGGCCAGGCCGCCGAACGGGTCCACCAGCTCGAACGAGGGCAGCCGCGCCGCCATCGCGTTGATCGTGAAGTCCCGCCGCTCCAGGTCCGCGTCCAGCGAGGTGCCGTAGCGGACATCGGGCTTGCGCGACGTCGCGGTCGTAGGCCTCGCTCCGGTAGGTGGTGATCTCGAAGATCTGGTCCCGCTTGCGCAGCCCGATCGTGCCGAACTCGATGCCCACATCCCAGGTCTTGTCCGCCCACGCCCGGGTGATCTCCAGGACCCGCTCGGGCACCGCGTCGGTGGTCAGGTCGAAGTCGCCGGGCCGCCCGCCGAGGAACACGTCGCGCACCGGGCCGCCGACGAGGGCCAGCTCGTGCCCGGCCCGGGCGAACAGTTCACCGAGTTCGGCCACGCTGGCCGGGGCACTGGCTCGGAGCAGGGCCGCGGCGGCCTTACGCTGGTCGGCGCTCAAGGTAGCCTTCTGGGCGACGGATGTTGAATCTGACACGGGCAATCAGGGTATCTAGCCCAACCCTCTACGGCGAACGGCCATAACATGCGTGCCGTGCGCTGTGTCGTTCGTGCCCTGGGCGCGTTGCTCGCCGTATCCGCCACGGTACCCGGGCTGCTGCTCGCGCTGCCATCCGCTCCCGCCTCCGCCGCCCCGCCGCGGCAGCCGCTGGCCATCTCCATCACCGGGATGACCCCTTCGGTACGCGACCGCGGGCGCCACCATCAAGCTGAGCGGCACGCTGGCCAACCACACCGGGTCGGCCGTCACCGGGATCAGCGTGCAGGCCGAGACGGCCCGGTCGATCTTCAACGGCCGCTCCGAGATGAGCGACTTCACCAACGCCGGCACCTACCCGTACCCGATGCAGTGATGCAGGCAGCGGCCGACGTCACCGGCACGGTCGGCGACGGCGAGACCGTCCACTGGTCGGCGAATTTCCCCGCCGACAACTTCTACGACCAGTTCGGCGTCTTCCCGGTGAAGGTCGCTGGCCACCACTCCCGGCGGCCAGTACCAGGCGACACGCGCACGTTCCTGCCCTACTGGCCGTCGCAGGCCGCCAGCCAGCCGAAGAAGCTCACGCACCGCGTGGGTGTGGCCGCTGGTCGACGCGCCGCAGCAGGGCGCCTGCTGCCAGACGCTGACCGACGTCGCAGCTCTCCGGCTCGGTGGCGGGCGGCGGCCGGCTTGGCCACCTTGCTCGACGCGGGCTCGGCCTGGGCCAAGAACGACGACCTGACCTGGGACATCGACCCGGCGCTGCTGTCCGACGTGTCGGTGATGACGCAGCCCCTACTTCACGCTGGGCAACGTCATGTCTGCTCCGGCCGGACCCGAGCAGCCGCCGAGCCAGGCGGCCGCCGCCTGGCTGGCCAAGCTGAAGACGACCACGGCCGGCGCGCCCGCCTTCATGACCCCATACGCCAACGTGGACGTGGCCACGCTGAGCCATGCCGGCCTCGACGCCAACCTCCGGTCGGCCTACCAGCTCGGCAAGCAGGTGGCAGGCCAGATGCTGCCGCTGACGTTCGGCACCGATGGCCGCGGCGGGGCGAGACACGCAGGTACTGAACGCGGCCTGGCCCGCCGACGGCCTGGCCGACGGCGGGGTGCTGGCCAGCCTGGCGCAGCGACGGCGGGATCAGCACCGTCGTGCTGAGCAGCAGCGGCGAACTCCCGTCCGCCACGCCCAACTTCGACGACGCGGTCAACCGGACGACCACCGCCATCGGAACCCCGATGTCCGCGCTGCTCGCCGACTCGGGTCTCACCAGCCTGCTCGGCTCGGCGTCGCCGAAGGCCACGCCGTCCGGCCAGTTCGCCCTGACCCAGGACTTCCTCGCGCAGACCGCGATGATCTCGAGCGAGGCGCCGGCCCTGGCCCGCTCCCTGGTGATCGCGCCGCCGACCGTCCTGGGACCCGTCGCCCGCGGAGGCGGAGGCGCTGCTGTCTGCCGCGCACGGCGCGCCGTGGCTCAAGTCGGTCAAGCTGTCCGCGCTGGCGGCCCAGGCGGCCAAGCTGCCGTCCAAGCCGCTCACCAAGCAGGTGAGCCAGGCCGAGCTGCCCAGCGGCTACGTCGGCGGCCTGCGGAAGGTCAGTGCCAGCCTCTCCCTGTTCAAGGGCCTGCTGTTCCAGCCGTCCGCCGCGCAGATCCGCTCGCTGGACGCGGCGATGGCGGCCACCGAGTCGTCGGCCTGGCGCGGTGCCAAGGCCTGACGGGCGGCTGGCTGGCCAGCACCCAGCTGAGCCGACTACCTGAACAATGCGGAGTCGAAGGTAAGCATCATCGCGAGCAAGAAGATCCTGCTGGCCGGGCATCGGGCGAGACCCCGGTCTCGGTGCGGAACGAGCTCCACGTGCCGGTCCAGGTCAAGGTGGCGGCGCTGGCGCCGCCGGGCAGCCAGTTGCACGTGGGCTCGTTCGACACGCTGCTGAAGGTGCCAGCGGAAAAAACCAACACCGTCCGGCATGCCGCTGCACTCCGCCACGATAGGAACCAGCACGTTGCAGCTACAGTTGGTGACACGGGACGGGTCACCGCTGGCCTGGACGGAGCAGTCGCTCAGCGTCGAGGTGACGCGGGTCGGCCGGTTCCTGCTCGGCATCATCGGCGGCGCGCTCGGGATACTCGTGCTGACGTCGGCCTACCGGTTGCGCCGCAAGCGGCTGGCCAACGCCAGGAACGGCGGCACTGGTGACGACGAGGCCGAAGCGGGAGGCACCGGATGACAAGGCCGACAAGGCCACCGGGACCGCCATTCCCCGAGGACGAGCGACCCGTCCGAGGCGTCACAGCCGCGGTTCACGCCGCGCCCGCCCGACGAGTCGGCCGGCGAGACGACGATGGCCGCGCCGCCCGGCTTCCTGCCCCCGCCGCCGCCCGGTTACCCGCAGGACTACCCCGGTTACCCGCCGGCCGGGCAGCACCCGTTCCCGCCCCCGCCGCCCCCAGGGGCCCGGGCGAGCGGGCCGCAGCCGCCGCCCGGAGCGCCGGAGGGACCGTCGGGGCCGTCGTTCACTCCGCGCCCGCCGGGCGGGGAAGGCCGGACCGGGCCGCGGCACGTCCGTAACCGGAGTCGCCGGCCGCAGCCCACGTTCACCCCGCGCGAGGGGTATCTCCCGGCCGAGGCCAGGGACCGTCCCGCCCCGGCGCCGACGGCGTTCCTGCCGCCGGTGCCCGCGGGGTACCCGCAGCCGTCGTTCCAGCCGTTCGACTACCCGGACGCCCTGCCGCGGTTCGTCCCCGCCGACCGGGACGCGCCGCTGCCCGACGTCCAGGACAACCGGCACCAAGATCCTCGAGCCGGACGCCGGGCGGGTTCACCGCGACCGGGCCGCAGCGGGTCACCGACGACACGTCACCTAACCTGGCCCGGTCGAGCAAGGTCATGGCGCTCGGCACGATCGTCTCCCGGGCCACCGGGTTCCTGCGCACGTTCGTGTTCGTGTACGCACTAGGCGTCTCCACCACCGCCAACGCCTACAACACGGCCAACACGCTGCCCAACACCGTGTACTACCTGATGCTGGGCGGCGTCTTCACCTCGGTCGTGGTGCCGATGCTGGTCCGGGCGGCCAAGGAGGACCCGGACCGGGGCGAGGGGTACGCGAAGCGGATCTACTCGCTCGGCGTGATCAGCCTGCTGCTCATCACCGTGATCGGCACCGCTGCTCGCCGAACCGCTGGCCAGCCTGTACGGCGGCGGCCTGAAGGAGCCCGAACGAGTACCACCTGACGGTGGTGTTCGCCTACCTCTTCATCCCGCAGATCTTCTTCTACGGGATGGACTCCCTGCTCGGCGCGATCCTCAACGTGCGCGGCCGGTTCGGCGCCAACATGTGGACGCCGGTCATCAACAACATCGTCGTCATCTTCGTCGGCGTCTTGTTCCTGGTGACGCGTCAAGCACGGCACCAACTCCGCCACCATCTCCGGCTACGGGGTCGCCCTGCTGGGCATCGGCACCACGCTCGGCATCGTCATCCAGTCGATCGCGCTCTTCCCGGTGATGTGGCGGGCCGGCTTCGACATGAAGCTGACCTTCGACTTCCGGCGCGCGGAGATCGCCGAGATCGGCCGGATGTCCGGCTGGATGTTCGGCTACGTGGTCAGCCAGTGGCTGGGCAACCTGGTAGTGACCCGGGTAGCGAACTCCGCGCCCGCCGCAAACGGGCATCTCCGCCTACTCGTATGCCTACCAGCTGTTCCAGCTCCCGTACGCGATCGTCGGCATCTCGGTCATCAGCGCGCTGCTGCCCCGGATGAGCGGGCACGCCAACGACCGGCGCTACTCCCTGGTCCGCGACGACTTCTCCAAGGGGGTGCGGGTCGCGTCGGTGATCGTGGTGCCTGCCGCGGTCTTCCTGGCGGTGCTCGGCGCGCCGCTGTGCGAGTTCCTGTTCGGCCACGGGCACACCCCCTGGGAGCAGGCCCGGTACATCGGCGAGGTGTTCGGCGCCTTCTGCCTGGGCCTGCTGCCGTTCATGCTGACCCAGCTGCAGCTGCGGGTGTTCTACTCGTTCCACGAGAGCAGGACCCCGGCCGTCCTCGGCATGATCATGCTCATCATCGGCGTGATCGGCTACGTGGTCGCCAAGGTGGCCCTCCCGGGCCCGCACATCGTGGTCGGGCTCGCGTTCGCCTTCGACATCATGACGCTGGCCGGCGCGGTCATCGCCTGGCCGCTGCTGTTGCGCCGCGTCGGCAGCCTAGACGGCTGGCGGATCACCCGGTCGCTGGTGCGCATGTTCCTGGCCACGATCCCCGGCCTCGTCTTCGCCTTCGTGGTTCAGGCCGTGGTCGGCTCGTTCATGCACCAGGGCCCGCTGTACGGCCTGGTGGTCACGGTCATCGGCGGCGGCGGGGCGCTGGTGCTCTACGCCATCTGCTCACGCCTGCTCGGCATCGAGGAGTTCCGCACCCTGATGCGGTCGGTCGCCGGGCGGTTCGGCTAGCGGACACCCACGCAGCGAGATGACAGGACGGTGACGCCTTGCGGAACATCGAAAGCCCGCTGGTCGGCCAGTATGCGCGGGACGTGTCCGGGCGTGCGCCGCTGCCCGTATTCGCATATAACGGTAGGGTGGCCTGCCGGCCAGCGTGCCCGGTGCCTTCGCTTCTCCACCGGGCCCGCCGTCCGGAAACACGGGGGGTCATTCCCCGGGAGCGTACTGCGCCGGTCGCCGGGTTCCGGCGACCGCCAGACACTAACATGGACGGTGATCGTGGGATTTCCGGGGCTGGAAGGAGGCCGAGAGCCGGCTCTGCTCTTGACGATGACGTATGAGCACGTACATCTCTGAACCAGGAACACGGCTCGCCGGACGGTACCGGCTCGTGGATCAGGTGTCCGTCGGCAACGGCTGGACGCTGTGGAAGGCCATCGACGAGACGCTCGCGCGTCCGGTGGCCATCCTGACATTCGCGTCGGGTTTCCCGCGCATCCCGGAGGTCGTCACCGCCGCCAGGGCGGCGAGCAGGCTGACCGACCCGCGCATGGCCCAGGTCTTCGACGTCGAGGACGGCGGCGGCCAGGCTTACATCGTGCTTGAGTGGGTGGGCGGCGAGTCGCTCGCCAGCCTGCTCGACAACGGTCCGCTCGACCCCGGCCTGGCCTGCACGCTGATCGGCGACGCGGCCCGGGCCCTGGCCGGCGCGCACGCGCTCGGGCAGGTCCATCTGCGACTGACTCCGGACGCCCTGTGGTGGACCCGGGGCAGCGGCATCAAGATCACCGGGCTCGGCATCGACGCCGCCCTGGCCGGCGACGACCTCGCCGGCGCCGCCAGCGACCCGGTGATCGCCGACACGGTCGCCGTCGCCGGCCTGCTCTACGCGGCGCTGACCGGCTACTGGCCGGGCGAGGAACCGACCAGCCTGCCGCCCGCCCCGCTGTCTGACGGCGAGGTCGCCGCGCCGCGCCAGGTGACGGCGGATGTGTCGTCCGGCATCGATAGCGTGATCACCCGGGCCCTGCTGCAGCGGCCCACCCGGCACGGTCCGCCCATCCAGACCCCGGCCGACTTCGCCGAGGAACTGTCCATGGTGGCGCCGCCGGTGCCGCTTCCCGAGCCCGCTCCTCCGGCGCCCGCCGGCTACCCGAGCCGGAGCGGCTACGGTTCCGACCCGGGCAACCCGGACTCCTGGCCGGTGCCCGCGCCCGGGCCGAGTGGCACCGCGCCGCACCCGCCGCCGCCCGGGTACAACGGGTACACCGGAGCGCAGTACGCTGCGCGCGGCTACGAGGACGGTCAGGGCGGCCAGCGGCGCGGCGGCACCAGCCGGGTCATGATCGCCGTCGTCACGGTCCTGGTGCTCGCGGTGGCCGGGGTCGCGGTATGGGCGGTCGCGTTCCGCGGCCAGGGCAACACCCCGAAGGCGACCGGGGCCACCAAGCCGTCCGTCTCGTCCTCCCCGCCGATCACGGGGACCGTGCTCACGCCGGTTACCGACAACAGCTTCAACATCCTCGGCTCGGACAACGAGGACGCCCCGGAGGCGAAGAATGCGATCGACGGCTCGGCCACCACGTTCTGGCACACCGACTCGTACCAGAACCACGCCAACTTCGGGAACCTCAAGTCGGGTACCGGGCTGCTGGTCGACATGGGCAAGCCGGTCCAGCTGAGCCAGGTCCAGCTCATGGTGGGGACCGGAGCCACCACCGCCGAGATCTACCTAGGCAACTCGTCTGCCCAGTCCAAGACGGCCCTGTCCAACTTCGCCCTGGTCGGGCAGAAGACCACCGGTAGCGGGACGCTGACGTTCAAGGTTTCCGCCAAGGCGACCGGCCGGTACGTGCTGATCTGGCTCACCGGCAACCTGCCGCCCAACCCGGACCAGCCCGGACAGTACCAAGGCCGCATCTACAATGTCGCGGTGCGTGGTGGCGCCGCATCCGGCAGTTCCTGATCGCGGCCGGATCGCCAGATGTCGGGCCTGGCTCCCGGCGAGCCATCAGATGCCGCACTGCTCCGTCGGCATGTCGACGGGGACCCGGATGCGTTCGGCGTGCTCTTCAAGCGGCACTCCGGGCGCCTGTGGGCGGTGGCACTGCGCATCACCTGCGACCCGGACGACGCGGCGGACGCGCTGCAGGAGGCGATGATCTCGGCCTTTCGGCGGGCGGGTAACTTCCGCGGTGACTCCGCGGTGACCACCTGGCTGCACCGGATCGTGGTCAACGCGTCGCTTGACCTGCTGCGCCGCCGCCCGTCGCGGTCCGTCGGGCTGGTCCGGCGACCCGGACGAGCTGCCGTCGGCGGCCGTGGGGCAGCCACTGGACGGTGCGGCCGCCGCCGACTCCCGGCTGGACGTGGACGCGGCGCTGCGGATGCTGCCACCGCCGCAGCGGGCGGCGCTGGTCCTGGTGGACATGCTCGGCTACCCGGTCGCCGACGCCGCCGCGATCCTCGGCGTTTCCGAGGGCACGGTCAAGAGCCGGTGCGCGCGGGGCCGGGCCAAGCTGCTGCCCTTTCTCGCCCACCTGCGGGTCGGCGATCCGGGTCGAGGGAACCGTCCGGTCGCCGACAGCGTCCCATTTGAGCAGGGAGGAGGCGGATGAGCGGGCAGTGGCCCCCCGAGTGGGAAGACGTGGACGACGTCTTCGGTGCCGAGCATGACCAGCCAGCGGCGGAAGAAGACGCGCGGCAGGCCGAGGTGGCCGCGTACCTGGCGTCGGTTCCCGCCCCGGTCCTGCCCGAGGGCATCGAGTCACGGATCAGCGCGGCCATCGCGGCCGAGGCCGCCAGCCGGGCGGCCGGCGGCCTCCAAGTGGCCACTGGCGACCACGAGGCCGCCGGCACCAGCGAGGCACAGGCAGCCCCCGGCGCCAGCAGCGCTAGCCGCAACGGCGCCGGTGAAGGCAGCGGTGGCACCGGGGACGGTGGCGCCGGGGGCGCCCGGCCGGTCGGCCCCGTACCCGCCCGTGCCCGCGTCCGCCGGCCGCGCTCCGGTCCCCGGCGTTCCGGCCTGCGCCGCGGCCGGGGCCGCTGGTTCATGCTAATCGGCCCGCTGGTGGCCTTCCTGGTCGTGGGCGGCCTGGCCTACGCGCTGACCATCACGGCGTCGCCGACCGACAGCAGCAGCGCCCGGCCGGCGCGGCGGCCGGGGCGGCCGGGAGCGCGTCGAGTGCGGCACGGAGCGGAGCGGCGGCCGGGTCAGCCGCGTCGGCCCGCGGCGATGGCCACGGCCCACCACGGCCGGCGGGCAGAGCCCCGCGCACGTGACGCCCGGCCAACCCGCGGGCCAGCCGGCGACACCGCTGTTCACGGTGACCGAGAGCGGCACGAAGTACCGGCAGGCGAGCCTGACCGGGCAGGTGCGGGCCACCCTGGCCGCACCGGTGCAAGGGCGGGCCAGCCCGTTCGCCACCGTCCCGCAGACGCCGGCGCTGGCCGGCTGCGTGCTGCACCTCACCGGCGGCCAGCCTCCCCGCGCTCGTCGACCGGGCCACCTACCAGGGGAAGCCGGCCTACGTCATCGCCGGACTCCGAGCCACGTCTGGGTGGCGGGAACCGGCTGCACGGCGGCCAATCCGCGAACTCGTCGCGTCGGTACCGCTGGCTGGCTAATCCCGGGAATCTCCGCGCCCTAGTATCGGTTGAGCAGTAAGCGGCGAACCCCTTGATCCTGACCTGGTCAGTCAGTCAGAACGCCGAGGGAATCGCGGGATAAAGAGGTTCGTTCCCAAGGAGGCGCAAGCAGTGACCGACGTACGTGACGTCATCATCATCGGCTCTGGCCCGGCCGGGTATACGGCCGCCATCTACACGGCGAGGGCCAAGCTTCAGCCACTCGTCCTGGCTGGCTCGGTGACCGCGGGCGGTGCGCTGATGCAGACGACGGATGTGGAGAACTTCCCCGGGTTCCCGGACGGGATCATGGGTCCCGACCTGATGGAGGAGCTGCGCAAGCAGGCCGAGCGGTTCGGCGCGGAAATCGAGTACGACGATGTCGTCTCGGTCGACCTTGCCGCGTCGCCGAAGGTGGTCAAGACCGAGACCGAGACGTACCTGGCCCGCGCGGTGATCATCTCAACCGGCTCCAAGTACAAGGAGCTCGGCGTCCCCGGCGAGAAGGAGCTGTCCGGTCACGGCGTCTCCTGGTGCGCCACCTGTGACGGGTTCTTCTTCCGCGAGCAGGACATCGCGGTGATCGGCGGCGGCGACTCGGCGCTGGAAGAGGCGCTGTTCCTCACCCGCTTCGGCAAGTCGGTGACGCTGGTGCACCGGCGTGACTCGCTGCGCGCGTCGAAGATCATGCAGGACCGGGCCCTGGCCAACCCGAAGATCAAGTTCCAGTGGGACAGCGAGATCGTCGCCATGGAGGGCCAGGGCAAGATCTCCGGGCTGCGCGTGCGCAACGTCCACAGCGGCGAGGAGACCGTGCTCCCGGTCGGCGGCGTGTTCATCGCGATCGGCCACCTGCCGCGCAGCGAGCTGTTCACCGGCCAGCTGGCCACCAACCCCGACGGCTACCTGGAGGTCGAGGGCCGGTCCACCCGGACCAAGATCGAGGGCGTCTTCGCCTGCGGCGACGTGGTCGACCACGTGTACCGGCAGGCCATCACCGCGGCCGGCAGCGGGTGCTCGGCCGCGATCGACGCGGAGCGCTGGCTGGCCGAGCAAGCCCACGCGCACGCGTAACAAGCCAACATCGACATTTCCAACAGGGAAGGTGTGATCAGCAATGGGTGCGACCAAGGCCGTCACCGACGCGACGTTCGAGTCCGAGGTCCTGAAGAACGACAAGCCGGTCATCGTGGACTACTGGGCCGAGTGGTGTGGCCCGTGCCGGATGATCGCGCCGGTCCTCGAGGAGATCGCCGGTGAGTACGCCGACAAGATCGACGTCGTCAAGCTCAACGTCGACGAGAACCCGGGCGTCGCGCAGCGCTACTCGATCCTCGCGATCCCGACGCTGAACGTCTTCCAGAACGGCGAAGTGGTCAAGCAGATCAAGGGCGCCAAGCCCAAGGCGGCCCTGCTTAAGGACCTCGCCGAGTTCATCTAAGGCGACCAGGGCCCTGGACGGTCTACCGTCCAGGGCCTTCGCCTGCCAGACGGCAAGCGGGTGCGTCAGTCGCCCCGCTTGCCGTTTCGCTTTCCGGCGCAGTCAACTGTCGAACACCTGTCCGAGGCGTCGCTGGGTGATTGACTGATGCGATCATGGAGAACTCACGGTTCCTCGACTGCCTCGACGCTGACTACCGGCGGATCCGGGACGTCGTGCCCGGGCACCTCGACGCCCCCGTGCCCTCCTGCCCCGGGTGGACTGTCGCGGACCTGACCCGGCACGTGGCGCAGGTGTACCTGCACAAGGTCGAGATGATGCGGCACGGGAAGGAGCCGGACGTCTGGCCGCCGGCCGGGTTCACCGAGGCCGATCCGCTGCGGCTGCTCGACCAGGACTACGCCGAGCTAGTCGCCGAGTTCGCTGCCCGCGGGCCCGGTGACGCCTGCCAGACCTGGTACGGCCCCGACCAGACGGTCGGCTTCTGGGTGCGCCGGATGGCCCAGGAGACGGTGGTCCACCGGATCGACGCCGAGCTGGGCGCGGGCGCGGCCGTCCTCGCCGGTCCCCGACGACCTGGCGGTCGACGGCATCGACGAGCTGATGACGGCGTTCGTGAGCTACTCGTTCGGCGAGTGGCCCGAGGGCTTCACCGAGGCGCTGAACGGCTCTCCCGGCCACGCCCTGGCGCTCCGGGCCGACGCGAGCGGCGAGAGCCCGAGCGTGTCCTGGCTCGTGCGGACCGGGCCTGGCCGCCTGACGGTCGAGGGCGGACCGGGTACGGCCCTGGATGGATCGGTGCGACCGGACGTCACGGTCAGCGGCGCCCCGGCCGCCGTCCTCCGCTGGGCCTGGAACCGCGAGGTCCCCGGCGGCGTCGCCCGGCCGGGCTAGCTCGGTCCTGATCGACGGCGACCCGGCGGCCGTCGCCGAGTTCCGCCGCTGCGTGGTCAAGGCCACCCAGTAACGACCGGCGCGCGGGCACCTGAGCGAGGAAATCACGTACCCCGCGCAGCCGGGCACTCAGCCGCGCCTGTGTCCTGGAGCTGTCCAGCCGCACATCGAGCGGGCTAGCGGAACTGGTGGCGGGACGCGGGCCGGCCGGGAGCGCGGCCTGGTCGAGCCCGTCCCGTCCCGCGATCAGCAGGCCGAGCTCGTAACGGCTGACCGCGTCAGGCCCGGCGACGTGACATACCCCGGTATGCGACGAGGCGGCCAGTTCCAGCAGGGCCGACGCCAGGTCGGCGACATGAACCGGGCAGCGGACCTCGTCGGTGTAGAGGACGCCGCTGGACGCCGGACGCCAGTGCGTGCACCAGCCGCTCATGCTTGGACTCGCCGTCACCGATGATCAGGGAAGTCCGGGCGATGACCGCCTGCGGGGCGACGCCCTTGACCGCCGTCTCGGCCGCGGCCTTGGCGGCACCGTAGGGCGACACGGGATCGGGCGTGGCAGGTCTCGTCGTAGCTGCGGCGCCGCTCCGGAGAAGACCGCGTCGCTGGACACGTGGACCAGCCGCGAGCCGGCCGCGGCAGCGGCGAGCGCCACGTTCATCGCCCCGTCGGCGGTGGTCTCCCAGTCGGACTGCCGGTAGGCGGCGTTGAAGATTATCTCGGGCCGGACGCTCAGGGCCAGGGTCGTGGTCTCGTCGCGGTTCCGGATATCGGCCCGGCGCCAGTGGCCGTCCGCGGCCGGAGGGATGCTCGTGTGGCAGGTGGCGATGACGCGGTGGCCCGCGAGCCGCGCCTGCCGGATCAGCCGCAGCCCCAGGAGGCCGCTGCCGCCGACCACCAGGACGTCCATCGGGGCGAGCGGCCGTCCGGTCAGCCCTGGGTGACCACTGCGGGCGAGGGACGCAGTACCCGCTCCGGTGACATCGACCCGAGCAACCGCTCCAGCGCGACCTCCACGTCCTCGCGCCAGCTCAGTGTCGAGCGCAGTTCCATGCGGAGCCTCGGGTGGCGGTGGTGCGGGCGGACCGTCTTGAAGCCGACCGCGAGCAGGTATTCCACCGGCAGCATGCAGCCGGGGGCCGTCCACTCTTTGTCGCCGAACGCCTCGATGGCCCGCACGCCGCGCCGGGTGAGGTCCTTGGCCATGCCCTGGATGAGCATCCGGCCAAGGCCGCCGCCAGAGAACTCGCTGAGCACCCGGGCCGTCATCAGCAAGACCGCGTCCGCGCTCACCGGGCTGGTAGGAAAGGCCGCCGAGCGGGGCACGTATTGCGGCGGAGCGAAGAGCACATAGGCGGCGGGCACGCCATCGACGTAGAGGATCTTCCCGCAGCTTCCCCATTCGAGAAGAACCGAGGAAATCCAGGATTCCTTTTCCAGCCCCGGATCCGACGCGTCGGCGCGGGCCTTGCTCACCGGGTCAAGCTCCCAGAAAACGCAGGAGCGGCAGCTCGGCGGAATGTCACCGAGATTATCCAGCGTGATGTTGACAAGGCGGCGTGACATCCCGTTGAGTTCCCCGATCAGGTCAGCGTGAACTAGCCACTATTTTGGCATGGTACCCCCGCCGACGGCAGGGAATGCTGTGACCAGTGATCTAGAAATAATTACTTGGAGGACCCGATGACCGGGGCTCAGTCTTCTCCCGAGGGAGCAACCCCCCTGACCCTCACGAGACCTGCTGGACGGAGAGGAGAGCATGCCAGGCCCTGACACGGAAGAGCTTCGGCAGCGATAACCACGCGGGCACCCATCCCGCCGTCATGCGGGCCATCGCCGAGGCTAACGACGGCGACGCGATCGCGTACGGCGCGGACCCATGGACGGCGAAGGCGGTCGGTGACATCCGCCGGCTGTCCGGCGCCCAGGGCGACGTGTACCTGGTGCTGAACGGAAGCGGCGCCAACGTCCTCGGGCTCGGGCTGCTCCTCGGCCGGCACGAGGCGGTCATCTGCGCCGAGTCCGCCCACATCAATACCGACGAGTGCGGCGTCCGCCGAGCGCATACTCGGGACCAAGCTGCTCACCGTGCCGTCCCCGGACGGGAAGATCACCCCCGAGCTGATCGCCACCCGGCTGGCCGGCCGCGGTGACGAGCACTTCGCCCAGCCCGCGGTCGTCGCCGTCACCCAGTCCACCGAGTTCGGCACCTGCTACACGCTCGACGAGCTGCGGGCGATCAAGGACTTCTGCGCGGCCAACGGACTGCGCGTGTACCTGGACGGCGCCCGGCTGGCCAACGCGGCCGCGCACCTCGGCTGCACGCTGGCCGAACTGGCCAGCACCGCCGACGTGCTCAGCTTCGGCGGCACCAAGAACGGCGCCATGGGCGTGGAGGCGGTCATCGCGATGGAGTCCGGCTACTCCGCCAGCGCACCCTACCTGCGCAAGCAGCACATGCAGCTCGCGTCGAAGATGCGGTTCCTCGCCGCACAGTTCAATGCCCTGCTCACCGACGACCTGTGGCTGGCCAATGCCGCGCACGCCAACGCCATGGCGGCCAGGCTGGCCTCGGGGCTGGCGGACATCCCCGGCGTGGACGTCGTCTACCCGGTGCAGTCCGACGCGCGTGTTCGCCCGCCTGGAGCCGGGCTCACATCGCCGCCTTGCAGCGCGACTGGACTCTTCCACGTGTGGGACGAGTCCGCGTCGATCGTGCGCTGGATGACCGCGTTCGACACCCGGGAGAGTGACGTAGACGCCTTCCTGGCTGACATCGCGGCCACCGCCGGCGTGGCCCGGATCTAGCCCGTCCCGGCAGACGGCACCCGGTTTCACGTGAAACATCGGCAGGGGCAGACCCGCCCCGCATGGTTTCACGTGAAACCGGGCTCACCGAAAGTGGTCTATCCACGGCCGCCAACCGTTAAATTAAAGAGCGGCGACGGCGGCCAGAGCAACCCGCGCCGCTCTTACGCGGGACACGAGCACGCACACGGGAGACACAGTGGCGCAGCAACGGCGAGGTCTTGGCAAGGGTCTCGGGGCACTGATCCCGGAGGCACCCCGCACCGGGGCCGGCACCGCAACCACCGCCACCAGGCCGACGTCGGACGGCATCGGCCCAGCAGGCAGCCATTTGCCCACGGCCGGCACCTTCGGGCGCGGAGCGGAGTACCGAAGCACCTCGCCTATCCGCCGAGGCCGTCGAGGCCACCGAGACCGACAGCGGGCTGCGCCAGATAACCGGCGCCTACTTCGAGGAAGTCGCGGTCGGCGCCATCACGCCCAACCCGCGCCAGCCCCGCCGCACCTTCGACGAGGAAGCGCTGGACGAGCTGTCCGCCTCCATCACCGAGGTCGGCCTGCTCCAGCCGGTCGTGGTGCGCAAGCTCCGCGAGGGAAGCTACGAACTCGTCATGGGGGAGCGCCGCTGGCGCGCGTCCCAGCTGGCCGGCCTCGAATTCATCCCCGCCATCGTCCGCGAGACGCCGGACACCGACATGCTCCGCGACGCGCTGCTGGAGAACCTGCACCGGCAGCAGCTCGACCCCCTCGAAGAGGCAGCCGCTTACCAGCAACTGCTCGACGACTTCGGCGCCACCCACGAGCAGCTCGCCCAGCGGGTCGGCCGGTCCCGCCCGCACATCAGCAACACGCTCCGGCTGCTGAACCTGCCTCCCGCCGTCCAGAAGCGGGTCGCCGCCGACGTCCTCAGCGCCGGCCACGCCCGCGCCCTCCTCTCCCTGGACGACTCGCAGGCCCAGGAGCGCCTAGCCCAGCGCATCGTCGACGAAGGCCTCTCGGTCCGCTCGGTCGAAGAGATCGTCCTCCTCAACGACGACCAGCCCGAGAAGCCCACCCGCCGTGCCCCCGCCAACCGCCCCGTCGCTCCCGCCCTCCGCCACCTCTCCGACCGCCTGTCCGATCTGTTCGAGACGAGGGTCAAAGTAGAAATGGGTCGGAGCAAGGGCAAAATCACCGTCGAGTTCGCCACCATCGACGACCTCGAGCGAATCGTCAAGGCGATGTCCCCCGAGGCGGCCTCCCGGCCCCAGGCTGGCCCTGAGGCCTAGCCTTCCGGGTCGGCCGGGGTCGTCCTGGTGCCCAGGGCTTCACGGTGTAGCCGACGTTCTCGTGGCCGGGTGATGTGGGCCTGGGTCGGCTGGTCCTATCGCTGGGCGTGGGTGACCGGGGTTTGCGGGGGTCCGGCGCGTCAAGTCGTTCCCGGCCGATTAAAACCGATCGGCCGGGAACGAACGACGCGGCGGACCCCGCTGCACCCCGCTCGTCCCTCACCAGCTTTACGCGAAGTGACCCGGGTCGAGGGTGGCCGTTTCACCCGCCGACCGGTGTGCCACGCTGCGCGGGCACACCCGAGGAGCCCGCCTCTCCCGGCGTTCCGTGGTCCGCCCCTGCCGCCGGGTCTCCGTCCGCTAGCCGCCTTCCTGGGGTCCGTCTTATCCACAGGGCTTGGGTCGCCGTCGGCTTGGCTGGGGCGGCCTTGAATATGGCCCTTGGGAGAGTGAGCAAGACGCGGTGGGGTGGTTGCTTGTGACGGGCCTAGATATTGCCCTGGGAAAGGGCTAAGACGTGGTCGGGTGGTTGCTTGTGACAGCCCCGGGATTCTGTGGACGGCGGTGTCCCGGCGGCAGGGCGGCGGGGCCATGCGTGGCGCTATCCACAGCCTCAACGCGATTCCTGTGGATAGCACAGAGCCTGTGGATAACGCGCCGAATCCTGTGGACGCAACGGCGCAAGCAGACCCGACAAGGTTGGGTCTACGACCTCGTGGGCGCTGCGGCAGCCCTGCGAACGTACACATTCAAAGACCAAAAAGCCCTGGGGCATGTGGCCCTGGGCATAGCCATGGAAGAAGCGCTTCCGTGGAAGCTGGGCGCAGCCCGGCAGAGAACGCAACGTAGTCACCCGACTACGAGATAGCACCCTCAGCCGCACCGCGATAAGCCAGCTCGCGAGCCGCCTCAGCGTAAGCGACAGCACCGGAAGAGGCCGGATCGTAGGTAATCACCGACTGGCCGTAGCTAGGCGCCTCGGAGACGCGGACCGAGCGGGGGATGATCGTCTGGAGGACGACGTCGCCGAAGTGGGAGCGCACGTCCTCGGCGACCTGGGTGGCTAGGCGGGTCCGGCCGTCGTACATGGTGAGCAAGATGGTGGAGACGCGCAGCTTGTCGTTGAGGTGTCCGCGGACCAGCTCGACCGTGCGGAGCAGCTGCTCCAGGCCTTCGAGGGCGTAGTACTCGCACTGGATCGGTATGAGGACTTCCTCCGCCGCCACCAGCGCGTTGACCGTGAGCAGGCCGAGCGAGGGCGGGCAGTCGATCAGTACGTAGTCGAAGTTTTCCATGTCGAGCTGAGCGATCGACCGCAGCAGCCGTCCCTCGCGGGCGACCATGGGGACCAGCTCGATCTCGGCGCCGGCCAGGTCGATGGTGGCCGGGGCGCAGTAGAGGCCGGGCATCCCGTCCACCTCGGCCACGATCTCCGCTAGGGGGCGCTCCTCGACCAGCACGTTGTAGACCGACTCGAGGCCCACGTGGTGATCGACGTCCAGGGCGGTCGAGGCGTTTCCCTGCGGGTCGAGGTCCACCACCAGGACCCGGATGCCGTGCTGTGACAGGCTCGCCGCCAGGTTGACCGCGGTGGTGGTCTTGCCGACGCCGCCCTTCTGGTTGGCGATGGTCATGATCCGGCACCGCTCCGGGCGCGGCCACTGCTCGTGCTGGCACTCCCGCGCGGCCACCGACGGCCGCCTCGGCCGCCCGCGCGATCGGCGTGTCGGCCGAGCTGACCGGTGCCTCCGGCACCACCACCGCTGGGTCCAGCGTGGCTGTCTCCGGCACGACCGCGTCCGGCACCGCCACTTCCGGCGCCGTTACGTGCATTGCTGAGGGCTCCGGCGGCATGGCGCCTCCTTCACTAGGCGTTCCACGTGAAACAGCCGCCGCTAGCGCGTTTCGCACCCGGTCCGACCCGGCAGGGGACAGATCGCCTTGACCGTTCACCGACGTACCTCTCGAGACCTGCTCAGGGGAATCAGACGAAAGCCCCAGCCGTTTCCCGGGCCACCCAAGCCCGGTCACGCCTGGCATCACAACCGTTCCCCCGTCAGGCCACCCCACGCCGGCTGCGCTGAGCACCTGCTCGCTCCTCTCGGCCGTGTCCTCCCATGACGACACGGACAACCGTGGTCGCCGATATGACCCTACCGTGGCCGGCTGGCAGAACCTCGGCACTCCGCACGCCAAGTCGGGAAAGAACGGGCCTAGCGGCCACAAGTTCCTCCTCGGCGGACTGTCCCTTGATCGCGAGCAGCTGCCCACCGGGGCGGAGCAACCTGGCCGCCCACCCGGCCAGCCGGTCCAGCGGCGCGACCGCGCGCGCCGTGGCGAAGTCCGCCTTGATGTGCGCGGCCGCCTTCTCCTCCGCCCTGGCCCGCACCACCGTGGTGTTGGCCAGGCCCAGTTCCGTCACGCACTCCTCAAGGAAGACCGAACGCCGCAGCAGCGGTTCGAGGAGGATGACATCGAGGGACGGGCGGAGCATCGCCAAGACGACGCCCGGCAGCCCGGCTCCGGACCCGATATCGACCAGCTGACCCCGCTCCGGCAGCAAATCGGCGACCCCCGCGCAGTTGAGCAGGTGGCGCTCCCATAGCCGCTCGGTCTCCCGCGGCCCGATCAGGCCGCGGGTCACCCCGTCCGTCGCCAGCAGCTCCGCGTACCGGCGCGCCTGGTCGAATGCGTCGCCAAATACATCAGCGGCCGCCTCAGGCGCTGCGGGCAGCTCCGCCGCCACCCCGCCTCAGCTAGCCGGGAAGACGACCACGCGCCGGTTCGGCTCTTCGCCCTCCGACTCGCTGCGCAGCCCGGCCAGCGCCACCGCGTCGTGGACGATCTTCCGCTCGAACGGTGACATGGCCCGGAGCTTCTTCGGCTCACCACTGCGCGACACCTCGTCGGCCACGGACTTGCCCAGCTCGGCCAGCTCAGTACGGCGCCGGGCCCGGAAGCCGCCGACGTCGAGCATGAGCCGGGCCCTGGACCCGGTCCTCCGGTGCACGGCGAGCCGGGTCAGCTCCTGCAGAGCCTCCAGCACCTCGCCGTCGTCGCCCACCAGCTCTTGCAGCGTCGCGCCTACGACCGACACGACGGCCCGGTCGCCTTCCACGTCCATGTCAATGTCGCCGTCGAGGTCGGCGATGTCGAGCAGGCCCTCGATGTAGTCGGCGGCGATCTCGCCTTCCTCTTCGAGGGAGGCTCAGGTCTTCCTCGTCGTCGTCCTCGCCGTCTCGTCATCGTCGTCGTCTTCGACATCTTCGTCTTCGACGTCGACGTCGTCCGTGACGACCTCGTCTTCAACCTCGGCGAGCTCTTCACCGTCGACCGCGCTGCTCAGTTCCTGCTCCTGCTCTACCACCGTGCCGAACCCCTCACCGGGACCAATCCCCACAGCCGCTCACCTCTTGCCCGTGTTGCCGCGCTTACTGCGTGTCTGCCGGACCGGCTGCTGCCGGACAACCTTGGTCTGCGGAACCTCGGGTTCCTCTTGCGTCTCCGCCTTGCCCTTGCCGAACCGCTTCAGCACGCTCAACGAGCCGTTCGCGTGTCCCGTTGGGGGCAGCACCGTTGCCGTTGGCCTTGGCGGCGGGAGCCTTGGCCGCCTGGGCACTGGCCGTGCCCGCCTTGGCCGGCGCCTTGGGCACCGCCGCCTTGGCCGGTGCCGGCTTGGCCGGCGTTTCCGGCTTGGCCGGCGTTTCCGGCTTGGCCGGAGCCGCCTTCACGCCCGGCTTGGCCGGAGCCGCCTTGGCTCCCGGCTTGGCCGGAGCTGCCTTCGCACCCGGCTTGGCCGGAGCCGCCTTGGCCCCCGGCTTGGCCGGAGCCGCCTTGGCCCCCTGCTTGGCGGCGGCCGTTCCCGGCTTGGCCGCCGCGCTGGAACCGCCGACCTTGGCTGTCTTGGCCGCCGCGCCCTTGGCCGCCGACCCAGAAGTCCCCGATGCCGGCGCCGCAGACGCACCTACGGTAGCGCTCCCCACCACCGGAAGTTTGCGGAACAGGAAGTGCTGCTGCCCCAGCGTCCAGACGTTGGTGGTGACCCAGTACAGGACGAGGCCGAACTGCCAGTACAGACCGGTGAGTGCGAAGAACGGGGCGATGTACATCATGTTCTTCGACATGGACTGGGCCATCGCGGCACCCGGCTGGTCCGGGTCAGGCGCCGTCTGGTTCATCATGCCGCGCTTCTGGCTCTGGCGCATGGTCAGGAACGTCGTCGCCGCGCTGATCAGCACGAACACGACGATAAGGCAGCCGGGAGGTCGTCGACTCGCCCACGGCCGGGTGCAGGAACTGGTCGTAGAGCGAGATCCCGAAGATGCGCGCCTCATGCGCGCTCTCGACGAAGGCCTCGGTCATCCCGTACTGGGGGATGGTTCCCTGCTTCCACTGCGCGATGGCCTTGAGCACGTTGAACAGCGACCAGAACACCGGCAGCTGCGCCACCAGGGGAAGGCACCCGCCCAGCGGGTTGATGCCGTTCTCCTTGTAGAACTTCATCGTCTCTTCGTTGAGACGCTGCTTGTCGTGCTTGTACCGCTTGCGGAGCTCCTGCAGCTGCGGCATGTGCGACTGCATCTTCTGCATGGAGTTGCGCTGCTTGATGAACAGCGGCACCATGACCAGCCGCATCAGCACCACGAGGATGATGATGGACAGGGCCCAGGTCACGCCGCTGGAGTCGCCGAACGGTACGGCGAGCACCGCATGGATGCGCATCATCACCCATGCGACCGCCTCGAACAGCGGGTCGAGAATGCTCACCTGATAACTCCTTGAGGCCGGGGAGGCACGGGATCATATCCACCGGGATTGAAGGGATGGCAGCGGGCAAGGCGCCACGCCGCCAGCCAAAGCCCCCGTACCGCGCCGTGCGTTCGCAGCGCTTCAAGGGCGTACTCACTGCAGGAGGGGGCGAACCGGCACGCACGGCGGCAGCAGGGGGCTGATGAACCGGCGGTACCCGGTAACGAGAACGATCAGGGGCCGGGCTGCCCATGAGGCCGCTGGCCCCTCCTGGTCCCGCGCGGCCGGCCTAACTGGCCGGTTCCGCCAGCGGGCATGCAACCAGGCGGAGCGGGGGGATTGCCCCCGGAGTGATGCCTCGCTCATTGCTGGCGTGCCCCAACCTGCCGCCGCAGCAGTCGTCCAAGCACCAGGTCGAGATCGGCGGCTAGATCCGCCTGGCGTGCGCCAGCGGCAGCCGGATGTGCACGCAAAACCAGCAGGCAACCCCCGGGAAGCGAGGCCAGGCGACCTCGCATCAGTTCCCGGAGCCGCCGCTTTACCCGGTTGCGAACCACCGCCGAGCCAACCGCACGGCTGACCACCAAGCCTACCTTCGGCCCGGCGTCGTTTTGTACCGGACCGACTGCGAGGAGCAGGTGCCCTGCGACCGTAGCGCCGCCAGCCCGGCGGCCCGAGCGCATCGCGGCCTTGAACTCCAGCGGGCTCCTCATCCGCGACTGCTGCGGCAGCACGACCCCTCCAGCGAGACGCGGCACGGCTGACCACAGGTCCCGCCCCGCCCGAACGGCGCCGCGGCACCGGGGGCCCGGGGAGTGCCACCCGGGAGATCAGGCGGGCCTGAGGCACGGTGAAAGTGACCGAGGATCACTGACCGCCGTCAGCCGCTCGGCTCGCGTCAGACAGCGAGCTGGTCGCGGCCCTTACGGCGGCGCGCGGCCAGGACGGCGCGGCCGGCCCGGGTACGCATCCGCTCGCGGAAGCCGTGGACCTTCGCCCGTCGGCGGTTGTTCGGCTGGAACGTGCGCTTGCTCACAAGAGCTCCAGGTGCGGGAGACTGATAAGGATCGGGGCAGGCATGTCACCATTCGCGTGCCCGGGACAAGGGCATGCGGGACATGGCTCAGCCTGTTAACGGTACGGGTGATCCACTCACAGGTCAAACCGGCGCGCCCGGCCCGGTGAATCACCGCGATTTCCACAACGGATACCCGGCCGGCGACTTAGGCTGTGGAAAAATCAGCGGCCGCAGGTCACTACGCCGGGGCCAGCGGCCGCGATGGGCATGGGGAAACCGCACCGCAGCGTACGTACACAGCTTGTGGACGAACCTGTGGACAACGGTTTGCGGTTAGTGACCGGCGCGGTCGTGCCAGCGTTTCGAGCACGGCAGCGAGGCGAGGGGAGCATCGGTGAGTGACGTGGATCTGGCAGAGGTGTGGGCACGATCCCTCGACGGCCTCGCCGAGATGGGACTGCCAGCCAGCCAGCTCGCCTGGCTCAGGCTGACCAGGCCGCTCGGCCTCGTAGAGAATACGGCGTTGATCGCCACGCCGAACCCGTTTGTGAAGGAATACCTGGAGACCAAGCTCCGGCCGCTGGTTATCCACGCGCTGTCCAAGGAGCTCGGCCGCCCGATCCAGATCGCGGTCACCGTCGACCCGAGCCCGGTCGCACCGCCCGAGCAGCCGCCGGGGCCGCCGAGCTCGCCGCTATCGGTGATGGACTCACTGGCCGGGGCGCCCGCGCCGCCGGAGGACGCCGGGACGAGGGCGCCACAGCCGCCGCAGCCGGACCTCGGGGCGCGCCCGCCGCAGCCGCAGTACCCCCAGCCCCAGTACCAGGAGGCGCCGCGCTACTCCTACCAGGAGTCCGGCTACCAGCCCTACCGCGCGGCGCCCGGGTACCACGACCAGGGGTACACCGAGCTCGCGCCGCCCGAGCCGCGTCCGATGCCCGCCATGCCCGTGCAGCACTCGCTGACCGCGCCGCAGCCGCCGCCCAGCCAGCCGGACAAGCTCGACATGGATCATTTCCAGCCGGGGCAGCGGGAGCAGCCGGGCCGCACGGCCACCAGCAGGACCAGCCGCCGCGCCCGGCGTCGGCCCGGCTCAACGCGAAGTACACCTTCGAGACGTTCGTCATCGGCAGCAGCAACCGGTTCGCGCACGCGGCGGCGGTCGCGGTCGCCGAGGCCCCCGCCAAGGCCTACAACCCGCTGTTCATCTACGGCGACTCGGGGCTGGGGAAAACCCACCTGCTGCACGCCATCGGCCACTACGCCCAGACGCTCTACAACGGGCTCAAGGTCAGGTACGTGAGCTCGGAGGAGTTCACCAACGAGTTCATCAACATGATCCGCGACGGTAAGCAGGACGGGTTCCGCCGGCGCTACCGCGACGTGGACGTCCTGCTAGTGGACGACATCCAGTTCCTGGAGAACAAGGAAGGGACCCAGGAGGAGTTTTTCCACACCTTCAACACGCTGCACAACGCGAGCAAGCAGATCGTCATCTCCTCCGACCGCGCGCCCAAGCGCCTGGTCACCCTGGAGGACCGGCTGCGCAGCCGGTTCGAGTGGGGCCTGCTGACCGACGTCCAGCCGCCCGAGCTGGAGACGCGGATCGCGATCCTGCGGAAGAAGGCGATCCAGGAGGGGCTGAACGCCCCCGCCGACGTGCTCGAGTACATCGCCAGCCGCATCTCCACCAACATCCGCGAGCTTGAGGGCGCCCTGATCAGGGTCACCGCCTTCGCCAGCCTCAACCGGCAGGGTGTGGACATCAGCCTGGCCGAGATCGTGCTCAAGGACCTCATCCCGGAGTCACAGGGCAACGGGGGCCCGCAGATCACCGCGGCGACCATCATGGGCCAGACCGCCGCGTACTTCGGCCTGTCCATCGAGGACCTGTGCGGCACGAGCCGGTCCCGGGTGCTGGTGACCGCCCGGCATATCGCCATGTACCTGTGCCGCGAGCTGACCGACCTGTCCCTGCCCAAGATCGGCCAGCAGTTCGGCGGCCGCGACCACACCACGGTGATCAACGCGGACCGCAAGATCCGCTCGCTGATGGCCGAGCGTCGCTCGATCTACACACAGGTCACCGAGCTGACCAACCGGATCAAGCAGCAGGCCCGGGCGAACTAGCTCCGGGTCTGGGACCGTCTAGGCGGATTGGGGGGCGTCGCTCATGGGAACTCACAGGTTCTCCACAAGAGTTATCCAGAACCTGTGGATGTCCGATGTGGACAACCAGTGGGCAACATGGGGAGAACCAGGGGATGACCGGTGGACAACCTGGGAAAACTCTGGCGACATCCACACAGGCCCGGCGGCGGTCCACACTGGACGCACAACCCCTGTGCATAAAAATGGGCTGCGACCTGGGAAAACATCGTTTCCCACAGAATCCACAGCCCCTATTACTACTACGTTCTTATAACTCGATGAATCCCAAGAACAAGTAGGCTCGCGCCTGGCTGGGGATTGCCAGCCCGGCACGAGTGACATCCCCGACGCGGGGAATCCGCAAACATCACCGGCAGGAGGCATCCCGTGAAGCTCCAAGTTGAGCGTGACCCACTCGCTGAGGCCGTCGCCTGGACCGCCCGCGCGCTCCCGGCCCGTCCCACGGCCCCGGTGCTCGCCGGCATGCGCCTGCAGGCGGGCAGCGAGCTGACTCTGTCCACCTTCGACTACGAGGTCTCCGCGCAGTCGACGATCCCGGTACAGGCCGACGAGCCCGGCACCGTGCTCGTCTCCGGCCGGCTGCTGGCCGAGATCGTCCGGTCGCTGCCCGCCAAGCCGGTCGACCTCGCCACCGACGGCACCCGGACGACCGTCCGGTGCGGCAGCGCGACGTTCACCCTGATGCTGCTGCCCGCGGAGGAGTACCCGACCCTGCCGGACATGCCCGACACCACCGGGACCGTCGGCGCCGACACGTTCGCCTCCGCCATCCACCAGGTGGCGATCGCGGCGGGCAAGGACGACACGCTGCCCGCGCTGACCGGCATCCGCCTGGAGATCAGCGAGGACACGCTGACCATGGTGGCCACCGACCGCTACCGGCTGGCCGTGCGCGAGCTGCGCTGGACGCCGGTCGTCCCTGGCCTCAACACGGCAGTACTGGTCCCCGCCCGGGTGCTCGGCGACACCGCGCGGCAGATGACCGGCGGCGCCGAGGTCTCCGTGGCGCTGGCGACTAACGAGGGCGGCAACGACGGCATCATCGGCTTCGAGGGCAGCGGCAGGCGGACCACCACCCGGCTGCTTTCCGGCGAGTACCCCCGCTACCAGACGCTGCTGCCCAGCGAGTTCTCGGCGGTCGCCGAGCTGCCGGCCGCGCCGTTCGCCGACGCGGTCAAGCGCGTCGCCCTGGTCGCCGAGCGGAACACGCCGGTCCGGCTCACGTTCGCCGCGGGCGAGGTCCTGCTCGAAGCGGGCACCGGCGACGAGGCGCAGGCCAGCGAGGCGATCGGCGCGAGCTACGACGGCGAGACGATGCAGATCGCGTTCAATCCGACGTACCTGCTCGACGGCATCAACGCCGTCGACTCCGACACGGTCCGCATCTCGTTCACCACCGCCACCCGCCCGGCCGTCATCACCGGCAAGGGCGAGGCCCACCCCGACTACCGCTACGTCCTCATGCCCATTAGGTCGGCTGGGTGATCGCGTCCCGGCGAGCTTCGTCCGCCGGCGCACGTCGAGGGCACGGGGCCAGGGCTGTGGGGAGCGGGGGACCCATGGTGGGACCTGTTCCCCTGTGAGATTTCCGGTTGGTTCGGTCGGCCGGATGACCGCGCGCCTAGCGTCGGTTGTCGCTGCGCCCTACTGCCAATGCAGCGCAGCCTCGGGTTTTTGTCCGCCGAAGGCGGACATCGGGGGGTACGGGGCCAGGGGGATATGGGGGGCGGGGAGCCCCCCATGCGGAAAGCTGTCCCCCCGGGAGGTACATGGCTCGCTAGCGCGCGGTACGGTGGCGCCTTTTGCCACCGCGCGCTAGCGAGCCAGCGGCTAACCTCGGAGGCGTGCACTTGACCCGGCTGGCGCTGACGGACTTCCGTTCGTACGCGGATGTCGACGTGTCGCTGGAGCCGGGGGTCACGATCTTCAGCGGGCTGAACGGGGAGGGCAAGACCAACCTGGTCGAGGCCGTCGGCTACGCCGCGACCCTGGCCAGCCACCGGGCCGCGCAGGACGCGCCGCTGATCCGCCGGGACGCCGACCAGGCGATTATCCGGGTGGCGGTATCCACAGGCAGTAACGACGCGCTTGTGGAAATCGAGCTGAACGCGGGCCGGGCCAACCGGGTCAGGCTCAACCGGACGCCGCTGGCCAAGCCGCGTGAGGTGCTCGGCGTGCTGCGCACGGTGCTGTTCGCGCCGGAGGACCTCGCCCTGGTCAAGGGGGACCCGGGCGACCGCAGGCGGTTCCTCGACGACCTGCTGGTGGCGATGGCCCCCCGGTACGCCGCGGTCCGTGCCGACTACGACCGGGTGCTCAAGCAGCGCACCGCCCTGTTGAAGTCGGCCGGGCCGAAGGGCGGCCCCCGGGGCAACCGGCAGTCCCGCGAGGCGGTGACGGCCACGCTCGACGTGTGGGACGCGCACCTGGGCCGGACCGGCGCGGAACTGCTCGTGGCCCGCGAGCACCTGGTCGCCGCGCTGCGCCCGCATGTGGAGAACGCGTACACCGCGGTCGCGGGCGGCGACCGCGGCCCGGCCGCCATCGAGTACCGGCGCTCGTTCGAGAGCCAGGCACCGGATCCGGGCGCGAGCCACGGGGAGCGGGTGCGCGCCACGGAACTCGCGCTCCGGGCTGCGCTCCTCGAGGTGCGCGCCAGCGAGCTCGACCGGGGCGTCTGCCTGGCCGGGCCGCACCGCGACGAGCTCGACCTGATGATTAGGAACCTGCCCGCCCGCGGCTACGCCAGCCACGGCGAGTCCTGGTCCATGGCGCTGGCGCTCCGCCTGGCCAGCTTCGACCTGCTGCGCGCGGGCCGCGAGGACCCGGTGCTGATCCTGGACGACGTGTTCGCCGAGCTGGACGCGGGCCGCCGGGACCGGCTCGCGGCCCTGGTCGCCTCGGCCGAGCAGGTCCTGGTCACCGCGGCCGTCGTGGAAGATATCCCCAGCCTGCTCACCGGCGCCCACTTCAAGGTGGCCGCGGGCACCCTCACCGGCGCCGAGGCCGCCGCCGCGGTGGCGGAACGGAGGACCCCGGTGCCGCCTGACCCGGAGCGCGCCCGGCTGGCGGCCGAGGCCCTGGCCCGCGCCCGGGCCGACGCGTGGGCCCGGGGTGAGCGGCCGGGTACCGCCCCCCGCCGTCCCACTCAATCCCATGAGCGAGAAGAACGAGAGGGGGTCAACCCTTCCGGGCCACCCTCCGCCACCTGGGCGGCGAGGCCGCGCCGGGATGACCCGCAGCCGCTCACCGCCGCCGTCGGCGGCCTCTTGTCGGCCCGTGGCTGGCGTGAGCGCGCCGCCGTCGGTGCCGTCTTCGGCCACTGGCCGGACATCGTCGGCCCCCAGCTGGCCCTGCACACCAAGCCGGAGTCATTCGAGTCCGGCGAGCTGACGGTGAGCGCGGACTCCCCCGCCTGGGCGACCCAGGTCCGCCTGATGGCGCCGCAGCTGCTCAAGCGCCTGGCCGAGGAGCTCGGCCACGGGACGGTCCGGCACATCCGGGTCAAAGGGCCGGCCGGCCCGCCCCGGTCGCCGGGCCGGCTGCGGGTCCGCTGACGCGCCACACCGGTCCCCTGCGGTGCGCTGGCCCGCGGAACAGATAAGCTCATTCGGATGTTGTTACAATTGGTCGAGTCTGCCTTGCGAAGCGTTAGCGGTCGCGCGGGCTTCGGCGCCAGCGCACGAGCGGCCCGCGCTCGCCGGGCCGCGAGACCTCGCCAGAACGCGGTTTCGCCTGGGGACACGAACCGTTAAGGCCGGCCCGAGTGTCGGTAACCACGGCTAAAATAGAAGGTAGTCACGCGGATAAGACCACCGGTGGCTGGGGCTGCGTGAGGGCCGCGCGACCGTAAGGCGGCAGCGTCTGACCGACCGGTGACCGGGGGCATCTGGTCACCGGTCTTGGGACGCTGCCAGCAGCAGGATGGAGCTTCATTTGTCGAACGATTACGATGCGCGGTCCATCACGGTACTCGAGGGCCTTGAGGCCGTCCGTAAGCGTCCCGGCATGTACATCGGCTCGACCGGCGAGCGCGGACTGCACCACCTTGTGTACGAGGTTGTGGACAACTCGGTGGACGAGTCGCTGGCCGGCTACGCCAGCGAGATCGAGGTGACCCTGCTCGCCGACGGCGGCGTCCGGGTAGTGGACGACGGGCGCGGTATCCCGGTCGACGAGCACCCGGTGGAGAAGCGGTCGGCGCTCGAGGTCATCATGACCACGCTGCACGCCGGCGGCAAGTTCGACGGCAAGTCCTACGCCGTCTCCGGCGGCCTGCACGGCGTCGGCATCTCCGTGGTCAACGCGCTGTCTGTCCGGGTCGATATCGCGATCCGCCGGGACGGCTACCTGTGGACGCAGAGCTACGAGCGCGGCGCGCCGCTCGGCTCGGTGCAGCGCGGCGAGGCGACCGAGCGCAGACCGGGACGACCACCACGTTCTGGCCAGACGACCGGATCTTCGAGACCCTTGAGTGGTCGTTCGAGACCCTGTCCAGGCGGCTGCAGGAGACCGCGTTCCTCAACCGAGGGCTGCGCATCGCGCTGACCGACGAGCGGCCGGCCAAGGTCGTCGCCGAGGAGGCCGCGGACGAGGAGCTCGCGCCGTCGGTCGCCGCCGCCCCGGTCACCGCCAAGGCCCGCACGGTGGTCTACGAGTACCCGGGCGGCATCGCCGACTTCGTCCGCTACCTGAACGCGTCCAAGGAACCGGTGCACGCTCAGGTCATCGAGTTCGGTGACGAGGACAACGAGCTGCACATGTCGGCCGAGATCGCGATGCAGTGGAACGGCTCGTACAACGAGTCGGTGCACACGTTCGCGAACGTGATCAACACGGCCGAGGGCGGCACCCACGAGGAAGGGCTTCCGCACCGCGCTGACCTCGATCGTCAACAAGTACGCGCGCGACCAGAAGTTCCTCAAGGAGAAGGACCCGAACCTCACCGGCGAGGACGTCCGCGAGGGCCTGACCGCGATCGTGTCGGTCAAGCTGGCCGAGCCGCAGTTCGAGGGCCAGACCAAGACCAAGCTGGGCAACACCGAGGCCAAGTCGTTCGTGCAGAAGGTCACCAACGACCGGCTGCGCGACTGGTTCGACCGCAACCCTGGCGAGGCCAAGGGCATCATCGACAAGGCCGGCGCAGGCGGCCCGGGCCCGCATCGCGGCCCGCCAGGCGCGCGACCTCACCCGGCGCAAGTCGGCGATGGAGACCAACGGGCTGCCGGGCAAGCTGGCCGACTGCCAGTCCACCGACCCGTCCAAGTCCGAGATCTACGTGGTGGAGGGCGACTCGGCCGGCGGCTCGGCCAAGGGCGGCCGCGACCCGCAGTTCCAGGCGATCCTGCCGATCCGCGGCAAGATCATCAACGTGGAGAAGTCCCGCATCGACCGGGTGCTCAAGAACACCGAGGTCCAGTCGATGATCACCGCGCTCGGCGCGGGCATCCACGACGAGTTCGACCTGGAGAAGCTCCGCTACCACAAGATCATCTTGATGGCGGACGCCGACGTGGACGGCCAGCACATCCGGACGCTGCTGCTCACCCTGCTCTTCCGCTTCATGAAGCCACTGGTCGACGCCGGGCACGTGTACCTCGCCCAGCCGCCGCTTTACAAGATCAAGTGGAGGGACCGCGGCGTGGATCCGGAGTACGCGTACTCCGACCCCGAGCGCGACCGGGTCATCGAGGCTGGCGTCGCCGCCGGGCGCCGCAACCCCGGGACGTACGACGGCGTGCAGCGGTTCAAGGGCCTCGGCGAGATGAACGCCGAGGAGCTGTGGGAAACCACGATGAACCCGGCCCAGCGGGTGCTGCTCCAGGTCACCCTGGATGACGCGGCCCAGGCCGACGAGCTGTTCAGCGTGCTGATGGGCGAGGACGTCGAGTCCCGCCGCTCATTCATCACCCGCAACGCCAAGGACGTGCGCTTCCTCGACATCTAGCCACCACAGCCGCCCCGGGTCCGCCGGGGCACCCGCCGCTCCTCACCGGGCCGATCGCCCGTTCGCCGCTCCTACCGGGGCCGACAGCGCGAACGACCCGGGCTGGAGCCGGGGGACGGACCGGGTAAGACACGCGCCCGTTCTTCATCAGCGATTTTGATTGACTTCACACGAGAGGTTGCGAAGTGACCGAGGTGATGGGGCCGCCCGAAGGGCAGCACGACCGGACCGAGCCGGTTGACATCCAGGTCGAGATGCAGCGCAGCTACATCGACTACGCGATGTCCGTCATCGTGGGCCGGGCACTGCCCGACGTGCGTGACGGGCTCAAGCCGGTGCACACGCGCATCCTCTACGCGATGTACGACGGCGGCTTCCGGCCGGACCGCGGCTTCTTCAAGTGCTCGCGGGTCGTCGGCGAGGTCATGGGCAACTACCACCCGCACGGCGACAGCGCGATCTACGACGCGCTGGTGCGGATGGCCCAGCCCTGGTCGATGCGGATGCCGCTGGTTGACGGGCAGGGCAACTTCGGCTCGCCGGGCAACGACCCGCCCGCCGCGATGCGGTACACCGAGTGCCGCCTGGCGCCGCTGGCGATGGAGATGCTCCGGGACATCAACGAGGACACCGTTGACTTCCGGGCGAACTACGACGGCCGGTCGGCCGAGCCGGTCGTTCTCCCGGCCCGGTTCCCGAACCTGCTGATCAACGGCTCGCAGGGGATCGCGGTCGGCATGGCGACCAACATCCCGCCGCACAACCTGCGCGAGGTCGCGGCCGGGGTCCAGTGGTACCTGGAGAACTACGAGCGCTTCGAGACGCCGGTCACCGAGACGGTGACCGAGAACGAGGACGGCACCCCGGCGAGGCTCCCGTACGAAGACCTGCTCGACGGGCTGATGGAGCGCATCCCCGGCCCAGACTTCCCGACCCGCGGGACCATCGTCGGCGGGCGCGGCATCCGTGAGGCGTACCGGACCGGGCGCGGCTCGATCACCATGCGCGCGGTCATCGAGCACGAGGAGATCCACGGCCGCAACTGCCTGGTGGTCAAGGAACTCCCCTACCAGGTCAACCCGGACAACCTGGCCTCCAAGATCGCCGAACTGGTCAAGGACGGCCGGCTGACCGGCATCGCCGACGTGCGCGACGAGACCAGCGGGCGGACCGGCCAGCGGCTGGTGATCGTGCTCAAGCGCGACGCCATCGCCAAGGTCGTGCTCAACAACCTGTACAAGCACACGCCGCTGCAGGACACCTTCGGCGTGATCATGCTGTCCCTGGTGGACGGGGTGCCGCGCACCCTGCGCCTGGACCAGATGATCCGCTACTGGGTCGCGCACCAGATCGAGGTGATCCAGCGGCGCACCCGGTTCCGGCTGCGCAAGGCCCAGGAGCGGCTGCACATCGTGGCCGCACTGATCGCCGCGATCGACGCGATCGACCAGGTCATCGCGCTTATCCGCGGGTCGGAGTCGGCGTCGGCCGCCATGGTCGGCCTGCAGGGGCTGCTCGGCATCGACGAGATCCAGGCCCGGGCCATCCTCGACATGCAGCTGCGCAAGCTCGCCGCCCTGGAGCGGCAGGAGCTGATCGAGGAGCGCGACGAGCTGGAGGCGCGCATCGCCGACCTGCAGGCGATCCTGGACTCCCCCGCCCGGCAGCGCGAGATCATCGGCACCGAGCTTGGTGAGATCGTCAGCAAGTACGGCGACGCGCGGCGGACCGAGATCGTTGCCTACGACGGCGATGTCGCCGACGAGGACCTGATCGCCGAGTCCGAGATCGTGGTGACCATCACCCGCGGCGGCTACGCCAAGCGGACCAACACCGACCAGTACCGCGCGCAGCGTCGCGGCGGCAAGGGCGTGCGCGGCGCGCAGCTGCGGTCCGACGATATCGTCGACCATTTCTTCGTCACCTCGACGCACAACTACATCCTCTTCTTTACCAATAAGGGTCGCGTTTACCGGGCCAAGGGCTACGAGTTCCCCGATACCGGCCGGGACGCACGCGGCCAGCACGTGGCCAACATGCTCGCCTTCCAGCCGGATGAGCAGATCGCCGAGGTGCTCACCCTGCGGGACTACGCGGTGGCGCCGTACCTGGTGCTGGCGACCAAGTCTGGCCTGGTGAAGAAGTCGCGGCTGCCCGAGTACGACTCGTCCCGCTCCGGCGGCCTGATCGCGATCAACCTTCGCGAAGACGACGAGGTGATCAGCGCCGCGCTCGTGTCGCCGGAAGAAGACTTGCTGCTGGTGAGCAAGGGCGCCCAGGCGCTGCGCTTCAACGCCAGCGACGACCAGCTCAGGCCGATGGGCCGGGCCACCTCCGGCGTGATCGGGATGCGGTTCAACGACGGTGATGAGCTGCTCGGCATGTACGTGGTCCGCGAAGGCGAAGATGTCCTTGTGGCGACCGATGGGGGGTACGCTAAGCGCACGCCTGCTGACCAGTATCCGCTGCGTAACAGGGGTGGCCTGGGTGTCATCACGGCGCGGATCGTCGAGGACCGGGGCGGCCTGGTCGGCGCGCTGATGGTCGGCCCGGACGATGAGGTGTACGCGATCACCTCGGCGGGCGGTGTCATCCGGACCAGGGCCGGGGAAGTCAAGCAGTCTGGGCGGCAGACGATGGGCGTACGACTCATGAACCTTGCGTCGGGAGACAGCGTGGTCGCGCTGGCCCGCAACGCCGAGTCCGAGGCCGTGGTCGAGACCGCCACCGACGATCCGGGACCCACCAGCGACGATGCGGAAAATGAAGTAGGCGAATAGGCAACTAACCGAGGGGTAGCCGCGTCAGAAGGTTAACGGCTCTCGGATAGTGTCAACGAAAAAGGTACAAGGTGCACCTGGTGAGTACCGAGGAGGACGGCGTGGACGAGGCGGGACGAACAACGCAATCGTCGCTTATCACTGCGCCCTCTGGTCTGGAAACCGACCCGGATGGGGAGGATGCAGACTCGATCGTTGACAATGGCAGCATGTCATCTTCACGGACGAGATCCGGAGCCTCACGCTCCGGAGCGGCGCGGAGGTCAAGCGGCGCCAAGGGGGCCTCTTCCACCGAGAGTGCCACCACCGCGCAGGACAGCGCCGAGACCGGACCGGACGTGACGGCGCCGCTGCCTGCCGAAACGGTAGGCAAGGCGAAGAACGGCGCCAAGCGCCCGGCCGTCGACCAGGCGGAGAAGGCGGATAAGAAGGCCGAGACGCCGGCCGCGACCGGTGACGCCAAGCCGCCTGCCGCCAAGGGCGGCCGCGCGCCGTCGTTCACCCCCACCGTGGCGACGCCAGCGTCCCCGGCGGCATCGTCGGCGTCTTCTTCCTCGACACCCGCGCCGCCCGCCTCGACGCCCGCGCCGCCCGCCTCGACGCCCGCGCCCCCCGCCTCGCCGGCCAGGGCCGTGCCGACCCAGGCCTCCGGGCCTTCGGCTTCAGCGTCCAGCTCAGCGACGCGCCCCGCGCCGTCCTACTCTCCCTCGGGCTTCGCGCAGCCGGGGTCCACGTCGTCTTACTCCCGCTCGGACTGGTCCTCGTCCGGCCCGGGCTCGGCGACCAAGACGCCCGCCAGTCCGGCGACCGGGACCGGCTCCGCCGGCTCGCCTCGCCCGGACACGGCCCAGGCGCCGTTGCCGACCGGCTCGTCTTCCGCCTTCGGGTCCAACACCGCGTCCGCGGTGAGCGGGACGGCGGCGGGCCTGGCCAGCTCGGTGACCTCCGCCTTCAACAAGCGCGGCGAGAAGGGCGGCAAGCGCAAGCAGAGCGCCCAGGTACGCAAGTCGTCCAAGCGCCAGGCCATGCTGACGCTGGCCCGGGTAGAGCCCTGGTCGGTCATGAAGTTCAGCTTCGTGGCCTCGGTCGTGGCCTTCGTCATCCTGTTCGTGGCCGTCGCCGTGCTGTACCTGATCCTGTCCGCCCTCGGCGTCTTCGACTCGCTGCAGCACACGGTCTCGTCGATCACGTCCAGCCAGAACGACGCCGGGACCAACATCTCGCACTGGTTCTCCCCGTCGCTCATCCTCGGCTACACCGCGCTGCTCGGCGCCCTGAACATCGTGCTCATCACCGCGATGTGCACCGTCGGGTCGGTCATCTACAACCTCATCGCCAAGACCATCGGCGGCATCGAGGTAACCCTCCGGGAGACGGACTAAAGCACCCCGTCGGATGCGATAGAGTAGCCCAGTCGATGGGTCACACCCCCTGCGGGGGTATAGCTCAGTCGGTTAGAGCGCTTCCCTGATAAGGAAGAGGTCCGTGGTTCAAGTCCACGTACCCCCACGCATCGACACCAGGCAGTTTGCGTGATGTAGGGCCAGAGTCCTAAAGCAAGATCCCCGGAGCCCAGCTCCTGGGGATCTTTTGCTTTGTACACAAGCTGTGGATAACTTACGCGGCTTCGCCGGGATCGGCCTCGTCTGTGTCCTCTTGGACGAAGAGGCGCGTCACCGCCTGGTTCATCGCCTTGAGGATGGACGCGCGGTCCTGGGCGAACAGGTGGCCGTAGATGTTCTTCGTTGTCTCGATCTTGCTGTGGCCCATCTGGTTGGCCACCTGCATGTCGGTGGCCCCGGAGGCGATCAGGAGGCTTGCGCAGACGTGGCGTAGCTCGTGGGCGGTGTACTTGACGATCCCGTCCTTGTGAGCTGCGGTGAAGCCGTGGGCGAGCTTGAGGTACCGGCGCCACATGGCGTAGCCGAGGTAGCCGCCGCGTTCCCCGTTGACCAGCTTGGTGTAGAGCTTCCCCTGTGAGTGCTCGCGGCCGGTCGCGCCGCGCTCGACCAGGCGGCGGACGGCGGGCATGGCGATGTCGGGGATGGCTACGACGCGTTCGGCGGCGCGCGTCTTGAGGTCTTCGCGGATGTCTCTCCGGCCGCCGGACTCGCTGGCCGTGCGGTCGATGGTGATCCACTGGCCGTCGAGGTCAACGTTATCCACAGGGACGGCTACCGCCTCTTCCCAGCGAAGGCCGGTGAAGGCCATCAGTATGGCGACGTCGCCTAGGCCCGGCTTGAAGTGGTCGAGCGCTTCGGCGAGCCGCATCACCTGGGGGATGCTGGGGATGAGCACGCGGCGCCGGACCGAGCTGCCCCAGCCGGTGCGCAGCTCCAGGGCGGGATTTGCCGGAATGATGCGCTCTTCCCTAGCCCAGGCGAACAACCGTCGCAGGACCGCCGCGACGGTGCTCTTGGTGCCGCCCGATGCCGGGGTGCCATCTTGGAGGGTCAGGCCGCGCACGGTTTCGTTGAGGTCCGGCAGGTCGAGGTCGCCGACCCAGGCGCTGCCGAGAACCGGCAGGATGTAGATGTTCAGGCAGGACCGTTCTTTGGCCAGCGACGACTTCGGCCGCGGTGAGCCGTCGCGCTTGGTCTTGTAGGCGACGAGGTAGCGCGCCGCCACGTCCACGAACCGGACCCGCTCGGCTTGGAGGCGGCCGGGTCGGCGTTTCGCGGTGGTGAACTCATCGAGCAGTTGCTTGGCGGCATCGAGGCCTTCGGCCGTGCGCTCGATCTGCTTCTTAAGCACCGCGTCCCAGACTCGGACCCGGTAGACCGGGGTGCCGTCCTTGGTCACCACCGGGACGGTCTTGCCGTCCTTGGTGCGGGTCTTCGGCTTGATGCCGGTTGGTAGTTCTTCTGGCTTGCCCTTTGGCATGTCATTCTCCTTTGCTGGTTTTATGTAATTCGATAAGGGTTTTAGGCAGGGTTAGCCTTGGGGTGCGCCGTCGCTGGGGCGGTGGCTGAATGTGGCTCGGATGCTTGTGGAGCTGGGGTGGGGCGGCCGGGGTGGGGTGCGACCACTGCTCTATCTCGGCTTCGGGGAAGCGGAGCAGGCGACCGACCTTGCGGTAAGGGATCGCGTCTCGCTCGACCAGCTTCCGGGCGTGGCGTTCGGTGATGTTGAGCCAGTCGCAGAGTTCGGCGATGGTCAGCATTCGCGCGGCGGTCCCGTAGACCCGGTTTGTCGGCGTCCCGCCGATTTCGTCGGTCATGCCGCCTGCCCGGTTGCCGAAAGTTCGTCGGCTGGCTGGCCCTGGGCGAGGCGTCTGGCTTGGTCGAGTGCTTGTTGCCAGCGGATGCGGTCGGCGACAACGTGCAGGAGTCTTCGGCCGGTGGGCATGTGGTCGTGGTCGCTGGGGTTGACGGGTTCCCAGGTGTAGCGGTCGGGGTCGGTTGCCGGGAGCCCGAGCGTTTGCATCAGCCAGTTCTTGCGGTCGGCGCGGTGGTCGGCGAGGGTCTTGCCGGACCATTTGCGGGAGACGAGGACGCGGCGGCCGGCGTAGCCGAGGTATTCGCGGCGGTGGGCCTTGCCCTTGCAGGCGCCCGGGCGCATGTTGGCTTTGGCGTTCTTGGGCTGTACGCCGTAGCGGAGCCAGTTAGCGCAGGTTGGGGAGCAGGGTTCGTAGCGCAGCGCCAGGGCGAGGCATTCGGCGTGCCGCTCCTGGTCGTCGGTGCTGGCGTGGTGGCAGTCGGCGACGTGCTTGGTTAGGTACTTGGTCAGGTAGCCGATGCACCGATTAGCGTCCTTCGACCCGGCCAGGACGCCCTGGGCGTCGAAGCGGTCGCCGAACCGAGCGACGTGCAGCGGCTCGTCCTCGTCGCCGATGGCGTCGTGTGCTTCGTCCCAGGTGGGCAGGACTTCGCCGCTGTCGGGGTCGAGGTAGGCCCCTGTGGCTTCGTCCCACGCGGGCAGGTGGCCGACGTCGAAGCGCACGGCGTCGGTGGACGGCCACCACACCTGATGGTAGGTCGCGGCTATGACTTCGCGGAGTTCGGCGCGGGAGACGACGGTGCCGCGCATGGCGATGTGGACGTGCGGTGCCAGGCGACGCTGGGGCTCGATAGCGGCGAAATACTGCACGTCATGGCCGACGAAGCGGCGCAGGTTTTGCATGAAGCGGTCGAAAAGCGCGGCGAAGTGCAGCGCGTCCCGGGCCGCCCGCGTGTAGTCGTAACTGGCCGGGTCGGCCGGGGTGCCGTCGCCCTTGACCCGTCCGTATGACGGACAGGTAAGCGTGACGAACAGCGATGGCCGGAACCTTTTGCCGTCCGGGGTGGTGTAGGCCTTGCCGACCGTGCGGGGGTCGACGGCCCGCTTGGGTAGTGGCGGCGTGTCTTGCCGCCGCCTGGTCGAGCGGTGACGCCGTTCCGGCCGGGCGGGCAGGACGTTGCCGCGCATCCCGGCCTCGTTGATCTGCTCGTCCAGGTCGGCTAGCTCGTCGTCCCAGCCGGTAACGTCCTCGCCGCGTGCATCGTCGGCGTCGCGCAGGGCCTGGGCGTCGGCGCGGGTCTCGACCAGCCACTTCTGATCGTCGGTCGGGTTGTCCGGCTCGATGACTGGTTCGCGGTCGAGGTGCCAGCCTCGCGGCACTGGGCGGCGCGGAGGTTCTTGGCCCGTACGGCCACAGGGCAGACGCTGGCGAGGGTGTGCCCGCAGGGGATGAGCACGGGTTCGGTCTGGCCGGTAGCCAGGTCGGTGCGCCGCAGCTGGACTGGCCGGATGCAGGCGCCGTGCTCGACGGCCAGGTCTTTCACGACGTCTTTGGCCAGCGGCATGGACAGCCGTTCAGCCCTGGTCTTTCGCCCTTGGGCGTTGGTCACCGGGCATCACCACTCTTCCCGTTGTCGGTGCTGGTGTCGGTGGCGAGGTCCCAGCGTTCGGACCAGCCGCACCGGCATTCGGCGACCTGGGCCGGTCACCGTGGCCGATGAGGAACAGCCCGGCGCCGCAGACCGAGCACGGCTCGTCGATCCGCCAGACGGCCGGGCCGGTTCATCCGTCCACGGCTCACCGTCCCCACCCGGGTGATGGCCAGCTGCAGCAGCCATCGCGTGAATGTCCTTGTCCGTCACGAAGGCAGCGCGCACCCTGATCACGTGGGCGAGCCCTCCAGGCGGACGTAGCCGACACCAGCCCCGGTGTACGGGAGCGGGGATATCTCGTCGGCGAGTGCGCCGCGGTCGCGGGCCCCGTCGCCAAGCGCCATGTCCACCTGGTCGGACTCATCTAGCCGGAGCGCGATCCTCGTTGGGAACAGGTTCCGCAGGCTGATCACGTCCTTGCGCGGGTCTTGCAGCGCGCGCCACGACGCAGACGCCGACCGACGGCCCTGAGACGTGAGGGTGGCGATCGCGGCCTCAGCCCGCTTCCGCAAATCCCGCTCAGGCTGGTAGGCGGTCAGGAACGCGAGCTCGTCCACCAGGACGACGAGGAACGGGAACGCCACCGACGGTGTGAAGGTCCGCGTTGTCCCGGCGAACTTCGACGCCCGGTCGTGCATCTCGGCTACCGCGTCTTCGAGCAGCCCGACCATGGCGGCGGCGGTGTCGGCGTAGCGGGCGAACAGGTCGCGCCCGTAGGCGAGTTCCATCCGTTTCGGATCGAGCGCCCAGACCTGCGCCCAGCCGCCGAGGATGGCGGGCGGCATCGCCCGCCGTCAACCAGATCACCGACCCCTTGCCTGAGCCGGTTGCCCCGGCGATCAGCACGTGGGAACCGAGAAGTCGCAGCAGCCACGGCGACCCGTCCTCGCAGCGGCCCACCGTCAGCGCGGCCAGGTTCACAACCGGGCCAACCTGTAGCCCGCTAATCGGGTCGGCGAGGGTGTCGGACCGGACGAACTCCAACGCCACCAGGCCCGGCGCGGAGTCTCGGACCCGGCACAACTGCGCCCCGAACGCGTGAGCCAGGTTCTGTGATTTGTCGGCGAACGCTTCGGGAGCCTGCCCGGTCACCAGCCGCACCGTCACCAGGTCCACCGCCCCCGCCGCCCGGACATCGGTGAGCACGGGCACCAGGCCGCGGCCCCCGGTAGGACGGGGCGAGGCCCGCGAGGGTCATCGCGGCTTGCCAGCGGCGCCGGTAGAACCTTTGCCGCCAGGAGTCCCGCGCCGCTTGGACGACGTGGCGGGCGAACCACTGCGGCCACAGCAGGTACAGCAAGCAGATGGCCGTGACCGTCGACGCCGCCAGCGCGACCAGCCCCGGCCAGCCGAGCCGCAGCCAGGTGAACACGGCCTCCGCGCACCCGGCGTCCAGCGCGGGGTGCCGCAGCGCGAACCACAGCACCCGCCAGACCAGCCGGACGAGCTGCACGACCCAGATCACGACGTGAGGGGTCTGGTAGACCGGCGAGCGCCACACCGGGACGGCGAACGGGTCTGGGTTGTCGACTTGCGCCAGGGGTTGCCCGGCGACCTGCCTTTGAATGATGAAGTCATAGGATCGAGTCCTCTTCTTGCCAGGAGAGACCGGGGGCGGCCAGAGGTGAACTCCAGCCGCCCCGCCTATTCCAGGTCAGGCCGCATCGCTTTCAGCAGCCTTGCCGTCCGGGTCGTTGGCGAGCTGGGCGGCGTGCTTGCGCTCCATCTCGTCGGCGAACCTCTGTGCCTCCCGGGCCAGGGCTTCGGCGAACTCGACGGCGGCCTTGTCCGCCTGCTTGCCCCGGGTGGTGATGCCGAGCCCGCCGCGGACCCGGCGTCGAGCGACAGGATCGGCGTCGTGTCGTCGTAGGTGCTGCACCGCACCATCCAGTCACCGCCGACGTGGTACATCGTGTTTGAGAATGACCGCCCGTCGCTGCTCACGCTGCCTCCCTCCCGCTGTCGGTACCGGGACGACCCGACGGGCGTCCGCCCGGCGACCGGACCCCGGACGCCTTGAGGGAGTCGCCGAGCCTTCCGGCCTGGTTGACGTACAGGGTGACCGTGAGCCCACGGTGAACTCCACCGGCACGAACGGCGCCCCGACGGCCCGACGGCAGCACCGGCTGAGCCTGCGCCGGAACCTTCACCTTCACCGTCCGGGCACGGGCCTGCTTGTCGCCGTCGATCACCTCCACCTGCCGCGCGGGAGCCCGCTTGCCTTGTCCTTCGACTGCACGAACCGCCCTGCCGACGAGGCATCGAAGTCACGGACCGGCTCGAAGCCGCCCGCCGCGTACACCCCCTCCGGGAACACCTGCACGAACTCCACCGGGATCGGACCTTGAAGCGCCATGAGGCGCCACCACCTTCCGTTGGCTACCTGACTTGACTTATCAGGTCTAGATACAAGCTAGATGATATCACTTGACTTAGCAAGTGATAAGAATGTTAAGCAGCAGGAGGGGCAGAGACGGCGCGAAACGGTTACGCGAACGGGTAGGCGTCGTGGATCTCGTGCCGGTCGCCGGGCAGCGATCGGTCACCTGGACCGGCCGCG
>CAVVKP010000019.1:0-47102 GCA_963748785.1 uncultured Actinomycetota bacterium | reverse complement strand
GATTACGTGAAGATCGATCAGGCGTTTATCCGCGGCCTGGGGCAGGGCAGCGAGGACGCGGCGATCACCCGAGCGATCATCGCCATGGCGCACGGTTTGTCGCTGAAAGTGGTGGCTGAGGGTGTGGAGCGGGTAGAGCAGCTGGAATTTCTGAAAGCCGAGCGTTGCGATGAAGTGCAGGGCTATCTGATCAGCCGCCCAGTCGAGGCCGATGACCTTGCTGCACTTTTCGTACTCGACACGGAAACCCCTGTAGCAGCTGCCGAGCAGCGCGAGGCTGCGTTCGAGGAAGAATTCCTCGCCAATCCTGTCCACGCGGTTTACCTGAAAGATCGCGCTCTCTGAATTTACGATTGCTGCGCAACCGAACGCAGCCTTCGCCAGACGCTACAAGGGCCGCAGTGCTACATGAGCGCATGTGGCGTGGAATGGGGACATCGAGTTACGCATTGAGCAGGCAAAAAGCCGATTCATGTAGTATAACTACAAGCTTGCTACATCTCCGGCACCTGCCAATAACAAAGAGTCCAGCCCTTTGAATCTGCTGCAACACATCGCCCAGTCACGCCACCTCTTACGCAAGTCGGAGCTCAAGGTCGCCGACCACGTGCTGCTTGATCCTGCGGCGGTGATGCACAGCTCCATGGCCGACCTGGCCCATAGCATCAGTGAGCCGACCATCGTGCGCTTCTGCCGCGCCATCGGTTGTTCCGGCTTCCAGGACTTGAAGCTGAAGCTGGCGCAGAGCCTCGCGGCAGGCGCGAGCTTCGGCCAGTTTGCGATCCATGAAGACGATTCGGTCGCCGACTACAGCCTGAAAATCTTCGACACCACCCTGCACACCTTGATGGAGGTTCGCGAGAAGCTCGATCCGGTGGAATTGCAGCGGGCAGTGTCGCTGATGTCCCAGGCCCAGCGCGTCGAATTCTACGGCTTCGGTGCATCGGGCGCGGTGGCGGCGGACGCCCAGCACAGGTTCTTCCGTTTGCTGCTGACGGCCGCGGCGTATTCCGACCCACACATGCAGGCGATGTCGGCGGTCACTTTGAAACCGACCGATGTGGCGATCTGTATTTCCCAGTCCGGACGCTCCAAGGATTTGCTGATCACGGCTAACCTGGTTCGCGAGAGCGGTGCCTCGTTGATCACTCTGTGCCCGAGCCAGACACCGTTGGCCGAGCTGTCGACCGTGAACCTGGCGATTGACGTGCATGAAGACACGGAAATCTACACACCGTTGACCTCGCGCATCGCTCACCTGGTGGTGATCGACGTGTTGGCGATGGGCGTGGCCATGGCGCGCGGACCGAGCCTGGTCAACCACCTCAAAAGCGTCAAACGCAGTCTGCGCAGCTTGCGGCTGTCGCCCAAATCAGTAAAAGCGCTGGACGACTGACGTCGTCGTAAGGTCGTTCCGACCTTAATCGCGAGCAAGCTCGCTCCCACAAGGATCAGCTGCGTTGCTCAAATTGAGTGAGCGCCACCGAACCCTGTGGGAGCGGGCTTGCCCGCGAAGGCGTCCTCAAGAACACTACATCCCCCAGCAATATTCACATCCCTGTAACGCACAAGCCGCCAAACCGTCATCCCGTGCGCCTATCTTGAAACTCCCGTAATCGCCTTGGGAGCAATCCGAAATGGCCCAGCCCTACGAAGAACGCAACAGCGCCGCCAAAACCCGTCGTCAGCAAGAAGATCAGCGCCGCATGGAATTTCGCCGCGCCATCGAAGATCGCTGCGAACGCCGCCAACTGCGGCCGAGATCGGCGACTTTCCCGCCGAGCTGGAGCTCAACTACTGGCAGGCAGCTCCCGCAACTTCCCGTCGAAACGCTCAACCAGCGCGCTGATCTGCACCCGCTCGCTACGGATAAACGCAAGGAACGCGTGCGCCACCGGTGACAGCCGTTTGGCCTTCGGCCTGCACCAGGCACCAGCTGCGATACAGCGGCAGCTCTTCGACCGGTAACTCGATCAGTCCACCGGTCGCCAACTCAAGGTTCAGGGCGTGGCGCGTCAACAGCGCGACGCCCAGGCCCGCCAGTACACATTCACGCTGGGCTTCGGCCGATGCGACCTCCTGGGTCTGGTTGAAGTGCACGCGCTTCTCTTTGAAGTACTCTTCGCACGCCATTCGCGTTCCGGAACCGGGCTCGCGTAGCAGCAGTGTGTACGGTTCAAGGTCCTGCAAGCGCAGCGGCCCCATGTGGCACAGCGGATGATCCGGTGGCGCGACGGCAACGATCGGATTATTCAGGAACGGCAGGAACTCCAGGCCCATGTCCTGCGGCACCATCGACATGATCACCAAGTCATCGCGGTTATCAGAAAGCCGACGGATCACCTGTCCTCGGTTGACCACCGTCAGCTGTAGATTCACCTCTGGGTGCTGACGCTTGAACGCAGCAAACAAGTGCGGGACGAAATACTTGGCGCTGGATTCCACCGCCAGCTTCAGCTGACCCTGCAACGATCCCTGCATGTCCGAAAAGCCCGCATATCGAGGTTTTCCAGGCGCCCGAAACGTCCCGACTGGCACGCTGTAGTGCTTCGGCGGCTTCAGTCATGTAGAGTTTTTTGCCGACGTACTGAACAAAGGCTGACCAATCAGCTCCTCAAGCTGGCGAATCTGCAGGCTGACGGCGGGTTGTGTGAGGGACATTTCGTCGGCTGCGCGGCTGTAAGACCTCAAATCACAGACCTTCGTTAAAGATCTGCAATTGACGCAATGTCATACGCATCAAGGACTTACGCATAGTTTTTGGGCTCTGGCCGCAGGCTGATGCGTCAACTATAAGTCTTTACTTATGCCTAACCCAATTATTATTCATTTTTGTTAATCCCTTGTGGGGGCTAGTGCGGGGCTGCGACTAAATCGAAACATTTAGTCACGCGTCGACCGGCTAGCAGGGTCGTGGGTACCACCGGCTCAAGGGAACCTCCAAGTGATAAAAAAGATCCTGATCGCCAACCGTGGTGAGATTGCCGTACGAATCGTGCGTGCCTGCGCCGAGATGGGCATTCGCTCGGTCGCGATCTATTCCGACGCCGACCGCCATGCCTTGCATGTGAAGCGTGCGGATGAGGCCCACAGCATCGGTGCCGAGCCACTGGCCGGTTACCTGAATGCGCGCAAGCTGGTGAATCTGGCCGTCGAATGTCCCGCAGCGTGCACGGGCGGGCCACGCATCGGTCGCCGCAGGTCGCCGAGCGGGGGCGCACCACGGCCCCGGGGTCGGCGGTGGCCGCGGCCGCGGCGGCCTCCCGGCCCGTCCCGTCGGGGATGCGCACCAGGACGGGGAAGTCCATGCCGTCCGCGAACACGGCCGCCTGCCCGGGCGGCAGGGTGACCAGGTACCGGGACTGTCGCGGCGTGGCGTTCATCGTCGCGCCGACCGCTTCCCGGTCATCGGCCGCCGGGAGCCGGTGGGTGACCTTGACCGCGGTGTTCTTGATGACGTCTGCGATGAGCCGGGCCGGGAATCTGCTCGGCGATCACCAGCCCCTCGCCGTAGGCGCGGATCTCCGCCAGCAGGCCGGCGAACAGCTCGACCGCGTGCGCGGCGGCGCCCCCGCCGCCGGCCGCGTCCGCGCTGGGACGGCGCAGCAGCCGGTGCGCCTCCTCGATCACCGTCAGGTGGGCCAGGCCCCGGGCCCGGTTGCCACTGGACTGCTGGCCCCCGGCCTGGCCGTCGCGGTGCGTCAGCCGCAGGTGCTCGACCAGCCTGATGAGCACGGTCCCCATGAGGAACGCCTTGTCCGCGTCGTCGCCGACGTCCTCGATCTCCAGCACCACGTTGGACCGCAGCAGCGCGCCGAAGTCGAGCGGGTGCCCGCCCTCGAGGAACCGCCCGGTCGTCCCGTGCCGCAGGCTGGCCAGCCGGACCCGGATGAAGCCGAGCACGTCGTCGGTGACCCGCTGGCTGTAGCCGATCTCGCGCGACGACGTGCTCGGCCGCGCGCTGCAGGTCGGTGAGGGTCGGGTAGGCGGCCTCGGCCGGCGCCGCGTGGCTCGCCGAGCGCCAGGTCCCAGCCGGCCTCCTCGTAGACCCGGGTCAGCGCCGCGCTGAGCACCTGCGGGAACGGCTCCTCGGCCTGGAAGGACGCGGTGAACAGGGCCTTGACCAGGTCCGCGTGGGTCTGCAGCGGGAACCGGCCGCCGGCGCAGTCGCCGGCGGGCTCGAGCGGGTTGACGCCCGGCCGCGATCGCGTCCGGCTCGCCCGGCCGGATCCTGATCACCTCGGTGCCAGGCAGGCGGCTGGCCATCAGCCGGTACTCGGCCTTGGCCGGCTCGACCACCAGCCACGGGATGCCGTGCCCGGTGGCCGCTTCGAGCAGGCAGCGGACGGTCTGCGACTTGCCCGCCCCGGTCGCGCCGCACACGAACACGTGCCGGTTGAGCGAGTCGGTGGAGACGGCGAACGGCCCGGCGGGCATCAGGTTCCGGTCCAGCACCTCGCCAAGCCGGATGCCGCCCCGGTCGCCGGGGCCGGTCTCCGGGGTCACGTCGAACTCGGGCCGCAGCGCGAGACGAACGCCGGGCACCTCCGCCTCCGGCGGCCGGGCCAGCGCGGCCAGCAACTCGGTCGACCCGTAGAACGGCGACGGCGGGCACCCCGTCCCCGCCCGGTGGCACGCCCGCCGCGTCCCCTCGCGGACCCGGCGCCGCCGGGCTCAGCGCATACGGCAGCCCACCCAGGTCGGTCGACGCACAGAACAGTCCGGCCACCCGCGCCGCGCTAGCCTCATCGGCTCCGCCCGCCAGCACCCTGATCCGCCAGAACCCGCCCGACCCCCCACGCCGAAACTCACCCTGCCGTTCCTTAAGCCGCTGCGCCTGCGCCGCCCGCCCGGGAACCCGGTCCGCCGACCCCTCGGCCACCCGCTGCCGCGTCCCTACCTCATCCGCCAGCCCGGCCAGCTCCCCCGGCAAGACCGGCTCCGCGATAACCACCCACCCGAACGCCCCAGCCCAGCTCCCCAGCAGCCCGTCATCCAGCGAAAGACCCTGCCCCCGATCCCCGTGCCCCCCGCCCCCGCCTTCCCGCCCCTCCGATGTCAGCAGCCCGTCGCTGATCCCGGCGATAACCCGCCAGCACCCCAACTCGCCGACCAGTTCCGCCAGCCCGCCAGCGGGCAGTCGCCGCCCCCGCGCCCCGGCCGGCAGCGAAAGCAGCGCATCCCCCGACTTATCGTCTGCGCTTCCCACCAGTGCCTCCCCAGCCACCACCACCCGCACCGGCCCTCCGGCAGCCCCCCGCACCCAGCCAAACGCCACCGCGCCGCAGCCATCACGCACAGGGCCGGTTTCGCCACCGCCCAACCCGTCCCGCCCAGCAACCCCCCAGTGATAAGCCGCCACCAGCGAGGCCACCCGCGCCCCCCGACCACGATCACCCCCCGCCCGGCCACCCCGCCGCTCAGAATCATCGACGTCCCCCCGAGGAATCTCCCGAACCAGGTAAGCGTCCAGCCCGGAAACAGCCATATTCAAAGCCTCAAAACCAGACCCGCCGCCGACTGCCACCCAGACCCCACCGCCCTGTCCGCCTGGAGGGATATAACTAACCGTCCACTGTTAGACACGCACGGCAGCGACATTCGGCTCAATCGAAACAGCAGGGACCGTGGCGCCCGAGCCCGCAGACCAGGTAACGCGCAACCCAGGCGATGAGTCCGGGATGTAACGAGTAAGACCGCAGAACAGGTAACCCGCAATCCCGGCGACGAGCCGGGGGTGCCGGGGAGGTTGACCGCCGGCCTTCCGAAGGAGTGCCGGCGGCAACCTTCCCCCACCCCCGGCCACAACACAGGTTTTTGAGCCTTTGACTTTGATCTGAGGTTCAGAAACCCTGGCTAGCCCCCGAAGACCTGCCGCAGGTACTCATTGGCGAACAGCCGACCGGGGTCGAGCGAGTCACGTATGCGCAGGAAGTCATCGAACCGCGGGTAGGCCTGCCGAAGGTACTGGTCATCGCGCGTGTGCAGCTTGCCCCAATGAGGACGGCCGCCAACCGCAGTAGCGATCGACTCGAATAGCCGGAAGTACTCCGCGTACGGCAGCCCGGCGTACTGGTGGACCGCGACGTAGGCGGAGTCACGGCCGTAGGCGGTGGACAGCCAGATGTCATCGGCGGCGGCGACCCGGACCTCGACCGGGAACATGACCGGGTCGGCGAGCCGCGCGACGCCGGCCCGCAGCTCGGCGAGCACGTCAAGCAGGGCGTCGCGGGGAACGGCGTACTCCGACTCCACGAACCGCACGCGCCGCGGCGTCACGAAGACCTGGTGCGACGGCGCGGAGTAGGTGCGCTTGGACAGTGTCGCCGCGGCCAGCCGGTTCAGCGGCTTGATGGTGGCGGGAATGGCCCGGCCGGTGCGGCACAGGGCGCCGAACGCGGCGTTCTCCATCACCTCGTACTCGAAGAACCGCCGCCAGTTCGACATCGGCGGCAGGCCGGCGGTCCCGTCTTCGACCGGGACCCGGTTGTTCCGCTTGACCAGGGCGTTCTTGCCGTAGGGGAACCAGTAGAACTCGAAATGGTCGTTAGCCGCCGCGAACTCGTCGAACCGGCCGAGCACCTCCGCCAGCGGCATCGGCCGCTCGTCGGCGGCCAGGGAGAAGGCGGGCACGCAGCTCAGGGTCACGGTGGAGAGCACGCCGAGCGCCCCGATGGATACCCGGGCGGCGCTGAACAGCTCGGGCCGCTCGTCGGGCGCGCAGCACACCGCGGAACCGTCGGCGAGGATCAGCTCCAGCCCGGCGACCTGCGTGGCGATGCCGCCGAGCCCCGCCCCGGTGCCGTGCGTCCCGGTGGAGATCGCCCCGGCCACGGTCTGCGCGTCGATGTCGCCCAGGTTCTCCAGGGCCAGGCCGAGTGCGTCGAGCGTGGCGTTGAGTTCCCTGATCGTGGTGCCGGACCGGACGGTGACCAGGCCGGAGTCGATGTCCGCGGCGACCACGCCGGTCCAGCCGGACAGGTCGAGCGCCACGCCCTGCGTCGCCGCCGCCGGCGTGAACGAGTGGCCGCTGCCGAGCGCCCGCACGGTACGGCCGTCCTTGGCCGCGGCGGCAACGGCGCCGGCGATCTCCTCGGCGCTTTTCGGCCAGTGACGCCGCACCGGGTCCGCGCTCGCCGTGCCCGCCCAGTTCTGCCAGGTCATTGGCTCATCTTCCCGTCTAGACGCCCAGTTGCCTGGTGACGGCACCGCAGCTGGGTTAGCCTTTCGACATGTCAGGCATTTGTCGGGCCCCGTCGATGGCCGTGACCAGCTTGACCTCGCGACCGCTCACCTGGACGCGCCATTCGCCGTCGTGGACCTGGCGGCCTTCGACGCCAACGCGCGCGACCTCGTGCGACGGGCCAATGGCGTGCCTATCCGGGTGGTGAGCAAGTCCCTGCGGTGCCGGAGCCTGGTCGAGCGGGTCCTGGCCCGCCAGGATACCGGGGCGTGATGTGCTACTCCCTGGCCGAGGCGCTCTGGCTGCGGGCCTGCGGCACCAGCGACGACCTGCTGGTCGCCTACCCCACGGCGGACCGCGCTTCCTTGCGGGCCCTGGCGGCGGACGAGGCCGCCAGGCAGCGGGTCACCGTGACCGTCGACTCCGCGGCGCACCTGGACTTCATCGACGCGACGCTCGGCTACGGGCACCCGATGTCCGCGTCTGCCTGGACATCGACATGTCGTGGCGGCCGCTGAACCTGCCCCACGGCCCGGTGGTGCAGGTGGGACCTGGCGGTCGCCGCTGCGCACCCCGGCCGAGGCAGCCCTGTTCGCCGAGACGATCCTGCGGCGGCCGGGGTTCTCGCTCGTCGGCATGCTGGGCTACGAGGGCCAGGTCGCCGGGCTCGGTGACGCGCCGCCTGGCCGGCCGCTGCGGGCGCGCGTCGTCCAGGCGATGCAGGCGCGCTCGTCGGCCGAGCTGCGCCAGCGCCGCGCCGAGGCCGTCCGCCGTGTCCGCGCGCTGGCCGAGCTTGAGTTCGTCAACGGCGGCGGCACCGGCTCGCTGGAGTCCACCGCCGCCGACTCCTCCGTCACCGAGCTCGCGGCGGGCTCCGGCCTGGTCGGGCCGACGCTGTTCGACGCCTACCGCAGGTTCCAGCCCCGGCCCGCGCTGCGGTACGCGCTGCCCGTGGTGCGGCGGCCAGGGCCTGGCGTGGCCACCCTGTTCAGCGGCGGCTACGTCGCCTCTGGCACCGGGACGCCGGACCGGCTGCCCCGCCCCTTCCGGCCCGCTGGCCTGCGGCTGACCCGTATCGAGGGGGCCGGCGAGGTGCAGACGCCGGTGGTCGGCGAGGCGGCGGACGGGCTCGGCGTCGGCGACCGGGTATGGCTCAGGCACGCCAAGGGCGGCGAGCTGGCCGAGCGGCTGAGCGAGTACCACCTGTTCGACCCGGCCGAGAGCGAGGTGCGCGGCGTTCCCACCTACCGCGGCGAAGGGCGCTGCTTTGGCTAGATTGCGCAAACCTCAGCCATCCTCAGTTTCAGTGAGACAGTGCCGGGAATGTCGCGACGGTCGGCCGTGACCGCCCTGAGTGGCCCGGCGGTACGTCACGACTAGACCGGGAGACGACGTTGGACGAGGCCGTCGCGGCGGGCAGGCTCACCACGCCGGCCGCGGCACTGGCCGAGCCAACGGTGCCGGTCAAGGGCGGCTGGGTCACGCTGCTCTTCCTGGCCAACATCGGGCTGTGGCTGGGCATCTACGCACCCCTCCAGGTCCTGCTGCCAGAGCAGGTCGCCTCGCTGCACGACCACGTGAGCAAGAACGGCGTGCCGAGCGGCGCGGACGCGGTGCTGCTTTCCGTGGTCATGGGCGTCGGGGCGGTCGCCGGGCTGATCGCCAACCCAGTGGTCGGCGCCCTGTCCGACCGGACCACCTCGCGCGCGCGGGCGGCGCCACCCGTGGACGCTCGGCGGCGCTCTGGTGGCCGCGGCCGGCCTGGCCGTCGTGGCCGCCTCGCCCACCGTCGCGGTCATGGCGGTCGGCTGGTTCATCGCCGAGCTCGGCCTCGGCGCCATGCTGGCCACGCTGACCGCGGCGCTGCCCGACCGGGTGCCGGTCAGCCAGCGCGGCACGGTCGGCGCGCTGATCGGCATCAGCCAGATGCTGGGCACGGTGCTCGGCGCGCTGCTGGTGACGGTGATCATCACCAGGATGTCGGCGGGCTACGCGGCCTGCGCGGTCCTCGTGGTCGGCCTCGCGGCCGCGTTCACGCTGCGCACGCCGGACCAGCCGCTGCCCGCGGGGTTCAGGCCGGACCACCCGGTCGGCGAGGCGCTGCGGCGGCTGTGGCTGTCACCGCGCGCCCATCCCGACTTCGCCTGGGGCTGGATCACGCACTTCCTCATCAACCTGGGCAACGACCTGGGCACGCTCTACCTGCTCTACTTCCTCGCCGACGGCGCGCACTACCACGACCCGCAGACCGGGCTGCTGATCCTGATGGCGCTGTACGCGGTCGCGCTGCTCGCCGCGGGCTCGGTGCTTCGGCATGGTGTCGGACCGCTCCGGCCGGCGCAAGCCGTTCATCATCGGGTCGGCGGTGGTCATGGCGGTGGCCGCGGCGATCCTGGCCTCCTCGCCCACCTGGCACCTGGCCCTGGTGGCGGCGCCGCTACTGGGCGCCGGGTTCGGCACCTACTGGGCGGCGGCGCCCGCGCTGCTGACCCAGGTGCTGCCGGCGGCCGTGGACCGCGGAAAGGACGTCGGCCTGATCAACATGGCCTATGTCTTGCCGCTCGTGGTGGCTCCGCTCGCTGCCGGGGTAGTACTCGGCTGATGAACAGCTATCCCGCGCTCTTCGCGCTCGCCGGCTTTGTCACGGTCGTGGCGGCTTGGACGATCACCCACGTCCGTTCGGTAGCCTGACCTCCTTTACCAAATCGATATGAAACGGCATACTTGTCCGGGAGAACGCGAATTGTGGAGGTCACCCTTTTGACGAAACGGGACTTCCGATCATCACGAGGCCTCACCGGGGGATTGGCGCTCCTCCTCATGGGTGCGCTTGCGACGGTGGGACTCAGCGCCTGCGGCGCGCCGGCGTACACCTACGTCGCGGACTCGTCCGCGCAGACGTACTACAAGGTGCCGTCGCAGTGGCATCAGATCACCCAGAAGGACCTGGACGCGACCCTGAAGGCGGCCGGCTGGTCTGGCACGGGCCTGTGGTCCACCGCATTCGACGCGGCCGCCGCGCCGTCCGCGAACCACGACGAGACCATCACACTGCCACAGCCGTTCGTGTTCGCGCAGGTGATACCGCTGAACGAGACCGCGACCAACGAACTCTCCTACGACCTGCTGCGCGACTCCTGGCTACCGGTGACCTCGGACGGGCGGCAGGCGGCCGCGCAGCAGGGATTCGGCGGAACCAACTTCAAGCAGCTGCGCGACCAGACGATCAGCGGGAAGCAAGGCGTGCACGGGGTGCGCGAGACGTTCCAGTACACCTTCCAGGGGGTAGTCGATACCTTCGACGAAGTGGCGCTGACCAACGCCGATCAGACCGTCGTTTACATGTTGCAGGTGCATTGCACGGACGCGTGCTACTCACATAACCAGGACAACATCAACACCATAATGTCCTCCTTTACCGTGGGGAGCCCGACATGACGCAAGTCGAGCCGGCGAAGCAGGAACTCACCTACGAGGGCGGGCGCCCGCGGGAAGAAGACATCCTGACGCGCCGCAAGCTGTCCCTGTGGGACCGCTCCAAGTGGCTGCTGCTGCTCGTGGTGATCTGGCTCCTGCTGGTCTGGTCGCTGATGTCGAACAACCCGCTGGTCGGGTTCGCGGACGCCGTCCGGATCCAGGTGCGGATCGGCTGGTGGGTCTTCATCCTCGTCGGGCTTGAGCTGCTCCACCAGCTCCACTTCTTCATCAGCGAGCGCTCCGCGGGCTACCACCAGTTCTGGGTGAAGCAGGTCTGGGGCCGCTGGAACCGGTTCAGCGAGCGCAAGATCTCGGCGTGGACGAAGTTCCGGATCACGCGGGTCATCAGCTGGATCGTCATCATCGCGGTCATCGCGATCGTCACCGGCAAGATCATTCACACTCAGCCGCTTGAACGCGCTGCTGCGCATCCCGGAGATCATCTGGAGCGCGCTCCCGTTCGTCATCCAGATCGTCGTTCACGCTGTTCTTCGTCGTGGCCCAGTTCGGGCTCATCTTCTGGTTCCTGTCCAGGGGCGGCGTGGACGTCTACTACCCGGACGACATCAAGACCAGGTTCACCGACGTCTGGGGCCAGGACCACGTGCTCGAGCGGGTCAAGGAGAACATCATCTTCCTTGAGCACCCCGAACTCGTCGAGGACCGGGGCGGCTACGTGCCGGGCGGCCTCCTCCTGTGGGGACCGCCGGGCACCGGCAAGACGCTGATGGCCGAGGCGGTCGCGGGCGAGACCGGCCGGCCCTACGTGTTCGTCGACCCGGGCGCGTTCATCAACATGTTCATGGGCGTCGGCGTGCTCAAGGTCAAGAGCCTCTTCCGCAAGCTCCGCAAGCTCTCGCTGCGCTACGGCGGCGTGATCGTCTTCTTCGACGAGGCCGACTCGCTCGGCAACCGCGGCATGTCCATGGGCGGCGCCCCGGGCGGCGGCAACGTGGGCGCGGCGCCGTTCGCGGCGGCCGGCTGCCACGGCTTCTCCTACCTGTCGTCCGACAGCCAGTGGCGGATCACCAGGGACGCGATGGGCTCCCAGTTCGCCGCCGACCCGGCCGAGCCGGGCACCGCGCCGCAACAAGCAGATGATCGGCGGCATGATGAACGGCGGGGGCGGCGGCGGCATGGGCACGCTGCAGGCCCTGCTCACCGAGCTGTCCGGGCTGAAGAAGCCGCGCGGCTTCGTCAACCGGGTGCTCCGCCGGGCGCTCGGCATGCGGCCGAAGCCGCCGCCGCACTACCGCATCCTGATCATGATGGCGACCAACATGCCGAGCGCGCTCGACGAGGCGCTGCTGCGGCCCGGCCGCATCGACCGCATGTACCGCGTCGGCTACCCGTCCAAGGCGGGCCGCATCCGCACCTACGAGGGCTACTTCGACAAGGTCTCGCACGAGCTGACCGCCGAGCAGCTCGACAAGCTCGCCACGATCACCCCGTACGCGACCGGCGCCACGATCAAGGACACGGTGAACGAGGCGCTGATCATCGCGATCAGGGACGGCCGCGACGTCATCACCTACCAGGACGTGATCAAGGCCAAGCAGCTCAAGGAGCTCGGCCCGCCCGAGGACGTCGAGTACATCGAGCGGGAGCGGCACGCGGTCGCGATCCACGAGGCCTGCCACGCGGTGGTCGCCTACCGGACCCGGCAGCACATGGAGATCGACATCGCGACCATCGAGAAGGGCAGCGACTACCTCGGCATGGTCTCCTCGATCAAGCCGGAGGACCAGTTCACCCGGTGGCGCAGTGAGTACGAGTCGGACATCCTGGTGGCGCTGGCCTCCCTGGCCGGAGAGCGGATGTTCTTCGACAGCGACAGCTCGTCGGGCGTGTCCGGCGACCTGGACTCCGCGACCACCGTCGCCTCCTTCATGGAGGGGTACTGGGGCATGGGCAAGACGGTGTCCTCGGCCGCCTCGGCGCGCCGCCTGGAGGCGGGCACGCCGGGTGGTCCACGCTCAGCCACCGCGCCCGGTGCGGGCGGCGAGGCCCCCACGCCGTTCAGCAGGCTGGCCGACCGGATCGAGGACAACCTGGGCGTACTGCTGCTGAAGGCCGAAGAGATCCTGCGCGAGAACGAGCGGCACGTCCTCGCGCTGGCGCACGCGCTGGAGACGCACAAGACGCTCAGCGGCGAGGACGTCGCGGCCGTCTTCGAGTCCCAGCACGGCCCGCTCGTCGACGGCACGCACGTACGGGGACAGCGCGTTCATCGACAAGCTGCGCGACTACCACCGGGCGGCCAAGCGGGCGCACCAGGAGCACAACACGCCGCAGCTTCAGCTGCCGACGCCCGTCGCTGCCCGCCTACGCCGCCGTCATCCCCGGCAGCTTCCTCGGCGATCGGGAACGGCAACGGGACGGCGGGCGTCCGAGCCCGGAGGCGCCTACTGGGTAACGGCAAGCGGTCCCAACGGGTCGCACGCGGTCCGTTCGGCGCGCCGACGTATGACCCGCCCACCTACGAGCCGCCCGCGGAGGGGCCGGACGAGCACCGGCGAGCAGCCCTCCTAGTGCGCCGACGCCACCGAGGTCCGGCTGGCGGTCAACCTGCTTAACGGGTCGACCCTGGCCGGACTCGCCGTTTCCCGCGCCGGGGGCGCCCGCCTGGCGGGCTTCCCCGACGGGCTGCTGGTCGGCACCGGGTACCGGCTGCCCGTGCCGCCCGCGCCCGCGTTCACGCTGGGGAACGTGATCATCACCCGGCGGGCCGAGCTGGCGCCCGACGCCCCGCTGCTGCGCCACGAGGCCAGGCACGCCGCGCAGTACGCCTGGGCCGGCGGCCTGCTCATGCTGCCGCTCTACTTCACCGCCGCCGGGGTGTCCTGGCTGCTGTCCGGCGATTTCGGCGCCTGGAACGTCTTCGAGCGCGGCGCCGGACTGGCGGACGGCGGCTACGACACCGCCCGCCCGCTGCGCCCGGCGCTCAGATTCGCCGCATCAGCGCCTTCGGGCCTTCGAGCAGGCGGTCCACCTGGCCCCGGTTCCGGTCCGGTGTAAGCCGGACGTGCCGGACCGAGCGCCAGCCCTTGCCGGTGAGCAGGAACTCATCCGGCTGGCCCAGCGCGGCGATACCGTTCATGACCATCTGCGGATGGGCGTGCCGCTCCCCGGCCGCGCGGGCGTCCGCCACGTCGGTCACCTCCCCGGTTGCCAGGTCGATGCCGGCCAGGCAGGTCGAACCCAGCACGTTCGCCCAGATCAGGCCCCCGGCCCAGGTGAGGTCGTTGAGCCAGCGCACCCGGCTGCCGCCGCACCGCACGTGGACGACCGCCCGCGGCTCCAGCGTCTGCGGGTCGCGCCGCACCAGTTCGCTGCTGCCGTCGCTGGTGATCACTTCGCCCGCCGGCACCGCGCACATCCCCCAGCCCTCGCGGTTGAAGCGAATCCGCTCCGCGACCTGCAAGGTCGCGGCGTCCCAGCGGAGCGCGACCCGCTCCCGCCAGGTGAGCTGCCAGATGCTGCCACCGACCCGGCAGATGCCCTCGGCGTAGAGTTCCGGCGGCAGGCCGGACTCTTCTGCCACGGCCGGCGCGCCGAGTTCGTAGCGGCGCAGGACCGACTGCCCGTACTGGCCACCCGATTCCCAGACGGTCTCCCCCTCGGCGATCAGCCCCTGGGTAAACCCGCGCCCGGGGTGCGGCAGCGTCCGCATCACCCGCACCCGAAAGAACCGCATGCCCGCGATTATCTCGCTCGCCGCGCGCGGGCGGGAATGCCAGGGGAGCGGCGGCCCCGGCGACCCGCCACCGCCGCCGCGGCGGCGGTGGGCGCGTGTAGCAATTCGGTCACCGAAAGCAATGTCCAGGTTGGCGGACCGAATAGATCAGCTCCCCTTTGGGGCGGGCCACAATAGCGCATACACGGTGCCTTGTATCACTAAATCAATGCTCAAGCGCGGATGTATCGTGACCCATATGAGCAAGCCGCAAACCCCTGGTCGTTGAGTTCGTCCTGACTCTGTCCTGCCCGGACAAGCCCGGCATCGTGTACGCGGTGTCGAGCTTCCTGGTCCAGCACTCCGCGAACATCATCGACAGCCAGCAGTACGGCGAACCCGACGGCGGCCTGTTCTTCATGCGCGTCCAGTTCTCCGTGCCCGCAGCCGCGCACGGTGGCCGACCTCGAGCGCGACTTCACCTGGGTCGCCGAGTCGTTCCACATGACCTGGCAGCTGCACGACCGCGCCGAGCGGATCAAGACGCTGCTCATGGTCTCGCAGCTCGGGCACTGCCTGAACGACCTGCTCTTCCGGTGGTCGTCCGGCTCGCTGCCCGTCGACATCGTCGGCGTGGTCTCCAACCACGAGGTCTTCCGCGGCCTGACCGAGTCCTACCAGCTGCCGTTCCACTACATCCCGGTGACCAAGGACAACAAGCCGGCCGCCGAGGCGCAAGCTCCTGTCGGTCATCGACGAGACCGACCACCGAGCTGGTCGTCCTCGCCCGGTACATGCAGATCATCTCCTCCGAGGTCTGCAAGCGGGTCGAGGGCCGGATGATCAACATCCACCACTCCTTCCTCCCCTCGTTCAAGGGCGCCAAGCCCTACCACCAGGCGCACGCCAAGGGCGTCAAGCTGGTCGGGGCGACGGCGCACTACGTGACGCCCGACCTGGACGAGGGCCCGATCATCGAGCAGGGCCTGCTGCGGGTGGACCACTCCTACTCGCCCGAGCGACTGGTCGAGGCCGGCCGCGACGTGGAGGCCCAGGTGCTCGCGCGCGCGGTCACCTGGCACGCCGAGCACCGGGTCCTGCTCAACGGCAACCGCACGGTGGTGCTCGGCTAGTTAGCCGAGCGGGCGCACTTGAGATATGGCGCGATACCGTTAGGCCGTGACCGAAGTTGTCAGGGTTCGCGGCCTGCGCCTGGCGTACGGCAGCGTGGTCGTGCTCACGGGCATCGACCTGACCGTGGGCCAGGGTGAAGTCGTCGCCGTCACCGGGGTCAACGGCGCGGGCAAGTCGACGCTGCTGTCCTGCCTGGCGGGCTTCCGCCGGCCGGCCGAGGGCACGGTCACCGTGCTCGGCGGGCCGCCGCGCGACGACCCCGGAGTTCTGGCGGTCGGTGGCGATCGTCGCCGACCAGCCCACCTGGTACCCCGGCCTCACCGTGCGCGAGCTGCTCGCGCTGGTCCGGATGACCCACCAGCCACTGGGCGGCTGGTGCCTGCCCGCGGACGAGCTGATCGAGCTGTTCGGCCTGACCGCACGGGCGGACGCCAGCCCGCTGAGCCTGTCCTCCGGCCAGCGGCAGCGCCTGTCGCTCGCGGCGGCGCTGGCCCGCCCGAGCCGCCTGCTGCTGCTCGACGAGCCGGAGCAGTCACTGGACGCCGGGTTCCGGCAGCGAGCTGGCCTCGCTGCTGAACCAGGGCTACGCGGCCAACGGCGGGTCGGTCGTGATGGCCACCCACGATCAGCGACTTCGCCGTGACGGCCGGGGCGCGCGTCGTCGCGCTCGCCGAGGGCACGCTCGCCGGCGCCACGCTCGCCGACGGCACCTCCGCGGACCAGGCCGAGGCGGGACCGCGGAGACGGGACGGGGACCGCGGAGGACGGCGCCACGGGAACCGGGCCGTGACCGCGCAGCTGGCGCCGTGGCCGGCGAGGCGCCGGCCCCGGTCACGGCCGTGCGCTCGTTCATCGGCCGCCACCGCCGCCGCAGCTGGCTGGACTGGTACTTCGCCGGCTTCGTCGTCGTCATCGGCGGGATCTACCTGGCCGACCGGGCTGGCCACGCCGCTCGGCCGGCTCACCGGGCACGGCCGGCCACGCGGCCACCCAGGCGGCGGCCGCGCAGGCGGTGGCCGGCGCCGGGCTGGTGATCGGGGCCGGCGCGGGCGCTGCTGCTGCTCGCCCAGGTGCTCGGCCCGCTCGCGCTCTCCCCCGCCGACGCGTCCTGGCTGCTGCTCACGCCGCTGGGCCGGCGGTCGCGTGCTGCGGCGCCCGGTCGCGGCCGCCGGCGGCTGATCACCGCCGCGGCGGGCGCGCTGCTCGGCGTGCTCGCCCTGGCCATGGCCGGGCCCTACCTGCGTCCGGCGAGCGGTTCACCGCCCGCGTCCTGGCTAGTGCTGTCCGGGCGTCGCCGGCGCCGGGTGCGCCCTGGCCGCGGTGGCGGCCGAGGCGCTCGGCCAGCCGTCGCGGCGCGGGCGCGCGCTTGCGCGGGCCTGCGCCGCGGCGGTGGCGGCGCTCGCGGTGGCGATCGGGGCAGCGGGCGAGCGGTCGACCGCGGTGACCCGCGTGGTCACCGCCGGCTTCGGCAGCCTGACCACCGTGGACTTCGGGATCGCGGCGGCGGCCGCCGCCGCGCTCGCGGCGGCCTGCTGGCTGCTGCTGTGGCGGTCCCTGGCCCGCTTCCCGGCTGACGTGCTGCGGGCCGACTCCGCCCGCGCCGGGCGGGCGCTGCTCGCGGCCGAGTACCTCAACGTTCTCGCTGCTTGCCTGGATCGCCGAGGACAACCACTGGCGCGGCCGGCTGCTCGCCTCCCGGCCGTGGCCCAGGCTCCCGCCGGCGCTGGCCGTCGCCTGGGCGGACTGGCGCCGCCTTGGCCGCAGGCCGTGGACGCTGGTCATCGTGGCGGCGACCGCCGTGCTGCCCGCCGCTGGCGGGCGCGGCGATCACCGGCCGGGACCGGGCCGGCGTGATCGCGGCGGCCCTGCTCCTCGGCGGCCTGGCCGCGGCCGTCCCCGGCACCGCCGCCGCCAAGCGCGACTTCGGCGACCCGGCGCTGCGCAGGCTGCTCGGCGCGGGCGGCGGGCCGGTGCTCGCCGCCCGGGCCATCCTGCCGTCGCTGCTCGCGACCGGCGTGGCTGGCGCTGTCGCTGATCACGCTGTGCGCGCTCGCGCGTGCTGCCCGGCTGGCAGTGGCCGCTGCTCGCCCTCGCCGGCCCCGGCCTGGCGGCGGCCGCGCTGCGCCTGGCCCGGACCGCGCCCGTATCTCCCGGCGAGCAGGTGGCCGACACTGCCGCTCGGCACCACCCAGCCGTGGATGATCTCCCGGGTGCTGACGCTGCTGCTCGGCCTGGTCGGCGGTTATCCGCTGCTGCGCGGCGGTAGTGAAGGGGCCATGTCGACGTGTACCTGGATCGTCCGGCCAGGCCGTCGGTATCGGCGATCGTCGCGGCCGGCTATCTCTTGTTCGCCAGCCGCAATATGTGATATCACTTTGATATGTCTTCGGCAGTGCTAGAGATCGACGGGCTGCGCCGTCAGTACGGCGACGGTCACCGCGCTCGACGGGCTGACCTTCAACGTCCCCGCCGGGCAGGTCTTCGGCTTCCTTGGCCCCAACGGCGCGGGCAAGACCACCACGATGCGCGCCATCTTCGGCGTCACCACCCTTGACTCGGGCGAGATCCGCTGGGACGGCAAGCCGGTGGACGAGGAGGCCCGCCGTACCTTCGGCTACATGCCGGAGGAACGCGGCCTCTATCCGGCGATGGAGCTGCTCGACCAGGTCGAGTACTTCGCCCTGCTGCACGGCCTCGGCCCCGGCGACGCCGCCAGGGCCGCCGCGGCACTGGATCGACCGCCTCGGCCTGTCCGGCCGCGGGCGCACCAGGGTCGACGCCCTCTCGCACGGCAACCAGCAGCGGGCGCAGCTCGCCGTCGCGCTGGTGCACGATCCGCGGCTGCTGGTGCTCGACGAGCCGTTCTCCGGCCTGGACCCCGGCGGCATCGACGCCATGAGCGCGATACTCGCCGAGCGGGCCGCCGCCGGCGTGACCGTGCTGTTCTCCAGCCACCAGCTCGACCTGGTGGAAGACATCTGCGAGGCGGTGGCGATCATCCACCACGGCAGCCTGGTCGTGGCGGGGGCGGTCGCGGACCTGCGCCGCGGCGACCGCCCCCTGCTGGCCGTCCGGGTGGCCGGCGACCGGTCGGCCGGCTGGGCCGCCGCGGTCACCGCCCCCGTCGGCGTCGCTCGAGTCCGTCCGGTCCGATGGCACCGCGGAAATATCCCTCACGAGCGCGGGCGATTCCCAGCCCGTCCTGGATCTCGCCCGGGCGGCGCGGCCGGGTCGAGCACTTCGCGTTCGAGGACCGGTCGCTGTCCGAGGTCTTCCGCCAGGCGACGGGCGCGTCGGTCGGCCAGGCCGAGGAAGAGCACGCGGCCCAGCGCGACGAGCGGGCGATGGCCACCGACCGGCGGTAGGAACCGGCCCCGACCACGCTGCCGCGCATGAGCCGCCAGCCGTCCGCCTGCACGTGACCTGGCTGGTCGCCCGCCGGGAAATCCGGCTGCGGGCCAAGACCCGGGTCTTCGTCATCACGACCGCCATCTGCTGATCGCGGTCGCCCTGGCCGTGGCGCTGCCCGCCATCCTGTCCGGCAAGAGCAGCGCCCCGGACCGCATCGGCGTCGTCGGCGGCGACCGCTCGACGACCAGCAGCATCGTGGCCGAGGCCGGCCGGCTGGCCGGCGGCCAGGCGGTCGCGGTGCCGCAGCCGAGCCTGGCCGCCGCCGCAGTCGGCGCTGCGCGACGGGAAGCTGAGCGCGGTCCTGGTCGCCGACAAGGAGATCGTCGTCAAGCAGGTCCCCCTGGGCGGCGTGTCCGGCACCGTGGGCGCGCTGGCCCAGCTGGCCGGCCTGTCCAAGCTGATCCAGACCGTCCCCGGGGCCGCCGCCGCGGTCGCCGGGGGAGTGACGCTGCCGGTGCACGGCCTTGAGGCAGCCGTCTACGTCGCTGTCGTCCCGGCTGACCGGCCTGTTCACCGTGGTCATCGTCTGGGTGCTGATCAGCGTGTACGGGTCGCAGATCGCACTGGGCATCGGCGAGGAGAAGTCGAGCCGCGTCGTCGAGGTGCTGCTGTCGTCGGTCCGCCCGGTGCAGCTGCTGGTCGGCAAGGTGATCGGCATCGGGCTGCTCGCACTGGGCCAGGCGGCGGCCCTGGTAGTCGTGTTCATCGTCGCCGGGTTCGCCGTCCGGTTCGAGCCTGGTGCACGGGGCCACGCTCGGCGTGGTCATCGCCGGCGGCGTCTTCATCGTGCTCGGCTACGCGTTCTACTGCACGGCGTTCGCCGCCGCCGGGTCGCTGGTGTCCCGCCAGTCCGACGTGAACTCGACGATCCTGCCGGTGCAGCTCCCGCTGATCCTGGCCTACGCGCTGTCCTACACGGTCATCTACGCCAACGGGGCGAACGTCTTCTACCACGTGCTCGGCTTCCTGCCGCCGACCGCGCCGATCGCCATGCCGGTGCTGTACGCGTCGGGTGACGTCCCGGTCTGGCAGGTGGTGGTGGCGGCGGTGCTGACCGCCGTGGGCGTGGTGTGGATGGGCCGGATCGCCGCGCGCATCTACGCGAACTCGATCCTGCGCAGCGGCCCGCGCATCAAGCTCAGCCAGGCCATCAGGGAAAGCGGGATCCGTTAACCGCTAGCAGAACAAACTAAGCCTGTCCGCTGTTACCTTGCTTTGGCGGCATTCGGCGGTTCTCAGGAAGAAGGTCGGTAGTGACGGTTATCGGTAGTTCTGACCTCGACGTGTTCCCGCTCGGGCTTGGGCGGCAACACCTTCGGCTGGACGTCGGACAAGGAGACGTCCTTCGCGGTGCTCGACGCGTTCGCCGCGGGCGGCGGAAACCACATTGACACCGCCGACGGCTACAGCGCCTGGGCCCCGGGGAACTCCGGCGGCGAGTCGGAGACGATCATCGGCGAGTGGACGCGCGCGCGGGGCAACCGGGACCAGGTCGTCATCGCGACCAAGGTCAGCCAGCACCCGCAGTTCCAGGGCCTATCCCGGGCGAACGTGCTGGCCGCGTGCGACGCCTCGCTGGCCAGGATGGGCACCGACTACATCGACCTCTACTACGTGCACCACGACAAGGGCAACGACTCGGTCGCCGAGACGGCCGGCGCCTTCAGCGAGCTGCAGAAGGCCGGGAAGATCCGGTACGTCGCGCTGTCCAACATCTCACCGGAGCGGCTGCGCGAGTGGTTCACCGTCTCGGCCGCCGAGGGGTTCGCGCCGCCGGTCGCCCTGCAGCCGCTCTACAACCTGGTGGAGCGGGCCGGCTACGAGGACACCTACGCGCCCCTGGTGGCCGAGTTCGGCCTCGGCGTGCTGCCGTACTACGCGCTGGCCAGCGGCTTCCTGGCCGGGAAGTACCGCACCGCGACCGACCACAGCGGCGCCCCCCGGCAGCCGGGCGCGTCCCGCTACCTGACCACGCCGCCCGGCCCGGCGGTCCTGGCGGCACTCGACTCGATCGCCGCTGACCGGGGCGTCGAGCAGGCCACCGTGGCCCTGGCCTGGCTGCGCGGCCGACCCGGCATCGCAGCGCCGCTGGCCAGCGCCCGCACGGTCGACCAGCTCGGCGCGCTGCTCGCGTCGGCCACGCTGGACCTGTCCGCCGACGAGGTCAGCGTGCTCGACGCCGCGTCGGCTCCGGCCGCCTAGCGAACCAGGCCGGCGGAGGCCCGGGCCCGGCGCGCCGGGCCCGGGCCTCTGCCTTCGCCCGCCGCCGTCGTCGGCGCGGCGCTCTCCGTGGCGAGGTCTTCCCTGGCCTGCCGGGGCAGCCAGCCCGCCGCGCCGTCCTGCGCGCGCAAGACGCGCGCCGTGTGCGCGATCAGCCGGCGCGTGCCCGGGTGCCGGGGATCGGACCGCCAGATCAGCGACCACGGGTAGAGGGGCACCGGGTCGGTGACCGGCAGCCGGACCAGGTCCACGCCGCTGGGCAGCGCGACCCGGCTCTTCTCCCCGACGAAGGTGACCAGCGAGCTGGACGCCGCGACGGCATCGAAGACCGACCCGGTCCCGTCCGCGTACCCGGTGGGGTCGATGTCGAGGCCGACCGCCTCGGCCAGGTCGGCGTAGAACGTCTCCCATTCGCTGCCGGCCACGATGCCGGGCACCCACGCCGGGTACCGGGCCAGGTCCGGCAGGCGGGCGCTGCCCGCCCGGGCGAGCGGGTGCCGCGCGCCCACGATGACCTGCATCGGCTCCAGGTAGGCGTAGGCGGACGACAGGCGGGTCCCCAGCTCGGCGGTTCGGTCACGCAGGTAGGCGTAGCCGGCGTCGATCTCGCCAGCCAGCAGGGCCCTGATCGTGGGCGCCGCACCGCCCCCGGCCATGATCTCGACGCTCAGCTCCGCGTTGGCCTCGTGAAACTCGCGCAGCAGCTCGAAGGCGGCCGACGGCGGTCCAGGACGTCGACCCGCAGCGGGCGACCGTCGGCCGCACCGACTCGGTGCCCGCCCTGACCGCGGCGACGATCGCCCGGGCGTGCGGCAGGAACCGCCGCCCCTCGGCGGTCAGCGTGGCCCCGGCCGGCGTCCGCCGGAACAGGGCGGTCCCCAGCTCCGCCTCCAGCGCGGCGACCCGCTTCGAGGTGGCCTGCTGCGTGATGCCGAGCCGGCAGGCCGCCAGCTGGAACTGCCCCTCGTCGGCGACGGCGGTGAAGGCCAGGACCGCGTCGGTGTTCATGCCGATCAGTATCGCCGTACCACCACCGGTTGTACCGGGACCACCGGCCGTTGTTTGCTCGCGCCCTGACCGGTGGCTGTAATGGGGCGGTGCGAAACGGGAAGCCGAAGAGGCGATCGCTTGGGCGTGAGTTTCGCTGGCAATGGGCCGCGTACACGGTCAGCGCCTACGGGTCGGGGATCGGGTTCGGCGCGTTCCCGCTGATCGCGATCCGGGTGCTGCACTCCGGCACCGCCCAGGTGTCCGCACTGTCGGCGGCCGGGCTGGCCGTCGGCGCGGTGATCGCGGTGCCGCTCGGGCCGTGGATGGAGTTCCGGCGCAAGCGCATGGTGATGATGGCGATGGACCTCATCCGGTTCGCCGCGCTGATGACGATCCCGGCCGCGTACGCCCTCGGCTGGCTCAGCTTCGCGCAGCTCCTGGTCGTCTCCGTGGTCGTAGCCGCGGCGAAGATCGCGTTCAACGCGGCCAGCGGGGCGAACCTGAAGGCCCTGGTGAAACCGGACGACCTGCTCACCGCCAACGGCCGGCTCCAATCGACCAACTGGACCGCCCTGGTGGTCGGGCCGCCGCTCGGGGGCGCCGCCGTCGGGCTGCTCGGCCCGGTGACGACCGCGCTGGCCGACGCGGTCAGCTACCTGCTGTCGGCCTGCGGTATCGCCGCCATCGGCGGCCGCGAGCCGCGCCCGGAGCGCGGCGGCGCGCCGCGGCTGCGCGCCCGTGACCTGCCCGGCGCCTGGTCGTACATCCTGCGCAGCCCGGCGCTGCGCCCGGTGTTCGCCAACGGGGTGCTGACCAGTGGCCTGATCATGGCAACCGAGGCACCGATGGCCGTCCTGCTGGTCGGGCAGCTCGGGTTCGCCCCCTGGCAGTACACCCTGGCGTTCGGGGCGCCCTGCGTCGGCGGCCTCATCGGTTCGCGGCTGGCCGGCCCGCTGGTGGCCAGGTTCGGACGGCACCGGGTCATGCTCGCCTTCGGCACGCTGCGCGCCTGCTGGCCGGTGTGGCTGGCGTTCACCGGCCCGGGCACCGGCGGCCTGGTGCTGGTCATCGTGCTCCAGTTCGGCCTGGTGGCCTGCATGGGCGTGTACATTCCGGTGAACGCGACCTACCGGCTCGACCACACGGCCAGGGACCGGGTCGCCAGGACGCTCGCCGCCTGGTCGGTGTCGGGCTCCCTCACCACCGCCGCGCTCACCGCGCTCTGGGGCGTGCTGGCCAGCCTGACCAGCACGCGCTTCGCCATCGCCGCCGCCGGCGCGCTGCTGCTCGCCACGCCGCTGCTGCTGCCGCGGCGCGATCCCGGACCGGCGGCAGAGTCCGCGCCGACGGCTGGTGGAGTTGCGGGACAGGTGACGGCAGGGTAAAACGCAAGGACCGGACGATCGTCGACGAGGGAGGTTACTGGCGTGGCTAGTCTCCCAGGCCTTCCCGGGCTCGACCTCGACCGGTTCGCCGCCTGGTTCGACGGCGCCTGCCCGGGCGAGGTCGGCGGGCCGCTGCGCGGGCGGCTGCTGGCCGGCGGGCGGTCCAACCTGACCTACGAGGTCAGCGACGGCACCCGGAGCTGGGTGGTGCGCCGGCCGCCGCTCGGCCACGTGCTCGCCACCGCGCACGACATGGAGCGCGAGTACCGGGTGATCACGGCGCTGCGCGACACCAGCGTCCCCGTGCCGCTCACCTACGCCCTGTGCACCGACCCTGAGGTGCTCGGCGCGCCGTTCTACGTGATGTCGGAGGTCGACGGGATCCCCTACCGCGACCGCCGACCAGGCGCGCCGGCCTCGGGCCGGGCAGGCTCGGGGCCATCGCGCGGCGCATGGTCGACACGCTGGCGGGGCTGCACGCGGTGGATCCCGCCGAGGTCGGGCTGGCCGACTTCGGCCGGCCGCAGGGCTTCCTCGCCCGCCAGGTGCGCCGCTGGAAACAGCAGCTCGACGCGTCCCGCAGCCGCCCGCTGGCCGGCATCGACGAGCTGCACGCGCGGCTGGCGGCCGGCCAGCCCGACGAGTCCGCGCCCGCCATCGTGCACGGCGACTACCGGCTGGACAACGTGCTGGTCGGCGCGGACGACCAGATCGCCGCGGTGGTCGACTGGGAGATGGCCACCCTGGGCGACCCGCTGACCGACGTCGGCCTGCTGATCGTGTACCAGCGGATGGACCGGCTCGGCGAGGCACCGATGGCCAGCGCCGCGCCCGGCTACCCGGGCGAGGCCGAGATGCTCGCCCAGTACGCCGAGTGCAGCGGCCGCGACCTGTCCGAGCCTCGGCTTCTACATCGCGCTCGCCTCGTTCAAGGCGGCGGTGATCCTCGAGGGCATTCACTACCGCTACGTCCACGGCCAGACGGTCGGCGCGGGGTTCGAGGAGATCGGCACGCAGGTCGAGCCCCTGATCGCAGCCGGACTGGCCGCACTTCGGTGAAACAGGAGAGCATCTGATGGACTTCGCCTTCGACGCGCGGACCGAGGAACTGCGGGCCCGGCTGCTCGACTTCATGGACGCGCACGTCTACCCGGCCGAGGCGGTGTTCGCCGAGCAGCTCGCCGCGCTGGACAACCGCTGGGCGTGGACCACCGTGCCCGGTGCTCACCGAGCTGCGGCGCCACGCCAGGTCGCTCGGCCTGTGGAACCTGTTCCTGCCCGGCGAGCACGGCGCCGGCCTGACCAACCTGCAGTACGCGCCGCTGGCGGAGATCACCGGCCGCAGCCTCGACCCTGGCGCCCGCCGCGCTGAACTGCGCCGCGCCGGACACCGGCAACATGGAGGTGCTCGCCACCTTCGGCACCCCGCGAGCAGCGCAAGCGCTGGCTGCGAGCCGCTGCTCGACGGCGAGATCCGTTCCTCGTTCGCGATGACCGAGCCCGAGGTCGCCTCCTCCGACGCGACGAACATCGCCACCCGCATCGAGCGCGACGGCGACGAGTACGTGATCAACGGCCGCAAGTGGTGGATCACCGGGGCGATGAACCCGCAACGCGGAGATCTTCATCGTGATGGGCAAGACCGACCCGTCGGCCGACCGCCACCGCCAGCAGTCCATGATCCTGGTCCCCCGCGACACCCCGGGCGTCTCCGTGCTGCGCGGCATGGAGATCTTCGGCTACGACGACCACGAGCACGGCGGCCACGCCGAGATCGCCTTCCGCGACGTCCGGGTGCCCGCCGCCAACCTGATCGGCGGCGAGGGCGACGGCTTCGCGATCGCCCAGGCCCGCCTGGGCCCCGGCCGCATCCACCACTGCATGCGGTCGATCGGCGTGGCCGAGCGGGCCATCGAGCTGATGTGCGCCCGGGCCGACGAGCCGGGTCGCGTTCGGCAAGCCGCTGGCCGAGCAGGGCGTGATCAGGGACTGGATCGCCGAGGCCCGCGTGCGCGTCGAGCAGTTGCGGCTGCTGGTGCTCAAGGCCGCCTGGCTGATGGACACGGTCGGCAACAAGGCGGCGCACACCGAGATCCAGGCCATCAAGATCGTCACGCCGGCCACCGTCGAGTGGATCCTCGACAAGGCGATCCAGGTGCACGGCGCGGGCGGCCTGAGCCAGGACTTCCCGCTGGCGTCGGCGTTCGCGAGCATCCGCACGCTGCGCTTCGCCGACGGCCCGGACGAGGTGCACAAGAACTCACTGGCCCGGGCCGAGCTGAAGCGCCAGCGCTCCACAGGGACCGCTAACGCGCGGCGGCGGTAGCGGCGCGCCCGTTCCTCTGACCTTCTGCCTGTTACCCCGACGCGGTCGCAGAACCACCCAGTTAGAATTGATCTTGTACCGCACGTCCTCTCTTCAATTTAAGATACCGAATGGTATCTAGATGAGGGGTCGGCGGCATGAGCCAGGCAACGGTTCGGCAGGCAGCAAGGCACGGCGGGACTCACGCCCCAGGCCCGGAACGCGACCTTGGCGCTGATCGTCGGCGGGATCGCGGCGATCCTCGACTCGACGATGGTGACCCTGGCGCTGCACACGCTCACGGTCACGCTGCACTCCACCGACGGCACGATCCAGTGGGTCACCACCGGGTACCTGCTGGCGATGGCGGTCGCGATCCCGATTACCGGCTGGGCCGAGAGCCGGTGGGGCGGCAAGCGCACCTGGATGGCCGCGCTGCTGGTATTCGTGGCCGGGTCGGTGCTGTGCGCGCTGGCGTGGAACGCCTCCAGCCTGATCGGCTTCCGGGTCCTGCAGGGCTTCGGCGGCGGGCTGATCTTCCCGCTGATGCAGACCCTGGCGGTCCGGGCCTCGGGCGGGAAGGCCAGCAGCAAGCTGATCGGGCTCATCAGCCTGCCGCTCGCCCTGGGCCCGATCCTCGGCCCGGTGATCGGCGGGGTGATACTCAGCGGGCTGAGCTGGCGCTGGCTGTTCCTGGTCAACGTGCCGGTGATCGCGGTCGGACTGGTGCTGGCCTGGCGGCTGCTGCCCGCCGACCGCCCGGACCCGGCGGCCGGCGCGGGCGCGGCTGGACGTCGCCGGGCTGGCCCTGCTCGCCCCGGCCCTGACCGGGATCCTGCTCGGCCTGTCGAACCTGACCGCGGACGGCGGGATCGGCCACGCCAGCGTGCTCATCCCGCTGCTGGCCGGGGTCGCGCTGCTCGGCGCGTTCACCGCCTGGGCGCTGCGCCGCGGCGACCGCCGGCCGGTCGTCGACATCCGGCTGCTGCGGCAGCGCTCGCTCGGGACGGCCTCCGCCGTGCTGTTCACCGCCGGCGCGGCCATGTACGCCGGCATGTTCCTGCTGCCGCTGGACTACCAGCAACTGCACGGCGAGTCGCGTGCTCGCCGCAGGCCTGCTGCTGATCCCGCAGGGCATCGGCTCGCTCGTATCCCGGTTCGCGGTCGGCGGCCTGGTGGCCCGCTTCGGCGCCCGCGCCGTCACGATCGGCAGCTTCCTGGTGACCGCGGCGGCCACCGTGCCGTTCGCCTTCGGCGGCCCGGGGACCAGCCTGTGGTGGCTCGGCGCGCCCTGCTGATCCGCGGCGTCGGGCTCGGCGCGGTGCTCATTCCGCCGATGTCGGTCGCCTACGCGGACATCGCGTCGGCCGACATTCCCCACGCGACCATGAACACCCGCATCACCCAGCAGGTCGGCGCCTCCTTCGGCACCGCTATCGTCGCCGTCGCCCTCCAGTCCCTGCTCGTGCACGGCGCCGCCGGCGCCTTCCAGGGCGCGTTCTGGTGGGCGATCGGCATCACGGTCGCGGCGCTCATCCCGGCCGTCGCCCTCCCGGCCGCCCGGCCAATGCGACGCGGCTGACCTGCCACCGGTCACCCCGGTCAGCCCGGTCAGGCTATGGTCGGCGCAACGACGCAGACCGCGAGGGAACCGGGAATGGCCGACAGCACACCGACAGCGACAGCAAGCAGACCCGCCGTCGCGGCGCCCGACCTGGAGGACGCCCTGCTCGACGCCGCCTGGGACCAGTTGACCGCCGAGGGCTACGAGCACTTCACCTTCGACACGGTCGCCGCGCGCGCCAAGACCAGCAAGCCGGTGCTCTACCGGCGCTGGAAGAGCCGCGAGGACCTGCTGCGCGCGACCGCCCGCCGCCGGGGCGCCGCCACCGAGCGCCCCCCGGTCCCCGACACCGGCACGCTCCGGGGCGACCTGCTCGCCCTGCTCACCCAGGCCAACACGGACCGCAACCCGATGTTCGCCCTGGTCAGCAGCATGCTGGGCAGCTACTACAACCAGTCAGGTCCCACCCCCGCCGAGCTACGCGGCGAGTTCCTGGCCCAGCGCGGCTCCGCCGTCGCGGAGGTCGTCAACCGGGCCGTCGAGCGGGGGGAGGTCGACCCGGACCGGCTCACCCCCCGGATCATCGACCTGCCCTTCGACCTCTTCCGCCACGAGATCATGATGACGCTCAAGCCCGTCCCCGACCACGTGCTGCGCCAGATCGTCGACGACATCTTCCTGCCCCTGGTCACCCCGCCGCAGGCGGAGTAACGGTGCCGGACGGGCAACGCACGCTCCCGTTATGTTCAGCGTTTTTAAGCCTCTGTCTACCGCGCTCGTCACCGACGACGGCATAGGAGCGGCACGGTGCCAGTCGCCGGCTGGTAGTCGCTGTTACCGGCATAGGTCGCCACCAGACCGAACAAGGTCAGGAAAACGCGCCGGCAGGTGGCGACCCCATCGGCATTGGTCACCGCGCTGCACACGGCATGCCCGTGGGCGCTGAAGGCAACGGTCTGGCCGGGGATGGGCGCCCTGGTGCCGGTCGTGGTCAGCCTGGCCGAGGGTGCGAAGAGGGTGCTGAGCAGCGGCCTCCCGGTCAGGGTGGTTGCGGTGGGCTGCTGCGCCGGCGCCCAGCCCGCGAACACCGTGACGGTGGCCGGGCCGTTGCCGGTGCCCAGGACGGTCGAGGTGGTCACCGACGTGCCGGTCCCGGCCGCGGTGGGGAACCAGCCGGTGAAGTCGAACCCGGGCCTGGTTGGCGTGGCCGCTGGTACCCCGAGCCCGGCTGCCGCCAGGGTGGTGGCGTACACCCGCAGATCCCCCGGGCCCCCGGACCCGCCGTTGGGGTCGAAGGTCAGCAGGTAGTCATTCACGGTCACGCTGTCGGGCGGCGTCACCGTCCCGGTGTTGATCGTGATGCTCCCACCAGACTGCTCGCCGTTGCCGCCGATCCCCGCACCGCGACCGCTCAGGATCGTGCTCGCGTTCAGGGTCCCGCCGCCGATGGTGTCTTCGATGATCAGGCTGGTACCGGACGGCACCGCGATCCCGGCGTTAAGTAGTGTGCCGCCGGTGACGTTCAAGGTGAACCCGGCCAGGTCGAGGGTCACGGACTGACCGGCCGGGACCGCGATCGGCTCCGCGCTGTCGGTGACGGTGATGTCGGCGCCCAGGGAGACCAGATAGCCGGTGCCCGACGCGTCATCGAACGCAGCCGCCAATCCTGCCGCTGTGGTCACGGCCGTCGCCGCCGACGCCGCTCGCGCCGACACCAGCCCGACCGTCGCCACAATCAAAACCACCGACGCCACCGACGCCACCCAGCGACCAGGCCCCCGCCTCCAGCCGCCCCCGCACCCTGCCCCGCGGCGCGCATCGACCTCGACCGTCCCACGGCGCGCAAGCATCAACAACTCCATTCCCCCGGCCAGGCCCGCTATCCGCCCAGGACCGCGCCTGCCAGATTCAAGGGCTGCCCAGTTGGAACTTGGTCACTCTGCGTGATCAATAAACCACAACACAATCGTCTGCCCTAGCCAGACACGGCCGCGGATGCCAACTCGCGTCACTCAGCCTCGAAAGCCACCGTGGTCCTGTCCGCTGATGGCCGCTCTACCTACCACGCCGATCGCCGCTCGATCGGGCACGCGGCGGGCACGCGTCGACTCGATTGCCATCGTTGGAGAATCAGGCTCGGAACAAGCGTTCGAGGTGGTAGTTGGCCACCTTGGAGGCAAGACTTCTGGGGCTGGCTCCGTAGTTGTTCTCCGTGTCGGGATCAGCGCCAGCGCTCAGGAGGACGTGCACAACCTCGCCGTCTCCGTCGCACACGTTGAGCAGCGCGCCCCACAGTGGGGTGTTACCGAACCTGTTGCGCGCATTCAGGTCCGCTCCAGCTTCGATCAGTTGCGCGGCTACGTCTGCGTGCTGTTGCTGGGCAGCGAAGTGCAGCGGGGTGAAACCCTCCTTGTCTGCGAAGTTCACCTCGTCGCCGTGTCCGTGAAGGTACGCGGCCACGTCAGCGGCCCGGCCCTCCAGGGCTGCATAGAACAGTGGAGACCTTCCGGCCTGGTCAACCATGGGAGTCACATTCGCATGCGCACCGAGACAAGACAATCGCTGATGCCATCAGCAGGCGGGTAGCGGCTGAACTCAAGCCATCGGGCACGCAGCGGGCACGCCTAGGCGGAAACGCTCGGGAGGGTCTGTCCCTCGGTTCCGCCCGAGCGCAACTACGGAGCCTTAGCAAGCTTCGGCTTAAAAAGAGAGAGTGCACTTTGTGTGCGAGAGCGCCAGGGATCCCTGCTCGCGCAGGGTGTATGCGGCACGCCCGGCGGTGTACACGATCTTCGGCTGGTCTGAGCGCCCGTCGGCTGCTGTTGTCCTGAGCACTCCGAACACCAGTTGCACGTCCTGGCCGGGCCGGATGACAGCGCCGACCGCCGGGACCCTGTCCGCCCAGAGCGGGTACGTTACCGGCGGATAGGGCTGGCCCACCCCGAGTTGCGGCCCGCTGGTGTTGGATGGCACTAGCCACGCCTCGGTCATCGCCATGCCGTGCGCGTCCGGCAGGCTCACACTCCGGATGGTGACCGGAGCCGTGCCTTGGTTCTTCAGGTCGAACAGTCCCATGTCGACCGGCTTGCCTACCTGGGGCGCCGGCGTGCAAACTCCGGCGCCGCTGCCGGTCCCGAGCGGTGGTGCGGAGCAGCCTGCCAGGAGCGCCGCCACGGCGGACAGTGCTCCCAGCAGTAGGAGTTTCTTCAACCGATCCTGCCGCTTACTCTTGGTCAGCAGCGCGAACGTTGCGGTGACCGCTTGCCGGGTTACTGTCCTGAAGGCGGAGATTACCAATATCTTCCTAATGAAACCGACATGACTGTCCCATCGGGTGATTCGGGTGTCAAGAGGCCTGCCGGGCTGCTGCGGCCGGCGTGGATCGCGCTGCTCGCTTTCTGGCCGACCGTGCTGGACCACCTGCTTGCAAAGTACGTTCACGTTGTCGGTTACCGTCGCTGGCCTGGAACTCAACCTGTTCTCCGTCGGCCTCAGTCAGCTGAATCCGGATGCTGTTGTGGGCAGCTTTAGTGGTCAGCCTCTAGAGGAAGTCCAAGATCGTCCCGGACCTGCGCGCACTCCTTCGACGCCGTCGTTGATCCCGGCGCTCTGGTGTTCACCACCCCCAACGGCGCACCGCTACGGCACAGCAACTTCTACCGCCGTGTCTGGATGCCCGCGCTCGGAGCGCTCGGCCTGGTCGGCGTTCACTTCCAGGACCTCAGCCACGTCGGCAACCAGTTCACGTCCGACGACGAGTGCCAGCCTGCGCGATGATGATGGCGCGGATGGGCCATAGACAGCGCGCGGGCCGCGCTGATCTACCAGCACTCGACGGCTGAGCGTCAGCAAGGCGATCGTTGATGAGGTCAGCAAGCAGGCCAAGGCGGCGCTCAGGAAGTCCGGGCGATCGCACACGGGTGGCACGCGGCCAGTCCGGGAAGGGTGGCAAGAAGTGAGTTGCCTGGTGGAGCTTAGGGGACTCGAACCCCTGACCCTCTGCTTGCAAAGTACATCTTGGTTGTCGGCATGAGTCGGCTAGCTAGGCGTTGCCTTGTCTGGTCGGTCCCACTTTGTCCGCCGGTTTCCGGGGGTGTTGTGGTCAGCCATGGTGGTCAACCTCGGCCCCCGCTGGTGTCGCCCTCTCTCCCCTTACCCGACAACCAGCCAAATCCAGGGGTCGGGCGGGTTCTGTCAAGTGGCGGCGTAGCCGATCCCGCAGGGACGCCGTAGGCGCTCTTGACAGGTTCCGGCCGACCCCCACTCTCCCACGGCGGGTAAGGGGGGAGACCCACCCGCCATCCCTCGCTATTCGCTCGGCCTGGCCACCGTTCCTGCCCTCGTGCTCGTCGCCCTGGTGCTCGTCGTCTCCAGCGGTCCGCTGTCTCCGGTGCGGTTCCCCTGGGCTTGCCCTGCGGGCGTCGCTGGGCTCGTTGCGGGGTCGTGGTGGCGGGAACCACCTGCGGACAGGTTCCGGGGCTGACCAGCGCGCGGGTCGCCGCGTACCGCAGACGGCCAGTCGGAGGGGAGAGGCGAAGCCGCGCCCGAGGGACAAGCGTCCCCGAGGGTGACACACTGTGTCCCGCTTGCGGCTGGCTCTCCCCGGCTGTCCAAACGCAGGACTCACCCGCTCACCCGTGCCACTGCAACGAGCACACGCGATGTGAGCCCGTGGCTATGCCGCTTTCCGTCTGACTCTGCATTACCTGTCGGCCTGCTCAATTCGGCGGCTCCGGTCTCTTTTTCCGGTGCCGCCTTCTTCTTTTTCTTCTTCAACCAGTGACGGTCACCGGTAGTTGGCGCGCCGCAGGTGCGCCCTTGAAACCGTAGAGAAAGTTGTCACACTTGATCCGAAAAAGGCTAAGACGCGCACCAAGTGCTGCTAACGCACCTTTTGTGGGCGCTAGGCGATTCCCTTAGCCGGGTCAGGGTCACGGATGGCCGCAAGGACCTTGGCCCGTGCTTCCTTTGCGCCTGGCTCAAGAAGTGCGCCACTAGTGTTCTTTTCGACGTAGTCAACGCACCGCACTAGCCCGTAAATCTCTTCTTTGGATAGCTCAACTTTTGCCATGCGCTCAGCATACGAATGCCCACGCTAGGTATCTCCCAGGCGCGCCGAGGCATCCTAAGGCGTTTAGCGGAGCTCTGACTGCACGGTCATGCCCGTCTGATTGGCTACTACGAAGCAACGCCAAACCGTTCTGCCAGTTCCCGAAGCTCGGGCCTAACCCGCGATCCTGATAGCTGGAGCAAATCGCGTGCGACGGCTCGGGCCACTCGGTGAGTGCGTGTCTGCTCCGGGGTGAGCTTCTCGGCTATCTGTAGGTAACGGAGCGATTCACCGATCTGTCGGCGCATGGCGTGGGCGCTGGCCAGGTCGATGCTGTAGCGGGCCTGCCGTTCGGCTGATAGCTGCTTGGGCTCGATGCTGTGGGCGAGGTCCAGGGCGTGCCCGGCGTCGCCCAGCTCGACGGCGACGGCGACGGCGTGGAGGGCGGTGTTGGTCGGGCCGAACTCGGTGCCGTAGTCGTTGCGGTCCTCGCCGAGCTGGTTGGCGATGTCGCGGGCCTGGTCGAGGTAGGCGTATGCCTGGGTGCGGTCGTTCTCGCGTGCGGCTGCGATGGCGAGGACCAGGCGGAAGGCGCCGCGCAGCGAGAGCACTTCGGGCGCCGGGCTCTGCTGGTCAAGGCCGCTGGCGGTGGTGCTGGCCACTGTCTGGGCCTGAGAGAGCAGGCCAAGGGACAGGAAGACATGCACCATGCGGAACAGGCTCGCTGCGACGGCTAGGGGGTTGTCGGTGGCCTCCGCGACGAACGCGGCCCGGTCGGCTGCTATCCACGCGGCGTCGCCTTCACCGATCTTGGCGAGCATGGCGGCAACCGCCTGGTAGGTGTCGGTCAGCAGCTCGCGGACCTCGCGGGACTGCTCGGGCGAAGCTTCGCCGCGGGCGGCCTGCTCCAGCCTTGGCACGAGGTCGGCGACAAGCGGGGCGAGCTCGTTGTACCGGCTGGCGTGGACCAGCGGCCATACCTGGCCGTGTGCGTCTCGCAGGCCGGAGATCTGCTTATCGGTGACCCTGGCGGTAGGGACGCCGAGGACGGCCGCTGCTGCGGGGTGCCCGGTGAGGGTGAGTCGCAGGGACTCGAATGCTTCGGGCCGTGAGTCTGACGGCTCGGTGTCGGCCTCTTCGCCGCCGCGCAGCTCCGTGACCGGGACGCCGAGGGCGTCTGCGACTTTCTGCAGGACCGATAGGCGGTCGACTGCGCGCACGCCCCGCTCGACCTGAGAGACCCAGCTGTCCGATCGCCCGATGAGTCCGGCCAGCTCGACCTGTGAAAGTCCCAGCCGTTTGCGGTGGTAGGCGATCTGCTCTCCGACAAGTTGAGCAGAGCTAGGCACGGTCGGTGGCCTCGTCCGACACGGGCGTCTTGCCGTCGTCCAGGGTCATGAAGTCGACCTCGGTGGCATCGAGCAGCGCCTCGCGGGCGGCTAGGAAGTGCTTGACGTGCGGCTGTTCCTCGTGGGCGTCGAAGGCTGCCCGGTCGCGGTACAGCTCGTAGAAGGTGCGCTGCTGCGGTGAGTCGGTCACCTGGTGGCAGGCGTAGACGAGCGTGCCTGGCTCGCGCTCCCTGATGGCGGCGGTGGTCTGCGTGACCAGCTCATCGAATGCGGCCTCTGCCCCTGGCCGAACGGTGAAGCGCACGAAAAGCGCAAACGGGGCGGGTACGTGGGTCATGCTGCTTGCCCCCTCAGGCGGTGGTGTTGCTGCTACCACCCAAAGAGTACGGGACTCGCACTTTTTTTGCGAGAGACGTTGACATCGTTATCGGTAGCAGTCAAACTACTAGTAGTCGCACTTTAAGTGCGAGTCATCGTCTGAGGTGCGGCACGGGGCCGCAAGTGACAGCGACGGAGGTCAGGCGGATGCGTCTGAGGATCGACACGACAGAGGTGCGGTTCCGGGTGGCTGCGATGCCCCGGCCGCGCACCGAGTCGCGGAACAGCGATGTGCAGAAGACCACGCCCCCATCGGACGGCAAGCGTCCGATCTGGGTGGTGAAGCTGAACGCGTTCGACAAGGGCGCGGGCTCGGACGGCTCCATGGAGGCGATCTGGGTCGAGGTTGCCGGTCCCAAGCCTGAACTGGTGCTCGATGAGATGGCTGAGGTTCAGGGCCTCACCTACGCCCCGTGGGCCAAGGTCAAGTTCGTCGAGAAGGACAAGCCGAAGGCCGAGATCATGCGGGCGTTCCGCGCTCAGTCGATCGCAATGGCGGGCGGTGCGCGCCGCGCCGCCGCCTAGCTAGTCGTGCCCGGGCGGGGTTGCCGCTCTGCCCGGGTCACTTACCCGCAATTCCCGTGATCAGCAGCAACAAGGAGAAACACGCATGGCCAGGAAGCAATCGAACCAGGACAGCTCCCGCAAGGACGCGAAGCCAGGGATGTTCGCCGCGCTGACGCGCGACGAAAACACGGTCTTGTCCGACCACCTGCGGTCGGGATGGACCAAGCAGCACCTGGTGACGAAGGATGACGCAGGCTTTGACGAGACCAACGGGATCCTGTCCGACCTGAGCAACGACTGGTGGGCTCGCCGGAACGCAGGGCTTGAGTGATGCGCCGGGACACCTGGACCCGCGCGGTTCGCCGTGTGGCGCGGTGGCTCTGTCCGTCCTGCGGTCGGCTCAACCCGGAGATCACCTCGGCGTGCCTCACCCAGGGGTGCGCGGGATGAGCGCGTGCAGCTCGTGCGGCGGGTCCGGCACGCGCAGGGTCGTGATCCAGAACACGGCGACCGGCAAGACCCAGGTGCTCACCGAGACGTGCCTGTCGTGCATGGGCTCGGGCAAGGCGCGCTGATGAGCGTGCTTCACGCCCTGGCCGCGACGGTGGTCGTCATTTGCTACGGGTGCGCTGGCTCTCGGAAGGAGCCGGACGGTAAGACCCCGTGCCGCCGCTGCGGCGGCTCGGGCCGTGATCCCAACCCCTGAATGACCTGGTGCCGGGGGCGTGGTTGCCGCCTCGCCCCCGGCGTCGTCTCCCGCGTCCCGATTCCCGTGATCAGCAGCAATAAGGAGTTCCGAAGACATGTCCACTGTAGCCCGCCCGGCCGCCCCTGGTCCTGTTGCCGGTGACCCGGTTCACGGCGCGCCGCGCCCTGGTGCCCGGCCTGGTTTCTGGGTGGTCCCGCATGAGCCGGTCTGCCCGCAGTGCGGGTCGTTCGACGTGATCACCGACGAGGTAGACACCGGCGACGGCATCGATGAGACCGCCTACATCTGCGAGCCGTGCGGCTGCGCGTGGCCCGTCGCCTGCGTGTCTGAGTGGGAGCGTGCCCGCTGATGGGACAGGCCAACGTCGCCGAAGTCCAGTCCGTCACCGTCAAGCGCTCCTCGCCGATCGGCGATCGGCGCTGTGTGGCGCTGGCGCACCGAAATCGCCCTGCTGGTCGGCTCCGCCGCCGGGTTCCTGGCGGGCTGGCACTTCATCGGCCTGGACCTGACCGGCGTCGCCCTCGGCGGTGGCGCCGCCCTGCTGGCCGGGTTGCCGTGGGCGCGCCGGTTCGTCTCCCGCCGGTTCTGGTGCCTGGTCACCCGGCACCGCCTCCAGGCGGTGTTCTGGGAACTGCGGCTGCACACCCGCAAGTTCCGGCTTCCCCTGGTGATGTGGACCCGGCCGACCCCGGTTGGTGAGCGGGCCTGGCTGCTGCTGCGCGCTGGCCTGTCGGTTCGAGGACTTCACCGGCCACGCCAGCGAGCTGGCCACGGCCTGCGCCGCCCGTGAGGTCCGCGTCACCGCGGTCCGGTCGAACTCGGCGTTCATCGTGGTCGACGTGATCCGCCGTGACCTGCTCGCCCCCGGCACGGTGGTCCCCTCCGGCCTGCCAACCGAGTCGGTGCCTGACTGGCTCGCCCTGGCCGACGTGCCCGGATTCGAGCCGGTCCCTGAGCAGGGCCGGTGGCCCGGTGCCGCCCTGCCCTTGGATGCGGAGGTCTTTGAGCCGTGACTGTTCTTGCCCCGCCCCGGCTGCTGCCCGGCTGCCCCGCTGCCGTTCTCGGTGTTCGACCCGCACGACGTCGCCGTGAGCGAACTCGGCCGCCGCGTCCTGGTCGACTTCAACGACCGGCCCGGGATGGTCATCGGCGGCGAGCCGGGGTCGGGCAAGTCCAGCATGGTCAACCTGCTAACTGCCCGGGGCGCGCTGTCGTGCGACTGCAAGCTGATCCTGATCGACGGCAAGCTGGTCGAGCTCGGCCCCTGGCGCAAGTCGGCCGAGATGTTCGTCGGCCCGAAGATCAACGACGCGATTGGCGCGTTCGAGCGCCTGCAGGGCGTGATCGACAGCCGGTGCGAGATGCTGCTCGACACCGGGCGCCGCAAGGTCGTCAAGGGCATGGGCGAGGACGCCTACCTGACGGTCATCGATGAGCACGCGTTCTTCTCCGCCACGGTCGGCACCAAGGCTGAGCGGGAGAAGTTCAACACCACCGTCCGCGACGTCGTCGCCCGGGGCCGCGGCCTGCGCGCGTCTGGGTCATCCTCGCCACCCAGCGCCCGTCGCACACGACATCGTTGACCCGGCGCTGCGTGACCTGTTCGGCTACAGGTGCGCGTTCCGCTGCACCACCGACGCCAGCTCGGACATCGTGCTCGGGCACGGCTGGGCCGCCCAGGGCTACAACGCAGCGAAGATCGACCCGCTAGCGCGGGGCGTGGCCTGGCTGCTGGCTGAGGCACGGATTCCCCCGCCGGGTCAAGGTCGCCTACCTCAACGACGACCAGGTGGCCGCGCTCGCCCGCCGCGCCGCGATCCTGCGGGGGGCTGCATGACCGGCTTCGACCACCTGTGGCGCGCCGCTGGCGGCGGGACAAGTGACTACAACCCGGCCCGGTTCGCCGCGCTCGTCAACCAGGCCGACAAGCTGACCGCCCCGCCGACCTGCCCCGGCTGCACCCGGCCCTCCCCGGCCGCGTGCTGGCTCGCCGCCGTCGGCGCCACGGTGATCCGCGAGCGGGACCGCACCAAGCGGCGCCGCTCGGTACCGAAGTCGCCGCCCGGCCAGCTCGCCCTGTTCCCCGGGATGAGGTCCCGTGACCGAAGCCGACTTCACCGCCTGGGAACACCAGATCAAGACGGCGGGCGGCTGCTCCCACCCCATCCGCCTCTCCGGCAAGGTCACCGCCGTCGACCTGGCCACCGGCCAGGCGGCCGAGGTGTACAAGACCTGGGCCGACGTCCCCTACAACGATGCCGGGGACACCTACCGGCAGGACAGCCCGCTGCACGTCGCCTGCGGGAACCGCCGTGAGGCGGTCTGCCCGGCCTGCTCGGCCGTCTACAAGCGCGACGCCCGCCAGGTCGTCCGCTCCGGTCTCGTCGGCGGCAAGGGCGTGCCGGAATCGGTCGCTGATCACCCGTGCGTCTTCGCCACGCTGACCGCCCCCGGGTTCGGCCCGGTCCATGCTCGCCGCGAGCGGAACGGCAAGGTGCTGCCCTGCCGACCCCGCCGCGACCGGCAACCGCTCGGCCTGCGGGCACGGGCGCGACATCTCCTGCCCCGTCCGGCACTCGCCTGATGATCCTCGCCTCGGCCGGCCGATGTGCGCGGACTGCTATGACTACCGGGCCGCCGTCCTGTTCAACACCGTCGCCGGGCAGCTCTGGCGCCGGTTCACCACCTACCTGCCCCGCCACCTGGCCCGCCTCGGCGGCACCACCCAGAAAGAGTTCCGCGAGCTGGTGCGGGTCCGGTTCGTCAAGGTCGCTGAATACCAGGCACGCGGCGTCGTCCACTTCCACGCCCTGGTCCGCCTCGACGCCACCGCCGACGGCTACCAGCCGCCCGACCCGGAATGGACCACCGATTTCCTGTGTGAGGCGATCACCGCCGCCGCCGCGCAGGCAACCGCGCTCGCCCCGGTGCCCGGCACCGGCCGCGGCCTGCTCCTGCGGTTCGGCCCGCAGACCGACACCCGCCCCCTGCACGGCCACCAGGGCGCGCGCTCACCCGCGACGCCGTCGCGAACTACATCGCCAAGTACGCCACCAAGACCGCCGACGCCCCCGGCCTGCCCGCATCCCGGCTCCGCAGTCTTCACGAGGTTCGCGCCCTGCGCTGCCCGCCCCACTTCCAGCGGATGATCGAAACCGCCTGGCACCTCGGCCATCAGCAGTGGGCGCACATGCTCGGCTACGGCGGCCACTTCCTCACCAAGAGCCGCGCCTACTCCGTCACCTTCGGCCAGCCTGCGCGCCGCCCGCGCCGAATACCGCCAAGCCCAGCGCTACGACCCCGCCAAGCTCGACCCCTGGGGCCGCCCCGTCCACGAGTCCACCGTCCTGTTCGTCGGCTCGTGGGAATACGCCGGTTCCGGCTACGCCGCATCCGAAGCGCATTTCCTCGCGCTGATGTCGGCCGACAATTCACGGGCTGACTGACAATGTTTCACGTGAAACCATTCGGCAGCGATAAAGGAAATTCGCCATGGACAAACTGTTGTACCGGCCGAAGGAAGCGTGCGCGGTGCTCGGCATCGGGCGCGACAAGCTGTATGACCTGATGCGCTCGGGCCGCCTGGAGTCACTGAAGGACGGCGGCGCACGCCTGATCACCGCTGACGCGCTCGGCGCCTACGTGGCGCTGCTCCGCTCGGAAAGCGAGGCTGCGTGATGGCTCGCAAGCACAACGGCGAGGGGACGGTGTCCGGCCCGCGCAAGGACGGCCGGTACGTCGGTGCGTTCTATGCTCCGACTAATGCGGGCACCGTGAAGCGCGTTTACGTTTACGGCCGCACCTTTGATGAGGCCCGGGAAAAGCTCGTTGCTGAGCAGTCAAAGGCGATAGCGGGAATTCCGGTTCCCGCGAAGTCATGGAAGCTTGGCCCGTACCTGGACTACTGGCTGGAGCACGTGGTGAAGCCGACCCGTCGCCCGGCCACGGTCTCCCTGTACGAGACCTGCATCCGCCTCCACCTCAAGCCGGGCCTCGGCAGGCATGAGCTACGGCGCTTGTCGGTGGCGGCGGTGCAGCGCTTCCTGAACGGCAAGCTCCGCCAGGTCGAGCCGGGCGAGTCGATCCGCCTCGTCCACGTCCTGCGCCAGGTGCTCAGCGCCGCCCTGTCCCGCGCCGTCCGCGAGGAACTGGTCTCACGCAACGTCGCCCGCCTGGTCGAGCTGCCCCCCTGGGAAGCCGCTGAGGTCTTCCCGTGGTCGAGCGATGAGGCGATGGCGTTCCTGGCCGCCGCTCATGCTGACCCGCTGTTCCCCGCGTTCGTCTTCCTGCTCCTGTACGGGATGCGCCGCGGTGAGGTGCTCGGGCTGCGTTGGTCGGACATCGACGGCGGCACGGTCCGCGTGCGCCAGCAGGTGCAGCGCATCAAGGGCGAGCTGCTGATCGGCCCGGTGAAGACCCGGGCGGGCAAGCGGGACCTTCCGCTTCTTGGCCTGGCGGCCGACGCGCTCATGATCCGCCGGGGCACCCAGTTCCTCGACTGCGAGCGGCTCGGCGCTGCCTGGACCGATAGCGGCCTGGTCTTCACCACCAGGACCGGCCTGCCGGTCGAGCCCCGCAACATGAACCGCTCGTTCGACCGGATCTGCGACGGCGGCGGCGTCCGCCGGGTCAAGGTCCACGCGCTGCGCCACACTACGGCGTCGCTGCTTAAGGCGCTGGGCGTCCCGGCGAAGGATGCCCAGGTGATCCTGGGCCACGCGAACGCGTCGACCACGAGCCAGATCTACACGCACGTCGACCAGGCGGCGATGCGCGAGGCGATCTCCAAGCTGAACCGGCTGCTCGGCGGCACGGATGACTAGTCGCGTTGTGGTCAGCGATGGTGGTCAACCCCCGGTTTCCGGGGGGACCGGCGGGATGTCTTCCCTGGTGGAGCTTAGGGGACTCGAACCCCTGACCCTCTGCTTGCAAAGCAGATGCTCTTCCAGCTGAGCTAAAGCCCCGAGCCTTACCGATCCAGAATACCTGGTCCCAGGCGGGTCGGTGGTACGGGAAGGGCTGCTTCCGCAGGCGTGGATGCCGAGCATCTCGGCGCTAGACCGCTAGCTTGGCCGCTTAGAAACAGGTCTAGCTCCCCCAGATCGCGATGGGAGAGCCATGCCCAGCACTACGAAGACAAGACGATCGTCAGCTACGTCGGCCCGGGCAAGAACCTCGACGCGTGGATGACGCGCACCGGGATCGACGGGGACTACACCGTCCTGGACGTGCCGACCCTGAACCTGTGCGCGCCGGAAAGGGCAAGCCCAAGACACTGGCAGCCAGCTTCATCGATGACCTGCTCAACGTCACCGGCGGCGGGCGGGCGAGGGACTTCGAGACGGCCCGCGACCACGCGATCATCCGCATACTGCGCGGCGAGGGCATCCGGCGCGCCGAGCAAGCCGGCTACGCCGGGGTGACGCCGCACCAGCTCCGCCACACGGGTTCGAGCGGCTCCTTGCCTGGGCGAGTGACGGGTCAGACATCCCCTACGAGTTCCGCCCTTACGCCGTTTACCAGGGGCTGCGCCCGGTCCGCGAGTGCCTGCACAGGATCGCCTCCCGCCAGGACGACTTCGCACCCATCGTCGCGCCCAGCGACGGCATCATCCGCATCCGACCCCGCTGCCCGCAGTGCCGACTCATGCAGAAGTCCGCCGCCGACCTGAAGATCACCGCCCTGTCAGGCGCCGTCCAGCTCGCCAGCCGATGCCCCGCCACGGCCGCTACACCGAGACCGTCCACATCGACGGCGGCGGCTGGTACGACGCCAACACCCCCGTCCGCTCCATCAATCAAGAGCTACCTGCTCGCCGCCGAGCGCGACCTCTACGACGCCTGCTCCGTCTCCGTCGACGGCGCAGACTGGGGCGGCTCCTGGCACGCCACCTCGACGTGCCGAGGTCACCCGCTGGGCCGCAGAGCCCCGCCGCCTCCACCGCGGCTACACCATCGCCAACTCCGCACCGCCTGACGCGCCGAGGAAAGCCCGTGATCCACGCCATCTTCGACATCACCGGATGCCAGCACGCCGACGCCGCCCCCGAAGCCATCATGACCGCCATGCACCGCACGGCACACCAGCTCGGCTGCACCACCCGCGCCCAGGTCATCGAGCCCTTCCAGCCCCACGGCGCCACCCGCGTGCTCATCCTCGCCGAGTCTCACATCACCGTCTCCACCTGGCCAGAGCACCAGCTCGCCCACATCGACGTCTTCACCTGCCGCGCCGACACCACACCCAGCCGCGCGATCCAGCCGATACTCGACCTGCTCGCCGGCCAGGTCACCCACGCCCAGAACGTGCCCCGCACCCGGCCCGGCAGCCTGTATCCGGCACTCTGAGGAGCTTGCAGGAGGACTGCCAGTCCCGACAGGGCTATCCGCGCCACCCGTCGGCGCGCTGCCCGCCCGGGCAATCCGCGCCGTCACTGGGAGCGCCCCACCTCAACGTTGCCCTGAAGCCTGAGAGAGCATCCTCGTGTCAGTTGATCCAGAGGCGCTGGCTTTCACCCGTGTTAATGTACGCATGTCAAGCGGCCTTGCTCCCCGGGCCACAAGGCTCCACGACGAGACACCCCTAGTGGTGGTGCAGCGTCCCTCCCGACAGCCTAAGACACCTCCGGCCAGCCAGGCCTCACATGCAAGACGGGCGGGGAGGGGGTCGCTGTTGCTGTAGTGCAGCGCCTTCCTGATGACCTTGTACGGCTCCGTGGCTGTCGCCGACGTGGCGGCCGGGCGGCGGTTCCACCGGCCGCCGCGCACCCCGCCCGTAATCATTAAGCCATCAAAACCGCACATGAGCGGCCTACCCAATCACTTGCGGGGTTGTCGGTTCTTGTAGACAGCCGATCTTTGGTAGCGCTACAGTGAGCACCGCGCTACACGGAGTTGCCCGGCTATTTCCCCCCGGGCTCGCCGCTACGTAGCGTCGCGGCCGTCCCGGCTTGGGGGGTTACCGGGGCTATCCGCAGGCCGGCTCCTGGGCGGCCGCTCCTGCCTGCACCAGCTAATGGCGCCGAAACCCTCCAGAACAACGAGGGGGATTTGGTGGGCGTTGTCTGGGGTGAGGGCGATGGCGCGGCGAGCCAGCCCGGCCCGGTTGTCGGCGCGGATATCTCGGACTGGATCGGACGCGTGATCCGCGCGATGTGGCGACGGTTCTTCCTGCATGGCGGTGAGGCATGACCACCATGACGACGCGCCTGACGGCACCGCGCATCGGTTACCTGCTGACCGCGGCGATGGCCGGCCGTCGTTACGGCGAGGCGGCCGACATGTGGCGCGAGCTGGACGAGTTCACCCAGCTTGAGGTCATCGGCGCGCTCAGTGCCCAGGCCCGGCTGGCCGTCGCCGAAGCCGGCGTCCCGCTGCAGATCGACTTCACCGGACTTGCCGACCCGCGCTGCCCCGAGGCGGTGACCGCGGCCCGGTCGGCCTACGAGGGCTCGCGGCCGTGGCGGCTGCCCCAGTGCCTGCACTGCCGTGAGCTGGTGGCCTCGTCGCTGGCGGAGATCCAGCTCCAGGCCGGGGTGGCGGCCGGCATGCCCCCGTCCTACGTGGACCTCATCTGCCGGGGCAAGGCGGTCAGCGGCGCCGCCTGACGGCGCTACTTCAGCAGCCGGGACATGCCGGCGGTCGGCGAGCGGCTTCCCGCCGGTCTGGCAGGTGGCGCAGTACTGCAGCGAGGAGTCGGCGAACGAGACCTCGCGGATCGTGTCACCGCACACCGGGCAGGGCTGGCCCGTCTTGGCGTGCACCCGCAGCCCGGTCTTCTTCTCCCCCTTGAGGTCGGCCGCCGCCAGGCCGGCGGAGCGCCGCACCGCGTCGTTGAGCGTGTCGATGATCGCCGCGTGCAGCGTGGCGACGTCCTCGGGCGTGAAACTGGACGCGAGCTTGTACGGCGACATCTTCGCCGCGTGCAGCACCTCGTCGGAGTAGGCGTTGCCGATGCCGGCGATGATGTGCTGGTCGCGCAGCACGCCCTTGATCTGGGTGCGCCGCTCCTTCAGGATCGCGGCCAGTGCGTCGGTGGTGAAGTCGCTGGCCAGCGGCTCCGGCCCGAGCGTGGCCACGCCGGGCACGTCGGCCGGGTCCCGGACCAGGTAGACGGCGAGCCGCTTCTGGGTGCCCTGCTCGGTGAGGTCGAATCCGGCGCCGTCGTCGAGCACCAGCCGGAACGCCAGCGGGCTCTTGCCCGGCTTGGCGGGCTTGGCCGGGCATGTCGGCCCGCCAGCGCAGCCAGCCCGCGCGGGCGAGGTGGAAGACCAGGTGCAGGTCGCCGCCGTCCGCGCCGCCGCAGGTGAGGTCGAGGAACTTGCCGTGCCTGCCCACCGCGGTGACGGTGCGGCCCGGTGAGCGCGGACAGCGGCGGGTCGAAGGTCTTGAGCACGGCGAAGGAGGCCGCGTCAGCCCGCGCGATGGCGTGGCCGCTGGCGTGTTCGCGCAGGTAGGAGGCGAGCGATTCGACTTCCGGCAGCTCCGGCATACCTACGAGTGTAAGCTGCCGCCGCTACGCGGGCATGAGCGACGCGCCGACCAGTTCGGGAAGTGCCGCGATGCTGTCCAGCACGTGGGTCGCGCCGGCCTCGCGCAGCGCCGCGGCCCGGCCGTGGCGCCGTTGGCCAGGCCGACCACGATCCCGGCTCCGGCGCGGTAGCCGGCCAGGACCCCGTCCGGCGTGGCACTGACCATCGCCACCTCGCGCACGTCGGCGGCGCCGAGCCGGAGCATCGCGGTCAGCACCGGGTCCGGCCAGGGGAAACCCCGGGGGGCGTCCTCGCCGCACAAGACCAGGTCCGCCGTGCGGAGCAGGCCGAGGAACTCGCCGCAGGACCGCCGCGACAGCATGGTCAGCAGGCAGATCCGCGCGCCCGAGCCCGCCGACTTGCCGAGCGCGTCGGTGACGTCGGCCGGGATGTCCAGGCTGAACCGCTGCGCCGCGGCCCGGAACGACCGCTCGAACGCCAGCGAGGCCGCCTGCGCGCGCGGCTCGTCGCCGTCGAACAGGTCGCGGAGGACCGCGGCGGGAGCCCGCCCGTGCGAGCGGTCGAACCTGACCATCGACCGGGCGTAGTCCTGCGTTCCGGTGACGATTCCCTGCGTCGCGATCGCCTCGGCGAACGCGCGCTCCACGACAGAACCGTCGATGACGATGCTCGCCAGGTCACAGCAGACCAGGGAGATCGGGGGTGAATCGGTCATCGCACGCGCCTAGGGGGATTAGCGCTGAGTTTTGTCAGCGGTCAGCGGTGGCGGGGACCACCGTCGACCTGCGTCAGTAGTCGTCGGAGGCGGTGGCCTCGCTCCACAGGTCGAGGTCGGCGCGCTGCGCCTGGACCTTCCGCCACACCGCGAAACCGCCAAGCACAACCAGGATGAGGAGCGACCAGCTTCTTCATGCCGTTTAGCCTACCGCTCGGCTGGTCAGCTCCTGCTCAAGCTCTTGCAACGACTTGCCCTTTGTTTCCGGCACCTAAGAAGAAGTAGCTCAGGGCGTCTCCACGCGGCATCGCCGGTCGGCTGCCTGTCGAAGCGTCCAAGTTATCCACAAGTTCTCCACACAACGAGGCGGCCAGCCTGTGCAAAAAGGGCGGCTTGGACCGCGGGTCGCGGGCAAGGCCGTATTCACAGACGAGTTGCCCGCTGCCAAAAAGAACATGGCCCGCAGTCCATACGCCGGGTTAAAAGTCATTCGCGCTCGCGGCGAAGCCAAATAGTTATCCACAGGTTAGACACATAGGTAAGGCCGTGAGCCAAACGGCCATCCTCATTACTCAAGAGGGCACTTAAGCGCCAAGCTCAGCGGAGCCGAGAAAGTTATCCACAGGTTGCGCACAAGGCACGAGACCCCACGACCCTAGCGGCCTCAGCTTCGCGCCAGGCGGAGACGAGCAGCTCGGCTCGGCGGGGACCTCGATGAGCCGCCCAGGTTATCCACAGGTCTCGCGCAAGGCAGGGAGCCCCGAAACCCGGCCCGCCATGCTCGCCATGCTCGCCGGGCACGGTCGGCCCAGGCTGGCTCAGGGCGGGGCAAGCCGTTCCCTCGCCCTGATGGGCACGTGGAGAGTGGTGCCGCTCAGCGCGAGCGGGCAGACCCAAGCGGTCGTCGTAACGGCAGGACGGGTGGTACAGGAAGTTCACTGGGGCCGGGCGGGATCAGGCGACCTTCAGGAATCGGATGACCGCGTCCTCCGCTGCCTCCAGTGCGGATCTCAGTACGCCGACAGAGTCGAAGATATTGACCTCGAAGAGATCTTCCTGAGTACCGGTGAGAACGTCAATCCCCAACCCCGCTGATGCCCTCTCAGACATCCCGGCGTTGGCAAGAATCTGCGCATACGGCGCCTCAAGCGATTCGGCGACGATCCGCACGCCAGCACCTCGGTCGTCGCTGTCCGCGATCGCCCGCACGGCCCCGACGACCGCGCGGAGAGATACGCCACCACCGGGGAGCAATCCTTCAGCTACCCCTGCGCGGGTGGCCCGCACCGCCATCTCGCAGCGTTCCCGTTGTACTTTCAACTCGGCCTCGGTAGCGGCTCCGATCTTGATGACCGCCACGCCGCCCGCGAGCTTAGCCAACCGCTCCTGCAACTTCTCGCGATCATAGTCGGAGTGCGTGCGAGGGATCGCGGTGCGGATCTGGTGGACCCGGGCCATGATCCTCTTAGGTTGACCAGCGCCGCCTATTAGAGTCGTCTCGTCCTGGGAGACCACCACGTTCCGCACTTGACCGAGCATGCCCAGGTTAGCCTTCGACAGCTTGGCAGCGGGGATGACCTTTGCGCCAGTCAGGATAGCGATGTCTTCCAGGATGGCCTGCCGACGGTCACCGAAGTCAGGCGCCTTGACAGCAGCGGATTTAGATATTTCAAGTTTATTGGCCACAAGCGTGACCAGCGCCTCATCCTGGACATCGTCGGCGATGAACAGCAGCGGCTTACCTGACTGCGCGACCTTATTCAGTATCGGCAGCAGGTCCCTATCTGCTGAGATACTAGCGTTGACCAGGAGGACGTAGGGATCCTCAAGCACGCACACCTTCCGCTCAGGATCTGTGATGAAGTGCGGCGAGATGTAACCCTCGTCAAGACGCATGCCTTTGGTCACTTCGAGCTCAAGACCGAACTTGTTGGCACCCTCGACCATGAGGGCGCCTTCCCTGCCGACCTTGTCGAACGCCTCGGCGATCAACTCGCCAAGGGAGTCCTCGCGTGCGGTCATCGAGGCGTACGCCCTGAGCTGCTCTATGGTCGTCATGTCCCGCGCCAGGGGCTCCAGTGCCTCGATCGCCAGGGCGATCCCGGCCTCAACTCCGCCAACCAGCGCCATCGGATGGGCGCCTGCCTGAAGCGCGGCGGTTGCACCGTCCACCATGGCCTGGGCCAGCACGACCGCCACCACGGCCCCGTCCCCGGCTTGCCGGTGCGCCTGCTCAACGATGTCCGTCGCGTAGCTGGCCCCGACTCGATCGCGTGGATCCCCCGGACGGTACAAGGTGGCGAAGGTACGCACGTCGACCGCCTCCACCGGGTTACCTGCCTTGTCCTCGACCAGAATGTGACGGCCTAGCGGTCCGAGCATCAGCCGGATCTGGTCGGACGCAGCTCGCAGTCCCTGAGCGACGATGACCTGGTTCTGGTTGTAATTGCTCGGCCTGACCACGGTCCTCGCCTCACCTAAGCTAGTGCCGGGTGCCCGAAAGGCCAGTCCACACAGACTCAAGCCGGCCGGGTGCGTGTGCTTGATGTTAGTGCCCA
>CAVVKP010000018.1:0-146471 GCA_963748785.1 uncultured Actinomycetota bacterium | reverse complement strand
GTGAGTTCACCTCACCTCACGCGCGGCTTACGAGGCACGGCGACCCGACGTTCAACGGCAGGCCGTTCACCGAGTACCACAACGTGCCCGACCTAAGGCCTGCCCCCGAGCACGGCGGGCTGGACCCGTCCGTGACCTCCAGGAGTGGCAGGGCATCCGCCGCACGGCCCTGCAGCGGGCCTTCCGCGAGCTTTCGGAAAAAGGCCTGATCGTGGTCCGCAAGGGGCGCACCGCCGTTGTCGGCGGAGTCCCGCCCGAGCACACGCAGCGGGGCGTGCGGGTGAGGCTAGCTTGTCTGCTTGACATCCCCGGACACGATCACGCCGTTCTGCACGGTGTAGGTGCCCTGGTAGGTCCTCGTAGTCCCGTCCGTGGTGGTAGCTGACAGCGTGAACGCCACGACACCGGGGCCGGAGGACACCAGCGTCCCGAGGGTGTTCCAGGTCGTCGTCGCGTACCCGGCGACCCACTTGTCATAGCCGGTGCCGCCGTTCAGGTTGGCGCCGCCGAGCGCCCACGCGGCCCGGTAGTCGTGGTTGTTGATGTACTGGAAGTACTGGGTCACGACCGCCTCAGCGTTGGCGTCGGGCGACGCAGCAGGCTGTGTCGGTGCAGGCGCAGGTGCCTGCGACGTGGCCGGGGCTGGTGCGGGAGCGGCAGCCGGTGGCGTTTTGGTCACCGTCCAGGTGGCCACGCTGTCGCTGAAGCCCGAGCTGGCTGTCCACTGCACCGACGCGACGTGCACGCCATCCTTGACCTCGAACGGCACCCACCCGGTCTGGTGTTGGCCCGGCGCGACGTGGAATACGCCGCTGTTGAACGTGTCGCCTGCGGCCAGCGTGGTCAAGATGGATGAGCCGTAGGTCTGGTCGTCGCTGCCCTGCGTGCTCATCGTGATGAAAGCGTTGCCTGTGGACTGGCCGGTGATCCCGGTCACCTGGACCTCGGCCCCGGCCAGATGGCGCCCGGACGAGGCGGTGTTGAACTCGTCCGACGCGGACGCGGGCTCGACCAGCTTGACGACCGTGACGCTGTACTTGGTGTCGTTGCCCTGGTCATCGGTCCCGGTCACCTCGAACGTGGTGCCGACCGGGCCGCTGTTCGGGTCGGACGGCGTGGCTGCCGGGGTGGTGGATGCCGGCCCTGGGGTGGTGGCTGGGGCCGCCGGGGCGCTGGTCGTGGCGGGCGGTGCCGCCTTCGTGACGGACCCGGTCGAGCAGGCGGCAAGCCCGCCGCCGAGCGCTGCGACGACTGCCACTGCGCTGATTGTCTTGACTGTAGTCCTCATGCTGCGCCATCGTTTCGCCGGTTCCGTACCGCCCCCGGACGCGATCGGATCATGTAACCAGGTGATCACACTGCGGGATCTTCACCAGGTCCAACATTGAGACAGGACATCAGGCTCGCGCCAGGACACGTAGACCCAGATGGCGTGCATCCTGGGTCCGATCCTCGCGCCCATCAGAGGTGCCCCGGCCGCCAGTACCCGTCGGGCTCGGACGTGGGCTTGGCCTCGCTCACGATCGGCAAGCGGTTGAGGAACCAGGCGGCGTCCCCTCAAATAGCGTGGCCCGCCGGCGACCGCCGGCGAGCCACGCTTTGCACACTTCGCGCCTCAACCAACGGCCAGTAGCGTTAGCGCGTAACGACCGTGCGTGATGGGAGATGAAGGCTACGGGCAGATGAAGAAGTGCCCGCTGGATTCGTTGCCCGAGTCGTTGGGCGGACGTGTCCCACTCGCGCCCATGGTGGTCATCACGCCGTCAGGAGTCTGGATCTTGGTCCCGCCGCCGCCCAGGACGACTGTCCACACCTGGTAGGCCGAGTCCACGTTGGATGAGCACGTGCCGTTTCGGACCGCCGAGATACTGTATTCCCAGGTGCGCGTGAGTATGTAGTAGCGGGCGTCCGGGCAGGCGCCCGGGCCGCAGAAGTCCGTGTACCACCCGGTGGTGCTCCCGCTTCCCGTCGCTAGCTCGACGGCTCCCGCGATCGACTTGCAGGCGACCTCGACCTGCGACGCCGTCTGGCAGATCAGCTCCGCGCGGGCGTAGGCGTAGTAGTCACTAGCGCCCTCATAGGTGAGGATGTCGGCGCAGACCACGGCCCGGTAGCTCGCGTCCAGGCTAATCAGGTTGCAGACATGAGCCTGCTGATCGCTACTCGCGTGGAGGATCGTGATCCCGCCCGCGCCAGTGTCGGCCCTGGCCGGTGAGATCGCGATCATCATCATCCCTGTCACCGCGACGAGGATGGCCGCGCACCAACGCAACCTGCGTACACGCATCATGTACTAACGTCCCTTCAGGTAGGAAAGACACGGCAAGATAGCGACAAAGTAACCCTCGCGGCACGAACAGCGCTATGCCATTTCTAGCGAACTCGCTGAGGGATACCCGTTTCGGTAGGCCGCCGCGCAATGACGGCCCAAGACGACGCGCTTGCACACCTTAATGCGCTGCTTGATGAATACACCCGGCTCAGGTCACAGCAATCCGGCCTCATGACCCCTCGCCGCAGAATCTTGCCCTCATTCAGCGCCTGCTTGCCGCCATTAGATCGCCTCAGATTGCCTAACAGCACCTATGCGAGGTCAGCCGAGCCGGCACGTAACAGCAAGTCCAACACCACCGGCCGGCTTCAGGCCGAGGGCCTGCTGTCCCAGGCATAAAAGGATGCCGCTGCGGTCATCGCCGGCACCTCACTTGAGGTACAGCTCAAGTCTCTGGCCGCCAAGCACGGCATTGTCCTCCAGATGCCGAATGACTCAGGAAAGAAGGCGAACACGCTCAACCACCGGACGCTGTTTAAGACTCTCGTACGGTCAGCAGGCTGTGGCCGTAGACAGAGTCGAGCTCCACCCGGCCCGTTTCGCGGAACCCGAGCTTCTCCAGGACCCGTCGCGACGCGACATTCCAGTCCCAGACCCCTGCCCACAACCGCCGGTAGCCCGCCTCGCCCGCCCACGCGACCACGGCCCGGCCTGCCTCAGTTGCGTAACCACAGCCGTGAACCGCGCGCAGCAACTCGTAGGCCAACTCAGGCTCGTCAGGCGAGCCGTTCCCGTGAATGGTCAGCCCGCAATACCCGATGACGTCGGCCGTGTCCTTCCGCTCCACCGCCAGAATCCCTGGCCCCGGCTCCCCGCGCTCTGCGCGTATCTGCGCAGCGATGTCCTCCACGGTCGGTCGGCCCTCGGGATTTATCCGCCGATGCGGCGGCACCCGCAGGTCCCGCTCAGTCCACAACTGGCGATAGATGGCGGCGTCGCCCACCCTGCTACTCCGAAGGATGAGGCGATCGGTCTCCAAGGTGTCCAGAACAAGCATTAGCGACACGCTGGCATTGTGTCAGCAGTAGCCCTCCGGTACCTGGCACGGTCAGCCGGCGCATCACAGCAGATGACGGTCACGCCCTCCCGATCATCAAATTGGGGCCAGATCCGTGACGTGACCGCCCTTGCTCGTCGGGCTCGACCGCGGCCTCGTATCGGCGAAGTCATTGTTCGTCAGTTCTGTTCTGACCGCACCACAGGCTTGACGAGATGCGCCTCGTAACGAAGGAGCGCTTCCAGGTCAACTGCGGTCGGTGACTGGGGGATGTACCTGGCCGAGGGCGCTGGCGAGCGGGCAGGCGGTCAGGCGGGTGAGTGCCGCGGGGTCGTCGGCGAGGGCGAGCCCAAGCTGGGCGGCGTGCGGGGCAACCCTGGCTCGTTCGGTGACTGCGGGGCTGGTGGCGTTGCCGTGCGAGGCCTGGTAGGCCACCGACAGTACGGTCTGCCAGGACGCTGGCCAGCCAGGCTCGGGTCCGCGGAAGCGGGGCCAGCGTGCAGCCACCGCCTGGTTGAGCTCGGGTAGCCGACCCGCGCCGTCCCACATCGGATCGGCGGCCAGGAAGCGCACCTGGCCGCACCCGCTGCTCATCGCCGCGGCCGAGCACAGCGGACAGGGCTCCAGCGTGGCCCACAGCGTGTAGTCGCGGTAGCGCCCCGGAGGCAGCTGCGCGCACGCGTTCACCTCCGCGTGCGCCAGGCCGGTCCCCGCGAGTTGCCCAGCAGGGCCGTCGCGGTCATTGCGCCTGTTGCGGCCGGCCACGACGATCGCCCCGTCCGGGCCGGTGATCACCGCGCCGACGGGGGGATTGCCAGCGCAGAACGCGGCCCACCCCTCCGCTAGCGCCGCCTGCCACGGCGCCGCGATCGACGCCAGCAGGGCCGGGCCTTGCTCGTCACCGGCCACATGGTGATCTTGCCATGCGCGGCCCGCGGCGCGGGGAGCGGTGATCTCAGACTGCGGTCACTTCTCGCGAACATAAAAGCATCGATCCAGCCGCCAAGCACGGTCAGAACTGTCCTGTGACAGTTAAGTTCGCTCTTTGTCAATGAAGTCGGCCCGTTCCCTGGTTTTTGTCATTGGGAACCACCCTGAGAAAGCCGTGACCAGGCGAGACACCACTTCCGGGACCCCGCTCCCGGTCCGGCCCCGCCCGCGCCAGGGCGAGACCGCCGACCCCTGCCTACGCCGGCTGGCCGCCGCGAACCACCTGCGCTTCAGCTACCTGCGCCGATACCTCGCAAGGCCCCGCAGCGGCTACGGCCCCATCGACGCCCGGGGGCTCGCCGTCCCGGCAGGTCGCCAGCCGCACGCGATCCTGCGCGCCTTCCCCGAACCGGCCTGGCTTCGTGCGTGGGTTCTTCTCACCGCACTTGGCGGGTGGGGTCGTGGTGGTTGTTCGCGAGGGGTGACCGCACTGCGCGGGGCTCGGCGTTGCCTGTTGCCGGCCCGGTCAGCGGGTGTAGCGGATCATTTGGTGCCGTCTTCGGTGTCGGTGTGCCTGCCTGGGTGAAGCCGGCACCGTGGCCCTGGGCGGGCTGGCGGCGGCGGGCCGCACCCGCTATAGACGATACGTAATCGGTATGACTACAGTGTGTGACGTTGCTGGTCAAGGCCGGGCGGGATGTCTTCGTCGGCTCACTCCCGGCCCACGGCACGGGAACCGAAGTCAGGGGCAGGTCATGCGCGCACGATGGGTTCACCAGGCCGGCAACAGTCACCGGGGCGGCGCCCCGGGCCGCTGGCGCGGTGCCGCCGCTGTCGCCGCGGTGGCCGCCGCGGCGGCGCTGTCGCTGGCGGCCGGCGCGGCGCCCGCCCTGGCGGCGGGCGGCTACACCGTGACCGCCACCATCCCCGTGGGCAGCACCCCGTTCGGGGTGGCGGCGGACCCCGTGACCGGGACCGTCTACGTAACCAACCGCAACAACGGCGGCGATGGCACGGTGTCGGTGATCGACGCCGCCACCAACACCGTCACCGCCACCATCCCCGTCGAGCACCGGCCCGGACGGGGTGGCGGTCGGACCCCGCCACCGGGACCGTCTACGTGCACCAACGGCAACAGATGACACGGTGTCGGTGATCGACACGGCCACCAACACCGTCACCGCCACCATCCCCGTCGGCGCCAACCCGGACGGGGTGGCGGTCGACCCCGCCACCGGGACCGTCTACGTGGCCAACGGCGACGGTGGCACGGTGTCGGTGATCGACACGGCCACCAACACCGTCACCGCCACCATCCCCGTCGGCATCGGCCCGTTCGGGGTGGCGGTGGACCCGCGCGACCGGGACCGTCTATGTAACCATCCTCGTCGAACACACGGTGTCGGTGATCGACGCGGCCACCAACACCGTCACCGCGACCATCCCCGTCGGCAAGAACCCGATCGCGGTGGCGGCCGACCCTCCTGCCGGGACCGTTTACGTCACCAACTACGGCGCTGGCACGGTGTCGGTGATCGACACGGCCACCAACACCGTGACCGCCACCATCCCCGTCGGCGCCAACCCGGACGGGGTGGCGGTCGACCCCGCCACCGGGACCGTCTACCTGGCCAACTACGGCGATGGCACGGTGTCGGTGATCGACACGGCCACCAATGCCGTGACCGCCACCGTCCCCGTGGGCAGCACCCCGGGGGGGGTGGCGGCGGACCCTGCCACGCACGCCGCCTACGTGGCCAACACCGGTGATGACACGGTGTCGGTGATCAGCGCGGCCCGGCCAGTTCCGGCCGTCACGCTGACCTCTTCGCGCAACCCGAGCACCTTCGCGCAGAACGTCACCTTCACCGCGACGGTCACCCCGGCCGACGACGGCACCATGACCTTCCGCACCGGCTCCACCGTGCTGTGCCGGGCCGTGCACCTGACCCGCGCAGGCCACCTCACCTACCAGGCCAGGTGCACCACCACCGCCCTGCCCGCCGGCACCAGCACCGTCACCGCCGCCTACCCCGGCGACACCCGCTACGCCGCCTCCGCCGGCACGCTCACCCAGACCGTCGCCAAGGCCCCCACCACGCTGACCGCCAGCCTGCACGCGACGCACCGGAAACTCATCCTCACCGCGAAACTGACCGCCTCCGGCAGGCCGCTCAGCGGCCAGCCCGTCTCGTTCAGCACCGGGAAAACCCGGCTGTGCACCCACGACACCAGCACCGGCGGCACGGCCACCTGCGTGCTGAGCGCCGCCCAGACCCGCCTGGCCGAATGCAACCACGACAAGATCCTGGCCAGCTACCCCGGAAACACCAGCTACCGGCCGTCATCGGCGACCCTGACCCCGCGTTAACGGCCGCCGCCCGCACTCCAGCCAGGCGCCTTGCGCGGCCCGGGCCACGCCGACGCCAGGCCCTGACGACCATCCGGCGTCCGACCCCGTACTTCTCACCGCTCGCACGACCGGACATCCCCGCGCGCCCATCCCGGCGGATCGCTGCGTCAAGCTCGACCCTCGAACACCTTCACCGGACCCGCGGTCAAAACCAACGAACAGCAAAATCACCCACGAGGGACTGCGGTCACAACCGGCGAACGAAACCATGGGCCCGGCCGCTCTCCGGCAGGCGCACCTACCTACGTCACAAGGCACCGCGAGCCAGCCATCGATCAGTGATCATGCCCGGCAAGGCGGCGCGACAGCGGCATCCCCAGATCCTCGGTCCGGGGCCATGGCGGCGGCTCCGGGGCCCTGCGCCAGGTCAGGTGGACGCTGACGAACCGCGCCGGGTCGGTCTCCACGCTGAACACCACCTCATCGCAGCCCTCGCAGCGGGCGACGGCGATCACCTGGGCACCGAACAACGGGTGCTCCCGGGACACCTCCGCCAGCAACTCAGACTCCAGCACAGGCCTTTTCTCCGCAGTCACCAGGGCCCATGGGGAAGGCAACGGTTCCGGCCGCCAGTCGAAAAGGTAGGCAACTGACAGGTCGGTGCCGGCGTCAGCCCACCCGCCCGAGGTCCCTTCCGGCCGCTGGGCGAGACGACGGCAGGACTCGCAACTGCGAACTTCAACGCTGACCGCCTCGGCGGGCCCCCTTGTGGTCAGGGTCCGGCTGGCCAGCGCTCCACCACAGGAAGGACAGACATCCACCGCATCAAGGTAACGCTCCCCGGCCCGGAACAGGCCCACTCCCATCGGGCCGGAATCAATGGCAAAAGCACCTGCTGGGCTCAGCGGCCGGCCGATCGGGCATGGTCGGCGATGAGGAGGCCGATAATCTGGCGCGGACTGTGCCGCCATCCGAACAGGTCATCGTGGCCTGGGGCTTGCGAGTTGTGGCCTCCTTCCTGTTCCTTGCCGAGGTTGACGAGTGCCTTCCAGAGCGCCCAGCCGCGGCCACGGGCCCAGGTCGCTTCGTCCAGGTGCAGACCGCGGCGAAATGCCGCAGCGCTGTCACCGGTGAAGAACTCCCATTCCATGACCAGGTCATAGGCCGGGTCGCCGATGGCCACGCCCCCGAAATCGATGACCGCGTGCAGTGCCCCGCCCGCGACGAGCATGTTCGATGCGGTCAGGTCGCCGTGCACCCACACCGGCGCCTGCTCCCGCGTGCTGGCCAGGGCCGTATCCCACACGCTGGCGGCTGCGCCGGCGTCAATGTCATCTGCGGTCAGGCGGATCAGTTGCTGGGTCTGCTCGTCCCAGGTGGCGAGCGGGCCTCCCCGGAAGAAGTTGTGCGCCCCGGCCGGCGGCCCGTCGCTGGCGTCGATGGCCTGCAGTGCGGCCAGGAAGCCCGCGAGGTCGGAGGCAAATCCGGTCAGGTCGGCGACCTGGCCCGTGCTTGCGGGCTCGCCTTCGATCCAGCGGCAGACCGACCAGGGCCTGGGGAAACCGTCACCTGGTCGCCCCATCGCCACTGGCTCCAGGATCGGCAAGGGCAACTGCCGGGCCAGGACCGGCAGCCAGCGATGCTCCTTGGCGACCTGCGGTACGCAACTGGCGCTCGGAAGGCGGATGGACAACTCGTCGCCGAGCCGGAACGTGGTGTTGTCGTAGCCCTTGAGCGTGACCGGCGTGACAGGCAGGCTCGCCCACTGGGGGAACTGCGCGGCGACCAGCCGGGCGGCGACGTCCGCCGTGATCTCGTCTTCGTACACGGTGACGATCATTCCTCGTCACCCTTGGAGAGGTGAGCCGGATTGCCCTGCAAGGCGGCGGCTTCGGATGTAGTCCCTGATCGCTGCGTATGAGGCGTCGGAGTCGTGAAGCCTGATGGCCGGACTTTCGGACATGACTGCTGGCCTCGCCCCTGCGCAGGCATCGCCGCATCCTTGCCCCGTCGCCGATGAGCCGGACCTGTCGCACTGATTCCGGCCCATTGCGGCCAGGGTCTCACTAATGTCTCCCCCGAATTCCTGATACGCAATTGGACGGCCGGCCTGGCGGGATGGCCCGGCCCCGCACCTGGAAGGAGCATGCTGTCATGACCGGTTCTGACCGCTGGCACCAGTGGCTGCTGGAGGTGCGGTTCGGCGGCGATGCCGCCGCCCGGGAGAAGGATCTCACCGAGTTCCTCTACCCGGTCCGAGATACGGTGCTGGACCGTGCCCGGCTCACGCCCGGCCAGACGCTGCTGGACGTGGGGACTGGGGATGGCCTCATCGCATTCGGCGCGCTGGAGCGGCTCGGCGCGTCAGGGCGGGTGATCTTCTCCGACATCTCGCAGAGCCTGCTCGATCACTGCAGCGCCGCGGCCAGCGCGGAAGGACTGCTTGACCGGTGCCGCTTCGTGCTCGCCCCCGCCGATCAGCTGGCCGCCGTCGCGGACGCCTCGGTCGACGCGGTCACCACCAGGTCGGTGCTGATCTACGTCAAAGACAAGGCGCAGGCCATGCGCGAGTTCTTCCGGGTGCTGCGGACCGGCGGGCGGGCAAGCCTGTTCGAGCCGGTCAACGTCCTGATGTCCGCCGCTGACCCGGACCTGTTCTACGGCTACGACGTCACTCCGGTCAAGGCCCTGGCAGCCAGGGTCGAGGCCCTCTATGCATCGATCCAGCCGCCCGGGGCTGATCCCATGGTCGACTTTGATGACCGGGACCTGGTGCGCCATGCCCGGGCTGCCGGGTTCAGCGAGATCTGCCTGGAACTGCGGGTCAGCGTGAAGAACCACAAGGATCCCGTGCCCTGGGAACGGTTCCTGCGCATGTCAGGCAACCCGCTGCAGCCACCCTTCGAGGAAGCCCTGCAGCAGGTCCTCAACGCGCAGGAGGCCGACGACCTCGCCCGTCACCTCAGGCCACTCGTGGAATCCGGGACCGGGCTGGAACGCACCGCCCTGGCCTACCTGACCGCCGTCAAGGGCTGAGAAAGGCCAGGTGGTCCGCCGGCTCGCGGGGTTCCGCTCAGACGTGCGGGCGGGCCAGCGGGTGCTGTGCCCGCCCGAACGCGTGAGGGCGTCGAGCCGGGTGGTGCCGTATGCGGGGCTGCTAGCGATCGGAGTGCAGGGCGCGGCGGAGGTAGTCCGCGGCCTGGCTGATGGCGGCGTCGGCGGCGTCGGTGCCGCGCAGGGCGTTGAGCATCACGAAGTCGTGGATGATGCCCTGGTAGCGGGTGGCCACGACGGGGACGCCGGCCGCACGAAGCTTGTTCGCGTAGGCTTCGCCCTCGTCGCGCAGGACGTCGGCTTCGGCGGTGATGACCAGCGCCGGAGGCAACCCGGCGAGCTGCTCGGTGCTGGCCCGCAGCGGGGATGCGGTGATCTCCGCACGCTGGGCGGGGTCCGTGGTGTACTGGTCCCAGAACCACTGCATGGCGTCGCGGCGCAGAAAGTAGCCGGTGGCGAACTGGTGGTAGGAGTCGGTGTCGAAGCTGGCGTCGGTGACGGGGTAGAACAGCACCTGCGCGGCGAGCTTGGGCCCCTTGCGCTGCTTGGCCAGCAGGGTGAGCGCGGCGCTCATGTTGCCGCCGACGCTGTCGCCGGCAACGGCGACCCGATCCTGGCTCAGGCCACGGCTGGCGCCGTTGTCGCTAATCCACTGCAGGACGGCGTAGGACTCCTCGATCGCGACCGGGTACCGGGCCTCGGGAGACAGGCTGTAGTCGGGGAAGACGACGGCGGCGCCTGCGCCTGTCGCTAGCTCGCGGACGAGCCGGTCGTGCGTGTGGTGGTTGCCGAACACCCAGCCCGCGCCGTGCACGTACAGGATGGTCGGCAGGGGACCCGTTACGCCGTGCGGGCGGACGATCCGGACCGGTACGTCGCCGACCGGGGAGCGGACGGTCAGCTCCTCGATGTCGACGGCCGGCTTGCTTATCTCGCCAGACTGCACCTCGTCGACGACCTCGCGGCCCTTCTCCGGGCCGAGGTCGAACAGGAACGGCGGCTCGGCCGTTGCCGCTGCGAACTGCTGCGCGGCGGGCTCGAGTACAACATGAACGGACATGACGGTTCTCCTCCGGATTGGGTGGCTGCCATGGTGAACAGTAGCACGCGATTAGATTGTGCACAAGTTAATCGTCTACTAGGTGATGGTACGCTGAGTGGCATGGCCACCGCGAAGACGCCGGAGATCCCCATCGAGGACTACGTCTGCCTTGCCCTGTACACGGCCTCACGCTCGGTAACCGGGCTCTACCGGGAGCTGCTCGGCGAACTTGGGCTGACCTATCCGCAATACCTGGTGATGAGGCTGCTGTGGCAGAAGGGCTCGCAGCCGGTCAAGGAGATCGCGGCCGCGCTGCGCCTCGACTACGGCACGCTCTCACCGCTGCTGAAGCGACTCCAGGCAGCGGACCTGGTCACCCGGGTCAGGCGGCAGGACGACGAGCGTTCCGTCGAGATCGCGCTCACGCCGGCGGGCGAGGAGATGCGCGCCCTGGCCGAGAGCGTGCCCGACCGCCTGGACTGCGCGCTAGGTCTCAACGAGGAGACGACCCGGGAACTGCTCCAGGCCCTTAAAGGCGTCACCGCGTCGGTAACGGGCGCGGGGGAACGACAGGAGCCGGAAACAGCCTGACGTTTTTCCGCTCGTGCGCCGCAGCCGCGGGTCCAGTTCCCTCGCCAAATAAGCATTGGCGGCCACTCGCTGCCGACCACGATCCACGACTCATCCGCGCCCCCGCGACGCACAGTCTCCGCTTATGGGTTAGCATGTGGACATATTGTCCACTTAGGCATACCCAGAATGATTACGAGAGATGACGATGTCTGATCTGCAGCAGTACGCGCTGGGCAGCAGCGACGCGGAACACGAGCGCCTCATGGTCCAGGCTGAGTTTCTGCGGCCCTGGACGGACCGCTACCTACGCGCGGGCGGCCTGGAGCGCGGGCATGTCGGTGCTCGACCTGGGGTCGGGAGTCGGTGACGTGGCCTTCCTGGCAGCGGAACTCGTCGGCCCCGAGGGGCACGTCGTGGGGATCGACCGGGACCCGGTGACGACCGAGATCGCTCGCGGCCGCGCCGCGTCACAGGGCCTCGCGGAGTCGGTGACCTTCCACGTGACGGACCTCCTCGATTTCGTTCCCGAGCAGACCTTCGACGCGGTCATTGGCCGTTACGTCCTGTTGTTCCAGCCGGAGGCCGCCGCGGTTCTACGCCACTTCACCCGGTTCGCACGCCCTGGAGCCTCGTTCGTCTTCCATGAGGTCGATGCGACGAACGCCCAGCCGTCGTGTCCGCCCTGTCCGGAGTGGGACGACGCGTACGCGCTGATGGGGCCGGCCTTCCGTGCTTCCGGGGCCCAGCCAGACTTTGGGCGCCGCCTCAGCAGCAGCTTCCAGGACGCTGGCCTGCCGACCCCCACCGTGGAGGCGGACATCCCCATTGCGACCAGCCCCGACTCGCCGGTGCTCGACTGGATAGCCAGGACGCTGGGAAGCATCGCGCCGCTCGTGGAGCGACTGGGGCTCTCACTGCCGTCCGGAATCGGCTACGACGAACTGGCCGCCGTGTGGCGCGAAAGCATCGTCAGCACTGGCACCCAGATCCACGGTCCGGTCCAGTACGGGGCCTGGGCGCGGCTGGCATGACGGCCGCCCGGTGAGGGGTGCCCGTGCCTTAACCCGACCGGTAAGTGGTACACCGGTCCGCTTGGCACGGTGGGTGGCCGGTGTCATCGCTGCATGGCCAGCTTCTGGGTCGGCCTCGATGGATGCCTTGCGCTTGCTGGCCAGAGCGTCGGTGAACTGGTCGAGGGCCTCGCCGAGAGTCCTGTCCGCCTCGGGTACGAGTACGGCGCGGCCGTCGGCGATGGACACGAACTGGTCGAGCAGGAAGTGGCCGTTGACCACCTCGGTGGTTCCCAGGGTGGTCAGTACGGGGCGCAGGGCGTAGTCGATGACGAGGGCGTGGGCCAGGGTTCCGCCGGTGGCGAGGGGAAGGACGACCTTGCCCGCCAGGGCCCGCTGGGGCAGCAGGTCCAGCAGGGTCTTGAGCAGTCCGGAATATGAGGCCTTGAACACGGGAGTTGCCACGACGAGGCCGTCGGCCCGGTCGAAGAGCTCGACCACGGCGGCGATCGACGGGTGTGTGGTGTCCGCGGCGAGCAGTGCGGCGGGTGGCAGGTCGCGTACGTCGAGGGTCTGGACGTGGTGGCCCTGGAGCTGTGAGCTGTTCGTCGACGAGGCTACGGATGGCCGCCGTCTTGGAGACGGTCGACGGACTCGCGGATATGGTCAGGATGTTCGCCATGAGTCGGTGTCACCTCCTGGGTTCGAGATGGTGCCGCGGGTCGGTAGTCCGCGCGCTTTCCGTCGATCGGTCGTCAGCCGCCACGCCCGTGATGTCGACCAGGAGTTCGTGTACTGACCGTCTGTGATCGAAGTCTGACACCGCATCTATGATCATGATCTCGTCTGCTCCCGTGGCCTCGATCAGGTAATCGAGCTGCGTGGCGACGGTGCGCGAGCTTCCCGCGATGAGCCGAGGGATCACGCCGCCCACGACCGTGGTCGGTTCCTGCTTCTGCGCATCCGACAGTTCGGCCGCCGCCTCGTCCTGGGTGGGCGTCGCGGTAGAGAGGCCGCCTCGCCGCAGCCGTGCCATCGAGGCCAGCGTCGGCCAGGCGAGCCGCCGGGCTTCCGCGTCGGTGTCCGCAATGGACATCAGCAACGCGAGGATCGTTCTGGGCTGCTGCTCCCCGAACGGTGACGGTGCGAAGCTCTTCCGGTACAGGGAGAAGGCGGTCGACGCACCCTCGGGATTGATGAATCCAGAAAAGGCGTAGCCAAGACCCAGCGCCCCGGCCAGGCCGGCGCTGTTCCCGGATGATCCGAGGACCCAGGCCTCGGGCGCGGACTTCGCGAACGGGGCGAAGGGGATCTGCGAGAAGGGATGATCCGGCGCGAACGCCGCGTGGTGGAAGCCGAGGATCTCCTGCACCTGCTGGTCGAAATCGTCCGGGGTCGGCGCGCGCCGATCCCGTCGCAGGGCCGCGTCGATGATCGCGCCCGTGGTTGCCCGCCCCATCCCCAGGTCGATCCGGCCCGGGGCGAGGGCTTCCAGGGTGTGGAACACTTCGGCGACTTTGAAGGGGCTGTAATGGTTAAGCAGTACCGCGCCGGACCCGAGGCGGATGTGGTTGGTGTGCTGGCTCACCGCGGCGATGACGAGTTCGGGGTTGTGCCCGGCCAGTGAATGGGTGATGTGGTGCTCAGAGAACCAGACCCGGCTCATCCCGATGGTCTCGGCATGCACCGAGAGCGCGATGGAACCTTCGAGCGCCTGGCTATGGGTCACGCCAGCCGGTACACGGCTCACTTCGAGCAGCGAGGCCTTCATCGCGCCTGTCCCGTCATCTCGGCGAGGATCTGCGGGGAGAGACCGTTCTGGTAGGACACCCCGAGGTGTTCCCGCAGGGTCGACCCGGCGTACTCCTTGCGGAACACGCCGCGTTGCTGCAAGAGGGGAACGACCTGATCGATGAAGTCTGTGACCCCGTCGGCGGCGACGTCGGGAGCGATGCTGAAGCCGCTCCCTGTGTCCGCGCGGTACCAGCGTTCCAGCATGTCGGCGACCTGCTCAGGCGTTCCGACAACGACGGGACAGTAGTTTATGGGTCCGTACGCGATGATCTCCCTGATGCTCAAACCCCGTCGTGCCAGTTCGAAGGCGCGCATCGACCGGGGGTCCTGCGGGTGGGGCCGTGCCCGCGTCAGCTGGTCCGCCGTGAGCGGCTCGTCGAGGTGCGCCGGTTCGATTGTGAGGCCGAGCAATGCTCCCAGGTATTGGACCCGTGCTGGCAGGTCGCCGAGCTCATCGAGCCGCGCCCTGCGGTCGACCGCTTCGCGCTCCGTCGACGCGATCGAGGTGATGACCGCCGTGAAGATGACGAACTCCCGAGGATCTCTGCCGAAGGAGCGCACCGAGTCCTGGACCAGCCGCCAGTACTCCTGGGCATCCTCGATCGTGTACGAGTTTGAATAGATGGCGTTGGCGTAACGTCCCGCGATCTCCAAACCGTTGCCTCCCCCGCCGGCCTGGAAGATGACCGGCTGTCCCTGGGGAGAGGGCGGCAGGTTGATCGGCCCGCGCGTCGCCAGAGTCTGCCCGACCAGCCCGATTGGGTTGATCTTGCTCATGTCGGCGAAGACACCGCGCTCGGTGTCGAAGACGAACGCATCGTCGCGCCAGCTTCCCCACAGGGCCTGGACGGCCGTGACGAACTCATGCGCCCGTCCGTAGCGATACTCGCGCGTGGGGACTTCTTCGGAGAAGTTCAACGCCGCGAGGGGACTGGAGGTCGTGACGGCGTTCCACCCGATGCGCCCGCCGCTGATCAGGTCCAGGGCTCGGAACTGGCGTGCGACGTTGTACGGGTAGTTGTACGTCGTCGACGACGTCGCGACCAGCCCCACGTGGGAGGTCTCACGGGCCATCGCCGTCAGCAGGACGACCGGCTCGAGTGCGGACCTGGGCCCGCTCGTAGCCAGGTCGTCCTCGATGGCCGCCCGGTCCGCGATGAATACCGCGTCGAGCTTGCCCCTTTCGGCTGCCTTGGCCGCCGCGACGAAGATATCGGCATCGATGAAGCCGGTCTTGTCGACACCGGGGAGCCGCCACGCACTGGCGAACTCGCCGCCGTAGCCGCCAGGTATCTGGAGCGCGAGATGCATTCCTCTGTCTTCCATGGGACCTCTCCGGTGGCGGGCAGGAAGTGCCCGCGGAATGACCAACGGTGGTTTGTCTGGGTGGAAGGGCTGCGGACCGGTGCCGCTCAGTGACCGGAAATGTAGGCCGAGCATGTGTATTCGGACAGTCTGTCCATCTACCTTGTGGGGGGACGATACGGATACTATGTCCATTTGTCAACCGGTCGCGGGGTCGCCAGTCCGCCCGACTAAGTGGATGGGCCGTCCACTTGTCGGGTAGGATGGGTGCATGACTTCGACAGGCGCCGCAGGCAAGCCCGTGCGCGCGGATGCGCGCCGCAACTACGAGGCGCTCCTCGCTGCGGGTAAGGCTGTCTTCGCCCGGGAGGGCGCCGACGCCCCGATGGAGGAAATCGGCAAGCTGGCCGGCGTCGGCCAGGGCACTCTGTACCGGCACTTCCCCAGCCGCGAGCACCTCTTCGTGGCGATTTTGAACGAGCGGGTAAGTCATCTGGAGGCCTCGGCGGCAGAGGCGCTTGACCTGGACGACACGTGGGCGGGCCTCACGCGGTGGCTGCGCCTGTATGACGCGATCGCCACCGGGTACCGCGGCATGAGCGCTCTTGTCGGCGACGCCCTCAGCGACGAGAAGTCACTGGTCGCCGAGGCTTGCACGCCGATGAAGTCCAAATTTGCGTTGTTGCTCGCTCGCGCTCAGCGGGAAGGCATCGTGCGCGGCGATGTCACCGCTGTGCAGGTGCTCACCTTGATCGGCGCCTTGCCGAAGCCCGACGGAGGGGCCACGGCCGAGCCCTACCTCGAGATCGTGTTCGCGGGCCTGCGGGCCGGAGCGGCAGACGAGGCGCGCCCGGGCAGGTAGGAGCCGGCCCACGCTGTGATCGCGATCTGTGCGCACGATCGCTGGTTTCGGCGCGCCCCCATGCGCTGCCCGGCCGGCCGGTTGATGCTGCACAGCCTGTGCACGGCGGGCTCAGAGTAGTCCGGCGCACGAGACTCTCCCGCGCTTCCACACCTACGTGACCGACATGGTCTTGCTGGCCAGCCGCGCGCTACGCGAGGCCGAGTTCCCGGGCCCTGGCCTGCTTGACAATCGGACAGAGTGTCCATATCTTGTGAAAGATAACCGGACGTTCTGTCCACATAGTGACGTGGAGCGGCCCGATCCCCCACCACTCCCGCCACGCCGCGACAAGCTCTCCCGAATCGCTACGCCTCGCCCCTGCCCGGGCCGCCCCGTGAGGCCAGCCGCCCTCCCCACCCGAAAGAGCCGGACACCCTCGCGTGAATACGACATCCAAGTCCCCCGTCATCCCTCCCGCCGGACCTCCAACTCGGACGCCGCGCCCCCTCCGCACCCGCAAACGTCTCGTCGGACCGCCACGCTGGTGGGACTGGGTGCTCGCATTCGATCCGGGACTCGCCAACCTGCAGGCGGCCTGGCGCGCGGTAGTGTCTCTCGTCGTCGCCTTCGCCACCGGTTACGGGATGGCTAAGGCACTAGACGTCACGCCCCTGCTGGGACTGTCGGCCGGCGGCGTTCTGGCCATGGTGAGCTCTTTGATGATCAATGAGCCGACCGCGAAGCGACTGGCGCGCTCGCTGCTGTTCATGCCGATCCCTGCCTCCGCCGCTCTCGCGCTCGGTGTCTGGATCCACCCGCACCGCGTAGTGGGGATATGGCTCGTCGTCGCGGTGATGGCCGTGTGGTTCTACGTGGTGCGCTACGGTCCGCTCGGCCTGCTGGGAGGGATCATGTGCTTCGCGTTCCTCCTCTTCGGCACCATCACCCCGATGCCGATGGAAGACGTCGGCTGGCTGGCCCTCACAGCCGTAGTGGTCGTGGTGGCTCTGCTCACCGCGCGGCTGGTGCTGTGCCATCCCATGCCACGTGAAGACCTGCTCAGGGCACAGCGGGCCTTCGTCATCGAGGTGCGCCGGGTGGCCGCAGCGGCGGCAGACACGTTGTCCGGCAGTGCCGACCAGGCCGCTTCGACCAAGCGGCTGAATCACGCTCTGGACCGGCTGAACGTCACCACCGTGACCGTCGACGCTCGACTTGCTTCCCAGGAACGGCGAGGTGGCCGAGCTGCTGCACCAGTATCTCTTCGACGCGGAGGTGGCCCTGCACGCAATCGCCAGGGCCGTACAGCAGGTGGGCGGCCGTCGTATCTCGCCCGCGCTGCGCCAGGCGCTTGGTAATAGGGCTGGGTGCCGTCCGGGACACGCACCTGGAACAGGCCCATGAGCTGCGCCCGGTTGCCGCGCTGATCCGTCAGCAGGCCGCCGCCGAGGGGACGGGGCAAAGCGACCCCGAGACGTACGCGCTTGCCCGGCGGATCGCCGACCTGCTGGAATCACTCGCCGATTCCATTACTTTCTGGCTGGACCTCGGCTGCAACGCGCCGGTCGAGGCGATTAGGGGGACATTTCAGCCGACGGTGATGCTGGACCCGGGAGGAAGGCCGCTCGGGGTGGCACCGGCCGCCCGGAAACTGGCTGCCGTAGAGCACGCTAAGGGATGGCGGGGTTCCATCTCGCCCTATCTGCGGGCGCCGCTGCAGGTCGCCATCGCAGCCTCGATCATGGTTCCCATCGCGGACGCCGTCAGTCCGCAGCACTACTACTGGGGACTCGTCGGTGTGCTCATTGCCATGCTCGGGCCAAGCACCGACCACGAGCGGGTGCGCAAATCGGTGCAGCGCGTGGTCGGCACAGCCCTGGGCGCGGTGGTCGGTGTGGTCCTGCTCCACCTCATCGGCCATGGCCACCCCTATCCGATACTCACGGTCATTGTGATCGCGATAGGCATCGGTATCGTGGGCGTGCAGCACTACTACACCTTCTTCGTCATCTTTTTGACCGCAGCCATTACCCAGCTGTACGGGACCTACACGTCCAACAGCCAGATCGACTGGCTGATGACGCAGCGCGTCATCGAAAACGGCCTGGGCCTGGCGGTGGGCAGCCTCTGCATAGCGGTGCTCTTCCCGCTCTCCAACCGGGCGATCGTCCGCGAAGCCACGCGCGGTTACCTGGACGCCATGGAACGGCTGATCACCCAGATCTCCGAACGCTGGAGCGCTCCGCAAGCTCCAGGTGCGACTGCGCGGTGCCGCTCGCGGCGTGGACGCGGCGCTGTACCAGGTGCGAAGCGCGCTCCGCCCCGCGGTCGAGATGCCCGCCATCATGCGGAGCACGGACGCGGACAACCTGCTCGCGGTGCTGGCCACGGCCGGCGGACACGCCCGCGCACTGGCGACGGCCGCGGACGTGGACGTCGATCCGCAACTGCGTGACGGGGCCGAACACGTTCTCGCGGCGCTCGGCCAATCGCTCCAAGAACTGCGGCAGCATGTCACCGAAGGCGGGAAGACTGGTACCTGGACCCCGATCGGTCCGGTGATCCGCGAAGTGCAGTCCACGGTGCACGGCGACGCCAGGCTGCGAGAAAACTCCCTGCTGGCAGCACTGGACGAGCTAACCGCGCTGGACGAAACGCTAGCCGGTTTGCCCCGGTAGAGGAGAAAATAGGCAATCCGGCCGTTGGCCCCACACTGCCGCCTTACCGTCGGTATCTTTTCAGCGGGCAAGCAGGCACACCGTGTCGCGCTCCACCGAGCAGGGGGTCACGCACGTGAAGGGCTTCAGGGACTTTATCTCCCGCGGCAACCTCGTCGAGCTGGCGGTCGCCGTCGTCATCGGCACCGCGTTCACCGCGATTGTGACGGCGATCGTCAAGGACCTGCTTACTCCGCTCATCGCGGCCATCGGCGGCGAGCCGGACTTTTCCGGCCTGAAGTTCACGCTGCACGGCAGCACGTTCCTCTACGGTGACTTCTTCAACGCCCTTGTCTCGTTCCTGATCATCGCCGCCGTCGTCTACTTCCTGATCGTCGCGCCGATGGCCAAGATCAGCGCACGGTTCAAGAGGGAGGTCGCGGTCACCACCCGCGACTGCCCGGAGTGCCTGAGCACCATCCCGCTGGCGGCGTCGCGCTGCATGTACTGCACCTCTCCGGTGGCACCGCCCAGCAGGTCATGGGACGGGAACGGGTTCATTGACCCGAGGTCAAACCCGACCCGACGATGAAGAACGAACGCGTGTTAAACGCGACAGCGCCCCGTGACACTAGTCGCGGGGCGCATCGTTTTCTGGCGTGAGAATCGCATCGCCGAGGAAATTCAAGAGTCTGGGCTCGGGCCGGGGCCTGGCCGTCCCGAGCCCAGACGTCTTCGACAAGGACCGCGTGGTTAACCGCCCTTGTGCTTTCCAGTCTGGCACCGCTTCCTGGTAGGAAGCTGTGGCGAAGCTGGGAACCCGGTAACTGGCTCGTAACGGCCAGGATGTCCGGTTTGGCGGACGGCACGACCGGCGCCGCCGGCTGGTCGGGAACGGGCCGCGGCAGAAGCTCGATTCCCCGGTCAGCGCTCACGTGGCCGGGGGCACCGCGGTCGGCAGCGCCCCGGTCGAAAGCGGCAAGGTCGGCCGGGCCGTAGTCACCGCTGCCCCGTTCGAGGAAGTCAGCGAGGCGTTCCGCCTCTTCTGCGCTGAACCCGATGACGGCACGCGGCTGGCCCCAAGGCTCCTTGAGCGCGTGGCCCACGTACCCGACGACCGGCTGGGCCGGCGTTTCCCCCATGCCCTGGAGCGCTCTCCAACGCTCCCAGGCCGATTCCAGCCGCGCGGCCGCATGTTGTGCACGTGCGACCAGCTCTGGATCACGCATCGTGCGATCCCCCTAAGAAAAGTAATGTGCCCGGCGCCAACCGGGCGGCCCCAACGCGGCGAGTGCCGCCTGCGCCAGCGTCACGACCTTCCGGTCACGACCACTCGCGCCAACTGCCCTCGCCCGCTGGGACCGTCCCCCCAAAAAACCGCCGGACGAGCTCCGCCATTCAGCATGGGCAACGCCGCGCCTGGGCGCACCGTCCTCCTTGCCATGCTTTCCTGGCGGGTCGTTACTCGGAACGCTGCTGCGGAATGCCCGCGAGCAGGGCACGAACCTCGGTCTCCCGGTAACGCCGGTGCCCCCCGAGCGTGCGGATCGACGTGAGCTTCCCGGCCTTGGCCCAGCGGGTGACCGTCTTCGGGTCGACACGGAACATCGTGGCAACCTCGGCGGGGGTCAGTAGCGGCTCGGCCTCTGGCGTGCGTGCAGACATTGGTGCGGCCTCTCCTCCTGGATCGGTGTAGCGATCCTCGTGTTGTTGTTGTGTGGCCTTGGTGCCCCGCGGGGAGCTGTCGTCGATATCCCCATATGGCCCACAGGGTCCATCTTGCCATCACCAGCGGTGACTAGTCGACAACTATCTGCATTGTTTCTGGCCTGGCTACGTTCGTTGCCCCCGCTGGCCCTGTCACTGTCAGTGATTCTAGCGATACTTATCGTCGCATCGGGCCAGATTCGGAAAAACTGCCCCGCGCATTCTGCTTCTCCCCAGGTCAGTCGCTCCGGCCCGGCGGAGAGTGCGGCCCCAGCCGCTGTAGCCCCCTAGACACTGACTGTAACCTACCATGACTGAATCGTGATATAACCCCACACTTCTCTTTCTTAACCACAATCGTGCGACAGGAACCCTGCGTCAACCCCGGGGATGCCCCCTTGCAGGGGAGATGGGCCCCACAGCGAGGGCGTCACAGCCCCGGCGGCGTCGGCGCTACGATGCGCCAACACAGAGGGAGAGCCAATCGGCGTAGTCATCAGGGCCGCAAACCGGGTACGGTTATACCTGTACGGAAGCTGGCGAGCGCCGAGGTCCCCCAGGGGGATCTACGGCGGTTCTGTGTGTGTCACAGACGCGTGCAGAACGCAACGCGCAGGTCAGCGCTAGCATCGTGGGGCCGTATGGCTCCGGACGTTCGAGGGGGTCGAGCCAATGGGGCGCGGCCGAGCTAAGGCCAAGCAGGTTAAGGTCGCTCGCCAGATCAAGTACAACGGCGGCGGTACGGACCTTAACCGACTTGCGCAGGAGCTGGGCGTCGGATCGGAAGCGCAGAGCGCGGACCACGACGACCCGTATGCGGAGTACGGCGACGACGAGGATGCTCTCGACGACGACGACGGCGAAGAGGACGACGACGAGGACGACTGGTCCAGCTCGCGTTAGCACTTCACCCGGCACAACCGCCGAGTGCACATCGGGCCTGTCGCCGCACCGACGGCAGGCCCGTAGTCGTTAGCCGCATTTCCTCTCGCAGCTCAGGCGCTCGTCACCGGCTCGAGCATGTCCTTACCGCGCTCATCCTCCGGGACCGGCACGGGATAGTGCCCGTCGAAGCAGGCACGGCACAGTGTTCCGGCCGGCTGTTCCGTGGCCCCGATAAGCCCGTCCAGGGACACGTAGCCCAGGGAGTCCGCGCCGATCGCCGAGCGGATCTCCTCCACCGAGGCGTGTCCCGCGAGCAGCTCGTCCCTGGTGGCGAAGTCGATGCCGTAGAAGCACGGCCATTTCACCGGCGGCGACGCGATCCGCACATGCACCGACAGGGCGCCGGCCTCGCGGAGCATCGCCACGATCGCCTGCTGCGTGTTGCCCCGCACGATCGAGTCGTCGACGACCACGATCCGGCGGCCGGCGATCACGTCACGCAGCGGGTTCAGCTTCAGCCTGATCCCGAGCTGCCTGATGGTCTGGCTGGGCTGGATGAAGGTCCGGCCGACGTAGGAGTTCTTCACCAGGCCCTGCCCGTACGGTATGCCGCTGGCCTCGGCGTAGCCGATCGCCGCGGGCGTACCCGACTCGGGCACCGGGATGACCAAGTCCGCGGGTGCCGGATGCTCGGCCGCGAGCCGCCGGCCGATCTCCACCCGGGTCGCGTGCAGCCCGCGGCCGCCGATGGTCGTGTCCGGCCGGGCCAGGTAGACGTACTCGAACAGGCACACCTTGGGCGCGGCCGCCGCGAACCGCCGTGACCGCACGCCCCGCTCGTCCAGCGTGATCAGCTCGCCCGGCTCCACCTCGCGTACGAAGGACGCGCCGACGATGTCCAGCGCCGCCGTCTCGCTGGCCACCACCCAGCCGGCCGCGAGCCGCCCGAGGACCAGCGGGCGGAACCCCTGCGGGTCGCGCGCCGCGTACAGCGTGTTCTCGTCCATGAACACGATGGAGTAGGCGCCGCGCACCAGCGGCAGGATGCGGACCGCGGCGTCTTCGACACCGCCGTCGTCCCCGTAGCCGGCGGAACCGCCCGCGAGCAGCTCGGTCAGCACATCGGTGTCCGAGGTGGCCTGCATCCCGGCCAACCCGGCCTCGGGGGCCAACAAGGCGGCCAGTTCCCTTGTGTTGGTCAGGTTCCCGTTGTGCCCGAGTGCGATCGACACCGACGGCGTCGACCGGAAGGTTGGCTGGGCGTTGGCCCAGACCGGGGCGCCGGTGGTCGAGTAGCGGCAGTGCGCCACGCCGATGTCGCCGCGCAGGGCGGTGAGCGATGGCTCGTCGAAGACCTGCGCGACCAGTCCCATCTCCTTGTGGACGACGATCCGCCTGCCGTCGCTGACCGCGATGCCCGCCGATTCCTGGCCACGGTGCTGCAGTGCGTGCAATCCGTAGTATGCGAGCTTGGCTACGTCCTCACCAGGGGACCAGACGCCAAAGACGCCACAGGCGTCCCTTGGCGGGCGGTCGTTGGGGTCGAGATCGTGCGTAAGACGCCCGTCAGGCTTAGCCACGACACCAGTCTATTTGGTCAGGTCAGCGGAAGAAACGCCGAGATATCCGACCGCGCGCCGCTGGCCCGGACTGCGCCGCTGCGCACCGCCTCGTCCCAGGCGAGCCGCCCGGTGGCGAGGCGGAACCACGTCTCCGCGTCGGTCTCGACCACGTTGGGCGGCGTCCCCCGCGTGTGGCGCGGGCCGGCGACCGCCTGCACCGCGGCGACCGGAACCACCCTGACCTCGACCGAACGGCCAGGACGGTCCCTTTCCAGCACCCGCAGCAGGTGCCGGGCCGCCGACCGGAGGGCGGTGCGCTCCGGTTCGCCTCCCGCGTCGAGCGCGGCGGCGACGACCGCCACGCTTGCCTCGCCCTCCGGGTCCGGCTTAAGGGCCGGCATCAGCCGAAGATGGCCGGGAGGGTATCCGTCCAGGCGTGCTCCAGCTCGGCCAGCGGGACGGCGAAGGCACCCTCTACGGTCAGCGAGTCGCCGGCCGTGGTGCCCAGCACCGCGGCCGGGACGCCATGCTTCTCGGCCAGGGCGGCGAACTCCGCCTCGCGGCCGGAGACGACCGAGACGACGGCCCGGGCAGAAGACTCGCTGAACAAGCTGGTGAACGCGTCGCCGGGCAGCGTGACCACGCAGCCGCGGCCGCCGAGCAGGCAAGCCTCGGCCAGGGCGACCGCCAGCCCGCCGTCGGAGATGTCGTGCGCGCTGGCCAGCAGGCCGGCGGAGGCGGCCGCCGCGACCAGCTCGGCCAGCCGCCGCTCCGCCGCCAGGTCCACGGCCGGCGGGCGGCCGCCCAGGTGCCGGTGGACCACCTCGGCCCACGCCGACCCGCCGAATTCCGGCTCCGTCCGGCCGAGCAGCATCACGCTGGCGCCATCGGCGGAGAAGCCGGCCGCGAGCCGCCGGCGGACATCGGCGTGGACGCCGAGTACACCGATCACCGGCGTCGGGTGGATCGCCGTGCTGCCGGTCTGGTTGTAGAGGCTGACGTTGCCTCCGGTGACCGGGATGCCAAGGCTCTGGCAGCCGTCGGCGAGGCCGCGGACGGCCTCGGCCAGCTGCCACATGACCGCCGGGTCCTCCGGTGAACCGAAGTTGAGGCAGTTGGTGACGGCGGACGGCACGGCGCCGGTCATCGCGACGTTGCGGTAGGCCTCGGCCAGCGCGAGCTGCGTGCCCTGGTAGGGGTCGAGCGCGCAGTACCGTCCGTTGCCGTCGGTGGCTAGGGCGATGCCGAGTCCGGTTTCCTCGTCCACCCGGACCAGGCCGCCGTCTTCCGGCATCGCGAGCACGGTGTTGCCGCCGACCCGGCTGTCATACTGCCGGGTGACCCAGCGCTTGTCGGCCAGGCCGGGCGAGGCGACCAGCGCGAGCAGGGTGTCGCGCATGGCCTGCCCGTCCGCGGCCCGGTCCAGGCCCTCCGGGCCCGCCGCCTGCAAAGCGTCCTGGGTACCGGGACGCTCGAGCGGCCGCTGGTAGACCGGGCCGTCGGCGGCGGTGCGCGGCGGCATCTGAACGACCGTCTCACCGCGCCAGGTCATGGTCAGCGTGTCATCCCCGGTGACCTCGCCGATCACAACAGCCTCGACGTCCCACTTCGCGCAGACGTCCAGGAACGCCACGACATTGCCCGGCGTCACCACCGCCATCATGCGTTCCTGCGACTCGCTCATCAGGATCTCGGCGGGCGTCAGGTTCGGGTCGCGCAGCGGAATGGCGTCCATGTCGACTGACATGCCACCGTCACCACCCGCGGCCAGCTCGGTGGTCGCGCAGGCCACGCCGGCCGCGCCGAGGTCCTGGATGCCCTCGATGAGCCCGGCCGCGAACAACTCGAGGCAGCACTCGACGAGCAACTTCTCCATGAACGGGTCGCCGACCTGCACCGAGGGGCGCTTCGAGGCCCTCCCCCCAGCGCCGCCAGTGCTCCCTTGTTCGGCTCCGCCAAACGTCGCACTAGCCAGCACCGAGGCGCCGCCGACGCCGTCCGGGCCGGTACGCGAGCCGAACAGCACGACCTTGTTCCCGATGCCAGTGGCGACGGCGGACATCAGGTCATCGTGCTTCATCAGGCCGACGCACAGCGCGTTGACCAGGGGGTTGCCCGAGTAGCTAGGGTCGAAGGCCAGCTCGCCGCCGATGTTCGGCAGGCCGAGGCAGTTCCCGTAGAACGAGATGCCGGAGACCACGCCGGGCAGCACGCGGGCGGTGTCGTGCGCGTCGGCCGCACCGAACCGCAGGGCGTCCATCACCGCGACCGGCCGGGCGCCCATCGCCAGGATGTCGCGCACGATGCCGCCGATGCCGGTGGCCGCGCCCTGGTGCGGCTCGACGAACGACGGGTGGTTGTGGCTCTCGATCTTGAAGGTGACGGCGTAGCCCTGGCCGATGTCCACCACGCCCGCGTTGGCGCCGATGCCTGCCAGCAGGTGCCTGGACTGGGCGGCGTTGGGCGCCAGGTTGCGCAGGTGGACCTTGGAGGACTTGTAGGAGCAGTGCTCGCTCCACATGACGGAGTACAGCGCCAGCTCGGCGGCCGTCGGACGGCGGCCGAGGATGTCGCGGATCTTCTGGTACTCCTCCTCGGTCAGCCCAAGTTCCTTGTACGGCTGCTCCAGCTCCGGCGTCCGCGCCGCGACCGCAACGGAATCGGTGAGACCGGTGCTTACCGATTCGCTCGCAAGCTCGCTCATGCCCGCACCCCCGCCCCGGCGAAGGCGGTCACGACCGAGCTGAAGAAACCGAGGCCGTCCGCGGACGGGCCGGTCAGCGGGTCGATCGCGTGCTCCGGGTGCGGCATCAGGCCGACCACGTTGCCGTCGGCGCTGCAGATGCCGGCGATGTCCCGGCTTGACCCGTTGGGCGCGCCGGCGGTGTACCTGGCGATGACCCGCCCGTCGCGCTCCAGCTCGTCCAGGGTCGCCTCGTCGGCGACGAAGGCGCCCTCGCCGTTCTTGACCGGGACGGTGAGCTGCTGGCCGGGCGCGTAGTCCGAGGTCCAGCGGGTCGCGGCGTTGGTCACCGTGAGCCGGACGTCGGCATGGATGAAGCGCAGGCCCGCGTTCCTGGTGAGCGCGCCGGGGAGCAGGTGCGCCTCGCAGAGGATCTGGAAGCCGTTGCAGATGCCGAGCACCGGCAGGCCAGCCCGGGCGGCCGGTATCAGCTCGCCCATCACCGGGGAGAACCGGGCGATCGCGCCGCAGCGCAGGTAATCGCCGTAAGAGAAGCCGCCTGGGAGGATCACCGCGTCGACTGCCCGCAGGTCGCGGTCGGCATGCCAGAGCCGAACCGGCTCCGCTCCCGCGTACCGCACGGCGCGAGCCGCGTCGGTGTCGTCCAGTGATCCGGGGAACGTGACAACGCCTATCCGCACAAATGAAGACTACCTGACCTGCTCAGACCGGCAGGCCATCGCGGCCAGCGCCAACCCGTGCGCGGCCCGTCTGGCTCAGCCCGCCGGCCTGACGGGCTCAGGCCGCGCCGGGCAGCGGCGCCTCGAGGTGGATGCGCTTGTCGAGCACGACCCGGGTGCCACGGCCGGGTGCGGACCGCAGCGTCACCGCGTCGACGCACTCCCGCATGATGGCGAACCCGCGGCCGGACTCGGCTAGGCCCCCGTGGTCAGCCGGGCCGCGGTCGGTCGCCCCGTGATCGGCCGGGCCACGGTCGGTCGCCCCGTGGTCAGCCGGGCCGCGGTCGAGCACCCCGTGGTCGACGGGGCCGCGCCGCAGGCGGTCTCGCCGCAGCCGGGAGCAGCCCTGGCCGGCGTCGGTAATCTCGACCCGGCAGGCGGCGCTGTCCACGGTGGCAGCCACCGTGTAGGCCTGCGCCGACTGCCCAGCGTGGAGCACGACGTTGGTGCACGCCTCGGTGACAGCCAGCAGTATGTCGGTGACGGAGTCCTCATTGACACCGATTCCGCGCAAGGTGTCCCCGAGAACCTGGCGCATGACGGGAACGCTCAGCAGCTCCCGCTCGAACACGAGGCAGAATCGGACCTTCGACCGAGTCAATCGCTCTGTTCTCACGTAAGCAGAGATTTCCCAGGACACGCCACTGTAACCAAATCTAGCGGTCCGTGTCTAGACCGTAACTCTGTGGTATTGAGGGTGAACTCCTCGATCACCGGGTTGGCGAGCAGCTCCCGGGCCAGTTCTTCGACTCTCAAGAGCGTGGCGCCATCGACCGGCCCGTCAATCTCCAGCTCGAACCGCTTGCCCTGGCGCACGCCTGAGACGTTGCCGAAGCCAAGCCGATGTGATGCACTGAGCACCGCTTCCCCTTGCGGATCATGAATCTCCGGCTTGAGCATGACATCGACGATCACCTTGGCCACTGTGCTGTCCTCTCCGAGGGTGGCCAGCATCCCCGCAGGCCGGCCCGACGGGAACGAGATGGTATCGGACCGGCTGGGAGGGCATAAAAGTCAGGTGCGTACTCTGAGCACGTACCGGGCGGCATTCCCGGACACCCCGCAGATGCCAGCACCCCCTTGCCCTCTACCGTCGGCGCCGAAGACCCCGTATCAGCGGGTTCCCACGCCGTCCCGTTTCGTCGGCGCGGGCCCGATACGATGGCGCTTTTGCCATCGGGCCCGTCCGGCGGAACATCGGGGGGTACGGGGGGTCGCACCCCCGGGAGAAGTACTGTCAGGTCGGCGACGGCGATCCCGTCGCGCGGCCACGGCGAGAAGGAGTGGTACGTGACCACCGAGACCATCCAGCTCCTCACCCCCGAGGGCGAGCGGATCGATCATCCTGAGTACCCCGTCGGCGACGTGGACCTCAGGGGCATGTATCGGGATATGGCGCTGGTGCGCCGCATGGACAATGAGGCGGTCGCGCTGCAGCGGCAGGGCGAGCTTGCCCTCTGGGCGCCGCTGCTCGGCCAGGAGGCCGCCCAGATCGGCTCCGCGCGTGCCCTGTCCCCCCGGGACATGGCCTTCCCCTCGTACCGCGAGCACGGTGTCGCCTGGTGCCGCGGCCTCGACCCGGCCCGGCTGCTCGAATTGTTCCGCGGCGTCACCAACGGCGCCTGGGACCCGGAGGAGCACAAGTTCCACCTGTACACGGTGGTCATCGGCGACCAGACGCTGCACGCCACCGGGTACGCGATGGGCATTCAGCGCGACAGCTCCGAGGACGAGGCGGTCATCGCCTACTTCGGTGACGGCGCGACCAGCCAGGGGGACGTCAGCGAGGCGTTCGGCTGGGCGTCGGTCTTCCACGCCCCGGTGGTGTTCTTCTGCCAGAACAACCAGTTCGCCATCTCCGCGCCGCCGGAGCGGCAGAGCATCGTGCCGATCAGCCAGAAGGCGAGCGGCTTCGGCTTCCCCGGCATCCGGGTGGACGGCAACGACGTCCTCGCCTGCTACGCGGTGACCCGCCAGGCCATGCGGGCCGCCCGCGAGGGCGAGGGCCCCACGCTGATCGAGGCGTTCACCTACCGGATGGGCGCGCACACCACCACCGACGACCCGACCAGGTACCGGTTGGCGAGCGAGCTGGAGGCCTGGCGGCTGCGTGACCCGATCGAGCGGGTCCGCTCCTACCTGGCCCGCACCGGCGAGGCGGACGCCGCGTTCTTCCAGGAGGTCGAGGCCGAGGCGGACAGCCTCGCCGCGACCGTGCGCGCCGCGTGCCTGGCGCTGCCCGATCCGCCGCCGCTATCCGTGTTCGACCACGTGTACGCGGGCGGTCACGCCATCATCGACGCTGAACGCGCCCGGTACGCGGAATACCTAGAGGGTTTCGAGGAGCAGGGAGCCCAGCGATGACCCTCATTACCTTGTCCCGCGCGATCAACGAGGGCCTCCGGCGGTCCCTGGAGTCGGACCCGAAGGTCATGATCATGGGAGAGGACGTCGGCAAGCTCGGCGGCGTCTTCCGGGTGACCGACGGGCTGCACAAGGACTTCGGCGAGCACCGCGTGGTCGACACGCCGCTGTCCGAGTCCGGCATCGTCGGCACCGCGATCGGCCTGGCGCTGCGCGGCTACCGGCCGGTCTGCGAGATCCAGTTCGACGGCTTCGTCTACCCGGCGACCGATCAGATCGTCAGCCAGCTGGCCAAGATGCGCTACCGCTCACGCGGCCAGGTCACGCTGCCCGTCGTGATCCGCATACCGTTCGGCGGCGGCATCGGCGCGGTCGAGCACCACAGCGAGTCGCCCGAGGTGTTCTTCGCCCACACGGCGGGGCTGCGGGTGGTGGCATGCGCCGACCCGGCCGACGCCTTCGCCATGATCCAGCTGGCCATCGCGGGTGACGACCCGGTGATCTTCTTCGAGCCCAAGCGGCGCTACTGGGACAAGGCCGAGGTCGACCTGGCCGCGCCGCTGACCGACGCGCTGCCGCTCGACCAGGCGCGCACCGTCCAGGCCGGCGACGACGTCACCCTGCTCACCTACGGGCCGCTAGTCCGCACCTGCCTCGAAGCGGCGCTGGCGGCCCAGCAGGACGGGCGGTCCATCGAGGTGATCGACCTGCGCTCGCTCTCGCCGCTTGACATGGCGACCGTCGCGGCGTCGGTCGCCCGCACCGGCCGCTGCGTAGTCGCCCACGAGGCTCCGGTCTACGCCGGCCTGGGCGCGGAGATCGCCGCCCGGGTGACCGAGGAGTGCTTCTACCACCTGGAGGCCCCGGTGCTGCGGGTCGGCGGGTTCGCCATCCCCTACCCGGCCGCCCGGGCCGAGGACCACTACCTGCCCGACCTCGACCGGATCCTGGACGCGGTCGACCGGACACTCGCCTACTAACCGGAGGGGATCACCGATGGCGAGCGAGGCATGGGCCGTGAGTGAGCCTTGGTTTTCAGGCGAACGGGCCAGCGCAGGGGTTTATAGCCGAGCGGGAGACACAGAGAACGGTCACCACCGGCGAGCCGCAGCTGTGCAGGAGGCGTAGTGAGCAACAAGGAATTCAGGCTCCCCGACGTCGGGGAGGGCCTTACCGAGGCCGACATCGTTTCCTGGCACGTCCACCCGGGCGACACGGTGACGGTCAACCAGGTCATCGTGGAAATCGAGACGGCCAAGGCGGTCGTCGAGCTGCCCAGCCCCTACGCGGGCACGGTGAGCGCCCTGCTGGTGGAGGTGGGCCAGACGGTGGACGTTGGCACGCCGATCATCGCGGTCGACGTGCCGGGCACCGACGGCGCCGAGGCGGGGCCGGCGGCGGAGCCAGCCAGCCAGCCGGCGTCGGCGGCCAAACCGGACAGCGCGCGGCAGCCGGTGCTGGTCGGCTACGGCGTCAAGCCAGGCACGACCAGCCGCCGGCCAAGGAAGAAGCCGCCGACCCGGCCGGGTTCCTACCCGGCCACGCCGTCCGGGCCGCCGACGGGCGGCCCGGACGGCGGCGCGGCGGGCGGCCCGCAGTTCCCGGCCGGCCTCCAGCTTCCCCCGGCATCCCGGTCCCGCCGCAGGCGGCGGCCGGGCAGCCGGGCACGGCGCGCCGACCAGTGCCGCGGTCCCGTGCCCTGGCGAAGCCCCCGGTGCGGCGGCTGGCCCGGGACCTCGGCGTCGACCTTGGCGGGCTGTCGGGAAGCGGGCCGGAAGGCTCGGTCACCCGGGAGGATGTCGAGCGCGCGGCCAGTGGAACCCGCTCCCGTTCATCTTCCGTTGCTGAGGTGCCTGCGGGGGAGCGGCCGCTGTCCGGGGCGGGCCTGCGCCCCGGGGTGACCCCGGGGCCCGCGCAGGAGCGCGTGCCGGTGCGCGGGGTGCGCAAGCACACTGCCGCGGCGATGGTGGCCAGCGCGTTCACCGCGCCGCACGTGACCGAGTTCCTCCAGGTGGACGTCACCGAGACCATGGCCGCCGTGCGGCGGGCACGCGAGCTGCCCGAGTTCGCCGGGGTCAAGGTGTCACCGCTGCTGTTCGTGGCCAGGGCGCTGCTCGTCGCGGCGCGGCGCCATCCCATGATCAACTCATCCTGGGACGACGCGGCCCAGGAGATCGTGGTCAAGCGGCCGGTGAACCTGGGCATCGCGGTGGCAGCCGAGCGCGGCCTGATCGTGCCGAACGTGAAGGGCGCGGACGCGCTGCCGCTGGCCGGCCTGGCCAGGGCGCTTGACGAGCTGGCGACGACGGCGCGGGCAGGCAAGGCAACCCCCGAGGACCTGGCCGACGGCACGATCACGATCACCAACGTGGGCGTGTTCGGCGTGGACGCGGGCACGCCGATCCTGGTGCCGGGCGAGGCCGCGATCCTCGCCTTCGGCCAGGTGCGCGACCTGCCCTGGGTGGTCAGCGGCGAGCTGGCGGTCCGCAAGGTGACAACCCTGTCGCTGTCGTTCGACCACCGGATCGTTGACGGAGAACTGGGCTCAGCCGTTCTTCGGGACGTAGGCTCTATGCTTGAGGATCCGCTGCGGATCCTCGCCTGGTCGTGATAGGGGACGGCATGTCGATGTTGAAGCTCAGAAACGCCCTCATCGTCATGGGCGTCTTCCTCGCGGTCATCTGGGCGCTCCAGGTGCTGAACTGGACCGACAGCTACCGGCTCGACACGTCGTTCGGCATTGTGCCGCGCGACACCGGCAGGCTCGGCGAGATCTTCACCGCGCCGTTCCTGCACTTCTCCTGGGCGCACATCGAGGGCAACTCGGTGCCGCTGTTCGTGCTCGGCGTCCTGGCCGCGTACCGCTCCCTGGTGCGGTTCGCGTTCGCCACGCTGATCATCGCGGTGGTGAGCGGCCTGGCGGTCTGGCTGTTCCAGTCGGGCCCCTCGCTGACCGTCGGCGCGTCCGGGCTGATCTTCGGCTACTTCGGCTACGTGCTCGTCCGCGGGTTCGTCGACCGGAACCCGGTCGACATCGGGGTCGGCCTGGTTGCGGGCGCGCTGTACTGGACGATCCTCATGGTCGCCCTGCCCGGTACGCCCGGGGTGAGCTGGATCGGGCACCTCGGCGGGCTGGTCGGCGGCATTGGCCGCCGCCTGGATGCTCCGGACGCCGGCCGCGCAGCGGGTGCGGGCGGGCAAGGACAAGAGGGTGACGGAGGGTGGTCCCGTCTCACCGCAGCAGCCGTCGCCAGGCGGCCAGTCCGCTGACGACCTGCTGCGCGAGCTCAAGCAGCGGCACGGGCTCTAGGCTTTCGCCCATGATCCGTCACATCGTGCTGTTCAAGTGGACCACCGAGGCGACCGAGGAGCAGAAGGCGGCGGTCGCGGCCGAGTTGTCCGCCCTGCCCGCGGTCATCCCGTCGGTCCGCGCGTTCCTCATCGGCCCGGACGCGGGGCTGGCCGTCGGCAACTTCGACTTCGCCGTGACCGCCGACTTCGAGGACGAGGCCGGGTTCTTCGCCTACCGCGATGACCTCGCGCACCGCGATGTCATCAACCGCACCATCACCCCCATCCTGGGGGAGCGCTTCGCGGTTCAGATCAAGTTGTAAGCGACGGACCGGAGCCGGGGCACCCGCTGGGTGCCCCGGCTCCGTCGTTCCGGGATGTCAGTCCTGGCCAGTCCGGGGAGTCTCGGTTAGAAGGCGCCCTCGGGGACGTCCATCAGGTCGTTGGTGGCGCCCTCAACGATCTTGCGGTCGCTCTCCAGGCGCGGCAGCACCGTGATGGCGAAGAACCGGGCCACGGCCAGCTTGCCGGCGTAGAAGTCCCGGTCGGCGCCGGTGAGCGCGTCCGCGTTGTCCAGCGCGCGCCCGGCGACCTCGGCCTGGCGGCCGAGCAGCCAGGCGACCAACAGGTCGCCGAAAGCGAGCAGCACCCGGACGGACTGCTGCCCTACCTTGTAGATCTCCTGCGGCTGCTCCAGCGAGCCGATGAGGAACCCGGTCATCGCGTTCAGCATCGCCTCGAACTGGGCCACGCCGTCGGCGATGGCCGCCCGCTCGGTCTTCAGGCGCCCCTGCGGGTCATCGGCCGCGCCGAACGCGGCGACCTCGCCGAGCAGCGCCTGCACCGTCGCGCCCTGGTCGCGGACCATCTTGCGGAAGAAGAAGTCCAGGGACTGGATGGCGGTCGTGCCCTCGTAGAGCGAGTCGATCTTGGCGTCCCTGATGTACTGCTCCATCGGGTAGTCCTGCAGGTAGCCGGAGCCGCCGAGGGTCTGCAGCGACAGCGTTAGCATCTCGGACGCCCGCTCGGCGCCCAGCCCCTTCACCACCGGGAGCAGCAGGTCGTTGCGAGCGGCCGCGGCCGGGTCCTGCTCGCCGCCCGCGGCGGCCAGTTGCACGGCATCCTGCAGCGTGGCGGTGTAGAGCACCAGTGAGCGCATGCCCTCGGCGTACGCCTTCTGCAGCATCAGCATGCGGCGCACGTCCGGGTGGTGGATGATCGTCACGCGCGGCGAGGTCTTGTCACCCTGCTTCGCGAGGTCAGGGCCCTGCACCCGGTTCTTCGCGTAATCGAGGGCGTTCAGGTAACCGGTGGACAGGGTCTCGATCGCCTTGAGGCCGACCAGCATCCGGGCGTGCTCGATCACCGTGAACATCTGCCTGATGCCCTCGTGCACGCCGCCGACCAGCGTGCCGACCGCGGGCCGGCCCGGGTCCCCGCCGAAGGTCAGCTCGCAGGTGGTGGAGACCTTCAAGCCCATCTTGTGCTCAAGGTTGGTGGCCTTGACGCCGTTGCGCTCACCCAGCGAGCCGTCGGAGTTCACCAGGTACTTCGGCACCAGGAACATCGACAGGCCCTTGGTGCCCGGGCCCGCGCCGTCGGGCCGGGCCAGGACCAGGTGGAAGATGTTCTCGGACAGGTCGTGCTCGCCGACGGTGATGAACCGCTTCACGCCCTCGACGTGCCAGGTACCGTCGGGCTGCTCGACCGCCCTGGCCCGCGCGGCGCCGACGTCGGAGCCCGCGTCGGGCTCGGTCAGCACCATGGTCGCGCCCCACTGCCGCTCGATCGCGAGCTCGGCGAAGCGCTTCTGCTCGGGGGTGCCCAGTTCCCACAGGATCTTGCTGAACGTGGGGCCGTTGGAGTACATCCACAAGGCCGGGTTGGCGCCGAGCATGAAGCTGGCCATCGCCCACTGCAGCGACCTGGGCGCCATCGTGCCGCCCAGCTCCGGTGGCAGCGATAGCCGCCAGTACTCGGCGTCCATGAAGGAGTGGTACGACCGCTTGAACGACTCGGGCAGCGTCACGCTGCCGGTCGCGGGGTCGAACACCGGCGGGTTGCGGTCGCCGTCGACGAACGACTCAGCGGCCGGGCCGAGCGCCAGCCGGTTGACCTCGGCGAGCATGTCCCGCGCGGTTTCCTCGTCGAAATCGGCGAACGGACCCGTGCCCAGGAGCTCCCGGCGGCCGAGCAGCTCGAACAGGTTGAACTCGATATCCCGGAGATTGCTCTTGTAGTGGCTCATGTAACGCTCCGCATGCTCGCTGACTGCCTACATGTTACTCACTAGTAGCAAGCTTACGGCACCTCGGGGGCACGTCATTTTTTCCCACCGGGCCGCGCGGCCGGGTCTCGTGGTGCCACACTGGGCGAGCGATGCCATCATCTGACACGGCCGGTAATGTTCCGGTAACGGCAGCCCGCCGTTCTTCACCTGTTTCCCCGCTTTAGAGGCCCCGGCGTGCAGCTTGGGACTAGGCTTCCCACTCGTGACGGATGTTCGCGACCCCTCGGCAGGCCTCCCCATGCGGCAGCCTAGCGACGGCATGCCTTCCTGGCAGCCGGGCGGGACGCTGCCCAGCGGGCACTCCGCGGATCCTTTCGGCCAGAGCCAGCACCCGCAGCAGGCCGCCGGCTTCCCCGGCGACCCGCGCCCGCGCGGCGCCGAGCACTACGACCGCGGCCCTGAGCAGTACCAGCGGGCACCCGAGCCGTACGGCCGCGGGCCGCAGTACCCGTCGCGCGGTCCCGAGTACCCGGCCCGCGGCCCCGAGCAGGCGCCGGGCCGAGGCGACATGCCGCCCCGCGGCGAGTCGTTCCCGGTGCGCCAGCCCACCTTCCGCCCGCCGCGCCCCGGCGGCCGTCACCGCCGCGCTGTGCCCGCCAGCCTGCCGCAGAGCGCCCCGGCGCTAGTGCTCGGCGTCCCCGGGCGGGACACCGACCTCGCCTCAGGAACGGTCGCCGACCTGACTACGGTGCTGCGGACGGACAACCCGGCGGTTGACGTGCGCGCCGCGCGCATCGACGGCGGCGGCTTCGACGACCCGTCGGACCTGCGCGCGGTCCTAGCCGACGCGGCCGCGCTCCGCCCCGACGGCGACGCCCCCTGCGCGGTGGTGATCCCGCTGATCGCGACGGTCAACCCGCCGGTAATCCGCCGGCTGCGCGAGGCCGTGACCGCGAGCGGCACGAACGCCAAGATCAGCGGCTTCTTCAACTCCAACGCGATGATCGCCGAGGTGCTGCACATCCGGCTCGCGGAGGCCGGGCTCGCCCGGGCCGACCGGGTGCGGCTGTTCAGCATCGTCACCGCCGCCGACGGCGTCCTGATCGCCACGGTCGGCGGCCCGGACGCGGCCGGCGCGGCCAACGTCACCTCGGTGCTGCTCGCCGCGCGGCTCGCGCTTCCGGTCATCACCGCGTCCATGGACAGCCCGCCGTCGGTACACGAGGGCGCGATGCGGCTCAAGCAGATGGGCGTCAGCCGGCTGGCCATCGCGCCCTGCATTATCGGCCCGGAAGCGACCAGCAGCGACCTGGACTCCCTGGCGATCGGCGCCGAGTGCGCGGCACCGATCGGCGCGCACGGCAACATCGCCAAGCTGGCCGCGCTGACCTACGGGCAGGCGATCAGCCAGCTCGACCTTGCGTTCCCCGGGAAACCCGATCACCACGGGCAGCACGAGTAAATCCCGTCGCGCTGACTGGGGCTAACCGCCCGAACAGCCGTTTTGTTCGCATATCCTGCCATCCGGCACTGTTCAGGCGGCGTCCGCCAGGAAACCATTCCCGGATACGCCGACGATTCGCTTGGGGGCACGGAGATGCGCCTAGTTTCCAAGGCGCTGGGTATCGGCCTGCTGGCCGGGGCGGCGGCCGTCGGCTCGCTGACCATTCCGGCCGCCGCGGCCACGACATCAGCCGCCGCCACGACGTCAGCCGCGGCACCGGCGGCCGGGCCGTCGGCCGGGTTCGTGTACGGGACCGACAGCTGGCCGATGACCGTGACCGGCAGCCCGGTGTACCAGGAGCCGGTCATCGGCAGCAACTACGGCGGCTACATCGGCATGGCGGGCAACTGGGCCCGCACGCTGGGGTGCACGACCGGCAACCAGCTGGCCTGGGCGCCGACCAACGCTAACCAGGCCAACAGCAACTTCAAGAACCACGGCGTCGGCGTCGGCACCGGGGTCTACTGGTACATGGGCGGCCCGGGCGTCGACCCGCACTGGAACGGCACGACCACCGAGGCCTATCACTGGGGCGAGCAGCAGGCGGCCTGGGCCCTCGCGTCGCAAAAAGGCCGGTACGAGCCCTACGCGGTCATGTGGGCCGACATCGAGCTGCCGCAGATCGCGCCCGCGCGCGACAACGGCTGGAACAGCGTGTACACCTCGCCGTGCAGCGGCAAGGTCAAGCAGTCCTCGGTGCCCGCCGTCATCGACCGGACCGAGTTCAACGGCTTCGCCGCCTACATCTCCTCGCACTCCACGCTCAAAGTCGGCGTGTACTCGTCCCCGCTGATCTGGGGGTCGATCTTCGGCACCGGACAGTACGCCTCCATACCGAACACCTACGAGTGGACCTACTCGCCCGGGACCTCGAACCTGGCCGCCGCCCCGTCGGGCTGGTGCCTGCGCGGGTCGTCGACCTGCGCGCAGTTCTTCGGCGGCCAGACCTCGGCGAGCAAGTTCGCCCTGGCCTGGCAGTGGTCGGGCGGCGGCGGCATCACCAACGGCCACGGCGACTTCGACCAGATCGACATCGCCCGGCTGAAGTAACCGCGGGGCGCGCGGCCGGCGTTCCCGGCCGCGCGCTACCCGGCGGTGCGTTACTCGGCGGTGCCAGCCAGGAGCGGTTCGAGCTTCACCGACGGGTTGTCCCGCTGGATGGCGTTGAGCCGCCACTTGTCGGCGAACAGCGCCAGCAGCGCACCGTCGAGCCGCCGGGTCAGCACCTCGGCGCCGCGCGCGCCTGCCAGCGCCTCCAGCCCGGCCTCGTCGGTGAGCCTGGCCAGCTCGTAGTCCAGGTGGGACAGCTCCGACTTCGCGCCGAACTCGTGCTCCAGCCGGTGCATCACCACGTCGAACTGCAGCGGCCCGACGGCGGCCAGCACCGGCGCCTGGTCGCCGCGCAGGTCCGAGGAGAGCACCTGCACTACGCCCTCGGTGTCCAGCTGGTCGATGCCCCGCCGGAACTGCTTGTACTTCCCGGCGTCCTTGCAGCGCACCACCGAGAAGTGCTCGGGGGCGAACGAAGGGATCGGCGGGTAGAAGACCGGCTCGTCCGCGTACAGGGTGTCGCCCGGTCGCAGCGCGGTCGCGTTCACCAGGCCGATCACGTCGCCGGGGAACGCGGTCTCCACCGTCTCCCGTTCCTGGCCGAACATCGACTGCGCGTACTTGGTGGCGAACGGCCGCCCGGTCGCGGCGTGGGTCAGCACCATGCCGCGCTCGAACCGCCCGGAGCACACCCGGACGAAGGCCACCCGGTCCCGGTGCGCCCGGTCCATGTTGGCCTGGACCTTGAAGACCAGGCCGGAGAACGGCGCGTCCACCGCTCGCTTGTCCCCCTCGACGGAGTCCCGCGGGGCCGGCGCGGGAGCCAGCGCGCACATCGTGTCGAGCAGTCGCCGCACGCCGAAGTTGGGCAGCGCCGCGCCGAACAGCACCGGCGACGACTGGCCGGCCAGGAACGACGGCATGTCTATCTCGGCGCCGATCTCGGTGAGCAGCTCAAGCTCTTCCGCGGCGGCGTCGTAGGCGGCGCCCTCCCGCTCGCGGGCCTGCTCCGGGTCCTTGAAGTGCTCTTCCAGGGCCTTCTCGGCCCCGCCGGGCCTGCGGGTGTAGGCCGTGTACTCGCCGGTGGCCCGCTCGATCAGGCCGCGGAAGTCGCCCGCGATGCCGACCGGCCAGTTCACCGGGGTCGGCCGCAGCCCGATCCGCTGCTCGACCTCGTCGAGCAGTTCGAGCGGCTCCCGGCCAGGACGGTCCCACTTGTTCACGAACGTCACCACGGGCACGTGCCGCGAGCGGCACACGTCGAAGAGCTTCAGCGTCTGCGGTTCGAGGCCCTTGGCCGAGTCCAGCAGCATGATCGCGCAGTCCACGGCCTCGAGTACCCGGTAGGTGTCCTCGGAGAAGTCGGCGTGGCCCGGCGTGTCCAGCAGGTTGAGCACGTGCCCGTCGTAGTCGAACTTCAGCACCGCGGAAGTGATCGAGATGCCGCGGTCCTTCTCCATCGCCATCCAGTCGGAGGTGACACCGCGGCGGCCGGCCTTGCCGTGCACCGCGCCCGCGGTGTTGATCGCCGCCGCGTGCAGAGCCAGCGCCTCGGTCAGCGTCGACTTTCCGGCGTCCGGGTGACTGATCACCGCGAACGTCCGCCGCCGCGCGGCCTCGCCGAGCACGCCCCCGTTGGCTCCGGGGCGCTTCTCAACATCCGTTACCGACACCGCGGCAACACTCCTCACTAAGCGCGACTCATTAAGCGCGACGCCGCAGACTCCCGAGAGAAAATCAACATCTGGTAATCCGAACGGGAGCGTGCCGTACCGCTCCAGCGCACCGTGACCGTGCCAGAGCGGGCGGCCAAGCGCCAAGCCCGCTCGCGATGCTGGGAGTCCGCCCTGTCCAACATTCGAGCCTACCCGACCGAACCGGCCCGCCGTTCATTACGGCGAAAGGCGAGTGCCCGCAATCCGGGCGTCACCGCGGGGCGCGCGCTCAGAAAGTAGTCGCCGTGGTCAAAGTCGGCGCGGCCCGATGAGTTTCCGCGCCCGGGACCGTTCTACTTGCAAGAACACTTGTCCACAGGCAGCGGAGGAGCAGACATGTACCCAGACCTGGCACCCGCCACCGAACTGCTGGCCAGGGTGGTGGCCGGCATCGGCGACGACCAGCTCGGCGCGCCGACTCCATGCCCCGGCTCGACCGTGGCCGACCTGCTCGACCACGTGGACGGGCTATCCCTGGCCTTCGCCGGGGCGGCAGTGAAGGACCTGGACACGGGCAGCCAGGCTCCGGTCGCGGACGGGTCGCGGCTGGGGCCGGACTGGCGGACGCGGATCCCCGACCGGCTGGCCCGGCTGGCGACCGCCTGGGACGACGAGGCCGCCTGGGCGGGCATGACCCGGGCCGGCGGTGTTGACCTGCCGGGGGAGATCGCCGGCCGGGTCGCGGCGAACGAGGTCATCGTGCACGGCTGGGACATCGCCGCGGCCACCGGCCAGGACTACACGTGCCGACCCGAGGTGCTCCAGACAGCGCAGGAGTTCGTCCAGGGAGCCGTCGCCCAGAACCCGGGCGGCACCCCGGGCCTGTTCGGCGCGCCGGTCACCGTGCCGGACGGCGCGCCGCCGCTCGACCGGCTGCTCGGCCTGACCGGCCGCGACCCGGCCTGGCGCCCACACCGCTAGCCCTCCCGACCGCTAAGCCAGGCCGAGGCGATGTGGCCGGACGCGCCGGTGACGAAGACGTGCACGAGAGCTCCTCTGGTCGAATGATGAGACTCAGTACCGTCACTCTAGCGCGCGGCGGACAATGACGCGACACAGTCCCATCACCGTAGAATGCCCCCATGGCCCGGTGGGAACCCAATGCGCGCTGGAGCGGCTTGAGCGAGCCGCCCTCTCCGTGTTCGCTACCCGCGGGTATGACGCCACCACCGTCGCCCAGATCGCCGACGCGGCCGGGCTGACCCGGAGCACCTTCTTCCGGCACTTCGCCGACAAGCGCGAGGTCCTGTTCGGCGGCCAGACTTCATGGATGTGGATTGCTGAGGTCCTTGTCCGCCGAGTTCGAGGAGCACTTCCTACGAGGGCACCGCCTGCATCCGCCTGGACTCGACCTTCGTCCAGCGCACAGCGACAAGGAACTGGCAGAGGCGAATTTCAAGGGCTACGGGCATCATCCGTTGCTCGCGGCCTGCGACAACACGGCGAGCCGCTGGCCTGGATGCTCGGTCGGTAGCGGCCGGCAGCTTCACGGCCGACGATCGCCTGCGGCTGCTCCGCGATCGAGGCCTGCCGCCGGCGCTGCGTCGCCGGCGAATACTGAGCTGCAGGAGCGCCAGCGGCTGCCACGCAGCTGGTCGCGGAGGTGACCGACGCGCTGCGCGGCAGGGGCACCGATGACACGATGGTCCGTCGGCTGGACGCCGACTGCTGTGGCAGACGAGACCGTCGCTCGCCTTGGCGCCGCGATACACGCTGGTCAGCATCCCTGCGAACCGGCTGTACACTTCACAGCGAGCAGGAAGGCTAACCCATTGCCGTGAACTCCAGGATCGGGCGGCTACTCTGGGCGCGATTGTCAAAAATCGGACATAAAGCCCCTGGTGTTTGACAAAATCTCCATGCACTATGAGGCGTAACTGGTTCATCCGAGGGGAGCCTAGCCCGTATGACGTACGCAGGTCCTGGCGGCGCTCCTGACCGGCGCCAGCGGATGTTCTTGCTCGGTGTCGCTATCACCGTCGCCCTCGTCGCCGGGGGCATCGTCGGCCTGACCTTCGGCCACCTCTACACCGGCTGCATCGGCGATAATCGGGGCCAGTCTCGCCGTGGCAAAGAGCTCTTCCTCGCCCGGGAAGCCCACGACCGCATGGCTACGGCGGCGCCCGCACGTGTACCTCCGCCGTACCCAGCGCGAGCTGCCCGCCGGCATCCAGCCGTGACCCGTGGCGCCTGGCCGAGCCGACTGGCCCGCCGACCGGCGCCGGAACCTGGTCAGCCCTACCGCCGCCGGCGCCTGCCCGGCCGCCCGGCGCAGGCGGTCACCGCCGAGGTCCTGCCTGCCTCACCGCGACGAGCGCCCGTGAAGCCTGCTCCGCCGGCGCTCTCGCGCCCGGCCTCCGCCCGCCCCGCCACCGGCGACGGCGCCACGCCCTACGGCCGCCCGCCGGCGTTCCTCGCCGCCGCCTGCCCCTCGGCCGCCAGCGCGGTCCCTTCATCGCGGTAGAGCAGCCGGTGCAGCCCGGCGGCGACCACCCCGCCCACCAGGGGCGCCACGATGAACAGCCACACCTGGCTCAGCGCGTGCCGCCGACGATCAGGGCGGGCCCGAGGCTGCGCGCCGGGTTCACCGAGGTGCCGGTGACCGGGATGCCCACCAGGTGGACGACGGTCAGGGTCAGCCCGATGGCGATCGCCGCCGTCGCGGCATTGGCTGTCTCTGACGTCACCCGCAAGACGACGAAAACGAAGACAGCGGTCAGCACCGCTTCGGAGATGAACGCCCCGCCCGCCCCGATATGAATCATCGACAAGCTGTCATAGCCGTCCGTGCCCAGGCCGGTGACGGACCGGCTGTAGAACGGCGAGGTGTTGAACGTCCCCCACAGCGCGAGCGCGCCGACGATGCCGCCCGCGAACTGGGCCACCCAGTACCCCACCGCATCGATGAGCGGGATGCGCCCGGTCAGCAGGGCGCCGAGCGTGACCGCCGGGTTAACGTGGCTGCCGAGATCGGCCCGATCAGGTACACCAGCGCCAGCAGCGTCAGCCCGAAGGTCAGGGCGGTGGCCACCACGCCCGCCGCGACGCTGGCGCCGTGAAACTTGAAGCCGAACATCAGCGTCGCCGACCCGACGGCGAGAAATACCAAGATCGCTGTACCCAGGAACTCGACAGTGATCTTCCGGAGCATGGGTCCCCCCTACGTAATAGCCTCCTGACTGCAGTCACATTACGCGACCACACTGCTACCAAATGTAACTATATCCAGATCGCGCACACCCCGGGTAGTGGCCGAGAAAAAGGCGGCGAGGGAGCGAGTAGGACCTTGCCGACAGCGTCCACGCGGCCAGGTTCATCCCTCCGGGGTGATTGCCGGCGCCGTACGCCGAGGCGATTCTGAGCTGGACGATGAGCGGCTACGGGTGGGCCCAGAAGCTCGGATCCAGCGCCTGCCATGGCGTCCGGGGAGCCGGAAAGGGGGCTACATGACCAGCAAGCCCGATCAGGCCGACCCCGCCACCGCACGCCAGCCGTCCAGATGCTGGCCAGCATGGCGATCGCCGGCCTGCGATCCATGGGCCAGCCGAACTCGGTGGTCAGTCGAGTTCGACTTCTGGAACGACAAGTACGAAGGGCGGCGGTTGTTCTCTGAGCTGCTCGGGACCTTTCTCCTGGTCCTGGTGGCGGTGGGCGGTGGCATGGTCAGCGCCCGGTTCGGTGGCGACGCGGTCCCCTACGGGGCGAAAGTGGTGGCCCCGGCGCTGATGGTGGCCGCCATCATCTTGTTCATGGGGACCGTCTCCGGCGCGCACCTGAATCCGGCGGTAAGCGTGGCCTTCGCGGCCCGGGGCGACTTCCCGTGGAAGCGCGTTCCGGCGTACGTCGCCGCCCAGTTCGTTGGCGCCATCTTGGCGACGTTGCTGTTGTGGGCATTTCTCGGCAAGCAGGGCAGCGCGGGGCTGACCCTGCCCGGCAGTGGTATCTCGACGTCCGCCGCGATGCTGTGGGAGCTGGTCCTGACCGCCGGACTGGTGAGTGTGATCCTGGGCACCGCGTCGGGCGCCCAGCAGATCGGGCCGCTGGCGGCTATCGGCGTCGGCAGCTACATCGCCTTGGCCGGGTTGTGGGGCTCTCCGGTCAGCGGCGCGTCGATGAACCCGGCCAGGTCGCTCGGCCCGGCCTTGGTGACCGGCGACTGGACCTCCTGGTGGGCGTATCTGGCCGGCCCGGTGGCCGGCGCGATTATCGCGGTAGGCATCGCGTACGTGCTACGGGGCCCCGGCGGCGGCCGAAGCGGCACGGGGGCCGCGGAGGGCACGCTTGGCGTGAAGTGGTTTCCCGGCCGCCTGCCCCCTGAGCCCAGCCCCGGGCGCTGGGCCGCGTTTCCCTGCCCCGGACCTTGGGGACCGGACCTTGTAGCGCTCCGATCCCCCGCATAGGCGATGGCGACGAGAGCGGGAGGCGTTCATGACGACAGACACGAAGAGCCGCAAGGTTGCAGTGCTAGGGCCGATCCCCCGCGACCAGATCCTCACCGATGACGGCGAGCGGTTCGAGAAGTACGGATGCGCGTTGTATACGGCGGTTGCCCTCTCCGCGCTCCTGGGTGCTAGCGACACGGTCGTCCCGATATCGCACGTTCGCCGCAAGGACGAGGGTCCGATCAAAAGGATCCTCTCATCTTTCCCGAACATCGACACCTCCGGTATTACTTCGTCCGCCGACCAAGGGGACGGTGTTGAACTGCGGTATATCGCGCAAAACCGTCGCGCCGAGCGGCAGACGAGCTTTATGAACCCGATCCTGCCGGCCGACGTCGCCGCGGTGCTTGACGCGGACGCGTTCGTCTGTGTCCCGATCACGGACTACGAGGTGGGGCAGGCGACGCTGCGACACATCAAGGAGCACAGCGGCGCGACCATAGTGCTGGATGCCCACGGTCCGACGACGACGCTGACCCGCAGTGGCGAGCGTCAGCCAAGGGTGTGGGCCGACCAGGACATCTGGCTTCCGTACATTGACATCGGGCCAGCTAGCCACCAACTCCCACCCGCACCGTCAGCGTGGGAGTCTGCACCATTTGCTGGCCCGGCCATCCAGGTACAAGCGTGTTTACGCTGTCATTTTCGCATGTGAAGGTCTAGTGTTAGTTGATGGGGCAGATCGTGCTGGTGGAGGCCGGCGTCGTGGCGCTGGGGACCGCAATGCTCCTGGCCGGTGATGGTCATCGGGTCATCGTGCTGGAGCGGGACCCGGAGGGGCCGCCCGGTGACCCCGTTGAAGCCTGGGAGAGCTGGCAGCGACCGGGGCTGAATCAGTTCCGGATGGCGCACGCCTTCCTGGGCAGGTTCCGTGCGATTGTCGACGCCGAACTGCCTCGGGTCTCCCAGGCCTTGCAGGATGCCGGCGCGCTGCGGCTGAACTTCATCCGCCATGTGCTTCCTCCGCAGATGAGCGGCGGCTGGCGTGACGGCGACGAGCGTTACGAGTGGCTGACTGGTCGGCGCGCCCTGGTGGAAGCAGTACTTGCTGCGACAGCCGAGACGACCCCGGGTGTGGAGGTCCGCCGCGGCGTGGCCGTCGCCGGCCTCACCAGTGGCGCTTCGGCCCAGACTGGTGTCCCGCAGGTGACTGGAGTCCGGACCAAGGACGGCGAGTCCATCCCGGCTGACCTGGTCGTGGACATGAGCGGACGGCGGTCAGCCTTGCCGGGCTGGCTCCAGGACATAGGCGCCCGTCCTCCCAGCGAAGAGCTGGAGGACAGCGGATTGCTGTACTTCGGGCGGCACTTCCGGTCGGCCGACGGATCGGTGCCGCCGATGTTCGGCCCGGCCCAGATGCACTGGGGCACCGTGTCTTCGCTAACCCTGCCCGCAGACAACGGGACATGGTCGGTCGTGGTGGTGGCCAGTTCTAAGGACAAGGCGCTGCGGTCGTTGCGCGAGGCAGACCGCTGGGAAGCGGTGGTTCGCGGCCTGCCGCTGGTCACTCATTGGCTGGACGGGACTCCGATCGATGACGGCGTTCAGGTGATGGCCAGGCTGGAGGATCGCTACCGCGGCTTCGTGGTCGACGGGAACCCGGTCGCCACCGGCGTGGTGGCCGTAGCCGATTCCTGGGCGTGCTCTAATCCCGCCAACGGCCGTGGCGCGTCGATCGGCATGCTGCATGCCCTGACGCTACGGAACCAGTTGCGTGTGGTTGGCCTTGAGGATCCGGCGGCATTCGCCGAGGCGTTCCACGCCGCCACCAGCGAAACCGTCGAGCCGTGGTACCGCGCGACCCTGACCAGTGACCGGCACCGGATCGGCGAGATCGAGGCCGGCATGCGGGGCGCGACCTACGACTCACCGGATGCCGCATACCAGCTAGAGAAGGCACTTGACGTTGCCGTCCCGCAGGACCCAGAGTGCTTGCGGGCGAACTTCGACATCCGGTTCGTGCTGGAGACGCCCGAGGAGGTCTTCGCCCGGCCCGGGCTGCGCGACCAGGTCCTTCAGCTGGGATCCGGCTGGCGCGACGAGCGACCGTTCGGCCCCAACCGCGAGCAGCTCCTCGCGCTGGCTTCTGCGCCGTAAGGGAGGCCACATGGGACGGGTGAATGTCGACGGGGTCGGGATCGAGTATGAGGTCACCGGGCGCGGTCGGCCGGTGGTGCTGCTGCACGGCTTCCCCGACTCCGGCCGGCTCTGGCGGCACCAGGTGCCCGCGCTCGCCGCAGCCGGGTTTCAGGTAATAGTCCCCGATCTGCGAGGTTACGGGCACTCCGATAAGCCTGAGGCCGTCGAGTCCTACTCGCTGCCGCTGCTGGCCGCGGATGTCATGGCCGTGCTGGCCGATCTCAACATCGCCAGGACCCATGTGGTGGGCCATGACTGGGGTGCCGGTCTGGCCTGGGGGCTGGCCTCGCTCGCGCCCGGCGCAGTCGACCACCTGGCCGTGCTGTCGGTCGGCCACCCGGCCACCTTCCGCCGCACGCCGCAGCAACGCGAAAAGTCCTGGTACATGCTGCTGTTCCAGTTCCCCGGGACCGCCGAACGTTGGCTGACCGCGGACAACTGGAGCAACTTCCGGGACTGGGCCCAGCACCCCGATACCGATCAGGTGATCGCCGACCTGGAGGAGACCGGATCACTCACGCCGGGCCTGAACTGGTACCGGGCCAACCTGCCGCCCGAATCGTGGGTGGAGCCGCCGCCGATGCTGCCACCCGTGCAGGCCCCCACCATGGGGATCTGGAGCACGAAAGACGTCGCCCTGACAGAGGTTCAGATGACAGATTCCGCCGAGAACGTGACGGGCCCGTGGCGATATGAGCGTTTGACCGGCCCGGGTCACTGGATGCAGCTTGACGCGCCAGACCAGGTCAATGCCCTGCTACTCGACTTCCTGCCCCGCTTACGGCGCCGGACCTGCGGTTTTTCTCTCTGGCGGTCATCACCGCGCCGGTCAGCAGCCGTTTTATCTCATCGTGCGACCACGCTTGCCGTCTCTTGGTGCCCATGTTGCGCTGAATGGAACGGGGGGCTGGATTCGGCGGCACAGAACCAACCAGGGAGACCCATATGTCTGGCACGACCGAAAATGTAGCGGGCGCGACGGCGATCCGGCCGTTCACGATCGAGATCCCTGAGGCGGAAGTCGAGGATCTGCAAGCGCGCATCGTGTCGACGCGTTTGCCCGAGAAGGAGCCTGTCGACGATGCTTCGCAGGGCGTGCAGCTGGCGACGATGCGGGCACTCGTGCGGTACTGGGGCACCGAGTACGACCTTCGGAGGATCGAGACGCGGCTGAACGCCCTGCCGCAGTTCCTGACTGAGATCGACGGTCTCGATATTCACTTCATCCACGTCAAGTCGCGTCATGAGAACGCGCTGCCGGTGATCCTCATCCACGGCTGGCCTGGCTCGGTAGTCGAGATGCTGAACGTCGTCGGCCCGCTCACCGACCCGACGGCATACGGCGGCAGCGCCGAGGACGCGTTCGATGTGGTGATTCCGTCGATTCCGGGCTACGGGTTCTCCGGCAAGCCGACGACGAGCGGCTGGAGTCCCGACCGCGTCGCCAGCGCTTCGCTAGAGCTGATGAAGCGCCTCGGCTACACGCACTTTGTGGCGCAAGGCGGCGACTGGGGCGCGGTCATCGTGGATCTGATGGGCGTGCAGGCACCTCCGGAGCTGCTCGGCATCCACTCCAACATGCCGGGCATTCTTCCGCCCGAGATTGCTCAGCGGTTCGGGCCGGCGAGCGTCGCTCCGGCGCCGGCCGGGCTCTCGGCCGACGAGCAACGTTGCTATGAGGACCTGAGCGACGCGTACACGAAGGGCATCGCCTACGCCATCCAGATGGCGCTGCGGCCGCAGACGCTCTACGGAATCGCCGACTCGCCCGTCGGGCTGGCCGCCTGGATGCTCGACCACGACGCCCGCAGCTACGAGGACATCACTCACGCGTTCGTCGACGGACACCCCGTCGGCAACCTCACGCGGGACGAGGTCCTGGACAACATCACCCTCACCTGGTTCACGAACACAGGGATTTCCTCGGCTCGTCTGTACCACGAGAACGCGCTGGGGTTCTTCGACGCCAAGGGCGTTTCGTCGGTGCCGGTCGCGGTGAGCGTCTTCCCCAGGGAGATCTACCAGGCACCGCGGAGTTGGACAGAGCAGGCCTACCCCAACCTCATCTACTACAACGTGGTCGACCGCGGCGACCACTTCGCGGCCTGGCAGGAGCCGCAACTGTTCCCAGAAGAACTCCGCGCGGCGTTCCGGACGTTGCGCTAGCCGTACTGTCCAGGGACGTTGGTCAACCTGGTGATGGGCGGCGCACGCCTGCCGGGCTGTGGTTTTGGGTCGGTCGCATGCCGTCGAAGAGGACACTCAGTGCGCGATGGCGGAATTGCTCGCTCCACTCCTCAGTCATCGCTTCTTGGCTGATCGCCGCGATCAGGGGGATTAGCTCAGCGGATTGCAGGTCGTCGCGGACGGCGCCTGCTTTCTGGGCGCGCTCGAGCAGCAGATCGACGGCGGGCCGGAGGCGTGTCAGGGCGTCGCCGACGTGGACCCGGGTACCGGTTTCGGCCAGTCGCTCGAACACGGCCCTGTGCTGGGCACCGATCGCCATGACCCGGGTGCAGAACTCGAAGAGGGCGGCCACGTCTTCGGGGTCGTTGACCAGCTCATCGACTTCGGCGACGAGCCGGTCCCACAGATTCATCACCACGGCCTGGAGCAGGTCGGGTTTGGTCGGGAAGTGCCGGAACACTGTGCCGATCGCGACGCCGGCGCGTGCGGCCACGGCCTCGGTCGAGGCCGACGCCCCTTGCTCGGCGAACACGGCCTCGGCCACCTCCAGGATGCGCGCCCGGTTGCGGCGAGCGTCGGCACGGATAGGTCGCCCGCCAGCACCGCCGCCGGCAGGCGTCGAGCCTTCTCGATCCATCGGCCCTCCATCCTTGTCAAAGTGAGTCGCACTCACTATATCTGATTGTGAGTCACACTCATCTTACTCGGGAAGGACCGTCATGGCCCAGTCGGCAACCGACACCGCAGGCCCCCTCACGATCTACCGACGGATGCAGGAGGCACTACTGGGCGACGATGCAACGCTCCTCCCAACCGAGCTGCTGGCCGAAGACGTCGTGGTCGAGACCCCGTTCTCCCCACCGGGCATGGGCCGTTACGACGGCCGCGAGGCGTGGCTGGCGTACTACCGCGCCAATGGCGCGGCGCTGCAGGTGCACTTCGAACAGTTCCGGGAACTGGCCACCCACCAGACCGACGACTCTGAGGTCATGGTCGTCGAGTACGAGCTGACCGGAACGGTCACCACCACCGGCGTGCGGTCCTCGGTAACCTGCATCGGCGTGCTAAGGGTTCACAACGGCCTGATCACGCACTGGCGCGAGTACCAGGACATCCTGGCGATTAGCGAGGCGCTGAACCGACGGCCCGAGGACGTCGGCGGCGCCGGCACGCCCGCCCAGTAGCGTCGCTCGGGCCTTTTAGGCGCCAACAGCCCTGACCTGTCCCGTCCGGCCTCGATAACGCTTCCGAGCTGCGGATTTGCGGTTCCACGAGTGAGCAGACCGTGAGTACCCCTTATCGCCGAGGCTAATGGCACGCTAATGGCACCGGAATCGGCGCGGCGAGGCGCATCACGCCCATCGGGGCAGGCCGGATAGGCGTGATGGCCTCAGTGCCAGGGTTACAGCTGCCTGAAGTAAACGGCGACGTGCACCGGAATGAACCCCATGCTTTCGTAGAGGGCCCGGGCCGGGGCATGGAAAGAGTCGGTTCCGCCCGTCCCGATGGTGACGACCTCGACACCTTTTCGGGTCATCTCGTCGAAGGCGTACTGGCACAAAGCTTTGCCCAGATGGGCGCGCCGGTGTGCCTCCGCCACAGCGAGGATGACAACTTCGCCGTGGCGCTTGGCCGGGTCGGTCGTCCAGGCGACATCGCCGGCGATTACCTCGGCACCGGTCTCGGCGACGGCAACGTGCCTGTCGGCTGCTGGGTCGTGCAGCGTAGGGACCTGGGCGCGGTAGTCATCGGCCCACCGTCCGTGCTGGTGCTGGAAGATCGCCTCTCCGACGTATGGCCGGAAGTAGCCTTCAATAAACGGGCCGAACGTGGCGATCGTCAGCTCGGTCAGAGCATTCAGATCACCCGGATGGTATGAGCGGATGTTCACGGAGTGCCTTCCTGACAGCGCGACTGAGAAACAACTCACCGCGTGGCAACGCGGCGGTTGGTCATGCGGCTCAAGGCGAGCCGCCCCTCAGACGCGGGTACGCCAGCTTGCGATGCACTCCATGTCCTGAACAATACCGAACCTAGGCCGATCCAGCGTCTGACCTCGAGTCCAGATCAAGACATTCCGCACTGTCAGCTTGCCTCGCAATCGAACCGTACGAAGCACAGCACACCATGCCCGGCGCGCATCGACGCCCCGTTGCCGCATTGGCCTGTGTAGTGACAGTCTTGCGGGGGGTGCCTAACTGACTGAGTCGGATCGGAGTAGACAGCGATGGCGCAGCAGTACGGTGAGATCAGTGACCGACTGGCGGAGTTCATAGCGGCCCAGCACGTGTTCTTCGTGGCGACAGCAGCGCGCGAAGGGCGTGTTAACGTCTCACCGAAGGGGCTGGACGGCCTTCGTGTCCTCGGGCCCAATCGGGTCGTCTGGCTGAACGGCACCGGCAGCGGCAATGAGACCGCCGCGCATCTCCTGGACGCCAACCGGATAACTCTGATGTTCTGCTCATTCGAGCGGCAACCGCTGATTCTGAGGCTGTACGGCACCGCGACGGAGATCCAGCCCGACCAGTCGGAGTGGGACGAGCTCATCGGGCTCTTCCCATCCATGCCCGGCGCACGACAGATCTTCGACATGAGAGTCGATCAGGTCCAGACCTCGTGCGGCTACGGAGTGCCCTTCATGGAATACGCCGACGATCGGCATCTGATGGCGCAGTGGGCCGAGAAGAAGGGGCCCTCCGGGCTCGAGGCCTACCAGCGAGAGAAGAACCTGGCGAGCATCGACGGCTTCCCGACCGGGCTGCGCGTACCTGACGCTGTTCACGCATCGGGCCGGTAACGCAACCCGGCACAGACGGAACCAGCCCCACTCGCGCGATCCGGCACGCACTGGAAATCGCCGCGCACAACAAGCGACAGGAAGACCTGCGCGCCGACGCTGCGCGCCTGGCGGCCGATCCCGAGTACCAGGCGGAGATCCGCGCGGTCCGCGAGGAACTGGACGAGCTCCGTGCGTGGTGACGTCTACCGCCTTAAGCGGCCGCGCTCCGCTCAAGGACACGAGCAGCAAGGCGAGCGCTACGCCGTCGTCGTCCAGGCCAACGCCTACGAGGACCTCTCAACCTGGCTCGTGGCGCCGACGACAACCAAGTCCTTCGGATCCATGATCCATCCCACCATCGAACTTTCCGGCCAGGATGTCCGGGTACTGGTCGAGCAGACCACCGCCGTTGACCCGCAGCGCCTAGGCGACTTCGCAGGCCGCCTGGCCCCGGACGAACTCATGGAAATCAACGTCGCCCTGCGTGCCGTACTTGACCTCGACTGACAGGTGCCCGCAACAGCAATGGCACAATAATGGCCCGCGACCCGTCTTGCTTACGTTGACGGCCTGCTGCTCGTCGATCTTTGGGAAGACCTCGTCCTGCCACGAGGTGTCCGGTCTGCGGCCGCGGACCGCTGTGTCCAATTCCTAGCCCATTTGTCGCAATTCAATCGGCGGATCACACCGCCGTGTCCTCATCAGGTGATGCGCGGCACTCGTCCGCCAACTGATCTGGAACAGTCCAAAGCGCGGATCGCGGCATGAGCGGCGCTTCGCCGTGCCGATAGCTGTTGGCTGCGGCTATCAGGGGAGCAGCTTCCAGTGCCCCTCCGAGACGACCTCGACGGTGCCGTCGGTCACCTTGATGGCCGTCTGGTCGTCGATGGCGTACGCCGGACCGGCGATGTTGGCGGCCCATCTCTCCGCCTGGGCGAGGGTGTTGCCCGGCATGAGCGCGTGACCCAGGTGCGGGAAGATCGAGAAGTCGACGACGCCGAGGGTACGGTCGTCCGGCGCGGACGGCCACTCCACGAAGTAGTCACCGATCCGGGGCGTCATTACCATGCTCCCGGCGCTCACCCCCACCCAGACCGTCTCGGGCAGCGACGGCAGGAGGTCCGCCAGCCCGGACTGCCGCATCCAGTGGTACAGGTACGTCGCATCGCCACCGTCCACCAGCAGGACGTCAGCCTCCCGGACCCAGGGCACCCAGCGCTCATCGCCGATCGTGGGCAGCGCCGACAGCTCGAGGAGGCCCAGCGACTTCCACTCCATCGAGGTCATGCCACCCCACGGTGGCAGGCCGCTGACGAATCCCCGCGCCGAGACCGGCCCGCACATGGGGTGGCCCCACTGCGCGGTGGGGATGCACAGTGCGGTGGCGTCGGCGATCGGCTTGCCCAGCAGGCCGACCAGCGCATCGCGGATGCTCGTGTTCGTGACGCCCCCGGAGGTGAGAAGAAGCTTCACGCTCGCCCCCTGTACGCAGCGGTCATGACGTTCTCCTCGAGTCGGGAGATCAGGTTCATGGGAATGCAGACTGGCCACCATGGCGAAACTCATCGCCGTTGCGACCCCTCATGCCCCCGCACGCATATCGACAAATCCATGCGTGGCCGCCGGTCATGTGATCGGTAGGCTTCTAGACCTGTCGACGCGAACTCATGGACCGGATGGGCCACGCCTCGACGCGAGCCGCGCTCATCTACCAGCACCGGAGCAGGCACCGGGACCGGATGATCTCCGACGCCATCAGCAAGCGCGTCAAGGCCGGGCGGAAGCCATCGGGCACGCAGCGGGCACGCGGCAAGAAGAAGCGCTAACTGCGCGTTCTCAGTGGAGCGGATGACGGGAATCGAACCCGCACTGTCAGCTTGGGAATCTGACCCGTTTGGCCTAGATAACGCCTTGAACTGCGGATTAGCAGTTCCCTGAGTGACCGTGAGTACCCCTCGATCACCGGGGTTAATGGCACGCTAATGGCACGACGAGGCTGCGCCGAAGGCCGGTCAGATGCCGGCATCCCGGGGCGCAAGCGGCCCCGGCTCGTCGAAGGCGGGAACGTACTCCCAGAACGTCTCCGCTTCCTTGCCGTCCTCGACTCGGCCAGCGTCCAGCCAGAGCCTTCCGCATGCCGCACAGCGCCAGGCGAGGATCGACAGGCTGAGCAGGTCGCCCGCGGGCAGCTCCGGGTCATGGTCATCATCAGAGATCAGGTGCCACTCGTTCGGGTTCGGGATCTCACCGCTGGTCCGGACGACCGCCCCACAGGTGCAGAGGAACTTGGCCACGAACCGATGATGCCTCATCAGCCACACGCAGCGGTCAGGCTCGGTCATTCGATGGCAAGCCGACCCGGAGCGCAGGACGCGCAGCGTCCGAGCACCGGCGGCGGCGCGGCAGCAGGGTTATCTGCTCGCCACTGCCCCAGGTGGTGTGCCACGCTCCTGTGCATGTCCGCGCCCCTGACTGTCCCCACGTTGACTGCTGGTCCGTTCCTGCTTCGCCCTTTCACTCTCGCTGACATCGACGCGGTGCGCGAGGCGGCCAGCGATCCCTACATTCCGCTGATTACCACGGTGCCCTCAGCTTTCACCGATGACGAGGGCCGCCGGTTCATTGAACGGCAGTGGAGCCGCGCCGAGCAGGGAACCGGCTACTCGTTCGCGATCGCTGACGTCGGCACTGACCGCGCGGTAGGCCAGATCGGGCTATGGCTGAGAGACCTCGGTGAAGGCCGCGCGTCGGTCGGGTACTGGGTCGTCCGGTCAGCACGCGGCCGACGCGCGGCTGCCCGCGCTCTGCAAGCGCTTTCGCTATGGGCGCTTCACGGCCTTCGTATCCCGCGGCTGGAACTGCACGCTGAGCCGTGGAACACGGCATCCCTCATGACCGCTGAGAAGGCAGGGTTCCAGCGGGAAGGCCTGTTGCGGAGTTGGCAGGAAGTCGACGGCGCTCGCAGGGACATGTACCTGTGCGCACGCCTCCCCGGTGATCCAGTTCCGTCGACTGCCTGAGCGGTCAGGCGCAGATCTGAAGGTGCCCGGCGCGTCGCGGCGGGACCGGCCGCCAGGCCGCACGCCCGACGGGTGCGCGTCCGGGCGCGGCGGCGCGCAGCGTCGGCGCCTTGACTAGAAGTCTTAAGGGCTATTCGGCAACGAATGAACCGCACAGGACCGGCTCGGCGTTCTCCACCTTGGCGACCCGTGAAGCGCCCTCTGCCCAGAGTTCCAGAAGGTATCCGATCAGATACGTATCCTATCGGATACACTGGAGAAATGACGGACGCCGCCGAGCTACTTGAACGTGTTCGGGTCAGCTCAGGTCTGACCCAGGAGGAACTGGCACGCCGTGCCGGGACCTCGCGGCCAACGCTGTCGGCGTACGAGCATGGGCGGAAGTCACCTACGGTCGCCACCTTTGCCCGGCTCCTTTCCCGGGCCGGGTGGGAGCTTGCAGCGCAGCCGCAGGTGTCGTTCACCCAGCAGGCGTCCGCGCACGGGAAACCGACCTGGACCCCGGATCGGCTGCCGCGCCTGGACGTGGCGCGCGCTCTGGCCACAGTGGAACTGCCGCTGCACCTCAACTGGTCGGCACCAGGGCGCGTGTTCGATCTCAGGTCACGAGCCGACCGGGCGCGGCTGTACGAGATCGTGTTGCAGGAAGGAACGCCCGCCGACATCCTGGCTTACGTCGACGGCGCCCTGCTAGTTGACCTCTGGGAAGACCTTGTCCTGCCGCGAACCGTCCGATCCGCGTGGGCGCCGCTGATCGAGACCAAGTCATAATGGCCGCGGACGACAGCGTGCCTGATCTGTCGGCGTTCCAGCTAGAGGTGGCCAGACTGTTCTTCGCCCTGCCCGACAGTCGAGGCTTCTTGCTGGCAGGCGGTGCGGCCTTGCTCGCGCAGCACCTGACAGCCCGGCCGACCGAAGACCTCGACTTCTTCACGGCTCCTGGGCGCGGGCATGTTCTGGCCGCGCGCGATGCCCTGGAGGCTGCAGTCAGCCAGCACGGCTGGTCAGCGCAGCGAATCCATGACAGTGACACGTTCTGCCGCATGGTCATCCGCAGCGCTGATGCTGGGGTCTTGGTTGACCTGGCCGTGAATGCGCCGCCGGACCTTCCTGCTTCCGAAACCTCAGCCGGGCCGACGCTTGCGCCGGAAGAACTGGCCGGCCACAAGCTGCTCGCCCTGTTCGACCGGGCTGCCGCGCGAGACTTCTCTGACGTCTACGTCCTCGCGCATCGATTCGGCAAGGACGTCCTGCTCGCTCGGGCCGCTCAGATAGACACGGGCTTCGATGCCAACGTGCTCGCCGACATGATCGCCTCACTCGACCGATTCACGGACGACGAGCTCCCCGTAACCGGCCGCTCGTCCGCGGCTGACCTACGAGCGTTCTACGCAGCCTGGCGATCGGAACTGACCGCGTAGGCCGGATCAGCTGACAGTCCACTGATGGGGCAGGTAATGGCCCATCAGTGGCACGACAAGGGGTCAGGACCCAGAACGATCGAAGGCCCAGCGTTCGGAAATCGCTTCCGACCTGGGCCTTCTTCATGAGAGCGGATGACGGGAATCGAACCCGCACTGTCAGCTTGGGAATCTGCCCTGCTTGACCCGATACCGCGCCTGACCAGCGTCGCGAACCTCCCGTGAGTGACCGTGAGACACCCTTGATCACCGTGGTTAATGGCACGCTAATGGCACAGTCGGCCGGGGCGACCCGCACCGACGCGATACCTCGAGCCTTCGTCCTCGACAGTTGCCACCCCTCGGGGCAGGACCGGCATGCCCAGGCTTGCGCAGCGGTCGGAGGGCCGGCTGGCCTTGGCGGGCGGACGTCACTGACGTAATGATGCAGCGAGAGCCACATCACTGAATTGTCGCAGTGACTCTAACCAACTACACTGTAGTCATGAGCAAGCGTGCAGCAACACCTGTCAGATTTGATCCGCCCGTAGCAGACAGGCTGGGCTCCTTCGTGGCGGCGAATCCCGGCTTGTCGTTGTCCTCCGCCGCCAACCGACTGGTTGACGAGGCTCTCCGCATGACAGAGCATCCTGGGATCATCTTCCGGCCCGGCCCCACCGGGCGGCGTGCGGCCCTATCCGGAGGTCCTGACGTCTGGGAGGTGATCCGCACCATCAAGTCGGCTCGCGCGGCCGAGTCCGGACTTCACGACGATGGCCTGCTGAGCCTGGTTAGCGGCAATACGGGAATATCACCGCGTCTGCTAAGTACCGCAGTCCGCTACTGGGCCGCGTACCCCGAGGAGATCGACGCAGAGATTGCCGTCGCCGACGCGGCAGAGGAGGCTGCCGAGCAGGCATGGCTGCGTGAACGTCAGCTGATGGCCGGACAATCATGAGCCTTCCCTTGCTGCTGGACGAAATGTTCTCCGACGTCATCGCTCAGCAACTCCGCACTAAGGGTTACGATGTCGTCTCCGTCGTTGCCCATCCAGCGTTGGTGGGACTCCCTGACGATCAAATCCTCGCCTATGCGACGACTGAGGAGCGGGCACTGGTCACCGCCAACATCAAAGACTTCATGCCGCTGGACAGCCGCTACCGCGCTGCCGGACAGGCCCACCCTGGGTTGATCCTGGTGTCCACCAAAACTTTCCCCCAGGATCGTAGCTTCACCACCGCGATCACAGCTGCCCTCGAAGCTCTGCTTAGCGGCCCGGACAAGGTTCAGCCCGGCCAAGTGCTCTTCCTCACGCGAGGTTAGGCCGAACCGGCGCCCGACCTCGAGACCAGCACAGCGGGCTCGGGCGATCTAATGGCACGCAGAGTCGCCGGTTGTGCTCGTACACGGGGATCATGGGTGGCCCAGTGCGGCGCGGCAACTTCAACAAGCTCTCCGGGTGGCCGCACGTGGTCGAGGCGATCGGCATGCCGGGCTGCACGTCCACGACCTGCGGCACACCGGCAACCAGTTCGCCGCCAACAGCGGGGCCGGGCTGCGCGACCTCATGGTGCGGATGGGCCACGACTCCGAGCGGGCCGCGATGATCTACCAGCACGAGGCGCGCGGCGCGGACAAGGCGATCACCGACGCCATCGACAAGCACGTCGATGATGAGAAACGGCAGGACGACGGAGAGGCAGGAGCTGCCTAGCGGCCACTCAGTCGAGGCAGAACTCGTTGCCCTCGATGTCCTGCATCACGAGGCACGACTCGTTGTCGTCATCGGCGGGCAGCAGTCGCACGCGTACCGCGCCCAGCGGGATCAGCCGTGCGCATTCGGCCTCCAGGACGGCAAGGCGTGCTTCACCCACGAGTCCGGTGCCGACTCGTACGTCAAGGTGCACCCGGTTCTTGACTACCTTGCCTTCTGGAACGCGCTGGAAGTACAGTCGCGGGCCCACACCGGAGGGATCGGTGCACGCGAACCAGGAACCCTGCTCCTCGGGCGGTAGCGTGCGATTGAAATCGTCCCAGGTGGCGAACCCTTCCGGTGGCGGCGGTGCGACGTACCCCAGCACCTCGCACCAGAAACGAGCGACACGCTCAGGTTCCACGCAGTCGAAGGTGACCTGGAACTGCTTAACCGATGCCATCGAAACACCGTAGAGGCAGGGGTCCTTCGTCGTCTACACGGGCGCGCCCCTGGCCAGTTTGCGGCGCATGCGAACGGCTCTTGAAGGGTGGGACCTTTAAGCCGTGGGATGATGATCCTGACGGCGGGCGGCTAATGGCACACCAACGGCCCGCCGCTCGATTCAGGCCCCAGATAGTTCGAAGGCCCAGCGTTCGGAAATCGCTTCCGACCTGGGCCTTCATGCTTGGAGCGGATGACGGGAATCGAACCCGCACTGTCAGCTTGGGAAGCTGATGTTCTGCCATTGAACTACATCCGCAGGTGGTGCCGGGCCGCCCGAGAGGGGCACCGGAGCCGTCCTCGCCCACACATCGTACAGGAACAGACGGCTTGGTTGGCGCCCCTCCCCGGTCGAGCCTCAAGACCGCAATGCCGGAGCCGCGGCTAGCTGGCGGCGTCGAAGGCCCCCGCCCTGGCGCGGGCCAGGAACGTCTGCCAGCTGCGGGCGGGGAGGGTGACCACGGGCCCCGCGGGGTCGACCGAGTCACGGACGAACACGGCGGCGGGGGCCGAGGCGACCTCGACGCACTGGCCGTTGTGTATGCTGCGCGCGGACTTGCGCCAGCCACGGCAAAGCACGCCAACATCCATTGGTGACATATATGCGAGCCTTATCCCTTGACATGGTGGAAACAGCACCTGGCAGCCAGTCCGGTACCGAACTGCACCAACTCCGGCTAGCCGAGCAAAGTCGCGCCGAAGACAGGGGTGTGCCACATTAGCATAGGGGAGACGACTAGCAGATTCGATGATCATGAGCAAGGGTTCGGTAACGATCTTCCACGAACGAAGTCGGGTGTCCACGTTGTCGTGCAGCATACCCTGGCCGCCACAGGCTTTATGGTCATTCGTTCGACCGAGCGCGGTGATGCATCCGCAAATGGCTACTTCGAAGGATATGTATCCCTGACTTTGGCCATGGCGCGGGCAGACTCCTTGGGGTCAAACGCGAGGTCACGGAGCAGGTCGAGCGCGAGCAAGTACCGTTCTATGTCCTGCTGCTTTTCCAGGTAGAACTGCCCGGCCAGGCTCTCCGTGTGCACGATCGTCGGCGCCTGGCCCGCGAATTCGAGGATCGTGAAATTGCTTTCCAGAGCCGGATGAGCGCCAGCCGAAAACGGAATTACCTGAATGGTAATGTTTGGCTGCTCCGTCATTCCGATCAGGTGGCTTAGCTGTCCGCGCATTACGGTCGCGCTTCCTACCTGCCGCCGCAATACCGCTTCGTCGAGCAAGACCTCGACCCTCGGGGAGCCCGCTTCGGTCAGGATATGCTGCCGCTTGCCGCGTTCATCGACCCGCTCTTCGATTTCTTCTTCTGCGAATGGCGGGCTCCCCACGCGGTGAATAGCGCGTGTATAGTCGGCGACCTGGAACAGTCCGGGGACCACGGCCGACTGGAAGATGGTCAGCGCCTGGGCCTCCTGCTCCAGGCCGACATAGGTCCTGTGCTTCAGCGAGTAGGACTGCCACCAGCCCTGCTGCCGGCCCTCCTGGGCCAGGCTCATCAGCCGTTCCCTTTCGACCGGATCGGTCACCCGGTACAGGTCACACAGGTCCCTGATGTCGCGGAGCGTGGCTCCCCGTTGGCCGGTCTCCATGCGGCTCACCTTAGAAGGCGAGCACAGCAGGTCCCCGGCGACCTGATCGACCGTCAGGCCCCTCTCGTTGCGGAGAATGCGCAGCATGGCGCCGAGTTCGCGCCTGCGGACCGTGGGGCTGCCCGAAGGTCGGCGTTCATCCGGCACCTGGGGTCGTCTCCTTCCGCTTCCGGGGTGACTACGCAGTCATTGACTACTACGAGGAATCGAGGTTGGGATGGTTCCAGTGTTACCTGCCGATGGCACTTGAGTATGTCATTTGATTTTGGCACTTGCCAACTGCACGTGCGGGATGCATTCTGAAATTGCCCGCGAAGGCATCTCTCAAGCGACCCGCCGACAACGGGGTCGAGCGGTAGCCCCCAAACGGTTTCCGATCAATGAGATCGCCAGCCACAGGGGGTCGCGCGAGCCGGCGAATGAAAGGGGCTGCCATCGCCGCACCCGTATCGCGGTTGCCGCCCGTCCGCGTCAGCGGACGCTTCCCTGCGCTATGGCGCGCTGCAATGGCATGTTCCTCATTCACCGCCACTAGGTTTCCGCGCCTTCGCTCGGCGAGCCGACAGGTCCCGGAAATACCGCTGGGCCGGTGCTGCCACACCGGCCCAGCAAAACACCACCCGTCCCCAGGTATAGCGAGAAGGGCTAGTGACGTGTTCTACGGTAGCAACCTGTACAGAAAAGACAAGCCCCGTTGGATCATTAGTAACGCAACGGATACTCCAGGGCCCCCTAGACTGACGGCCCCAGCCGACAGCGGCTGGACACAAGCGGTCGCAGGCCTGGACGACGGCCTCGGCCGGCGCGGCGCGGGCCTAGCCGAGCGGGCCCGAGGGGCCTGCGGCATTGGCGTCGCCTGGCTGATCGGCCTGCCCCGGCGGGCCGGGGCTCGGCTCTACGCGGCCAACGACGCCGAGGCTCGCTGGTGGCACTGGCAGGTCACCGAACGGTGCGGCGGTCTGATCCGCCAGTACCGCGACCCGCGGCTCGACCTGGCGCCGCCCGACCCGGCGCTGCGCCGCGACGGGCTCGGCGCCGAACCGGCGGGGTCGGAGCCCGCGCCGCCCGACTGCCCGTGCGGTGACCGATGACCGCCGCCGTGGTTCCCTAGTCGCCGGCTGGCTGATCCGCGCCCTCGCGCAGCTTGATGGAGCGGACCAGGAGCTGCGCGACGTCGATGACCTCCAGCGACTCCTTGGCCTGGCCGGCCGCCTTCTTGGCGTTGACGGCGTCGCCGAGCATGACCATGCAGTACGGGCAGGCGGTGCGAGACGGTGTCCGGGTCGAGGGCCAGGGCCTCGTCGATGCGCTCTTCGTTGATCCGCTTGCCGGTGCGCTCCTCCAGCCACATGCGGGCGCCGCCGGCCCCGCAGCAGAACCCCTTGCCCTTGCAGCGGTGCATCTCCTCGGCCTGGGTGCCGGGGACGGCGTCGATGATGGCTCGGGGCGGCGTGTACACCTGGTTGTGCCGGCCGAGGAAGCACGGGTCGTGGTAGGTGATCTTCTCGTCCACCGGGGTGACCGGGGTGAGCTTGCCCTCGTCGACCAGGCGGGCCAGCAGCTGGGTGTGGTGTACGACCTCGTAGTCCCCGCCCAGCTGGGGGTACTCCCGGGAGATGGTGTTGAAGCAGTGCGGGCAGGAGGCGATGACCTTCTTCCCGCTGCCCTTGGCCACGCCCGCGTCGTTCGAGGGTCTCGATGTTCTGCTGGGCCAGCATCGAGAAGACGAACTCGTTGCCCAGGCGGCGGGCCGGGTCCCCGGTGCACGCCTCCATCGGGCCGAGCACCGCGAACTTCACCCCGGCGACGTTCAGCAGCTCGGCGATGGCCTTGGTGGCCTTCTTCGCCCGGTCCTCCAGGGCGCCGGCGCAGCCGACCCAGTACAGGTACTCCACGTCGTCCGGGATCTTCCCGTCCAGGACGGGGACCTCGAAGTCGAGCTCGCCGATCCAGTCGGCCCGCCGGTCCTCGGCCATGCCCCACGGGTTGCCCCGGCGCTCCAGGTTGTTCAGCATCGTGGTGGCCTCGGTCGGGAAGGCCGACTCGACCAGGACCTGGTGGCGGCGCATGCCGTTGATGTGGTCGATGTGCTCGATGTCGACCGGGCACTCGTTCACGCACGCGCCGCAGTTGGTGCAGGCCCAGATCACCTCGGGGTCGATGACGCCCATCTCGGCCACGCCGCCGACGAGCGGGCGCTCCGCCTCGGCCAGCGCGGCCGCCGACAGGCCGACCCGGCCTTCCTCGTCCGCCAGCAGGTACGGCGCCTTGGCGAAGGCGTGGTCGCGCAGGTCGAGGATGAGCTGCTTCGGGCTCAGCGGCTTGCCGGTGACCCAGGCCGGGCACTGCGACTGGCAGCGGCCGCACTCGGTGCACGTGGCCAGGTCCAGCATGCCCTTCCAGGACAGGTCCTCCACCTTGCCGATGCCGAAGGTGTCGGTGTCCGGGTCGGCCTCCTCGAAGTCGAGTACCTTACCGTTGCTCCGCATCGGCTCAAGCGGGCCGAGCCCGTCCGGCCGGCGGGAGAACAGGATGTTCAGCGGGGCCAGGCCGATGTGCAGGTGCTTGGAGTAGGTCACGATCACCAGGAAGGCGAGCACCACCCCGAGCTGGGCCAGGATGAACACCACCTCCAGGACGCTATTCACCCCGTAGCCCAGGGGGTGCAGGATCTTCGCGACCACCCAGGAGGCGAACGCCCACCCGTTCGGGTACGGGAAGACCCCGGTGTTCTGCTGCGCCCCCCGGTAGATCAGCAGCGTGACGATGACGGCGGCGATCATGCCGAGGACGACCCACGCGGCCCGGGTGTGCGAGCCGAAGAAGCGCGAGCGGCGGCCCTCCCGGTGCGGGTCGTTGCGCAGCCGGATGACCGTGAACGTGATGATGCCCGCCAGCACGCCGACCGCGAACAGGTCCTCAAGGAACCCGATGACCGCCCAGTGCCCGATGCCGGGGATGGCGAACGTCCGCTGGAACAGGGCACCGTACGCCTCGATGATCGTCAGCAGCAGGACGATGAAGCCCCAGAACGTCGCGGCGTGCGCAGCCCCGGGCACGGTCCACTTGCAGCAGCTTGCGCTGGCCGATCACCTCGGTCAGCTGCGTCTTGGCGTCGGTTCCGGCGTGAGCCCGCGCGTACTCCAGCCGCTCGGGCGCGGGCTGGCCGCTCAGCGCCAGCCGCTTCAGCCACCACAGCCGCCGCCCCGCCAGCGCCAGGGCGATCACCGTCAGAGCCAGGCCGACGATCATCCGCAGGACCACGCGCAACCTCCTCATTGCAATATTCCCAAGCGTAACCGCGAGGCCCCCGCGGCCCAAGGCCCTGACCGCGAGGCACACCGGCGAATATCCTGCCCGGACAAGAGTTACTAATCAGTAACCCAGTCGGCGGGCGGTCGCGGCGCACGGGCAGCCCAGGCCGGAGGCCGGGGGAACCGGGCGCGGGCGTCGGCGGGAACCGGGCCGGGGCCGGGCGCGGACGCGGGGAAGGCCCGAGCGCGTGCGCGGTAACAGGGCGCGGAGAGGCGGGAGCAACGCCGTCGTTCATGAGGATTCCGCTGGTCATCGCCGGGGGAGGGATCGCGGCGGAATCGAGCGGCACCCCGGGAATGATTTTGGGGTCAGTAAAGTTGAGCGTAAGTGACTCAAGTCATTTGACAGCCGGGCAACGCCTCGGGCAGGCTTGAGCGCGGAAGACTCAACTTCACACACACTACAAGGACTGCTCATGGCACGTGCGGTAGGTATTGACCTCGGGACGACCAACTCTGTTGTCGCCGTCCTCGAAGGCGGGGAGCCGACGGTCATCGCTAACGCGGAGGGCTCGCGAACCACTCCCTCCGTCGTCGCGTTCGCCAAGAACGCCGAGGTACTCGTCGGCGAGGTGGCGAAGCGGCAGGCCGTCACCAACGTGGACCGGACGATCCGTTCGGTCAAGCGGCACATGGGGACCGACTGGTCCGTCACGATCGACGGCAAGAAGTTCAACCCCCAGCAGATCAGCGCGTTCATCCTGCAGAAGCTGAAGCGGGACGCGGAGTCGTACCTGGGCGAGAAGATCACCGACGCGGTGATCACCGTCCCGGCGTACTTCAGCGACGCGCAGCGGCAGGCGACCAAGGAGGCCGGCGCGATCGCGGGCCTCAACGTCCTGCGCATCATCAACGAGCCGACCTCGGCGGCCCTCGCTTACCACCTGGAGAAGGAGGGCACCGCCAAGATCCTGGTCTTCGACCTGGGCGGCGGCACCTTCGACGTCTCGCTCCTCGACGTCGGCGACGGCGTTGTCGAGGTCGAGGCGACCAGCGGCGACAACCACCTCGGTGGCGACGACTGGGACCAGCGGATCGTGGACTGGCTGGTGCAGGACTTCAAGTCCGGCTACGGCATCGACCTGGCCAAGGACAAGATGGCCCTCCAGCGGCTGCGCGAGGCAGCGGAGAAGGCCAAGATCGAGCTGTCGCAGTCGATGGAGTCGCAGATCAACCTGCCCTACATCTCGCACGGCCCGGACGGCCCCCTGCACCTGGACACCCGGCTCACCCGGGCCGAGTTCCAGCGGATGACCTCCGACCTGATCGACCGGTGTAAGTCGCCGTTCCAGCAGGTCATCAAGGACGCCAACACCAAGGTGGCCGACATCGACCACGTGGTCCTCGTCGGCGGCTCCACCCGGATGCCCGCGGTCGTCGACCTGGTCAAGTCGCTGCTCGGCGGCAAGGAGCCCAACAAGGGCGTCAACCCGGACGAGGTCGTCGCCGTCGGCGCCTGCCTGCAGGCCGGCGTGCTCAAGGGCGAGGTCAAGGACATCCTGCTGCTCGACGTGACCCCGCTGTCGCTGGGCATCGAGACCAAGGGCGGGATCTTCACCAAGCTCATCGAGCGCAACACCACGATCCCGACCAAGAAGTCGGAGATCTTCACCACGGCGGACGACAACCAGCCGTCGGTGCAGATCCAGGTGTACCAGGGCGAGCGCGAGATCGCGGCCTACAACAAGAAGCTGGGCATGTTCGACCTGACCGGCATCGCGCCGTCACCGCGCGGCATCCCGCAGATCGAGGTCGCGTTCGACATCGACGCCAACGGCATCGTGAGCGTGTCCGCCAAGGACCTGGGCACGGGCAAGTCGCAGTCGGTGCAGATCACCGGCGGCTCGGCGCTGGGCAAGGACGACATCGACAAGATGGTCCGCGACGCCGAGCAGTACGCCGAGGAGGACCGCCGCCGCCGCGAGGAGGCCGAGGTCCGCAACCAGGCCGACACGCTCGTCTACTCGACCGAGAAGTTCCTGGCCGAGAACGAGGAGAAGGTGCCCGCGGACGTGAAGGCCGAGGTCACCGAGGCCATCGCTGACCTCAAGAAGGCCATCGAGGGCAACGACCTCGAGTCCATCAAGGCCGCCAGCGAGAACGCGGCCACGGTCAGCCAGAAGATGGGCAGCGCGATCTACGCCGCGGCCCAGGCCGAGCGTCAGGACTCGGCGGGCGGCGACGGCGCCACCTCCGCGGAGACCCCGCAAGAGGACGACGTGGTTGACGCCGAGATCGTGGACGAAGGCGAAGGGGAAAGCGGAGCCGCCCGATGACAGCACCCGAGGAACCCGGCATGGGCCCGGTCATCCGCGATAACCGGCGGATCGACCCGGCGACCGGGCAGCCGAAAAGGGGCAGGCACGCGGCATCCCAGCCGGCAGGCACCGCTGGTGCCAGGCCGGCCGGGGCCGGCCCCGGCTCGGGCGGCCCGACCAGGCCCGGCAGCGAAGACGAAGCAGGCACCCCGCCCGACACGGCGGCGCAGCCCGAGGGCGGCGCCACTCCGGCTGCCCCGGCACCGCCGACCGGACCGACCGGACCGACCGGACCGACCGCCCCGGCGGGGTCCACGGACGGCGAGCTGAAGAGCCAGCTGGCCGAGCGGACCGCCGACCTTCAGCGACTGCAGGCGGAGTACGCCAACTACCGCAAGCGGGTGGACCGGGACCGCGTCGCCATGCGCGAGCAGGCGGTGTCGGCCGCGCTGGCGGACCTGCTGCCGGTGCTTGACGCCATCGGCCAGGCCCGTGAACACGGCGAGCTGTCCGGCGGCTTCAAGTCGGTGGCGGACTCGCTGCAAGCGGCGGTGGCCAAGCTCGGCCTGGTCAGCTACGGCCAGCGGGGCGACGCCTTCGACCCGAAGATCCACGAGGCGCTCACGCACTCGTACTCGGCCGATGTGACCGAGGACACGTGCGTAGAAATCTTCCAGCCCGGCTACAAGGTAGGCGAGCGGATTCTGCGGCCAGCCCGCGTTGCGGTCGCTGCCCCAGCCACAGGGCCTGACGGAAGCGGTAACGCCGCCGGGCGGCCGTCCGGAGATCTTTAGGAAACCCCGTAATAACTAAACAGCCCAGCGAGGCCAGATGAGCGCGAAGGATTACCAGAAGGACTACTACAAGGCGCTGGGCGTGCCCAAAACCGCGACGTCCGCCGAGATCAAGAAGTCCTACCGTGAACTCGCGCGGAAGTACCACCCCGACGCGAACAAGGGGAGCACCGCCGCCGAAGACCGCTTCAAGGAGATCACCGAGGCGTACAACGTGCTCTCGGACGAGAAGCAGCGCAAGGAGTACGACGAGGCCCGCTCGATGTTCGGCGGGTTCCGCGTGCCGACCGGCGCGCGACCCGGCGGCGGCCAGGGCGGGCACGTTCGACCTCGGCGACCTCTTCGGCGGCGGCGGCGCCGGGGACGGGCTCGGCGACGTGCTCGGCGGTATCTTCCGGAACCGCACGGGCACGACGAGCAGCAGCCGGGCCCGGCGCGGCGCGGACGTGGAGACCGAGACCACGCTGTCGTTCGGCGACGCGATCGACGGCGCGACGGTGTCGCTCCGGCTGACCGGGGAGGGACCCTGCCCGGTCTGCGGCGGCACCGGCGCGAAGTCGGGCACGGTCCCCAAGGTCTGCCCGGACTGCCACGGCACCGGCCAGCAGTCACGGAACCTCGGCGGCTTCGGCCTGTCGGAGCCGTGCAAGACCTGCCGGGGACGCGGCCTCGTGGTCGAGGACCCGTGCCCGTCGTGCAGCGGCTCCGGCCGGGCGATGAGCTCGCGCACCATCCAGGCGCGCATCCCCGCCGGGGTGGCGGACGGCCAGCGGATCCGGCTGCCCGGCAAGGGCGCGCCGGGCGAGCACGGCGGCAAGGCCGGTGACCTGTACGTGCGGGTCAAGGTCCAGCCGCACGGGGTGTTCGGCCGCAGCGGCGACAACCTGACCGTCACCGTGCCGGTCACCATTACCGAGCTGGCGCTCGGCGGTGACATCAAGGTGCCGACGCACCGCGGCCCCGCGGTCACGGTGCGGATCAAGCCTGGCTCGGCGAACGGGACGGTCATGCGGGTCGCGGGCCGGGGCGTCCGCCGCAAGGACGGGACGCTCGGCGACCTGCGGGCCACCCTCGAGGTAACGGTGCCGCAGGACCTGAACAGCAAGGCCAAGTCCGCCCTGGAGGACCTGCGGATAGCCACGGCGGGCCCCGACCCGCGCGAGGAGCTGCTCCGCCGGGCGCGGCAAGAGTAACGGGTAACAAATGTAAGGAAGGAGATGACATGAGTAACCCATACGAGCTGTCCGACGACATGCCCGTGTATGTCATCTCCGTGGCCGCAAGCTTGTCGGGCATGCACCCGCAGACGCTACGCGGCTACGAGAGGGTCGGGCTGGTGACGCCGCGGCGCACCTCCGGCGGCGGCCGCCGCTACTCGATGCGGGACATCCTCGCCCTCCGCGAGATTCAGCGGCTCTCCCAGGACGAGGGCATCAACCTGTCCGGCATCAAGCGCATCCTCGACCTGGAGCGGGAGCTTGAGCAGGTCCGGCTGATGTCGGCCGAGCTGCACGCCGAGGTGTCGGTGCTGCGCAACGAGCTGGAGTCCACCCGCGCGGTGGCGGCCCGGCTAGCCGAGCTGCGCCGCACGCAGGCCGCGCCCGACCCTGCCGCCACGCTCGTGCCAGTGCGGTCATCCACCCGGGTGACCTTCTGGCACGGCGCGGCCAAGCAGGACCCGGGGACGCCGGGCGCGGCCGGGCAGGATGAGCCAAGCGCGGCCAAGCGGAAGTGAACGAGAAAAAATGAATAAGGATTCAAGGGGGAAGTAAAGCGATGGACGACAAGCTAACGAGGAAGAGCCAGGAGGCCCTGTCGGCGGCCGTCCGCCAGGCCGCCTCGGATGGCAACCCCCAGGTCGAGCCGGTCCACCTGCTCCTCGCGCTGCTGAAGCAGGCCGACGGCACGGCCCAGCCGCTGCTCGAAGCGGCGGGCGCGGACCTGGACCGGGTGCTCGCGGAGGCGACCGCGCTGCAGCGGAAGCTGCCCCAGACCCGGGGCGCAACTGCCAGCGCGCCGGAGACCTCGCGCCAGATGCTCGCGGTGATCAACACCGCCGCCAGCCTGGCCAGGGAGATGGGCGACGAGTACATCTCCACCGAGCACCTGCTGGTCGGCCTGGCCACGGGCGGCGGCCCGCTGGCCACCGGCCTGCAGCGTGCTGGCGCCACCCCGGACGCGCTGACCAGCGCCTTCACCAAGGTGCGCGGCAGCGCCCGGGTCACCACCGAGGACCCGGAGTCCACCTACCAGGCGCTGGAGAAGTTCGGCGTCGACCTCACCCAGCTAGCCAGGGACGGCAAGCTAGACCCGGTGATCGGCCGGGACTCCGAGATCCGCCGCGTGGTGCAGGTGCTGTCCCGGCGGACAAAGAACAACCCGGTCCTGATCGGCGAGCCGGGCGTCGGCAAGACGGCCGTCGTCGAGGGCCTGGCCCAGCGCATCGTGGCCGGCGACGTGCCCGAGTCGCTGCGCGGCAAGCGGCTCATCTCGCTCGATCTCGGCAGCATGGTCGCCGGCGCGAAGTACCGCGGCGAGTTCGAGGAGCGGCTCAAGGCCGTGCTCAACGAGATCAAGGCGAGCGACGGCGAGGTGATCACGTTCATCGACGAGCTGCACACCGTCGTGGGCGCGGGCCGGGCCGAGGGCGCGATGGACGCGGGCAACATGCTCAAGCCGATGCTCGCCCGTGGTGAGCTGCGCATGGTCGGCGCCACCACGCTGGACGAGTACCGCGAGCGGATCGAGAAGGACCCCGCGCTGGAGCGCCGGTTCCAGCAGGTCCTGGTGGGTGAGCCGTCCGTCGAGGACACGATCGCGATCCTGCGCGGGCTCAAGGGCCGGTACGAGGCCCACCACCAGGTGCAGATTTCCGACGCGGCGCTGGTCGCGGCGGCCTCGCTATCCGACCGGTACATCACCGCCAGGTTCCTGCCCGACAAGGCCATCGACCTGGTGGACGAGGCCGCGTCCCGGCTGCGGATGGAGATCGACTCCTCCCCGGTGGAGATCGACGAGCTGCGCCGGACCGTGGACCGGATGAAGATGGAAGAGCTGGCTCTGTCGCGCGAGTCCGACGCCGCGAGCAAGGACCGGCTGGGGAAGCTGCGCGCCGACCTCGCGGACCGGCAGGAGCAGCTCACCGGGCTGACCGCGCGCTGGGAGCAGGAGAAGTCCGGGCTCAACCGGGTCGGTGAGCTGAAGAAGCGCCTGGACGACCTCAAGGGCCAGGCCGAGCGGGCACAGCAGGCCGGCGACCTGGCGACGGCCTCCAAGCTGCTGTACGGCGAGATCCCCACCCTGGACGCGCAGATCGCCGAGGCGGCCGCCAGCGACCGCGCGCAGGAGAACTCGGCCGGCGGCGGCATCCCCGCCGTGGCGCCGATGGTCAAGGAGGAGGTCGGCCCGGACGACGTGGCCGACGTGGTGTCGGCGTGGACCGGCATCCCGGCCGGGCGGCTGCTCGAAGGCGAGACCGGCAAGCTGCTGCGCATGGAGGACGACCTCGGTGGCCGGGTCATTGGCCAGGCAAGCGCGGTGCAGGCGGTGTCCGACGCGGTGCGCCGGGCCCGGGCCGGCGTCTCGGACCCGGACCGGCCGACAGGCTCCTTCCTCTTCCTCGGGCCGACTGGCGTGGGCAAGACCGAGCTGGCCAAGGCCCTCGCGGAGTTCCTGTTCGATGACGAGCGGGCCATCATCCGCATCGACATGAGCGAGTACAGCGAGAAGCACTCGGTCGCCCGGCTGGTCGGCGCGCCGCCCGGCTACGTCGGCTACGAGGAGGGTGGCCAGCTCACCGAGGCGGTGCGGCGCCGGCCCTACTGCGTCGTGCTGCTCGACGAGGTGGAGAAGGCCCACCCCGAGGTGTTCGACGTGCTGCTGCAGGTGCTCGACGACGGGCGGCTCACCGACGGGCAGGGGCGGACCGTGGACTTCCGCAACACGATCCTGATCCTGACCTCGAACCTGGGCTCCACGTTCATCGCCGACGCCTCGCTCGACGACCGGGCGAAGCGCGCGGCGGTGATGGGCGCGGTGCGCACCTCGTTCAAGCCGGAGTTCCTCAACCGGCTGGACGATGTGATCATCTTCGACGCGCTTTCCACGTCGGAGCTGACCAGGATCGTGGACATCCAGGTCGCGCGGCTGGCCAGGCGGCTGTCCGCCCGGCGGCTGGCGCTGACCGTCACGCCGGCCGCGAAGGACTGGCTGGCCATGACCGGCTTTGACCCGGTGTACGGCGCGCGGCCGCTGCGACGGCTGGTGCAGTCGGCCATCGGCGACAAGCTGGCCAAGTCCCTGCTGACCGGCACGATCGCCGACGGCGACGAGGTGCTTGTGGACCTCGACCCCAACGCCGACGAGCTGACCGTGAAGGCCACGGCCCGGGTCTGAGTCACCCGGGCAAAACGAAAAGCGGGCGGGCGCCTGAGGCGCCCGCCCGCTTCGCTGTCTCCCGGTGCGGTCAGCGGCGCGGGTGCGACTTGTCCAGCATCCGGTCGTAGTCGTCCTCGTCCATGCCGAGGTCCACCCGGATCCGGTAACGCAGCCGCAGCAGCAGCTGGAGCTCGGCGTCGTCGCCCAGCTGTATGCACCGCTCGACCCCGGTCGTTGCCCACTCGAGCGCGCTGGGCAGGTTGCCCTCTTCGGTGTACAGCTCGGCGAGCAGGTCGCAGGTGCGCGGGGTCCTGCTGTCTCGGGCAGCGGTCAGCGTGGCAAGCAGCGCCTCGGCCTCGTCGCCCCGGCCCAGGTCGAGCAGGGCCCTGGCCAGGTGGACCCGGGGATCGGCGAAGGTAGCCCCGCCGTCCTCGATCGCCGCGGAGAACTCGTCAGCAGCGCGCTGCGGCTCGTCGGCGCTCATCCACTGCTCGCCTGCGCGCAGGTGGAACTCGGCCCGCAGGCCGGCATCGGCCTGCTGGGCCAGCTCGCTCATCCGCACGGCTGCCCGCAGATGGTTGCCAGTACGAGCCGCTTGGAACTCGATCTCGTCGAAGTCTTCGACGTTCGCCACTCTCTCCACGGTACCCCAGCGGCCCTTCTCAATACCTTCGGATATAGCCCTCGTGCCAGCGCACGGCACGCAATTGCGAGGCTCTCGGCTTTAGGTCGCGCCAAGATCACGCTTAGGTCGCCGGTTAGCGACGAGCACGTTCGAGCGCGTCCCAGAAGCCGCGGCGCAGCGCGTGCCTGACCTCGTCGTGCAGCAGGAAGTCGATCGGCAGCGCCGATCCCTGTAGCAGCCGGGCTTCCAGGTCTGACGGCATCCGCGGCTTCCTGGCCAGGACGGCCTCAAGCCACAGGGCCGGGGCGTCCCGGGCGACCGACTCGCCGAACGCCTGCCCCTCCTCGTGGGCCGACTGCACCGCGTCGCCGAGCGAGATGCCGGGGGCCGCGCCGCCCGGGTATCCGCCCGGCCCGACCAGGCCGATCGGGCCCGAGGGCCCGCCGCCCATGTCCTGCTGGCCTCCAGGCTGTCCCCCGGCGCCCTGCGGTCCGGCCGGCGGCGGCTGGCTGCCCGGTGCGACCGGCCCGATGGCCGCGTGGCCGCCCGAGGCCGGGTTACCACCCCGGGCCGGCGAGGGCCGGGCGCGGCCCGCTGGGCGCGCCGCCGCGCGGCCCGCCGTATCCCATGCCGCCCTGGTCCATGGGCACCACCGGGGCACCCGCGGGCACGGCAGGCTGGCTGCCGGTCGGCTGGCCGACCCGGTGGCCGCCTCCCGCGGGCAACTGGCCGCCCATCGGCTGCGGGCCCCCCATCGGCTGCGGCATGGCCGGCTGGGACGGCGGCAGCGCGGGCCCGCCGGGCAGCGGCGCCGGACCGGGCTGCTGGCCCTGGTTCGGGCCGTGCGGGACCGGGCCACGGGTGGGCAGGTGCCTGATCTGGGCGGACCCGCCGTTGGGCACCGCCACCGGCACCGGCTGGAGGCGGTTGTCCGCCTCGCCCAGCGGCTCACGGAAGCCGCCGTCACGCTGGTACTCCCGGACGGCGCCGGGGGCGTATGCGCCCGGGTCGGCGCCGAGCCGGGCGGCGGCCGGCAGGCGGTCACGTTCGCCGGAGACCTCGTCCCCCAGCGGGGCGGCGTACAGTCCCTCACGCGGCGGCCCTGGCACCGCCGAGGCGACCGGCGCGTACTCCGGCATCGGGCTGAACTCAGGGCCGGGGGGCTGCTCGGCCGCCCCGGAGTGGTCAGCCGACGCGTACTCGGCCGGCGTGCCGTAGTCGACAGAGGCGCTGTAATCAACGCTGGCGGCCAGGTCGGCGACGGTCGCGTAATCCGTCACCACGGCGGCTTCCTGCCGCTCCGACTGCGGGGCGTCGGGCTGCGGGGTTTCCTTCGCCGCCGGCTGGGGCACCAGGCGCGGCGCCTGCTCGGCGCCGGCCGGGGCCTCGCCGGCCGGCTGGTAATCCCCGCCTGCCCGGGCCGCCGCGGGCGGCTGCTGGCCGGCCGGCGCAGCGTCCCGCCGCTGCGGGTAGGCGGGGCGCGACGGCGCCTGGCCGTTGCCGTTGTACCCGGTTCCGTTGGCGGCGGTCCCGTTGGCTGGGGCGTGCGGCGCGGCTTCGTCGGCCTCGTCCGGCCGCGGCGGCTCGGCGCCGGCGATCAGCTCCACGTAGGGCCGCAGGTGGGCCGGCGCTGACCTCGACGATGTCGTCGCACTCCTGCCGCAGCGCCCGGGACACCTCCCGGTTGCCGTCGGCGGCGATGTTCAGCAGCGTGACCCGCATGCCCATGTCCTGGACGTCGGCGATCACCTGCGCCAGGTCTTCCTCGGCGCTAACCACCATCACGTCGCTGACCGCCTTGTTCCTGGCCAGCGTGGTGAGGTCGCGGTGGATCTCGCCCTCGACGCCCTCGCGGCGGCCCGGCCGCATCTTGGTCACCCGGAGCTTGACGCCGGGCAGGTCGGCGAGGGTGTCGTGGTCGGCGGACCGGCGGCCCTCGACGGTCGCCTCGTACCAGTAGCAGCGCAGCAGCGGGAGCCTGGTGCGCTCCGTGGCCAGGTTGCCGAACAGCTGCAGCAGGCCCGCATAGTCCCAGGACACCGACTCGCGGCGGCGCGTCCCGTGCACCGCCATCGCACCGTCCGTCAGCACATAGCCCGCGTCTACGAACAGTGCACAGCGATCCACGCCAACCGCCTTCCCCTCGGTGCGAGAACATGCCAGGTCAGCGGCTGCGCCCAGTCAGCAGCCCGATGTCCTCCGCCTTCACTAGGGTAATGAAGCCCGCCGCCCGCGATGGGCTTTCCGCCGGAACTCACCCGCTGTGCGCGCACGGTACGACGGTGCTTTTTCCGCCCATCTCGGGCGCGACCAGCGGTTACGGAGCCTGGCGGCGCCGGGGATTACTTCGCGGCCGGCGTATGCTCTACAGCCGTGAAGGATCGCGAGGAACTGCTGGCCGGGATCAGGGCCAAGGGTGTCGTGCACGGCGACTTCCAGCTGTCGTCGGGCAGCCGTGCCACCAGCTACGTGGACCTGCGCCGGGTCACGCTGGACGGGCGGCTCGCCCCGCTGGTCGGGCGGGTGCTGCTGGCCGCGACCACCGACCTGTCCTACGACGCGGTTGGCGGCCTTACGCTCGGAGCCGACCCGGTGGCGGCGGCCATGCTGCACGCCGCGGCCAACCGGGGCACGCCGATCGACGCGTTCGTGGTGCGGAAGGCCGAGAAGGCGCACGGCCTGCAGCGGCGGGTCGAGGGTCCCGACGTGCGCGGCCGCCGGGTCCTGGCCCTGGAGGACACGTCGACGACCGGCAACTCGGTGCTGACCGCGGTGGACGCACTCGAAGAGGCGGGTGCCGAGGTGGTCGGGGTGGCGGTCATCGTCGACCGCGGCGCCCGGCAGAGGGTCATCGACCGGGGGTTGCGCTACGTCGCGGTGTACGAGCGGAGCGAGCTGGGCGTCTAGCGCCGGGTGTTGTCCGACGGATCGGCCGGCCGGGGTCTCGCCGCGGGCCGCGGCGGCTGCCGCCTCCCTGCGGAACCCGCGCAGCCGGTAGACGACGAAGCCGATGATCGCCACGCACCACCAGGGCGACCAGCACGTAGGTGGCGTCCGAGAGGCTGTGGTCGAGCTTGTGGTACTGGCCGCCGAGGCTGTACCCGATGCTGGACAGCACCACCACGTAGATGACGGTGCCGATCAGGCTGAGCACGCCGAACCGGACCGGCGGGACGTCTACGATCCCAGCCACGATGGACGCGAAGGCCCGGACGAAGGGCAGCATGCGCGCCACCGGCAGCGCCCACACGCCCTTGCCGACCAGGAACCGCTCGGCCCGGGCCACGTCCGACTCGGTGACCAGGACGTACTTACCCCAGCGGCGGACGAGCGGCTTGCCCCCCGCGCGTCCCACGCCGTACGAGATGTAGGAACCGACGAGCTCCGCCAGCGTGCCGAGCACGATGACCAGCAGCAGCGACGGGTGCTGCGTCGTGCCCGGGATGGCGCCTGACGCGACCGCACCGCCGAGCAGGAAGGTCAGCTCGGACGAGATCGGGACGCACATCGCCTCGAGGATGCCGAAGGCGACCACCGCGAAGATGGCGTGCGAGATGAGGAAGCTCGTCATGGGGACCTTTGTACAGCATGACCCGGACCGCATCGCCGGTTTCGCAGCCTGGCCGCCGCTGAAAATGTGCGCAGTTTTGCCCTGAAGCGCCAGGCACGAGGCGCCCCTGGAGCGCCGCACGCGCGGCCGTTACAGTGGCAGCAGACCGACCGATACAGGAGTCATCTTCATGCCGATCGCGACCCCAGAGATCTACGCGCAGATGCTCGACCGGGCCAAGCAGCAGGGCTTCGCCTACCCGGCGATCAACGTGACCTCAACCCAGACGCTCAACGCGGCGCTCAGGGGCTTCGCCGACGCGGAGAGCGACGGCATCGTCCAGATCTCCACCGGCGGCGCCGAGTACCTGTCCGGCCAGTCCGTCAAGGACATGGTGACCGGCGCGGTGGCGCTGGCCGAGTTCGCCCACGTGGTCGCGGCCAAGTACCCGGTCAACGTCGCGCTGCACACCGACCACTGCCCCAAGGACAAGCTGGACGGCTACATGCGCCCGCTGGTCGCAGATCTCCGCCGAGCGGGTCGAGCGCGGCCAGGAGCCGCTGTTCCAGTCGCACATGTGGGACGGCTCGGCGGTGCCACTGGACGAGAACCTCCAGATCGCCGAGGACCTGCTGGACCAGTGCGCCGGCGGCGCAGGATCATCATGGAGATGGAGATCGGCGTCGTCGGCGGCGAGGAGGACGGCGTCGTCGGCGAGATCAACGAGAAGCTGTACACCACGCCCGAGGACGCCCTGGCGACGGCCGAGGCGCTGGGCCTCGGCGAGCGCGGCCGGTACATCCTCGCCGCGACCTTCGGCAACGTGCACGGCGTGTACAAGCCGGGTGCACGTGAAGCTGCGCCCGGCCGTGCTGAAGGAGATCCAGGACGCGGTCGGCGCCAAGTACGGCAAGGACAAGCCGTTCGACCTGGTCTTCCACGGCGGTTCCGGCTCGGCCGAGAGCGAGATCCGCGAGGCGATCTCCTACGGCGTGGTGAAGATGAACGTCGACACCGACACCCAGTACGCGTTCACCCGCCCGGTCGCCGGCCACATGTTCACCAACTACGACGGCGTGCTCAAGGTCGACGGCGAGGTCGGCAACAAGAAGGCCTACGACCCGCGCACCTGGGGCAAGTCGGCCGAGGCCGGCATGAGCGGCCCGCATCACCCAGGCCTGCCAGGACCTGCTGTCGGCGGGCACGAAGCTCGCCTAGAGTCAGACCCACGAGCAGATAGGAGGCAGACGGGCGCGATGTTGCACGCGGCCCGCTCCGACATCTGCTTCGGCCTGGACGCACGCGGACCGCTTGACGCTGGCCGTACCCTTCCTTGCGGCTGTCGGCCAGGAACGTCCAGCAGCGGGCTGCTCCTCGTCGGTCTCGCCGATCTGGCCGGCGGCGGTGGCGAGGGCGGCCAGGCAGCGGAGGAAGCCGCGGTTGCGGCTCGTGGCGACCACGGCACCGGGCCGTGGTCCCTTCCAGCCGCTGCGGCGCAGCGGCGTCCAGGCCGCGGTGGTAGCCGGTGCGGGCGTAGGCGTAGGCCTCGACGGCGCGGCCGCCGTCCAGGGCCGCCTCCGCGAGCAGCGCCCAGGCCGAGCGAGAAGGCCGGGTACTTCGCGGCGACGTCGGTCGGGGACAGCGCCCGGACGCCAGCGAGAGCCTCGGCTTCCGCGATGCGGCGGGAGCAGGGTGGCCGGGGGCTCGCCGAGCAGGTTCACGTGATCGCTCATGGCGCTCGAGTGCTGCCAGATCGCAGCGCCTGAGTCATGCGCCGGACTAGGTTCCACCTGGCCGGTTCGGGTACTCTCGGTACGCAAGAGCCCCTGTCGCGCTTGCGCTGCCAGGGGCTTTCGTTCGTGTGGAAGGCGTGAGTGACAATGCCCGCGATCGTGCTCGATGGTGCCCAGTGGGGCGACGAGGGCAAGGGCAAGGCGACCGACCTGCTCGGCGACCGTGTCGACTACGTCGTCAGGTACCAGGGCGGCAACAACGCCGGTCACACGGTGGTCATCGGCGACGAGAAGTACGCGCTGCACCTGCTGCCGTCCGGGGTGCTCTCGCCGGAGCGTCATCCCGGTCATCGGCAACGGCGTCGTCATCGACCCGAAGGTGCTGCTCGAGGAGATCGACGGGCTGGAGGCCCGCGGCGTCAGCTGCGAGCGGCTGCTGATCTAGCGCCAACGCGCACCTGATCATGCCCCACCACAGGGCCCTGGACAAGGTCACCGAGCGGTACCTCGGCAACGCCAAGATCGGCACCACCGGCCGGGGCATCGGGCCGACCTACGGCGACAAGATCGCCCGGATGGGCATCCGGGTCCAGGACCTGTTCGACCCCGGCATCCTGCAGCAGAAGATCGACCTCGCGCTGCGGGAGAAGAACCAGATCCTCACCAAGATCTACAACCGCCGCGGCGTCGACGCCGGGCAGGTCGCCGACGAGTACCTCGCCTACGGCGAGCGGCTGCGGCCCTACGTCGCCGACATCGGCCTGGTGCTCGGCCAGGCCCTGGACCACGGGGAGACCGTGCTGCTCGAGGGCGCGCAGGGGACGCTGCTCGACATCGACCACGGCACCTACCCGTTCGTCACCTCGTCCTACCCGACCGCGGGCGGCGCCTGCGTCGGGTCCGGCATCGGGCCGACGCGGATCACCCGGGTCATCGGCATCGTCAAGGCGTACACCACCCGCGTCGGCGCCGGCCCGTTCCCCACCGAGCTGAACGACGAGAGGGGCGAGTGCCTGCGCAAGACCGGCGGCGAGTACGGCGTGACCACCGGGCGGGCCCGCCGCTGCGGCTGGTTCGACGCGGTCATCGCCCGCTACGCCACCCGGGTCAACGGGGTCACCGACTTCTTCCTCACCAAGCTCGACGTGCTGTCCGCGCTGGACAAGATCCCGGTCTGCGTCGCCTACGAGGTCGACGGCAAGCGCTACGACGAGATCCCGATGACGCAGACCGACTTCCACCACGCCAAGCCGGTCTACGAGTACCTGGACGGCTGGTAGGAGGACATCTCCGAGGCCAAGACCTTCGACGACCTGCCCAACGCGGCCCGGGACTACGTGAAGGCGCTCGAGGAGCTGTCCGGCGCCCCGGTCAGCGCGATCGGCGTCGGCCCGCGCCGCGACCAGACCCTGCAGCTCCGCCCCCTCCTCTGAGGTAGCGGCCGCCGCCCCTGTGACGCGGCGGCGGCCGAACGGCAACTAGAGACGTGACCGAGAAAACAGCCGAGAAACCAGCAGGACCCGGCCGACCGTCCACGGCGGCGCAGCCGCCGAGTTCGAGCGGATCTACCGGGCCAACGTCGACGCGGTGGCGGCCTACTTCGCGCGCCGCACCGTCGACGCTCAGCTGGTCGCCGACCTCACCGCGGACACCTTCGTCGCGGTGATCGCCGGCTTTGGCTCCTTCGACCCGCGCAAGGGCACCGCCCGGGCCTGGGTCTTCGGCATCGCCCGGCATGTCTACGCGTCGTACTGCGCCGCCTACAGCCAGCAGCAGAACCAGCTGCGGCGGCTGGCGGGCCGACGTGACCTCGACCACGACGAGGTCGAGGAACTGCTCGAGCGGATCGACGCCGAGCGGGCCGGCCGCGACCTGATCGCCGAGCTAGCCGCCCTGCCGATGGCCGACCGCGAGGTGATCGAGCTGGTGGACATCGCCGGGCTGCGGCCCAAGGAAGCGGCGGCGGCACTCGGGCTCACGCCGGGCACGGTGCGGATGCGGCTGATGCGCGCCCACGCCCGGCTGCGCCGGGGACACGACAGACAACCAGTCAGATCAGGGGTGACAGGGACAATGAACAAGTTCTCAGACCAGCTCTTCGACGACCTCATGCAGGAGCACGGACAGGAGCTTGCCGCCACCCGGGTGCCGGCGGCGCCGAAGCGGCGCGTCGCGCACCCGGTGCGGCTGGCGGCGGGAGCGGGCGGGCTCGCCGCCGTCGCTGCCGCCGTCGGCCTGCTGCGTGCCGGGCGGCGGTACCCCTGCCTACGCGGTGACCACCAACGCCAACGGCACGGTGACGCTCGACGTCGTACAACCAGTCCGGGATCGCCGGAGCCAACGCGGCAGCTGCAGAAGATGGGCGACAACGGGTGGTCGTGGTACCGGTCCGGTCCAGCTGCCCGAGCATCACCTCGCTGCCGCGGTCGCCGCACCGGCACGTCACGTTCCAGATGAGCGTTACCAAGCAGGGCAGCGGTTCGCTCACCCTCGACCTGCACGGCGTCAAGCAACTCGTCATGTAACCCGCGACGACATCCCGAAGGGCGACGTCATCCTGGTGCCGGTCCAGCCGAACAGTAACGGCGTGCTGTGTGTTTGGCGCAGGTGCCCGTCAAAGCAGCACCTCACGGCCAGACCGGGCTCGTTTGAAGGTCGGCGTGCTGACCAAGGCTCCGCGCCCCGTCGTGCGTGAGCGTCCCCGAGTCCCTCGGCGCACTGCGCCCGAGTCGTCCCAGGGCTGACCGGATGCGGGGTTGGGAACGACGTGTGGCCCGCGGCGAGGCGCCGCGGGCCACGCGCCTGTCCGCATCGGACCGGCCATCGGCAAGCGGTAGGCTCCCGGAACGTGCGAGTACTTGTGATCGGCGGCGGCGGCCGGGAGCACGCGATCGTCCGGGCGCTGGCCGCGGACCCGGCGGTCAGCGAGCTGCACGCGGCCCCGGGCAACCCGGGCATCGCCGCGCTGGCGCAGTGCCACGCCGTCTCCGCCACCGACCCGTCGGACGTCGTCCGGCTGGCCAGGCAGGTCGCGGCGGACCTGGTGGTGATCGGGCCGGAGGCGCCGCTGGTGGCCGGCGTCGCCGACGGGCTGCGCGCGGCGGGCATCGCGGCCTTCGGGCCCGGATGCCGCCGCCGCGCGGATCGAGGGGTCCAAGGCGTTCGCCAAGGAGGTCATGGCGGCGGCCGGGATCCCCACCGCCGGGGCGCGGATCGCGGTGACCGAGGCCGAGGCCGCCGCCGCGCTGACCGCGTTCGGCCCGCCGTACGTGGTCAAGGACGACGCGCTCGCGGCGGGCAAGGGCGTCGTCGTCACCGGCGACTACGACGCCGCCCTGGCCCACGCCGCCGTCGTGCCGGCGGGTGGTGATCGAGGAGTACCTGGACGGGCCCGAGGTGTCGCTGTTCGCGGTGGCCGACGGGAGGACGGCGGTGCCGCTGCTGGCGGCGCAGGACTTCAAGCGGGCCGGCGACGGCGACCAGGGGCCGAACACCGGCGGGATGGGCGCCTACACGCCGCTGCCCTGGGCGCCCGGCGGCCTGACCGACGAGGTGATGGCCACCGTGGTGCAGCCCGCGATCGACGAGCTGGCCAGGCGGGGCACGCCGTACCGCGGCCTGCTGTACGCGGGCCTGGCGCTGACCGGCAACGGCGTCAAGGTGGTGGAGTTCAACGCGCGGTTCGGCGACCCGGAGACCCAGGTCGTGCTGGACCGGCTGGCGACCCCGCTGGCCGGCCTGCTGCACGCCTCGGCCGTCGGCGACCTGGGCAGCGTGCCCGCGCTCGCCTGGCACCCCGGCGCCGCCGTCACCGTGGTCATCGCGGCGCGAGGGCTACCCGGCGGCGCCGGCCAGCGGCGACGTGATCACCGTCGCGGGACCGGCCCGCGGCGCGCCACGCGGCTACCTGCTGCACGCGGGGACCGCCCGCAACGGGACCGACCTGGTGACGTCCGGCGGCCGCGTGCTCAACGCGGTCGGCTCCGGGACCCGACCTGGCGGCCGCCCGCGCCGCCGCCTACGCGGTCGCGGAATCCGTCGAGTTCCGAGGTGGCTGGTACCGCCGTGACATCGCGCAGCGGGCCAGCACCGGAGGCTGACCAGGTCACACCCGGGTCGCCGCCGGGATCGCGCTGCTCACGGCGGTGGCGCGGCGACGGCGGCTGTGGAAAACGTCGGGGCGCACGCTACCGTTAAAGCATGATCGACAGGTATACGCTGCCGGAGATGGGCCGGGTCTGGTCGGAGGCCCACAAGTACGAGCTCTGGTGCCAGGTGGAAACCCTGGTGCTTGAGGCGCACGCGAGGGCGGGGACGGTGCCTGCCGACGCCGTCGGCCCGGTCCGCGCCGCGCCGCCGCCCACTCCGGAAGCGGTGGCCGAGGTGGAAGCCGTGACCGAGCACGACGTGATCGCGTTCCTCACCGCCTGGGCGGACAACACCGAGCCGCGGTCGGCCGCTGCCTACGTCCACTACGGGATGACCTCCTCGGACCTGCTCGACACGGCGCTCGCGCTGCAGCTCGTCGAGGCGACCGACATCATCGTGGCCAAGGCCGACCGGCTCGTCGCGGTGCTGCGCGACCACGGGCTGGCGCACCGCGCGACGCTGCGGTCCGGGCGGACGCACGGCATCCACGCCGAGCCCGACCTGTGGGGGCACCGGGTGGCCGACTTCGCCTTCGCGGCGGCCAGGTCGCGTGACCGGGTGCGGCGCGCCCGCGAGGCGGTCGCGGTGGGCAAGCTGTCCGGCCCGGTCGGCAGCTACTCCAACATCGACCCGTCGGTCGAGGCCGAGGTGATGCCCGCGCTCGGGCTGCACGCGGCCGACGTCGCCAGCCAGGTGGTGATCCGCGACGGCATCGCCGAGTGGGTGTCCGCGCTCGCGGTGCTGGCCACGGTGTGCGAGGCGGTCGCCCTCGAGGTGCGGCACGGGCAGCGCACCGAGGTGCGCGAGTTGGCCGAGCCGTTCCGGACGGGCCAGAAGGGCTCGTCGGCGATGCCGCACAAGAAGAACCCGATCCGCTCGGAGCGGATCTGCGGGCTGGCCCGCGTGGTGCGGTCCTACGTGACCCCGGTCACCGAGGGCATACCGCTGTGGCACGAGCGGGACATCTCACATTCGAGCGTGGAGCGGATCGCGCTGCCCGACGCCGCGATCGCCACGGACTACCTGCTGCACCTGACGTCCGGCCTGGTCGAGGGCCTGGTCGTGGACACCGCGCGGATGCGGGCCAACATGGACGTCACCCACGGCCTGCTCTACTCCTCGTCGGTGCTGCTCGAACTGGTGTCGAGCGGCCTGTCGCGGGAAGACGCCTACACGCTGGTCCAGGCGGCCGCGATGGAGACTTGGGACACAAAGACGCCTTTCCGTGATTCTCTCGTCACTCAGGGTAAGAAGAAAAACATGGTGCTGGATGAAGTAGCCCTTGACCGGGCGTTCCGCGCGGAGAGCTACGTCGCGCGGCTTGGACACGTCTTTGACCGTCTCTCAGGTCTCTCCTGACCGCCCGGGTCGGGTGGCATACTGGACAAGCGTTCGCACGGGTGCGCTCAACGAGCGCACCGTTCTCGTAGTTTTCCCTCGGACAGGAGCTGCATCCACATGACCAAGGGCACCGAGATCCGCTACCGCGTGCGCGGCGGCGCGCCCCTGCGGGGCACGGTCTTCATTCAAGGGGCTAAGAACGCGGCCCTGAAGATGATCGCCGCATCGCTGCTGGCCGACAAGGGCCGGACGGTGCTGCGGAACGTCCCGCTCGATCGAAGACGTGCGGCGCGCGGTCGAGCTGGCGCAGGCGATCGGTGCCCGGGTGGAGTTCCACGAGTCCGAGCGCACCCTGGTGGTCGACGCCTCCGCGCTGACCTCGCCGGTGCTGCCCGCCGAGATCGCCCGCCGGTTCCGCGGCTCGGTGCTGTTCGTGCCCGCGCTGCTGCACCGGTTCGGCGAGGCGGTCATCGAGGGCGTCGGCGGCTGCAACCTGGGCAGCCGGAACCTCGACTTCCACTACCGCGGCTTCGCCCGGCTCGGCGCCACCGTCGACGAGGGCGAGACGGTCATCCGCATCACCGCCCCCGACGGCCTGCGGGCGCGCACCTGTACCTGGACACGCCGTCGCACACCGGCACCGAGAACCTGATGATGGCGGCCGTCGCTGGCCCCCGGCAAGACCATCATCGACAACACGGCGCAGGAGCCCGAGGTTCTCGACATGATCGCGTTCCTCAGCAAGATGGGCGCGGACATCAGCGGCGGCGGCACCGGCTTCATCACCGTCCGCGGCGTCTCCGAGCTCACCGCGGTCGAGCACACGGTGATGCCGGACCGGATCGACGCCGGCGTCTTCGCCATGGCCGCGGCCGCGGCGGGCGGCGAGATCAACCTGGTCGGCGCCAACCTGGACCACTTCGGCGTGGTCCGCTGGAAGCTGGAGCAGATGGGCGTCGAGTTCGCCAGCAACGGCGCCGTGCTCCAGGTGCGCCGGGAGAAGCCGCTGCGGCCGATCAACGTGATCACCAGCCCGTACCCGGGATTCGCCACCGACCTGCAGTCGCCGATCATGGCGGTCGCGACGCTGGCCGAGGGCGCGAGCTACATCCGCGAGACCATCTTCGACGGCCGCTACACGCTGGTGCCCGAGCTGAACAAGATGGGCGCGAAGGTCGAGATCGACAACAACGTCGCCATCGTGCACGGCCCGTCGATGCTGCGCGGCACCGACGTCGTGGCGCACGACCTGCGCGGCGGCGCGGCACTCATCCTGGCCGGCCTGGCCGCCGAGGGCGAGACGGTGATCTCCTCCGGCTACCTCATCGACCGGGGGCACGCCTCGATCGACGAACGGCTACGCTCTCTCGGCGCCGACGTCACCGTCGAGGAGCACGAGCTGGACGAGGACATCTAGCTAGCAGCTAACCGCGCCGCGGGCGGCGCCGCCCTCGGCGGCCCGCCCGCAGGCGCGTTTTGCTCTCTGTGCCCGCCCGGGCTTCAGACGCGGTGCGGGAACGCGGCGGCGGTTGCGAGGAACGCGTCGTTGGCCTCGGCGGTGCCGACCGACACCCGGGCGCCCTCGCCCGCGAACGGCCGCACCGAGATTCCCGCCGCGTCGCAGGCCTGGGCGAAGGCCGCGGTGTGCTCGCCGAGGCGGAGCCAGACGAAGTTCGCCTCGCTCTCCGGGACGGTCCAGCCGTCGGCGATCAGCGCGCCGCGAAGCCGGGCGCGTTCCTTCACGACCGTCTCGACCCGGTCGAGCAGCTCATTCTCGGCGTTCAGCGAGGCCACCGCGGCCGCCTGGGCCAGCGAGCTGACCGTGAAGGGCAGCATGGTCTTGCGCACCGCCTCGGCGACCGGCTCGTGGCCGATGAGGAAGCCGACCCGCAGCCCGGCCAGCCCGTAGGCCTTGGAGAAGGTGCGCAGCACCGCCACGTTGGGCCGGTCGCGGTAGATGGCGAGGCCGTCCGGTACCCGCGGGTCGCGGATGTACTCACGGTAGGCCTCGTCCAGCACGACCAGGCAGTCGTCCGGGACCAGGTCGAGGAACTCGGTCAGCTCCTGCTCCCGGACGACCGTGCCCGTGGGGTTGTTCGGGTTGCAGACCAGGACGAGCCTGGTCTGCGGGGTGATCGCCTTCGCCATCGCGGTCAGGTCGTGGACCTCGTCGCGCAGCGGCACCCGGACCGACGTGGCGCCGGCCAGGTCCGCGAGCGGCGGGTACGCCTCGAACGAGCGCCAGGCGTACACGACCTCGTTGCCCGGGTCGCTGACCGATTCCATCAGCTGCTTGAGCACGCCAACCGAGCCGCAGCCGACCGCCACGTGGCTGGCCGGCACGGCGAACCGCTCGGCGAGCGCGGCGGTCAGGGCCTCGGCGCCGTTGTCCGGGTAGCGGTTGATGCCGCTGCCCGCCTCCGCGAGCACCCGCAGGACCGAGGGCAGCGGCCCGTAGGGCGACTCGTTGGACGACAGCTTGTGCGCCTGGCCCGCGGCCGCCACAGGCGCCTTGCCAGGCGTGTACGCGGGCACGGTATCAAGCACCGGACGGAACCGGGGCGAAACGTCACTCATGCCCTTTAGATTAAGGCAGCGTCTTGGCCGCGTACGCGTACGCCTGCTGGCCGAGCTGGGTTACCGCCTTCTGCGACGCGTTGGGCCCGATCACGGTGACCGTCCCGACGAAGCCGGAGCCCCGGTACATGAGCGACCAGAGGTTGGCCCCGCCCTTGCCGCTGGTGTGCACGTTCAGCGCCTTGGCCTGCTTGCCGATGCCGGTGACCTTGGACTCCTTGGAGACGTAGGTGAAGGACTTCCCGCCTACCTTCTCCGTGTAGGTCGCGCACTCGGCCGGCATTTTCCCGCTCAGCGCGGTGGTGCCCGACTTGGCCGAGGAGGCGATGAGCGTCTCCGACACCGAGTTGGTGCCCACCTTGAAGGTGACGACGGCGGCCGGCGCCCCGGACAGGGCGGTTGGGTTGAACCCGGTGGTAGCGGTGCCCGAGCAGGTCTTGGGAGTCACGTTGATCGTGCTCGTCGAGTTCTGCCCGCCGTTGGTCGCCATCGGCAGCGACGAGTACTTGCCGATGCTGGCCGGCGAAGCCGCCGCCACCCCGTTGACCTTGGTCAGCAGGGCGCCCTTCAGGTCCGACGTGGTGAACGCCCCGGACGTGGTCTTCGCCGCCGTCGTCCCCTTCGCGTCGGCCTGCCCGCTCCCGCTGCTCCCGCAGCCCGCCGCCGCACCCGCCACCACCGCGGGCACCAGCACCCACCCCAACGCACGCCATAGGCGACCGTTACTCATCCCCCACCCCTTACGTTAAGAACTCACTCGACATCAATGCGTGAGAATAGCGCACCAGGAGTTACCGTCAGCCACTTAAAGTAAAACCAGCCCCACCCGCTCCCGGCCCTAACGCCCCCGTATCCGACGCCGTGAAACCCGCCCCCCAGCCACGCGCAAGCGACCCCCAGCCCCCGCCAACCGCAGCAGCCACGCAAGCCCCAGAGAAGCCTCCAGCGCCCCCACAGCCCCGCCCGCAACCCGGTCACGGGGCGAGCCCCCGGCGTGGGGACCCCGCCGGGGGCGGGAAGGCGCCCGAAGGGTGTGGAGGCCATGGGGACGAGAACAACAACCCCCACAGCCCGCCGGCGAACCCCGCACAGGGGATGACGGGCGAAGATGGCCGAAGGCCACGCACCGCACGCCCCAGGTCCGTCGGCGCAGCCGACACCGGGGGGTCCGGGGGGTCGCCCCCCCGGGAGACATCCGCGAATGGCAATCGGGAAGATGGCCGAAGGCCATCAAACAAGAGGGAGCCAAGAGCGGTGGAGGTGGGATTTGAACCCACGGAGAGGTTGCCCCCTCACACGCTTTCGAGGCGTGCGCGCTCGGCCACTACGCGACTCCACCGCCGGTGAGCTTACCTCACGAAGGGGGCGAACGGCGACTCGGGCGCTACCGGCGTTCGGCGAAGAACCGCTGGAGCACGGCCAGGCAGTCGTCGGCGAGGATGCCGCCGACGACCTCGGGGACCGGGGTGTGCCGCTGGTCGCGGACGACGTCCCAGAGCGAGCCCACCGCGCCGGCCCTCGGGTCGGCCGCGCCGAACACCAGCCTGCCCAGCCGGGCGGCGGTGACGGCCCCGGCGCACATGGTGCACGGCTCGAGGGTGACGACCAGGGTCAGCGGGTCGAGGCGCCACCCGGCGACGGCTCGGGCCGCCGCCCGGATGGCCACGAGTTCCGCGTGGGCCGTGGGGTCGCCGTCCGCCTCGCGGCGGTTGCGCCCGCGCGCGACGATGGCGCCGCTGCCGTCGAGGACGACCGCGCCGACCGGGACGTCCCCGGCCTCGGCCGCGGCCTCAGCCTCGGCGAGCGCGGCCCGCATGGCGGGCTCGAACGACGCCTCGTAGCCGGTGACCACCGCGCCTGGCATCGCGTCCTCGCGGGTCAGCCGCCGAGGGCGGCGTCGAGCGCTCGCTCCATGGCAGGGCCGAAACCGAGCCGGACCGCGATGGATTCCACCGCGTCCTCGACGTGGTCCCAGGGGTCGTCGTCGGAGTCGAAGTCCAGCCGGCTGCAGATGGCCGCGAGGTCCATCTCGTCCAGGCCGAGGTCGGCGAAGATCGACAGGTCACCGACCGGGAGCACCTGGTCGAGGTCGTCCTCGTCGGGCACGGGGATGTCCAGGTAGTCGAGCACCTGCTCGGCCATCGGGTAGTCCAGGGCCGCGCCGATGTCGGACAGCAGCACGGAGACCTGATTGCCGACGATGCGCACCGCCACGAAGAAGTAGTCGTCAATCCCGGCGAGGCCTATCGTGCCCGCGAGGCTGGGCTGCTGTCGCAGCACCCGGATGAACCCGTGCAGGTCATCGGTCACAGCCTCCGGCAACACCCCGGCGTCCCACCCGTCATCCTCACGGAAGACGACGATCGCAAAATCTGTCTCGCTCACCTCAGGCATCGCCACAGGTACGACGATACAGCCGTAGGGGACGCCGGCGTGGCTGCTTCTTCCGCCCGCTAGCCAACGGCATACTGCCTCGCGGGTCGGTACATTCTCACCGCGGGCACATGCGTAGCACGCACGAGTTGCGGGCATACTTGGTGCCGGACGGGCACGGCCAGGGCCGAACCAGCTTGGATGACAAACCCCCCATCCGAGCTGTGTTCCGGACTAAGATTAAGGAACTGGCAGATGGAGCACTCTGCGCTTCCAGGGAGGCGGCAGTGAATCTCAAGCAGATCCTCACCTATGCGGCAATCGCCTTTGTCATATGGTGGGTGATCCAAGAGCCTGCGAGCGCTGCTCACCTGGTGCACAATATCGGCGCGCTGCTCAGCGAGGCCGCCCATGGCATGTCAAGCTTCGTGGCAAACATTTGAGGTAAGCAATGGGCATTAGGGTCGTTCCGAACGAGACGGTCCCGGCGGCGGTTTACCGGGTCCTGCTTCCGCACGAGCGGCGGGTGATCACCGTTCGGTTTCACCCGGCGATCCTCATCCGACCGGTGGCCGAGACCCTCGGCGGACTCGCCCTGGCCGGCCTGCTCTCAACCCTCGCCCACCTCAACGACACGGTCCTGCTCGTTGTCTGGCTGGCCTGGCTCATCTTGGTGATCAGGCTTCTTTTCGCCATATACAAGTGGCTCGAAGATTACTTTGTAGTAACTTCCGCGCGGCTCCTGCTCGCCACCGGCGTATTCAAGAAGACGGTGAACATGATGCCGCTGACGAAGGTAACGGATCTGCGGTTCGAACGGTCGCCGATTGGCCGGGTGCTCGGTTTCGGGACCTTCATCGTCGAGTCGGCCGGTCAGGACCAGGCCCTTCACACGGTTAATCACCTGCCCTACCCGGAGCAGCTCTACATCGAGGTCTGCGGCATGATCTTCAAGGACCCAGGATCGGGTGATGATTAGCGGTAACGCGTAGGGACGGACGGCCCATATGCTCGGCCTCGAGCGTATGGGCCGTCCGTTTGACCAGCCTTTTTCGTGGCAATACGCAGCCGAATGACTACTGGGACCGCGCCCACTCGGCGGCCGCGATCGCGGAACCGCGGGCGCCGGCCATGTCCAGGTCGGGCACCAGCGTGATCTCCGCGACCTCCGCCTGCTCGGGGTAGAACAGGATGTGCTCCCTGACCGTGGCTACGAACCAGTCCCGGAAGTGGGGTGCGGCGTCGATCACCCCGCCGCCGACGAAGTACGTGTCCGGGTCGGTGAACTTGGCCGCGATCGAGAACACCCGGGCCATGGCCATCGCCTGCTGACGGAAGATGGCCAGCGCCATCTCATCCCCGCGCTCGGCGTAGCCGCGCACCAGCTTGGCCGCCGTCGCGATATCGAGCCCGGCCAGCTCGTGGCCGGGGTACCGGGTCAGCCAGTACGGCAGCAGGTTGCGGGTGATGCCGGTCAGCGAGGCGAACGACTCGGCGTCGCCGAACTGCGCGCAGTTGCACGCCGGCACCGGCTGGCCGTCCTCCAGCAGCCCGGCCACCGGGATCATCATGTGTCCGAGCTCGCCGGCCATCCCGGAGGCGCCCTTGACGATGCGCCCGTCTTGGATCACGCCGCCGCCGAACCCGGTGCCAACGATCGCGGACACCGAACTGCGCGCCTGCGCCTGTGCCCCGTGCCTGGCGTGGTGCGCGTACAGCGCGGCGGCGTTACCGTCATTGTTGTAGATGACCGGTATCCCGAGCCGGGCTTCCAGCGCCGTCCGGATGTTGAACCTGGACCAGTCCGGATGGCCGAAGTTCGTCGCGCCGCCGGTCACCAGCACGCCGTCGGCGCTCGCCGGCCCCGGGGTGTCGAGGCCGACCGCCCGCACCCGGTCCCCGGCGACGCCCGTCAGCGCGAGCAGCATCTCGAAGGTGTCGGCCAGCGCGGTCATCGCCTTGTCCGGCCCCTCGCGGACCAGGCTGGGCAGCTCAGCCATCTCTCTCACGAGGAACCGCCCGGTCGAATCGAGCACCGTCCCGTTGTTCGCCGTACCACCGTTGTCGATCCCAACGGTCACCCAGTCGCCCGATGCCAGCATGCACCCTCCTTGAACCTTGGCGATTTAATACCACGGCTGGGGTGGACCTGACCACCGGTCAGGGGTGGTGACCGGTGGCCAGGGGCATATGCGGCCTTCGATCCGCTACTAGTAGCTTACGGTCATTTGCGGCTTTGACCCGCATCGCGGCTGGTTAAGCGGCTGCGGCGGCCTCCGGGGGCGCGCACCGGCCGACCGGGGCGCGCATACGCTTTGCCGAGTGGGCCTGGCTCACGGTACGCTGAGCGACACCGCGTCCTTCGGCCTCGTCCGGGTGCGCGGCATGGAGGATTCGCCTAGTCCGGTCTATGGCGCCGCACTGCTAATGCGGTTTGGTGGCAACACCATCCGGGGTTCAAATCCCCGATCCTCCGCCAGCTAACCTGGGATTCCTTGCAAGCCGGTAGGGATTTCCGGTGCCGTCCCGGCGCCCGTTTTGTCCCCGCGGTTACTCATCCCGCCGCGGCGGGGCACGTAGGCCGCGATCGCGGACGCCGCCGACTCGGCCAGTTCCTCCGCCACCTCGGTGTACACGTCGGCGGTGAAGGCTGACGTGGCGTGGCCGAGGATCTCGGAGATGACCTTGATGGGCTGGCCGGCGGCGAGCAGCATCGTCGCCGCGCCATGCCTCAGCCCGTGGAAGGTGACCGGCGGCAGGCCGGCCTTCGCGGCGAGCGTCCCGAACCGCTCGGAGACCCAGCCCGGCCTGACCGGAGTACCGTCCTCGCGGGTGAACACCCGGCCGGTATCCTGCCACGCCGGCCCCCAGGCCATCCGCTCGGCGATCTGCGCCTTCCGCCATGCTTTCAGCACGTCCGCGGTGCCCTGGTCGATGACGATGACCCGCTCAGAGTCCTCCGACTTGGTGGAGTCGAGCACGTCGTCCACCTGGGCCTGGCGGACGTGGATACGGCGTCTGGAGAGGTCGGTCTCACCCCAGGTCAGGCCGAGCAGCTCCGAGCGGCGCAGCCCCCAGTAGGCGGCGAGGTGAAACAGAGCATAGAGGCGCTGGCCCTCGATCGAATCGAGGAACGCGCCGCACTGGGCTGCGGTCCAGACCATGACCTTCGCGGGCACCTGGCCGGTCTCGGCCCAGCGTTCCACCCTGGCGTCCGTCCACAGCAGCGGCTTCACCCTGCGCACCTTGCCGAACTTCACCCGCGCGGCCGGGTTGACCGGCAGGCCGGCGTCGTTCAGCGCCGCGCGCAAGACAGCGTGCACCCGTCGGATCCGCGAATCGGTCAGCGGCCGGGTCGAGATCCGCTGCACCGTCCTGGAGCCCGGGGCTGGCCGCCAGGTCGCGCGGGCGGCGAGCAGCCGGCGCAGCAGCTCGGACCTGTCGCCGTCCTCGGCGCGGCTGATCCGCCGCATCGCGGCGTACAGCTCCTTGACGTGGCGATCGCGCAAGTCCACCAGCCGGATGTGGCCGAGGCCCGGCCGGAAGTACAGCGCGATCGCCTCAGAGTAGCTGGCCGCGGTGCTCGGCTTCAGCGGGTCGACTCCGGTGGTCTTCCATTCCAGCCAGCGATCAAGGTGCTCGCCGACCGTGATCTTCCGGTCGTCCACGTGCGTGCCCGCGTTCACCTCGCCGAGCGCGGCGACGACGGCCGCCTTGGCCTGCTTCTCGGTACCGAGCGGTCCGACGCGGAGCTGCCGGCGCTTGCCGTCCGCGCCGGGCGGTGCCTCGAATCTGGCGAACCAGGCGCCGTGATTCTTGGCGGCCAGGCGCTCGCACTTGCGGCCGAGTTTCCTACCTGTGCCTGGGTCTCTGCACGAGCAAGATCTGTAGGGTTTCATCTGGATTTCTTGCCTTCCTTCCTGGGTCGCGGATCTGCGGTTTCCCCGGCCTTGCCGGGCGCGGCCGGGCCGAGGACTCCTTCACGTCGCGCCTGGGCGAGCAGCGCGCCGACGTATGACTGCGAGATCTTGAGGTTGCTCGCGATGTCGGGTTTCGGTTTCTTCACCTGGGCACGGGTCAGGTCGCGGTACTGCTGGACGACCTGCTCCATGAGCCGGCGGCGCGCTTCGGGATCGGCCCGCCGGCCCCGGCGGGGTTGCAGCCTCCTCGCCAGCTCCGCCTGCTCCTCATCGGTCAGCGGCTCGACGATGATCACGTCGCCCTCGGACTCGGCCCTGAAACCGCCGGCCGCGGATGCGGCCCTGAGCACCAGCCGCTCCACGGGGATCGCGGCCAGGCCGCTTCTCGTCACAGGCGGGCCACCGGGGCGGGCCGCCTTCGCGGGACTTGAACCTGTGGTCGTCGCGGAGCTTTATCGCTAGCTCGTCGGCCACCGTGTCCAGGTGCGGGTGCTCGATGAGCTAAGGCGCAACCTCGCCCGGGCAACCCAGGGCGACATCATATGCCCGCACCCCATCCATCGGTTCAGGCACGTCTGCCAGCACGGCCCGGTTGAGGTCGTCTACCCGAAGCTCGTTCTTTTCCAGGCGAACGCGGAGTTGCGGGTTGTCCGGGTGGGCGATGAATCCGGTGCCGAGGATCGAGATTGCCTGCTCGACGCCCTTGCGGAGCTGGTCGAGGGGGCGGCGATCTTCTCGTCCGGAGTGCCCTTGGCGGAGGCATCGAGATCGTCTGTCATGCCCTGGACCTCGGCCACCCCCCGGACGCACTCCTCGCCGAAGTCCGCAGACTGGCGGCTGCCATCTGCGGTACTTGGGCACACCGACCTGCTGAGTAAGTGACTTGATAGCTGATTACACCCGGGACTTGAGGATCCTGACGAGCTCGCGGAGCACCTCCAGGATCCTGGTGAGCTCGGGTCCTTCGCCACTACTTATCCCTCCCACCGCTTCCAGCACGACACCGTGGTGAGCAACCGGCAGGTCTCCCGCGCGAGTACCCGCATGTGGCTTCGCGAATTAGCTGTCTGTGGAATCCGAGGCGCCAAGCGTCCGGATCTCGCCACGGGTGATAGTGCCGTCGTCGTTGCGTAGGTGGATGAAGGCGGTGAACCCTGAGGTCTGCAGCCGGGTGAGCTGGGCGCCGAATTTGCCGCTGCGGCGGACGATCTCGGTCGCCTGGCCCTGACTTCGAAGTTCCCGGGCGGTTGCGAGGACTTCGATCGCGGGGACGTTGGCTTCGGCCAAGAGGGCGACGGTGTCCCGGCGGGCGCTGCGCCCGATGAGGTCGACGATTCGCTCGAAGCCGATGGAGAATCCGCAGGCGGGCACGTCCCGGTCCAGGGAGCGGCCGATGAGCTTGTCGTAGCGGCCTCCGCCGGCGACTGAGCTGCGCATCCGGGGGTGGCTGATCTCGAAGATCTGCCCGGTGTAGTACCCCATGCCGCGAACCAGGGTCGGGTCGAACTGCCAGCCCAGGGGCTGGTCCGCCGCAAGCCGGTCTAGGCAGACGGTCGTGGTGGCCAGGTCCCCGATCGCGTCGTCGCCCATGTTCGGCACGGCATCCGCCAGGGCGTCGCCGATCTTGGCGGGCGCAAGATCTTGCAAGGCGACGATCTTGTCGAGTGCGGCGCTGATGGTGCCGGGCGGGAGGCCGAGACCTTCGAGTTCGCCACGGACCCCGTCCCAGCCGATTTTGTCTAGCTTGTCGAGGATGATGAAGAACCCGTCTCTGCTGGCTTCGGGGACTCCGGCGGCCTCGGCCAGGGCGGCCAGGAACCGCCGGTCGGACAGCCGCACCGTCGTGCCCTCCAGGCCGACCGCCGCCAGGGCCTGGCTGGTGGCCTCGATCAGCTCTGCCTCGGCCAGGACGCTGGGCTCGCCGATCAGGTCGATGTCGCACTGGTAGAACTGCCGGTAGCGGCCCTTCTGCGGGCGTTCGGCCCGCCAGACCGGGCCGACCTGCAGCGACCGGAACGGCGACGGCAGCTGCGCGTGGTTGTTGCCGTAGAAACGGGTCAGGGGAACGGTCAGGTCGTAGCGGAGCCCCAGGTCGATCAGGTCTCGTACCGGAGTGCCAGCGGCGATCTCGTCGGGGAGTCCGCGGCGGAGCACCTGGAAGATGAGCTTTTCGTTCTCGCCGCCCTGACCGCCCTGCAACCGCTTGATGTCTTCTAGGACCGGCGTCTCGATGCGCTGGTACCCGAATCGCCGGTACACCATGGTGATCGACTCCAGCACATGGTCCCTGACCGAGACGTCTGCGGGGAGCAGATCCCTGGTACCGCGGGCTGGGCTGTTGTCGATCTTCACGGAAGTGGCGTCCCTCTGCGAGTTGTCGTACGCCTCTCGCGCCTGCACGGGGAGTCGCGGGGCATGCCTGATAGTGGTCCTGCCAGCGTGGCCCAAGGAGGCCCGACGCGGCAAGCTAAATACTACGAGACCAGCTCCGGCTGCGGCTGCGGACTGTAAAGCGCTTGCGACCCGTTCTGCCAGGACGATCAGCTCGTCAGAGGCACCCCGGCCGAAAGGCTCGAATTCGAAGCCGCCCCAGATTTCCCGGATGGCAAATCCGCACCGGGCTAGGAGATGCTCCAGTTCGAAGCGAAACATGTACGAGGTCTCATAGGGGATGACGTGATGCTCGGCGCACCCGTCTGCGTGCTTTACGTCGTAGACGACCTGGAGCTGCTGCGTCTGGTTTAGGTAATCACGCGACACGACCCGGTCGGTCCGCCGGATGATCTCGCCGCTCGAACCGGTCTTCTCCATGACGCGCACGGATGCCGCCGGGTCGCGTGCGAGCATCGGGATGGACGGGTTGTAGTTGTCGATCAGTACGAGCCCTCCCTCGTCTAGGTGGTCTCGCACGCAGGACACGCACTGGATCTTCTCCGCCGTGGTCGCGAGCTCCTGTAGCACCCGGTAGGGGAACATCACGAGCGGGTAGAAGCCTGGCAGGCTGAAGTCGCGCATGTCCTGGCAGAAGAACTTGACCTCGCTTTCTGCGGGCAGGGCTTCGCGGGCGATGCGGAGCCGCTCGGGGGAGCTGTCGAACCCGTCGATGCCGATCCCGGCGGCAGCGATGTGCTTAGTCACGCGCCCGGTCCCGCAGCCGACCTCGAGAACAGGACCGCCATACTGCTTGGCAACTGTGACGAAGAAATTAGTGTCCTCGCGCCACTCGGTGAACAGGTCGTAGTACTCGGCTTCACGTGCCGCGGTGATCCCGGTTGCTTCGAACAATGTGCCGCCTCCTGTGTCGTTATGGCTTCGGCCGGATGAGCAGGTCACCGAGGACCAGCGCGTCGAGGCCCATCTTGAACATGCTGTGGATGGCGTCCTGTGGTGTTTCGACGACCGGGTCGCCGCCTGCGTTGAACGAGGTGTTCAGGATGAGCGGGACACCTGTTAGTGCCTGGAAGTGGCTGATGAGGTCGTGGTAGCGGGGATTCTCCGTCCGGCTGACGGCCTGGAGGCGTGCGGTGCCGTCGATGAACGTGACCGCCTGCACCTGGCTTCGCTGTTCTGGCCGGACCTGCGGAGCGACGAACATGCAGCTCATCGGCTGGCGGGCGGTGCATTCGAAGTCGCTGTCGATGGCGAACCAGGCGCTGGCCTCCTCCTCTAGGACGCTGGGTGCGTACGGCCGGAAGGGTTCCCTTCGCTTGATGACCGTGTCGAGGCGGGTCTTGGTGTCCCTGGTCCGGGGATCACCGAGGACGCTACGGCGTCCCAGGCCGCGGAGCCCGTACTCGCTTCCGCCTTCGAACCAGCCGATGATCTGGCCGTCCGCGATCAGCCTTGCCGCCGTGGCTGCGACGTTGCCTGGATCTTCCACGATGATCCGCTCGTGCCAGGGCGTGAGCGCGGTCTCGATTTCCGTGCGGGTATAGGGGCGGCCCAGCGAGCACGACCGCATGGTCCAGCGCCGAGCCTCTGCTTCCTCTTGGCGGTATGCCCACAGGGCATTTCCGAGCGCTTGGCCGACGTCGCTCGCTGCGGGCTGGACGAACAGCTCGTCCACCTCGGGAAGGCTGGCGATCATCGTGTTGGCCACGCAGTTGAGAGCGACTCCGCCGGCCAGGCAGACCCGGCGAATTCCCGTCCTGGCCACGGCCCGCGCAACGATCTCCGTGAGCGCCCGTTCCAGCTCCGTCTGGATCAGCCAGGCGATCTCTAGCTGCATCTCGTCAGGCTCGCCGCAGCGGGGCCGGGACGGGCCTATGTCGATCCCGGCCTGTTCGGTGAGGAGCTGCCGGACGCTCTCACCGTGCAGCAGTCTGGCGGCCTCGAGATCGAATTCGTCTGGCGGTCCTGCCCGGTGACCAACTGCGCCGGGGCGGATCAGTGGTGCCGGAGCCTGCGGGAGGCGGCAGGCCACGTCGTCGCCGGCGGTGGAGAAGACTTCGACGTCGCTGAAGCGTCCGCGTCCGTACGCGGCGAGGGCCATGACTTTGCCCGCGTCGTGGTACGAGGTGAAGCCGAGCCACTTGGTGAAGTGGTTGTAGGCGGCGCCGAGGCTGAGTTCCCCTGGCTGGTCTCCGTAACGCCGCAGGAGCTGGAGTTCGTTTCCGCGGCCGAGGTAGACGCTGGTGCGCTCTAGCCGGTTGTGCCAGTAGTTCTCGTGGAGTGGCTCTCCGATGAGGTTGCCTTCGTTGTCGGCGACGATGACGATGGCTTCGGTGAACCCGCTGGGGTAGAAGGCGCTTGCGGCGTGCGAGAGATGGTGGGACGGCACCACGCGCAGCTGTTCCTTGCGGACCGGGAGTCCCTCAATGCCGAGCATGTCGATGGCGAAGCCGCGATCGGGCGGCATGTCGCAGCAGTTGCTCACCGCGACGAGATCGACCTGATCGAGATCCAGTCCTTGCGCCGTCAGGCAGTAGCCGACGGCGTCGGCAACTCCTCCGGCGTGCTTGCGGCGCGTGATGCGTTCCTGGGCGATCGCCACGGCGGCGGCCCCGTCATCGAGGAGGACTGCTGCTCCGTCGTCGAGCGCGATGCCGTCACGAGTACGGGTGAGGTTCAGGCCTAGGACGTATCTGCGGTTGGGCATGTGCATGCTCCCCTAGCTGGCTTCGTAGGCCTGCTGATCCGCGGCGGACATGGCGAGATCAGCTCGTGCCTCCGTGGTGGTGGACCATCGGTCGCCGTACATGAGTTCCAGCTGGTCCGGTATAGCGCCGTAGAAGTCGCCGGGTCGGCTGCGGGCACCCAGGTCTCCGAGCAGGCGTCGTCGCCGGGGCGTGAGCCGGTCCAGGATCTGCTGGCCAGGGGTAGTCCAGTAGTCGACCGGGCGGCAGAACGCCTGTCCGTACCTGAGGATCACGCTGACGCGCGTGGAGTCGCTTCGGTTGGGTGCTACGCCATGGCCGAGGGAGAGCGGGAACAGCACTACGTCTCCGGCTGCCGCAAGGACCTGGACCGCGTCCTTGACCTGGCCGAAGCCGGCCCTGCCGGGGAATGCCTGCCGGTGTGACCCAGGGGCGACAGTGAAATTGCCGTGGTCGGCCTCGCTTACGTCGGTCAGGAGGAACTGGGCCTTGAGCTGAACGGCCTTGTCCCCGGCGGGGGCAGCGGTGCGGAGCGCCGGGCCGACGTCGGTGTGGAAGTCCACTAGCGGCGACGGGAATGGGTACCGGTAGAAGATCTCGGAGCCGAGAACCTGCAGGTACGGGCCCATGAGACCGAGTACCTTGCCGAAGACGCCAGGGTGGTCAAGCAGCTCGGCGATGCCGGGACACCACGTGATGGCGTTGGCGATGCTGAGATCGCGGTCGTTGCCGGCATCGAACACATCAGTCCAGTACTCGGCCTTGCCGAGTCCTTCGGTGAACTGCTCGTGCAGCGCCACGAGATCGTCCAGGAGACTGGCCACCGTGTCCCGGGGAAGTGCGCTCCTGATGTGGAGGTAGCCGTCTTCATCCCACTGTCGTCGTTCCTCGTTGGTCAGCAGCCTGGCTCGTGCGGGACCGGTGACGATGTCGTCCATCAGTCGGCCGTCTCGTCGCCGTAGAGGGTCGTGATCGAGTACCTGGGCGCTACAGCCACCTCGCGCACCTCGTGCGCGGCCTCCTCGGTGAGAACCAGCAACAGCGCCGAGTTGAAGACCGGGGGCATGACCTGGGCACCGGGCTGCAGGGTCCACTTCTTCAACGGGAAGAAGAAGTCCGGGTGCTCGTACTCGGCGACGGACTCTACGAGCCCGACCACAGTCTCGCCGCCCTTGCTGCCCAGGTTTTCGGGGGTGAGGCAGCATGCCAGGGATAGGCGGAACTCTGGTGCCGCCCGGTCGTCGTGCGGCCGGACATAGTCGCCGGGGTCCATGCGGTAGGGCACCGGAGGACGCAGCACCTGCAGCGGCAGGCCGACCCAGCGCCCTAGTTGGGTGATGAGCCAGTCGCTGGTGAAGGCGCTCAGGGCCGCCTCGGCGAGCGGGTTGCCTGCGGAGCCGCCCAGGAGCATGAGGGGCGAGCTGGGCAGGTAACCGGTTCGCGCCGCCCTGTTTGTCCTCTTCTGATCGTCGATCTCGTCGCGCTCGTAGACGAGCCGGTGCATCAGGTGATCACTGAGTGCCCGTGCGGCTTCCGCGGTGAAGAACTCTTCGATCCGCACGGCCGCGATGCCCGGTCCGTCCAGCATGACGGCGCCGGCGGGCGTGCAGCGGCCGACACAGGGTGGCCGGCCGACTTGGTCAAACCAGGGGAGCGGCATGCCTGCCGTCTTTCCGGCAGTCGTCATGGTCATCAGCACGCCCCGTTCAATCGGCCTAGCGCCTTCCCGCGTGGTCGCTGCCATGAGGCGGGCCCGGCAGAGGCGGCATCGTAGATCGCGGTCATGAGGTTGCTGAGGGCAACTACCTCATCGATGCCGGTGCCGAGCGCCTCGCTGCCGCGGCTGAGCCGTTGGAGATCGGACACGGGACGAGCCATCTCGGTCGCTGGTGCCACCATTCGCAGCCCTCCCTGCGGATCTTCGACGGTGTATCCCTGGTGATCGAGGACCAGTTCGCCGTCCGTCCCGCGCACATGGATGCTCCAGCCGCCGCAGACCGGGGCCTCCGGAACGGCGATGAGGCGCAGGGTAACGCTCACGGGTCCCACGTTGAAGGAGACCTCGCCGTCGACCTCGGCACCGCGCGGGTTGCAGCTGAGCGTGGCCTGATCTGCGCGGGCACCTGCGATGCCGCCGAGCAGCAGGCTGATGGCATCGAGGGCATGCGCCCCGCTGTCGAGGAGCACCCCTTCGCGGGCACGGGCTGAAGCCCGGTAGGTCCTGCTGTCGGCACTGAAGCGGTCCCGGTAGGGGCCCCGCCACACGGCTTCGGCAGCGACAATGTCGCCGATCTCGCCTGTGGCGAGATCGGCTCGCGCCTGTCTGATGTGTGGCGCGTACCGCCGGTTGAAGGGCGCGATGACAGGCGTCTTCCGCTGGGCAAGCTGTTCCAGCTGGTGCAGGCCGCTCCCAGCCGTGGCGATCGGCTTCTCGACGAGGCAGGCCTTGCCGGATTCGATGACGCGTTCCAGGGCCTCGAAGACCGCGTGCGGCGGAACCGCGATGATCACCCCGCCGATGGTGCCGTCGCCCAGCATCGCGTCAAGGCAGGGGTATGCCATGCCTCCGAATGGCCCGGCGATGGCGGAAGCTGACGAGGGGGACGTGCTGACGGTACCTGCCAGATCCAGGGCGTCGTCGGTGATGATGTCGAGGGCGTGCGAGTGGGCGGCCAGGCCCGCCCCGACGAGCGCCACCCGCAGCCGGCCGGTCATGGCCGGGCCTCGACGAGCGGGAGGTGGCGCTGGACGCTGTCGGCGGCTTCCTGCCAGTGCTGTCGTACGGGGGCCAGCCGTTCAAGCTCGTGCGCAGTCCTGAAACCTGGGCTGCAGAACTCGTCGTAGCACCGGCTCGACCCACTCCCGTACCTCCTCCTGCGACATGGCCTCGGTGCGTGCGACCGGCAAGTCCAGCCAACTGGTGGACTCGTACCAGAACGGCTCGGGGATCGTGATGCCGTACTTCTCGGGGTTCCGGTAGATGTCGGTCCCGGGTCGTGGCTCCATCACGTTGAACGTGGCGACCGTGGGGTTGACGAGCCGGATGAAGTCCAGCGTCGCGTCTAGTGTCTCCGGGGTGTCCCCGGGTGCGCCCACGATGAACGATGCGTGCAGTTCGAGTCCGGCTGCCATGATCCGCGCGGCGGTCTTGTACAGGCGCGCTGGCGAGGTGCCTTTCTTCACCAGTCGCAGGGTCCTCTCCTGGACGGACTCGAAGCCGACGAACACCCGGTACGCGCCTGCTTGGGTCATGGCTTCCAGTACTTGCGGGCGTGCATCCTGAGCGCGCATATTGCTGGTCCACGGGATGTGAATGCCGCGGCGGTTGATCTCCTGGCAGATGGCGATCGCCCTTTGCGGGTCGCCGGAGAAGGTGTCGTCGCCGAAGAAGATCGACGAGAAGCCCAGGCCGATGACCGTCTCGATCTCGTCGACGACGTGCCGGGGGCTGTTCCAGCGTGCGGCGCGGCCCGCGATGGTGGTGGAGCAGAACGTGCAGCGGCTCGGGCAGCCGCGCGCGGTCATGACCACGGTCTCGTAGTCGTAGGCGAGGTAGGCGGACATGTCGAAGATGCTGCGGTCCGGCTGCCCGTACCGGTCGAGGCGCGCCTCGGGCGGGGCGGGCGCGGTCGTGCGGATGAGACCGCCGTCACGGAACACCAACCCGGTCACCTTCTCCAGTCGCCCAAGCCCGGCGCCAGCTGAGATCGTCTCAGCCAGTTCCACGATGCTGTCCTCGGCGTCGAAGAGCAGCACGTAGTCCACATCCGGATGCCGTTGCAGGCACTCGGTAGCGATGAACGACACATGCGGGCCGCCGAACACCACAGGGATGCGCGGATTCCATTCCCTTACTACGGCCGCGACCTCCAGCGCGTGAAAGTAGCTTTGCGCTACGCAGGTGACCCCAACCAAGTCCGGCCGCAGGTCGTCCAGGCGGGATGCCAGGCTTCCCGGGCTGTTGCCCTCGAAGGGAAGATCGACATGCAGCACCTCGTGCCCGGCGGCCTTCAACGACGCGGCCATGTAGCCGTACGCCAGCGGGGGATGCAGCAGCAGGGTGTGGGGATCGTGAGTGTAGTGCGGATTGACGAACAGCACCCTCACGGAGTACCTCCCGACATCGCTGACCTGGCACGCGGCAGCCCGAGAAAGACACCAGGAGCCCGGCCGGGGGAGTTCAAGGGAATCCCCTGATCAGCCGAGCCGAGGCCGTGCGGGGCGGTGTCGGTGAAGCGCTGGGCCCCGCACCGCTCGTCGTACTTGCCGTTGTAATGGAACGCCTTGCAGCCGCCCATGCAGGGACCCAGCGCCGAACAGGACGTGCACGGGCCTCCAGGCGCGTGCCGCCGGTCAGAGTACCTGTCGACCAGGCGATCCCAGATCTGCTGGAACGGCTCGTCGCGGATGTTGCCGATGCTCTCCTCGATGAAGTTGCAGCCCGACACGTTGCCGACCGGGTCGATGGACACCATGCTCGTGCCGACGTTGCACAGGTTCGACCCGATGAAGGCATCGCGGGCGTCCCGGTCAGCGAGACGATCGTCGAGGACCGTCAGCATGAATGGGTCGTGGGTGTAGACGTCCAGCGTTCCCTGGTAATCGAGGGTCAGCTGATACAGCTCCCGGCAGACCGCCTCGTAGGAAGGCCACAGCGCGCGGTCGAAGACCCCGGTGAGGTTGTAGCGGTTCTGCATGAAGCTCACCGCATCGACGCCGATGCCATGCGCGAATTCGGCGATCTCGCGGACCTGCCCGTAGTTGTGGGTGTCGATGGTCGTGGAGAACCCTACGGTCGGGATTCCGGCCTCCTTGAGAAGGCGCAGGGCGCGAGTGGCGACCTCGAACGCGCCGGACTTACCTCGCACCTTGTCGTGGGTCACGGGATCGATGCTGTCGATTGAGACCATGGTCCGGTTGATGCCTGTCGCCGCCAGTCGCTGCGCGTCGGCTGCCTCGCGCACGTAGAAGCCGTTGAGCATCAGGGTCTGGTAGAAGTCCCGGTCCCGGAAGATCGCTGCGGCCTCGTGGAAGTCCCGGCGGATCATGTTCTCGCCATGCGAGTAGACCAGGCTGGCGCTGCCTGCCCGGTAGAGCTGGCCGGCCAGATCCTCGATCTCGGCCAGGCTGAATTCGTCGCGGCTGCGCCGGTAGAGGGCATAACAGTGGCTGCAGGTGAGGTTGCAGCGGTAGGTGAGGCCCAGTTGCACGAGGAGGGGCAGTGGCCACTCGGGCAGCTGGTGATCCTGGGGCTGGACCAGGATCGCGTCGTACTGCACGGCTCGTCTCCAATCGGCGGTCGCCTGGTCAGCTGCTGGTCCTCGGCAAGCCGGCTTCGGTGAAGTCGGCAACGAAGGCTTGGACGTCTTGCTCGATCTCGTCACGTGGCGCATCGAACTCGACGGCAAGGCTGTCCACGATCTCCTCAAGTGCCTGTGGCTCTGCGGTGAGGTGCGAGACGACGGCGGACGCGGATTCGTTGAGCTCGTACATGACGCCCTTGGCGCGGTCGAACAGCATGGTCAGGCCTGCCGATGTCTGACGGCTGATCGCGTGAGGTTCGAGCGCCACCGTCCGCACTGCGGTCGGCGCGCTCTCGGTGATCGCATTCTGTGCTGTAGAAGCCATCGGAATCCTCTTCTCCCGGGTGTGCGGTAAGTGCTCTCCGCGGTGTCCGGGCGGCTCGCCTTCGTGGCCGCCCGGACACCGCGGATGCCGTGAGATCAGCAGTGAGTCCGGACGTTCCGTGCTCGCCACTGCGGTCGGCGCCAGACACGCTTGACCATGGGCCTCTCCCTTCGCGGAGATGTCGGCATTTACTCAGCCCGCCGCTTTCCTTTGGCAAAGTCGGCGGTTAATGACCAAGCGTGAGGTCTTCGCGGCGAGTTCGGTAGCTGAGAACAGGTCGCGGTCCAGGTGAGCGCGCGTCTCACCGCCCAAGCCCAGCCTGATACTGGCCGTTCCGCGACTATCAAGCCTGTGATCTGCAAGAACGTTCGATTTCCCGGAACGGGACATGGCAGCCGGGCGTGCAACCATCTTGTTCACGCCGAGCCGGGCTCTCACTGGCGTAACTCGCTTCGCCGGAATGCGGCAGACGGTGATCTGGCGCAAAGGCAATTGGGAGGTTACGGTTTTAGCAAACAAGTCAAGCCGGACTACCTCGTGGGCGGGTCGACCTGATGGGCAGTGGCGGATCCCCGGATCCTCAGCCGCAGCGCGATGCGGGGTGTGCCGAGAGGGTGCGTCGGCGACATCTGGAACGCATCCCGGACGGGGGCGAACTCCGCGCCGAGGTCCTGCACGGCATTGCCACGGAGATCGCCCGGCAATGCGGGCACAGCCTGTTCAAGTCCTACCGCCTCGCCGGGGGCTGGAGCGTCACCGAGGCCGTCGAGGCGTTCCACGCGATGTGCCGCAGGGACAAGCTCAAGCCGCGAGGGCTGGTCGCACGCTCCTGGCTGGAATGGGAGGCGGGAGGACGGCCGAGCTGGGACTACCAGGATCTGCTGTCCCGCCTTTTCCGCGCCAACCCGGTCCAGCTCGGCTGGGCTATCGACTACGCGCCGGCACCCGCCGAGGATCGGCATCTCAACGCCTCGGTACCCATCGGAGCGGAGGTTCTCGTGCCGCGCCCCATGTCCTCTCAGGCCGAGCCAGGCGTCGTGACCCCCTCGCCCCGCCAGCCCACTCCCGGCTGGCGGGCGCTGCTCCACCTCCCGGCGGACATCAACGACTTCACCGGGCGATACGAGCAGGCAGACAAGGTATCGCGCCTGGTCACCGCTGAGGGCGGCCGGTCCAATGCCGCCGTGCCCATCACGGTCATCTCCGGCAAGGCCGGGATCGGCAAGACGGCCCTGGCGCTCCACGTCGCGCACAAGATCGGCGGCCAGTTCCCGGACGGCCAGATGTACGCAAACCTGCGAGGCGCGGAGGCAGATGCCCAGGATCCGGCCGAGGTACTGGCTGGGTTCCTGCGAGAACTCGGCGTCGATGGCACGGACATCCCCGAGCGAGTCGATGATCGTGCCCGCATGTACCGGGCCCGGCTGGCGGATCGTCGCGTGCTTGTCGTCCTGGACAACGCCGTCGATGAAGCACAGGTCCGTCCCCTCCTTCCCGGCACGGCCGGCTGCGCCGTGCTGGTGACCAGCAGGTCACGGATGGCAGCTCTCGCCGGGGCGCACTCCGTCCCCCTGGACGCCATGCCGGCCGACCAGTCCTCCGAGCTGCTCGCGACCATCATCGGCAGCGAGCGCGCGGAGGCGGAGTCCTCGGCTGTCACGGAGATCACCCGGCTCTGCGGGTTCCTGCCCCTCGCGATCCGCATCGCCGGAGCACGGCTGAAGTCACGGCCCGCATGGCGGATCTCCTGGTTCGCGGAACGGCTCCGCGACGAGAGCCGCCGCCTCGACCTCCTGAAAACCGGAGACCTGGAAGTACGCGCCTCCTTCGCACTCAGCTACCAAGGCCAGCAGGCCGACGCGCAGCGCGCCTTCCGGTTCGCCGGCATCATGACCTCGGACTTCCCCGCCTGGAACCTGGCCGCCCTGCTCGACACGGACGCAGACCACGCCGAACAGCTCCTAGAGGAACTGGTCGACGCGCAGCTCGTCGAAGTCATCGGGGTCGATGCCACCGGCCTGATCCGGTACGGCCTCCATGACCTGCTGCGCTACTTCGCCCGCGAGCGCCTTGCCGGATCTGAGCCCACGGCCGTGCGGCACGAAGCCCTTTCCCGGCTGGCGCAGGAGTACATCGACGCCGCGCTCACCGGATCGGCCATCCTGCAGCCGGGAGCTGGCAACGCCGAGCTGCGCAGTGATCCTCCGCTGGTGATCGCCGTCGTCCAAGACGACCCGCAGAGCTGGTTCACCGCAGAGCGCGCGAACCTGATCTCCCTGGTGCGACTGGTCCACGACGCCGGACTGTGGCGCCACACCTGGCGCCTCACCCAGGCGCTCACAGTGATGCTCAGCTGGCGAGCGGACTGGCGCGCCTGGGAGCAGACCCACCTGCTCGCTCTGGACGGAACGCGCCACGCTCAGGACGAGCACGCCGAGGCCGCCATCCGGTGCAGCCTCGGGATGCTGTACCGGGAACTCGGCCAGTACGACCAGGCCGCCGCGATGCTCGCCGAAGCCTCAGAGGCATTCGCCCGGCTGCGCGACGAACACCAGCGGGCTACAGCCCTCCGGGGACTCGGCGACACCTACCGGTACCAGGGCTTGCTGGACGAAGCCATCACGGCATTCTCCGCCGCGCTCGAGGTGTTCCGGAACAGCCGGGACGAAAGGTCGGTCGCCGGCGCGCTGAACGGCAGGGCTGACGCGTACCGTGGGCTGTCCCGCTGGACGGAGGCGGAGTCCGGATTCAAGGAATGCATCGCGATCTACCACCGACTCGACGATCACCTCGAAGAGGCCCGGTCCACGGTCCGGTACGCGATGGTCCTGCGCGACCGAAGCCTGGGCGACCAGGCAATACCGATCCTGGACACGTCACTCAAGGTCTTCCGAGACCTCGCTGACCGACGCTGGGAAGCCAGGACACTGCGGCACCTGGCCGTCCTGCACCGGCAGGAAGGCCGCGCCGACACTGCCCTGCGGCTATTCGGCGAATGCCTGGAGATCTTCGACGAACTGGCCGACCGTCGCGGCACCGCCGTCGTCCTGCGCAACCGCGGCGACACCCACCGGTGGGCCGAGGCGTACGAGGACGCCGAACATGACCTGTCTCAGGCAAAGGAGGTCTTCGACAACCTCGGCGACCGCCGCTGGTCCGCCCGCACGCACCTGAGCATCGCGGGAATGCGCCGAGCCCAAAAGAGATGGGCCGACGCATCTCGCCACGTCAGTGAGGCCCTCAACGTCTTCCGCGCCATCTCCGACCGCCCCGCACAGGCACGCGCCCTCCGGGAACTCGGGATGCTGCTCCGCGATCAAGGCAAGCTAAGCCGAGCGGGCATCGCCCTCGCCGAAAGCCGTGCCCTCTTCATAGCCCTCGGCGACGAATTGTGGACCGCCCGGGCGATCGCCAGCGAGGCGAAACTGAGTGAGCTCGGCGGAAACGACCCAGCAGGACTCCTCGTCGAAGCCGCCGAGATCTGCCGCCGCAACGGGATCACCACCGAAAGCAAGATCTCCCTACTTCTCAGGGAGTGGTGACGGCAGGAGCAACAAACCGGTGCTGATCGCCGCATGACCCCCAGGAGGCCGCCAGTGGACACCAGCCGGTACGAGAGGATCGCGCTCGCCCATTCGGAGAAGCCGGGTGATCTCGCCGCGCAGCTCGCCGCCGCCGGCCGAACAGCCCGGCTGACGACGGAGACCCGATCCGAGCACCAAGACACAATCCGCGACGTGGCGGCCGGAGTGGCCGCCCCGGCCCTCATCGGATGCGTTCTCTGGATACTTCACGAGGCCCAGGCCAGGAATCTACGGCGGCTGCGATTCCTGTCCCGCGACGGCCAGATCATGTTCGAGCTGGCCCGGCGCCTCGCGCCAAAGCTTCAGATAGACATCGATTTGGAGTACGTCTTCAGTAGCCGCATCACCTGGAGCCTTGCGGCCACAGACCCCGGCCGCCTCTCGTCCGAGCAATGGCTGTTCAACAGCTTCATGAAATCCAACGCGGCCGATGTGTGCGCCCGGCTCGGCCTGCGCGTCGAGGACTACCTATCCGAGCTGGCCGCCGCAGGCGTCTCACTGGACCCAGAGCATCGTGCCAACCAGGTCGACCAACTTGAGGCCCTGAAGCGCTTTGTCGATTCCCCGTCAGTCGCAGAGGCCGCCTCGGAACGCGTCGCGATGATGCGGAGCCTCGTAGCCGAGTACGCGGCTCAGCACGACCTTGCCAAACCTGACACCGGACTCGTTGATGCCGGCTGGACCGGCCGGATGATCGGGTCGCTTGTCCGCGTCTGCGAGGCTCGCGGAATGAGCCGCCCGCACGTGCTGCTATGGGGCCATGAACCACGAGCCACCGGCTGGACCGACCCGGAACGCGTCACCGCCTACATGTACGACACCTCCCGAGGCAAGGGCCTGGATTTGCGGGTACCCGACGCCCCGTTCATCGTGGAGACCTTCTGCATGGGCGATCACGGCATCGTGTCCGGCTACCGCAAGACAGCAGCAGGCAGGATCGAGCCGATCCTGAGTGCGGAAACCAACGCCTCAGCCGACGCATGGGGACTAGCGGTGTACAGATCGGTCCTCTACGCCTTCTGCGGCGCGCTCGACGGTGGCCTTGACGGCGATATACGGCCACTCGTGCACCAGGTGATGGACGCCTTTTGGTGCCACCCCACCCGCGAAGAAGCCGACGCTTGGGGCAGCTACCCGTATGACAGCGATCCCTCCGGTACCGCGGCTCGGGGGCTGGCAAGGGCCTTTTCGCCGGACCCAGATGGCCGCTCTGGCTGGTCTAGGGGAGATAGAGCTTGGCTGGCCGCTCACTGGCCCTCACTCCGCCGACTGCCCGGGCCGAGTTCACGGCCTTCGCGTCGGGACTAGATTGGGTGGGGGCACCTGCGACCGATTGACGACATCGACTTGCGAAACCGTCAGCGGCTGTACGTCTACGACAGCTTCGGCGAGTTCGCAGCAGGCGGGCACCATGATGACCTGGTCGCCGTCGGTTCGCGAAGGTGCTGGGCGAAAGTACGTCCGCGAACTGGACATCTGACCGCACGCATCGCGCAGCGCAGGAGAACGGGCCGCCGGCCATCACACCGGCGACCGTTCTGGTTACTCATTGCCGACTCGAAACGGACGGGACCTCCTTTCCGCTCCTTGCGGCGCCTTGCCTGCCGCACCGGCCCTGACCTGCGCGGATTTGTTTAGACTGGCTCGCCTTGCACCCGGTAACACCGCCAGGACGGGACTGCTAATGCGGTTTGGTGGCAACACCATCCGGGGTTCAAATCCCCGATCCTCCGCCAGCTAACCTGCATATTTCGAGTAAGTTTTCGATACTCGAAAATATGCAGGTTTTTTCATGTTTTGCCGGGCTGGCGTGGCCGATGCGTGGCCACGCGTTCAGCCTGGCACTTTTCTTTCTCTGCTCCTCTTACTCAGCCCCCTGCGGCCCTTCCCAACATGTAATAGAGCAAATGATCCCTTCCTTGCCGCCGCCTCGCGGCCCGCGCCCGGGCCGCCGCCATGTTGTACATGCCTACATCTGGCTCCCCGCCGAGGCCCCCTGAATGAGAACCGTCCACCGAAGCCGTCGTGAACCGTGACCAGGCCCCAGTCGTTACCCAAACGGGACTCTCGGTACTGGCCTGCTACCGCTAGGTGGGTGACACGTGCGGATCGATCGGTCAGAGCTGGCCGACGAGCCCGGCAGCGCTCCTATGGACCTCTACTCCCGGTCAGCTCTTGACGATCAGGAGATCGCTGGCTGGGACCAGGGCAGGGCGACCGGCGGTGACGTTCCCCTCGACCCGCCCCCCGCCGTCGTCGACTCAGCCCTGCGCATAGAGCGGAGCGCGGCTTACCGCGCTGCCGTCGATGCCGCCTACCGGCAGTACGCCATCGACCAAGGCGCTCGCAACGCCGATGGTCTAGGGCCCGTGGCCAGAGAAACTGCCGCGGCAGACGTCCCGACGGGTGCCCGGGGACCTGCCTCGGGGCGGGAGTTCGATCCCGAGGCGGCAGGAGGGCCGGTCCGGCAACTTGACGCTAGGACAGCGAGAATCACCGATGAGGGCGTTCAGGAAGTTGCAGCTCATCTTCGGAGGTTTACTGGAGGTGGCTCCCTGGATGCTCCGGAGCAGGGGATGCTAGACCGGCTAACGTCCATTGCGTCAGGTGCTATGAAGCCGACGTCTTATGATCTGAATTTCTTCACTCACGAACTGGATGAGGCGGGTAGGTATGCCCAGCTCGGCTTCGGACCTGAATCAGGCGTGGACCTCGGGAGTTCTGAGATGTACGAAGTGTGGAACGACGTCCACACCGCCGCCCTTGAGGACTATGGGGTCCGCGGGTCAGATCTCTTCTATCCAGGGCTGGCGTCATGAGTGACACTCCCCTCTCTGACTGGCAGGTCAAGCTCTTGGGGGTCGTCGCCGAGGGGGGCGGGGACTGGGATGCCAGGCGGATAGACCTGACGGTTGATGCCCGGTACGGCCCAGGCGAGAGAACCGTCCTGCGGGAACTTGAGGCGCTTCAGCGACTGGGATTGGTTGTCCGAGACGACAGTCGATCTGGCGTGGGCGGAAGGTGGAAGGTCACTGAAACCGCTCGACCGTACATCCAGTAGCCGCAGGTGTTGGAATCGTCTTACTGCTCTGCCTTGGCGCTGGACTTCCAGAGTCGGCAGAAGGGGACAATGTCCGGCTTCGACCGGTGGCGGCAGGACTCGCCCGACGGCCCCTGGTGGCCCCAGTGGCTCACCTGCGCCGACCTACGAGCTGGCCATCCCACCCGGCCAGGACCGGGTAGAGCCTCTTGGTGCTACGGAACACCAGGCATCGCCCGCGCCCTCCGGGTCGGCGCCATCGCCACCGCTGACCATTCACGGCAGGCCGACGCCGAGCGACACTCAGCCTTAAGCTACTGACCGTAAGGCTCGTATCTGGCCGGTATTCAGAACGCCTAGCCGACGTTCCACTGGCCGGTGTCGGGGCCGAAGCCGGAGTTCAGGGTGAACTGGACTTCGGTGATCTTGTCCGACTTGGGCACCTCGAACACGACGCAGCCGAGGCCGGACGAGCCGGGGGCGATGGTCTCCGAGCCCGGGAACGAAGTGCAGCCGGCTGCCGTGTCGGCGAGGGACGCGTCATAGGACTGCCCCTTGGAGTCGGTGACCTGCGAGCCGTTCGAGGGCGAATCGGAGTAGGCGGCGGTCCCGGTGTCCTTGAGCCGGAACTGCACAGCGTAGAGCCGGTCACCGGCCTTGGGGATGGTGAACTCGTCGCCAGGCTTCGGGCTCTTGATCACCTTGGTGACGGTGACGGCCATCTGCTCGCCGACGTCGTTCCCGGTGAGCGTGATCGCCGAGCCGATCCCGGCGGTCTTCGTGCCGCCGGCTGGCGAGGTGTTCCCGGCGGTCCGGACGCTGTGGCCGCCGCCCCCCGCGATGACTGCGATTCCGATGATGAGGACCGCCGCGCCGGCGACGACGCCCATGATGACGTTCCGCGCGGTATGCGGGGCGCGCGGCCGGGACGCCTCCGGGGCATAGTGCGGCGGCGGGGCATACCTGAGCGGCTGCGCGGACGTCGCGTAACGCGGCGGCGCGGGCGGGGGCGCGGGCGGGGCGTACTCCTGGCTGTACGGCGGCCGCTGCGGGTACTGCGGCCGGGGGCGATGGCCATACTGCGGTGGCCCGGCGGTGAACCCGGGGCGCGCGGGCGGCCTAGGCTGAGCGGACTCGGACCGGGGTGGCTCGAACCTTGGCGACCCGGATCGCCGGTAGCTGGGCGGCGGCCACTGCTGCCCCGGCTGTGGGTAGGGCGCTGCCTGCCGCGCGTCGGCGGGCCCCCGACCCGGCGACCAGTCGGACGGCCGGTCGGGCGGGTCAGCGGGCCGGTCGGGCCGTTGGTTAGGCGGCCGGTAAGCGGGCCGGTCGGGCGGCCGGTAAGCCGGCTCAGGCCGCGGCAGGCGGGGACCGATCCGTCGTATGTGCTCAGCTGGGTCATACCGCTGTCCCTGCCAAGGCTCAGCCTCGGTGGGCGGAAAACGGCGCTCCTGCCCCTCATTCCCCAGTGGTTCCTCGTAGCCCCCCGGCTGCGTCATTTTGGCCCTCCCCTGCCATGAATGCACGCGATGGGAGGAATCCTCCCTTTCGGATGGTGACGCAGGAGGCGGGCGCATGCCATAGCATTTTTGGCTCGTTGTGAACCCGTTACGGAGTCTCCCCGACCGATCGGCCGTGGACTTCATGTCCGTAGCGTGAGCACCTTGCGAAGGCCGGCCCGGCGCGAGTCGAACGCGCTGCCTTCCCCCTAGGACGAGGCTGCCTGACCCGCACGAGGGACTGCCCGCAGACGGCCAGATGACAGCCCGCTGGCGGACATTAGCTCTGCCCGGCGACGGCCACGGGTCTGGCCGACACGAGCACCGTGGCCCGCTACGCGCGGGCGAGAGAGGAAGACCGACTCGTGCCAGGGGCGCGCTGCGCCCCGGGCCGCGGTGATCGAGGAGTTCCCCGCGGAACGAGGCGATACGGCCGCTAGTGCGGCAGGGCGCCGAGCCTGGTCACGTCGAGCGTGCCGGCGGCGTACTGGTCGCGCAGGGTGGTCTTCTGGAACTTGCCGACCGAGGTCTTGGGGACTTCGGCGATGAAGCACCAGCGCTCGGGCAGTTGCCAGCGCGGCACGCGCTCGCCGAGGTAGGCCCGCAGGTCGTCCGGGGTCACCGGGTCGGCGCCCGGTAGCAGCACGACAGCGGCGAGCGGCCGCTCGCCCCACTTCTCGTCGGGCACGCCGATCACGGCCGCCTCGGCCACGGCCGGGTGCGCCATGATGACGTTCTCCAGTTCCATCGACGAGATCCACTCGCCGCCCGACTTGATCACGTCCTTGGCCCGGTCGGTTAGCCGCAGGAACCCTTCGGCGTCCAGGGTGCCGACGTCGCCCGTGCGCAGCCAGCCGTCGTGGAACTTCTCCGGCGCGTCGTCCTGGTAGTACGACGCGGTGATCCACGGGCCGCGGCACTCCAGCTCGCCGACTGCCTCGCCGTCGGACGGCAGGACCTGGTCCTGGTCGCCGACCAGCCGGCCTTCCACGCCGCACACCAGCCGGCCCTGCGAGGCGCGGTACGCCCAGACCGCCTCGCCGGTGACGCCGGCCGGCTCGCGGGCGATCGAGCCGATGGGCGACAGCTCGGTCATGCCCCAGGCGTGGGTCATGTGCAGGCCGAACTCGTCGGCGTAGGCGCGCATCACCGACTCGGGCAGCGCGGAGCCTCCGCAGACCAGGGTGCGCAGCGAGGAGACGTCGCCGCCGTTGGCCCGCAGGTAGGTCAGCATGCCCTGCCAGATGGTCGGCACGCCCGCGCCCACGGTGACCTTCTCGGTCTCGATGAGCTTGCAGATGGCCGACGGGGTCATGAACCGGTCCGGCATGACCAGGTCGGCGCCGGACATCATGGCCGCGTAGGGCAGCCCCCAGGCGTTGGCGTGGAACTGCGGCACGAAGGGCAGGATCCGGTCCCGCTCGCTGACGCCGACACCGTTGGCCGCGCACACCGCCATGGAGTGCAGGTACATGGAGCGGTGGCTGTACACGACGCCCTTGGGCAGCCCGGTCGTGCCGCTGGTGTAGCACATGGCGGCCGCGGAACGCTCGTCCAGGTCGGGCCAGTCGAAGCTGGCCGGCGCGGCGGCGAGCAGGTCCTCGTAGGAGTGCACCGTCGCGCCCCTCGCCGGCCAGGGTGGCCATCGCGGCCTCGTCGGCGGGGCCGGAGACGATCACGTGCCTGATGGTCTGCGCCTGCGGCAGCACCTTGGCGAACAGCGGGATCAGCGACGCGTCCACGATGACCGCGTAGTCGCCCGCGTGCGTGGCGATGTAGCCGACCTGGTCGGCGGACAGCCGCAGGTTGAGCGTGTGCAGCACGGCGCCCATGGACGGGATGGCCAGGTAGGCCTCGAGGTGCTCGGCGTTGTTCCACATGAACGTGGCCACCCGCTGGTCGCCGTCGACCCCGAGCGAGCGCAGCGCGTTGGCCAGCCGGGCCGTCCGCTCGCCCACCTCGGCGTAGCGGCGCCGCCTGGCGGGCTGGTCCTCCCCGGCGGAGGTGACGACCTCCTTGCCGCCGAAGACCGTGGTGCCGTAGCGCATGATCGCGGTGACGGTCAGCGGGAAGTCCATCATCGTGCTGTCCATCGCCGCGCCTCCTCATCGAGCTCGCTGGACGGGATCCCCGGATAGCCGGGATCTCCTTGTGGAGATATTGCCACGGAGCTACGGCGCATTAACACCCCGAAGGGATACATATCTAACCGGGCGTCCTGCCAGCCGGGCGCCGAGTCCGCGCCAAGCTCGGCATCCTTCCTGAGCTTGGCCACCGCGCGGGCCACGGTGGACTTGACCGTTCCGACCGACACCCCGAGCGCGGCCGCCACTTCGGGCTCTGTCATGTCGTCGTAGTACCTGAGCATCACCGCCGCGCGCATCTGGCGCGGCAACCGGTCGATCGCCCGCTGAACGACGTCATGCAGGTCGCTGTCGCTGGTGGCGTCCTCGGCGGCCGGCGCGTCGGGTATCTCATCGGTGGGGTACTCGTCGATGCGCCGCCTGCGCCATCCGGAGATGTGCGTGTTGACCATCACTCGCCGCACGTACGTGTCGAGGGCGGCCGGATCGTCGATCCGGTCCCAGGACTGGTAGGCCTTGGCCAGCGTGGCCTGCAGCAGGTCCTCGGCGTCAGCGCGGTTGCCGGTCATCGCCTGGGCAGCCCGCAGCAGCGAGTGGCTGCGGATGCGCACGTACTCGCCGAACGCGACGCGGTCCCCTACGCTCATGGGTTTCCTACGTTCACTGACCCTGTACTACTTAGAGTGATTCATTGACTACGATACGCCTGAGCCGGCAACTAGCACCACTATCTCCCCTCGTGAAACACGGAAATCATTCGCATCTGCACTGAACAACAAAGCGAACAATTCCGGCAAATGACATGGTCGTCGCGGACCGATATTGCCGAATCACTTGACGCGTCTTCGCGTATGTGAGCATCGTCGGACATGGCATGGCGACGGCCGCAATCGCATTCCGGGCAATTGCGACAAACGGCGGATAGCCGCTCCGGATCCGGCGACCCAGCCAAGGCTGGCCCGGCCGCTGGGTACGCCCGGCGGGCCCTGCAGCGTGCCGCGGTCTTCGACGGCGGCGCCCACGAGGCCTGGGCGCGCCGCCCGGCCGGCGCCGCGACGGTGGCCACCGGGATCATCGTGGAAGTACGTGAGGAGGCGATCGTGCTCGACGGCCAGCGCGGCACCGAGTCGTTCGCCATCTCCCCCGCCACCGTCACCTGGCTCGGGGCCCGCACGGCCCCCTCTGCGCTGCGCTCAGGCGACCCGGTCATCATCAGGCACGCGGCGGCCGGCGGCCGGACGCGGGCGCCGCGCCCAGCCGAGCGGATCTGGGCCCGCATCGGACGGGTAGCCGGCACGATCGTCGCGGCCGACGGCAGCGAGTTCCTGGTCGACACGGGGCGCCGCGACCGCACGCCGCGGCGCGTGGTGCTGGCGCCCGCGTCGGCCCGCCAGATCCAGGTGCGCTTCCCCCGGCTGGCGCCCGGCTACCTGCTCGACGTCATCGGCACCCGGCGCGGTGACCACCTGCTCGCGGTGGCGCCGGCCACCGCGCAGCCGCCGTACCGCGCAGGCCACGCGCCCGCGCCACCGCTGGTCAACGGGCCGCTTCCGGTGCCGATCAGCGGATCGGCCGTCTGGCACGAGCCCGACGACGAGCCGGCCGGGCTGCTCGGGCTCGGCTACCCGGCGCTCGACCCCGGGACCGGCCCGCGGCCAGACGTCCACGGCGCCGGGTGTATCCGGCTGCCGTACCTGTCGCTCGGCAGCACGGTGCGCATCAGGAACGAGTGCGCCGGCCGCGCGGCCGAACTGCCGGTGACCAGCGACGGCGCGCTGGCCCGCCAGTTCTGCGACCGCTGCGTGAGCTGCGGGACGTCGCCGAAGGGCCGGGTCGCCGACTTGACCGTAGCCGCCTTCGTGGAGCTCGGCGGCAACCTTGAGGACGGGTGCTTTAACGCGACGATGACGACGAGCATCTGAAGGTTTGACGGGCACGGCCGACGAAGCTGCCTTCACGGGCAAGGAGGCAGGATCGCCGGCGGGGTGACGTAGCGGTACAGGGTCGTAATGGGGGTAGTCGTGAGTGGAGCCATGGCGCTTGCCGTGCTGCGCGAGGTGCAGATTCCGCTGCTGGCCGTGCTGCTGATCGGCGGCTGCGCGGCGAAGGCGAGGCGCGCGGTCGGCGCCCGTTCGGTCGGCGCGGGGACGGAGCCGACCGCGCTGATTCCCGCTCCGGCTGCGCCGGCCGGCCGCGATCGGCCTGTGCGCGACCGAGCTCGCCCTCGGCGCCGGGCTGCTGCTCACCGCGGGCCGCGTCGGGGCGGGCACGCCGGCGCTGGTGATCCGGACGGGCACCGGGCTGCTGTTCGGCACGGCGGTGGCCGCGCTGCACGAGCTGCGCCTGCGCCGGCCGGACGCGGGCTGCGGCTGCTTCGGCGAGCTGAGCGCGACGCCGGTCAACTGGCGGGTGATCGCGCGGGCGGCGCTGCTGTGCCTGGCCGCGCTGGTCTCGATCGGCGCGCCGCCGCTGGCCATGCCGGGCTCGGCCGGCCAGGCCGGGCTGCTGCTCGGGGCGGCCGCCGCTGAGGTCGCCCTGCTCACCGTCCTGTCGCCGGAGGTGGGCCAGGCCCTGCTCCGGCTGGGTCACGCGGACCCGTGCGAGCTGCGCGAGGTGCCGGTCGCGCGGACGCTGTCGGCGCTGCGCGCGAGCGCGCCGTGGCGGCGCTACCGGCGGATCGTGGCCGACGCCCCGGTGGACGTGTGGCGGGAGGGCTGCTGGCGCTTCATGGTCTTCCCCGGCGTGCTGCGCCGGCCGCCGCGTCGAGGTGGTGTTCGCCGTCTCACTGGCCGGCCGCCGCGCCCCGGTCCGCGTCGGCCTCCTCGACGCCGAGCCCGGCCCCGCCGGCGCCCGGCGGGCCCCGACCGAACCCCAGCTACAGCTATCTAGCGGCTTATAAGAAAAATCCAATAGAAGAGAATAGAACCGATAATCAAGAGGAACGACGGCGTGGCACCGCGCCACCAGCCCCGCGGTCCCCTTCTGGCGGACTAGCCGTGCAGCCGGCCGACCAGTTTCCACGATCATGGCCCGGAACAGGCGCAGCGGGTGACGCCTGCCCGGGTCAGGTGGGCTGGGACCGGAGGAACCTGCCGAAGTGCGGGACGGTGAACGCGATCAGGCCGCGCTCCGAGCTGTAGATCAGCCCCTTCTTGATCAGGCCGTCCCTGGCCGGCGAGAGGCTGGACGGCTTGCGGCCGAGCTCTTCGGCGACGCTCGACGTCGGCACCGGGTCGTCGCCGATCGCGGCCATCGCCCGCATGTACTCCCGCTCGGCCGGGGTGGCGCGCTCGTAGCGGGAGCCGAAGAACCCGACGGCGAGTTCGCCCTCGGCCTCGGGCGCGGCGACGGCGACGTCCGCCGCGCTGATCGGGCTCGCGGCGGCCACGTCCCAGGTCACCTTGCCGTAGGCCTGCACGAAGTACGGGTAGCCGTCGGCCGCCTCGTACAGCGCGTCCAGCGCGTCCTGTTTGAACAGCACGTCCTCGCGCTCGGCCGGGGCGATGAGCGCCTGGTCGGCCGCCTCCCGGTCCAGCCGGTCGATGCGGGCGTAGCGGAACAGCCGCTCGGAATAGCTCTTGCTCGCCGACAGCACCGAGGGCAGGTGCGGCAGGCCCGCGCCGACCACGATGAGCGGGCCGCTGACCTGAGACAGCTCGTGGCAGGCGGCACACAGCGCGGACACGTCGGGAGCCGGGATGTCCTGCATCTCGTCGACGAACAGCGCGATGCCGACGCCCAGGTCGCCCGCGACCGAGGCGGCGTCGGTGAACAGCTCGGTCAGGTCGACCTCGAGGTCGCCGGAATCGGCCCGGCCGCGGGCGGCAGGCACGTCGATGCCGAACTGGATGCTGGCCGCGGGGCCCTTGGGCGCATTCGGGTCGCGGATGGCGAACGCCTTGAGCACGCCGAGGAAGTCATCGATCCGGTCCGGCGCGCGGTGCCGGGGCGCCAGCTCGCGGACCGCCATGTGCAGGGCGCTGGCGACCGGGCGGCGGATGGACTGGTCCGGCCGGGCCTCCAGCTTGCCCGTGCCCCACAGCCGCTGCAGCGCCATCGACCGGAACGTGTTGAGCATTACGGTCTTGCCGACGCCGCGCAGGCCGGTGAGCACCATGGACCGCTCGGGCCTGCCCCGGGCGACCCGCTCGAGCACCACCTCGAACTGGCTGATCTCCCGGTCTCGCCCGGCGAGCTCCGGCGGCCGCTGCCCGGCACCGGGCGCGTAGGGGTTCCGTATCGGGTCCACGATCGGACTCTATGACGCCCTCTAGCGAGATCCGTAGATTTCCATAGAGACCACTACCGGCGTGTCGCGGTATTTCCCGCATTGCCGCGCGACGCGGTGCGTGCCGGGCTGGGGCAACCCCTCGTTCATCGGCCTCGGACGTCAGCCCCCGGACGGGGGCGCGTTTTGGCAGCTACGGAGGCGGCCGGGTGCCTCCATTAGTTGTTCCTGACTAGGAAGCGCTTGTGCGCCTCGGCCAGCCTGAGATAGGCGCGGGCGGCGATCTCGGCCCGGCGGTGGGCGTACTCGTGCGGCGCCACCTCGAACCTGGTCAGGGCGACCTGGACCGCCGCGAGCTCGGACTCGTACTCGTCCTCGATGGTCAGGGCGTCGTCGACGTACTGGCTGTCTGCCTTGCTCATGTTGCCGGTCAACGCTTTATGCCTTTCATCCTGCACCCCCGGCATGATAGTCAACCGCATCACGGTCTGTGGGCGGGCTAACCTGGGAAAACTCATTTTTCACAACCGAAACAAGCATCGCGGAAGACCTCACGCGACCATCAACGTAACCGTGCGTTATATGTGATCTGAATCACACTGCTACTCGGCGGCGTGCCCGCCGTTGATGCGGGACAGGTACTCGTTGTAGGCCGCGAGCTGATCCTCGTCCTCGTCGACGGCCACGTTCCTCGGGGCGGCCGTGCCGCCCGCGCCCTGCGGCTCCCGGGCGCCGGCGTCGGCGGGCTGGACCGACGCGGCGATCCGGTCGGTCATGGACGAGCGGCGGGCCGACTCCAGCCAGCCCATCGACACCGACGGCCGGGTCTCCCTGGTCCACTGGAAGAACGTCACCATGATCACCACGAACATGATGGCGGCGCCGCCGATCCACATGACCGCGCCGCCCTCGTGCAGGTCGTTCACCGCCGAGGGGCCCCAGGAGCGCGGCTCCATCGGCACGAACGGGTCGGTCTGGTAGGAGCCGAGGACCACGCCGGTGAACGCGTCCACCGGCATCGCGATGAACAGCAGGAACAGCTTCACCGGGTACGAGACCCGCCACTTGATGGGCTCCCGGCCGACCAGCGGCAGGAAGTACAGGTAGCCGACGACCAGGTAGAGGACGTGCTCGGACTCGTGGACCCATTCGTGCTCGGTGACCAGGTTCATGAAGTCGGTCAGGTGCGTGCCGACGATGGTCGCCGCGTAGGCGGCGACGACGAATCCCGGCCAGGTCACCCACTGCACCGGGCGCGACCTGACGAGCTTCTTGACCCCGGTGTGCAGCGGGTTCCTGCTGGCGTGCAGCAGCAGGGTGACCGGCTGGCCGGCCACCAGCAGCGGCGGCGCGATCATGAGCAGCATCAGGTGCTGGATCATGTGCACCCAGAACAGCGTGTCGTCGTACGTCCCGACGCCGCTCTGCGTGGCCACGTTGATCACCAGCAGGCCGAGCAGGAAAGGGATCGTGTGGCGCCACGGCCACGGCCGCCGGGGGTGCCGACGCCGGACGCGGAAGGCGCCCCAGACGTACGCCACGGCGAGTAGAGCGGTGAATGCGGTGACGATCGGGGCGAACTGCCAGTTGGTAGCGGCCTCGGCCCAGCTAAACGGCGGCAACATCACGCCTCCTCCCGGGAGGAAGCTTATCTCTCAAAACTACAAGTTGTCGTACTGGGGCACCGCGCCATCGACCGGGAGGGCCTGGCCGGCTCAGGTCGCCGACGGCGAGGGCCAGTTGCAGGTGATCGACGGGTTGACACCCAGGTAGTTGAGCGGCCCGGTCACCATGGTTGCCGCGATCGTCGCCCCGGCGCTGCAGCTAGACGGCACATTGCTGAAATAACCCCGCTGGCCGGCCGCCGCAGCACCGACAATGAGCCAGACGAAGAGGATCAGCGTCTTTCTTGACATGACCCCTCCGCCTCCTTCAGGAGAGCTCCCACACCGTCCCTAGCCTGGATAATAGCTGGCCGACAACCACATCTGGCGATATTCCCTGCCGCCACGCCGGCCCGACCTGACGGCGGTCTCAGCGGTCCTGCAGGCCCTCGGCGGCCGCCAGTCGCGCGTTCGACGCGGCGACCTGCTCGGGGTCGATTTCGAATCCGATGTACGAGCAGCCGAGGGAGAGCGCGGCCAGCCCCGTGGTGCCGCTGCCGGAGAACGGGTCGAGCACGACCACGTCCTGACCGCGCCGCCCCAGGGCGGTGACGCACCGCGTGGGCAGTTCGAGCGGGAACCGCGAGTAGTGCGCGGGGCCGGTCATCCGCTCGTTGGAGAACTCCCAGACGCTCTTCACCGGCGGGTCGGTCAGGAAGGCGTGCTTCTCCGACCGCGCGAACAGGCACACGGTCTCGTGGGCCCGGTGCGGGCGGCGGCAGCGCCCCTCCGGCATCGGGTTCTTCTTGCGCCAGATGACCTCGCCGCGGAACAGCCAGCCGTCGTCGCACAGGCCGAGGACGAGTCGGTACGGCAGCCCGAGCAGGTTGCCGTAGGCGAGCCACGGCGCCTCCGCCCGCACGTACGCCTTGCGCCGGGCCCGCGGCTTCACGTACGCCGAGTTGTTCGCGTCCAGCCCGGTCCGGTCCGGCCCGAGCGAACTGTAGCCGCGGTCCTCCCGCCGCCAGTTGACCGGCGTGTTGTACGCGTCGCCGATGTTGATCCACACGATCCCGTCGCGCTTCACCTTCGGCCAGAGCACCCGGAAGATCTCCACTAGGCGCATGACGTACTCGCGCGGGTCATCCTCGACCCCCAGGCCGGCCGACGCCCGCTGCCCCCAGTAAGGCGGCGAGGTAACCAGCACGTCAATGCTCTCATCAGGCAGCCCGGCGGCAAGCTCAGCGCAATCCCCGAGCGCAACCCGGTTAGCCGGGTAAGTGCCAACCTTTTCAGGACCCATCCGTCCTCCGCACCCCGTGAATAAACCGCGCCCAGGCCGCGCCGGTTACACGATATCGGCGGCCGAGGGATTGGTCAGGCCGCGAGCGGAAAGGACGAAGACCCCGAGGCTGCCATAATCCGACCATTCGTCACAGCGAAGACACAATTGTCGGCCGCCGAATTCCCTCACGTAAAGGAAAGTTGGGGTGCGGCGCAACTCGCGCCGAAGGTGTTTACTGCCAGCCGGCCACCGCCGCCGCGCCGGCCGAACCCGCAGAGCTGGGCGAGTTCAGCCACGCGAAGGCCTGGGTGAGCACGCCCCGTCCGCCGGCCACGACCAAGGTGGCGGCCAGTAGAAGCCTTTGCGGTCGTTTCGCTTTGATCTCGGCCATTTGAGACATCACGAGCGTAGGCGCCCACGGCCAGGCATTGTCCAGGCGGTGTGACCGGATGATCAGGGGTCGGCTCTGCCGATCGCACCTCTGCTCTGGGTTACTGCGGGCCGTATAGCGTCGCTTCAGCCGACGTTTGGAAAGCCCAGTATCGGTCGCCGTAGGACCAGTGCCACCACTCCTGCGGGTAGTTAATGAACCCGGCCGCGTCCATCGCCTGTCCGAGGATGTCGCGGTAGCGCCGGGCATCGCCTACAACCGGATGGGCGGTGCGGGACCCTGCGCCTGGCTGGTTGAATCCCCATCCCATGTCGGTGGGGTCGCCGTCTTTGAGGAGAACAAGGTCGACGGTGCCCCCGGTGCTGTGCGGCGGCGCACCGTCCGGCGGAGCGGTGAATCGGGCGTTCTCGGTGCGCAGTTCCTCGTCCGTAAGATCTGGCCGACCATCACGTAGCCGACCGAAACTTATCTCCCACAGCCGCTCCTGCACCCAGATCGGCCGCCATGCCTCTTTGACCTGAAGTTGATACCCGTCCGGAAGGAATCCCTGAGCGCGAACGAGCCGGTCAAGCGCGCCAGTACGGAGCTGAAAAGGGTTATCGGAAAGCTCTTGTACGCCTTTCCTGGTCGTATCGCACGCCAACGACTGGACGGTCCTCACGTCGACGAGGGGCTCCCCGTTATCAGCGATACGGCAGGCCAGGACCCGAGGATCGTTGATCAGCGCTTCAGCATCGGCGTATGTCCGCACGGGACTGCATTCTTCCACGCGCGTTGGGGCCGGTCCGGATCGCCGGCGAGCTGGGCAGGGTCGGGGCCGACCCGGTGCAGTCGCTACAGGTACTTGATCAGCTCGTCGACAGTGAGGCCCGTGTCCTGCAGGACGGCTCGAAGCGTGCCCTTGGGCACGTCGTGCCCGGGGTGGTCCGGGACGGTGGTCGACCGGCCGTCAGGGTGGCGGAGCCGGTGGTGGCTGCCTTTGACGCGGGTGACCTCGAACCCGGCGCGCTCAAGCGCCCTGACGAGCTTGTCCCCGCGTACAGCCGGGACCGGCGGCATCAGGCGACTTCGAGGTCGAGGGTCTGCAGCTCGGGCGCGCCGTCCTCGTCGAGGACCATGGCGACGGCTTCGCGGAGATCGGCGACGGCCTCCGCGAGGGTGGCGCCGTTGCCGTTGGCGCCGCCGGACGGGCCGAGCCAGGCGTGGGCGCACCACACGCCGTCCTCGTCCTGGCCGACGGTGTAGGGAACGTGCACGACAGTTGCCACGTCACCCAATGTACCCGTGCCGGCCGGGGCGGTACCAGCGCTCACCGGATCACCGGCACCCGGAGTGCGCAGGGATTGGAACCCACGAGATCGGTCACCCGACCTAGCGGTTTTCAAGACCGCGTGCGCTCCGGCGTGTGGCAGGCTGCTGACCTCGGCCGGTCGCCCCAGCCCGTGACCACCTCAGCCACGCTTCCTCGATGGCAAGCCGCCCCGGTCTTGGGCGGCGCCGCAGCAGGTTGCCTGTCCAGGGAATATGCGAGTCTGGGTATGAGCCTCATACCATGTTGGTAAGCCATCAGGGAGAAGAGGAGGCCGAGACTCATGACGTCCAGCAGCGCAGAACGCCCACCGGAGTGGGGCACGGCCGAGCACGTCCCGGTGGAGGAGCTTCTTCGCCGCCAGGGCATCCGCCCGATCGAGTCGGTCGACGAACTGGCCTGCCCGGACCTCTTCGAGTCGGACGAAGAGCTAGACGAGTTCATCTCATTCATCCACGCCTCCCGGCATACTGGGCTGGCGTGAGCACTATCGTCCTTGACACCGACGTTGCTTCCACGATCCTGCGCGAGCGCCTGACTGATCCTCTCTGCTCTCGTCTGGCCGGTCACTCCTCTGCATCACCTTCGTGACCCTGGCCGAGTTCCTAACGCACCCGGCCTCCTCCGGACGAGCGCACCGCGGGTTATGGTGTTGGGGTAACTCAAGGCAGGTGCCTTGGTTAGGTTAAGCGGGGCCAGGAAGCAATGGTTGCGGGCAGTGTGGCTCCCTGGCGAGTTCTTCGCTGTCCACGACCTGCGGAAAAGCCTCGCAGCCATCCCGCGTATATCCAGCGACCAGAGGCCGACGCCCACCCACGGTGGCACACGGCTGCATACGAGAGCGCACTAATCGACTCGGAAAAGCAGTCATCAACGCTGCTCGGCAGCGAGTTTCCGAACGTAAAGCGGAGGGCGTGGGATTCGAACCCACGAGTGTCGGTCACCCGACCTAGCGGTTTTCAAGACCGCCGCCATCGGCCACTAGGCGAGCCCTCCTGTGTGCACCAACCTTACGCGAGCGGGAAGCCTGGCGCCGCATTGGCGGCTGTTCGGCGGGGGATGGTGAAGCCGTCGGCTACGAGGGCGGCGAGGGTGAGGTAGGCGTCGGCGGTTTCGGTGTCTAGGTAGTCGAGGTCGAACTCGGCGCCCTCTTCCAGGTGGGTGTCGTAGGGGATGCGGACGACGGCGCGGCAGCGGGCGGCGAAGTGCTGTTCCAGGCGGCCTAGGTCGACCGTGGACTTGCTCTTGCGGCGGACGGTGGACAGGGCGACGACGCCGCCCGCGACCAGGTCGCCGTAGTCGTGGGCCTCCAGCCAGTCGAGGGTGGCGCTGGCGCTGCGGGCGCCGTCCACGGACGGGGAGCTGACCAGGACGATCTGGTCGGCTAGTTCGAGGATGCCCGCCATGGCGGAGTGCAGCAGGCCGGTGCCGCAGTCGGTGATGCAGATCGAGTAGTAGTGCTCGAGGACGCCGACCACGGTGCGGTAGTCGTCGGAGCTGAAGGCGACCGATACGCCTGGGTCGCGGTCGGAGGCGAGGATTTCCAGCCTGCTCGGGGCCTGGGAGGTGAAGCCGCGCACGTCCGCGTAGCGGCCGATCATCGCGCGGTTGTTCAGCAGGTCGCGGATGGTGGCGGTGGTTTGCAGGCGGACCTTGTCGGACAGGGTGCCGCGGTCAGGGTTGCCGTCCACGGCGATGACGCGGTCGCCGCGCAGCGACGCCAGGGTGGAGCCGAGGCCGACGGTGACCGTGGTCTTGCCGACGCCGCCCTTCAGGCTTAGCACGGCGATCCGCTGGTGGCCGTTGGCCACCGGGGTCCGGATGCGGTTTACCAGGTCGCGGTGGCGCAGGCTCGCGGATGACTCGCCGACCCGGATGAGGCCGCCGGTGGCGCGGTAGACCGTGCGCCGCCAGCCGGCGTCGGGGGTGGCCCGCTTGCCGGGCAGCAGCAGGTCGGAGGTGAGCGCCTCCGAGGTTGGCCTGCGGCCGGGTTCCGCGGGCGGCACCTCGTCGGCCTGCGCGGTGCCGGCATGAGTGCGTAGCGTCGGCGGGGCGGCCAGCGGCTCGCCGGCCGCCGTGTAGTCGGCGGCGGCGCGCACCTCCGACCAGGGGACCGACGGGCCGCGCAGCGGCGGCGCGTCGTCGGGCGCGCGGGGTGCCGCGTAGGGGTCGGGTGACCAGACCTGCTGGTGCGCGTCGGGCGATGCGGCCGGCCAGGCAGGGCGGCTCTGATTCGCCGGGCGATGGGGCGAGGGCCGACGCGGGTGGGGCCGTGGCCGGCATCGCCGGGAACCCGGGGTCGGGCAGCGCATCCGGGTTCGGCAGCTGCTCCATGGCCGGCACGGCGGGAACCGTGTCGTCGCCGGCCTGGCCGTCGCCGGCCGGGCAAGAGAAGGGGTAGAGGTCCGTGGTCCGCAGCTCCTGTTGTTCCTCGGGGTTGTGGTGCTCGTTCGGTGTCATTGGGCCGCCCCCCTAGCCACCTGTACTCGCCTTTTACGCTACTCGCCGGACGGCGCGCCGCTCCGGCTGCCGCCGCTGGACCACCGCGATATCGTCATCTCATCGCGCAGCTCACCCCGACCCGGTGACCGAACTCTCTTATCCTGATGCCCCGATCTCGTCTGCTATGACGGCACCGGACAGGATTAGATGGTTCACACGAAAGACCCTTGTCACTGGACTTCCCGCGCAAGGAGGCAGCTATGCACGCCGTCGTCATCACCGAGCCGGGCGGCCCCGAAGTCCTGCGGTGGACCGAGGTGCCCGACCCGCGGCCGGGACCGGGCGAGGTCGTGATCGACGTGGCCGCCTCCGCGGTGAACCGGGCCGACCTGATGCAGCGCCAGGGCCTCTACCCGCCGCCGAAGGGGACGCCGCCGTACCCCGGCCTCGAGTGCTCGGGCACCGTCGCCGCGCTGGGCGCGGGGGTGACCGGCTGGCAGGTGGGCGACGCAGGTCTGCGCGCTGCTGTCCGGCGGCGGCTACGCGGAGAAGGTGGCGGTGCCCGCCGGGCAGCTGCTGCCCGTGCCGGAGAACCTCACGCTCGCCGAGGCGGCGGCGCTGCCCGAGACGGTGTGCACCGTGTACTCCAACGTGTTCCAGCTCGCCCGCCTGGCCAGCGGCGAGACGCTGCTGGTGCACGGCGGCGGCAGCGGCATCGGCACGACCGCGATCCAGCTGGGCAAGCAGGCGGGCGCCACGGTGGCGGTCACCGCGGGCTCGCCGGAGAAGCTGGAGGCCTGCCGGCGGCTCGGCGCGGACATCTTGATCAACTACCGCGAGGGCGACTTCGCCGAGCAGCTGCTCGAAGCGACAGGCGGCCACGGTGCGGACGTCATCCTGGACATCATCGGCGCCGGGTACCTGAGCAAGAACATCGCCGCCCTGGCCCGTGACGGCCGGCTCGCCGTCATCGGGATGCAGCAGGGCCGCAAGGCCGAGCTCGACTTCGGCGCGCTCATGGCCAAGCGGGGCACCATCTTGGCCACCACGCTCCGGGCGCGCCCGGCGGAGCAGAAGGCGGCCATCGTCGCCGCCGTCACCGCTAACGTCTGGCCGCTGGTCGAGGCGGGCAAGATCCGGCCCGATCGTCGACTGCGAGCTGCCGATGACCCAGGCCGGCGAGGCGCACCGGATGATCGCCGCGTCTACCCATACCGGCAAGATCGTGCTGCGCACCGAGTAACCGCGGACACCCGATAGCGTGGAACTATGAGCGACGAAATCAGCTCGCAGGAGCAGGAAAAGCCGCAACAGGTCGTCGTCGTCGGGCCCGACGGCATGGCCTTCGGGAACGCCCAGGAAGAGCAGGGCGAGGGCTCGGCGGAGCGTCCGGTCACCGAGATGGTCGAGCAGCCGGCCAAGGTCATGCGGATCGGGTCGATGATCCGGCAGCTGCTCGAGGAGGTCAAGTCGGCACCCCTCGACGAGCGGAGCCGGGCCCGGCTGAAGGAGATCCACCAGAACTCCATCAAGGAGCTGGAGGACGGGCTGGCACCTGAGCTTGTCGCGGAGCTGGACCGGTTGTCCCTGCCGTTCGCTGACGAGACGCCGAGCGAGGCGGAGCTGCGGGTCGCGCAAGCCCAGCTGGTCGGCTGGCTCGAAGGCCTGTTCCACGGCATCCAGACCACGCTGTTCGCCCAGCAGATGGCCGCCCGCGCGCAGCTGGAGCAGATGCGCCGCGCGCTGCCGCCCGGCATGTTGCCAGCCCCGGAGCAGGAGCAGCAGCCGCCGCAGCGCGGCTCCGGCCCCTACCTTTGACTGCCGGACCTGTTCACCAAGGATTCGATGTCTGACCTGCTGTAGGCCGGCTTCCGGCGCGTGCCCGCTGCGGCCGCGTCCTGCTCGATCAGGCGCGGCCGTAGCGCAGGCGGGCCAGCCACGCCGCCGCCTCGGCGAACTCCGGGTCTGACGTGCCCGGGCGGACGTGAGTCCGCCCGCCGTCGCTGCGCGGGTAGCTGCCGAGGAACCGCACCTTGGCGCACACCCGGCGCACGCCCATCATCGCCTCGCCGACGCGCGCGTCGTCGATGTGCCCCTCGCAGTCGATGAAGAAGAAGTAGCTGCCAAGCCCGTTACCGGTCGGACGGGACTGGATGGTGGACAGGTTCACCCCGCGCACAGCGAACTCGGTCAGGATCTCCATCAGCGCGCCGGCGTGGTCCTCGGACAGGAACGCGGCGAGCGAGGTGCGGTCCGCCCCGGTCGGCCCGGGCAGCTCGCGGGGCGACGCCACCTCGACAAATCGGGTGACCGCGTTCGACCGGTCGTGCACGTCTGGGACCAGCACCGTCAGGCCGTACCGCGCGGCGGCGTCCGCCGAGGCGAGCGCCGCGTCCAGGTCTCCCTCGCCGGCCCGTCGGGCGGCTTCGGCGTTGGACGGGAACGGCACCCATTCACGGCCGGGGAGGCTCGCAGCCAGCCACCGCCGGCACTGTGCCTCGGCCTGCGGGTGGCCGCCGACGGTCTTCACGTCGGCCAGTGCGGTGCCCTCCCTGGCCAGCAGCGCGAACTCGATCGGCAGCCGCGTCTCGGCCTGGATGAGCACGTCACGGCCGACGACCAGGTCGTCCACGGTCGCGGTGACGATGCCCTCGACGGACGATTCGATCGGGACCACGCCGCGGTCCACCGCGCCTTCGCGCACCGCCGCCAGGGTCGCGGCGACCGTGGGGTAAGACACGAGCTGTGCGTCACCGGCGGGCCGCGAGCGGGTCAGCGCGGTGACCGCCGCCTCGGTGAACGTCCCTTCCGGGCCTAGATAGGCGTAGCGCATGCACACATCATGCCGCAGCGGTCACGGTGCCCGCGCACGCGGCGCGGTCCGGGCTCCCGTTCCCGCTCAAGCGGTGGCGGCGGCGCGGCGCGCCGCGCGCCCGGCTCGCCCGGACTGCTCGGGGATAGCGGCCGGCAGGCCGGTGCCGAGCCGGGCCGAGTGCACGGCCTGCGCCTCCTCGGGCGAAAGCGGCTGGTCGGCCTGGCCCGCCACGAGGGGCTTGGCGTAGGTGCGCGTCTCGGCGCGTCCGTTAATCGAGCTGAGCACGACGCCGTCGCCCTTGGCGTTAAGCAGGGCGAGGGAGAAGGACAGCTGCCCGGCCATCTCGTGCAGCGCGTCGTACCTGACGATCCCGATGTCCCGCAGCGCCCGCGGGTCGACGGTGCCGTTCGACCCGACGGCGCCCTGGACCAGGTCACGGCACTCGCGGACGGCCCGTGCCGCCCGCCTGCTCGCGGCCACCGCGACCACGATGCCGATCAGCCCGGCCACGACCCCTGCTGCAGCAATCACGTTCATCGTCACGTTCAGCACTATACCCACTACGATTTGTCACTCACGGCCGGCGGGCCCCCTCTGCCGGCCGCGGCCGCGCGCTGCCGCCCGCGGCCGCGATCTGTCATACGGCCCGCGCGGAGCAGCCCACCGTTCTGATGCATGCCTTTGAATCAGGGCAGGAACGGAGCGTGTTTCACCGCGACCGTCATCGCGGAGACCGGCACTGCGGCGAGGGCCGCACCATCGCCGCGGCCCGTGCGGGCGCGGTGAGGGCCCGGGCAACGTCGGCGAACTGGCGGGCGCGGTGCAGCTGCGCGGCGAAGTCGGCGCCCGTCGCGCGGTGGGCCATGTCAACCTCGACCTCGACGACACGCAGCCCCTTGCGCTTGAGGTCGATGGTCATCGCGGTCTCTACGCCGAAGCCGTGCGCGAGCGGGCGGGCGGCCTCGAAGGCGGCCCGGGTGAGGCAGCGCTGCCCGTTCAGCGGCTGGGACGGCCGCCAGCCGGTCGCGCGGGCGATGCCCCCGCCGGACAGCCGGACCACGAAGCCGTGGCCGCCGAGCTTGACCCGGTTGGCGAAGGCGGCGATGGTCAAGTCGGCCGCGCCGACAGCCACCGGCTCGATGAGCGGCCCGGCGCCGGCGGCGGTCGCCCCCAGGTCGGCGTCGAGAAACAGCAGGTGGCGGGGGCCGTCGCCGGGATCGTGCCGGTCGATCGCGCGGACCGCCTCGGCGCCGGCCAGCATGGCCGCGGCCTTGCCCTGGTTCCGCACGGCCCGCCACACCCGGGCGCCGGCCTGTCGGGCGACCCGGACGGTGCCGTCGGTCGAACCGTCGCTCGCGACCACGACGACGTCCACCCCGGGCAGAGCCCGGGCGGCGGCGACGGTCTCGCCGACCCGGTCCGCTTCGTTATAGGCCGGGATGATGACCGCTACCGCTGGCATGAGCCGATACTAGTGAGCCCGCGGTCACGGCCGGGCTCAGTTGGCCGGGAACTCCGCCACGCTGAACACCGCGTCGAGCCCGGTCACCGAGAGGATCTTCCGCACCGCCGGGTGCGGCGCGGCGAGCTCCAGCTCACCGCCGCGCTCGCGTGCCTGGCGCAGGCCCGAGAGCAGCACGTTCATCCCGGTGGAGTCACAGAACTCCACGCCTGACATGTCGACCACGACCCGCGGGGCCGAGGCTGCACTGGCGATGACCGAGGTCAGTTCGCTCTGTAGCCGCGGAGCGGTGTAGAGGTCGATTTCCCCAGCCGCGACCACGAGCTCGTGATCGCCCTGAGACCGACTTGAGACATTCAGCTGCACGGCTGGAACCATACCGCCCCATCGGGCAGAAAGGCTAGGTGTAGACACGCAGAGTGTGGTCTAACTCACACTCTGTCAACCCTGTTTCATTCTCGTTTCCCTGCGCAGCAAGCGGCGCCTGTCGTAGCATCCGCCGCTCAGGCCGCGCGTTTCCCGTCAGCCGGCCCGGACTCCAGCGCGGCCTCCGGCATGGCGGCCGGCTCACGCCCGACCGGGCAGCAGATGGCCCGCGGGCCGCCGCGGGAGCCGGCCAGCTCGGCGCCGGGAACGCGGATGACCTCGATCCCGGCTTCCTCCAGCCGCGCGTTGGTCAGCACGTTGCGCTCGTAGGAGAGCACGCTGCCCGGCCCGAGGACGAGCAGGTTCCCCGCATCGTCCCACTGGCCGGCCGGGCCGCCCAGCGACCCGGGACCCGGCCGCCCGGGCACCAAGCCGGTCTCGATGAGGTTGAGCCGGTCCAGGCCCATGGCGTTGGCCGCCGCCTCGAGGAACGGCTGCGGATGGGAAAGCCTCAGCCCGTCGCTGCGCTGGGTGATGGTCCGCGCCTTGAGTGAGTAGGCCACCGCGGGCCGCATCACCACGGTGTCCGTGGCGGCGAACGTGCACAGGGTGTCCAGGCACTCGCCCGCTGCCGTGCCGCCCAGCGCGGTGTCGGTGAGCACGGCGAGCACCGTGTGCGCGAAGCCAGTGTCGAACACCCGCCGGGCCAGCCGCTCCATGCCCGCGGGCGAGGTCTGCGAGCCGATGCCGATCGCCACGACGCCCGGGGCGGGCAGCAGCACGTCGCCGCCGACCAGCAGCTCGTGCCCCGGCTCGTACAGCCGCTTGGTCCCGGCGAACATCGGGTGGTACCCGAACACGATCGCGGCCAGCTCTGCCTCCTGGCGGCGGCCGCGCGGGCTGGTCACCGCCACGCTGTCGCCGATCCAGACGCTGGCGTCGCGGGCGAAGACCAGGTTCGGCAGCGGCTCGATGATGTAGTCCCACGCGCTGAGCAGGCAGAAGACCGCGCCCCTGCCGCCGCGGAACTCGTCGCGCGCCAAGCCCATGATCAGCACCTGGGCCAGGTCCTCCGGGCTCAGCCCGGCGAGGTACACCCGCAGCTGGCCGCGCAGGTCCTCGCCGAGCCGCGGGTCGCTGACCGCCGACTCGATCGCCTGCTGCCTGGCCACCGCGTACTCCAGCGCGTCCTGCAGCAACTCGGTCAGGTACAGCACCGAGACGTCCGCGGCCCGCAGCGCGGCGGTGAACGCGTCATGCTCGGCCTGCGCCCGCTCGGCCCACGGCGCGGCGGCCAGCAGCGTCCCGCCGTGGTACTGCGGCGAGACCCTCCTCAGCTCCGCGCCCGGCCGGTGGACCAGCACGGTCCGCAGCCGTCCGACCTCACTATCTACCCCGTAGAATTCGGACACGAATCCCCCCGGATACGCTTCATTCACGTCCGATTGCCGCACATTCCGCAATGAGTCAGCTTCGGCGCGCGGCACCCCCGCGGGCAATTATCACCACTCAGTGCGCGATTACGCATCCCGTGACGATGCGATTACCAGCCAAGGTCCCGTGTCGTTGTGGCCACGCGGCCCATTCTCTGCCATACTCCGCCGGTCGTGCTCGGCGTCACCGGTCAGCGGCAGCGCGGCCCACACGGTGGTCTCGTCGCCGCCCGGGCAGGTGTAAACGCCCCAGCGCAGCGAGAGCCGGTCCACGATCCCGAGACCGCGGCCGCCGATCGCGTTGGCCGCCGGCCGGTTGACCATCGGCACCGTCGCCCCGCCGCCGTCACTCACAGCAACCTCGACGTAGCCGTTGGCCAGCCCCCACGACACCTTGACCACGCTGCCTGGCAGCGGAGAAGCGTGGCGCAGAGCGTTACTGACCAGTTCACTGAGCACGAGACCGGCGTCACAGGCCGTAGCCTCGTAGACCCCCGCGTCAATCAGGTCGCCCATCAGCCGCCGACGTGCGACGCCAACGCTAGAGGCCGTATACGGGAGCAGCATCACGCTCGACGTACCCACCTCCATGCACACCCCGCCCCGCCCGTGGAACCGTACGAACCCGGCATGGCGGAAATGCCCCCTGGAAACTCCGCGAAACCGTGAACTCCAGATTTCCGAGAGTGTTATGTGCCACAATGGGGCGCCGTTCTCCCGCACCCCTATGCACATGTGTGTACGCATGCGCGGCGCGGAGGCGGTAACGTCGATGACAGCTAACTGCCTGTATCCGCCGAGATCTCTTGTGAGTGTCACCATGGCTGACCCGACCGTCGTGGTCGACAACCTGCACGTGGTATACCGCGTCTACGGCGCGGGCGGCAACAAGGGGACCGCCGCCACCTCGCTGATGCGCCTCGTCCGGCGGCAGCGGCGGGTGTCCATCAGGGAAGTCCACGCCATCCGCGGCATCTCGTTCGTGGTCAACCACGGCGACGTGATCGGCGTCATCGGCCGGAACGGTTCCGGCAAGTCCACGCTGCTGCGCGCCATCGCCGGGCTGCTGCCCGCCGAGAGCGGCGCCGTCTACACCTCGGGCCAGGCCGCGCTGCTCGGCGTGAACGCCGCGCTGCTTGACGACCTGACCGGCGAGCGGAACGTGGTGCTCGGCTGCCTGGCGATGGGGATGCCGCCCGGCGAGGTCAAGGCCAGGTACCCGCAGATCGTCGACTTCTCCGGGGTGGGCAAGTTTATCGACCTGCCGATGCGCGCCTACTCGACCGGCATGGCCCAGCGGCTGCGGTTCGCCATCGCGTCGGCCAAGAGCCACGAGATCTTGATGATCGACGAGGCCCTGGCCACCGGCGACGCGTCGTTCCGGACCAAGAGCCACAACCGGATCAAGGAACTACGCGACGAGGCGGGCACGGTCTTCCTCGTCGCCCACAACCTGGGCGAGATCGAGCAGAGCTGCAACCGGGTGATCTGGATGGAAGCCGGGCAGATCCTGCGGGACAGCGATGACGTCCCCGCCGTCATTGACGAGTACCTGGCCGCGACCGGCGGCGAGCCCCGCGACCGCGAGCGAGCACGACTGTAGTATCCCGGGGAGCAGTCTTCCAGTATGGGGGGCTCCCCGCCCCCCATAGCCCCCCGGCCCCGTACCCCCCGATGTCCGCCTGCGTGTTTCACGTCAGGCCCCTGTTGCAGGTCCGCCGACTGCCTTACGTGATGGCCCTTTGGAGGGTAATGCGCATGATGGTGCCGCCCTCGGGGCGGTTCTTGGCGACGACGGTGCCGTGCTGCGAGGTGGCCAGCCGCCGGACGATGTAGAGGCCGATGCCGACACCGCCGAACCGGCGGCGGTCGCCGGTCTCGCCCTGCACGAACCGCTCGAAGATCCGCTCGTGGTCGCCGGGCGCGATGCCGATGCCCTGGTCCTCGACGTCCACCTCGATGATCGAGCCGACAACGCGGCCGCGCACCGTGACCGTCCCGCCCGCGGGCGAGTACTTGAACGCGTTCTCCAGCAGCTGGCCGACGATGATGTCGGTGGCCATCGGGTCACCGCTGGCCAGCGGCAGGTCGGCGGGCACGTCCGCGACGACCTGGTGCTTGTCGGACAGCGGGCCGAACGACACGACCGTCGCCCGCAGCAGGGCGGCCAGGTCGAACGGCCCGTTGTTAACCGGCAGCGCGTCGGCGCCCGCCCGTGCGCCGAGCAGGAGCTGCTCGACCAGGCGGCCCAGCGACCCGGCCCGCTCGGCGATCGTCCGCACGGCGGCCCGCCGGTCGGCGTCCGACAGCTGCTCCCACCGGCTGGCCAGCGTGGACGCGAACCCCTGCACGACGGTGATGGGCGTGCGCAGCTCGTGGCTGGTGGTGGCCAGGAACAGGTCCTTGGCTTCTTCGAGCTCCTTGGCCGCGGTGACGTCACGGAAGTCGACAACCTTCTCGCCGCCGTCGCTCAGCTCGGTGCACAGCACGTCGATCCAGCGGCCGCTGGGCAGCTTGTGGGTCTGCCGCTCGCCCGGGGCCGGCAGCGGGAACGGCGGCGGCGCGCCCATCACCTCGCTGGCCTGGGTGCCGGTGATCTGGTGCGCGGCGGGGTTCCACTGCCTGACGTTGCCCGCCTCGTCCAGCACGGCGATGCCGTCGGCGCTGCCGTCGATGACCGCGCGCTCGTGCGCCCGCTGCCTGACTACCTCTTCGAACGCCATCGCGTTGGTGAGCGCCACCCCGGCGTGCCCGGCGAGCAGTTCGAGCAGCTCCAGCTCGACGTGGCTGAGCGTGCGGCGGCTGTAGAGCGCGTACAGCGCGCCGTAGGGCCGGCCGCCCACGTGGGACAGGCTGAGCGCGATCGTGTGCAGGCCGGGCAGCGCGGACCAGATGAGGTCGTCGAACCCGCCCGACTCGCCGGTCGCCATCATCACCGTCTTGCCGGACCGCAGCAGCTCGCCGACCAGGCTGCTGGACAGCGAGGCCACCCGGCCGCGCAGCCGCGCGGGCAGGCCTGCCGTGGAGACCAGGCGGAGCCGGTCGTCCTCGATCAGCACGAAGCCGCCGGCGTCCGCGCCGGTCAGCTCGCGCAGGCTGGCCGCGATCCGGTCGAGCACCGATTCCAGGTCGCGCTGGGCGTTCATGTCGGCGACCACGTCGCCGAGGCGGCGCACCACGCGGGCACGCTCGGCCATGTAGTGCCGGGCGACGTCGTCCTCGCCGGTCTGGTGGCAGATGTTGACCCAGCCGAGCACCTCGCCGTCGGCGTCGGTCAGCGCGCTGGTGTCGATGCGCACGTCGAGCATCGACCCGTCCTTGCGGATTCGCCTGGTGGCGAAGGAGACCTGCCCGCCGCCGCGGACGCGCTCGAAGACGGCGTTATGCTCGGCCGCGAGCTCCTCGGGGATCGTGGGCGGCTCAAGGCCGATGACCTCGCTCGGCGGTCCAGCCGAACATGCGCTCGGCGGCCGGGTTCCACAGCATCACGGTCCGGTCGGTGTTGAACGCGACGATGGCATCGGCGGCGGACTCGATGACCGCGCGCGCGGTCACGTCCAGCCGCTCCCGTTCGCTCCGGCGCGCGACCTGACCAGGAGGGCTGGATGCCGCTCCGGCCCCCCACGCTGGGTACGCTTGCTCTGCCACCACATCCTCATGGTGCCACCTTGGGACCACCCTGGGCAGCGGAAGGCCGTTACTTCCCTTCCGTGCGGTACGTGGCTGTACGACAGGAATACCCGATTCTTTCGTGAACTCGCGGGTTTCCGGTGACTAAGGTCACTGCAGGCCAGGGGCCTGCGGCACCCCTCGGCGCGGCCGCCCGCCGGCCGGGCGAGGCCGGTGCGGGCGCGGCCGGGTCTTTCGCCACCCCCGCCGCTGCCCCTATAGTTCTGCCAGCTTCCGCGTTCGCGGCGGCGAATAACTCGGCACAGACAGGGCATTTCCTAAGGCAAGCAAGTAGCTCGCTTAACTTCCCGGCGGATACTTGCTATAACAAAACTATTGACCCCCAGGGCCGCAAGGACGCGGAAATGGACCAGCCTTCCCAGGATGAGGGGACGCCGCAGCGGGGGCGCCCCGAGCGCAGGCAGCACGGATCACCTGCGCCAGGAGCCGATCCCGCACGCGGTGCAGCCGCGTCCCATCGCGGTGGCGCACCCGGTCGTCGCCGGCTACAACGGATCGTGCGTCCGCGCGCAACGCGCTCGCCTACGCGGCCGGGATGGCGCGGCGGCTGCGGCGGCCGCTGCTCATGGTCTACGTCGCCTCGCCCGGCGTGTACTGCGAGCCGCTGACCGGCCAGGTAGTCGGCCTGATGCGGGACGCGGACTCGCTGGAGCGCTGGCTGCTCAGCGAGCTAGACGAGTCCGCCGACGCCAGCGAGCTCGAGGTGCACGTGCGCACCCGGCGCGGCAGCCCGGCCAGGGAACTCGCCTCGATCTCGGCCGAGTTCAGCGCCGACGCGCTGGTGATCGGCGCGCCCCGGCATTTCTGGCACCACCTGATCGGCTCGGTGCCTAGCTGGCTGGCCCGTAACGCCCGCTGCCCGGTCATCGTGGTGCCGTAATCGCGGCCGTGGTCGAGCAGCCGGACCGCACGGTACGGTGCGGCGTCCCGGTCACACTGTCCGCTCCCGTCCACCCGCCTCACCCGTACCACCCGTACCAGCAGGCTGTCGAAGATCTTGGAAACTTTTTTCCTGACGGAAACAAATCACGCTATACGCCTAAAAAACTTCCGCTATAAAAAAGGTTTCCGTGATCATGGTCCAGTCGGCGACCGTGCTCGTGCCAACGGGATACGTACTCTCCCCTGCGGCGCGCGCGGCCTCCGCACGCTGCAGGACGGAGGACGACGGCACGGCCGTGGTGGCCGCCTGCCTGGCCGGGCTCGGCGCGAGCGAGCCGACGGGGCCTGCAGCAGCGCCCGCCACGGCGATCGCGGCGGCGCCTCGAAACGGTAGCCCTATACGCCTCTATGATCGCCGCTCTATACACTCCTATAAAGAGGAAGAGCCCCCGCACCCGGGCACCGGCCGGCCATGGCGTCCGCGACCGCATGGGTCGAGCCGACACCTAGGGTTCACGGAATGACCACAGGGATAAAAGGTAGGCCGACCAAGATGCCCGGATGGGCAACCCATCGACGCGACGGCACCAGAGACTCCCGCCACCGAGACCACCGCACTCTGCCAGGCCGGAACCTGGAACCCACGCCGCCAACGCACCCGACAGGCGGGGGGTGACCCGCACACCAGGCCGGAACGGACCCACGCCGCCCGTCGGCGCCAGCCGACATCGGGGGGTCCGGGGGGTCCGGGGGGTCCGGGGGGTCCGGGGGTCCGGGGAGCTAACAGGAAGGCGACCCGTACACCAGGCCGGAACCTGGAACCCACGCCGCCCGTCGGCGCCAGCCGACATCGGGGGGCTCCGGGGGGTCGTCCCCCCGGGAGATATAGAGCAGGCGACTCCAGTGCTGAGAACTCAGCACAGGGGCCGCCTATCGCCTGCTCGTGGGCGAGGAGGGATTTGAACCCTCACACCCTTTCGGGCACACGGACCTGAACCGTGCGCGTCTGCCGTTCCGCCACTCGCCCGAGTGGGACGACTTAGATTAGCACGGCAGCTAGCGTGCTCTGGCCCCGGATAACATCAGATGGATAACAGGCCGGAAGGAGGCCCGACGGGTGGGAGTTCTGCAGCGCTTCGAACGACGGCTTGAGGGCATGGTCGAGGGAACCTTCGCCCGCGTGTTCAAGTCGGAGTTGCAGCCGGTCGAGGTGGCGAGCGCGGTCCAGCATGAGATGGACGAGCGGGCGGCCATCGTCGCTCAGGGCCGGACCCTGGTGCCCAACGACTTCGTCGTCGAGATCGCCACCACCGACGCCGAGCGACTTGACGTCCTGGTTGAGAGCCTGAGCCTGGAACTGGCCACGCTGGCCAGGGATCACGCCAAGGAGCAGGGGTACTCCTTTGTCGGCCCGGTGCGCATCCGTTTCGAAGGGGTTCCCGACCTTGCGACCGGCATGTTCCGCATCCGGTCGGGGGTGATCCGCGGCCACACGGTGGAGGCGGGCGAGGTCCGGCAGCCGGTCAGCGACCTGCCGCGGGGCGGCGGCGGCCAGTTTCCCGGCCGGCCGCGCCTGGTGGTCTCCGGGTCACAGCCGGGCACGGGGGTGGAAGCGGGCAGTACCTATGAGCTGCAGACGCCCGTTACCCTGCTCGGCCGGGGCACCGACTGCGACCTGCGGATGGTTGATCCCGGGGTGTCGCGGCACCACGCGGAGCTGCGGGTGGAGGACGCCCAGGTCGTGCTGGTCGACCTCGGGTCCACCAACGGCACTTTCGTGAACGGGCAGCCGATGCGCCGGGTCGTGCTCACCGACGGAACCAATGTCACGCTTGGCCGCACCACTATGGTTTTCCACCAAGACAACCGTTATTGATTAATGCCAGCCGTTGCCCGGCTAGACAGGCACCAGAAGACCGAGGAGTGACTACCCTTACAGCAGCCAACCCGACCGACGTAGAAGCCGAGGACACAGCACGGAATGAACGCGCTCACCCTTACCCTCCTCAGGGTGGCCTTCCTGGCCGTCTTGTGGCTTTTCGTGATCGCGGCGATCGGCGTGGTGCGCACGGACCTGCTCGGCACGGTAGCGGCGAAGGTGCGCCGGGGGCGTAGTCAGCCGGCGCCGGCGCCGCAGCCCAGGCCGGCGCGTCCGGCGAAACCGGGGCGGGGTACCCCGCGCTTCCTCGTCGTCACCGAAGGCGCCCTGTCGGGCATGAGTATCGACCTCGTGGACCAGCAGATAACCATGGGCCGCGCCAATGACGCCACGCTTGTACTCAACGACGACTACGCTTCCACGTACCATGCCCGGATTTTTCCGCAGGACGGACAGTGGCTCGTTGAGGACCTCGGTTCTACAAACGGCACCTACCTGGACCGTCAGAAGGTGGCCCGGCCGACCCCGGTCCCGGTAGGCGTGCCAATTCGCATTGGAAAGACCGTTCTGGAACTGCGCAGATGACACTAGCCCTCAGATATGCGGTACGGTCCGACGTCGGTCTCCTCCGAGAGGGGAACGAGGACTCGGCGTACGCCGGCCCTCACCTGCTCGCGGTCGCCGACGGCATGGGCGGCCACGCGGCCGGCGAGGTGGCCAGCGCCGCCACGATCACCACGATCGCCCCGCTTGACGCGGAGGACCCGGGACCCGACCTCGTCGGCGCGCTCGCGGACGCGGTGGCCACGGCCAACCTGCGGCTGCAGGAGCTGATCATCTCCGACCCCGCGATCGAGGGCATGGGCACGACGCTGACCGCGCTGCTGTGGTCGGAGGGCTATGCCGCCCTCTGCCACATCGGCGACTCGCGCGCGTACCTGATGCGCGACGGCCAGTTCATGCAGATCACCCACGACCACACGCTCGTACAGTCGCTGGTCGACGAGGGCAAGATCACCGAAGACGACGTGGCCACCCACCCGCACCGGTCGCTGCTGCTGCGGGCCCTGGACGGCCGGACCATCGCCGAGCCCGACCTGGTGCCGCTTGAGACCTACGTCGGCGACCGGTACCTGCTCTGCTCCGACGGCCTGTCCGGCGTGGTGACCGAGCAGACGCTGCACCAGACGCTTGGCTCGATCGCAGGACCCGGACAAGGCGGCGCTGCGCCTGGTCGAGCTGGCCATCAAGGGCGGCGGCCCGGACAACATCACCTGCATCGTCGCGGACGTCATCGACTCGCGCACCAGCCGGGTGCAGCCGACCTGGCACCCGGTGTTCGCCGGCGCGGCCGCCAACGGCTCACCGGGTGACCTGCGCCAGTCCGCCAGGCAGAACTCCCCCGCGACCAGGGCCATGCGGCTGAGCAGGACGGCGCCGCAGCCCGACCCTGCCGGAAGAGCCCGCGACTGGTGTATGGCCAGCGGGGCCTGCCGGATACCACGACGGCTACACCGGCGCCTTCGACCCGATCGACTCCGGCGGCTTCGAGCGCGACCGGGACGGCAACCGGATGCGGGACACCGCCGCCCTGGAACTCGACGATTACCCGCGACCGGACGCGGACCGGGACGACCCGGAGATCCGCGACCGCGGCCGACGGCCGGGCGGGCACCGCGCCAGGCGGGAACGCTACGACGAGGACGACGACTACGAGCCGCACGGCAAGCGCCGGTGGCCGATCGTGACGGCGTCCCTGGTGCTCCTGGTGCTGCTGCTCGGCGGCGGCGGGTACGGCTTCTGGCGGTACAACCAGACCCAGTACTACACCGGCGTGGAGAACGGCCACGTCGCCATCTTCCGCGGCACCAACCAGAGCCTCGCGGGCATCAGCCTCTCCAGCCTGGTCAGCGGGTCCACGCTCGCAGGTCAGCAAGCTCCGCACCAGCGACCAGGCCGCGCTCAACCAGACGATCTCGCAGGACAGCATGGACGACGCGAAGCTGCTGATCGACCACCTCCAGGCCGAGGCCGACCAGTGCGCCAAGCAGTGGCAGGCCCAGGCCGCCTGGCAGGTCAAGAACCTCGAGTACCGGTCGGCGGTGGCCGCGCAGGCCGGGTCCAAGCACCCGGTACTGCCGCCCGACCATCGCGGCCCGGTGCCGCCTTTGCCGAGCCCGGCCGACTGCGCCCCGTCCACGGCGTTCGGCATCCCGGCCTCCGCGCTGCCCGGCCAGGACGCTGGCGCGCCGGTGAAGCTGCCGAGCACCACCCCGAGCAACAAGGCCACGCCGACGCCGGGCGCGTCCAAGACGCAGGCGGCCGCGTGAGTAGCTTGACCATGCCCTCACCCGCGCTGGGTAGCCAGCCGGACGAAGGGCAGACCAAGCGTCGCTCCACCGAACTGTGGATGGTCCTGTTCGCGTGCGGCATCGTCGCGTTCGCCTTCGCGAACGTGGCGGCCACGCTCAAGGACCAGCACCCGTCCACGGTGACCGAGTACATGATCGCGTTCATCGTGATCGTGCTGGCCGCGCACGTCGCGATCCGCCGCTGGGCACCGTACGCCGACCCGCTGCTGCTGCCGATCGCGACGCTGCTCAACGGGCTCGGCATGGTGATGATCTACCGGCTCAACCAGGCGGGCCGGGACGGCAACCCGAGCGCCAACGGGAAGCCGATCTCGACGCTGAGCCACAATGCCACGACCACGCAGATCCTCTACTCGGTGATCGGCGTCGTCGTCCTGGTGGTGTTCCTCGCGTTCATCAAGGACATCAAGAAGCTGCAGCCCTACACCTACCTGCTCGGACTGGTCGGCATGGGACTCATCGCGCTGCCCGCCGTGCTGCCCGCCAGCATCAGCGGCGTGGCCGGGACCGGCGCCAAGATCCAGGTGAGCATCGCCGGCTTCTCCGTCCAGCCGGAAGAATTCGGCAAGATTTTCCTGGCCGCATCGTTCGCCAGCTACCTGGTGGTCAATGGCAAGAAGCTCTCGCTGCTCACCGAGAAGTGGTGGATCTTCAGCCTGCCGAGGCGGCGCGACCTCGCGCCGATCCTGGTGATCTGGGCGCTGAGCATGCTGCTGCTGATCTTCGAGGGCGACATCGGGACCAGCGCGGTCTTCATGGGCCTGTTCGTGGCGATGCTCTACATCGCGACCGGGCGCCGCTCCTGGGCCGTCCTCGGCTTCCTGATGTTCGTGGTCGGCGCCGTGGTGGCGGGAACGCTGGTGAGCCACGTCCACCAGCGGTTCACCATCTGGCTCGACCCGTTCAGCAACGCGAACCTCGTCTCCACGGCCCACGGGCAGCCCTCCTACCAGCTGGTACAGGGCCTGTACGGGATGGCGAACGGCGGGCTGCTCGGCAAGGGGCTCGGCAACGGCCAGCCGTTCTGGACGCCGCTGGTGCAGAGTGACCTGATCTTCACCGCATTCGGCGAGGAGCTCGGGCTGGCCGGAGCGATGGCGCTACTGCTGCTCTACGGCCTGTTCGTGCAGCGCGGCCTGCGCACCGCCATGACGGTCAAGGACGAGTACTCCAAGCTGCTCGCCAGCGGTCTGTCCTTCATGTTCGCGCTGCAGGTCTTCGTGATCGTCGGCGGCGTGACCCGGCTGATCCCGCTCACCGGCATCACCACGCCGTTCCTTTCGCAGGGCGGTTCCAGCCTGATCGCGAGCTGGCTGCTGGTCGGCGTGCTCGCGCGGCTGAGCGACTCCGCCCGGCGCCCGGCGCCTAAGCCGATCCAAGACGAGGGGATGACCCAGGTGGTGTCGCTTCGGTGAACGGAATGAACCGCCCGATCAAGCGGATCGCGATCGCGGTACTCGTGATGTTCCTGATCCTGCTCGTCGACGTGAACTACCTGCAGGCGGTCCAGGCGCCGAGCCTGGCCAACAAGCCGGTCAACGACCGCTCGGAGTTCAACCAGAACCGGGTGCAGCGGGGCAACATCGTCACCGCCGACGGCGCGGTCATCGCCACCTCAAAGCCGTCGACCGGGCTGTACCAGTGGCAGCGCTCGTACCCGGCGGGCACGGTGTACGCGCCGGTCACCGGCTACGACACGATCTTCACGCAGGCCCAGGCGCCTAACTACGCCACCGGCGTAGAGCGCGCCGAGAACGGCCTGCTGACCGGTACCGGGTCGCAGCTCGCGTTCCGTAACTTCCTGGACACGCTCACCAACAAGCCGCAGAAGGGTGCGACCGTCCAGGTCACGGTCAACTCCAAGGCGCAGAAGACCGCCTACGAGATGCTCCAGCAGACGCTGCAGGGCAAGACCATCAACGGCAAGCAGCAGGTCGGCGGTGTGGTCGCGCTCAACCCGTCCACCGGCGCGATCCTCGCCATGGCCTCGTACCCGAGCTACAACCCGAACTTGCTCGCCGTGCACGACACCGGCAAGCTCACCGAGGCCGACAACAAGCTAGGCAATCAGAGCCCGAGCCCGCTGCTGAACAACGCGACGCAGACGACGCTGCCACCCGGCTCGACCTTCAAGATCGTCACCAGCTCGGCCTGGTACACACAGGACTCCACCAGGAACCCGAACACGGTCGTCGACTCCCCGCAGCCGCTCACGCTGCCCAACGGGAACGTCCTGAACAACGACAACGGCGAGCAGTGCGGTGACGGGTCGGGCCATACCCCGGTCATCTACGCGTTCGCCCAGTCCTGCAACACGCCGTTCGCCAATCTCGGTATCCAGCTCGGCGGCTCCGTGATCAAGCCGGTGGCCACCGCCTTCGGCCTGAACAACCCGTCCGCGCTCGACATCCCAGGCGTCAGCGTGGCAGCGTCCAACTTCACCGCGGAGACGGACAAGTCGTTCACCGCCTTCGACGCGATCGGGCAGCACGACACCACGGTGACGCCGCTGCAGGAGGCGATGCTCGCCTCGACCGTCGCCAACGGCGGCAAGCTGATGAAGCCGTACCTCGTCCAGCAGGTCACCGCCGGCGACCTGTCGGTGGTCGAGCAGACCCAGGCGCAGCAGCTCAGCCAGCCGATCTCGCCCACCGTCGCCGGGTACGAGAAGCAGATGATGGTCGCGGTGGTGCAGCAGCCCGAGGGCACCGGCTTCCAGTTCAACTCGAACAACGAGGGCGGCCTGGTCATCGCGGGGAAGACCGGCACCGCGCAGAACGGCAACGGTATAAACACCAGTCCCGATGCCGTTTTCACCGCTTTCGCCCCGGCAGACCACCCGAGGATCGCTGTGGGCGTCATGATTGAAGGCGGAGGCTATGGGGCTGCCGCAGCCGCGCCAATCGCCGTCGCGGTCATCAAGGCCTATCTGGCAACCCTGGGGATTCAGTGACGACCGACTACGTACTCGACGACCGCTACGAGCTCATCGAGCGGATCGCCACGGGCGGCATGGGCGAGGTGTGGCGGGGCCACGACCAGATCCTCGGCCGCCCGGTGGCCATCAAGATGCTGGCCGCCATGCACGCGGGCGACGAGCAGTTCCGCGCCCGGTTCCGCGCCGAGGCGCGCTACGCCTCTTCGCTGTCGCACTCGGGCATCACCCGCGTCTTCGACTACGGCGAGGAGAGCCCGCTCGGCGGCCCTTACCTCGTCATGGAGCTGGTGGACGGCCAGCCGCTGTCGGAGATCCTCGAGCGGTTCGGCCGGCTTGACCCCTACGTGGTGCTCGACATCGTCGCGCAGGCCGCCCGTGCCCTGGACGCCGCGCACCGGGCCGGGCATCGTGCACCGGGACATCAAGCCGGGCAACCTGCTGATCATGGCCGACGGCACCACCAAGATCACCGACTTCGGCATCGCGAAGGCGAACGCGCCTGACGCCCAGCTCACCGCGACCGGCATCGTGATGGGCACGGCGCTGTACGTCTCGCCCGAGCAGGCGACCGGCTCGCCGTTGAGCGGTTCGTCGGATGTGTACTCGCTCGGCGTGGTGGCCTACGAGTGCCTGGCAGGCGACCCGCCGTTCATCGCGGATCAGCCGCTGGCGATCGCGATCATGCACAAGCACGACCCGGTGCCGCCGCTGCCCCCGGACGTGCCCCGCCCGATCGCCGAACTGGTCTACTGGATGCTCTCGAAGGAGGCGCGGGACCGCCCGGAGTCGGCCAGGCACGTCGCCGACCGCGCCGAGGTGATCCGGGAGGCCCGCAACCGCTCTGGCTACGACGGGCCGTCCACCTCCGAGCTCCCGGTGGTGCCGGGCTACCCGGTCGACGCCACCTCCAACGACCTTTACCGCAGCGACCCGCAGCTGGCGATGGCCGGCGGGCCGCCTCCCCAGCGGCCCGGCTCGCGCAACATCCTGATCGCCGGGATCGTCGGCGCAGCCGTCCTGGTCATCGCGATCATCGCGGTGCTGATCTCCAACAATCACTCGTCGTCGTCGGTCTTGGGGACTTCGACGACGGCACCTCCAGCGTCACAGCCGTCGTCCCCGCACAAGTCAGGCCCGTCGGGGACCTCGCCGAGCACGGGAACCGCAACCGGCCAGGCACCCGGAGGCATTATCGTAGGACCGACAACAGGGAAGACATCTCCATCCGCGTCGAAGTCACCCACCCCGACAGGGAGCAAGCGGGTGTCCCCGACCGTCGGGCGAGGTAGCTCGGCCGCGCCGGTGGCACTGGTCGGCGGAGGTGGAAGCACCCAGACCGGCGGCAACACCGGTACCGGCGGCACGGGCAGCAGCCCACCCGACGGTGGCAGCAGCCCGCCGGCCGGTGGCAGTTCGCCGACAGCGGGGCAGTTCGCCGACAGGGGGCAGTTCGCCGCCGGCAGGGGGCAGTCCGCCGCCGACAGGGGTCAGTACGCCTCCTGTCGGGGGATTCAGCCTCCCGGCCGGTATCTTAAAGGGAAAACACTGCGATGCTGGACGGTTTGGAAGAGTGCGTGACATGACACAGCCTCGGCTGCTCAGTGACCGATACGAGCTGGACGGCGTCATTGGGCGGGGCGGCATGGCCGAGGTGTACCGCGCCCGCGACCTCCGGCTCGACCGGATCGGTCGCGATCAAGACGCTGCGCGCGGACCTGGCCCGCGACCAGACCTTCCAGGCCCGCTTCCGCCGCGAGGCCCAGTCGGCCGCATCGCTGAACAACCCCTCGATCGTCGCGGTGTACGACACCGGCGAAGACCTCACGTCCGGCGTGCCCGTCCCGTTCATCGTGATGGAGTACGTGGACGGCCGGACCGTGCGCGAACTGCTGATCGAGGGCCACCGGCTGCTGCCGGAGCGGACGCTTGAGATCGTCTCCGGCGTGCTGCGCGCGCTCGAGTACAGCCACCAGGCCGGCATCGTGCACCGGGACATCAAGCCGGGCAACGTCATGGTGACCCGCAACGGCGACATCAAGGTGATGGACTTCGGCATCGCCCGGGCGATGAGCGACACCCAGGCCACGATGACGCAGACCGCTCAGGTGATCGGTACCGCGCAGTACCTGTCGCCGGAGCAGGCCCGCGGTGAGCGGGTGGACGCGCGGTCCGACCTGTACTCGACCGGCTGCCTGCATGTACGAGCTGCTGACCGGCCGGCCGCCGTTCACCGGTGACTCTCCGGTGGCCATCGCCTACCAGCACGTGCGGGAGAATCCCGTCCCGCCGTCCCGGCTCGACCCGTCCCTGCCGCGGTGGGCCGACTCGATCGTGCTCAAGGCGATGGCCAAGTCGGCCAACGACCGCTACCAGAGCGCCGCCGAGATGCAGGCCGACATCCAGCGGGCCGCGTCGGGCATGCAGGTGGCCGCGTCGCTGCAGCCGCCCACCCAGGTCGATTACTACGACTACCCGCAGCGGACGCAGCAGATGGGCCCGCAGACCATGATGGGCGCCGCGCCGACCACGGTCGGCGGGTACCAGCAGAGTGGTTACCAGACGGGTTATGCGACCGGGTACCAGCAGCCCTACGGCGGTGGCGGCGGTTACGACGACGGCGACCAGCGCGGCGGTGGTGGCCGCCGGTGGCTGCCCTGGCTCATCGGCGGGATCGTGGTGATCGCCGCCGTGATCGTGGCCGTGCTCCTGCTGCACGGCGGGCGGCGGCAAGTCCGCGTTCGTCCCGCAGGTGAACGGTGAGACCTACGCCAAGGCGTCGGCGCAGATCAAGGCCGCAGGGCTGAACCCGGTGGAGAGCAAGCAGGCCAGCTCGTCGGTGCCAGTCCGGGCGGGTGATCAGCACCAACCCGGACAACGGCGACAGCGCATCGCCAAGGGCGGGACGGTCACCGTCAACGTCTCCACCGGCGTCGGGAAGATCAGCCTTCCCAACCTGCAGGGCACTCAGGCGAGCGCGGCGCAGCAGCAGCTGAGCCAGGCGCGGCTTCCAGCACGTCAACACCGTCTCTGACCCGCAGTCCACCGCGCCGTCGGGTCAGGTTGTCCGGATGACACCGGCCCAGGGTAACTACCCGCCGGACCAGCAGATCACCCTGTACGTCTCCGGCGGCGGCGTCTCTGTGCCGAACGTGGTCAACGATACCGAGGCCGAGGCCCAGGCGGTCCTGCAGCAACAGGGGTTCAGCGTGACGACCAGCGTCACTCCGGCTTCGGCCGACCAGATGGTCCCGCCAGGGACTGTCTGGAACCAGAGCCCGGGCGCGGAGTCCGTCGCGCAGAAGGGCTCGTCGATCCTGATCTTCGTGCAGCCGCAGACGACGATCACCACCTCGCCCACGGCGACGCCCACCGACACGGGCACTCCGACCACGACACCGACCGCTACGCCCACCGACACCACCCCGACACCGACGCCGACCGACACGAGCGCCTCACCGGGCAACGGCGGCACCGGCCAGGGCGGGGGAACCGAGGTTCCACCGGCTAGCGGCCCTTAGCGTGATTTACCATCCGTGAATAAGTCAACAGGACGCGAAGTAAGCAACAAGGAGGTGCGCGGTGCCTAAGTCCCGCGTCCGGAGAAAGCCGGTCTACACGCCGCCGCCAGCGCGGACGTCGAAGAGGCGCGCGGTCAGCCCGGCGTGGCTGGTGCCGACGATGATCGCCAGCCTGGTGATCGGCCTGGTCTGGATCTCGCTGTACTACGTCACCCAGGCGGACATGCCGGTGCTGCGCACGCTCGGCGGCTGGAACCTGGTCTGCGGGTTTGCGCTGATCGTGGTCGGCGTGGTGCTCGCCACCCGGTGGCGCTAGCCGACGGTCGTAGCCGAAGGCCTCAGCCGGCAGCTAGAGGCCGAGCTGGCTGGCGAGGTCGTGATTGCGGTAGATCACCAGCACGACCAAGACGGCCAGGATCGCCACGGCGGCGACCGCCTGGACGAGGGCCCGGTTCTTGCGTGGCGCGTAGGCGAAGGCCGCTGCGGCCAGTGCCCCGACGACGAGCCCGCCTACGTGGTCCTGCCAGGCGATCGTCGAGCGGTAGAGCAGGCTGAACACCAGGTTGACCGCGATGATCACCACGATGCCGCGGACGTCGAGTCGCAGCTTCCTTGCGACCACGAACCAGGCGCCGAACAGGCCGAAGATCGCCCCGGACGCGCCCGCAGCGAGGCCGTGGGGCTCCATGTAGTAGTAGAGGACCGAGCCGCCGAGGGCGCTCAGCAGGTACACCGCGAGGAAGCGGACCCGGCCGAGCAGCTGCTCAAGGGCGGGCCCGACCACCACCAGGGCCCACATGTTGAACACGATGTCCAAGAATCCGAGGCTGCTAATCCCGGTACCCGGCGCGGTGAATGCCGAGGTGATGAGCCGGTACCACTGGCCGTCCGCCACCCCGGCCTGAATCCCGGCCGGGGTCAGCGCGGGCGTGCCGAGCATGCCCCACGCGTACAGGATGTTGGGCTTGGCCAGCTGGACCAGGAAGACCAGCACGTTGATGCCGACCAGGGCCCAGGTCACGCGGGCGCCGGAGGGGATCCGGCCGCCGAAGGCGGTTCTCGGCTGGCGCGTGCCCTGGCTGGACTCGCGCACGCACTCCACGCACTGCTGCCCCACCGCCGCCTCGCGGAGGCAGTCGGGGCAGGCGTGACGACCGCACCGGACGCAGGAAACCCAGGTCTCGCGGTTCGGGTGCCGGTAGCACGTGGGCGGCGAGTCCTGTCCAGCCGGGCTGGACTGGTCCGGTGCGGTCATCTCCTGGTCCGCTAGCCGCGGTTGATCGTGACCGACTGCAGCACGACGTCCTGAACGGGACGGTCGCCCGGTACGGTCTGCACGCGGCTGATGTTGTCGACCACGTCGACGCCGTCGATGACCTCGCCGAAGATGGTGTGCTTGCCGCTCAGCCACGGCGTGGGCACCGTGGTGATGAAGAACTGCGAGCCGTTGGTGCCGGGCCCTGAGTTCGCCATCGCGAGCAGGTACGGACGGTCGAACCGCAGGTCAGGGTGGATCTCGTCGGCGAACTTGTAGCCCGGGCCGCCGGTACCGGTGCCGAGCGGGTCGCCGCCCTGGATCATGAAGTTCGTGATCACCCGGTGGAAGATGGTGCCGTCGTAGAGCCTGTCCTTGGTCCTGGCCCGGGTCTGCGGGTTGGTCCACTCCCGAGCGCCCTCGGCGAGCTCGACGAAGTTGGCCACGGTCTTCGGCGCGTGGTCGGGGAACAGCCGGACAGTGACCGTCCCCTGCGTTGTCGCCAGCGTCGCGGTCATCGCTTCGGTCATTGAGTGTGTCTCCGGTTTCATCGTCAAGCCGGTTGACCCCGGCATTACGCAGTCTCGCGACTGTACTCATCACCACGTACCGGCACAACGTTAGTGGCTTCCGGCGGCACCGGGACGATTGAACACCTCATCACCGGGAACCTGGCAATGATTGAACGCCCCAACGCAGGGAAACCTGAGCTACCGAGAACGGACGAGGGGGTAACTGTGAACTTCAGCAAGCCAAGTACCACCGATCTCGACTTCAGCAGCACCGCAAAGGCTGCAAAGCGGGCCAAGGCGGCCAGCGTGGCCGCCGCCGCCAACGCGACCAGCGCGGCAAGGGACGCCGCGCTGACCGCCCAGAACGCGGCGGGCACGCGCCCAGGTCGCGGCGCAAAACGCGGCCATGACCGCGCAGCACGCGGCCGACGCCGCCCAGGTCGCGGCGAAAAACGCCGCGGTCACCGCGCACCACGCGGCCGACACGGCCCAGATCACGGCGCACAACGCCAGCGACACGGCCCAGGCGGTGGCCGGCAACCTGAGCAAGAACGTCAAGGTCAGGGTGCACACCGCCAGGAAGTGGGCCGCACCGCGCCTGGAGAGCGCGGCCGACTACACCACCAGCACGGTCGCGCCCAAGGTGTCCGAGGCGCTGCGCACGACCGCCGACAAGGTCAGCCCGGCCGAGCCGGAGAGCTCCAAGCGCAAGGTGCTGGCCTGGTCGCTGCTCGGCGCGGCCGTGCTGGCCGGCCTGGGCGCGGCGGCGGCGCTGGTCCGCGCGCGCTACCAGGCGGCGATCGCCGCCGACAGCGAAGCGGCCGACGACGAGGAGGTAGTGGCCGACTCAACGGGCAGCCGGGCGGCGCCGGCCACCCCGGACCCGGGCGGCTCCGCGGTACCGCGGCCGACCGACCCCGGCAGCGACAGCTCGTCGGACGGGCGGGTCAAGGCAACCGGCTGGTAAGCGCGGGTCTCGGGTGACCTCCTGGCGTGGGAGGTCACTTGACACCGTGCGGATGCACGTTCATTTTTTAATACGGGACCGCTGGTCCGCTCTTTCCATCCCCGGGAGGAACGCCATGACAGGGTGGGACGAGCGGATCGGGCAGCTTGAAGCCGAGTTTCCCGGGTGGCGCATCTGGCGCAGCAACGCCGGGCGCTGGTGGGCCACCCGGACCGGTTCCGTGCTGCGGCGCGAGGCCCTAGGCACCGGGCGGGTCATGACGGTGGACGCCGACGACGAGCAGAACATGCGCAAGGAGCTGGCGGTCCAGGCCCGGCTCGATCGCGAGATCGAGGACGAGATCGGTGGTTAGTCCACCCGTCCGGGCAGGTACCGGGCCGGCCACCGGCAGTCGATGAACACCTCGCTGACCCGGCCGAGCGTCCCCTCGGCCGCCAGCACGGCCGGGCGCGCAACGCCGAGCGCGATGTCCTCCGTCACCTCTCCGGTAACCAGCCACTCCGGCTCGTCAGGCGCGCACCGCCACGCGCCCCGCTCGGCCCGCGCCAGGACGGCCCCGGCCACGTGCTCGGCGAGGGCAGCCGGCCGGGCGATCCCAGGGCGCACCGCTACCGCCTCGTCAACCGCATGGGAAAGGGCGCACTGGGTAACTGCGGGCCGGCCGGGTTCGCAACCGGTCGAGCGCGTCCGGCCCGGGCACCGGAACCGGCCACCCGGTCAGGTGCGCGAGCACAGCGAGCTCCGCCCACGCCCGCAGCCACGGCGCGTCGTCGAGTGCCCGCTGGCCGGCGCGC
>CAVVKP010000017.1:0-167463 GCA_963748785.1 uncultured Actinomycetota bacterium | reverse complement strand
CACAACATACCCTGCCGCGCCCACCAGGCGGCTGCCCCGTTGGCGGGCCGACCGGGCGAGATGCGGGGCGGGCGGTGGCGCCCGCTACAGGATGGCGCCGCGGGGCGCCACCTCCAGGGTGGCCACGCCCCGGCCGTACAGCACGATAAGGCGGCCGCCGTGTCGGCAGCGCGGCGCCGCTCTCGTTCGCCAGGCACGCGATGACGTCGTCCACGGCCTCGACCTCGGTACCTCCGCGCCCCTCGTAGGCGACGTCCAGGTACTCGCCGCTGACCAGGCGGACACGCAGCACGATTTCCGTCATGGTGACGGCAACCTCATCGCGGGCGGTATCCAAGCGCGCCGCCGGGCGCGGGTGCCGGAAGACGCCCGGTTGCCTGGATGGCGCCGAAATTCGTTCCGTGGCTGGCGTCGTGGAAGTGGCGGATCTGGGCGCGCGATGGTGTTAGATGGAATTGGTTGTAGTCGAAGTTCGTGCTCGTGTCACAGCGCCTGCGGATTCTGACAGCGGGCGCCTCGCCTTTCCGGAGCTCGCCTCCCGACAGGAGGCAGGCGGCCGTGCAGCCCGGGACGCACGCCCGTGGGTCCTGATGTCATCCGGGAGGAGAGCACAGTGGCTCAGGGAACAGTGAAGTGGTTCAACGCGGATAAGGGCTATGGCTTCATCGCCCCCGAGGACGGTACGCCAGACGTATTCGTCCACCACTCAGCGATCGAGACTGACCGTTACCGCAGCCTCGAAGAGAACCAGCGTGTCGAGTACACCGCGGTCCGCGGCGCCAAGGGCCCGCAGGCGGAGCAGGTACGACCGCTGTAAGGCAGGAGCCGCCGCCCGCGGGGAACGGTCTCATGACCGTCCCTCGCGGCTGCGGCAGTCGCTGCTAGCCTAGGCGGGTCCTCGTCTGCCCCGAGCCCGCGCAGGAGTGTCCGCAAGCCGACGCTGAAGCGCTGGTCGCGGTCGCTCTCCCAGGCGTGGAAGCCGTACTCCGCCAGGGCCGGGAACCGGCTGGCGGGCAGCGAGCGAAAGAACGTATGCAGTTGCTCCCTGGTCGCGGTGTCGCGCAGGCGCTGCTCGGCGGGGGAGCGCGGGTCGGCGACGGCGAACCCGACCGTGTAGTCGTAGACGAGGCGTGACGCCAGGGCGGCATCAGGGCCGGGCAGCCCGGCCGCGAGCAGCGGCGCCAGGAATGCCTCGGCCAGGTCCAGTGACGTGGGGCTGAGCGGGTCGCGGGTCTTGAGCAGGGCGGCGACGCCCGAGTGGCCTTCCAGGACCGCCCGCCGCCGGCCCGCGAGCACGGCGACCCGCGCGGCCCACGGGTCAGCGGGATCGGTACCGCAGTCCACCTCGCCGAGGACCGCGTCGAGGATGAGGTCGTCGAGCTGTTCCTTGCCCCGCACGTGCCGGTACAGGGCGCCGGGCACCACCCCGAGGCGCGCGGCCAGCGAGCGCATGCTCAGCGACTGCGCGCCGTCGGCGGCGATGATCGTCAGGGCCTCGGCGAGTACGCGCTCCCGGGTGAGGGCGCGCCGCCGCCCGTTCCGCCGTCGGGCGGGTTGAACCACAGTGCGGGCGAACCCGAGTCTGCTGACTGCTGTGCTGCCATGCCTTCCCCTTGCGCTGTCCCCATGCCGGTTGAACTTGACGGTGAACAGTGTCCACTGTAGCGTGAACATTGTAGCCCGGAAATGAATAGTGTTCACGCGAGCGGTGTTCGTCCGGAGCGCCGGGCGGTAGCCCGGCCAGGGGGCACGGGGGAGAACACGACGTGACTACCGCGATCAGTGAGGAACGGCCCGACCGGGCAGCCGAGGGCGCGCGGCCCTGGCCAGAGATCATCATCATGCGCACCGACGGCACCTTCGTCGGGCCGCGTTCAGCTTCGCCCGGCGGGCGCACGATTATCAGCCTGCGCGACGGCTTGGACCTGACCGCTGCCCCCGTGCTGCGCGAGCAGCTGATCGACGTGCTGCACCACGCCACGGACCTGCTCATCCTCGACCTGGCTCACGTCTCGGCCTGTGACGCGTCCGGACTGGCCGTGCTGGTCGGCACGGAGCGCCGGGCCCGGCTGCTGGGCATCACGATGCGCCTGGTCGCCCCGAGCGGCCCGGTCAGGGAAGCCCTGCGCTCGACGGGCCTGGGCCGCAGCTTCGCGATTTACCCCGACGTAGCCGGTGCGCTCGCCGCGGAGCGGCCCGAGCCCGCCGGGTCGGCCCTGGCGGTGGCGCTGCCCCGGCAGCGCGGCGTGGTCCTCCCTGGTCCGTGGACCGCGTGACCTGGCCAGAACCGCCGTTTCGCCATCTGATCCGTATCACCGATCAGATCAGCGCGTTCGAGCACACCGAGGGTGTCGTCCCCCGGCACGAGCGCGGCTACTGCGTGGACGACGCCGCCTGCGGGCTGGTCGTCCTGTGCCGGGAGCCGTCCCCCCGCGACGAGCTCGTCACGCTCGCCCGGCGCTACCTGCACTTCGTCGCGCAGGCGCAGGCACCGGACGGCCGGTTCCACAACCGCCTCGGTTACAACCGCCGGTGGCAGGACGAACCCGGCACCGGCGACTCCTGGGGGCGCGCCCTGCGGGGCCTGGGCACCGCCGTCGGCCACGGGGACAACGCGGTGATCAGGGGTGAAGCGCTCGCCCGGTTCGACTGCGGCGCCAAACTCCGCTCCGAGTGCCCCCACGCGATGGCGTTCGCGGCGCTCGGCGCTGCCGAGGTTCTCGAGGCGCTGCCCGGTCACAGCGCCGCTCGCGGACTGCTCGCCGACGCCGTCGGCGTGATCGGCGAGCCAGCGGCCGACCCCGCCTGGACCTGGCCGTCGCCCAGGCTCAGCTACGCGAACGCGGCGATCGCCGAGGCGGTTATCGCGGCCGGCGCCAAACTGGGCGATGACCGCGTCCTGCGCGACGGGCTGCGGATGCTCGACTGGCTGCTGGCGGGCGAGACTCGCGCCGGGCACCTCTCGGTGGTGCCCGCCGGAGGCTGGGCTCAGGGCGAGCCCCGTCCCGGCTTCGACCAGCGGCCCGCCGAGGTCGCGGCGCTGGCCGACGCGTGCGGCCGCGCGGCCGCGGTGACCGGCGACGCCGGCTGGCTGGACGCGGTAGGCCTGTGCGTGGCCTGGTTCCTCGGCGACAACGACGCCAAGTCTCCCATGCTCAACCCGCAGACGGGCGGCGGCCACGACGCCCTCGGGTTGACCGGCCGTCACCGCAACCAGGGCGCGCAGTCCACGCTGGCGATGATCTCCGTGCTGCAGCAGGGCCAGGCGCGCCAGCCTGGCGGCGCAGTGACCGCCACCGGGCGCCCCGCCCGGCGCGGCGTGCCCCGCGTGGGGTAGCCTCTTCACAGCGCGTCATGCGCGGTAAAGGCGTCGTCATCAAGGCCGCGCCGGTCGTTCTGTCGCAAGCTAGGCGAACTGGTCTCCACGGGAGTGGCGCCCTTCGGCAACGCGGCCACTCGATTCCTGGAGTTCATCACTTGACAGCTATGCGCACGGAAAAGTCCGTCGTGCCCGTTTCCGCCACGCCCGGTGAGGTTACCTTCGCCCAGCTTGGCGTCCCGGCCCCGCTGGTGGCCGCCCTCGAGCAGGCGGGCATCACGGTGCCGTTCCCGGTCCAGGCGGCCACGCTGCCCGACGCACTGGCCGGCCGCGACATCCTCGGCCGCGCCCAGACCGGCTCGGGCAAGACGCTGGCGTTCTGCCTCCCGCTTGTCGCCCGGCTGACCGACGGTCACACGATGGCCGGCAGCCCCCGCGGCCTGATCCTCGTCCCTACCAGGGAACTGGCGGGTCAGGTGCAGACGGTCCTCGCCCCCCTGGCCCGCGCGGCGGGCCTGAGCACCGCCGTCATCTTCGGCGGCACCTCGCAGCACCCGCAGGTGGCCGCGCTGCGCGGCCGCACCGACATCATCGTCGCCTGCCCGGGGCGGCTCGCCGACCTCATCGAGCAGGGGCACTGCGACCTCGGTGACGTCGAGGTCAGCGTGCTCGACGAGGCGGACCACATGGCCGACCTCGGGTTCCTCCCGGTCGTCCGGCGGCTGCTCGCCGACACCCCGCGCGACGGGCAGCGGCTGCTGTTCTCCGCGACCCTCGACGGCGCCGTCGACGTCCTCGCGCGCCGCTTCCTCGACCGGCCGGCCCGGCACTCGGTGGACGCGGGCACCGCGCGCGCGGAGATCACCCACCACCTGCTCACCGTCGCACCGGAGGACCGGGTGGGCGTCCTCGCCGACCTGGCCAGCGGTGAATCCCGCGTGCTGATCTTCACCCGGACCAAGCACGGGGCGAGCAGGCTCGCCCGCCAGCTGGCGAAGGCGGGAACGCCCGCTGCGGAACTGCACGGCAACCTCGCGCAGGGGGCGCGAACCCGCAACCTCGCCGCGTTCACGTCCGGCGCGGTCCGCGCCATGGTCGCCACCGACATCGCCGCCCGCGGCATCCACGTGGACGGCATCGACCTGGTGGTGCACGCCGACCCGCCGGCCGAGCACAAGGCCTACGTGCACCGCTCCGGCCGTACCGCCCGCGGCGGTGCCGGCGGGACCGTGGTGACGGTGCAGACCCCGGCGCAGGCGGCCGAGGTCCGTACCCTGATGCGCCAGGCGGGCATCAGTGCCAAGGCCGTCCCGGCCGCGCCTGGTTCGGCGGTAGTGCGCGCCATCGCGGGCCCCCGTGCGCAGCGGCAGGCTCAGGCCCCGGCGGCCCGCCCGGCCAGTGTTCACGTCCCGGTCGACGCTCCGGGCGCCAGCAGCGGTGCCGCCGCGGCGTCCGCCTCCTTCCGGGGCCGCGGGCGTCGGCGCTAGCCCTCGGCACCCCGGGATTTCCCCGTGGGCGTGCCCCTCGGCCGGGTCCGCGCCTGCCGCAGGCGGCGCGGTCCCCGCGCGGGGGGCTTGACAGGGAGGAACGCCGGCGTTATCCGGCCGGGTTTCTCCCGGCGACTGCCCACCCGGTCACATCTTCCGAGCCGGCAGCCACCGCGCCAGAGAGCTCGGCCAGCCGCCGGTTCTGTCGCCGGGCCTGGCCGCGCAGCAGCTCGAACGCCTGCTCCATGTCCGCGCCCAGGCGCTCGGCCAGTATCCCCTTGGCCTGCTCGATCGCCACGCGCGAGTTCAGTGCTCCCTGCAGCTGCTCCGCCAGTACCTCTTGGTGCCGGAAGTTACGCTCCTGCAGCAGCCCGATGGTGGCCACGTCCGCCAGGGCCTGCCCCACGCGCAGCCCTGTCTCGTCCAGGGCGCCGGGCGCCGTCATGAACAGGTTCATCGCCCCGATGACGTCGTCGCGCAGCCGCATCGGCAGCGCCTGGACCGCCCCGAACCCCGCGGCGGCCGCGGCCGCGGCGAAGGCCGGCCACCGCGATCCCGCCGCGGCCAGGTCCGACTCGGACACCGGCAGCCCCGTCTGGAAGCACTCCAGGCACGGCCCCTCCTCATGCTGCAGCTGGAACAGCTCCACCAGGCGCGCCTGCTCACTCGATGACGCGATCACCCGCAGCGACCCGCGCTGGTCCGCCAGCATCAGCCCGGCCGCGTCCACCGCCAGCAGCCCCACGCAGCGGTCCGCCAGGCCGTGCAGGAAGTCCACCACGTCGAAGTCGGCCACCAGAGTGTCCGCGAGCTCGACGAACGTTGCCGCCAGCATCTGCTCGCGATCTTGGCTCATGCCCATGCCGCTCACTTCCCCATCGTTACATAGCTCAAACATAGGCCCGCACCACATCATTGCCTCACGCCCGGCCGTCCTCAGACGGCTGACTCGTCGGCTTCGCCGGGATCCAGCCGCAGCCGCCGGGCCACCACCGCCGCCGCGACCTCATCGAGCGTGAGGTCGTTGGCGAACGCGTGCGCCCGCAGCAGCGCCAGCGCCGCTTCCAGTTCAACGCCCCGCTGCGCGGACACCATGCCTGTCGCCTGGTACACCTGGGCATGCTCATCCCGCCAGCCGTCCCGCGGCCGTCCGTCCCGCCGCCGTCCGTCCCGGCCCGGGAGTTCAGCAACAGCAGCAGCGCCGTGTCCGCGCACACCAGCACGTCGGCCAGCTCGTCCAGGCCAAGAGGGCCGGGCGTTTTCCGGTACAGCCCCAGCACCCCGACCCGGATCGCCCCCATGACCAGCGGAAACGCGAACACCGCCGCTACCCCGGCCAGCGCGAGCGCGAACCCGGGCCACCGGAGCCGCCAGGCCACCGATTCCAGGTCGGCCGCGAGCACCGGGCTCCCCAGCCTGAAGGCGTCCGTGCCTGGACCCTCGCCCACAGTGAACTGCAGCTCGTCCAGGTCCGCGGCCCGCTGGTCGGTGGCGTGCACCAGCGTCCGCCGCGCCGGGTCACTCATGACCGACAGCCAGGCGCCGTCCACCCCGGCGACTGCGGCCGCGACCTCACAGGCGTCGCCAGCCGACACCGCGGCACCCCGGGCCCCCGCTTGCGCGGCGACCATGCCCCACAGGCGGACGCGCCGATCGTCAGCCATACCCGGCCACTGGGCCCGGCGTCCGGCCCTCCCCGCGTCTCGCGCACTCGCGCATTACCCCAGCCTCCACTAGCCCGGTCACTAACGACCGCGACCAAGCTGGAGGGATGCAGCCGGCGGGGACCCGGCTAACCACAACCAGACAACGAGGCCACGTAGCCCGTACCTGTTACCTCTAGCCTAGCCCCGCCAGCGACGGCGACGGACGTGGCGATGCCACGGCGTCCCAAATCACGCTGAATATGCCGATATGGGACCGGTGTCGCCACGGCGGTAGCACCAGCCAATCTCAGGTCGGCATGCCGCGATGGGACGTCGCGCTAACCCCCGGCCCCGATCGTTCGCCTGCCTAACGATATTGTGCGGAATGTGTTGCTGAGGTGAGCGAGGAGTTTCGCCTTCGTTCGGTCGCGGTCGCCGCCTACGGGCCTGCGACGCTGTTCGGCCTTTCCGAGGGGTCGATGTTGCCGGTCGTGGCGCTTAGCGCGATCGACCGGGGCGCCGAGCGCCGCCATCGCCGCCCTCGTCGGCGCGCTGATCGGCATCGGCTCGATCGTGACCAACATCCCGTCGGGCATCCTGGCCACCCGGGTGGGTGAACGCAAGTCGATGCTCATAGCCGCCGCCGCCACGATCGCCGGCCTCGGGTTCTGCCTGGTCGACCTGGGTCGCGGGCCGGTGTCGCTGCTGGTCTACGGCTTTGGGATCCTGCTGATCGGCTCGGCCAGCTCGGTGTTCGGCCTGGCCCGGCAGTCTTACCTGACCGAGATGGTGCCGCCGGAGATGCGGGCCCGCGCGCTGTCCACCCTGGGCGGCACCGTGCGCATCGGGCTGTTCGTCGGCCCGTTCCTGGGCGCGGGCGCGATGGAGCTGTGGGGGCTGTCAGGCGCCTACTACGTCAGCCTGGTCGCCATCGCCGGAGCCGGCCTCATCGCCTACCGGGTGCCTGACCTGGAGATGAGCGACCAGCACCGGGCGGCCGCCGCGCAGGTGACCACGTGGAACGTGCTGAAGGGGTACTGGCGCACGTTCGTCACCCTGGGCACCGGCGTGTTGCTGCTGCAGGCCATCAGGCAGACCAGGCAGGTGGTCATCCCGCTGTGGGCCGCGCACATCGGCCTGTCGCCCACGGCGAACTCCATCATCTACGGCGTCGCCGGCGCCATCGACGCCCTGACCTTTTACCCCGCGGGCAAGGTGATGGACGTCTACGGTCGCCGCTGGGTCGCCGTGCCCTGCGTGATCATCCTGGGCATCTCCTTCGTGCTGATGCCTTTTACCCACGGCGCCGTCACCCTCGCCTGCACCGCGATGATCATGGGCTTCGGCAACGGGATCGGCTCCGGCATCGTGATGACGCTGGCCGCCGATATCTCCCCGGCGATCGGCCGCCCGACGTTCCTCGGCCTCTGGCGCGAGCTGGGCGACATCGGGGCGGGCATCGGCCCGGTCATCCTGTCCGCCGTCACCGCCCTGGCCGGGCTCGGCCCCGGCATCATCGTCAGCGGCTTCGTCGGCTTCGCAGCCGCGGGCGCGCTGTGGGCGTGGACGCCGAAGCGCGGCCAGGCCCAGCCGGGCACCGCCCGGGCCAGTCCCCTGCCCGCCGCCCCGGCCGACCCCGGCGCCGACGCCCGCGCGCCTTAACCCCGGGCAGTCGGTGCGCCGGGGCTGGGTGCCCGAACGCCGGTGCGCGGGCGCCGGCGTTTCTGCTACCAATGCGGTATGTCGGATAGCGGCGCCCAGCTGCGGAACGTGGCGGAACTGCGGGAACTCGTCGGCGCTGGCGGCCAGCCCCACTACCTTTTCTTCTGGGGGCACCGGCCGTCGGCCGGAGGCCAGGTCGGCACGGGGTGCCTGAGCCAGTGGTGGCCGGTGTCGTTCACGGTGGACGGGCTGGCCTATCCCTCGGCGGAACACTTCATGATGGCGGCCAAGGCCCGCTTGTTCGGCGATGACAGCGCGGCCGAGCGGATCAGGCAGGCGGCAGATCCCGGGGCGGCTGAGGGCCAGCCGGGCTCGCCGGCTTCGCCGCACACGAGTTAAAAAGCGGTTGCCGCCCGTCCCGCTCCCGGCCTCCTGGGCCGGGCTCACGTACGCTTTCACTTGTGCGCGTTTCTGAGGGTGTCTGGGACGTCGCTGTGATCGGCGCCGGTCCCGCCGGCGCGTCAGCTGCCCGCGTCGCCGCCTCCGCGGGCAGGCGGGTAATCCTTCTGGAACGCAGCAGGCTGCCCCGCTACAAGACATGCGGCGGTGGCCTGATCGAGCGGTCGCTGCGAGCTGTCCCGCCCGAAGTGCGCGTTCCCGTCCGGGCCCGCGCCGCCGCCGTCACCTTCTCATGGCACGGGCGGCAGGGTCGGACGCGGAAAGTGCCCGAGCCGATCATCAGCCTGGTTCAGCGCGATGAATTCGATGCCGCCCTGGTGGACGCGGCCGTGGCCGAAGGGGCAGTGGTCTGCGAAGGCACGGTGGTCACCCGCCTGGCGGAGGAGCAAGGGGTAGTCCGCGTGTCCACCAGGGAGCACGGCCACATCAGGGCGCGCTGCGTTGTCGGCGGTGATGGCAGCGCGGGGCGCTGTGCTGGCTACGTCGGGGTTCGGTACGACCAAGTTGACCTGGGGCTTGAGCTGGAACTCCCTATCCCGCCCGATCAGCGTGATGCGTGGGCCGACCGCATACTGATCGACTGGGGACGGACTCCGGGATCCTATGGCTGGGTCTTCCCTAAAGGGGACCAGCTATCGGTTGGCGTTATCGCCGCCACGGGAAACCCGGAGCAGACGCGAGGCTACCTGCGTGACTTCTTGTCCCGCCTGCAGCTGAGCCAGGCCGAGCCGGTCGTGAGTTCCGGGCACCTGACCAGGTGCCGCACGGATGACTCGCCGCTCTACCGGGGCCGGGTCATGGTCGCGGGCGACGCGGCCGGGTTGCTGGACCCGTGGTCGCGTGAGGGCATCTCGTTCGCGCTGCGCTCGGGCGCTGTGGCCGGGCATGCGGCCGCGCGAGCGTCAGAGGCCACGTCCGGTGATGAAGTCGCCGGCATCCTAGCCGGATATGCGGAAACGGTCTCATCAACCCTGGGGCCAGAGATGCAAGCCGGACAGGCGTTCATGCGGGCGTTCAAGCGCCATCCCGGGGTATTCCACGTGGCGTTTATCCTGCTGCCGCCAGCGTGGAAGCTATTTGTCAGCGTCATCTCCGGGCGGGTGAGCGTCGCGTCCGTCACCCGGCGCCGTCTTGTACGCCTTGTCCTGACGGTGCTCTCTCGCCTCCCGTGAGATGGACGTGCGCGATCTTCGCCCCCATTGGGCGGGAGGGCGGCGACCGGATGTGACCAACGGGTCCCGGCCGCTAAACGGCGGCCGGGATACCGATGACCTCAACGTCGATGCCGTATGAACCGAGCACCCGGGCCGCGTGCGCCAGGGTGACCTGTGAGAACGGGTAGAGGCTGTCGGCGGTGAGCTTCCTGCCGTCACCCATGAGGATGGTGTAGATGACCTTCTTGGGCGTGAACTCGGGATGGGGCCGTCCAGGTAGAAATACCTGCGCGTCGGCGTCGGCGACGTGCGCCTCCAGCCACAGGTCGGCCCGGATACTCGCGTATCTCGTCGCCCTGGTCATCGGCATTCGCGAGCACGTGCCCGCGCCGCAGCGCCGCCATCCGCGTCATGCTGCGCCTGGTCGGTGAGTTCATCGCCAAGGCGGGCGAGAACGTCATCGACGTCGCCAAGGAGGCCGCCCGGCAGGGTGGCGTGCCGCTGATGGTGCACATCGTCGACCTGTTCGCCGCCGACGAGCCCGACCTGGACAAGCGCATGCTGGCGGTGACCGAGTACCTGATCACCCAGCTCGACCCGGGCGACATCCTCACCCACCTGTGCACCCCGAGCGCCGGCGGCGTGGGCCGGGTGGGCGGCCGGCTCGACCCGCTGCTCGACGCGGCCCGCGGACGCGGCGGGGTGCTCGACTCGGCGCTGGGCATGGGCAACTGCCGCATCCTGACCTGCGGTTACGTCACTCCCGGGGGTTAACCCCCGGCCGAAGACGGGGCGTTACGCTAGTGCCTTCGGCCATCCATTTTCCTACGGTTGTCTGCGGAGGGGCAGACGACCGGAGGTGACGGGTGAACCCGCTGGAAACGGGATCCGCAGGGCAGCAGCACGCCGTGGCGCTGCACGCGGTGAGCAAGGTATACGGATCGCGCGGTACCCAGGTGGCGGCGCTCCGCGACGTCTCGGCCGTCTTCCCGGTGGGCACGTTCACCGCCATCATGGGGCCGTCCGGCTCGGGCAAGAGCACGCTGCTGCAGTGCGCGGCCGGCCTGGACCGACCCACCTCGGGCACGGTCCACGTGGCCGGGCAGGACCTCGGGGCGCTGAGCGAGACCAAGCTCACCGAGCTGCGCCGTGACCGGATCGGCTTCGTGTTCCAGTCGTTCAACCTGCTGCCGTCGCTGACCGCCGAGCTCAACGTGGCGCTGCCGCTGCGGCTGGCCGGCCGGCGCCCGGGCCGCGGCCAGGTGCGGGCCGCGCTGGAGTCGGTGGGGCTCGGGGACCGGGCCAGGCACCGCCCGGCCGAGCTGTCCGGCGGCCAGCAGCAGCGGGTGGCCATCGCCCGCGCGCTGATCAGCCAGCCCGACGTGATCTTCGCCGACGAGCCGACCGGGGCGCTGGACACGGCCAGCGGCCGGCACGTGCTCGGCCTGCTGCGCGGCCTGGTCGACCGGCAGGGGCAGACGGTCATCATGGTCACCCACGACCCGGTCGCCGCCTCCTACGCCGACCGGGTGGTGTTCCTCGCCGACGGGCAGCCGCGCGGCGAGCTGCCCGGCCCGACGCCGCAGTCGGTCGCGGCCCGGATGACCGACCTGGAAAGCGGCCTGCCGGCCCCGACCAACCCCGCAGCCGGGCATGCTGACGCTCGCCTGGCACACCGCCCGGGCCAGGGCCGCCAGCCTGGCCGGCACGTTCGTGGCCCTCGCCCTCGGCGTGACCCTGGTCAGCTCGGTGCTGCTCACCCTGGTCGGCACGGCGGGCAACGCCGGCCCGCCCCGCTGGTTCACCTCGCCGGACGTGGTAGTAGCCGGCCAGAACTCGGTCACGGTCGTCACCGGCGGCGGCGATGACCGGAAGGCCAGGACCGTCCGCACCGGTGAGTCCCGCGCCGTCCCGGCCGCCCTGGTCCGGCCGCTGTCCGCCCTCGGCGCGGGCAGCGTCACCGACTACGCCGCCTATGCCGCTGTTCCCGGCGCCGGCGGTGACACCCTGCACCCGTGGGCCGCCGCCGGCCTGCACCTCTACTCCTGGGTCTCCGGCGGGCCGCCGCGCTCGGCCGGCCAGCTCGTGCTGACCGCCCCGACCAGCCTCAAGCCCGGCGACCTGGTCACGGCCCAGACCGCGGCCGGGCCGCGCCGGTTCATGGTCAGCGGCGTGATCGCCACCGCCGCCCCGCCGGCCAGCTACGGCGACGGCCAGGTCGCGGCCCGCCTGGCCGGCGGGCGGATCAACGCCATCGCGCTGACCGCCCGGCCTGGCACCTCCCCGCAGGCGCTCGCCGCCCGGGCGGCCGCGGTCACCCGCGGCCAGGCCGTCCAGGTGCTGACCGGGGACCGGCGGGCGAACACAGAGCCCGACCCGAACAGCGACCTGCTGAGCGTGACCGCCGCGCTGCTCGGCGTCACCGCCGGCCTGGCCGGGTTCGTCTCGGTCTTCGTGGTGGCCGGCACGTTCGCCTACGCGGTGGCGGTCCGCCGCCGCGAGTTCGGCCTGCTGCGCACGGCGGGCGCCAAGCCGCGCCAGGTGCGCCGGCTGGTGCTCGGCGAGGCCCTGGCCGTCGGCGTCCTCGCCTCGCTGGCCGGCAGCGCGCTCGGCACGGTCATCGCCGCCCCGGGCGCGCGCTGGCTGGCCCGGGTCGGCTTCGCCCCAGCCGGGTTCACCGCCCGCTTCATCTGGTGGCCAGCCGCCATCGCGTTCGGCGCCGGGCTGCTGATCGCGCTGGCCGGCGCCTGGCTGGCGTCGCGTCGCGCGGCCCGGGTCCGGCCGGCCGAGGCGCTGCGCGAGGCGGCGGTGGACACCCGGGTGATGCCGCTCACCCGCTGGCTGGTCGGCCTGGCCGCGCTCGGCGGGTCGGTGCCGCTGCTGATGATCATCGGCAACAGCAAGTCCGTCGTCGCGCCGGCGCTGTTGCTGCCGGTGTCGGTGCTGCTGACGCTGGGCTTCGCCATGCTCACCCCGGTGGTGGCCAAGCCGCTGATCCGGCTGGTCACGCCCGCCCTGGGGGGGCTGGCCGGCGCACCGGGCCTGCTCGCCGGGCACGGCGCGGCCACCGGGGTGCGGCGCACCGCGGCCACGGTCGCGCCCATCCTGCTCACGATCGGCATCGCCGGCTCGCTGGCGGCGGGCGTGCAGACCCTGGAGGCCACCCAGCAGGCCGCGGCGGCTAGCCGGGTCACCGCGCAGGCCATGGTCACCCCGGCCGGCGGCGCGGGCCTGGCCGACGCCACCGTCGCCGCGCTGGCGAAGGCGCCCGGCGTGACCGCCGCCGTCCCGGTGTCGGACACCACGGTGTACGTCTCCGATGGCGACGACCCCGAGTCCTGGGACGCGCAGTTCGTGCCCGGGCCGGCCCTGACCGCCGTCCGGCGGGTGCCGGTGGTGGACGGCTCCCTGGCCGCGCTCACCGGGACCGGCACCGTGGCGGTGCCCGCGGGCAGCGGGCGCGTCGGCCAGGTCATCACCGTCTGGCTGGCCGACTCGGCCCCGGCCCGGCTGCGGGTGGTGGCGGTGTTCGCCGACCAGGTCGACACCGAAGAGACCATGCTGCTGCCCTGGGCGCTGCGCGCCGCGCACACCGCGGACCCGGTTGCCAGCGCCGTGTACCTGCGCCTGGCGCCGGGCGCGGCGGTCCCGGCCGCGGCCGCGGCGGCCGCCGGCGGCACGGTAGCAGGCACCTCCGGCTACCTGTCCGCCGCCGACGCTGAGAACAGCCGGCTGAACAAGCTGGCCCTGGTCGCCATCCTCGGCCTGGCCATCGCCTACACCGGCATCGCGATCGCCAACACCCTGGTCATGGCGAACGCCGCCCGCAAGCGCGAGTTCGCTACGCTGCGCCTGTCCGGGGCCACCCGCGGCCAGGTGCTGCGCATGATCGGCATCGAGGCGTGCCTGGTCACCGGCCTGGCGGTGGTGCTGGCCGGCGGCATCATCGCCGCCTCCGTCCTCGGCTTGCGGGCCGGCCTGGCGTCGTCGGCGCCCGCCGTGCACCTGGTGGTGCCCTGGCTGCTGATCGCGCTGATAGCGCTGGGCAGCCTGGTCATCGCGCTGCTGGCTAGTCTGGCGCCGGCCGCCCTGGCGCTGCGCCGCCGCCCGGTCGATCTGGCCCGCGCCCTGTCGTAGCCGCGGGTAGCAGCGCGTAGCCGCGGCTAGGCTGCGTACCCGGACCGGATTGTTGCTCAGGTGACCTCACATCCGGCCGCGGGGGAGCGTCTACCGGGCATGAGCACCAAGCAGCCCTTCGAGAGGGTCGTGACCGAGCAAGGCGGCACCGTGCTGCGCGTCTGCCGGGTGCTGCTCGGCAGCCACGACGCCGACGACGCCTGGTCGGAGACGTTCCTCGCCGCGCTGCGCGCCTACCCGGACCTGCCGGAAAACGCCAACGTGCAGGCGTGGCTGGTCACGATCGCGCACCGCAAGGCCGTCGACGTGCTGCGGGCCCGCGCCCGGCACCCGGTCCCGGTCGGCGGCCAGCCGCCGGAACGGGCCGGGCCCGACCCGCAGGCCGCCGGCGGCGACGGCCTGTGGCAGGCGGTCCGCGCGCTGCCGGACAAGCAGCGCCAGGCCGTCGCCTACCACTACGTCGCCGGGCTGCCCTACGCCGAGATCGCGCGGATCACCGGCGGCACCGCCGACGCGGCCCGCCGGGCCGCGGCCGACGGCATCAGGCACCTGCGCCAGAGCTACCCGGGCGGAGACCCATCATGAGCGAACTCGATCACCTCTTCATCACCCCGGACGCGGCCGGCCCGGCCGACGCCGCCACCCTCAGCCGGCTCCACGGCCACCTGGAGCGAGCCGCCGCGGCCGAGCACCTGCTCGACGTCGCCTACCGCACGGTCGACTCCCCGGTCGGCACGCTGCTGCTGGCGGCCACGCCGCGCGGCCTGGTCCGTGTCGCCTACGACGCCGAGGGCCACGACCGCGTGCTCGACGCCCTGGCCAGCCGGGTCAGCCCGCGGGTGCTGCGCGCCCCTGGCCGCCTCGACGCGGCCGCGCGCGAGATCGAGGAGTACTTCGGCGGGCGGCGCCGCGGGTTCGACCTGCCGCTAGACCTGTCGCTGTCCAAGGGCTTCCGGCTGCTGGTGCAGCAGCACCTGCCGTCGATCGGCTACGGCCAGACCCGCAGCTACCAGCAGGTCGCCGAGCTGGCGGGCAGCCCGCGCGCGGTCCGCGCGGTCGGCACCGCCTGCGCCACCAACCCGCTGCCCATTGTGCTGCCCTGCCACCGGGTGCTGCGCAGCGACGGCACCCAGGGCGGCTACATCGGCGGCGCCGCCGCCAAGGCCGCCCTGCTGACCCTGGAGGCGTCGCCATGAGCGAGCGTGCGAGCGAATCGGTAAGCACTGGGCGTCCGCGAATGCGGCCGACGAGCGCCAGCGGGGAGGTCTCATGAGCGAGCGTGCGAGCGAATCGGTAAGCACTGGGCGTCCGCGAATGCGGCCGACGAGCGCCAGCGAGGAGGTCTCATGAGCGGCGACGAAGACCCGTGGGCGCGGCGGGTGGCGTCCGGTGACTGGAATGCCATCGCCTCCGCGCTCGACGCCGACGGCGGCGCGCTGCTGCCCCGGCTGCTCACCGGCGAGGAGACCGTCACGCTGCGCGGCCTGTTCGACGACCGCCGCCGGTTCCGCTCCACGGTTGACATGGCCACGTACCGCTTCGGCGCGGGGGAGTACCGCTACTTCGCCGAGCCGTACCCGGAACCGCTACAGCGCCTGAAGCAGGCTCTCTACCTCCGGCTGCTGCCGATCGCGCGGGACTGGCACGCCCGGCTCGGCCGCCCCGCGCCGTGGCCGGACACCCTGGAGGAGTGGCTGCGGATGTGCCACGACGCCGGCCAGGCCAAGTCCACCGCCATCTTGTTCCGCTACGTGGCCGGCGACTGGAACGCGCTGCACCGCGACCTCTACGGCGAGCTGTACTTCCCGCTGCAGGTGGTCATCAACCTGAACGAGCCGGGCGCCGACCACACCGGCGGCGAGTTCCTGCTGGTCGAGCAGCGGCCTCGGGCCCAGTCGCGCGGCACCGTCACCACCGTGCCACACGGCTACGGCTACGTGTTCACCACCAGGGACCGCCCGGTCCGCTCAGCCCGCGGCTGGTCGGCCGCCCCGGTGCGGCACGGCGTGTCCGCGATCAGGACCGGAGAGCGCCACACCCTGGCGCTGGTCTTCCACGACGCCGCCTAAAACCCAAATTCCCCGGATCATGGAGAATAACGACAGGTCGTACACCCTGATCGCCCCCACTGGCCTGCCCTACCAGTCGCCAGTGCCAGGCCGGTGGGGCGGCCACCGCCGCACCAGGATCTACGGCCGTCTCGACTGTCCCTCGGCGCTGCGCGCGATCGCGGCCGGCGGCTACACCCGCTACCGCGTCTTTTTCGCCGACGAGGCCGCCGCCGTCGCCGCCGGCTACCGCCCGTGCGCCACCTGCTGCCCCGACCGCTACCGGCGGTGGAAGGCGGCCGTCCCGGTCACGGTGGGCCCGCCGGGGGGTAGGGCTACCACATGACGGTGACCGATCGCCGGTGCGCAGCGAGTTCGGCAGCGAGCACCGAGGGTGAGCTTTGTCTCAGGGCGTGATCCAAGCCTTTCCGGCGCCTAGTCCGTATCGAATAACGGCCTCATCACGTGTGGGCCGGCGATCGGTCCGCATCGGCAATGGAAGGATCTTCATGCTCCGTAGGACTTCACTGCGAACGTTTGGCCTCGGTCTCCCCGTCGCCGCGGTGGCGATAGTAGCGACTGCCTGCAGTAGCGCGTCCAGTACGACGACCACCGCCCCCGCAACGTCCGCGGCGCCGAGTTCGGCCGCCGCCGCCGCGTCGAGTCCGGCGGCCGCCGCGGCGCCGAGTTCCGCTGCCGCCGCAGCGCCGAGTTCGACCGCCTCGGGTTCAACGTTGGCCTTGAAGACGGCCAAGGGCAAAGCGGGTATCTGGCTGACAGACTCGAAGGGCCGGACGCTGTACCTGTACACCAAGGACAAGGGAGGGAAATCCGCTTGTTACGGCGCGTGCGCCAAGCTCTGGCCTCCGCTCACGACGACCGGTTCAGTGTCCATATCCGGCCAGTTCACGGTGGCAAAGGACCTGGGCGTCACCACCCGGACCGACGGCACGAAGCAGGTCACGTATGGGGGCCACCCGCTTTACTACTACACGGGTGACACCGCTCCCAGCCAGACGAACGGTCAGGGCGTGGGCGGGGTGTGGTTCCTCATCGGACCGGTCGCCAACGTCATGAACGGCACGACCCCGTAACGGCTGGCAAGTGAGTTCAGCGTGCCGTCGAGCACCACGAACAGGTACTTTCTGATCCGATCAGTGCCTGGTGCCGGCGGACGATCCCCGTCACGTAGTTCAACGTCTTGCGGGCAACGGCAGCGCGGCACGATAGAAAAGCTTGGAAGCCCCTGGTGGTCGACCTGCCAGGGGCTTCCTCCTTCGCCGCCCAGTCGTCAGTGCCAGGCCGTTGCGGGGCCACCGCCGCCCCGCTCGCATCGCAAGTTAACCGTCACGAGTACGGGCATCAGATCTGCCCGTTGATGGCCCCCGGCCGCGCGCCGCCAGAGCCGGTCCCGCTGCTTAGGCGACAGCCCGCCCCAGCCACCGTGCCGGATGCGGTTGTCGAGCGCGAACCAGGCAGTCGGCCCGCACCGGGCAGGCAGCGCAGATGGCGCACACGGCAACCCGGATGGCGAATGGGTAGAAGCACCGGCCCTGCTCGTTGTCACGGCCGAACCAAAGGTCGGTGTCCTGACCTCGGCACGCGGCGGCATCGTGCGGCCCCTATCGGGCTGTGCCGCAACCGCGCGTCGGACGACTTTGACGCCGTACGTCTTCAGTTTTCCTGCCCGGTAAAGAATCCCTACGGGGTCCGCAGTCGCACCCGCGCGCCAGTCCCTGGCGATTCTTCCGCCCTGCCGGGCATATGCCGGCACCGTCAGCGGCCTGATGGCCACCAACGCGGCGGGCTCGCGCCGCTACCGATACGGCACGCCGCGAGACCAGCTCACGGCCATCACCGCGGTCCGCGCGGACGGCACGATCCTCAAGAGCGCCGAGACCGCGAACGTCGCTGGACAGGACCTGGTCACGCTGTTCGCCGGCCCTGTACGGCAGCCTCGGCCTGATCACCGAGGCCACCTTCCGCCTCGAACCGCTGCCGCAGGCCTTGGCCGGCGTGTGGTTGCCGTGCCACGATCCTGAGCACGCGGCGCGACTCGTCGAGATGGCATCAGCCCCTCGATAGCACCGACCGGGATCGACCTGCGCTGGCCATGCTCGACGATCCGGTCCTGGGCAGGAACTCAAAAGCGCAGCGGACGCCCCCTCGTGGAACCCGGTTCGCTCCGGGCGGTCCCTTAAGAAGTTGTCGAGGCCCAACCTCTTGGCCTCCTCGATCGCCCGCCGTGGAAGCCGACGATCCCCGCCGCCTTCGCCCGCTGCCCGATCGCCCGCTGCATACCCGAGTAGCCGAACGGCCGCGAGTTCACACCCAGCCACGCGGCTTCCTCGCCTGCCGGCCGACGAGGGGCGAGGCGGGTCCGCAGCGTTGAAGGCCTTCTCGGCCGGGATCTGGTAAATGGTGGCAATCGATGCACGCATGGCGTGTGCCGACAGGCCTGGAATTGGCTGGCTCCGAGCGGTTGGCGGGCGCTCCTCGCGGAGGATGAGAGCCGGGCGCACCCGCCGTTTGCCGCTTCGGTCCTTCTGCGTTCAGTTCAGTCAGACGACTTGAATGCAGAGCTAATGGAGCTTATCATCTTCTCGCAAGATGCATCGGGCGGCTGGCTAGCCGAGGCGACTGCCATCCCTACCTTGAACGTGAAAGTGTAAGATTTCCCTCCTGCCCGGTACTTGATGACTTCCCCGAGGGCCCAGCCGCCGGCCGGGCTGCTCGCGGAGACATCTACGGCTATCTCGTACAGATCCGGCTGCTTTTCCTCGAAATCGGAAGCGCCGAGCGGACCATCTTGCGCCGGGATGACCGCCCCGGGGACCGGCTGACGGGCGGCCCATTGCGCCTTCGGGACGTCCACGCCTCCTTGGGTCCAGGCCCACTCCAAGGGGAGGGAATTTCGGTAGCCGTGCATTTTGTAGACCACTGCGGTGTGCAGTGTGAGGTTATGAGGCTGGAGCAGTGACACTGAGTCAACCGTCAGGCTGTCCGAGTCTGCCTGGTTGTAGAACATTCCGCGGGTAAACCCTACGGGTGAGTCCCAGCGGTTGATGGCGGTGCCGGGATTTGGCGCTGGGATGCAGCCTATCTGTTCTGGCAGCGTGTCCACTGTCAGCGGGTCGGAGGGTGCTGGCGAGCTGCACGCGGACGTCAGTAGCGCGGCTGCGGCAATTGCTAGCAGGCACCGGAGCAGTTGTGAGGTCATGCTCACCGTGTGGCTGCCTGTACCTTTCGGGTCACCCTGGCGTCACCGATGAGTGAACTTCGATGACCTGAACTTTCCCCGGGCTGCCGGCGGGAGCGCCCTTCCCGCAGATGGGGTGCCCCCTGGGATCCCATCGTATACGTCAGGGCAGTCCCTGAGCTGAATCCCGACTGGGACGAGAGGTCGACGCCGTAACCTAGCGCCGACAACTTAACGCCAGCACTGAAGGTCTGCTGGGTGCCCTCCGTGAATGCGTTTACGCTGCCGTGCGTGGTGGGGATGCAGTCTCCCGCGGGAATTTCCGGAGTGCCGGGGGTGCCGACTTCCCCGCCGACGCTGTACGGGCTCATGGTCCAGTACGTCGTGTTGTTGCTCGCGATCTGGCAGATGGTCTCCTGGTCCTGGTAAGACCCGGAGCCTTCGAGGTTGTTGTGCTCGCCGAAGGCAGCGGAGCAAAGGTGTAGCTCCCGCCCGAGGTGTGCGTGACGCCCGCTCCCATAGGATACGCGCTCGCCGTTAACATCAACCGCCGTCATCTCACCAAAGGACAGCAGGCGATGATCGCGGCGAGGGCGCGCAAACTTAGTTTGCGTCCCCAGTCCACGTACAAGACCGCATTACTCCATCGGGGTCAGTGCCCAGCGCGTCACGCAGGCGTCCGTCGTGCTTGACTTCGCCCCGGACCTGGCTGACTCGGTGGTGGCGGGTACCCGTGCGCTCAACGATGCTTGCGACGTGGCGCGGCAGCGCAGCGGGCCGTTGATCCCCTTAGAAGTTGTCGAGGCCCAACCGCGCACCGTCGGAGCCGTTGTCCCACTCGACGTAGATGACGTGGGCGAGGATGCTGGTGATGGTGCCGAGCGTGCCGGCTGGGACGCTCGGGCCGGTCTGGCGTGCAAGCCGGACCCGGACCCCCTGCCCGTACAGCGGCGTGTAGTCCATCGGGCCGCCCTGCTCGTCTATCACGATCACCCTCCGTAGTTCAAACGGTCGCCGTGAAGCCTACCTCGCACAGCCGACCGAAAATTTCCGGGCGTATTACCCTTCACACGCACACTGTGCGTCCCGTCACGTGCATGTTTGTCCAGGTCAGAGCGTTGCACGTGGGCTGAGGCATGCGCGGTAACTCTGGGTAATTACCACGGGGGAACCATTCGGGGAGGGGGAGCGGCCCATCTCGTTCAACAGCGTGCTGATCATCGGCGTGATCTCCGTCTTCGTCCCCGTGCTGCTCGCCCTGCTGCCCTGGCTGCCGGTACCCGGTGCGGTGGTGGAGGTCATCGCGGGCATCGTGGTCGGCCCGTCGGTGCTGAACTGGGCGCGGGTGGACGCGCCGGTGCAGGTGCTGAGCACCCTGGGCCTGGGCATGCTGCTGTTCCTTGCCGGGCTGGAGATCGACACCGAGCAGCTGCGCGGTCCCCTGGCGCGGCTGGCCGGCCTCGGGTTCGCCGTGTCGGCCGGGCTCGCCATCGCCTGCGGCTTCCTGTTCCTGGCGACCGGGGAGGCGACCCGCCCGATCCTGGTCGGCATCGTCTTGATGTCCACCTCGGCCGGGCTGCTGCTGCCGCTGCTCAAGGACACGGGGGAGGCATCCAGCTCGTTCGGCCAGCTCATCATGACCGCGGGCGCGCTGGCCGAGATCGTCCCCATCCTGCTGCTGTCACTGTTGTTCACGGCGGCGGCCCGCTCGCCGGGCGAACGGGTCACGTCGCTGGCGGTCTTCGTCGTGCTGCTGGTGCTGATCGGGCTGGCCGTCTCCCGGGTACGCCGCCTGGAACGGCTGGACCGGATGCTCGACTACCTGGAGCGGCGCAGCGGCCAGCTCCGCGTCCGTGCCACGCTGACCCTGGGCCTGGCCTTCGGCGTGCTGGCCTACGAGTTCGGCTTCGCGTCGATCCTCGGCGCGTTCGCCGCGGGCCTGCTGGTCCGCATCATCGAGGTCTCCGGCCGCGAGCCCAACCGTGAGTTCCTGGCCAAGCTCGACGGCATCGGCTTCGGCTTCCTCGTCCCGGTCTTCTTCATAAGCACGGGGGTGTCCTTCCAGCTCAAGGGGCTGCTGACGCACCCGTCGGCCCTGGCGCAGATCCCGCTGTTCCTGCTCGCCCTGCTGGTGGTCCGCGGCCTGCCCGCGCTGCTCTACCTGCGCGCGGTGGGCCCCCGCCGGGCCGTGGCCGGCGGCCTGCTGCAGGCGGTCACGCTGACGTTCCCGATCGTCGCGGCGGAGATCGGGCAGCAGACCGGGCGGCTTACGCCGTCCACCGCCGCGGGCCTCGTGGCGGCCGGCCTGCTGTCGGCCGCCCTGTTCCCGGCGGCGGCCGGCCGGCTGCTCAACCGGGGTGGCTCCGGCCCGCACCGCGGCGCCGGCGGGGGAACCGCCGGCGCCGGGCCCGGGCCTGATGACTCGCCCTGGCCGGATGAATTCGAGTGAGCGAGCCGCCGCGGATTAGCCGCCGAGCAGCACCCCGGCCAGGCGGCGGAAGCCGGCGTCAAGGTCGTTGGTACCGAGCAGCTGCACCGCCACGTGGTCCGCGCCTGCCTGGAAGTGCTCCTCGAACCGCTGCCGGATGGTGGCGTCGTCCCCGTAGACCACCAGGGCGTCGATCAGCTGGTCGCTGCCCAGGCCGGCCACGTCCTGCTCGGTGAAGCCGAGCCGCTTCAGGTTGCTGGTGTAGTTCCGCAGGCCCAGGTACATCTTGGTCGGCGGGCGGCCGGCGGCCCGCGCCGCGGCCGGGTCCTGCTCCAGGACGACGCGCTGCTCCGGGGCCAGGATCTTGCCCGGGCCGAGGATCGACCGCGCCTGCTTGGTGTGCTCCGGCGTCACCAGGTACGGGTGCGCGCCGGCCGCGCGGTCGGCGGCCAGCTGGAGCACCTTCGGCCCGAGCGCGGCCAGCACCCGCCGTTCGGCCGGCACCCCTTCGGCGTCGAGCACGTCAAGGTAGTCGACCAGCGTCTGGTACGGCGAGCGGTATTCGGTGGTCGCCTCAGGGTGGCCGACCCCGATGCCGAGCACGAAGCGCCCCGGGTGTGCCGCCTCGATGCGGTGGTAAGAGCGCGCCACGTCGGCCGCGCGCGCCGTCCACACGTTGACGATGCCCGTGCCCACGGTGACCGTGCTCGTCGCGTCGAGCAGCGCCTCGACGTGCCCGAGGTCAGCCGGCGGCGACCCGCCCTCCCACACCGTCCCGTACCCGAGGGACTCCAGCAAGCGGGCCCGTTCGACCGTCACCGTGTCCTTTAGCCCGAACACCCCGTAACGTCCTAGCTCCATGACCATCCTCCTCGTTGCGTCCCTAAGCGATCGTAGGTAACACCGCAGCGGTCCCGGTATTCCTGAGCGCCAGGCGGTTACGGCGCTGGCGGCGGCGTGAGGGCGGGGGCGTGAGCCGGGCCTGGTCGGCAGGCGCGCTCGACCAGGTCCTGCCAGGCTTGACCGATGCGGGCGACCGGGTCGGCGTCGGCTCCGCGCAGGTCGTCGGCCGACCAGTTGAGCAGGATGGGGCCGTCGAGGGCGGCGGCGAGCTGCACGGCGAGCATGTCGAGGTCAGCGTCGGCCAGGTCCAGCTGGCCGAGCAGCATGCGGATGTGGACCTGGGACATCGGGGTGCGCCGCCCGCCGGGCGCCAGCTCGGTGCCGTCCAGGGCGGCGCGGGCGATGTCGAGGTGCTCGAAGAGGAAGGCGGCCCGGGCCCGGCCGTAGGCGACCAGGCGGTTCACGGGCGGGGCGCCGGGGCCGAGCGGCGGCGGGCCGGACAGGACCTGGAGCTGGAAGGCCCGCTCGTCGTCGTCGAGCAGTGCCTGGAAGATCCCGGTCCGGGTGCCGAACCGGCGGAAGACGGTGCCCTTGCCCAGCCGGGCCCGCTCCGCGAGGGCGTCCATGGTCAGCCGGTCCGCGCCCTGCTCGGTGAGCATCTGGCGGGCCGTGGCCAGCAGGTGCATCCGGTTGCGGGCCGCGTCGGCGCGCTCGGCGGTCGGCGGTCCCCACGACACGGGCAGCTTCACCGGCCTACCATACCCAACGGAAAGGATAAGCGGGGTATAGTCCGTTTTTAGCACGGCAGGCAGTGGGTAGCACGCTGCCGTAACCACTGAACCGTCATGTAGGAGGTACGAAATATGCCGCTCACCGGGGAATACGAGCCGAGCACGTTCGATTTCGCCCGCGACCACGTCGAGCGCATCGAGCGCTCCGGCTCGACCGAGGGCATGGAGAACCAGGGCAAGCCGGTCATCGTGCTGACGTCCGTGGGGGCCAAGAGCGGGAAGCTGCGCAAGACGCCGCTGATGCGCGTGGAGCACAACGGGGAGTACGCCGTCGTGGCCTCGCTCGGCGGGGCGCCCAAGCACCCGGTCTGGTACTACAACCTGGTCGCCAACCCGCACGTCGAGCTGCAGGACGGCCCGGCCAAGCAGGACTACCAGGCCCGTGAGGTAGACGGCGCGGAGTACGACGCGTGGTTCGAGCGCGCGGTCGAGGCCTGGCCGGACTACGCCGAGTACCAGAAGAAGACCACCAGGAAGATGCCCATCTTCGTCCTCACACCGGCCTCCGCCTAACGGAGCCCGAGCCGTCAAGGCAACTGCGCGAAGGCGGCGCAACGCGTGGCGGGCGGGTGCCCGCCGGGGGAGGCCCCGGCGGGCACCCGGCCGCTTACCGCTACAACCAGCGTCAGACCGTGACCCGGTTGTCCACCAGGCTGGTGAAGCCGGCGTCGTCGCCGATCAGGCCCCACTTGACCATCCAGTCGTAGGTGCGCTGGAAGTCCCGCTCGGAGTACGGCGCCGGGTCCACGTAGCGCAGCCGGCCGAGACGGAAGTCCGACGGCTCCAGCGTGGTGATCGCGGCGGGCACGTCCGCGACCAGGTAGTGCAGGTAGGGGCGCGGGTCCTGCGACAGCTTGGCCGCCGCCCGGCTCACCGCGGCGTTGATCTTGGCGAACGTCTCGTCGCTCAGCTCAGGGCCGGCGATCTCGGTGCCGACGTAGTGGGCCTCGACGATCAGCTTGTAGCCGAGCTTCTCCGCCACCGCGATCCACGGCTCCATCAGCGCGACCGAGTCGACGGTCCCGTCGCGCAGCGCCTCGAAGCGCGCCTGCGGGCTGCCCGCGTGCACGATCTTGATCTCGTCGTCGTCGAGGAAGCCCTCCAGCGACTGGATCGCGATGTAGTGCGAGCCGTGGTGGAAGTTGACCCCCACGGTGCGGTTGGCGAGGTCCTGCGGGATCGAGGCCGGGTCGTCCGGGCGGACGAAGATCGCCTGGGAGGCGACCGCCGACCGCTTGGCGATGACCCGGCCGCCGCGCTCGCTGTCGTAGGAGCGGCGGACCTGGCCCCACTCGCACGCCCGGTAGAGCTGGGTCTCGCCGTGCTCGAACGGCGAACGGGTGCCGAACGAACTGACCAGGTGGTGGTCCTCGATCGGGGCCAGCGCTGGGGTGGCGTCCGGCGTCCGCTGGACGAAGGACACGTCCAGCCCTTCCTCGGCGAAGTAGCCCTCGTCACGAGCCACGAAGTAGGGCAGCGAGAAAACCGTCCCGCTGGTCTCGATGCTGATCGACTCGGGGGTCTGCGATGCCATGGGTGATAACTCCTGACGGTGTTGCGCGATTCGTGTTGCCGTGCTACGGGATGGTCTAGGTGGGGTCAGGACGCGACGGCGGGCTTGCCGCCGCGGTTGACCAGCTTGGGCTGGTTCAGCGCGATCTGCGCCGCGGAGAGCGTCGGGAACGCGCCGTACGTGGCCTGCATCTGCTGGTAGTAGCCGGACTTGTACAGCTGCTCCACGTACGAGTTGTTGACCAGGCCGGACAGGTCCTTGAGCTGCGCCTGCTCGGCGGCAGGGAAGTACTTCACGTACGGGGTGAAGCTGGAGACCTGGCACTCGCCCAGCGGCTCGGTGATCGGCGGCAGGTAGTTGTTGAAGCTGGCGTTCAGCGACTTGGCGTCGGCCGCGTTGGCCGGGTTCAGCTTGAGGAACTTAGCCAGCTCCCCCTGGGCGGCCTTCTTGTCGGTGAAGTACTGCCACGTCCCGGCGATGAACGCCTTCATCCAGTTGGTGATCGTGGTGCCGTTCTTGGCCGCCCAGTCCGAGTTGACGATGTACGGCGTGGGCGGGCCGACCGCGTAGCCGAGGTCGTCGAACCCGGCCGCCGCGGCCTTCAGGTTGAACGGCGTGGACAGCAGCGCGACGTCGATCCGGCCGGACTCCAGCGCGGCCAGCACGTTGGGGATCGACCCGAGCGGGGTGAAAGTCAGCTTCGCCGGGTCGGTGCCGTTGCTGTCGGCGAAGTAGTCCATGGAGACCTGCGGGGCCCCGTTCAGTGACGGCACGCCCACGCTCTCGCCCGCCAGGCCGGCGACCGTGACGCCCTTCTTGGCGTACACGTAGAAGCCGTTGCTGGCCGCGGTGCAGCCGATCGTCTGGACGTGCTGGCCCTTGGCCAGCAGGTCGAGGACGTCCGAGCCGGCCAGGTCGTCAAGCGGCGCCGCCCCGGTGGCCACCGCGTCCTTCACCTGGGCCTCGGCCGAAAGCGGCACGGTGACCGACAGGCCCTGCTCGCTGAACAGGCCCTGGTCGACGGTGAACTCCAGCGGCCCGGTGGCGGCCGACACCGCCGTGGCCGGCATGCTCAGCGAACTGGTCTCCGGCGTGGTGCCGGACGCGGCCGCCGCCGCGCCGCTCCCGGTGCCGCCGGACGGCGCCGCGCTTGAACCGGAACCGCAGGCCGCGAGCGCGGCCACGGCCAAGGCGGCCGGCGCGGCGAGCGCCACGGTCAGCCCGCGGCGTCGTCTGTGCTGCATATTTGTTACCCTTTCTGGGCGGAAAAGTAGGAAACGGGTGCGGAAACAAGGTGTGCGGGAACCGCGGTGCGCGGTGTAAGTCCGCCGGGTTACCCGGTCGCCTCGCCGGTGAGCCGGAGACTGCCGTAGACCTGCTGCGCAATGGCGGTCAGCTCGATGCTGCGCTGGAACTCGGTGGTGCGTGGCCGGGGCACGTCCACCGGGAAGGTCTCCACGATCCGGCCCGGCCGGGCGCTCATCACCACGACCCGCGAGCCGAGGAAGACCGCTTCCCTGATGTCGTGGGTGACCATGACCGCGGTCGTGCCGAGCTGGGCCAGCAGGCCGGACAGGGTGACCTGTAGCCGCTCCTTGCTCAGCGCGTCCACCGCGCTGAACGGCTCGTCGAGCAGCAGCACCCGCGGCTCGATCGCCAGCGCGCGGGCCAGGTTGACCCGCTGCTGCATGCCGCCGGACAGCTGGGCCGGGGTGTAGCCGGCGAACCGCTCAAGGCCGACCAGTTCGAGCATGTCGCGGACCCGGCGGTCCCGCTCGGCCGCGCTGAACCTGCCCGACCGGACCGCCAGGCGCAGCCCGAACGCCACATTCTGCCGCACCGTCCACCAGGGGAACAGCGACGGCTGCTGGAAGACGAAGCCGACCTCCGGCCCGGCCGCGCCCGGTACGCCGCCGGCCACCCGGACGTCGCCACCGGTCGGGGCCTCCAGGCCCTGGATCATCCGCAGCACCGTGGTCTTGCCGCAGCCGGACGGGCCGACGATGGTGATGAACTCGCCGGGCGCCGCGGCCAGGTCCACGTCGCGCACCGCGTCGAGCCCGCCGTCCGGCGAGGTGTACCGCTTCGACACGCCCGCCAGGTCCACTACCGGCGTGGCGGTGCTCATGCCCGCGCTCACCGGGCCTCACCCGCCGGGGCCGCGAAGCGCCGTTCCAGCAGCCCGGTGACCGCCGTGAGGATCAGCCCGATGACGCTGAGCACGGCCACGCCGACGTACAGGTCGTTGGTGCGCAGGTTCTGCTGGCCGGACAGGATCAGGAAGCCCAGGCCCTTGGTCGAGCCGAACAGGTCGCCCGCCACCAGGCCGATCAGCCCGCGGCCGATGGCCAGCCTGATGCCGGTCAGCAGGTACGGAGCGGTGCCGCGCAGCAGCGCGAACCGGAAGATCTCGGCCTGGCTGGCCCCGAACGCCAGGCACACGTCGCGCAGCCGCCGGTCCACCTGGCGCGCGCCGGACTGGCAGTTGATCGCGATGGGGAAGAACGCGGACGTCGCGACGATCACGATCTTGGACCCGGTGCCCAGCCCCATGGCCACCACCAGCAGCGGCGCCACCGCGATGACCGGCACCGTGTACAGGACGGTGATCCACGGGTCGAAGACCGCGCTGGCCTTGCGGCTCAGCCCGAGGGCGAAGCCGGCCAGCATCCCGGCCGCGACCGCCACCACCATGCCAACGACGAACTCTTCCAGGCTGGTAGCCACGTCGGCGCCGAGCGTGCCGTCCTTGGCCAGGGCGACCGCGTCGGTCAGGGTGTCCCACGGGCCGATGATCGCCAGCGGGTTCGGGTGGAAGACGCTGACCGCGAGCTGCCACAGCAGGATGCCGCCGACGATGGACGCGGCCGTGGTCCACCACGGCTGGCTCAGCGCCGCCCCGGCCAGGCGCCGCCGCCGGGCCGGCGCGGGACGGGCCTCGTCGCGATCGTCCCGCGTGGCCCTCGCGGTTCCCAGGTCGCTGGTCACTGCGCGTCGACGAGGGTGTCCGGCCGCTCCGCTGGCGCGAGCAACCCTTTGGTCGGCGCGACCAGGTGCGCGCGGTAGGCGCCCGGGTTGGCGATGGCGACTGACTCGGTAACCGTGGCGGGCACGCTGACTCCTATTGCGATATTTACGACCAACTTGATCAACAATAGCTGTTGTCGGCCTTGCGTCAACTATGTCCGGCGTGTGCGAAGCCCGCATTGCCGGGCCCGCTACGCGGCCGAGGCCGCTCCGCTGTGACGCCCCACGCGCCCCACCCGCCAAAGCAGGGGGGTGACCTCCCGGCGGCCGCGACGTACGATCACGACGCGCAGGAAGAAGGAGACCGATGACGATCGCACTCGGCGTCGACACACTGACCTACCACTGCCGCCTCGAAGCGGGGGAGGTGACGGTCGAGGACGTGCTCGCCGAGAGCGCCGCCCTCGGTTTCGCCTACGTCCAGCTCAACATGGTGCACCTGCGGGACCGCACGCCCGCGCAGCTCGACGGGCTGAGAAAGGCCGCGGGCGGCCTCGGCCTTGAGCTGCACCTGGCCGGCGAGCAGGTCGGCCTGGTCCATCAGGGCGACACGGTCGCCACCGCCGTGACGCGCATCAAGGCCTGGACCGACTGCGCGGTCGCCCTGGGCAGCCCCATCGTCCGGGTCTCGTCCGGCTTCTACCGGCACAACCTGCCCGACGCCGCGGCCATCGCCGCCGAGCACGCCTACGTGATCGACGCGTTCGGCGCGGGCGCCGACGCCATCGCGGGCAGCGGCGTCAAGCTCATCGTGGAGAACCACTCCGACTTCACCACCGACGAGTACGTCACGGTGATCGAGGCCGTCGGCGCGGACCGGATCGGCGTGTTCCTCGACGTCATCAACCCGATCTCGACGCTGGACGACCCGATCCCGGTCATCCGCACCCTGCTGCCCTGGGCGCCGGCCGGCCACGTCAAGGACTACCGCTTCGAGTCCATGTACGTGGAGGGCGGCTACCACCGGCGCGGCTTCATGGTCCACTGGTGCTACCCCGGCGAGGGCCAGGCCCCGCTGGCCCTGCTGCTCGGCGAACTGGCCGCCGGCCTGGGCGACCGCCCGTACTACCTGTCCATCGAGGGCCTGGACAGCCGCAGCCGCGTCGCCGACCAGCCCGCCCGGCTGGCCGCCTCCCTGCGGGTGCTCCGCGAGCTGCTGGCCGGACACGTGGCGCCGGGCCCCGCCGGGGCGGCCCGGTGACCGAGCCCGCGCCCGCTTGCCACCTGGCCGAGCCCCGTCAGCCGGGGGAGGGCCGCCTGGCCGGCAAGGTCGCGATCGTGGCCGGCGCCGGCTCGGTCGGCGACGGCACCGTGATCGGCAACGGCCGGGCCACCGCCGTGCTGTTCGCCCGCGAGGGCGCCCGGGTCGTCGTCGCCGACATCAGCCCGGCCGCCGCCGCCACGACCGCCGAGCTGATCGCCGGCGAGGGCGGTGACTGCGTGACCGTCACCGCCGACGTCACCCGCGAGGCCGACTGCGCCGCCATCACCGCGCTCGCCCTGGACACCTGGGGCAAGCTGGACATCCTGCACCACGTCGTGGGCGGCTCCTCGGTCGGCGACGTCACGACCCTCCCCGATACCGAGTGGGACCGGCTGCTCGACCTGAACTTTCGCAGCCTGGTGCTGACCGCCCGGCACGCCGTCCCGGCCATGGCCGCGGGCGGCGGCGGGGCGATCGTCACCACCTCGTCCATCTCCGCCCTGCGCCCGCGCGGGCTGACCGGCTACTCGGCCGCCAAGGGCGCGGTGATCGCGCTGACCCAGGCCATGGCGGTGGACCACGGCGCTCAGGGCATCCGGGTCAACTGCATCGTGCCCGGCCCGATGTACACCCCGCAGGCCCTCGCCGACGGCATGGACGACCGCAAGCGCGAGGGCCGCCGCCTGGCCTCGCCGCTGGAGATCGAGGGCACCGGCTGGGACATCGCCCACGCCGCCGTGTACCTGGCCTCCGACGAGGCCAGGTACGTGACCGGCGTGGTCCTCCCGGTGGACGGCGGCGTCTCGCTGCGCACCCCCTCCCGCGGCTGAGCACTGTCGCTGAGCCCGAGCTGAAAGACATCCCAGGAGCTTAAGTGTCAAGCCGCGACGGAAGATTGAGGGAGGTTTTGCCGGTGGCCCCAGGCGGTTGCCTCGTCATAGAGGGTGCGGGTTTTCAGGCATCCGTGCAGGATGCCGACGAGCCTGTTCGCCAGCCGGCGGAGCGCGTCGTTGTGCTCGATCCCGCGGGCGCGGAGCTCGTCGTAGAGGGCGCGGGCGCCGGGCGAGGCGTTCAGGGACGCGAAGGCCTGGGCGTTGAGCGCGTCGACCAGCCGGTCGTTGTGGATGAACCGGGCGGCGACGACCTTTTTCTTGCCGGACGCGCGGGTGAGCGGGCTGGTCCCGGCGTAGTTCCGCCTGCACTTGCCGTCGGCGTACCGGCCGGGGTCGTCGCCGAACTCGCCGAGCACCCGGGCACCGAGGATGGCGCCCAGTCCGGGCTGGGACCGGTAGATCTCAGCGTCCGGGTGCCGGCCAAAATCCGCCTCCACCTGCCCCTGCAGGATCTTGACCTGCTCGTTCAGGGCGGCGATGACCGCGGTCAGGGACCGCACGGTGACGGCGTAGGCGGACGTGACGGCCGCGGGCTGGCCCAGCTGCTCGCCGCGGAGCGCCGCCAGGATCACCGTCGCCCGCTCGGTGATGTTCCGGCGGCCGGCGCGCTTGAGGGCGGCGCTGACCTGCGCGCGGGTCAGCCTCGCGGCCCGGGCCGGCTCGGGCGCCTTGCCCAGCAGCTCGAGGGTGTCGGGGGCGTCCAGGTCGTCGTAGGCCTCCAGTGCGGCGGGGAAGTACTCCAGCAGCTGGTGCCGCAGCCGCTGCACCTGCCGGGTCCGTTCCCAGATCAGCGTCTTGTGCGTGCGGGCGAGCACCTTCAGGCCCTCCGCCTCCGCGCTGTCGCCCGCCACCGCCCGCAGCTGGTGAGAGTCGGTGCGGACCATGTCCGCCAGCATGTGCGCGTCGCCGGAGTCGCTCTTGGCCCCGGACACGCCGTGCCGCTCCCGGTAGCGCGACGGAACGGCCGATAATGGCGCGCGTCCCCTACCTGAACCAGGAAGACCTCGACGAAGCCGACCGCCCGCTGCTCGAGCCGATCAACCTGGTCCGGGCCCTGGTCAACAACCCGGGAGGCACCCGCGCCTTCCAGGGCCTCTCCCTGTGGATCCGCTTCGACGGCCAGCTCGACGCCCGGCTGCGCGAGCTGGCCATCCTCCAGGTCGGCTACCTGAGCCGCAGCGACTACGAGTACTCCCACCACGTGAAGATTGGCCGGGACTTCGGCCTGACCGACGACGACCTCAAGCTCATCGGCGCACCGGACGGCGCCCCCGCCCCCGACGAGCAGGCCGCCCTGGTGCTCGCCGCCGCCACCGAGATCACCCGCGACGGCGAGCTATCCGAGCCGACCTGGCAGCGCGCCGTCGCCCTCTTCGGCACCCCGGTCGCCGTCGAGCTGGTCCTGGTGATCGCGCACTACTGCGCCGTCGTCCGCGTCCTGGCCAGCCTCAAGATCGACGTCGAGCCCGAGTACCAGCAGTACCTGCGCGACTTCGGTCCCGCCCCCTCCTGACCCCTCCCGCCCGGCCCCCAGGCAATGACCCAAGACACCGAGGAAGAACGGGCGCGGGCTCCGCGTCGGCCCGCCCCTTCCTCGCCCCAGCGTCCCGCCCGGCCCCGCGCTAGCCCCGCCCCGACTGGCCGCGCAGGCCGACGGCGCTGGACCGGTGAGGCTGGCGGGGCGCTGGGAAGCGACGCCGTCGTTTGTCACACTATGAGGAGGAGCTAGCGGGAAGAGGTGTCGCGATGCCTACCTTCGACGGGGCGGCCGGTCGCGTGTACTACAAGGCCTGGCGGGTGCCCGGGCCCCGGGTCGCGGCCCTGGTGTTCCTGCACGGCTTCGGCGAGCACTCGGGCCTGTACCACCGGCTCGGCAACGCGCTGAACGCGGCGGGCATCGAGCTGTGGGCCCTCGATGAGATCGGCCACGGGCTGACCGAGGGGGAGCGGGCCGTCATCGACTCGGTGGACGACCTGGTGGAGAACGGCCGCCGCCTCGCGGCCCTGGCCGGGCAGGCGCAGCCGGGCGCCCCGGTGTGGCTGGCCGGCCACTCGCTCGGCGCGGCGGCCGCGGCGGTGTCGGCGGTCCGCGACCCGGGCGGGTACGCGGGGCTGATCCTTTCCGGCGCGCCGCTCTCGCCGTTGGACTGGGTGGCCGCGCTGGCCGACGACGCCGACGCGGGACTGGACCTGGACCCGGCCGACCTGTCCGCCGACCCGTTCTACCTGGACGAGCTGGCCCACGACCCGCTCGCGTTCACCAGCGCGGCCGGCGGGCGCAGCATCGCCACCGTGCTCACCCAGGCGTGGGCGGTCATCGGGGCCGGCCTGGCCGGCCTGCCGCTGCCGGTGCTGCTGATCCACGGCACCGAGGACCCGGTCGTCCCGGTGGGCCAGGCCAGGGTCTGGGCCAGCCGGCTCAAGGGCGCCCGGCTGGTCGAGTTCGCCGGCGCCCGCCACGACATACTCAACGAGACCGTGCACCGCCAGGTGGCCGAGACCATCATCGACTTCATCGCCGCCGGCGGTCCCGCCTAGCCTCGTCGCCCCCCGGCAGCGGCTTTACCGGCCGGGCCCGGCGCAGCGGAAAACAAGTCGCTCCCCGGGCAGGCACGTGACAGGGTGGCGGCGTGACGAGGAACCCGGTGGTTGACCATTTCGACGGCGTCGCTGACCTCTACGACCAGGTGCTCCCGTTCTTCGCGAGCTTCGCCAGGCAGACCGCCTCGGCGCTGAGCCTTCCGCCGGACGCCCAGGTGCTTGACCTGGCCGCCGGACGCGGCGCGCTGAGCCGGGAGCTGGCCGGGCGGGCGGGCCGGATGGTCGCGGTCGACGCCGCGCCGAGGATGGTCGAGCTGCTGCGGCGCGATCTCCCGGCCGTCGAAAGCCACCTGATGGACGCGGCCGCGCTCGGCTTCCCCGACGCGGCCTTCGACCTGGTGGTCGCGGGCTTCGCGGTGCACATCATGGCCGACCCGGTCGCGGCCGTGGCCGAGGTGAAGCGGGTGCTGCGGCCGGGCGGGCAGTTCGCCTTCACGATCCCCGGCCGGGCGGACGGCTCACCTGGCCCCTGGACGGACCCGGCCGATGACCTCATCGACGAGTACCGCAAGTACCGGGTCGCCGGGGCCGGCTTCCAGCCCAACGACGCCGACGAGGAAGAGCTGCTCGAAGCGGCCGGGTTCACCGACATCAGCTGGCAGACCCTCCAGGTCGCGATCCCGGTCCCCGACGGCGAGACCTACTGGCGCTTCAGCCAGAGCCACGGCGTCGGCACGGTCATCAGCAGCCTGACCGACGACAAGCGAGCCGAGCTGCACGACCGGCTGGTCGCCTTGGTCGAGGCGGCCGGCGGGATGACCCTGCGCCGCCCGGCCACGCTCGCGCTCGCCCGCCGCCCGTGACCTAGCCCGCGCCCGACAAGATCAGGCGGGCGGGTCGAAGCGCCCGTCGATCGCGGAAGGTGAGACGGAGTTGCCGATAGACGGTGTTGCCGATAGACGGTGTTGCCGATAGACGCTGTTGACCGGTGGGAAAGTCAGGGGCCGGCCGAGGGGAAGGCGTCGGCGTAGCTCAGCCACTGGCCGTCCGGCACGGTGACCGTCCGCGCGGTCAGCACGCCGTGCACCACGGCCCGGGTGAAGCAGTCGGCCGCCGCGGTCAGGATCGCGTGGAACTCCAGCGGTGTCGGCGGCGGCCCGTCCCCGGTGGCCAGGCCGAAGATGGTGTCACCGTCGAACATGGAGTGCGCGGGCCTGACCGCCCGGGCCAGCCCGTCCTGGGCCGCCCCGGCCAGCCGCGCGCACTGCGCCTTGGTCAGCGTCGCGTCGCAGCCGATCACGCCGATGGTGGTGTTCAGCGGCCGCGGCTGCGGCGGGCCGCCGAGCCCCCGGTAGGCGAGCAGCCCCGCGGCGCCGGCCAGGTCGGCAGGGGACGGCGGGCGCAGCCAGTCGAACTCACCGGGCAGGCCGAACCGTGCCCCGTGCAGCGCCCCGTCGCGCTCGTCGGCCACCGCGCCGACCGCGTTGACCGCGGCCAGCGCGCCCACCGTGACCGTCCGCCCCGGCGAGCCTGGACCGAGTACGTCGGCGCCGAGCACGGCGCTGGCCGAGCCGGTGCCGCCCTTGAGCTGACCTGCGAGGGCCCCGGTGCCCGCGCCGACGTTGCCCGCGGCCACCGGACCGTCGCCGCCGGGGCCGAGCGCCGCGTCGAATGCGGCCTCGGCGGCGGCCGCGTCCGGGTAGTGGCCGAAGACGCCGCCGCGGCCCAGGTCGAACAGGATGGCCGCGGGCACGATCGGCACCACGTGCGACGGCTCGGTGCCCACAGGTACGCCCCGGCCGAGTGCGGCCAGCCTGGTCATCACGCCCTGGGCGGCGCCGAGCCCGTAGGCGCTGCCGCCGCTGAGCATGATCGCGTGGACCCGCTCCACGTGGTTGCGCGGGTCGAGCAGGTCGGTCTCCCTGGTGCCGGGTCCGCCGCCGCGCACGTCCACGCCGCCGACCGCGCCGCCGGGCGGTGTGAGGACCACGGTGACGCCGGTCAGCCAGCCGTCGCCGTCCAGCGTGGCGTGCCCGACCCGCAGGCCGGGCACGTCGGTCAGCGCGTTGTGCCGCCCGGCGCCGTCCGGCGCCGGGCGCCCCGCGGTCCAGCTGGCGGTCACGCCGTCCACTCGCCCGGGTCTCCCTCGGTCACCACGTCGGTATGCCCTTCTTGGATCAGCTCGCGCAGGAAGGCGGTCGTCCCGGCGTCAACGGCGGGGGTAGCGGCCGAGATGTCCATCATGCTCCGTTCGGCAGTTCCCGCAGGTACTGGTCGGACCAGTACGCTAAGCTGGCGCTGGTAAGCGTGGCACGCGGACGCGCGCAGCGTCAAGGGAGACGAGGATGGAGCCGATGGCGGAGGTGCGCGGTTTCCAGCCCGTGCGGGCGGTGCGCGCCTACGAGGCGATCGTCGAGCAGGTCGAGCGGGCCCTGGACAGCGGGGAGCTGAGCCCGGGGAGCCGACTGCCGAGCGAGCGCGAGCTGATGACGCAGTTCGAGGTCAGCCGGTCCACGGTGCGCGAGGCGCTGCGGGTGCTGGAGAGCTCCGGCCTCATCCGGTCCCGTCCGGGCGACCCGCGCGGCGCGGAGGTGCTGCCGTTCTCGGCCGGCACGCTGCGCAAGCCGCTGCTCCGCCTGGCCCGGGGCCGCGACGTCGGCCTCGGCGAGCTGATCCAGCTCCGCATGGCGCTGGAGGGCACGGCCAACTTCCTGGCCGCCACGCAGGCGACCGCGGCTCAGGTGGCGGCCATGGAGGCGGCGCTGCACCGGATGCGCGAGTCGGTCGCCGACGGACAGGCCGCCTTCGGCGCCGCCGACCTCGCCTTCCACCAGCTGGTGGCCGAGGCCAGCGGCAACACGATGATCCTGATCTGCGGTGACGTCATCCGAGACGTCGCCCTGGCGCTGATCGAGGACAAGCTGGAGCACGCGCCCGACCCGGCCGTGGTGATGAGCGAGTCGCTGCGGCGGCACACCGGGGTGTTCGAGGCCATCAGGCAGCGCGACAGCGCCGAGGCCGGCTGGCCCGGGTCGCGCTGTACGACCACTACGCCAGCTACGTGCCCGAGGACGAGCGGGCGGTGCTCGCCGCCCTGGCCGAGGCGCCGCTGCTTTGACATAAGACACAGTCCTGACATAAGACACAACCCCGACATAAGACACAACCGAAACAAAGATTATACTTCTTATACTGGCCGGACCAGTTGGCGCAGTGGTTGACGCAATGGGCGCACCCGGAGCAAACTGCATGGCAGCTTCGAGATATCTCATGAGGAGATTCGGATGGTCAACCGGCGCTCCGCCGCCCTGGCCGCGGTCGCCTGCACCGTGATGGCCCTCGCGGCCGCCTGCTCGTCCTCGTCAGGCGGATCCGCGAGCGGCGGCGCCGACAGTGCGGCCGGCGGCGCCGCGGCACCGGGCGGGACGCTCACGATCGGGTCCGACGTCGCCCCGCCGAGCATCGACCCGACGTCCAACGCGGCCGCGGCCATCGACGAGGTCTTCGACTACAACGTCTACCAGCACCTGGTCCAGCTGGCGCCGAACGGCCAGATCGTGCCGGCGCTCGCCACCAAGTACGCCTGGTCGGCGGACCGCAAGACAATCACCTTCACCCTCCGCCCGGGCGTCCAGTTCAGCAACGGCGACCCACTGACCGCCGCCGACGTGGTCTACAGCCTCAACCGGGTGACCGCCAAGGGCAGCAAGTACCCGTATGCCTCGCTGATGGGCACGCTGACCGCCGTCAAGGCCACCTCCCCGACCACGGTGTCGGTGTCGCTGGCCCAGCCCAACCAGGAGTGGCTGTACCAGCTGGCCGCCTACAGCAACGGCGTGGTGCTCGACGCCAAGGCGGCCAGCGCCATCGCGACCGCGCCGGTCGGCACCGGGCCGTACGCGTACAAGAGCCAGGTGAGCAACTACAGCGTCACCCTGGCCGCCAACCCCGGCTACTGGGGCACGAAGCCGGGGTACGGCACGGTCGTCTTCCGCTACTTCACCGACCCGAACGCCGAGAACAGCGCGCTGAGCAGCGGCCAGATCCAGGTCATCGACAACCTTTCCAACCCGTCCGACGCCGCGCAGTTCCAGGGCAACTCCGCCTACTCGATCGTGCACGGCCCGACCAACGGCAAGATCCAGCTCACGCTGAACAACGGCACCGGGCCGCTGAAGAACGCCGGAGTCCGCCAGGCCATCGCCTACGCCATCGACAAGCAGGCCATCCTCAAGACCGTCGGCGGCGGCTTCGGCACCGTGATCGGCAGCGACACCGTGCCCGGCGACCCGTGGTACTCCGCCAGCTACGCCCAGACCTACACCTACAACCCGGCCAAGGCCAAGCAGCTGCTCGCCCAGGCGGGCTACGGCAGCGGCCTGTCCCTGACGCTGACCCTGCCGCCCTACGGCTACGCCACCCAGTCCGGCCCGCTGATCCAGGCCTACCTGAAGAAGGTCGGCGTCAACGTCACCATCAAAGACATCCAGTGGCCGCTATGGCTCAGCCAGGTGTTCACCGGCAAGAACTTCGACATGACGATCATCGACCACGTCGAGGCCCGGGACATCGCCAACTACGCCACCGCGTCCTACTACTGGAACTACGCCAAGACCTCGCAGGTGGGGTCGCTGCTCGTGGCGGGCGACACGGCCGCCTCCCCGGCGGCCCAGCAGGCCAAGTACGCTCAGGCGTTGCAGATGATCACCGGTGACGCGGTGAACGTCTGGCTGTACAACCCGGACCAGATCACGGTGGTGAAGTCGGGCATCGTGGGCGTGCCGACCTCCGGCCAGTCCGAGTCGTTCAACCTGGAGTACATCGCTCCCGGCGGGACGGTGCCCGCGGCCGCGCAGGCCCAGGGCTTCTCGCGCTGACCCGGCACTCGCCCCGAACGGCCGCCCGGCCGAGGCCGTGACCGGTACCAGAACTGAGATGAGCACAGAGCGAAGATGAGCACGGTACCAGCATGAGTACCGCGCTGCAGGTGGCCCGGCGGCTGCTGATCCTGGCCGCCTCGCTGTTCGCGGCGTCGGTGGTGGTGTTCCTGATCCTGGCCGTGCTGCCCGGCAGCCCGGCCCAGGTCATCCTGGGCACGCAGGCCAACCCCCAGAACGTGGCCCAGCTGACGCAGCAGCTCGGCCTGGACAAGCCGCTGGTCGTCCAGTACGGCGACTGGGCAGGCGGCCTGCTGTCCGGCCGCCTCGGCAACTCCTACATCTCCAGCCAGCCGCTCGGCGGCCAGCTGTCCGCCGCCCTCGCCGTGACCGGGCCGCTGATCCTCGGCGGCCTCATCGTTGGGACGCTGATCGCGGTGCCACTCGGCACGGTCTCGGCGGTCCGCCATGACAAGGTCAGCGGCACCGTGGTGAGTGTGGCGAGCCAGTTGGGCATCGCCATCCCAACGTTCGTCTCCGGTCTTCTGTTGATCTTGATTTTCGCGGTGAAGGTCAGGTTCCTGCCCGCCAGCGGCTTCCCCGGCTGGTCAGCCGGCGTGGGTCAGTCGCTGCGCTCCCTGGTGCTGCCGTCGATCGTGCTCGGCCTGGCCGAGGGCGCGATCCTGGTCCGCTTCGTTCGCGCCTCGGTCCTCGAGGTGCTCCGCTCGGACTACTATCGCACCGCCCGGGCCAAGGGGCTGCGCCCCATGCAGGCGCTGCGCCGGGCACGGCACTCGCAACGCGCTGATCCCGGTGCTCACCGTGTTCGGCCTGGAGGCGGGCGGGCTCATCGTCGGCGCGATCGTGGTGGAGAACGTGTTCACCCTGCCCGGGGTGGGCAGCCTGCTGCTGTCCGGGGTCAGCAACCGTGACCTCCTGCTGGTGCAGGACATCGTGCTCCTCGTCTGCGCGGTGGTGCTGGTGCTCAACTTCCTGGTCGACATCTCCTACCGGCTCCTCGACCCCCGGGTGGGTGAGGCCCGGTGACCGCCACGCTGGCCGACCCGTCGGCCGGGCCCGCCGCCGAGCCGGCCCCGGTCACCGCGCGCACCGCGTGGACCAGGCTGCGGCGCAGCCCGAGCGCCCTAGTAGGCGGCCTGATCGTGCTGCTGCTGATCGGAGTCGCCCTGGTCTCGCTCGGCTGGACGCCGTATGACCCCCTCGCGATCGACCCCGGGGTCGCGCTGCAGGCCAGCACCGGCGCCCACTGGCTCGGCACCGACCGCTACGGCCGCGACGTCCTGTCCCGCCTGATGGCCGGCAGCCAGGTCACCGTGTACGCCGGCCTGGTCTCGGTGGCGATCGCCGCCGGGGTCGGCATCCCGGCGGGCCTGCTCGCCGCGCAGCGCCGGGGCGTCGTCGGCGAGCTGATCATGCGGGTCTCCGACGTGGTCTACGGCTTCCCCGCGCTGCTGGCCGCGATCACCCTGACCGCCGCGCTCGGCGCGTCCACCACCGTGGCCATGATCGCCATCGGCGTCGCCTACATCCCGGTCTTCGCCCGGGTCAGCCGGGGCACCGCGCTGACCGTGCTGACCTCCGGCTACGTGCTGGCCGCCCGGGCCTACGGTCGCCGCCCGCTGGCGATACTCCGCCGCCACGTGCTGCCCAACATCGCCCCGGTGCTCATCATCCAGGCCAGCCTGCTGTACGCGGTGTCCATCCTGGCCGAGGCGGGCCTGGACTTCCTCGGCCTCGGCACGCCGCCGCCCGCGCCGTCCTGGGGGCAGATGATCAGCGACGCGCAGGACTACCTGCATACGGACCCGCTGATGACCGTGTGGCCGAGCATCGCGATCGTGCTCGCCGTGCTCGGCTTCACCCTGCTCGGCGACGGCCTGCGCGAGGTGCTCGACCCGGGGCTGGACCGATGAGCGGCATCACCCCGGACGCGGGCGCCCCCGTGCTGTCGGGCTCCGTTCTCTCAGTGAAGGGCCTGACGATCAGCCGCGGCCCGGTCGACCTGGTAAGCGACGTGTCGCTGGACCTCGCGCCGGGCGAGCGGCTCGGCATCATCGGCGAGTCCGGCTCGGGTAAGACCCTGACCGCACTGGCCGCCATCGGGCTGCTGCCCGACTCGCTGCGGGCCAGCGGCCAGGTGCGGGTCGGCGGCCGCGACCTTTACCAGCTGAATGAACGACAGCGCTGCACCCTGCGCGGCTCCACCATCTCCATGATCTTCCAGGAGCCGATGACGGCGCTGAACCCCACCATGCGGGTGGGCAGGCAGATCGCCGAGGCGGTCCGGGCGCACACCGGCGCCTCGCGCGCCGTCGCCCGCGCCCGCGCGGTTGAGCTGCTTGAGCGGGTCGAGTTCACCGACCCGGACCGGCAGGCCCGCGCCTACCCGTACCAGCTGTCCGGCGGCCAGCGGCAGCGGGTCATGCTGGCGATGGCGATCGCCGCCGACCCGGCCGTCATCCTGGCCGACGAGCCCACCACCGCGCTGGACGTAACCGTGCAGGAGCAGGTGCTGAAGCTCCTGTCCCGGCTGGTCGCCGAGGAAGGAGCCGCGCTGGTGCTGATCAGCCACGACCTGGCCGTGGTGAGCGGCGTGTGCGAGCGGATCACGGTCATGTACGGCGGCCGGGTCGCCGAGGCGGGCACCAGCCGCCAGGTGCTGACCGCGCCGCGCCACCCGTATACCGCCGCGCTGGTCGCCACCTCGGCCGCGGTGTCGCTGGACAGCGACCGCTCCCGGGCCGTGCTGCCGACCATCGCCGGCCAGGTGCCGCCGGCTGCGCGTTCCCGGCCTGCTGCCCGTTCCGCGGCCGCTGCGACCGGGCCACCGCCCGGTGCGAGTCCGTGCCGCCGCTGGAGCTGTCCGGCGGCCACCACGTTGCCTGCTTCCACCCGGTCTCGGTGCCGTCGGCCGACGGTGCGGCCGGTGCGCCCGGTGCGCCCGGCCGGCCTGGCGCGGGCGGCATGGCCGATGCCAATGGCGCAGGCGGTGCCGACGATCCCGGCGGCCTGGAGAAGGAGGGCGTCCAGTGACCGACGCGGCCGACCAGGCTCCGGTGCTCGAAGCCCGCGGCGTGTCCAAGCGCTACGGCAACGTCGCCGCCCTGGACGACGTGTCGCTGACCATCGCCACGGGCGCCAGCGTCGGCATCGTCGGCGAGTCCGGCTCGGGCAAGTCGACCCTGTCCCGGCTGCTGCTCGCGCTGGAGGCACCCACCTCAGGAGAAGTCCGCTACCAGGGCGACGTCATCAGCGGCCGGCGCGAGCGCGACCTGCGCGCCTTCCGCAGCGGGGTGCAGATCGTCTTCCAGGACCCGCTGTCCTCGCTCGACCCCCGGATGCGGGTGCACGACATCCTGGCCGAGCCGCTGCGTGCCCTCGGGGCCGGCGGCGAGAAGCAGCGGGTGCCCGAGTTGCTCGACGCCGTCGGCCTGCCGGCCAGCGCCGCCCGGCTCTACCCGCACGAGTTCTCCGGCGGACAGCGGCAGCGGATCGCCATCGCCCGCGCCCTCGGCCCCAGCCCGTCGGTACTGGTCGCCGACGAGCCGGTCAGCGCGCTCGACGTCTCGGTCCGCGCCCAGATACTCAACCTGCTCCGGCAGCTCATCGCCGACTTCAGCCTGACGCTGGTGTTCATCTCGCACGACATGGCGGTCGTCCGCCACCTGTGCGACGAGATCGTCGTGATGTACCGGGGCAAGGTCGTGGAAAACGGCCCCACCGACCAGGTGTACGGCACCCCGGTCCACGACTACACCCGCACCCTGCTCGCCGCCGTCCCGGCGCTGCGCCGCTTCGACGACGCCTGACCGCTTACGTCCCGGTCATGCTCGCCGCGGGGCGCTGCTCGCTGCGGGGCGCTGCTCGCTGCGGCTGACGAGATCGACCTGCTGCGCGCGTTCCGCGTCTGGCACCCGCGAGCCAGACGACGCCGCCCGGGACCGGGCCTGGCGGCCATCCTCACCGCCGAGGCCGACGCGCCCGGCGTGCTGGTTCCCGTGAGCCGCCCGCGTCGCGGGCGTCGCTGGCGGCCATCGGGCCGTCTCGCCCCGGTCGCCACGCTGATCGCCGTCGCGGCGGCCATGATCGCGGCGGTGCTGGTCACCGTCTCGGCCCCGCCGCCGCCCCTGGCTGGCCCAGTGACCACCACCTGGCAGCTCTGGTCGCTGCCCGGCGGCGGTCAGGCCGTCCAGGCGCCACGGCTTGGTCGCGCGGGACGGCACCCTGCGCACGGCGAGCGGCTATACATCGGGGAAAGACGCCATCGAGTACACGCCGATCGCGTTCTCCGCTGACGGCGGGGTGACCTGGCGGGCCAGCACGCTGCCGCGCACCATCCCGTACCCGTTCCTCAACGTCCTGACCTGCCCGACCGCGCGCACCTGTTACACGGCGGGCAGCGACCTGATCCCGCAGCGGATCGGCAACACGCTCCACGACGGTTCCGCCGTCGTCGCCTACACCACCGACGCCGGGCGCACCTGGCACCGGGTCAGCTTCGCCGTCCCGGCCCAGGTCCCGGCCGGCATGCAGGGCGACTCGTTCATGGACATTCGGCCAGCTCGAGTGCCCTCAGGCCGACGCGTGCGTCGCCCTCGGCTCCTCCGACCAGGGCTCGACGTCCACCCCGGTGTACACCAACCACGGGTGACCGGCCGGCAGCCGCCCGGCCGTTGGGCGTCGCGGGCGGTACCCCGCCGGCGCTACTCGCCGCGGGGCGCCTACCAAGCGAGCCAGGTCTCCTCGCCGCCGTTGGCCAGCACCAGGGCGCGGGCCGACGGCGCCGCCGGCGGCTTGCGGGCCGACCGCTCGGTGACCAGGGCGCGGGCCAGGGTGGCCTGGCCGGACCGCGCCGCCGCCGCGATCAGCGTCAGGTCGATCACGTCCCGCTGGGCGTGGCTGCCGCCGACCACGTGCGCCTCCGGCCGGATGTCGATCAGCAGGTCCACGGTCGTCGCCGGGTCGCCCGCCGCGAACGCCGCGAACGCCGTGAGCAGCCGCAGCCCGGCCCGTTCCGCCGCCCGCCGGTTGGTGGGAGAAATCAGGTTGCCGTTGGCGGCGATCACCCGGGCGGTGCGGGCGTGGTCGCCGGCCAGGCCGAAGGTCATCACCGCGTGCCAGTCGTTGAAGATGTAGGCGGGCACTTCCACCAGGTCGGAGATGTCGGCGGCCAGCGCGGCCGCCGGGGCCGGTCACGTCGGTGCCGTACAGCGACAGCCGCCACAGCAGCGCGGCCGCGTCCACGACGTCCAGCCACTCGGTGGACTTCACCGTCCGGATCCGCTCGTGGTACAGCGCCAGCGCGTCGTTGACCCGGCCGAGTTCGAGCAGGTACAGCCCGAGGTGCCACCAGTTGTGCACGGCGAAGTAGCTGGCCTCCCAGTCCGGCGACGAGGTGGCACAGGAACGAGACGCCGGGCTCGTGGCTGCCCTCCATCTCGAACACGTGGGCCAGCGCGTGCACGCCCCACACGTCCTTCGGGTTCCGGGCCAGCGCGTTGCTGGCGGCCGCCGCCGCGCCCCGGTAGTCGCCGTTCTCCTCCAGGCCGAACGCCCAGATGCCCTGCACGTACCCCCACGCCTGGTCGTCTTCCTGCCAGGCGGGCAGCACCCGCCCGGCGACGTCCCGCAGTTCGAGCCGGTTGCCGGTAAAGAAGTACAGGTCCTGCGCCACCTTGAGCGCCAGGAGGTCGCGCGGGTTGGCCACCAGGGCGCGTTCCAGCGCCCGGGCCGCCCCCTGCCAGTCACCGTCCGCCCAGGCCCGGGCGGCGGCCAGATGCTGCGCCTCGCGGGCTGGCAGCGGCTCCGCCCCGGGGCCCGGCTCCGCCTCCAGCGGCTTGATCAGCGCGCTTGCCTCGGACGCCCCCACGGCGCTCGTCCCGTACAGCGACAGGTAGGCCCGGTAGATCCGGGCCAGCGCCAGGTCGCCGTCGGCCGCGATCGCGGCGTCCGCCCCGCCCACCGGGTCGCCGGCCAGCGCCACCAGGTCCTCAACCGCCTGGTCGAGCAGCGCCACGGCGGCCCCGTTGGACGCCCGCACCCCCGCGCCCCACCGGTCAGCGAACGTACTAGTCACGGCCCCCACCTCGGCTCGCTCGGCCTCGTCGTCGTCACTCTCAGTATGGCATTCCCCGCCCAGCCCCTCCCGTAGCCGGAACCACGCCCCGCCAAGTCACCGCCATGAGGCCCGGGCTCAGGCCTGGTCCGTCAGGTCGGGCGGCAGCAGTTCCGATACCTGCCCGGCCGACATCGCCCGGCTGCCGCTGAGCGGGCCCGGCGCGCGAAGGCCGGCCAGGTGGATGTCGAGGAACCGCTGCCAGGATTCCGGGGCGACCTCGCCGGTGGTCTCGGTGAGCCCGCGCATGGCCCAGATCAGCGCCATCACGTCGCCGATGGTCACGCCGGGGTTCACGGTGCCCACGGCATGGGCCCGGGCGGTGAGTTCCTCGAGGGCGGCCCGCATCTCCAGCGACGCCGCGCTGTCGGTGCTGCGCTGCAGCAGCAGGTGCGCGTACCTGGCGTGCGCGGCGAACAGCGCCCCGAGCCCGCGCAGCAGCCATTCGAGGCCCTCGCCGCCCGGGCGGGCCAGGGCCTGCCTGGCGGCGGCGAGGCCTTCGGCCATCGAGAGCCGCAGCAGCTCGTCGATCAGGGCGTCCTTGTTTGCGAACCGCCGGTATACGGTGCCCACGCCGACTCCTGCGCGGGCGGCGATCTCCTCCATGCTCGCGTCGGCGCCCGACTCGCCGAGCACGTCGCGGGCTGCTTCGAGGATCCGGTGGTAGTTGCGGACCGCGTCGCGCCGCCCGGCCGGAGACCGGGGCACCGCCGAGTCACTGACTACGGGCTCGCTGCTCACCGGTGCCTCCCTCACTGCCCAGTTCGCTCGCCACCGTCTCCCCGGCCGCGGCCTCGCCGGTCAGCGCGTCTCCCGACATCGCCAGCGTACCGACGGCCGCCGTCTCTTCGGCGGCCGCGCCGGCCGCGTCGGCCGACCCCGCGTCGGCCGCGCCGGGCGCCCGTCGCTGCGACGGGATCAGCACGCCGGCCAGCGCGGCGACCAGCAGGACGCCGGCCATGATCCCGAACCCGGTCGTGTAGCCGGACTCCATCGGCAGGCCGGACGGCTCCAGCTTGGCGGTGACAATGCTGGCCATCACGGCGGCGCCGATGCTGCCGCCAATCGTGCGGATGTTCGCGTTCATGCCGGTGGCCACGCCGGTCTGGTCGGCCGGGACCGCGGACACGACATTGGCCGACATCGCCGAGAAGGCCAGCCCGAAGCCGACGCCGAGGATGGCGGTGGCGACGTAGATCTCCCACTCCTGGGAATGCGCGAAGGCGAACATCGCCATCGACACCGTGCCGAAGAGGCAGCCCGCGACCACCAGTACCTTGCCGCCGAAACGCTTGGTGAGCGACCCGGCGAGCACGCCGGCCGCGAACATGGTCACGCCCGAGGGCAGCAGCATCAGGCCCCCCACGGTGATGCTGGCCCCGAACCCGTAGCCGGCCGCCCGCGGGGTCTGCACGAACGCGGGCAGGAAGGCGAACATCGCGTACAAGCCGACGCCGATCAGCAGCGCCACAAGGTTGTTGGTCCAGACCGCGGGCAGCTGCATCATCTTCATGTCGATCAGCGGGGTCGCTGCCCGCAGCTCGGACCAGACCCAGGCGGCGGCGAGTACCACCGCCCCGGCCAGCAGCCCGATGACCTTCGGTGACCCCCAGCCCCAGATCGACGCCTCGCTCAGCGGCACGAGCAGCAGCACCAGCCAGACGGACAGCAGGATGGCCGGCATCCAGCTGATCGTGCCCCGGCCGCGGGAAAGGGACTGCGGGACGAACAGCACCGCGCCGATCGCCGCGAGCACCGTCAAGGCGCCCGGCAGCCAGAAAAGCCAACGCCAGCCGAGTGCGTCGACGATCGGGCCGGCCAGCACGATCCCCAGGCTGCCGCCGACGGCGGTCAGCGCCGCGAGGATGCCGACGGCGCCGGCCACCTTCTCGGCGGGGAACTCGTCGCGGATGATCCCGAAGCCGAGCGGCAGCATGCCGCCCGCCACGCCCTGGATGACCCGGGCCACGATCATCACCGCGAGGTTGGGGGCCACGGCCGCCAGCGCCGAGCCGACCGCGAGGGCGACCAGCGTGCCTACGAAGACCCACTTCTTGCCGAACAGGTCCCCGACCCGGCCCAGGATCGGGGTCATGATCGAGGCCGACAGCAGGTACGCCGTCAGCACCCACGTCACGGCGTCCTGCGAGGTGTGCAGTTCCTTCGCCACCGTGGTCAGCACCGGGATAACCAGCGACTGCAGCAGCGCGTACGCCCCGATTCCGGCCGCGAGAATCGCGAACGTCACCTGGTAGTGCGGTCGGCGCGCACCTTCCATGTCAGGACCCTCCCCGGTAAGCGGAATCATCATTCCGCAAGGAGCATACTAACCGGAATGAGAATTCCGCTACTGTTTCGGCCGGGTCGTTGCGACTGCACCATCCCGCCATGCCCTCCGGCAGCCGCCGCCGCGCCAGAACCCTGCCCGCCTCGTCCATCACCTCCACGTCGTGATTCCCAGTCATCACCGATGAACAGCCGCACCCGCACCCCGTCAACGGCACCGGAACACCAAAGCGGCCAGCTGGAGAACCATCGGCAACCTAATGGACCAGTGCTCACGCCACCCGTCCGGCACGACATCCCAGCAGCCATCCAGCTCTCTCGGTCTCCGGCACTGATCACGGAAATTATTATCCTGGCGGAAATAAATGCTGCTATATGCCTAAAAAGTATCCGTCAGAAAAATAGTTTCCGCCCAAATTCGTCCCGCACGCTGATAACAGCAAGAAGCGCGAAGCGCGGGGCGCCGAGCCCGCTGGCGGCTTGCCCTCGTTTCGTCGCTGGGGTGTCCGCGGTCGGCCCGCCCGCGCCTGGCCGACCGAACGAAAGGCCTTGCGCGCGCCGGGTCGACCGGGTCAGGGCCTCGCACGGACCGGGTTGGTCGCGCGAAAGGCTCCGAACTTACCGGGTCGATTGCGTAAAAGGCTCCGGATGTACCGGGTTGGTCGCGCGAAAGGATCCGGATGTACCGGGTCGATTGCGTAAAAGGATCCGGATGTACCGGGGCGATTACGCACAGGGCTCCGTGCGGACCGGGTCGGTTGCGCGAAAGGCCGCGTTAGGAGCGGGCGAAAGCGCAAACGAGCCGGATGGGCGCCGGGCGGGGTGGGGGGCGGAGTGGGGGAGACGCCCCAATGATCTTGGGCGGTGTCGACAAATGATCTTGCACGGCGGCGCGTGCGCGACGGGGTGTGATAACAGCAAGAAGCGCGGAGCGCAACAAGGCCTGGGTGGCGGCCGAGGCTCCCGGTGCCGGCGAGGTTCCTGGGCGCGGCGGGTGGCTGGTCCGCCGGCTGTTCGGTTGTCCGGCCAACGCATCATTTGTGGCATTGACAGCCGCGATTAGCCGAGATTGTATGACGGGCAGACACGCATTGCGCGTCTATCGGTTCGGCCAAGAAGGCGGTGACGTGCGATGAAGCTTCGCACCGGTTTCCTGACAGCGGCCGTCGTGTCGGTGGCCGCCCTAGTCGCGGCCTGCTCCTCCGGGAGCGGGTCCGGCGCGGGCGGCGGTACCTCCAGCACGGCGCAGGCGGCGACATCGCAGACGCCGCAATCGGGCGGGACATTGAACTACCTAGTCAGCGGGGTGCTCTCGCAGTGGAACCTGGGACTGGACCCGGCGACCGGCGGTGCGGCGCCTTCCATCTACGAGGACGCCATCTTCGGCCAGCTCTTCCGGCTGAGCCCGGGCAACGGCATCGAGCCGGTACTCGCCCGCGGCTACCAGGTGACCGGCGGCGGCACGGTACTCACCATCTCGCTGCGGCCCGGCCTGAAGTTCACCGACGGAACGCCGCTCAACGCCGCCGCCCTGGTCTGGAACATCAAGCGTGACCTGGCCACGCCGTCCACGGCCAGCCCGATTGGCTCGTGGCCGCAGTTGGCTAAGGCGGACGGGATCACCACGCCGGACGCCACTACCGTGCGGCTGCACTTCACCCGGGCGTACGCCCCCGTGATGACCACGCTCATCGGCTCGAACGTCAACCACGTTGCCTCGCCGACGGCGGTGGCCAAGCTAGGCGCGAACGCGTTCAGGGAGAAGCCGGTCGGCGCGGGGCCCTTCGAGGTGACGTCCAACCTGGTCGACCACCAGATCACGCTGAAGCGTAACCCGGGTTACTGGCAGAAGGGCCGGCCGTACCTGGACGAGCTTCAGTTCACCGTGGTCAGCGACGACCAGACGGCCTCGGAGTCGCTTCAGCAGGGCTCGGGCCAAGCGGCCCAGATGACCACGCCGTCGATCGTCCAGCAGGCGCAGGGCAACTCGGCGTTCAACACGCTGGTCACCCGGGGCGTGTCGCCCTCGCTGGTCCAGCTCAACACGGCCGTGCCGCCGTTCAACAACAAGCTGGCCCGGCAGGCGATCTACTACGCGACGGACGCCGAGGCGCTGGCCGACCACCTGTACAACAAGATGTTCCCCGCCGCCGAGTCGTTCCTCGGGCCCGGTGACCTGTTCTACCAGCCCACGGTGCCCGGCTACCCCGGCTACGACCTGGCCAAGGCCAAGCAGATCGTGTCACAGCTCGGCGGGCTCAACGTCAGCCTGTTTGGCCCGAACGACCCGCTGAACACCGAGGCGCTGCAGGCACTGCAGCAGCTGTGGGGCCAGGCGGGCATCAAGGTGAGCATCCACCCCTACCCGCTCGCCGGGCAGATCCAGGCATTCAAGAAGGGGGGGTGGCAGGCGGCGCTCCAGTCCAACGGAGCCTATGACCCGGGCATCAGCAGCGGACTGGCCTTCCGCTTCTTGTCCACCGCCCAATACAGCGGGGTGCACGACAAGACGCTCGACGCGATGATGGCGCAGGCCGACGGCACGCTCGACGCGACCAAGCGGGCCGGCCTCTACCAGAACATCGCCAAGTACATCAGCGCCCAGGCGTACGCCCCGTTCCTGGTGGCCGTGGCCCCGGTGTCGGTCACCCGCAAGGAAGTGCACGGACCCGGGCTGAGCACGAACATCCCGGTGCTCAGCGTCGTCATCACGCCCTACTGGGACCAGGCGTGGATCGGAAAGTAGGCAGGTGAGCCAGTGCTCTGGATGTCCGTGGTGGTTGACAAGGCGTGTACCCAGATCCTCGACGCGGCCCGCGCTGGTGGCGCCGTCACCTCGCTGCGGGTCAGCCCGGCCGTCTACGACGCCGTGGCCGAGGCCAGGTACGCCGAGGTGAGCAGGCACTACCCGCTGATGCTGCTGGGTGTGCCGCTGGTCGCCGATCGCAACGTGGCCACCTACGACCCGGTCGCCATCTGAGCCGACACCCGACGTACCGAACAGAACGTACCAAAAGGAGATGACATGCTGACCGCAGAAGAGAACGAGGCCCTGTGCCGGGTCGGCCCCGGCACGCCGATGGGTAACGTGCTGCGCCGCTACTGGACGCCCGCGTTCCAGCTCGGTGACCTGCCCGAGCCCGACTGCGCGCCGATCAAGGTGACCGTCCTGGGCGAGAACTTCGTCGCCTTCCGTGACACCGAGGGCAAGCTGGGCTTCCTCGACGAGCTGTGCTGCCACCGGGGTGCCTCGCTCACGCTCGGCCGGGTCGAGGGCTGCGGCATCCGCTGCCTGTACCACGGCTGGAAGTACGCCGTGGACGGCACGATCACGGAGACACCTAACATGGCCACGGCCACGTTCCGGGAGCGGGTCAAGCACGGCGCCTACCCCGTCCGCGAGGCGGGCGGGCTCGGCTGGGTCTACCTGGGCCCGCCCGGCACCGAGCCGCCGTTCCCGGCCTTCGCCTGGGCGGACGCGCCGGCCGACGACCTAGTCGTCACCGAGATGATCATGGACTGCAACTGGATGCAGGTCCTTGAGGGCTCGATCGACTCCTCGCACGTGGCCATCTTGCACCTGGACACCCTGGCCACCATGGGGTCAGGGCCGCGCAGCGTGGGGTCGTTGGACTTCGCCGGCGAGCCCTGGGACCTGGACATGCAGGTCCCCGGCGGCGCCTCGGGCGGAGGCAAGGCCCCGGTGGCAGTCCCCCGGCCCGGCGTATGGCCGAGCGAGGACAACGCGCCGCGAATCGAGGTGGAGAACACACCGTTCGGCTTCCACTACGCGGCGATCAGGGACGTCACCGGCCAGCCGGACAAGCAGTTCGTCCGGGTCACCGCGTTCGTCATGCCCTACACCGGGTTCATCGGCGGGTCCAACGGCGCGGTGATCGTGGTGCCGCGCGACGACTACACCTGCTCGTCCATCGGCGTGTTCCGCGCGCCTCCCGGCAGCAGCGGCACCTCCACGGCCCGCCGGGTCAACCGCGGCGTCGACCCGGCGATCTGGGGGCCCGCTCCGGAGAACCGCCGGCTGAAGCTGCCGCCCCAGGACCGCGAGGCGATGGCCGACGGCCGCAGCTTCGCCGGCTTCCGCGGCGGCAACCGGGTGCAGGACGGCGCGGTCCAGATGTCGTCAGGCCCGATGTACGACCGGGCCAAGGAGCACCTGGTCCCCGCCGACCTGGCGATCATCAGGCTGCGGCGGCTGTTCGCCGACTCAATCCAGCTGCTCGACGCCGGCCACGACCCACTCGGCCTCGGCGTCGGTACCGACTTCGCGCAGGTCACGGCGGCTTCATCGATCATCGACGCGGACCGGCCGTGGCAGGACCTCGTGCCCGGCCACCAGGGGAGCAGGGAGCCGGCGAGTTGAGGGTATGGATCGAGCAGACCTACTGCATCGGCTCCGGGCTGTGCGAGCTGATCGCGCCGCCGGTCTTCGGGCTCGGTGACGACGGGCTGGCAGGCATCAAGCAGAACGGCCAGGTTTCGCCGCTGTCGGCCGAGACCGCGGCCGTGGTGCCAGCAGGGTCGGAGGGCGACGTCAAGCACGCCTTCCAGTCCTGTCCCGGCGGCTGCATCCGCCTGGAGGATTAGGGGAAACCCCGGCCCCGCCTGGTGGAAGCCTCCGGGTTTATCGGGGGGTTTCCTTCATGGCGCCGGGCGCGGCCGCGCCCCTAGCGTGGCGTTGTGATCGTGATGACGCTTAGCGCCCTGGCCGCCGCCGTGCTCTACGGGACCGGCGCGGCGTTGGAGCAGCGGCAAGCGGCCGCGGCCCCCGCCGCGTCGGCGGGCCGCGCCCGGCTGCTGGTCCTGCTGGCCCGGCAGCCGCTGTGGCTGGCCGGGCTGGCCGCGCAGGCCGGCGGGTTCGCCGTGCACGCGGTCGCGCTGCGCTCCGGCCCGCTGGCCCTGGTGCAGATGATGGTGGCCTGCGAGCTCATCGTCGCCGTGCTGCTGGTGGGCGTGTGGGCGGGGCGGCCGCTCGGCCGGGCCGCCTGGGCCGCGGCGGTCGCGGTCGTCGCGGGCATCGCGTCGTTCTCCGTGCTCGCCGCGCCGGCCGGCGGGCATGCCGCCGGGCCGGGCGGGAACGCCGGGCCGCTGCTGGCGCTGGCCGCCACGGTGACCGGCGCCGCCGCCGCGGCGGTGGCCGCCGCCGGGCTCAGGTCCGCGGGGCGCCGTCGAGCGGTGCTGCTTGCCGTCGCGGCAGGCCTCGCCGATGCCTGCTCAGCCGTCATCACGACGGCGTTCGCTCACCAGGCCGGCCACGGGCTGGCGACGCTGGCGACCTCGTGGCCCGCCTACGCGCTGGTCGTCAGCGGCCTGGGCAACGTGCTGCTGACGCAGACCGCCTACCAGGCCGGCTACCCGGTGCTCACGCTGCCGGTCATCTCCGCCGTCACCCCCGCGGCCAGCGTCGCGATCGGCGTCTGTGCGCTGGGCGAGCTGCCGGGCAACGGGCTGGCCGGCCTGATCGCGGCCGGCCTGGCGGTGGCCGTTACCAGCGCCGCGCTCGCCTGCCTGGCCCGCTCCGTCCCGGCTCAGCGGCCCTCAGGCGCTGGCCGGGTGCCAGGAGTGCGGCGCGGGGGCCGACCTTCACGACGGGCTCGGGTAACGGCAGCGTCCGGCCCGGGGACGGGCTCCGCGTCCAGCTTGGCGGCGATCCGGGCCGCCGTGGCGGTCGCGGCCGCCGCGATGACGCCGATGCGCTCGTCCGGCACCCGGGCCGACGGCGCGTTGACCGTGATCGCGGCGGCCGTCACCCCCGGCGGCACCGGGATCGGCACCGCGATGCCGGTGGCGCCGGACTCGTGCTCGTCGAAGTTGGTCGCGTAGCCGCGCTCGCGCACCCGGGCCAGGTCGGCCCCCAGTTCGGCCAGGGTGCCGATGGACCGCGACGTCCGGCGGGGCAGCGGGTCGGGGCCGATCAGCGTGGCCACCTGGCGGTCGGTCATCCGTGACAGCAGCACCTTGCCGGCCGAGACGCAGTTCGGCGGGGCCGAGCCGCCGATGCGGGCGCCGACCCGGACCACCTGGTCGCTCTCGACCGCGTCCACGATCAGCGTGCGGGTGCCCTGCAAGACGATCAGGTGCACCGTCTCCTCCAACTCCAGTGACAGCGCCTCGAGCTCGGCGTGGGCCACGTCGCGTACGGCCAGGTCGCTCAGCGCGGCCAGCCCGATGACCAGCAAGGCCCGGCCCGCTACGTAGGCCTTGGAGCCGGGCTCCTGGTGCACGAAGTCGTGCCACTGCAGCATCGCCAGCAGCCGGTGCGCGGTGGACGGGACCACGCCGAGGGCCTCGCTCACCTCGGAAACGGTCCACCGCGGCTGGTCACGGAACATGTGCAGCAGCCGCAGGGCCTTGTCCACCGACTCGATCCGGTAGGCCGGCTCATTCATCCATTTTCCTTCCTAGAGAAAAACAGATTATAGGTATTGCCTACAGTAGAACACCCGGGGAGAGTTGCAGTCGTGACCGCGCGGCGGCGGGCGGAGTCAGGCCCGATATGGGCCCCCTCACTGGCCTCTGCCGTCGAGAACTCAGGGAGAACCAGATGGCGATGCGGGTGCTGGCTGAGATTGAGGCGGTTGCGGCCCGGCCGCCACGCGCCTGATTCTGCTTTACAGAAAAATCCCGCACCGTGGCCGACCCGGCGGGCCGCGCGGTCGCCGCCGGACCGCCGAACAGGAGACACGACACCCATGCGAGTCCTGTCCAACGAAGACGTGGAACGGGTGCTCGACCCCGAAGAGTGCCTGCGCGCCCTCGAGGTCGCCTACCAGGAGTACGCGTCGGGCGACGCGGCCAACCGGCCGCGCAACCACACGTACTTCCCGGTCGAGGACCAGAGGTTCTCCGGCTTCCGTTACCGCTTCAAGTCCCAGGAGGGCGGCAACGTCTCCAGCGGCGTGTGGGCGCTGCGGATCACCTCCGACATGGCCGGCACCGAGCTGCTCGCCGGGGGAGTGCGGCGCCGCCGCCTGCTCCCGCTGGCCACCGGTGACACCTACTGCGGACTGATCACGCTGTACTCGATGGAGCGCCTGGAGCCCCTCGCGATCATCCATGACAGCTACATCCAGAAGATGCGGGTCGGCGCCACCTCGGCTCTCGGCATCCGTGAGCTGGCCAACCCGGACGTGAAGGTCGCCGGGCTGTTCGGCTCCGGCTGGCAGGCGCAGTCGCACCTGGAGTACCTGCTGCGCGTGCGGCCGTCGGTGGAAGAGATCCGTGTCTACAGCCCCACCGTCGAGCACCGGCGCGAGTTCGCCCGGGTGTGGGGCGAGAAGACCGGCCGGCGGGTCATCGCCGTGGACGACCCGTACGACGCGGTCACCGGCTGCAAGATCGTCACCTGCGCGACGGCCGGCTTCGACCCGTGCTTCGACGGCGCGGCGCTCGAGCCTGGTACCCACGTCACCTGCATCACCAGCCCGGACGGCACGGCGTTGCGCCGTGAGCTGGACGACACCACCTTCGACCGGGCCGGCCAGATCACCGTGCTGTCCAAGGAGCAGATCCACCACGACAAGCAGGTGGACATCCTCGGCCCGGTCGAGCGCGGCCTCAAGACGTTCGACGACATCGTCGAGCTCGGGCAGCTGCTGCTGGACAGGTCGCTGGGCCGCCAGGACCAGGAGCAGATCACCGTGTTCGCCAACAACACCGGCATGGGCCTGCAGTTCGCCGCGGTCGGCGCCTACGCGCTGCGCCGCTGCGAGGAAGCGGGCCTCGGCCAGACCATCCCGACCGAGTGGTTCCTCGAACGCACCTCCCCGTGAGGGTGCGCCTCCCGGGCGGGCGCCGCCGGCCCCGCTTACGCAGCAAAGACGCTCAGCGGAAGGCAAGAGATATGAACACACCAGGGAAGAGAACGGCGGGTGGGGCGCGCGGCCGCGCGCGCCTGGCCGTCCGGGCGGTGACCATCGGCGCGGCAGCCGCCGTGGTCCTTGGCGCCGCGGCCTGCAGTAGCTCAAGCAGCGGCGGCGGCGGCAGCTCCGCCCCGGCCGCGGGCACCGGCACCGCCGCCGGCGCGACCGCGGCCGCCGGGGCCTCGGGCGGCGCAGGCAGCGCCACCGGCTCGCCGATCGAGATCGGCTCGATCGTCGACCTGACCGGCGCCGACGCGACCAGCGGGTCGGCGCAGCAGGCCGGCATGGGCTACTTCCTGCAGCAGCTCAACGGCAGCGGCGGCGTCAACGGCCACCCGCTCAAGGTCAGCTACTGCGACGCGGCCAGCACCCCGCAGGGCGCGGCCCAGTGCGCCCAGCAGTTCGGCAACCTGAGCAGCCACGTCGTCGTCCTGCAGACCGATGACCCGCCCACCCGCGGCGCGATCCCGTACCTGACCAAGGACCTGGCGGTCTCGATCGACCCGATCCTGCTGCCCAAGGCGGGCACCAACGTGTTCCAGTCCGCCGGCGCGAGCTCGCGGATCGCGCAGGCGCTGGCCGACGCGGTGAAGAAGTCGAACCTGCACACCATCGGCGTGCTGTACACCACCGACACCTCGGGGACGCACCAGCTCGAGGCGGCACAGGCCGCGGCCAAGGCCGACGGGATCACCGTGGTGTCGCAGCCGCAGACCGCGGGCACCACCGACGTGACCCCGCAGCTACTCAAGCTCAAGTCGAGCGGTGCCGACGTGATCTACCTGGCCAGCATCGGCGCCAACACGGCGGCCGCGGTGAGCTCATACAAGACGCTCGGGCTGACCATTCCGGTGGTCGCCGGGGCGGCGGCGGTGACCAACAGCTTCCTCAAGAGCCTGCCTGGCACCCCGCCGCAGAACCTGTACGGCGTGTCGGAGCTCATCGGCGACACCGCCGGCCTGTCGCCGGCGATCGCCTCGGCCTGGTCGCAGTACCGCTCCGCGTTCACCAAGTTCGCCAACCAGCCGGTCGACACGCAGACCACGTCCGCGATCTACCTGGGCTGCGTCGTGCAGACCGCGCTCAAGGCCAGCCCGAGCTTCTCGGTGAGCGAGATGACGCAGGCACTCAAGACCGCGACGATCCCGTGCCTCGGGGCCCAGGAGAAGTACGACATCCCCGGGCTCAACGTGATCTCCAACCAGCCGTCCGCGGTCACCAAGGCGGGCGCGAGCGCGTCCGCCGGCTGGGGCCCCTACCAAGGCAACCTCTAGGGACGAGCGTCGCGGCCCGCGGGCGCGCCAGGCGGCGCGCCCCGGGGCGGCGCACGGAGGCAGCGATGGCGATATTCCTGCAAACGATCTTCTCCTCGCTCATCAACGGCTCGGTCTTCGCGCTGATGGGCGTAGGGATCGTGCTGTGCTACCGGAGCTCAGGCATCGTCAACCTGGCCCAGGGTGAGACGTTCATGATCTCCGGCATCCTCACCGCCAAGATGGTCGCCTGGGGCGTGCCGCTCGGCTGGGCCGGCCTGACCGGCATCGTCGCGGCCGCGCTGGCGGCGGTGGCTTTTGAGCGGCTGGTGCTGCGGACCAGGCTGCACTGGCCGCCCGACCGGCTGATCATCGTCACCGTCGGCGTCGCGTTCCTGGCCGAGGGCCTGGCCGACCGCCTGGTGGGGGCCAACTCCTACGGGTTCGGCAACGTACTGAACGGGTCGCCGCTGACCGCCGGGGACGCCGCGATCAGCCAGCAGGGCGTGCTGCTGATCGCGGTCACGCTGGTGATCGGCCTCGGCCTCGTCTGGTTCTTCCGCCGGACCCTGCTCGGCCAGGCGATGACCGCCTCGGCGGAGAACCCGTCGGCCAGCTCGCTGCTCGGGGTGAACGTCCCGCTGATGCGCCAGCTCTCGTTCGGCCTGGCCGGCCTGCTCGGTGGCATCGCGGCGTTCCTGCTCGTGCCGACCGCGACCGTGACCTACAACTCGGGGCTGCCGCTGACCCTCAACGGCTTCGCCGTCGCCGCGTTCGCCCAGATGACCCACCCGGGCCGGGCGCTGCTCGGCGGCATGGCGCTCGCCCTCGGCGAGGGCCTGGTCGGCAGCTACCTCAACCCCACGCTGCAGACCCCGCTGGCCTTCGGCGTGCTGCTGGTCGCGGGCGTCGCCTACCTGGCCCGGTCGGAGCGGTTCGCGGGGGCGAGGCGCGCATGAGCGGCAACCTCCGTGACCTGCGCGACCTCGGTAACCTGCGCGACCTCCGCCGGGGCGGCCCGCTGCTGCTCGCGGCGGTCGTCGTCGTGCTGCTCGTGCTGCCCGGCCTCGGCCTGCCCCGGCTCACGCTGAACCTCGGGCGCCACGATCGTGCTGTTCGGCCTGGCCGCCAGCGGGCTCAACCTGATGCTGGGCTACGCCGGGATGCTGTCACTCGGCGGGGCGCTCTACCTCGGTGCCAGCGGCTACATCGTCGGGCTGACCACCCAGCACTGGGGCTGGCCGATGCTCGGCGCCCTGCTCGCCGCCATCGCCGGCAGCCTGCTGCTCGCGCTGGTGCTCGGGTTCATCCTCGTCGGCCTGTCCGGTCACTACTTCGCCGTCGCCAACCTGGGCCTGGCCACCGCGCTCGACGCCCTGCTGGTGGCCTTCCCCGACGCCACCGGCGGCACGTCCGGCCTGACCACCGCCCGCACCCTGGACCTCGGCGTCGGCACCGTCGGCAGCGACCTCGGCTGGTACCTGGTCGCCCTGGTCGCCGCGCTGGTCGGCCTGCTGGTCTTCGGCTGGACGGTGGCCGGCAAGCGCGGCCGCATCCTGCGGCTGGTCCGCGCCGACCAGCTCGCCGCCAACGTGCTCGGCGTGCGCACGTTCCGCACCAAGCTGCTGGTGTACGTGATCGCGGCCTTCTTCCCGGCGCTGGCAGGCGCGCTGCTGTTCCCGTTCAGCGGCCTGGTCACGCCGGACTCGGCCGGGGCGGTGCAGTCGGTGCAGCTGGTCGCCCTGATCGTGGTAGGCGGCGTCGGCTACCGGCTGGGCGGCTTCATCGGCGCGCTGGTGATCCTGTGGCTGCAGGCGCTGGTGGACACGTCGGGCAACTGGTCGCTGCTGATCTACGCGGTGGTGTTCCTGCTGGTGGCGTTCTACGCGCCCGGCGGCATCGTCGGCGCGGTGAGCCAGGGCTGGGGCTGGCTGTCCGGCCCTGGCCGCCGCCCGCGGCACGCGGCCGGCGAGCCGGCCACGCGGCAGCCCGCCCCGTCAGCTCCGGCCACACCGGGGCGGACGCGCCAGCGCCGGACGCGGGGGCCCGCCGCCGGCCGCCGGCGGCGGTGACCCCGGTGCCGACGGCCGCGGCCAGGCCGGGCCTGGCGGTCCGCGGAATCGACAAGAGCTACGGCGGCGTCGCGGCGGTCCGCGACGTCTCGCTTGAGGTGCGGCCGGGTACGATCGTCGCCCTGATCGGCTCCAACGGCGCAGGCAAGAGCACGCTCGTCAACCTGATCTCCGGGATCGACCGGCCGGACGCGGGCACGGTGCTGCTCGGCGGCCGCGACCTGACCGCGCTGCGCGCCCCTGAGCGCACCCGGATGGGCATCGCCCGCACGTTCCAGGTACCCCGGCTGGTGGACGAGCTGTCCGTGACCGACAACCTGGTGCTCGGCGAGGAGGCCGCCGAGCGGTCCTTCCTGCGCCGCTCCGCCGCCCGGGAGGCCCGGCAGCGGGAGCGGGCCCTGGCCCGCCTGGGCGAGGCGACGCTCGCCGACCTGGCCGACCGCCGGGCCGGCACGCTCGGCACCGGGGAGCGCAAGTTCGTCGAGCTGGTCCGCGCGCTGATCACCGACCCGGTGATGTGCCTGCTCGACGAGCCGGCCGTCGGCCTGTCCCTGGACGAGATCGCCCACCTGACCGACTGGCTGCGCGCGCTGCGCGACAGCGGCGCCGCCGTGCTGGTCATCGATCACAACCTGGACTTCATCCACGCACTGGCCGACTACGTGTACGTGATGGACCTCGGCCGGATCATCAAGGCCGGCTCGGCGGACGACCTGGTGGGCAGCCGGGACGCGCGGGCGTCGCTGCTGTCCGCCGCCGACGGCACCGTGTCTTCGAAGGGCGTGCCTGCCCCCAGCGGATCATCAAACAAGGGCTCACCGGGCACCGGGTCACCGGCCAGCGTGCCGCCCGGTGGCGCGCAGGCGAACGCCGCTCTAGGCTCTGCTGCTCAACCAGGGGGAAGCCGCCATGGCAAGCGTGACTAATCAGCCGGCCCCGGCCAGCCGGCGCGCGGGCAGCGCGCCGGGGCCGGGACGCTGCGGGTGGCCGGCCTGCACTCCGGCTACCGGCGGGTTACCGTGCTGCACGGCGTCGGCTTCACCCTCGAACCGGGCACGGTGCTCGGGATCAGCGGGCCGAACGGCGCGGGCAAGAGCACCCTGCTTAAGACCATCGCCGGCCTGCTCACCGCCAGCGCGGGCGAGGTGACGCTGGACGGCGGCTCGCTGCTCGGCTACCGGCCGCACCGCCGGGTCGCCGCCGGCCTCGCCCTGGTTCCCGAGGGCCGGCAGGTCATCGGGTCGCTGTCGGTGGAGAGCAACCTGGCCATGACGCTGATGGCCCGGCGCCGGCTGCGGCCGGACGCCGAGCACCGGCGCCGGCTGGCGGAGGTCCTGACGCTGTTCCCCCGGCTGCGGGAGCGGCTCGACGTGTCGGCCGCCATGCTGTCCGGCGGTGAGCAGCAGATGCTCGCGATCGGCCGCGCGCTGATGACCGCGCCCCGGGTGCTGCTGCTCGACGAGCCCAGCCAGGGGCTGGCCGAGAACGTCGTCGGCCAGGTCACCCAGGCGCTGCGCAGCCTGAAAGGGGGCCTGTCGATGGTCATCGTGGAGCAGAACGGCGACGTGCTCGACGCGCTCGCCGACGAGCGCCTCACCCTGCGCCTCGGCCGCGTCCACGACGGTGACCGCCCCCCGGGCAGCGATGCCGGCCTCGCACCGGGGCAACCGTGATCCGCCCCTGCCGTCGTTACCTCGTTACCTCGTGGCCGCGGTGCTTCCCGCGGCCACGTTCAGCACCGGCCCGGCCGCGGCTGAGGTCAGGCAGGTCGCCGTGCCCGCGCCCGCCTGGTAGGTGTCGGCTAGGACGGCGGTCGACCCGTCCGCCAGCTCTAGTTCCACCCGCAGGGTGACGACCGCGCCGTCGTTCAGCGGCTCCGCGCTGTCGGCCCGGTAGCGGTAGCCGCCGTCGGTTTCCAGGTCGGTGTGCGCGATCAGGTCGACGCGCGCGTCCAGGCCCAGGCCGGCCAGGGCGGCGCGGCCCGCGTCGCACACCGCCGCGGCGGTCGCGCCGGCCCGCCAAGGCGGCCGCCGCGGCCTGGTAGCCGGCGGTGAGGGGCCCGGCCCAGCCTGGGTCGCCCTTGGTCAGCACCCGGGCGGCGCCGGTCCAGTAGCCGCGGAACTCCGAGACCACCTCGACCGTGTCGGCGTCGGCGCCCGAGGCGTGGCAGTACACGTTCACGTCCTCGGCGCCGCCCATCCGCGCGGTCAGCTCGGCCCGCCCGGCCCGCTCGGGGCTGCTCAGCGCGCCGCCGGTCGCGGCGGCCACCGAGTCCGCGCTGAGCGCCGCCGCCCGGCGCAGCAGCCTGGCCTCGGCAGGCGACGGGGCCTGGCGCCGGCGGCGCACCACGCTGCCCAGGTCGCTGTACTCCCGGTCGCCCGCGGCCACGGTCACGTCGGCGACCAGCGTGTCCGGCCACCAGTCCATTTCAACCAGGCCGACCCCGCCGGGGGCGACGTCGCCGAGGAAGCCGGCGACCAGGTCGGCGAGCACCCGGCCGCTGCGGAAGTCCTCCAGCTGGGAGGTGGCCCGCCACCAGTTCGCCACCCGGGGCGACAACTTGGTCAGCAGCGCCGGCTTGCCGCGGGCCGGCACAGCCAGCAGCGCCTCGTTCCAGTACAGGCAGATGTTGGACAGGTAGCCGAGGTCACCGGAGTGGTACACGTCCGCGTAGACGAACGCCGCGGCCAGCCCGCGCTCCCGCAGCTCCGCCTGCAGCGCGCCGACCCGCTGCTCCAGCTCGCCCGGGGGAATCTCCGCCGGGTCGAGCACCACAAGGCCACGCTTCACCGCGTGCCTCCTTCCGTTCGGTATCGGGGCGTCAGACGGGCGCGGTGAACAGGATGCGCTCGGTGGTCAGCAGCGGCTCGTAGCCGCCGGACTTGACCACCACCGGGTCGCCGAGCACGTGGTACCCGCACAGCGGCGTGTACGTGTTCGGGTGCACGATGATCACCGCGTTCTCTTCCAGCACGGTCTCGTCGTCTTCCAGCAGCGACGGGATCTCATCGGGGTGCAGCCCGTGCCCGTGCCCGCGTACCCGGGTGTACTTGCTTGAGGTGTACTCCCCGTAGCCGTGCTTGCGGAACACGTCGTTCTCCGCCCGGGCGATATCCCCGCCGGTCACCCCGGCGCGGACCGCGGCCAGGCCCGCCTCCACCGCCTCGTTGAACAGGTCGAAGGAGCGCAGCTGTCCTTCGCTCGGCTGGCCGAGCACCGCGCTGCGGCAGATCTGGGCGTAGTAGCCGTCCAGCGACGGGGTCAGCTCGGTGCGCACCATGTCGCCCGCCTGGAGCTGGCGGGCGCCGGGCGGCGTCATGCCCCGCACCTCGTCGCCGCCGGAGGCGAACAGCATGAAGTTGTCCTGCGCGCCCATGGACTTGATCTGGGCCTCGACCTCGGCGACCACCTCGTACTCGCGCACGCCCGGCCGCAGTGCCCTGACGAACGCTTCCCAGCCGGCCGCGCAGACCACGCCCGCTCGGCGCATCTGCTCCAGCTCCCAGTCGCTCTTGACCAGGCGCACCAGGTCCATCAGCCGGGTGGCGCCGACCAGCTCGGTGCGCGGCAGGCCCGCGCGCAGCGGTTCCAGGACCGCCCGGGGCATCAGCTCCAGCTGGGTGACCCCGATCTGCCCGCCGCCCGGCACGCCGGCCGCGATGACCGAGGCGATCTCCCGGGTGTCCGGCAGGTCCACGGTCCGCACGTCCTGCACCCAGCCGGCCTGCCGCACCGCCTGCGCGTCGGCCGCGTTGCCGAGGAACGCGGTCACCGGGCCGTCGGCGGGCAGGTAGGCGAACGCGAACGCGCCGCGGAACAGCGCCCCGGTAAGGTAGCGGACGTTCTCCCGGCGCCAGCCGGGCGCGAACGCCAGGATCCCGTCGAGGCCGGCCTGCTTCATCGCCTCGCGGACGCGCGTCAACCGCGCGCCGACGTCTTCCTCACCCATGACTGTCCTCCCGGTGCTGTTCTTCCAGCGGTTCTCATCCAGCTGGTCGTTCTCATCCGGCGGGCTGTTCTTCCCCGGCGAGCTGGCCGGCCATCGGGATCAGACCGCCGGCGCGCAGCATGCCGAGCAGGAACGGGTCGGTGGGCTCGCCCTGGATCCGCGTGCCCGTCCCGCCCACGATGACAAGCCCCGTCTCAATGTCAACGGTGAGCACGTCGCCGTCCGCCGCCGCACCGGTGATCCCCGGGCACTGCACCAGCGGCAGGCCGACCTCGAAGCAGTTGCGGTAGAACAGCCGGGCGGCGTACTCCACCACCACCGCGCCGATCCCGGTGGCCTGCAGCGCCTTGGGTGCCACGGCCCGCCCCGAGGACTGGCCGAAGTGCTTCCCGGCCACCAGGATGTCGCCGGGCCTGAACGTCCCGTGCGAACGCCGGGTTGAGGTTCTCCAGCACGTGCTCCCGCATCTCCGCGATCGTGCCGAGCGCACGGTCGGAGCGGACGATCTGGTCGGTGGGGATGTTGTCGCCGAACTTCCAGCAGCGGCCACTGGCCCGCAGCATCGCGCCTCCTAGGCTCATCGCGCGCCCTGCGCTCTCCTGCCTAGACAAGGAACTCGCGCGGGTCGGTCAGCTGGCCGCGCACCGCCGAGGCCGCGACGGTGGACGCCGACGCCAGGTACATCATCGCCTCGGGGCTGCCGTTGCGGCCGGGGAAGTTCCTGGCGTGCGTGGACACCATGGCCTCGGTGGCGGCCATCGCCCCCATGTTGATCGCCTGGTTGGACCCGGTGCTTGGCGGGAACCAGGTGCACCCGGCCGCGAACAGGTCGGCGACCAGGCCCTCCTCGCACGCCTGGGCGAACACCTGGCGGCTGGACGGCACCACGTTGAACTTCACCCCGGGGGCGATGTGCCGGCCGCGCAGCACCGCCGCGGCCTGCCGGATGTCCTCGATCCGGCCGCCGCCGTGCCCGCCCAGCTCGGCCCACTGCACCGCGCGTGCCGGCGAACTCGCCCACCGGGCCCACGTTGCCGAGCGTCGGCGAGGCCGCCACCTGCGGCTCCAGCTCGCTGATGTCGAACCGCAGCACCTCGCTGGCCTCGGACGGCGAGTCGGAGCGCACCGCGTCGAACGGCTGGTCGGTGAGCTGCCGGACGAACGCGAGGGTCTTGTCGTCCGGGTCGATGAAGCCGCACTTGCCGCCGACGTCGATGGTGATCAGCGGGAACAGCCAGCGGTCCCAGACCTCCAGCGCCGTCGATGTAGTCGCCGGCGAACTGCAGCGCCCGGTACACCGCGCCGCCCTCGCCGATCTGGCCGGTCAGCCACAGCGCCGCGTCGCGCGGCGTGACCGCCTTCTCGTGCTGCCCGGTCAGCTCGATGCGCGTGGTCTCCGGCACCCGGAACCACGCCTTGCCGAACGGCATCACCATCCCGGCGTGTGAGTCGTTGCCCAGGCCGGCCGCGAAGGCGCCGAGCGTCCCGTGCACCGGGGTGTGGCTGTCGGACCCGACGACCACCGTCCCCGGCCGGACGAAGCCGTTACGCACCCCGACGTGGTGGATGTTGCCGCTGCCGCAGTCGAACAGGTGGATGCCGTGCCGCCGGGCGAAGGCGCGGTTCTCCTCGAGCACCCGGGCCCGTTCCTCGGTGGGCGGCGAGAAGTGATGGTCGAAGACCATCACCACCCGGTCGGGGTAGCGCATCGGCCGCCCGACCTCCTTCTCGAACACCCGCGAGGTGATGTAGCCGCTCAGGTCGTGCAGCAGCAGGCAGTCCACGTCCGCCACCACGATGTCGCCGGGGGCGACCGACGTGCGGCCGCTGGCCCGGGCCAGGATCTTCTCGACCAGGTTCACCGGCCCGCCCCCGTCCGCCCGGCCCGTGTGTGATCCGGCACCCGCGCGCCCGACGTGGCGGCGAACTCCCGCGGGTCGGTGATCGCGCCGCGGATCGCGGTGGCGGCGGCGACCGCCGGGCTGCCCAGGTAGATCTCCGCCTCGTAGCTGCCCATCCGGCCACGGAAGTTGCGGTTGGCCGTGGACAAGGTGACCTCGCCGTCGGCCATCACCCCGCCGTCGCCGGCGCAGGCGCCGCAGCCCGGGTTGGTGACCAGCGCGCCGCTGTCCAGCAGCACCGACAGGATGCCGTCGTCCACCGCCCGCTGCAGCACCTTCTTCGACGCCGGCGTCACGATCAGCCGGGTGCCCCGGGCGACCTTCTGGCCGCGCAGGATGGCCGCGGCCTCGGCCAGGTCCTCGTACTTGGCGTTGGCGCACGAGCCGATGAACACCTGGTCCACGTGCTGGCCGGCCACCTCTTCCACCGGCCGCACGTTGTCCACCGTGTGCGGGCAGGCGACCTGCGGCGACAGCGACGGCCCGTCGATCGCCACGACCTGCTGGTACGCGGCGTCCGGGTCGGGGAAGATCTCGTCGTAGCCGTCGCGCGGCACGCCCCGCTCGTCCAGGTAGCGGCGGGTGACGTCGTCCGGCGGCACGTAGGCGAACTTGGCCCCCATCTCCATCGCCAGGTTGCACAGCGTCATCCGCTCCGACACCGACAGGCCGCTGATGAAGCTGCCGTCGAACTCCACCGAGGCGTACGTGGCCCCGTCCGCGGTCAGGTCGCCGATGAGCTTGAGCATGACGTCCTTGGCGGACACGCCCGTGCTCAGCGGCCCGTCGATCGTGACCCTGATCGACTCGGGCACCCGCATCCACAGGTAGCCGGTCACCCAGGTGGCGGCGACCTCGCTGAAGCCGACCCCGGTGCCCGCCGCGCCCAGCGCGCCGTAGATGGTCGAGTGCGAGTCGGTGCCGATCAGCAGCATCCCCGGGCGGACGTGCCCGGCCTCCATCAGCACCACGTGGGCGATGCCCGCGTCCACGTCGTAGAACTTGCCGATCCCGTGGGAGGCGGCGAACTCGCGGCACAGCTTCTGGTCGCCGGCCGTCTTGGCCGTGTAGGCGGGGGAGTTATGGTCCATGACCATCGCGATGCGGTCGGGGTCGAACAGCCGGTCAGTGCCGATCCGCTCCATCATCGCGATGACCCGCCAGCTGGCCGCGTGGCTCATGATGAGGCCGGGGTAGGCGTCGACGACCTCCCCGCTGCGGGCGGCGGGCACCCCCGCCGCCCGGGCCAGCAGCTTCTCCGCGAACGTGGCCGCCATTACCGTTCTCCCGTCGCCGTGCTGGCCTGGTCGAGGTCGCCTCTACCTGCTGCGTGACGTAGGGGATGAGCCCGCCCGCGTTCAGGATGCGCATGCAGCGACTCGGGGTACGGCGTGAACGGGTAGCTGCGCCCGCCCCCGCTCTTAGTGAGCACGGTCACCGTGCCCGCCGCCATGTCCACCAGCACCTCTGTCGCCGTCCTGCGCGGCCGCCGCGGCCTCCGGCTGGGCGATGGCCGGCAGCCCGGTGTTGATCGCGTTGCGGTAGAAGACCCGCGCGAACGACGCCGCGACCACCGCGGTGATGCCCGCGCCGACCAGGCCGGACGCGGCCTGCTCCCGGGCGCTGCCGCAGCCGAAGTTTCGCCCGGCCACCACCACCTTGCTGGCCCGGACGCGCCCGTGCACCTGCGGCCCGAGCGGCTCGAAGACGTGCTCGGCCAGTTCCGCCGGGTCGATGCTGACCAGGTACCGTCCTGGCATGATCAGATCCGTGTTGACGCTGTCAGTGAACTTGACGCACCTGCCGCCGATCAACGCTCGCGCCCCTTCGCCGGTACAGTGCATAGCACTACGAACTATTCGTACCGGAGCCTATGTCGACGATGCGGCGCGGTCAATAAGGGCAGCCCGCTCAGAAGGGGAAGTCGGGTCAGTGCAGGCGGTCGGGTCAATCAGCGAAAGCCGGGCCAGCGGACGATGACGCGCGTAACCGATCCCAGCCAGGCCCCCGTCGCCGACGCTGCCGCCGAGAGCGCGACCGAGGCCGGCCGGGCGCTGATCCGGCTCGGCTCACGGCTGCACCGCCTGTACGCCGAGACGATCGAGGGCCTGTCCGTGCCGCTGTCGGTGCAGCAGTACCGCATCCTCGACCGGGTCGGCTTGGGCGTCAGCTCGCTCAGCAAGCTCGCCGAGCTGGCCCGCCGTCAGCCCCCGACGATCTCCAAGAGCGTGGACAGCCTGGTCCGCCAGGGCCTGCTCAGCCGGTCGGAGTCGGCCGACGACCGGCGGGCCACCGCGCTGAGCCTGACCCCCGAGGGCGCGGCGCTGCTGGCCGAGGCCCGCGAGGCGCTCGACCGGCTGGGCCGCTGGCTGGTCGAGTCGGCCGGCGCCGACCCGGTCCGGCTGACCGCCTTCGCCGCCGGCCTCTACGACCAGACCGAGGGCGAGCTTGACCAGCTCATCGACGCCCGTCGGGCGCCGCGCCTGGCCAGGCCCGCGAAGTCGTCGCGGCCTGCAGGGGCGTCATAGCATCGCGTGCGCAGAAGGCGGAGGCTGAATCGGTCCTGATGATCCACGGCGGCGACGACGAGAACCTGCCGCCCGATATGCTGCGTCATCAGCGACTTCATCCTGACCGAGAGGCCTGCCTCATGAACGCGCCGAGAAGGCACGACGGCGAGTCCCCGAAGAAGGCCGACGGGCCGACCGAGGCGCCTGCCCTGGATGTCTGGCTCCCCGGTCACGATCCGGGATCCGGAACGGAGCCCAATGATCAGCCGTGCAGTCCCGTGTTGCTGCGTCACGCATGAGGCCGATGGCTGAGCCTGCGGAACGTCGGTGGCGTAAGCATCTTCTGATCGGTCTACTCACCTTTACCGCCGGCGGCGTCGACGTGGTCACGCTGATGGTGATAGGCGGATCGTTCACCAGCGTGATCACCGGCAACCTCATCTTCGTCGGACAGGCCATCGGCACCTCGTCGCTGAGCCCGGCGCTGCATGCCATCATGGCGGTCGCCGGGTACGTGGCGGGCGTAGCAGTCGGCAGCAGGCTCAGGCAACTGCTTGGCCGCCGGGCACGGCCGGCGCCGTGGCCGCGGTCGGCAACCCAGGTGCTCCTCGTCGAGTGGGTCATACTGGCCGCGCTCAACATCGCCTGGATCTGCTACGACGCCGCCCCGCCCGCGGCCGCCACCGACGTGCTGCTCATCGCCGCCGCCCTGTCGCTCGGCATGCAGGGGGCGGCGGCGCGGTCCATCAAGGGCAACCCGTCGACGACGTACATGACCGGCGCGCTCACCACCCTGGTGGAGGCAGTGGTCACCGGCGGGCGCCGGACCGCGGACGCCTCGGCCGCGGTCGGCCTGCTCTGCCTGGTCGCGGGCGCGGCGTGCGGCGCGGTGCTCGTTGTACACGCAAGCCGGGCCGCGTTGCTCCCGCCGCTGGCGGCCCTCGGGCTCGTCGTCGTCATCATGCTGCGCCAGCACAGGAGAGAGCAGCACCGGGAAGCGGGGCTCGAGCACGCAGACGGAGAACCCCTGACAGAATGATCATCGAAGTGGTCGACTCAGCCTCGCAGCCAGGAGCCCCGCTGTTGGGTAAATCGCCTAACCGGGCGGGTCGCGACGGCGGGGGCCGTCAGTCGTCGTGCGGCTGCTCGACCAGCTGGGCCAGGTAGAGCGGCTCGCCGAGGGTGCTCAGCAGCCCGAGCTGCGTCTCCAGGTAGTCGATGTGCTCTTCCTCGTCGGCCAGGATGTCCTCGAAGATGTTCGCGCTGGTCACGTCGCCCATGCCGCGCATGTACTCGATGCCGCGGCGCAGCCGGTCCACCGCCTCTGTCTCCACCGCCATGTCGGACTCGAACATCTGGGTGATCGTCTGGCCGATGCGCAGCGGGAATAGCCGCTGGTAGTTGGGCAGGCCCTCCAGGAACAGGATGCGGTCGGTGAGCCGCTCGGCGTGCCGCATCTCATCGATGGACTCCGACTTGGTGTGCCGGGCGAGCTTGATCCAGCCCAGGTTCTCCTGCATCTTGGCGTGCAGGAAGTACTGGTTGATCGCCGTCAGCTCCGCCGTCAGCTGCTCGTTTAGGAATTCGAGAACCCGCTCATCTCCGCGCATGTCCTCACCTTAGCCAACTGGCGGTCGCGAGGCGCGGCGACCCGCCCGTACTGGGCGGCCGAGGCTTGGGTCAGGCGGCCTGGGACTCCGACATCCCCATGGAGGGCATTTCCAGTGGCGGCATCTCCAGCGGGCGGTCCTTGCTCTGGCCGAGCATGCCCTCGATGCGCTCACGGCACATCCCGCAGCTGGTGCAGGCGCGGGTGGCCCGGGCGACGGCCGAAACGGTGGACGCCCCGCTGTCGATCGCCGCGCTCACCTGGTCGGTGGTTACGGCCCGGCAAATACATGCGAACATGTGCTCACCGCTCCTCTCGCCCGCATTTACTTCGGTAAGGCTATCCTAACTTTTCCTTCGACGGAATCCCCCGGCGGCGATAAATTTTCCCGGTTCGCGATCCGCTGACACGGGGCAATGCCCCTGGCCGGGCCGCGCGCCCGCGACGGCTGCCCCGCAGGTCAGGCAGCCGACGGGCCCGGGCCACCCCCAGCGCGGCCCGGGCCCGGCCCGCCCTACTTGGCGTTCTGGCCCACCGTGGCGGCGGCGTTCAGCGCCTCGCCGCTGAGCGCCGGAAGGCCGAACAGCTTGCGGTAGCCGTTGACGAAGGCATCGCCGTAGGCGCCGGTGCCGGTCAGCACCGCCTTGGCGTTCGCCGGCGTGGTCAGCACGTTCGGCGTGAACGTCTGGGCCCAGGGGATCGGCGGTTGCCCCGCCAGCACCAGGGCCGTCTGGTAGTAGGCCTCGTAGGCGGCCCAGTCGGCGTAGGAACTGATCTGCCCGATGGCCACGGTGTTGCCCGGCGCGGCCAGCTGCAGCTGGATCTCCGGGGTCCCGTTGCCGAAGCCGCCCACCAGCACCACGTCGCCGGTCCGGTGCGCGGCCTGCACGCCGGGCAGCGCGAACAGGTACTCACCGGAGTACATCGGGAAGATCGCCGTGATGTCCTTGTGCGCGAGCAGGAAGCTCGACACGGTGCTCTGGATCTTGGTCGACCACGACGGGACCTCGACGTCGGTGGTGTAGAGCTTGCAGGCCGAGCCGCACAGCGCGTTGAACTCGTTGGTGATCGCGGCGATGCCCGTGGCCGAGCCCTGCACCGCCTTGGACGTGATCAGCAGCATGTTGAATGGCTTGCCGTTTGAGTGCACGAAGGCCTGCTCGACCGAGATCTTGGCGTCGGGGATCACGGCCTCGCCGACCCCGGAGGCCAGGCCCGGGTAGCTCTGGTCGGTGACCTCACTGAGGGTCGCGTAGTCCACCACCTTGACCCCGGCTGCCTTGGCCTTCAAGATGGCCGACTCGATGCTCAGCGGGTTGATGCTGCAGGTCAGGATCACGGCCTTGTACCCCTGGCTGATCGCGGTGCTGATGCCGCTCTCCCACTGCTGGGTCTGCCCGTCGTTGTCGTAGATGGTGACCGGCGTGCCGACCGCGTCGCCGAGGCTCTTCTCCGCCTCCACCATCTGCTCGCACGCGGCCAGCTGGCTGCTGCCCGGGATGGCCATGATCTTCTGGCCCTTGAGCGCGGCGACGTTCTCGATCGCCGGCCCGGGCGCGGTGAAGGTCGGCACCGCCTGCGCCTTGGCCACGTCCGCCTTGAGCTGGGCGAGTTGCGCGGTCGCCGGGATGGACGCGGTCGACACGCCCGACGGGACCCCGCCGCCGCCGGGGGAGGCGTTGGTGTTCTGCGAGCCGCACGCGGCGGCCAGGACGCCGAGCGCGGCCAGTGCCGCCGCCAGGCCTATTCGCCTGGCCCGTGGCTGGATTGCGGGTCTTTTCCGCATGGTTGTGCTCCTTGAATCGTCGTTGACTGCGGGATGTGAGCTTCGGCGCAACGCGCCGCGCCTCCCGGCGAAGGGGCCAGGGCGCGGCGCTACGGCGCGGCGCTAGAGCAGCTTGAAGTTGACGCCCCGGCCGGGACCGAGGAACTTGGGCAGGATCACCGCGACGATGAGAGCGGCGCCGTAGAAGAGCTGCTGAACGTAGTCCTGCGCCCCGAGTATCTGCAGTCCCGCCGCCCCGCTGGCCAGGAAGTACACCGCGATGGCCGACCCCGGCGCGTTGAAGCGGCCCGGGGTGAAACAGGTGGAGCCGAGGAACACCGCGGCCACGGCGGGCAGGAGCAGCTGCGTGCCTCCCGCCGTCGGGTCGACCGACCCGGTGGTCGCGGCGTAGACGAGGCCGCCGAGGCCGGCGATGAAGCCGGCCGCGAGGTAGCCGATGACCCGCGCCCGCCCGACCCGGACGCCGCTGAGCTTGGCGACCTCGCGGGACTCGCCGACGATGACCGCCTGCTGGCCGGCCGGCGTCATGGCCAGGAGGTACCAGACGATCAGCATGACCAGGATGCCGATGTAGAACTCGACCGGGATCCCGGCGAACGTGTCGATGAAGATGACCTCGGAGAACTTCCCGGAGACCACGCCCACCGTGGCCGACCCCGAGATCAGGTAGATGATGCCGGTGAGCACGGTCACCATGCCCAGGGTGATCACGAACGGGTCGCCGCCGTACCGCACGGTGAGCAGCGCGTTGATCGACGAGACACACAGCGACACCGCGAGGGCGATGACGCACGCGAGCACCACGTTCATGTGGTCCTCGACGTTGAGTATGGCCATCGTCATGGCCGCCAGGGTGGCGATGCCGCCCAGCGACAAGTCGAAGTCCCGCATGATCAGCGGTATCAGCGAGGCCAACGCCAGCAGCAGCAGTACGGCCTGCGAGCCGAGGATGTTCGCCCAGTTCCCGATGGTCATGAACAGGTCCGGCTCGGCCAGGGTGAAGGAGATGATCAGCGCGGCCCACATGACCACCAGGGCCCAGGCCTCGATCCGCCGCCCGACCTGGGAGCGAGCCAGGATGCCCTGCGCACGCTCCGGGGTGATGCCCTCGATCGCCAGCGCCGTGTGGCCGGCCCGGTGCCGGCCCCGGCTTCGTTGTCCTGGCCCGGCCCGCCGCCGGGCTCCGGGACCGGCGCGTCGTCGTGCCACCCGGCGGTCACGGCCGGCCCCAGCTCTCGTCGTTGTGCGGCATCGCTGTCCTCCACCAGTGGGGTCTGTTGTCGTTACTCACTAAGAGGTGTCGACCACTCACGTCATAGGTCGACTAAAGAGACGGGTCGGCTAGGGGTGGGGCGTCAGGGCCGCTGCGGCCCGCGTCAGCCCCTAGTCGTGGTCCGCAGGACGGCCTCGTCGATCGCGGTCTTGGTCAGCTCGCCGGCCCGGATGTCCCGCACCACCCGCCCGTTGGCCAGTACCAGCACGTGGTCGCACATCTCGGCCAGCTCGGCGAAGTCGGTGCCGACCCAGACCACGCCCATGCCACGGCTGGTGCAGGCGTCCTTGACCAGGGCGCGGATCTCAGCCCGGGCTCCGACGTCCACCCCCTGGGTCGGCTCGTGCAGCAGCAGGATCCGCGGCTGCGGCTCCATCCACTTGGCCAGCACGGTCTTCTGCTGGTTGCCGCCGCTCAGCTGGGCCAGTGGCACGGTGGGCAGCGGCGGCCGGATGTCGTACAGCTCGGTCCGGTCCCGGGCGTCGGCGAGCATCGCCCGGCGCGACACCGTGCCCCGGGAGAAGTAGTTCCCGTACACCAGCATGAAGATGTTGTCCGCGATGCTGAGCGAGCCGACGGCGCCGTCGCGCGGCCGGTTGGCGGGTACCAGGGCCAGCCCGGCCCTGATCGCCTCGGCGCTGGTCAGCTCCCGGGCGTCGTACCGGCGGCCGGTGATCGTGATGGTCCCGCTGGCGGCGATGCCGCCGTCGGCCGCGGCCCCGCCGAACAGCAGGTAAGGCGCGTCGTCGGTGCCCGACCCGGTCACCCCGGCCAGGCCCATGATCTCGCCCTCGTGTACCTGGAAGCTCAGGTCCTTGATGCTGCCGCCGGACAGGCCCTCGACCGTGAGCAGCTCCTGCTCGCGGACTCGCCGCGCGGGCGCCCCGGACCCGGCGGCCGCCTCGGCGCTGTGCGCGGCCGACTTCTGGAACCGCTCCCGGGCCGAGCCCACGATCATGTCGATCATGTCGTCCTCGGTCACGTCGGCGACCCGGCCGCTGCCGGTCACCTCGCCGTCGCGCAGCACCACGAACCGGTCGGCGATGGCCCGGACCGCCTCCAGGTCGTGGGAGATGAACATGACGCTGGCGCCGTTGGCGGTGACGATCCTGACCAGGTCGAACAGGAAGTTCAGCTCGTTGCCCGACAGGAACACAGTCGGCTCGTCGAGCACCAGCAGCGACCGGTTCCTGCCCGTCCTGGCCCGGAAGTTCGCCATCTCCTCGGCCGCCCGGGCGATGGCGAGCAGCGCCCGGTCCATCAGCGGCAGCTCGAACACCCGGGTGGCCGGGTCGAGGTTGAGCCCGTACCTGGCCAGCACCTCCCTGGCCTCCTGCCGTTCCCGCCGCCAGGCGATCGGCCGCAGGTTCCGGTGGCCCCGGCTGGCGCTGCGGCCGGCGATCGTCAGGTTCTCCAGCACGGTCATGCCGGGGACCAGCCCCAGGTCCTGGTAGACGAACTCCATGCCGCGCACGCGGGCCAGGCCGGCGGGCAGCGGGATGGGCAGCGGCTCGCCGTCCACTACGATCTCGGCGCCCGGGTCCGGCACGTGGAACCCGGACAGCACCTTGACCAGGGTGGACTTGCCCGAGCCGTTCTGCCCGAGCACGGCGAACACCTCGCCCGCCTCGATGGAGAAATCGACGTTCCGCAGCGCCCGGGTGGCACCGAATGTCTTGGAGACGTTCCGCACCTCAAGCACCAGGGCGGCCTGGCCCGGAGCCGTGTCGCCCGGTGCGGCCCCGGCCCCGCCCGGCCCGGGCCGCTGCTCGCCGGCGACGGGCTGCGCGCCGTCTGACCGGGTCACCACGCGGCCGCCCCCCGCTGGTCTCCCGGCCCGGCGCTACCGCCGGGTGCCGGTCGCGGATGCGCTGCTGGTCGTGGACGCGGTGCCGAAAGCGTGGTGCGCCAGCACATGTGGGCCTCCTTTGGCCGATGAGCCGCCAGCTGAGCCAGCAGGTCGCGCGGGTAACGTCGTGGGGGAGTCGTGGGTGACGGCGGCGGTCCGGCCGTTGCGCGGTGGCGGGATCAGCCCCGCCCGCGCTCGTTCCGGGGGATGAAGGCCCTCCTGCTGGGCCAGCAGAGCGGCCTGGGTCCGCGACCCGAGGTGCAGCTTGCCGAGCAGGTTGCTCACGTGCGTCCGCGCGGTCCGCTCGGTGATCGCCAGCCGCCGGCCGATCTCCTGGTTGGAGCACCCCTCGGCCAGCAGCCCGAGCACCTCGCGCTCGCGGGGCGTCAGCGCGCGGATGCCGGCCTGGTCCTCCATCAGGTGCTCGGCCGCCTCCGCGTCCAGGTGCACCTCGCCCCGGGCCACGGCGCTGATCGCCTCGGCGACCTCGTCCACGTCGGCGCTCTTGAGCAGGTAGCCGGCCGCCCCGGCCGCGAGGGCCATCTGCACCCGCTGCTGGCCGCCGAAGCTGGTCAGCACCAGCACCCGCAGCCGGGGGTGGCGCCTGCGCAGCTCTGCGGTGGTGTCGACGCCGTCCATGCCCGGCAGCACCAGGTCCATCAGCACCACGGTCGGCTCGGCGCCCGCGGCGGCCAGCTCGTCAATCCGGGCGACGGCCTGCTCGCCGTCGCAGGCCTCGCCCACCACCTCCATGCCCGGCAGGATCTCTACGTAGGCGCGCAGCCCTCGGCGCACCACGTCGTGGTCGTCGACGAGGAAAAGCGTGATCGGTGCGGTCATTGCGGCTGTCCAATCCCTCGCGGCCGGCCAGTCTCCGGTGACGGGCCGGCCTCCGGTGACGGATCCGCCAGCAGTGACCTCGGGACCCGAAGGATCACCCGGGTACCCGCGCCGCGGCAGCTGCGCACCTCGAGGAAGCCGCCGAGGTCCTCGGCCCGCTCGCGCATGGTGATCAGCCCGAAGTGGCCGTCACCCACCAGCCCCGGGTCGAAGCCCCGCCCGTCGTCGGCGATCTCCACGATCACCTCGGCCCCGGCCCGGCCCGCGCCACCGCCATCGCGGAAGCTCACCGTGACCCGGCTCGCCCCGGCGTGCCGGGCGACGTTGTGCAGCGACTCCTGCACCACCCGGTAGATGTGGTCGCTGGCCACCTCGGGCAGCCAGGTGTCCGCCCGCTCGTCGGTCACCGCGATCGGCACGCCGCTGCGGCCGGTCATCGAGGCGGCGTAGGCGCGCACCGCCTCGCTCAGTGAGTGGTCCTGCAGCGCGGGCGGCCGCAGCTCGAAGATGAGCGCCCGCAGCGCGGTCAGCGCCGAGCGGGACAGCTCGATCAGCTCGGCGGCGCCAGCCCGGATCCGCTCGACGTCGCCAGGCCCGCCAGCCTCGGCGCTGACCTGGATCGTCCGCGAGTGCACGGCCAGCGAGAACACGTCCTGCACGATGGCGTCGTGCAGCTCACGGCCCAGCCGGTTGCGTTCCTGGGCGACCGCCCACCGCCGGGTCTTGGCCAGCAGCCCGGCGTTGTCCACCGCGATAGCGGCCTGGTCGGCCACCGCGGCCAGCCGCTCCACCTCGTCCCGCCCGGCCGGGGTCAGGCCCGAGGGGTAGAAGGCGCTCAGCGTCCCCACCACGCGGCCGCGCGACTCCAGCGGCGCCACCGCGAACCCGTCCCAGTCCACCGAGTCCAGCGAGCGGTGCGCGGGCGCCCAGCGCGGGTCGCGCATCACCGACTCGTACCGGTGCGGCACACGACCAGCTGCCGGGCGCGCAGCGCCTCCCGGTGCTTGAACTCCGCGCCGAGCGCGTCGCAGCTCGAGCATGGACGCCAGCCGCTGCGCCGACGTAGTCGGGAAGCCCGCGCCGCCGAGCACCTGCGCGTCAGCCGGCGTCGGCGTCGCCGTGCAGCACGATGTTGGCCGCCGCGAGCTGCAGGCTGTCCTTGACCTCCGACGCGATCGCGTCCAGCGCGCCGACCAGCGAGCCCGACTCGGCCATGCCCGGCCACCGCCCAGCTCAGCCCCTGGCAGCCGCTGCTCGGGCCGGGACGGGGCCGCGTCGTCCGCCCGTCCCATCCTGCCGACGCGGCTACTCGCAGTGACCTCCGTTGGCCCGGCGACGTGTCCATGCCACGACCTCCGACCACTTCGCTTCAGTGACTCGCGCCGCCAGCGGCGCCGGTCGTCTGGGCGGCCCGGCGCCCGGGGTCTACGCGGGGCCCGCCTCGGCGGCGGCCCGCCCGGGGCCGAGAGCTCGGCCTCGGTGACGGCGGGGTCGTCGTTGGTGCCGAGCGCCCGCCAGTCCTCGCCCTCGGCGAGGATCTTCTCCGCGCCGCGGATGGCGCGGAAGTCGCCGCTGCCGCCGAGCGCCGGCGGCAGCTCGCCGTAGTCGGCCAGGGCCTTGGCCGCCCGGATCAGCATCCGGTGCATCCGGATCACCGCGACGTCGGTGCTGCCCAGGTGCTCGCTGGTCCGGTCGTAGATCGGCCCGGCCGACTCGGTGGCCATCATGTCCTGGCTGCGGAAGTCCGTGATCCCGCTGTAGGACATGCCCTTCTGCGCGACCCGGTCGATCAGGTAGTCGTTCTCCGCCGTGTACTTGCGCTCGATGACCCCGTTGGGCGGCAGCATCTCGAACGGGTACTTCTCGTAGGTGAAGAAGGCCGGCCCGCCCAGCCCGCGCGGGTTCGACGGCGGCTTGACCGCGAAGTTGTACCGCTGGCAGTCTGTAGTCGTCGACCGGCACCACCATGATCTGCCGGGTGTTGAACGGGATCGCCGCGATGATGTCGCTGCACGGGAAGATGTAGGCGGTGACCCGCACGTGCGTGTGGCCGTTCGGGCGTCGTCCGGATGCCCGCGTAGCGGAACCCGTGCCACTCGTCGTTCACCTCGATCAGCGCCCGCGGGTCGTGCCGCCAGAGCTTCATCGACATGTAGTTGGACGGGTAGCCGGGCCGGTCGGTGCCGTCGTCCGGCACGTCGTCGATCGCGTCGAACTGGTGCAGGTACGAGATGTGCGCGGTGTCCAGGTCGCCGTCGAGCGCCTGCACCCAGTTGCAGTCGGAGCAGCTCCTTGGTCGCCGCCACCTGCGTCGGCGGATAGCGACTCGGTGCCGAAGTCGCGGAAGCGGCGTCAGCGTCTCCGGCGGCCCCATGTAGGTCCAGACGATGCCGCCGGACTCGTGCGTCGGGTAGGACGGTCGACCTTGATCTTGAACGTGCGATCGGGCGCAGCTCCGAGGGCATGTCGACGCACGCGCCGTGCAGTGTCGAACTTCCAGCCGTGGTAGACGCAGCGCAGGCCCGCCTCCTCGTTGCGCCCGAAGAACAGCGACGCGCCGCGGTGCGGGCAGGCGTCTCGTCGATCAGCCCGACGTTGCCGTCGGTGTCGCGGAAGGCGACGAGGTCCTCGCCCAGCAGCCGTACGCGCACCGGCGGCGCCGTCCGGCTCGGCCACCTCGCGAGAGCAGGCAGGCGGGCAGCCAGTAGCGCCGCAGCAGGTCGCCCATCGGCGTCCCGGGGCCGACGCGAGTCAGGATCTCGTTGTCTTCCGTGGACAGCACGGCATAGCCTCCTAGAGCCGTCAGGGTGTTGCCTTCGCCGGCCGCGGCCACCCGGAGCGGCGATTTCACTCAGTGTCGCGCCAGATCGAGTCCGTGTCTCTTAGACAATTGACGTAAGAATCCGTCCGGATCGCGCAAACGGCAAGACCCTGCCAGCTCCCTGCTAGTCCCACCACCCGAGCAGGGCTACCGGCGTACCCGCAGGCCGTCGAAGGCGATCGCGCACACCGCGTCGGCCAGCGCGTCGCCGCTGCCGCCCGCGGGCCGGTACCACTCCACCACCGAGTTGACCATGCCGAACAGCAGCCGCGCGGTGAGCCGCGGCTCGATGTCCGTCCGGATGTCGCCGTCCCGCTCGGCCTCGGCGACCAGCGCCGCGACCAGCGCGTCGAACGACCGGCGGCGGTCCAGCGCGTCCCGCTCGACCTCGGTGTTGCCGCGCACCCGCAGCAGCAGCGTGACGTACGGCAGCCGCGTCGTGCAGCATCGCACCGCGCCGCGCAGCAGCGCCTCCAGCTTGCCGATGGCCGGGGCGTCCAGCTCGCGCGGCCGCCTCGGCCGCGCGACAGCCCGTCGAGCGCCCGGTCGAGCGCCATCCGGAGCAGCTCTTCCTTGCCCGACACGTGGTGGTAGATCGCCGACTTGGCGATGCCGAGCCGCTTGGACAGGTCCTCCATGCTGGCCCCGTCGTAGCCCGCGCTCGTTGAACACCTCGACCGCGACGCGCCAGCACCGACTCGACGTCGTTGCCCGGGCGGCCCCGGCGCCGTGGGTGCCTGGCCGTCCGCGACCGCCGTCCGTCTCCCGCTCCGCCACGCCCCGTCACCCTCCGCTGTCGGCTAGCCAAATCCGCTCCCGGAAGAATACAATACCGAATGATCGGTATGTAAATGACAAGAACGCGAGGTCCCCGACAGACCGTCGAACCGCGGCACCAGGACCATGCACCGCACGCCCGCACCGCCACCTTCGACGACACTGATCGCCGCGGACGAGCCGCATCGAGCCGCGCGACTGGATGCCGGACGGCTACCGCCACACGCTGATCCGCCAGATCGCGCAGCACGCGCACTCCGAGATCATCGGCATGCAGCCCGAGGGCGACTGGATCACCCGCGCGCCGAGCCTGCGCCGCAAGGCGATCCTGCTGGCCAAGGTGCAGGACGAGGCCGGCCACGGCCTGTACCTGTACGGGGCGGCCGAGACGCTCGGCGCCGACCGGGCCGACCTCACCGGCCGCCTGTCGACGGCCGCCAGAAGTACTCCTCGATCTTCAACTACCCCACCCTCACCTACGCCGACGTCGGCGTGATCGGCTGGCTGGTGGACGGGGCCGCGATCTGCAACCAGGTGCCGCTGTGCCGCTCCTCCTACGGCCCCTACGCCCGGGCGATGATCCGCATCTGCAAGGAGGAGTCCTTCCACCAGCGCCAGGGCTACGAGCTGCTGCTGACGATGATGCGCGGCACCCAGGCCCAGCGTGACCTGGTGCAGGACGCGGTCAACCGCTTCTGGTGGCCGGTGCTGATGATGTTCGGCCCGCCCGACGACGCCTCGCCCAACACCGAGCGCTCCATGCGCTGGGGCATCAAGCGGCACACCAACGACGAGCTGCGCCAGCGCTTCGTCGACATGGCCGTCCCGCAGGCCGAGCACCTCGGCGTCACCCTGCCCGACCCCGAGCTGCGCTGGAACGAAGAGCGCGGCCACTACGACTTCGGCCCGCTCGACTGGGCCGAGTTCAAGGCGGTCGTGTCGGGCGACGGCCCGTGCAACGCCGAGCGCGTCGCCCGCCGCCGGGCGGCGCACGACGAGGGCGCCTGGGTCCGCGAGGCCGCCCTCGCCCACGCGGCCAAGCAGCATTGCCGCCCGCGACAGCCGCCGAGACGAGCTCGCCGGAGGACACGCCGCATGACCGACGCGCAGGCCTGGCCGCTGTTCGAGGTGTTCCTGCGGGGCAAGCGCGGCCTCAACCACGTGCACGTCGGCAGCCTGCACGCGCGCCGACCCCGAGATGGCCCTGCACCACGCCCGTGACCTCTACACCCGCCGCAACGAGGGCGTCAGCATCTGGGTGGTCCGCGCCGTCGACATCACCGCGATCGAGCCCGGACGAGAAGGACCCGTTCTTCGCCCCGTCCGGCGACAAGGTGTACCGCCACCCGACGTTCTACGAGATCCCCGACGATGTCCCGCACATGTAGGCCGGGCCGGAAAGGAGACCCGGCGATGAGCGACACAGCGCGACAACCCGTACGACGTGCTCGGCGCAGACGCCGACGAGGGCGGCCGCTGGGCCTTCGGCACCGGCTTCGCCGACCCGCTCGACGGCGTCCGCGGCCTCCCGATGGCCCGTTTCCGGCGCGCGCGCGCCGGTCTCGACGCCGCCGTCCCGGCCGGCCTCGACCCGGACGCGCTCGCCCGCTACTGCCTCACGCTCGGCGACGACGCGCTCGTCTACAGCCACCGCCTGCAGCAGTGGCTCACCCGCCTGCCCGAGCTGGAGGAGGAGACCGCGATGGCCAACATCGCCCTCGACCTGCTCGGCCAGGCCCGCCTGCTGCTGGCCCGGGCCGGCGCCATCCTCGGCCGGACCGAGGACGACCTGGCGTTCTTCCGCGACCCGGCCGAGTTCCGCAACGTCCGCCTCGCCGAGCGCGCCGACCGCGACTTCGCCGAGCTGATCGGCCGCCTGCTGATCTTCTCCACCTGGCGCCTCGCCCTGTTCCAGCGGCTGTCCGCCGCGCCTGACCCGGTGCTGGCCGCGATCGCCGCCAAGGGCGCCGTCGAGCTGACCTACCACCGCGACTACGCCGCCCGCTGGGTGGTCCGCCTGGGTGACGGCACCCCGGAGTCCGGCGCCCGGATGCAGGCGGCGCTCGCCGCCCTGTGGCCCTGGCTCGGCGAGCTGTTCCGGCCCGACCCGGACGCTCTGCGCGGTCGCAGCGCCCGCCGCGCGTCGACGCGGTGCTCGGCACCGTCCTGGCCGCGGCCGCCCTGGACCGCCCGGGCCCGGCCAGCGGCGGCGGCGCGGCCACCGCCCGGCGATGCTCGCCCGGACAGCCCCCCGGGCTGGGGCGGCGCCGCGGGTCGCCAGCGGCCGCGCCGGCGACCATAGCCCCGCGCTGGCCGAGATCCTGGCCGAGCTGCAATCCGTCGCCCGCGCCCACCCGGACGCGACATGGTGACGCCCCGCCCGGGCGCGCGGGCGGGGCCGGCGCGCCGGACCGGGCGTACGCCGTCGCCGCGGCCACCCCCGACCCCGAGCTACCTTTGCTGACCGTCGCCGACCTCGGCATCCTGCGGTCCGTCGACCTCGCGCCCGGCGGTGTGGTCGTCACCGTCACCCCCACCTACAGTGGCTGCCCGGCGCTGCGTGAGATCTGCGCCGACCTGCGCGACCGCCTCACCAGCGCGGGCTTCGCCCCGGTGACGGTCGCGACCCGCCTCGACCCGCCGTGGACCACCGACTGGATCACCGACGACGGCCGCCGCAAGCTCGCCGCGGCGGGCATCGCCCCCCCGCGCCCGCGCCTAGGCCACCCGCCGGCCGGCCGCCATCCCGCTGACCCTGAGCCCCCGGCCGTCGCCCCGGTGCCCGCGCTGCGGCTCACCCGACACCCGGAGCACCGCCGACTTCAGCGGCACCGCCTGCAAGTCACTGCACCGCTGCACCGCCTGCGGCGAGCCGTTCGAGGCGGTGAAGCCGTTGTGACCGCCCCCGTCAGCCAGCCGGCCCCGGTCAGCGACGCGGCCGCCCGTCCGCGTCGCGCCCGCGGCGCCTTTCACCGCCTCACCGTGGCCCGCGTCGAGCCGCTCACCGCCGACTCCGCCGCCGTCACCCTGGACGTCCCGGCCGACCTGGCCGCCGACTTCGCGTTCGCCCCCGGGCAGTTCCTGACCGTCAGGCACGCGGGGGAGCGGCGCTCCTACTCGATCTGCGCCCCGGCGGGCGCGCCACCCAGGATCGGCGTCCGCGAGGTCCCCGGCGGCGCGGTATCCGGCTGGCTGGTGCACCAGGTCAGGCCGGGCGACGTCATCGAGGTCCAGGCACCGCAGGGCACCTTCACCCCCGACCTGTCCCGTCCCGGCCGGCACGTGCTGATCGGCGCTGGCTCGGGCATCACGCCGATGCTCTCGATCGCCGCCTCGGTCCTGGCCGCCGACGACGCGTCAGCGATCACCCTGCTCTACGGCAACCGGCGCGGCGACACGGTCATGTTCGCCGACGAGCTCGCCGACCTCAAGGACGCCCACCCGGCCCGCCTGGCCGCTCACCCACGTGCTGTCCCGCGAGCCGCAGGAGGTCGAGCTGTACAGCGGCCGCCTCGACGCCGCCAGCCTGCCACCCTGCTGTCCGCCGCCGTGGACGTCGCCGGAGCCGGCCACTGGTGGCTGTGCGGCCCCTACGGCATGGTCACCGCCGCCACCCAGGTGCTGGACGAGCTCGGCGTGGACCCGGCCCGCGTCCACCGCGAGCTGTTCTGGGTCGGCGACGACCCGCCCGCCGAGTGTCCACGCCGACACCGCCCGTCGCGCGACCGTCGCCGGCCGCGGCCAGCGTCACGGTCGTGCTCGACGGCCGCACCACCACCCTGACCCTCCCGCCGGCACCCCGATCCTCGACGGCGCCCAGCGGGTCCGCCCCGACCTGCCGTTCGCCTGCAAGGGCGGCGTCTGCGGCACCTGCCGCGCCCGGGTCACCGCAGGGCGCGGCCGCCATGCGCCGCAACTACGCCCTGGAACCGGCGGAGACCGCCGCCGGCTACGTCCTGACCTGCCAGGCCCTGCCCCAGACCAGCTCCGTCACCGTCGACTACGACGCCTGAGCACGCCGTTACGAACGTGGCTTTCCGGCGTTACGAACCGGGACGGGCTGGTCAGGCGTCGAGCCGGGCTACCGCGTCGGCCACGCTCTTGGTCACCGGGATCACGTCACTCACCCCGGTCATCGCCAGCACCTGGGCGACCTCGCCGTGCGGCGCGGCGAGCACCAGCCGGCCGCCGCCGTCGGCGAGCACCCGGCGCACCCCCATCAGCACCCCGATGCCGGCCGACGCCATGAAGCCCACGCCCTTCGAGGTCCACCACGACCCGCGTCACACCGTCAGAGAGGACGGAGGTCAGCCCATCACGGAAGGACTCTTCGGTACTCGCGTCGATCTCACCCTCGACCGAGACGACCGTGTAGCCGGGCCCGTACGCAACCGAGCAGGTAAGCGGCTCATTCCTGGCAATCAGCGGATCTTCCCTCACAAGCCCGGCGACAGCACAGCTGGGCGCACCCGACGGAACACTAGCTGCCCAGACCCTACAACAGGGTGGCATACCGGCATGGGCGTCTCTGCACCAGGACATCCGGTCCGGTTGGCCGACGAATCCCCCGCGACCAGCGAAAACCGACAATCGGCCACAATAGGGCAGTAATCACTAAGCGGGCTCATCGCTCAGTACTCAGCATGGAGAGCTATCGTTTCTCCATGGATGAGTTCAGGGCACGTCGCATCGTAGATGCGCTCCGTGATCGTGGCGTCAACGCTCACCTGTACCGAGGGACGACCGAGTTCGGGGTGAGCGTCACGCTACCGGGCGGGCGCGTGGCGGAGTGGGACACCGACGGGACAGCGGGTCTCGAGGCGCAGGTGATGCGGGACGGCATGCTAGTCGGCTACGTTCCGGTGATCGAGGGGTCGGAGGACTTCGACGAGAGCCAGGTCGTCGAGGCCATCGTCCGCACCGACTACGACCAGCCGGTGGCCCGCCAGCGCAGCACCGTCCCGCCGCCCGGCCCGTCCCTGGCTCGCGAGGGCGGCCTCTTCCGTCGCTTCCGCGACGGCTTCCGCTATCGCTAGCGGCGGCTGCGCCTTACCCGCCGCGGGCCTACCGCGCGGCCTTACCGGCTGCGCCTTACCCGTCGCGGCGCCTACCCGCCTGCGGCTTACCCGCGCCGTGGGCCTTACCCACGCTGCGCGCTCCGCCGGCCACCAGGGCGATCGCCCGGCGGCGCGGCGGGCACCGCGTCCGGGTGCAGGATCGCCGCGATCGCCTCGACCCCGTCGACCAGTCGCGGCCCCGGGCGGACGACGAGCGCGTCGGCGTCGATCGCCCACACCGGCACGCCGGGCAGCGCGGCCGCCAGCGCGCCGGCCACCGTGCGCCGCCTGCTCGGCCGCGCCCGCCAGGTGGAAGCCGCACGGGGCGACGAGGACCACGTCGGGCCGGGCGGCGGCGATCGTCGGCCCAGGTGAGGCTGCTCCGACCGCTGCCCCGGGCGGGCGGCCACCGGCTTCGCCGCCCGCCGCGGTCACCAGGTCGGGAATCCAGTGCCCGGCCGCGAACGGCGGGTCCACCCACTCGACGACCGCCACCCGGGGCCGCGGCCGCCCGGCGACGGCCGCCGCCACCCGGGCTAGCCGCTCGCGCAGCCCGGCGACCAGCCGCTCGGCCCGGTCCGGCGTCCCCGTCCGCGCGCCGACCGCGACGATCGTGCCGAGCACCTCGTCCAGCGTGTACGGGTCGAGCGACAGCACGTCGGCCTGGCAGCCGAGATAGTCGAGCGCCTGCCGACACGTGCCCGGAGGGCAGCGCGCACACCCGGCACAGGTCCTGGGTGAGGATCAGCTCCGGGCGCAGCCGGGCCAGCGCGTCCGCGTGCAGCGTGTACAGGTCGCCGCCGCGGGCCAGCTGGTCGCGCACGTAGGCGTCGATCTCGCCCGGCGTCATCCCGGAGGTGTCCCGGCCGCCGACCACGACCTCCTTCTCGGCCCGGGCCGCGGCCGGCTCGTCGCACTCGAACGTCACCCCGACCAGGTCCTCGCCGAGGCCGAGCGCGTAGACGATCTCGGTCGCGGACGGCAGCAGTGACACCAGGCGCACGCTCCAGCCTAAGCCACCGCGGGCCCACCTGGTCAGCATCTCGCTGGGCGGCCCGGCCGGCTAGCGCGTTCCCCCCGCGTCCCGCCGCCGCCCACGATGGAGACCGCCTGCGGGGCCACGTCGGTGATGATCGCGGCGACCCGCGGGTCGGCCGCGTGCCGGCGGATGAGCTCGGGGGAGTTGACCGTCCAGACCAGGCAGGGCAGCCCGGCCGCGGCCGCCCGGTGCAGCACGCCGAGCCCGACGAGCCGGAAGTGCGGGGCCAGGTAGTCGGCGCCGCACCTGGCGGGCCAGCCCGACCGGGTACAGCTCACGCCAGCCGGCCGAGCAGGTCGATCCAGGCCCGGTCGCTGCCCACCAGCAGCCCGGTGTTGGCCTCGGGCATGGCCCGCTTGACCTGGGCGACCACTGCCGGCAGGAACGAGGTGACGATCAGCTGCTCCGGGGTCGACGCGGCCGCGCAGCACCGCCATGCACCTCCGGGACGTACCCGTCCTCCTTCAGCTCCACGTCCAGCCGGATCCGCCCGGCGCAGGCCCGTAGCACCTCGGTGCAGCAGCGGCGGCCGGACGCCCGTGGCCGCCTCGATCTCGTCCCGGGTCATCTCGCCCACCGGCCTGCCGCGCACGGCCGCGTCGTGGAAGGCGATCAGCTCGCCGTCCCTGGTCCGGCGGACGTCGAACTCGACCATGTCGGCCCCGGCGTCGATCGCGTTGGTGAACGCGGCGATGGTGTTCTCAGCGGCTCCGGTCGCGACCCCGCGGTGCGCGGCCACCATGGTGCGGGTCATGTCCCGAAGTATGCCCCACCTCGGTAAGGGACTGGCAACGCAAGGGTGACCATACAGGGACTGAACACTCGTCGCACGGCGAGCACGGGAGCGCCGGGGGACTGGAACTCATTTGCCCGCGGTCGCGCGTGTCGACCATGATGGCGGCATGGGCCATCTGCAAGTCGCGCACGTCGACTACTACCTGCCGGACGGGCGGATGCTGCTCACCGACGCGAGCTTCCGGGTCGGGCAGGGCGACGTGCTCGCGCTGGTCGGCCCGAACGGCGCGGGCAAGAGCACGCTGCTGCAAGCTGGTCTCCGGTGAGCTGAAGCCGCGACGAGGGGACGATCACGACCAGCGGCGGGCTCGGCGTGATGCCGCAGTTCGTCGGGTCGGTCCGGGACGAGCGGACGGTCCGGGACCTGCTGGTCGCCGTGGCGCGGCCGGTGATCCGCGACGCGGCCCGGGCCGTCGACGCGGCCGAGCTGGCGATGATGGAGCGCGACGACGAGGCCGCTCAGATGGCGTACGCGCAGGCGCTGAGCGACTGGGCCGACGCGGGCGGGTACGCCGCCGAGACGGTCTGGGACATGTGCACGATGTCCGCGCTGGGCGTGCCCTACGAGAAGGCCCAGTGGCGCGGCCTGGCCACGCTGTCCGGCGGCGAGCAGAAGCGGCTGGTGCTCGAGGCGCTGCTGCGCGGCCCGGACGAGGTGCTGCTGCTCGACGAGCCGGACAACTACCTGGACGTGCCGGGCAAGCGCTGGCTGGAGGAGCAGCTGATAGACACCGGCAAGACGGTGCTGTTCGTCTCGCACGACCGGGAGCTGCTCGCGCGGGCGGCGTCGACAGATCGTCAGCGTCGAGCCCGCACCCGGCGGGTCGGACGTGTGGGTGCACGGCGGCGGGTTCGGCAGCCTACCACGAGGCGCGAGAGCAGCGGTTCGAGCGGTTCGAGGAACTGCGCCGCCGCTGGGACGAGAAGCACGCCCAGCTCAAGAAGCTCGTGCTTGACATGCGGCAGTACGCCGCGAACAGCGACGCGATGGCGTCCCGCTACGCCGCCGCCCAGACCCGGCTGCGGAAGTTCGAGGAGGCCGGGCCGCCGCCCGAGCCGCCGCGCAAGCAGGACATCAAGATGCGGCTGCGCGGCGGCCGCACCGGCGCTCCGGGCCATCACCTGCTCAGGGCCTGGAGCTGACCGGGCTGATGCGGCCGTTCGACCTGGAGGTCTTCTACGGCGAGCGGGTCGCGGTGCTCGGCTCCAACGGGTCGGGCAAGTCGCACTTCCTGCGGCTGCTGGCCGGCCAGGACGTCGCCCACACCGGGACCTGGAAGCTCGGCGCGCGGGTCGTCCCCGGGTTCTTCGCCCAGACGCACGCGCACCCGGAGCTGGAGAGGACGGACGCTCGCTCGACATCCTGTGGGAAGCGCTACGCCAAGGACCGCGGCGCCGCGATGAACGTGCTGCGCCGGTACGAGCTCGACCGGCAGGGTGATCAGCCGTTCGGCAAGCTGTCCGGCGGGCAGCAGGCGCGGTTTCAGATCCTGCTGCTGGAACTGGAGGGCGCGACCGCGCTGCTGCTCGACGAGCCGACGGACAACCTCGACCTGGAATCGGCCGAGGCGCTCCAGGAGGGGCTTGAGAGTTCTACGAGGGCACCGTGCTGGCGGTGACGCACGACCGCTGGTTCGCCCGGACCTTCGACCGCTTCCTCATCTTCGGCACCGACGGCGTGGTCCGCGAGGCGCCCGAGCCGGTCTGGGACGAGCGCCGCGTCAGCCGCGCCCGCTACTCGCTGACTCCGTGGCGGCACCAACATTGGGTAAACAAGTAGACGACGGCCCAGGTCAGGCCGCGCGGAACCCGGCGGCGGCCGTCGGGCAGCCCAGGGGGAGCGCGGCCCCGGTCGCTGCGGCCGACGGGAGGCACGGTCGGCGGCAGGCACAGCCAGCGCAGGCGTGGCCGGAGGGAGCGCGGGCCCTGAGGTGAGTGCGCTGCGGGGAGTCAGGACGATCGCCGGGTGGGTTCGCCCCCCTGTGCCCGAGGCCACCGACGGGATCCTCACCTCGGCCGGGATCTGCGAGGGGTTCGCCGGAGCCGGGCGTCAGCCGGAGCGTGATCGTCTTCGCCGGCTTCGCCGCGCTGGTGGCCGGCACCCTGGCCATGGGCGCGGTCGAGTACGCCAAGCTGCACGCCGAGTCCGACCGGCGGACGGGGCAGCTCGCCGCCGAACGGACGCTGCTGCGGTCCGCGCCGGAGGCCGAACTCGACGAGCTGACCGGGCTCTACGTGGCCCGCGGACTGTCGGCCGGCCTGGCCGGCGGGTGGCGAGGAGCTGACCGCGCACGACGCGCTCGCCGCGCACGCCGAGGCCGAGTACGGCATCGCGCCCGGCTCGCTGCCGCATCGCGCCGCTGCGGGACGCGGTCGCGGTCAGCCTGGCCTTCGCGTCGCGGGCCGCTGCTGCCCTGGCTGGCCATGATCGCGCTGCCCAGGATCGACGCGGGCCGCCATCACCTTCTTGATCGTGCTGGCCGCCCTGGCCCTGGTCGGCTGGGTCACGGCGCGGGCCTACGGCGTCCGCCCGGCCCGCCCGGTGCTGCGCACCGACGGGCATCGGCGGCGTGTCGATGCTGATCACCTACCTGGCCGGGCTGCTGTTCTCCCCGTAACGGCCTGCCCGGAACGGCACCGCCGCGACGCCTGCCCGGAAGGTCTCCGGGCACGGCCTCCCGGCACGGCATCCCCGGACCCGGTCGGCCCTACCCGGTCTGGCTGGACACCGTGCCCTGGCGATGGCCCGGGTCAGCTGCTCGTGGTCGCGCTCGGTCTGGTCGGCGTAGCGCGCGGGCGAACCGGCCGATGCGCGTCGGTCGAACGCGGCGCCCTTGCCGATGTAGCCGTCGATCGCCACCGCGTCGCCGGTCCGGGCGTGCGCGCGGGCGAGCACGTCGCCGCAGGCGGTGGCGAACTCGGCGAGCCGGGGCGCGATCAGCTCGCGTGGTCGGGATGATCTTCATGTCGCGGAACTGGCGCACGTAGAAGTCCTTGCCGTCCATCGAGCGCCAGCCGACGAAGATGTCGGTGGCGCTCTGGATCAGCCGCTTGCCGCTGATCACCCGCTCGCCGTGGTTGCCGTGCGCGCTGGGCTTGAGTGTGCGCCTCGTAGACCGACGGCCCGGCCTGCTTGACCTGCAGGAACAGCGGGTCGGCGCCGGTCGCGGCCCTCGAACAGCACCAGGTACACCTCGCATCCCGACGCTGCCCACGCCGACGACCTGGCGGACCGCGTCGACCTCGACGAAGCGGTCGAACAGGTGGCGCCGGTCCTCCTGGCAGGGTCAGCCGGTACCCGGCGAGCACCTCGTCGGACGAGCCCGGCCTGGTCGGCGTCGCTCGAGCGTGGTCCGCATCGGCGGCTCCTCGGTGATCCGCGGCCGCCCGTTCGACGATCTCGGTGAGCTTGGCGAACGCGCCCCGGCTGGTGCGCCGCTCCCGCTTGCGCTCGATGTGCACCGACACCTGCCCCTGGTCGGCCGGCTCGAAGTAGTCGATGAGGCTGTCGACGCGGATGCCGTCGTACCAGATGTCGAGTTCCGGCAGCGGCGGCGTAGCGCGCGCATCCGCCCGCGGTACGCGTCGCAGGCCGGCCGCGACCGCCGCGGCGGCCGTGGCCGGCGTCGAGCCCGTTGTCCCGGGCGCGCCACCACGAGGCTGGCCGCGAACCGTTGACGTCCCACTCGAACGGCCCGGGCAGCGTCTCGTCGAAGTCGCGCAGGTCGAACGAGAGGTTGCGCTCGGGCGTCGCCCACAGGCCGAAGTTCAGCACGTGGGCGTCGCCGCACAGCTGCACCGTGAGCCCGCTGTCCGGCCCGGCGGCCAGGTCGGCGGCCATCACCGCGGCGGCGCCCCGGTAGTAGTTCCACGGCGAGACGGCCATGCGGTAGTGCCGGATGGGCACCAGGTCCGGGTCGCGGGCCTCGTCTTGCGCCAGGATCGTCGCCAGCGCGTCATGCCCCCGGTCCGCGGCGGTCCAGCGGCCGAGGCCGCCGCGCCGCGCCCGTTTCCTGGCCGCTTTCCCCGCCGCCCTGCGCTCCGCGCCCGTCGCGCCCAGGTCCTGTGGCCAATGCGAAGGAAACACGCTGGTGATGTACCCGTTGCGCTGGGTATCCAACGCCCGCCCGCCGGGGTTGTGCCGTGATAACAGCAACAAGCGCGGCCGCTGCGGGCCTTTCGCTTACCGGCAGGTAACGGCAGAATGTCCAGCGAAACGTAGATCACCGGGGAAGGCTCCATGCCGCAGACGTGCCCAGCTACGACGCGATCGTGGTCGGCGCCGGCTTCGCCGGCCTGTACATGCTGCACCGGCTGCGCCGGGCCGGGCTGCGGGCACGCCTGTTCGAGGCCGGCGACCAGGTCGGCGGCACCTGGTACTGGAACCGCTACCCCGGCGCCCGCTGCGACTTCCCCAGCCACGACTACAGCTACGAGTTCGACGACGCGCTGCAGCAGGAGTGGACCTGGTCCGAGCGCTACCCGAGCCAGCCGGAGATCCAGCGCTACCTCAGCCACGTCGTCGACCGGTTCGGCCTGGCCGGGGACATCACCCTGGAGACGCGGGTCACCGCGGCGCACTACGACGCGGACGCCAGGCGGTGGACCGTCCGGGCGAGCGAGGCAGGCATCCGGGACGAGACCGTCGCCCGGGCCCGGTTCGTGATCATGGCCACCGGCGCGCTGTCCGCGCCGCGCGTGCCCGATTTCCCCGGCCTGGACACCTTCGGCGGCCGCTGGTTCCACACCGCCGGCCTGGCCGGAGCGAGCCGGTCGACTTCGCCGGCCGCCGGGTCGCGCTCATCGGCACCGGCTCGTCCGGCGTCCAGGCGGCCACCGCGATCGCCGACAGCGCCGCCCGCCTGAACGTGCTGCAGCGCACCGCCGGCTTCGTGGTCCCGTCGCGCAACGGGCCGCTGACCGCCGCCGAGGACCGCGCGGTCAAGGCCGACTACCAGGCGTTCCGCGAGCGGGCCCGCCAGACGTTCCTCGGCGTGGCCCCGTCGGTCGTCGGCGGCCCGTCGGCGCTCGCGGTCAGCCCGGCCGAGCGCGACGCCGTCTACGAGAAGGCCTGGAGCACCGGCAGCGGCCTGCTCGGCGCGTACCACGACCTGCTGGTTGACCAGGCGGCCAACGACACCCTGGCCGACTTCATCCGGGGCAAGATCGCCGAGATCGTGGACGACCAGGAGACCGCCCGCCGCCTCACCCCGCGCGGCTACCCGGTCGGCGCCAAGCGGATCGTCTACGGCCCCGGCTACTACGACCTCTTCAACCGGCCCGAGGTCGCCCTGGTGGACCTGAGCGAGACGCCGCTCGACACCATCACCCCCGCCGGCATCCGCACCAAGGGACCGGACGGGCGGCCGGCCGACTTCGAGGTCGACGACATCGTCTTCGCCACCGGCTTCGACGCGCTGACCGGCCCGCTGCTGGCCATCGACATCCGCGGCGCGGGCGGCCAGGCCCTGCGGGACACCTGGGCCGACGGCCCGGCCACCTACCTGGGCCTGGGCGTCGGCCGGCTTCCCCAACCTGTTCTCCGTCGCCGGCCCCGGCGGCCCCGGGGTGCTCACCAACGTGGTGCGCACCATCGAGCACGACGTGGCGTGGATCGCGGACCTGCTCGGCTACCTGGGCGAGCACGGCTACGCCACGGTCGAGGCGGACCCGGCGCAGCAGCGCGCCTGGGGCGAGAAGGTGGTCGCGGTCGCCGACCGCACCCTGTTCCCCAAGGCCAACTCCTGGTACCTGGGCGCCAACATCCCCGGCAAGCCGAGGGTGTTCATGCCCTACGCCGGCGGCCTGCCCGACTACCGGGAGATCTGCGCCGGCGTCGCCCGCGACGGCTACCGGGGCTTCATCCTGTCCCGGTAGCCGGCAAACCAAGCCGCCGCGACGGCCTGACCAGCCCGCGGGTTCAACCGTGGCGGCCGGCGGGGACCACGCGCCCGTTCATCTGAGGCGTGCGTTTATGTATGCAAAACGGACAAGCCCGCCGGGCGTCGCCCGCCGGCGGCCGGTGCCGTGGCGGCCGGCCGTCGTGACCGCGGCGCGGTGCGACGTGGCTGCTCACGCTGGCTGCCGGGCTTTCCGCCGAGACGAACGTGGCGTGAGCGGGCCGTGGCGGCCCGGCACCGCCGGTGACGTTTTTGTCGAGTTCCTACAATGGGGCGGGCCAGGTCTGAGTCATACGCCGGCATTGGTAGGGTCGCTCGCGATCGAGCAGGATGGATGCCGGTCACGTGAATAGTTCCGGCCATGGTCGCCGGAGCGCGTACCGACGCAATGCTCGTCAACGCAGTGCCCGTCAAGCTAGTCAGCAGTGCCCGTTAAGCAGTGCCCTAAGCAGTGCCCGTCAAGCAGTCAGCAGTGTCCGTCAAGCAGTGCCCGTCAGCACAGGGAAGGTCGCAGCCGGTGTTCAGACGCGTTGCCATCGTCAACCGGGGAGAGGCCGCGATGCGGCTCATCCACGCCGTGCGCGACCTGTCCGCGCAGACGGGCACTCCGGTGGAGACGGTCGCCCTGTACACCGACGCCGACCGGACCGCCACGTTCGTCCGCGAGGCCGACCTGGCCTACCCGCTCGGCCCGGCCGCGGCCCGCCCCTACCTGGATCACGCCGTGCTGGAGCGCGCCCTGGTCGAGACCGGGGCCGACGCCGCCTGGGTTGGCTGGGGCTTCGTCGCCGAGGACCCGGCGTTCGCCGAGGTGTGCGAGAAGGCCGGCGTGACCTTCGTCGGCCCCAGCGCCGACGCCATGCGCAAGCTGGGCGACAAGATCGGCGCCAAGCTCATCGCCGAGGAGGTCGGCGTCCCGGTCGCGCCGTGGAGCCGGGGCGCGGTGCCGACGCTGGAGGCCGCGCTGGCCGAGGCGGACCGGATCGGCTACCCGCTGATGCTCAAGGCCACCGCGGGCGGCGGGGGGCGCGGCATCCGGGTCATCACCACGCCCGACGACCTCACCGAGGCGTTCGAGCGGACCAGCGCCGAGGCGCTGCGCGCGTTCGGCAGCGGCACGGTGTTCCTGGAGCGCCTGGTCACCGGGGCGCGTCACGTCGAAGTGCAGGTGATCGCGGACGGGCAGGGCACCGCCTGGGCGCTCGGCGTCCGCGACTGCTCGGTGCAGCGCCGCAACCAGAAGATCATCGAGGAGTCCGCCTCCCCGGTCCTTGACGTGCAGCAGGTCGCCGACCTGAAGGCGTCGGCCGAGCGGCTGGCCCTCGCCGTCGGCTACCGGGGCGCGGCCACCGTCGAGTTCCTGTACCACCCGGGCGAGCGCCGCTTCGCCTTCCTCGAGGTGAACACCCGGCTCCAGGTCGAGCACCCGATCACCGAGCTGACCACCGGCACCGACCTGGTCCGGCTCCAGCTGCACGTGGCCGGGGGCGGGAAGCTGACCGGGGACAAGCCCGCCGAGTCCGGGCACGCCATCGAGGCCCGGCTCAACGCCGAGGACCCGGACCGCGACTTCGCGCCCGCGCCCGGCCGCATCGCCCGCCTCGCGCTGCCCGCCGGCCCGGGCATCCGGGTGGACACCGGGGTCAGCGAGGGCGACGTGATCCCGGCCGACTTCGACTCGATGATCGCCAAGATCATCGCCTACGGCCGCGACCGCGACCAGGCCCTGGCCCGGCTGCGCCGGGCGATGGCCGAGACCACCGTGGTCATCGAGGGCGGCGCCACCAACAAGAGCTTCGTGCTCGACCTGCTCGGCCAGCCCGAGGTGATCGACGCCAGCGCCGACACCGGCTGGATCGACCGGGTCCGCGCGCAGGGCCGCCTGGTCGCGCACCGGCACTCCGCCGTCGCCCTCGCGGTGGCCGCGATCGAGGCGTACACCGACGAGGAGGAGGTCGCCACCGCGCGGCTGCTGGCCACCGCGTACGGCGGGCGCCCCCAGGCGCAGCACGACCCCGGCCGCCCGCTGGACCTGAAGCTGCGCGGCGCCGCCTACCGGGTGAGCGTCGCCCGGCTGGGCGCGCGCCGGTTCCGGATCGGGCTGTCCGCCGGCGGCGAGGAGCTGACGGCCGACGCCGAGCTGGAGCGGTTCGACGAGCACAGCGGCCGGATCACCGTCAACGGCACCCGCTTCCGGCTGACCATGGCCACGCACGGGCCGGTCCACCTGGTGGAGGTGGACGGGGTCACCCACCGGATTAGCCTGGACGAGGGCGGCGTGGTGCGCTCGCCCGCGCCCGCGCTGGTCGTGGCGACGCCGCTGGCCGTCGGGGACGAGGTGGACGGCGGTGCCCCGATCCTGGTGCTGGAGAGCATGAAGATGGAGACGGTGCTGCGCGCGCCGTTCCGCGCCCGGGTCAGGGAGCACCTGGTGTCCGTGGGCAGCCAGGTCGAGGCCGGCGCCGCGCTGCTGCGCCTGGAACCGGTCGGCGACGCCGCGCCGATGACCGCGCCGCCGAGGCGGCCAGCCAGGCCTCGGCGCGGCCGAGCTGGACCTGCCCGCCGAGCCAGCGCCGCTGCGCGGCCCAGCGGGCCGCAGCGGTGCCTGGAAGACCTGCGCAGCCTGCTGCTCGGCTTCGACGCCGGCCCCGACGACCGCGAGCGCCTGCGGGCCGGGTACGACGCCGCCCGCGCCGAGCTCGGGCTGCCCGGCCGCTGCCCGGCGAGCTTGACCTGGTCACCGCCTTCGCCGACCTGTCCGAGCTCGGCCGCACCACGCCCGACAGCCTGCAGCTCGACCCCGAGCCTGGCAACGCGGTGCATAGCCCGCGGGAGTACTTCCACAGCTACCTGCAGAGCCTCGACGCCGAGCGGGCCGGCCTGCCGGCCGCCTTCACCGACCGGCTGAGCCGGGTGCTTGGCAACTACGGTGTTGCCAGCCTGGACCGCACGCCGGAGCTGGAGGCCGCGGTCTTCCGCGTCTTCCTGGCCCAGCAGAAGATGGCCTTCGACGCCGCCGTCGTGGCCGGGCTGCTGCGGCACTGGCTGGCCGACTCACCGCCCGCGGAGTCGCTGCGCGAGCGGTCGGCCTGGCGCTCGAACACCTCATCCAGGCGACCCAGGTGCGCTTCCCCGAGGTCAGCGACCTCGCTCGCGGCGTGGTGTTCCGCTGGTTCGCCCAGCCGCTGCTGCGCCGCAACCGGGCGCGGGTCTACGCCTCGGTCCGGGCCGACCTGCGCTACCTGGACGTCCACCCGGACGCGCCCGACCGGGACGAGCGAATCCAGGCGATGGTCGCCAGCTCCGAGCCGCTGGTCCGGCTGCTCGGCCAGCGGATCGGCCGGGCGGCCGGCGGTGGCGCCAATCACGCGCCGCTGCTCGAAGTGCTGACCCGCCGCTACTACGGCAACCACAAGCTGGCCGACGTCACCGCCCGTGAGATGGCCGGCGTCCGGCTGGTCACCGCCGAGGCCGCCGGCCCCGACGGGGTGACGCTGCTCGCCGCCACGGCCACCGCCATCGGCGACCTGCCCGCCGCGCTGGCCGCGATCGCCGAGCTGGCCCCGACGGCGCCGGGCCGCCTGCCCGGCGCGCCCGCGCCTTTCGATCGGACAGGCCCCAGGGGTGCCGTACCGCCAGGGGACAACAGCCTGGTGGCCGACGTGTACGTCGCCTGGGCGGACCAGCCGGACGCCGACGCGATCGCCGCGCGGCTCGGCGAACTGCTCGCCGCCTGCCCGCTGCCCGTCGGCTTGGGGCGGATCACCGTCACGGTGGCCGGGTCGCGGGGCGTGCTGCACCACCACTTCACCTTCCGCCCCGTCAGTACCGCCGACGAGCCGGTCGGCAGCCCGGCTGGCGGTGCCGCAGGCAGCGTCACCGGCGGTTCCGCCAGCAGTTCCGCCGACGGTGCCGCCACCAGTGCCGCCGCCGGCGTGCGGCTGGCCGAGGACCGGCTCATCCGCGGCTTGCACCCGCAGGTCGCCGAGCGGCTGCAGCTGGACCGGCTGCGCGAGTTCGACCTGACCCGGCTGCCGTCCGCGGACGAGGAGATCTACCTGTTCAAGGCGGTGGCCAGGAGCAACATTGCGGATGAGCGGCTGGTGGCCATGGCCCAGGTCCGCGACCTGACTCCCCTGCGGGAGGCGGACGGCCGGCTGGTGGCGCTGCCCGAGCTGGAGAACGTGCTGGCCGGCTGCCTGGACGCGATCCGCACCGTCCAGGCCCAGCGGCCGCAGCACAAGCGGTTCGACCTCAACCGGATCATGCTGTACGTCTGGCCCGCCACCGACTTCACCGCCGAGGAGCTGCGGCCGCTCGTCCACCGGGTCCGGCCGACCACGTCCGGCTCGGGCGTGGAGGAGGTCCAGTTCATCGCGCGCCGTCACCGGGCCGGCGGCACCGGGCGCCCGCTCGCCGGAAGCACATCCGGCGGTGCCGCTCTCCACAGCGGTGCTCTCGACAGCGGTGCTCTCCACAGCGGTGCTCCTCTCGACAACGGTGCCCCTCTCGACAACAGTGCTCCAGGCAACCGGGTGGCCCCTGACGGCGAGCTGGCGGTGCGGGTCACGCTGGACGCCGGCCGGGCCGTGCGCCTGCAGGTCGGCCCGCCGCCGACCGAGCCGATCCTGCCGGTGGACGACTACCGGCAGAAGGTGCAGCGGGCCTTGCGGCGCGGCACCGTCTACCCCTACGAGCTGACCGGCCTGCTGGCCGGGCCGGACGGCACGTTCACCGAGCACGACCTCGACGCGGGCGGTGCGCTCGTCCCGGTGGACCGGCCCAGGGGCAGGAACAGCGCCGCCATCGTGGTCGGCGTGGTCAGCACGCCGACGACGCTGCACCCCGAGGGGGTCACCCGGGTGGTGCTGCTCGGCGACCCGACCAAGTCGCTCGGCGCCCTCTCGGAGCCCGAGTGCTCGCGGGTGATCGCCGCGCTTAACCTGGCCGACCGGATGGGCGTGCCGGTCGAGTGGTTCGCGCTGTCCTCCGGCGCGCGGGTGTCGATGACCTCCGGCACCGAGAACATGGACTGGGTGGCGGCCGCGCTCAAGCGGATCGTCAAGTTCACCCAGGCAGGCGGCGAGATCAACATCGTCGTCGCCGGGATCAACGTCGGCGCCCAGCCCTACTGGAACGCCGAGGCCACCATGCTCATGCACACCAGGGGCATCCTGGTGATGACGCCGGACTCGGCCATGGTGCTCACCGGCAAGCAGGCGCTCGACTTCTCCGGCGGGGTCTCGGCCGAGGACAACTTCGGCATCGGCGGCTACGACCGGGTGATGGGGCCCAACGGGCAGGCGCAGTACTGGGCGCCCAGCCTGGCCGCTGCCTGCGAGGTGCTGATGGCCCACTACGCGCACACCTACCGCGCGCCCGGCGAGGGCCGGGCGCCGCGGCGGGCGGTCACCGCCGACCCGGTCGGCCGCGACGTCTCCGGCTACCCGCACGCGGTGGCCGGCAGCGACTTCGCCACGGTCGGCGAGATCTTCTCCGCCACGGGCAACCCGGACCGCAAGAAGGCGTTCGACATCCGCACGGTGATGCGCGCGCTGTCCGACCAGGACCACCCGGTGCTGGAGCGGTGGGCCGGGATGGCCGACGCGGACACCGCCGTGGTGCAGGACATCCACCTGGGCGGCTGGCCCGTGTGCCTGGTCGGCATCGAGTCGCGGTCGGTGCCAAGGCGCGGCTTCCCGCCCACCGACGGCCCGGACACCTACACCGCGGGCACCCTGTTCCCCCGCTCGTCCAAGAAGGTCGCGCGGGCGATCAACGCCGCGTCGGGCAACCGCCCCCTCGTCGTGCTGGCCAACCTGTCCGGCTTCGACGGCTCACCGGAGTCCATGCGCAAGCTGCAGCTGGAGTACGGCGCGGAGATCGGCCGGGCCATCGTCAACTTCGACGGCCCGATCGTGTTCTGCGTGATCTCCCGCTACCACGGCGGCGCGTTCGTGGTCTTCTCCAAGGCGCTCAACCCGAACATGACCGTGCTCGCCCTGGAGGGCTCCTTCGCCTCCGTGCTCGGCGGCGCCCCGGCCGCCGCGGCGGTGTTCTCCGCCCAGGTGAACAACCGGACGGCCGCCGACGCCCGGGTGACAAGCCTGCAGGCCCAGGTGGCCGAGACCGGCAGCCCGGAGCGGGCGGCGCTGATCGCGCGGCTGGCCGAGGTGCAGTCGGCGGTGCGGGCCGAGAAGCTCGGCGAGGTCGCGGCGGAGTTCGACAAGATCCACTCGATCCAGCGGGCGGTCGAGGTCGGCTCGGTCGACGCGATCATCAGCGCGGCCCGGCTGCGCCCGGCGATCATCGAGGCCATCGAGCGCGGCCTGGCGGCGGGTCAGGCCTAGCCAGCCAGCCAGGCGTCCAGCTGTGCCCGGGTCGGCGCGGTGGCCGGCCCGGGCGGGTGACCGCGTAGGCGGCCGCGGCGTTCGCCCGCGCGGCGGCGTCAAGCGGGGAACGGCTATCGGCCAGGGCCGCGAGGAACACGCCCGAGTGGGCGTCGCCCGCGCCGGTCGTGTCGACGGCGGTCACCCGCGGGGCGGGCACGTGGACCGGGCCGGCCAGCGTGCGCAGGGCCACCTGACAGCCGGCCGGCGCCAGCCCGGACGATGATGTCCGCCTGGGGGGCACGGTCGTGCAGCCGCATGGCTGAATGCGCCCCCTGGTCGGTTTCCGCGATCCCCGACCTGGCGAGCAGCAGGCCGGAAAGCGCCGCCGACTCCCGCAGGTTGCAGCTCAGCCAGTCGCAGCGGGCCAGCACCGGATCGAGTACCGCGGCCGGGATCTGCGCCACCAGCGGGCCGGGGTCGAAGAACAGCAGGACACCGGGCGGCAGGCTAGCCGCCCAGCGGCCGAGCGCCGGGCCGGCGTCCGGGGCCGCCAGGCCGTAGCCGGACACGTAAACCGCGTCGCCAGGCCCGGCCGGCACCGGATCCCAGCCGCCGGGGTCGCGCATCGTTTCCGCGCCGAGCTGGGTGACGAACGTACGCTCGCCCTCCGCGTCGACCAGCGCCACGTCGAAGCCCGTGTCGCGGTTCGCGTCGGGCGGGCGCAGCACGCTGATGCCCTCGGCGGCCAGGGCTGCGCGGATCAGGTCACCCCACGGCCCCGTGCCGTGGCCGCCGGCGTAGACCACCGGCAGCCCGTGGCGCGCCGCCGCGGCCATCACGTTGAACCCGCCGCCGGCCGTGATCGCGCTTGACTCCGCCAGCATGTCGCCGCCGCGCTCGGGCAGCAGCGGGACGCGCATCACCACGTCGACGATGGCCTCGCCGGCGAAGACGAGTCGCGCCGGGCCGCCGGGCCGCGGACGGCCCGGGACGGGCGGGTAGCCGAACCTGAGGTTGACGGTCACCGGCGCCGCTCCAGCAGCGCGTCGGCCAGCTCGGCCAGCCCGAGCCCGTTGCCGTCGGCGACCCGGACCGCGTCCGGCGGGAACGCGGCCAGCCCGTGGCAGGCCCCGCCGATCGCCCCGGCCATGGCGGCGATCGTGTCGCAGTCGCCGCCGAGCGACGCGGCCAGCAGGCAGGCCCGCCACGGGTCGTCCGGGACCGCGCTGAGCACGGCGAACGCGGCGGGCACCGACTCCTGCGTGGCCAGGCTGGTGCCGACCAGCGTGTAGATCACCTCGGCGGCCTCCGTGGCGGGCCGCCCGGCCACCAGGCCGGCCGCCCAGCGGATGCGGGACGCGACGTCGGCGCCCGCCACCCAGTGGCCGTAGCCGCTCCCGATCCGGGCCGCGGCCACGGCCGCCTCGGTCGCCGCTTCGACCCGCTCGGCTCCGGACACCGCGACCCCGGCCGCGCCGGCCGCATGCCTTCGATGCCTGCGCTGCCTTCGATGCCTGCGCTGCCTTCGATGCCCGCGCTCACCGCGGCGGCCACCGCGGCCGCGCCCGCCACGGCCACCGACGTGTTGTGCGTGACCATGCTCACCCGGTGCACGGCATCGACCAGCCCGGTGAGGCCGGCTGGGTCCGGCGGGCTGCCCACGGCGACCGCGATGCCGACCGGGGCGATCCGCATGGCCGCCCCGTTGGTGTCGCCGGAGGCGCCCGCCTGCTCGCGGCGGCGTGCCCGCACGCACCGCCTCAATCGCCCGCTTGGTGGACGGGCCGAGCAGGTCGAGCGACCCGCGCTCGGCCATGTCTTTTTCCCAGTCGGCCAGCGCGTCAGCCAGCTCCTGCGGGCCGGCCCGCCCGGTCAGCAGCAGGCGGCCGAGCAGCACCGCCTGCTCGGTGTCGTCGGTCACGGTGCCGGCCGGCAGCCCGGCCGCGATCGGGTGCCCGGGCGGTGCGGGCTCGAAGCCGGTCAGCATCCCGCCCCACCGGGCGGGTGATTTCCGGCCGGGACAGCATCTGCGTCGGCATGCCGAGCGCGTCGCCGATCGCCAGGCCGTACAGGGCGCCCCTGGCCCGGTTCGCCTGCTGCGGGGAATGCCCGGTCTCGGGTGCCGATGACAAGGAAGACATCCCCCTAATGCGCGGTTTAGCCGGTTGGCTGTATGTTCCCGGCTACCGGGCTGGCCAGATTCTAACGGTTGCCCCAGGTCGGCAAGGAAGGAGCACCGGTGACCACTCCCGCACAGCAGCGCCCGCTCGGCCTCGAGACCAACGGGATCAACGTCATCAGCACCGGCGAGCGGAAGGGACGGCCGCGCAGCCTGTTCTGGCCGTGGTTCGCCGCCAACATCTCGGTTTTCGGCCTCAGCTACGGCGTCTACGTGCTCGCCTTCGGCATCTCGTTCTGGCAGGCCTGCCTGGCCGGCCTGGTGGGGATCGTGGTGAGCTTCCTGCTCGTCGGCTTCGTCGCCGTGGCGGGCAAGCGCGGTTCGGCGCCGACCCTGGTGCTGTCCCGGGCCGCGTTCGGCCTGCAGGGCAACAAGCTGCCCGCGCTGGTGTCGTGGATACTCAACGTCGGCTGGGAGATCGTGCTCACCGTGCTGGCCACGCTGGCCACCGCGACGGTCTTCGCCCGGCTCGGCTGGAGCTCAGGCGACCTGACCAAGGTGATCGCCTTCCTGATCATCACCGTGCTGATCGTGGGCAGCGCCGCGCTCGGCTTCGACACCATCATGCGGTTGCAGGCCATCATCACGGTGATCACCGGCATCCTCACCGTCGTCTACTTCATCCTGGTGGCCGACAAGATCCACTGGTCCGTGGTGTCGGCGCTGCCCTCCGGCTCCGCGCAGGCCTTCATCGGCGCGACCGTGCTGGTGATCACCGGCTTCGGCCTCGGCTGGGTCAATACCGGCGCCGACTACACCCGCTACCTGCCCCGGCGGTCCTCCGGCGGAGCAGTGGTCTGGTGGACGACGTTCGGCGCCTCGATCGCGCCGGTGTTCCTGCTCGGCTTCGGGCTGCTGCTCGCCGGGTCATCGGCCTCGCTGTCCAAGGCGATCAACACCGACCCCGTCGGGGCCCTCGCCACCCTGCTGCCGACCTGGTACCTGGTGCCGTTCGTCATCGTCGCCGTGCTCGGCCTGGTCGGCGGCGCGGTGCTGGACATCTACTCCTCGGGGCTGACGCTGCTCGCCGCCGGGCTGCGGGTGCCGCGCTGGTCGGCGGCGCTGTTCGACGGCGTGCTGATGATCGCGGGCACCATCTACGTGGTCTTCTTCTCCAGCAACTTCATCGGCCCGTTCCAGGGCTTCCTGATCACCCTGGGCGTACCGATCGCGGCCTGGTGCGGCGTGATGCTCGCCGACATCGCGCTGCGTCGCACCGCCTACGCCGAGGCCGACCTGTTCACCTCGGCCGGCCGGTACGGCGCGGTGCGCTGGGGACCGGTCGCGCTCATGGTCGTCGGCAGCGTCCTCGGGTTCGGCCTCGTGGTCAACACCTACGCGAGCTGGCTGAGCTGGCAGGGCTTCCTGCTCGGGCCGTTCGGCCTCGGCGGCAAGACCGGCACCTGGCAGGCCGCCAACCTCGGCGTGATCGTGGCCCTGGTCGTCGCGTTCCTGGGGTGGCTCGCCCTCGGCCGCGGCGCGGTCCGCCGCCAGGAAGCCGCACCGGAGCCGGCCGCCGCCCCGGCCCCGGCGGGCGCCTGACCGGCCTGGCCGCAGCCGCCCGGTAGGATCGCCAGTCATGGAGCAGCGAGTCCTCGGCAAGGCCGGCAGGCCCGTCTCGGTTATCGGCCTCGGCACCTGGCAACTCGGCGCGGACTGGGGCGCGGTGACCGAGGCGGACGCGCTCGCCGTGCTGCGCGCCGCCGTCGAGTCCGGCGTCACCTTCCTCGACACGGCCGATGTGTACGGCGACGGACGCAGCGAGCAGCTCATCGGCCGCTTCCTCAAGCAGGAGGCGGCCGGAGGCGTCACGGTGGCCACCAAGATGGGCAGGCGCGCCGCGCTCGACCCGGACCAGTACACGCTGGCCAACTTCCGCGCCTGGACCGACCGGTCGCGGTCCAACCTCGGCGTCGACCGGCTCGACCTGGTCCAGCTGCACTGCCCGCCCACGCCGGTCTACTCATCCGACGCGGTCTACGACGCGCTGGACACCCTGGTCGCGCAGGACCGGATCGCCGCCTACGGGGTCAGCGTGGAGACCTGCGACGAGGCGCTGACCGCGATCGCCAGGCCCGGTGTGGCCACCGTGCAGATCATCCTGAACGCGTTCCGCCGCAAGCCGCTGGACGCGGTTCTGCCCGCCGCGGCCGCCGCGGGCGTCGGGATCATCGCCCGGGTGCCGCTGGCGTCCGGGCTGCTGTCTGGGCGCTACACGGCGGACACGGTCTTCGCCCCCGACGACCACCGCAGCTACAACCGGCACGGCGAGGCCTTCGACGTCGGCGAGACGTTCTCCGGCGTGGACTACCCGGCCGGCCTGCGGGCGGCCAGCGAGTTCGCCGCCATCGTGGCCGGGCCCGGCGCATTCGCCGCTGGAGGCGCTGTGCCGTCAACCGCCCAGGCGGCGCTGCGCTGGGTGATTCAGCAGCCGGGCGTCACCACGGTCATCCCCGGCGCCCGCGACACCAGCCAGGCCAGGCAGAATGCGGCCGCCGCCGACGTGGGGCCGCTCAGCGCCCAGGCGCTGCGCCGCATTGAGGAGCTGTACGACCGGGAGCTGCGCGCCGCCATTCACCCGCGCTGGTAACGAGCCGGGCCGGCGATGGGCGACTCGTCGCAGTGGATTCGCGCGGCTACGCGTGGAAGGCTGGCCCGATGGCTGATGACCTGACCAGGAGGATCAGCGCCGGATTTGGCCGGCTCGGCATTGGGGTAGCGGTCATCACGACGTTCGACGACGGTCGGCCGCACGGGGCGTCTGGCATGGCCTGGGCGGAGCACGCGACGCCGCCGTTGCTGCTGACCACGCTGCGCAGCGGTGGTCGTACCCGGGCCCTGGTCGGGGCCGAGGGACGGTTCGGCGTGAACGTGCTGAGCGAGCAGCAGCGAGCGCTGGTCGGTCAGTTCGCGGCCAGGTCCCTGGATCCGGGTGCCCGCTTCGCTGGCGTTCCGTTCTCACCCGGTCCAACGCGCGGTCTCCCGCTGCTGGACGGCTGCCTGGCGTCGTTCGAGTGCGAGGTCAGGGACATTTATCCATTTGGCGGTCACGACATCGTTGTGGGCCAGGTCGTAGGGGCCGGCACCGCCGAGGAGGGATCGCCAGTCATTCACTATGACGGCCGCCTGTGGGGGCTGCGGGAGGCCGACGGCAACCATTCCAGCCGGGAAGAGCAGACATGAACGGCGCGGAGCCGGCCGCATATGCCCTGCGGTGACCGCGACGGAGTCGTCGCCGTCAATCGAGCGGCAGTGACCCGGCCCGCCCAAGCGCGCGGCGCGACGATGAGGAGTGCGGCTGACGATGCCGGCGTCTAGCGCGGCCAGGAGGCTCGCTACCGCTCGGACGCTGGCGGTCGCCCGGCGCGTGGCGCCCCGGGCCACCGCGTGGCTGGCTGCCCGCCGCGGCGCCACCCCAGCCTTCCCCGACCTGCTCCGAGTGGCGGAGGAGCGCGGCGGCGTGCCCGACCCCGCCCCAGAGTCGGACCCGGCCCTGCTGACGGTGATGTTCCCCGACCTTGCCGTGGTGGCATCGCGCGACGTCGAGATTCCCGGGCCGCACGGCCCGGTGCCCGGCCGCGTGTACCGGCCGGACGGCCCGCCCACGGCCGCCCTTGTCTGGGTGCACGGCGGCGGTTTCGTGTCCGGCACCCTGGACTTCGCCGAGTCGCACTGGACCGGCCTGGCCCTGGCCCGCCGCGGCATCGCGGTGCTCGCCCTCGACTACCGCAAGGCGATCAGGGGCGTCCACTACCCGGTGCCGCTCGACGACGTGGCCGCGGGCTGGCACTGGGCGGTCGCTAACGCCGGTGACGCCCTCGGCGTGACCGGCGCCGCCGTTCATCTGGGCGGCGCCTCCGCCGGCGGCGCCCTCGCCGGAGGCCTGGTCAAAAAGCTGCGTGACACGGGGGCGGCGCCGCTGCCGCGCACCCTGGTGCTCGCCTACCCGGTGCTGCATCCCAGCGTCGACGCCTTCCCCGCCGCCGCGCTGGCCAGGCTGCGCAGGCGCTCGCCTTACCCGCTCCTGCCCGCCGGGGAATTGCGGCTCATCGCGGAAAACTACGCGGGCAGCGCCGCCGTGCTCGCTGACCCGTACGCGTTCCCCGCCAACGGCCCGCTCGGCGGTCAGCCGCCAGTGTTCGTGCTCACCGCCGAGTTCGACACGCTCCGCTTCTCCGGCGAGGCGTACGCCGCCGCCGTCATCCAGGCGGACGGCACCGCCAGGCTGGAGATGGAGCCGCGCGCACCGCACGGCGCGCTCGCCCGTCCGAGTGGCGAGTTCGGCCACCGCAGCCTTGACCGGATCGCCGCGTGGTTGCTTGGCTAACGCCCGGCTCCGTGCCGCAATAAAATGGACCAGCAAGCCCAGAATGGGGGAGGGGCAACGGTGGATACGGTACGCACCGCTGAGGGCGGAGGCGATGGGGCCGACGGGAGCGGGGGAGTGCCCGGCGGCGGCAACGTCACGGGCCTGACGCCCAAGGGGACGGCCACCCGTCAGCGCATCATGGAGGCCGCCGCGGCGGAGATCCGCGAGTTCGGGGTGACCGTCACGCTCGACGACATCCGGGCCCGGGCCCGGGCGAGCAAGAGTCAGCTGTTCCACTACTTCCCCGGCGGCCGCGAGCAGTTGCTGCTTGCCGTGGCCCGCTACGAGGCCGACCGGGTGCTGGCCGACCAGCAGCCGCAGCTCAGCGAGCTTAATTCGTGGCCCGCCTGGCTGGCCTGGCGCGACAAGGTGCTCGCCCGCTACCGTGAGCAGGGCCAGCAGTGCCCGCTGAACGCCCTGGTCACCCAGCTCGGCCGGATGACACCAGGCGCCCAGGCGGTGGTGGCCGAGCTGATGGCCCGGTGGCAGGCGCAAATCGCCGCCGGGATCACCAGAATGCAGGCATCACGCCAGGTGCCCGCCGCCCTGGACCCCCAGCGCTACGCGGCCGCGATCCTGGCCGGCATCCAGGGTGGCGTTGTCATGCTCATGTCCACTGGCGACCTGGCCCCGCTGACGGCCTCACTCGACCTCAGCATCGAGCACCTGCGCTGCAGCGCCCCATCAGCGTCCCCACCTCGGCGGACGCCGCCCGTGCCCCGGTCAAGCGCCGTCGCTGACCCGCGGTGACACCCGGCGAGTCGGCGCTGGCCCCCGTGCTGGCACCCGGCGGGTCGGCGCCTGCCCGTGGTGACATCCGGCGAGTCGGCGCTGGCCCGTGGTGGCATCCGGCGGGTCGGCGCTGGCCCGTGCCGCGGCGCTGGCCCGTGCTGGCACTCCCAGTCAGTCACATGCGAGCCCGCGCTGACTCTAGCGCGCCGGAGCTAACTCGCGCCTCGTGCGGTTAGCGAGGAGCTACGGTCTGGCCTTAGCTGTTGTGGCCGCGGTGCCGTGCTGGGTGGTTGCCGTGCGGTCCGTGCCCATAGTCGCCGTGATCGCAAGCCTCAGGCATTGCGGCCATGGTCTTCTGTTCAGGCATCGCGCCCATGATGACCCGCCCGGCCCTGGTCGCGACGGCTATCAGATGATTCGAAAAAAGATCTTGATTGCCTCCATTGATCTGTATTGATCGAACTGATAATCTGAGAGAAATCGCGGGCCGACGCAATGAGCCGTCGGCCATTGGCGCGACGCCCCTGGGACGCGCGCCCCCCACGGCCTTTGGCAACTGCTTCCGCTGACATTCTCAGCGCCTGACATGCCCAGTTGACAGGCCCAGCTGCGGCCCGCTCGACAGGCCCAGCTCCTGACAGGCCCAGCTCCTGACAGGCCCAGCTCCTGACAGGCACAGCTCCTGACAGGCACAGCTCCTGACAGGCACAGCTCCTGACAGGCACAGCACCGTGAGGGGGTGACAAGAATGTGCACGCGCACAGCCGGCACCGGCGGCCCGGCGGGCGGCCCGGGGTTCGCCAGCGTGGCCGAGGCGCTGCGGGTGGCGGAGGAGGCCATGGATTTCCTGAACTCGCCGGCGGCGCTCGACCTGCCCGGCCACGCCTGCGGTGACGCGCTGCTTGCCTTGGGCAGGATTCAGGCCAAGCAGGCCGCGGCTCGCGCCGGGTTCCTGCGCCGCTTCGACGCCGTGGACGCGCACAGCGCCGACGGTTACGGTTCCTGCGCGGCCTGGCTTGCTGCCAACGGCCAGCTGACGCAGAAGGACGCGCGCGCCGCCGTCCGCGAGATGCGCCGCCACACGGAGCGACCGCAGCTGAGCGAGGCCCTCAGGGCGGGGGAGATCACCCAGTCCTGGGCGGACCAGATCGCCGCCTGGACGCGAAAGCTCCCGGCTGACCTGCGCGACGAGACGGACAAGATCCTCCTCGACGCGGCCGCGTCTGGCGCCGCCCTGGATGACCTGGCCGTCCTGGCGGCGCACGCGATCGAGCACTGGCGGCGGCAGCGCCCGGACGCCGACGACCCTGACCCGGACGACCGTTTCGTCCAGGTCGGCACGACCTTCGGCGGAGCGGGCCTGATTCGCGGCAACCTGACGCCGGAGTGCGCCACGGCGGTCCGCGCCGTCATCGAGGCCCTGGGCAAGAAGCAGGGGCCAGAAGACGACCGCACCGAAGGCCACCGGTTCCACGACGCCCTTCAGCAGGCCTGCACCCTGTTGCTGCGTGCGCGCATGGTCCCTGCCCGGGCCGGCGCCGACACCCAGGCGGTCGTCCACATACCCCTCTCGCAGCTCCGCCAGATGCCGGGAGCGGACGACCTGGAAGACGCCTGGATCCGTGCCCGCATCGGCCATGACGGCTGTCTCGCCGGCCAGGACGCCGAGACGGCCGCCTGCGACGCGCAGACCGTTCCCGTGGTCACCGGCACCCTGAACCCCGCCGTCATCGACCAGATGATCGACCTGGCCCGCGCCGCCGCCGCGGCCGCACCGCCAACCAGCGAAGGCAACGACACCACCAGTGCACTCACCCGGTCCCCAGCGGCCCGACCTGTCGTCGCGGTCGGCCCGGCCGACCGGCGCGGGCGCGGGCGCGGCTGCGGCGGCGATGACCCCGCCAGCCCCTCCGCCTCCGGTCCTTCCGTGTCCGGTCCTTCCGTGTCCGGTCCTTCCGTGTCCGGCCCTTCCGTGTCCGGCCCTTCCGTGTCCGGCCCTTCCGTGTCCGGCCCTTCCGTGTCCGGTCCCTCCGCCTCCGGCCCCGAGCTGGGTGCCGTCGGCGACGGCGACGGCGCCGACGCTGGCGGCGCCGGTTCCCGCGGCCTGTCGCCCGAGGCGTGGCGGGCGCTGCGCTACGCGATGGCGCGCCTGGCCGTTGACCTGGTGTCCGGGCCGTCCGGGATCGCCGCGATGCTGCGACAGGGCCTGCTGGACAGGCCCTGGAACACGCCGTCGCTGCCATTGGATATCGGCTACAGCGACAGCATCCCGGCCCATATCCGCCGCGCGGTCCTGCTGCGCGACCGGACGTGCGCGTGGCCCAGGTGCGGCCGCCCGGCGGTCTACTGCGACGTTCATCACCTCCGCCACCAGGGGGACGGGGGCAAGACCTCGGTCGGCAACTGCGTCCTGGCGTGCCAGTTCCACCACGACGTGTGCATCCATCGCCGCGGCTGGCAGCTCATCCTTCATCCCGACGGCACCACCGAGGCCCACAGCCCAGACGGCCGTCGAGTGCTGCACAGCCACGCGCCCGCGAGCCCTCCGCGCCATCCGCCCGCCGCCCCGCCGGCCGGCGACGGTACGGAGACTGGCCTGCGGCGCCGGCCGCTGGCGGGGGATGGGAGCTGGCCTGCGCGCGGTCCCGTCGGCTGGCGACGGTCTGGGGCCGCGTGCCGCCCTGGGGCTCGCGACGGTCTGGAACTGGCCGCGGTTCCGGGGGCTCGGGCGGTGTACGGGAGCTGGCTTGCGGGCTGCCCCGCCGGTCGGCGACGGTACGGGAACGGGCCCGCGCGCCGCTGCCCCCACGGCTGACGAGGGGATGGGAACTGGCCTGGCGGTCCGTCGGCTGGAGACGGTCTGGAGGCTGGCCCGCGCGCTGCCCCGCCGGTCGGCGACGGCGTGGATTGCTGCGCGCCGCTGCCCCCACGGCTGGCGAGATGGACGCCTAGCGCGGAGCCCCCGACCGGCGACGGTATGGGATCCGGGTGACGCGGAGACTGAACGGCTGCGCCGCCCTGGAACGCGAGGCGTGCGGTGGATCCGGTCCCGGCTGATCGAACTGGCGGGCCGGGAGATCCTGGAGCGGGTTGAGGTCATTAACATCGACGCCCTGGCCCGGAGACACCTACCAACGCAAGCCCGTTCCTTCCCCAGTCACTGCACTAGCGCGGCGCAAGACGAGGATCGGCTATCCGAGGATCAGCGCGGCCGGGTGCCGCCCAGCCGGACAACGGTCACCGCCGGAAGGCTGGCGCCAGGTTGCCACAATGCCAGCTGCGTCTTGGTGGTGAAATGAACTCGGCTACCAGGCTGTCGCGATCCGTCGGCCAGCCGAAACCGACCACGGCGTCGCTGCTGACCCCGGTTCCTGGCACCGCCGTCAGTCGGCCAGTGGCAGTGGCGGCGACCTCGAGCTGCATGGCCAGGTCGCCGCCGTCGCCGGTGTTGCCAAAGCTCACCTGGAGCGCCAGGAACTTCCCGTCCGGGCTGAACGCGCCGCGGGCGGCCGATTTCCCCGCGGGCAGCAAGGCCTCCGTGTGCTTGCCGGTCGCCAGGTTGAGCAGCTCGACGGCGCACCGGGGAGCGCACCGTGATGTCCAGGCGATCTCGCCGGTGCCCGCCGCCAGCACGTTGCCAAAGTGCTGCACAACCCGGGCTGTGGCCGGGTCCCACAGCTCGGCCGCCGCTCCCGGCAACTGGCCGGCCTGCGCCAGCAGCAGGCCGCGGTCCGTTCCCCGCTCGATCACGTAACCCGGCGGCAGCCGGACCGGCCGGGCCGACCCGCCGTTCACGTTGACCTCGCGCGCCGTCCCGGCCGCGGTGGCCGTGTCGGTGCCGGGCGCATAGCTGGTCAGCCAGACCGCACCCGCGCTGGCGGCCGGCGCGATCAGGCTGGCGGCGCCGAGCCTGGTCACCGAGCGCGCGCCGTCGGCCAGGAACCACACCGTGGCCGGCTGCCCCGCACAGCCGGCACACTCGCCCGGCGCGCCCGCGCCCCCCGCCTGCATCGCCCAGCCCCGGCCACCCGGGTGAACTGGTAACCGGATCGGTTGGCGGACAGCCCGCCGATCGGCTGCGAGCCACCCGAGGCGGGCGAGAACCAGACCGGCCGCGCTCCCGCGGTCGGCAGCTGGACGTCGGGGCTCCACGCCAGGGTCTGCCCGGTGATCCCGTTCGGCTCGGGTGGCAGGCTGACTGCGGGCGGGGGCGTCGACGCCGGGCTGACGGTAGCGGGCGCCCGATGCGCGGCCACGGGAGCGGCATGGTGACGGGCCAAGTCCAGGTACACGAGGCCGCCGGCCACCACCGCGATGAGCGCGGCGGCTACCACTAGGCGATGCGCCCACGGGCGAGGCTCGCGGTCCCCGCCCTGGCTGAGGACGTCGTCATCCATCGCCAGTACCCCCAAAGTCGGTGCCGACCGGCGAATACCACGATACGCCGGGCAACGCGCCCAGGGGCCAGGCGCCCAACGTCCCTGTCCCGGCCGCTTACCGGGTGGCGAACCGCTCAATCGCGGCCTCGGTGACCGGGGTGAAGAAGTTGACCAGGTTGCCGTCCGGGTCGTGGAACAGCAGCGACCGGTTGCCCTAGGGCATCGTGGTGGGCTCGTTGACGAAGTGCTTCACGTCATCCACCAGGAACTCCGGTGCACGAGGTCCACGTCGCCAGCGTCGCTGACGCGGTGCGGCGCCGCCGTCCTGTCTCCATCAGGTACGCCGATGCAAGCGGCCGGCGCAGCGAGCGCGTGCTGCACCTGGCCTCGTGCCCGCCGGGCCGGTGGCTGTGCCCGGCGCTGACGCTCGGGCCGAAGACCGCGCCTTCCGCCTGGACCGCATCACGGAGGCGCGGGTCCAGTCCGGCACGTTCGAGCCTCCCGCCGCCGTTGACCCCGCGCAGCGCGTGCTGTCCGGGCTGGCGACGGCCCCGACCGGCATCGGTGGTCGTGCGGATTCAGGGGACAGAGCCAGCAGATCCGCACCGGCTGCTCGCTAGCGTCGCCGTCAGTCACGCCTGCCGGTGACGGTCCCGGTGACGGCGCCCCGGAGCGCGCCGGCCGGTCCGACGGCGACCCGGGGCCGGCTGGCCTAGACGCGGGCGGAGACCCCGGGCCGGACAGCTTGGCTGGCTGCCCCCAGTACGCGCATCGCTCGACCTCGCGTTCGCGCTCGAGCTGCCAGCGGAACTCCGCGACCTGATCGCCTCGCTGGCCGGACGCCTGACGGACTCACGCTGCCGGGCCCGAGTGTCGCACTTACCGCTACTGTCTGTCCGGCGGGCGCGGGATCCACGAGGTCGAGATCTATGAAATCTGACGCGAGTTCGACCGGGCGCTTCGCCGATGGCGACGGACTCACGTCCCAACTGGACTTGTCGGCTGGCCCGGCGACCGGGGCTGGAGCAGCGACGGGCTGAACGTTGACTTCCCGGAGTGGATGATTGAATCCCGGGACCGGGAGGCGCGGCGTCTCGGGGTCAACCGCCAGTCGATCATCAAGGTCTGGATCGCCTAGCGCCTGGAGCGCGGCGCCTCGGCATCGTAGTTCGCCTGAGAACTGGTCTGCCAGCACGCTTTTCCGACTACCAGGCGGGCTGGGTGGACCACTGCCCGAGCGGCGGGACCGGCGAGCTTGGTGAAGGTCCCGGCGGAGGCCACGCCGGCTGCCCGGTGATCGAGATCCCGTCGCCCACCGGCGCTACCTGGCTCTCGCCGATCACGTGCCGGGCGGAGTCGTCAGCCCACAGCACGGTGAACGCAGCCGAAGAACAGGCGCCGGAGTACCGGTACGCGATGCCCGCTTGCTTGCCGGTCGCGACTGAGTAGGAAACGAACATCGGGCCGCCGGCCCGCCCCGCAGCCCGGCGCGCTGCCCGGGGGATTCGGGGTGGGGTAGTTAACCGTCGTCGCGCAAACGACCGCCCCGCCGTTCGGCGTGAGCAGCAGCGACGTGCAGCTGCCCGGGGCCGTGAAGACGACCCTGCTGCCGGCGGCGAGGTCACCGCTGGGCGGCTGCCGTGCTGATCACTCGTTCCACCAGCGGGCCGGCAGCCTGCTCACCCCCGTGGACGCGCCCGACCTCGGCGGCTGTCGGCCGTCCACGAGACGCCGCCTGCACGGCCCCGTTGCCCTGAAAGGTCCACGCCGCCGTGCGTCCAGGTCCGGAGGGTCGCCCCGGTCGTGACCGAGTAGGTCCGCAGGGTCGTGCCGTTGCCCCGTACGGACAGGACGGCCAGCTCCTGGCCGTCAGGGGATACCGCGAAGCCCAGCATGTCCCCCGGGTTGAACGCGGGGACCGGCAGTTGCCGGAACGTGGCCGCCTTCTTCCGCCGGGTCAAACTGGACCAAGAAGAAGCCGATGCCGCCGTCGATGGTCCTGCGTCCGACCACGGACGTCCGGTCGTCGGACGCGGCGGAGACTCCGACGGTCGCGCTCTGGTCGTTGCTGGGCAGGACGGCGGTGGCGACGGTCTTGCCGGTGCGTACGTCACCCACGGTCACGTCGATCTCTCCGTGGTGGATGTGGCTGATGATCTTCTCGGTTCGCCTCGGCGAAGTACCGCGGGATCGCCTCGACGGCCTGGGTCCCGCTGATCGCCGGGGCCGAGCCCTGCCCGCCCACTCGAACCCGCGACCGGCCCCGCGGCTCGCCCGTGAGACCGTTGCGGACGATCACCAGCGATCACGGCGAGCGCCGCCACCACGGCGGCTGCGCCGAGCGGGATGAGCCAGGTCTCCCTGATCCTCCCGCGGGCCTCGTTGAGCCGTGACCCGTTGCGCCTGCGGTGATCGCGGAGCCCGGCCGGAGCCGGGGCTTCCTCGGGCAGGTCGAGCGGGCGGATCTGGCGGACCGTCGCGGCGGTCGCCTCGGTGGCAGTGCGGACGCGGTCTTTGGCACTCATTCGGCTTCCTCCTCCTTGAGGATCCTGGCGAGAGTGACAGGCCCCGGGAGGTGGCGGACTTAACGGTTCCTCGGGTGATGTTCATGGCCTGGGCGGTTTCCTGCTCGCTGAGGCCGAGGTAGTGGCGCAGCACGACGGCCTCGCGCTGGCGGGCGGGCAGGGAGCGGCAGTGCTACCAGGGCCTCCCCGGCTGGCCTCACCGACCGAGGCGCTCTCCTCGGCGGAGACGATGCCCCCGTCCTCGGCCATCAGAGCAGTGCCCGGTCGTGGCGGGTCCGGCTGCGGTGCACGGTGCGGCAGCCGTTGAGGACGCTAGCCCGCAGGTAGCCGACGGCCTTGTCCCGGTCGTGCACGGATGCCCACCTGCGGTACAGGCCGACGAAGGCGTCCTGGACCACGTCCTCGGCGATCGACTGGTCGCCGAGCATGACCTTGGCCAGCCTGACCAGTCCCAGCGCCTGAGCCTCGAAGAGCGCGGTGACCTGTTGCCGTGCATCGGCTTCAGGCCCGGCGTCGGTGAGAGGGTTCACATCCTCATACACTCCGATCCGGGCAAAAGGTTGCCCGGAGCCGCCCGCGACGGGTGACGGGCCGCGGGGGAGTGGCACGGAGTGGCTCACCGCTGAGAGACCCGCAGGCCGCTGTGGCCGCCTATCATAGATGGGTGAGCCAGCATCGGGGCACATCAGGCAACGGCAAGGTGCCCGCGACGGCAGCCGAGCGGATCTTGAACGCGGCGATGCGCGAGTTCGCCAAGCACGGATTCGCCGGCGCCCGCGTGGAACGGATCGTGAGCCGCGCCGATGTGAGCCCGCGGTCGCTTTACTACCACTTCGGCAGCAAGCGGGGCCTGTACGACGCGGTGCGCGAGCGGCTGCGCTCGCAGCACTTCGAGGACTTCGTGCGCGGCGTTACCGACGAACCGCTGATCGACCGGCTGCTCGCCAACATCGACGTCGCGATGACGGCCCGGTGGCAGCAGTGGGCGCGGATGCTGATGTGGGAGGCACTGGACGGCGGGGCGGACAGCGCGCCCTATCCCGAGGACACGATCCCGGGTGACCTGCTGGCGATCCGGGCCGCCCAGGACCGGGGCGAGATCGACCCGGACATCGACCCGCACATGCTGACGATCGCGTTCATCGCGATCACGTTCTGGCCGACGATGTTCCCCCAGTCGACCAAGCGTCTCACCCACGGCATGCCCAAGGACGAGCTGCTGCAGGCGCGCAAGGACATGCTTCGCGCCCTGGTCCGGCGGCTCGGCGACCCCGCGGCGGCCGTGGCGGTCCAGCCGGAAGCCACCCGCTGACCGGGTTCGCCCTACCCGCGGCGCGCGCGATAGCAACCGCGGCTCGCCCTATGCCCGCGGCTCGCCCTATACCCGCAGGCTCGCCCTTATGGCTGCCGCACCGAGTCGGCCCTTTTCTCCGGTGGTGCGAGCAGCCGGCTGAGCAGCATCGAGCCGAGCGCGAGCGCCAGGTTGCAGACGCAGGCCACCTGGAAGCCGGCGACGTAGCGTGCCCGGGGTGCCGCTGGCGGTCTCGGCGAAGAAGCCCAGGCTGACCAGGGCCAGGCCGATGGTCCCCGACAGCTGCTGGATGGTCACCAGCACGCCGGAGGCAGCGCCCGAGTCCGCGACGGGCACGCGGCTGAGCACCAGGCCGATGATCGGCGGGACCAGCAGTCCCTGCCCGAGGCCGAACAGGGTCGCGCCGGCCAGCAGGAGTGCCACCGGCCTGTCAGGATCGGCCGCCGCCAGGAACAGCAGCAGCCCGGCGACCTGCAGGCCGGCGCCGATGGTCAGCGTGTTGCGGCCGAACCGGCCCACGAGCGAGCTGCTGGACAGGCTGGCCAGGAAGTTCCCCGCGGCCACGGGCACGAACGTCAGCCCGGCGGTCATCGGGGTGTCGCCGCGTCCGGACTGCAGGTACAGGCCGAGGACGAAAAAGAACGAGGTGAGCGTGGCGTACAGGGTCACGTTCACGAACAGCCCGCGCCGGAAGTCGCGCGACCGGAGCAGGACCATGTCGACCAGCGGTTGCCGGGTGGCACGGGCCCGGTGCTCCCACCACACGAAGGCCGACCCCGGCGAACGGTGCGACGGCCAGGCAGAGCCAGCACCACAGCGGCCAGCCGAGCGCGCCGCCTTCGACGAGCGGCGTGGTCAGCAGCCCGGCGGTGAGGGTGAGCAAGACGACGCCGGGCAGGTCGAGGCTGGGCCGTGTGGGCGAGCGGGACTCGGGGACCCGGCGGAAGCCGAACACCGTCGTGACGACGGCTATCGGCACGTTCACCAGGAAGATCGGCCGCCAGCTCAGGCCGACGATGTTGGCGGACACCAGGATCCCGCCCAGCGCCTGGCCGCTGACCTGGCCGATGGCGATGGTCATGCCGAAGATGCCGAGGGCGATGCGGCGTTCACGGGGCGGGAAGCTCACCCGGATGATCGACAGCACCTGCGGGACCATCAGCGCGGCGGCCGCGCCCTGGAAGAGCCGGGCGACGACCAGGATGTCGCTGGTCGGCGCCAGGCCGGACACGGCCGAGGCCACCGCGAACGCCGCCATGCCAAGGAAGAAGACGCGGCGGCGGCCGTAACGGTCGCCCAGCCGGCCGCCGGTGACCAGCCCGAGCGAGAACGTGAGGCCGTACCCGCCGACGATCAGCTCCAGGGCCGGCGGGCCCGCTGCCGAGCTGCCGGTGCAGCACGTCGGTGGCGACGTTGACGGAGAAGAAGTCGAAGACGTTCATGAACATGCCGGGCAGCACGGTCGCGAGGACCAGCCAGGCACCAACGCCCGTTCGCTCGGCTGCCGGGTCGGCGACGACGACGGGTGCCGTTTCTGACCGCGTCATGCGGACGCGGTAGCGCAGCGGGCAGTGACTCAACTGAGGGAACGGACACGGCCGGTGAGCGCTCCTGGAAATCGGGGACTCGCGCCGCCCGCGCGGGCCGCGTCGCGCACGCGAGCCGCGTGGCACCGGGCCGACGCTGGCCCGGTGCCACGCTGGTCTGGCCGCCAGTTGCCGGCGGTCTGCTGGAGGGATGCTGGAGGTCAGTCCACCATGTCGGTGATCTGCTCGCCGGTGGTCGCCGCGACGGCTTCCTGGACGACCGGGTCCTCGTCGGTGCCGAGGACACGCCAGTCCTCGCCCGGCTCGAGGATCTTCTCCGCGCCGTGGATGGCGCTGAAGTCGCCGGTCAGCGCGGGCGGCTCCTTGCCCTCGGCCAGGCCCCTGGCCGCCGAGAGCAGGATGTGCCGCATCCGGGTGATGGCCCGGTCGGTGGAGCCGAGCTGCTCCTGGGAGCGGTCGTAGATCTCGCCCATCGACTCGGTCACCATCAGGTCCTGGCTGACGAAGTCGTCCACGCCGCTGAAGATGCCGGTGGTCGCGGTGTCCCGGTTGACCTGGTAGTCGTTCTCCATCGTGTACTCGCGCGAGACGATCCCGTCGGTGCGGTTGGTGACCGGCGTCGAGAACGGGGCCAGTGCGAACAGGTTGGTGCCGCCGAGGTTGCGGGGGTTCTTCCACGTCCGGGGGGCGGAGAAGTAGCGCCAGCAGTTGTGGTCGTCGATCGGCACGAACAGCCCCTGGCCGATGCTGAACGGGATCGACGCGATCATGGTGGAGTAGGGCATGGCGTAGGCGGTGATGCGCACGTGGGTGTTGCCGTTGGGCGTGGTGCGGATGCCCGCGTAGTGGTACCCGTACCAGGTGTCCTCGACCTCCAGGCGCGGGGCCCGGTCGTGCCGCCAGAACTTCCACGACATCGCGTTGGACGGGTAGCCCGGCTTGTCCGAGCCGTCGTCGGGGATCTGGTCGATCCCGTCCCACTGGTGCAGGTGGGAGATGTGCGCGGTGTCGAGGTTGCCTTCCATCGCCTGCACCCAGTTGCAGGTGGAGTGCTGCTTGGTCGCCATGACCTCGTTGCCGGCGCAGCCCGTCGGTGCCGAAGTCGCGGAACGGGGTCATCGTTTCCTTGGGGCCCATGTACGTCCAGACGATCCCGCCCGACTCGTGGGTCGGGTAGGCCCGCATCCGGACCTTCTCGCAGAACGGGGCGGGCTCGCTGGGCATGTCGGTGCACTTGCCGTCGGCGTCGAACGCCCACCCGTGGTACACGCAGCGCAGCGCGCCGTCCTCGTTGCGGCCGAAGTACAGCGACGCGCCGCGGTGCGGGCAGTTCTCCTGGATGCAGGCCGACCTTGCCGTTGGTGTCACGGAACGCGACCAGGTTCTCGCCCAGCAGCCGGACCCGCACCGGCGCACCGCCCGCCTCAGGAACCTCCGCGACCAGGCACGCCGGCGTCCAGTACCGGCGCAGCAGGTTACCCATCAGCGTCCCCGGGCCCACCCGGGTCAGGGCTTCGTTGTCCTCCGTCTTAAGCACGCGTCGTGCCTCCTGTCCAAGAATCCGTCACTGGGTGGGCTGTCCCTTCGCCGCGCTCTGCGCCTCGGCGAAGGTGGGGTCGTCGGGGGTGGCGAGCGAACGCCAGTCCTCGCCGGGCGCCAGGATCTTCTCCGCGCCGAAGATGGACCGGAAGTCGTGGTCGCCGACGGCCGGGGGCTCCTTGCCCTCGGCCAGGCCCTTGGCCGCCGACGAGCAGGATGTGCCGCATCCGGGTGACGGCCCGGTCGGTGGAGCCGAGCTGCTCCTGCGAGCGGTCGTAGATCGGCTGCATCGACTCGGTCACCATCAGGTCCTGGCTGACGAAGTCCGCGACGCCGCTGAACGTGGCGGTGCGCTGGACCTCGCGGTCGATCTGGTAGTCGTTGTCGGCCCGGTAGTCGCGGGCCCGGATCCCGGTCGCACCCTGGCTGTTGGTGAACGGGGCGACGGCGAACAGGTTCTCGCCGCCGTAGCCGTGAATGTTCGGCGGAGCGGCGTGCAGGAAGCTGTAGCGCATGGTGTGCTCGTCGTCCATCGGGACGAAGATCCCCTGGCGCTGGCTCCACGGCACGCTGGCGACCAGCGTGCTGTACGGGACCACGTAGGCGGTGATCCGCACGTGGGTGTTGCCGTTGGGCGTGGTGCGGATGCCCGCGTAGCGGTACCCGAACCAGGTGTCCTCGACCTCCAGGCGCGGGGCCCGGTCGTGCCGCCAGAACTTCCACGACATCGCGTTGGACGGGTAGCCCGGCTTGTCCGAGCCGTCGTCCGGGATGTCGTCGACGCCGTTCCACTGGTGCAGGTGGGAGATGTGCGAGGTGTCGATGTTGCCTTCCATCGCCTGCACCCAGTTGCAGTCGGTGAAGAGCTTGCTGGCCTGCCAGCGCCCCGGCGGCAGCTCCTCGGTGCCGAAGTCGCGGAACGGTGTCATCGTCTCCCTGGGGCCCAGGTAGGCCCACACGAGCCCGCCGGACTCGTGCGTCGGGTAGGCCCGCATCCGGACCTTCTCGCAGAACGGGGCCGGCTCGCTGGGCATGTCGGTGCACTTGCCGTCGGCGTCGAACGCCCACCCGTGGTACACGCAGCGCAGCGCGCCGTCCTCGTTCCGGCCGAAGTACAGCGAGGCGCCGCGGTGCGGGCAGTTCTCCTGCACCAGTCCGACCCGGCCGTTGGTGTCGCGGAACGCCACCAGGTTCTCGCCTAGCAGGCGGACCCGGATGGGGGCGCCCCCGGGCTCGGTAACCTCCGACGTCAGGCAGGCTGGCGTCCAATATCGGCGCAGCAGGTTGCCCATCAGCGTCCCCGGGCCCACCCGGGTCAGGATCTCGTTCTCTTCCGCTTTGAGCATGGCTAACCTCCTACCGCCCCCGGCTTCCATACCGTCCGGACCGACGCTGGGCCGTCTTTTCTCACCGTCTCACCGGCTATCCATGGTTGTCAATTTTTAAGTAAACATTTACTCACTGCATTTTCAAGGATCATTGAAAGGCCTCAAAGATAGTGGTGTCTCGGGCGTTAGCGGTGGTGCCGGAGTGCCGGAAAAGGGCCGCGACAGCGGCGCGACCGTGACCGGGCCGCCCGGTTGGGACGGCCCGCGTCACGACCGCCCGCCGGCGCCGCGCCCGGTGGGGCGCCGCCGCCGGGCGCCTATCCCTGCTCGATGCCCCGCAGCCCGGCGTAGGTCGGCGTGGAGCGGAAGGCCGCCACGTCGCCCGAGTAAGCCAGCCGCCCCTCCACCATGGCCCACATGTGGCCGCTGATCGAGGTGAGCATGTCGAGGTCGTGTTCGACGACGACGACCGCCCGCTCCGCGCTGATCGCGGTGAGCGCATCGGCCAGCACGGTCCGCTGGGTGGCGGACAGGCCGGAGGCCGGCTCGTCGGCAAGCAGCACCTTCGGGTCGGTGACCAGCGCCCTGGCCAGCTCGGTCAGCCGCTGCGCCTCCAGGGTCAGCCCGTCCACCTGCTGCATGCCCAGGTGGGCGATGCCGAGGCTCTCCAGGGCCGCCCACGCGCGCTCGCGCGCCTGCGGCGCCTGTGACCGCCACAGCGACCCGAGGATCCACTGGCCGGGACTGGCCAGGCAGGCGGCGGCGACGTTGTCGAGTGCCGTCCGCCCGTGCGCCAGGCGGACCGTCTGCCACGTCCGCGCCACCCCGGAGCGGGACCGGCGCATGGCCGACCAGCCGGTGGCGTCCCGCCCGTCGATCCGCACCGTGCCCGAGTCGGCCCGCACCGAGCCGGCCAGCAGGTTGAACAGGGTCGACTTGCCGGCGCCGTTGAAGCCGCACAGGCCGAACAGGCCCCGGCGGGGAACCTCGATGGACACCGAGTCGACCGCGCGGACGCCGCCGTAGCTCTTGGTGACCTCGAAGCAGGCCAGCGCCAGCCCGCCGTCACCCGCGCCCGCGGCCCCGGCGGCTGGCGCCGTTCCCGAGGGCGCCGGGCCCGGCTCGCTCGCCGCTGCCGTCTCAGGCGACGTTTCTGGCACCGTCACCGCCTCCTCCCGTGCGGAACCGCCCCGCGCTCCACCGCCGCAGCGGCGCGGCCCATTCGTCCGTCCGGCGGCCGAGCAGCCGGGCGATCGCCCCGGCCACGCCGTCCGGCTCCACCAGGAGGACGAGCAGCAGCACGACCCCCTCGATGATGCCGAGGTTGGTGCTGATGAACGACGCGCTGGTGGTGAGGTACTCGATCACGATGGCGGCGATGATCACCCCGGCGATGCTCCGGCGGCCGCCCACGTACACCATCAGCAGCAGGGTGATCTGCGTCGACTCGTTGAGCGTGGGCGGCGCGATCAGGCCCTGGGCGCTGGCCAGGATCGCGCCGCCCACGGCGGCCAGCACCGACCCGACGACGAACACCTCCAGGCGCCGCTGCCGGAGGCTGACCCCGAGTGCCTCGCCCAGCTGCTCGTCCTCGGACATGGCCATCAGCTGCAGGCCGATCCCCGAGCGCATCACCCGCAGCACCAGCGCGGCCGCCAGCGCGAGCAGGAACACCCCGACGATGCCCGACCGGACCGTGGTCGACTCGTAGTCGTCGCCGGTCCAGAACGGCAGCACGCCGCTGATGCCGGAGAACGAGCCGAGGTAGCTGGAGAACGTGGCCAGCTGGTAGATGAACAGCGGCAGCAGCAGCGTGGCCAGCGCCAGCGCCAGGCCGGGCGCCCTGGTGACCACCGCGCCGATGACAATCGAGACCACCGCGGCCGAGCACGATCACGACCACCAGGGCTTCGATCGCGCCGAAGTTGTACTTGGTCTCCAGCACGCCGGTGCCGTAGCCGCCCACGCCCATGAACACCGACTGGCTGAAGGCGAGCTGCCTGCTGTAGCCGAGCTGCAGCACCATGCCCACCGCGACCACGGCGAAGCCGACGCCGGTGGTCACCGTGAGGCCGAGGTACGAGCCGTTCAGCGCGGTCAGCACCGCGAGGCCGAGGACGAAGATGACCACCCCGGCGATCGGCGGCGTGAAGTCGTGCCGGCGGACGCGGTGCACACCGACGCTGGGCGGTCCTCCGTCCTGCGTCCCTGGCGACCCGAGGGTCGCCGTTACCGGGCTGGTCGCGGCCGGTTCCGTCATCGCGGGTCCCTCCTTCCTACGCTGGCTCCGCGCGGAGCCCGAGGACCTCCGGCCGGAAGATGATGATGCCGAAGAGGATGGCGTACAGCAGCACGTCGTTGTAGCTGGTGCTGACGTAGCCGCCGAGCAGTGCCTCGGCCACGCCGATCGCCAGGCCAGCCCCGACGGCACGGCCCGGCTTGCGGAACGAGGCGAACCCGGCCGCCACCACGCCGATCAGGCTGATCGTGGGCCCGCTCATGTAGGTGAACCCGTTCAGCGGTGACTCCACGATGCCGAACAGGCCCGCCAGCACCGCCGTCCCGATGAAGATCCACCGCCGGAACTGCGCACTGTTGATGCCGACGATCCGCGACCCGAGCACGTTCTCGCCACAGGCGCTGGCCGCCCGGCCGGAGACCGTGAACCGCAGGTAGGCCCAGAGCGCCAGGCCGGCGATCACGGCCAGGACGATGACCAGCAGGCCGGCCCGCTGCAGGTGCACGTCGCCAAGGTTCAGCGCCGGCCCGGACCAGATGGCCGGGGCGCCGTACACGTCGGCGCCGAAGACCGACTTGGCTGCCCCTTCGAGGAGCAGGGACAGTCCGAACGTGTAGAAGAACACGCTGACGATGCCGTGCGCGCCCACGCCGCGGTCGAAGGCGAAGTGCAGCACCAGCCAGTCGAAGGCGTAGGCGATGAGCCCGCAGGCGACCAGGCCGATCACGATGCTTAGCACGAACGGCAGGTGCGCGAGCTGGGCCAGCTGCGCGGTGGCTATCGCGCCGATCATGGCGAAGTCGCCCACGGCCAGGTTCAGCACGTTGCAGACCCGGAACCAGATCGCCAGGCAGGCGCCGAAGATGCCGTAGATGGCGCCGGAGATGAGCCCGGCCACCACCAGGTTGAGGAACTCGCTCATGAGCCCTCCTCGCTGGCGCTCGTCGGCCGCATTCGCGGCCGCGCGGTGCTTACCGATTCGCTCGCAAGCTCGCTCATGCCGCGACCTCGGGCTGCTCGACGAGGCCCTTGTAGAGCCGGATCGCCCGGTCGGCGACGTTCAGCGCGTGGACCGGGTTCTCCTCGACCAGCACGATGGTCATGTCGGTCCTGGTCATCTCGCCGAGCCAGTCGTAGACGCGGCGGGACACCGCTTCGGCGAGGCCGAGGCACGGCTCGTCGAGCAGCAGTACCTTGGGCCGGGCGGCCATCGCCCGGGCCAGGGCGACCATCTGCTGCTGGCCGCCGGACAAGGTGCCGGCCTTCTGGTCGAGCAGCCGGGTGAGCTCGGGGAACATGTCCAGGACCTCGGACACGTCCTCCCAGGCCTGCCGGGCCCACACTCGCTTGGTGTGGCTGTAGCTGCCGAGCATGATGTTGTCCCGCGAGCTCAGGTCCGGGTAGAGGTGACGCCGCTCGGGCACGAGGACCAGGCCGGCCTTGACCGCGGCCCGGGGGCTGCCGACGGGCAGTGCCTCGCCGAACACCCGGACCGCGCCGCCGCGCCGGACCAGTCCGGCGACGGCGGTGACCATGCTTGACTTCCCGTGGCCGTTGGGCCCGATGACGGCCACGCACTCGCCGGAGTTGACCGAGAACGTCACCGACTCGACGGCGACGAACTTGCCGTAGCTGACCGAGAGGCGGTCGATTTCCAGGGCCGGGACGGCCGGCGCGAGGCCGGCCGTCCCGGGGGTTGACCCCGTCTGTGGAGTTGGCACTGTCACCAGGTCAGCTCCCTACGTGCGGCAGCACCTTGAAGGAGCCGTCTGGCGCCACCGACACCACCGCCGAGTCGATCTGGGTGATGTTCGAGTAGTCCTGCGGTGTGCGCTGCCAGTAGTAGGCCTGGATGCCGCCGGTGACTAGCTTCTGGTGCTGCAGGGCGTTCTTCACGTCGCTGGTCTTGATCGACTTGGCCTGGGTGATCGCGTCCTGCAGCTCCTTGCCGGCCGCCCAGCCTTCGCTGCCCTCGTTGACCTGGTTGGTGTCGAAGCCGGCCGCCTTCATCGCCGCGATGTAGGCCTTGGTGTCGTCGATGCCCGGCTGGGTGGCCGCGGACGGCTGGACCGCGGTGAGGAAGTTGGTCGGGGAGCCGATGAGGTACACGTTCTGCATCGCGCTCGCCCCGCCGGTCGCGTCCACGAAGTTCGAGGTCGCGCAGCCGGAGCATTCGCTGATCGGGATGGTCGGGTTCTGCGCACGGACCGACTTGATGAACGTGATCGTGTCCGGTCCTGGGGTCAGGCCGAGCACGATGATCTGCGGCTTGGCCGCCAGCAGCTTCAGCACCTGCGGGGTGTCGTCCGTCGCGCCCGGGTTGGCGACCTGCGAGGCGACGACCTTGAAGCCGTACTTGGACTGGAGGCTCTCGGTGTACTGCGTGTTGCCGAGGCCGCCAGGGGAGTTGTCCTCGATCACCGCAACCCGGGTGTAATGCCGCGGAACGATGATCTGGGTCACCGTGGCCAGGTCATCGGCGAAGAACACGTTGCCGATGGCCGGGAAGGCGTAGCCGTGCAGGTTGGCGTCGCTGATGCCCTGCCCGGTCCAGCCCGACTGCCAGCCGAGCAGCACCGTCTGCAGCTGGTTGGCGATCGGGATCGCGGCGCTGGAGGTGGCGGTCTCCTCCGGGCCGAAGATGAAGTTGGCGTGGTCCTGCGTCACGCACTTGCGGACCAGGCCGGCCGCCGTGGCCGGGTCGGAGGTGTCGTTCTCCGGCACCAGCTTGACCTGGTGCCCCATGACGCCGCCCTGCTTGTTGACCATCTTGGCCCAGGCGGTGGCGCCGAGTTCGTCGTCCGTGCCCAGCTGGGCGAACGGGCCAGTGGTGGCCGCGATCTCGCAGATGGTGATGGGGGAGTTCGCTGACCCCCCGCCGCCCCCGCCGCCGGAGCAGCCGGCGGCTACTCCGACCATGAGAACCGCGCTAGCGGCGGCGCTGCCCACGACCTTAAGTCGTCGCGAGCGGCACCGGACCTTCGCCAAAGCGGAGTCCGCCGTCCGCGAGAAAAGACGCGCGGCAGTGAACCGGATATCGTCCATCAAAGCCCCCTTTGGCTTCGCTCAGGACCGAGATGCCAGACGAACCTCTTTTCCTACCGTCCGGCCCGGCTACCGGCCGGGACGGTTTGGGCTGGAAAAGCAGGTTCGATGACAGATGTATACCGAACGCTTAATAAAGCGTCAACAGTCACAGACCCAGGCAAGCCGGTAAGATCCACGCTCGTGGCCGCCATTCTGGCACTGAGTGCCGGATAACCGGGCCCGCGTTCCCAGTTAGAAAATTGTGACGGAAATGGTCCGTGTGACTGAAGAAACGGCCATTCGCCCCGGCCGCCCCGCCCCAGGTCCGCCCCAGGTCCGGGCTGCCTGCTCCCCGGCCGGCGAGACCTTCACCAGGGGCAACGACCTCCGTCGCGATGCCTGGCCCCGCAGCCCCGCGGTCCCCGCGCACCAAGGCCTGCACGGGCGGTGCCGGGTGCAACACGTTTCCGTTCTGCAGAAATCTATGAAGCACGATGAACGAGGGGTTGCTTGCCGCCGCCGGCACCGTTCATGCCTCGGCGGCGGGCCCGCGCCCCTGGTGGAGGCGGGGCAGCCTCGGTAGGCTGGGCCGCCGTCGCGTGGCGGCGGGACGGCCGCGGCCGACCCCCGGGAGGGGGCGGCGGGTCGCCGGCCGGGACCGGGCGGCGGCGCGGTCGGGAGGCATCGGGGTGAGGTTCTGACATGACGCACGACAACCCGCCGGCCCGGCACCGGGCCTGGCGGCGCCGGGGCACGCGCCGGCACCCTGCTGGCCGCCACCCTGGCGGCGATTGGCCCGCCGGACGGCGCGGCGGCGGATGCCGCCAGGGAGCGGCAGGCGCGGCTGACCAAGCCGCCGGGCTCGCTCGGGTTCCTCGAGGACCTGTCGGTCCGGCTGGCCGCGATCGCCGCCCAGTGCCCGCCGCCGCTGCCCGCGCCGGCCGCGGTCGCGGTGTTCGCCGCCGACCACGGCGTGCACGCCCAGGGCGTCACGCCGTGGCCGCAGGAGGTCACCGCCCAGATGGTGGCCAACTTCCTGGCCGGCACCGCCGTGGTCAACGCCATCGCCGCCCAGGCCGGCGCCGGGGTCGTGGTCGTCGACGTGGGCGTCGCCGCGCGAGCTGCCCGCCGCCCCCGGGCTGCTGGACCGCAAGGTCATGCGCGGCACCGCCGACATGACCGAGGCGCCGGCGATGAGCGCCGACCAGGCGCGGCAGGCGGTCGAGGCCGGCATCGCGGTCGCCGCCGACCTGGTCGCCGCGGGCAACCGGTGCCTGCTCACCGGGGACATGGGGATCGCGAACACCACCGCCTCGGCGGCGCTGGTCGCCGTCTTCGCCGGGGCTGACCCGGCCGAGGTCACCGGCCGGGGGACCGGGATCGACGACCAGACCCTGGAACGCAAGGTAGCCGTGGTGCGCCGCGCCTTGGCCAGGCACCGCCCCGACCCGGCCGACCCGCTCGGCGTGCTGGCCGCGGTGGGCGGCCTCGAGCACGCGGCGCTCACCGGGTTCCTGCTCGGCGCGGCGGCGCGGCGCGTCCCGGTGGTGCTCGACGGCGTGATCGCCGGCGCGGCCGCGCTGGCCGCCGCCGCGTTCCGCCCGGACACGGTGGCGTACCTGGTAGCCGGGCACCGCTCCACCGAACCCGGCGCGGCCCGTGCCCTGGCCGCGCTCGGCCTGCGCCCCGTGCTCGAACTCGGCCTGCGCCTCGGCGAGGGCTCCGGCGCGGCGCTCGCCCTGCCGGTCCTCCAGGCGGCCGCCCGGGTGCTGCGCGACGTGGCCACCTTCGACAGCGCCGGCGTGTCTACCGCCCCCGCGCCGGCATCGGAAACCAGCCCGGCATCGGACGGCGTTCTGGCGCGGGCACTGGTGCCCGAGTCTCCGGTGCCCGTCTCTCCGGTGCCTGAGGCCCCGCTGCCTGAGGCCCCGGTACCGGCGTCGGCGGCCCCTGTCGCGGTGACCCCGGTGTCGGCGGCGGTAGCCGTGGCCCGTGTGGCGGCGAGGGCCGGCGCGGCCCACGAGGCCGCCGCGTCGGCGGGCATCGCCCCGGTCGGCGGCGACACCGGCCGCGTCCCGGCTGGCCGTGGCCGCGTCCTGGTGCTTGGCGGTGCCCGCTCCGGCAAGTCGACGGCGGCGGAGGGGTTCCTCGCCGCCCGCGAGCGCGGTGGAGACGGTGCAGTACGTGGCCACAGGGACGCCACCGGACGACCGGGACGCGGAGTGGGCGGCGCGGGTGGCCGGGCACCGGGCTCGCCGGCCCGCGCACTGGCGCACCACCGAGACGCTCGACCTCGCGGCGGTGCTCGGGTCGGGCGAACGGGAGCCGGTGCTCATCGACTGCCTGTCGCTGTGGCTGGCCCGGGTCATGGACGAGTGCGGCGCGTGGGACAGCGACGGCGCGGGCGGCGACGCCGACGCCGCGGTGGCCGCCCGGGTGGACGGGCTGCTGGCCGCCTGGCGGGCGACCACCAGGCACGTGGTCGCGGTCAGCAACGAGGTCGGCTGCGGCGTGGTGCCGGCCACCGCCTCCGGCCGCCGCTACCGTGACGCCCTCGGCCGGCTCAACGCGCTGGTCGCCGCGGACAGCGACGAGGTCTGGTTCTGCACCGCCGGGCTGCCCAGGCGGTTGAAGTGACCGGGCGGTTGAAGTGACCAGGCGGTTGAAGTGATCGGGCGGTTGAAATGAACGGGCGGCTGGGGTGACCGCCGGCCCCCGGCCGTGGGCCGCCACGGGTCGCGGTCAGCATGTTCACGATCCTTCCCGTCCGGGTGAGCGACCCGGTGGACGCCGACCTGGCCAGCCGGGCCGTCCGCTGGCTGCCCGCGGTCGGGGCGCTGCTCGCGGCCCCGGCCGCGGCCCTGATGCTCGCCGTCGGCCCCGGTACCGGCGTCGGCGGGGCCGGCGGTGACGCGTCGCTGCGCCGCCTGCTCGGCGCGGTGCTCGCGGTCGCGGTGCTCGGCGTGCTCACCGGGGGGCTGCACCTCGACGGGCTCGCCGACACGGCCGACGGGCTCGCCTCCCGGCGGGAGGCACCCGCCGCGCTGGACATCATGCGCCGGGGCGACACCGGGCCGCTCGGCGTGGCTGCCCTGGTCTTCGCCGTGCTGCTCCAGGTCGCCGCGCTCGCCGTCGTCCCGTGGCGCCTCGCCGCGCCCGGCCTGGTGCTCGGCGCGGTCACCGCCCGGGTCGCGGTGATCCTGGCGACCGGGCCCGGCTTCCCCGCTGCCCGGCCGGGCGGGTTCGGCGCGCTGGTGGCGGGCCGCACGCCGGCCCGGGTCTGTGTCGCCGCGGTGGCGCTGCTGCTGGCGGCGGTCGCCGCCTTCGGCTTCCTCGCCGGCGGTGCTGGCTTGTTCGGCGGTGCTGGCCTGGCTGGCGGGGGAGTGCTGGGCGCCGGGGGCGTGCTAGGCGGGGGCGCTCTGACCGCCCGGCTGCTGACCGCCGTGGTGGCCGGCCTGCTCGCCGCGACCGGCCTGTGCGTCACCGCCCGCGGCCGGCTCGGCGGGCTCACCGGCGACGTGTTCGGCGCGGTCGTCGAGGTCACCATGACGGTGACGCTGGTCGCGCTGGCCGCGCTGACCTGAGACGCGGCCGGACCACGGGCCGGGGCGGGCCGGACCACGCGCCGGGGCGGCCGGCGCACGGGCGGCGCGGCGCACGGGCGGGACGGGCCGGGGCCCGCGCGGGCGAGGTAGACCGCCCGCTGATGCCCCGGGTAGCGTGCCAGGTGGCCGGGCGACCGTGCCCGCGTGATCGCCGTGGACCGGGAGACTTGATGATCGTTAAGGACGAGCTGCAGCTCACCGAGGCCGTGCTCGCGGAGACCGGCCGGGCGGACGACCCGAGGTTCCGCGAGATCGTGCAAGCGCTCATCCGCCACCTGCATGACTTCGCCCGCGAGGTGCGGCTCACCGAGGCCGAGTTCGACGCCAGCATCAACGTGGTGGCCAGGCTCGGGCAGCTCACCACGCCCAGCCACAACGAGGTCCGGCTGATGGCCGGCAGCCTCGGCCTGTCCACGCTGGTCTGCCTGATGAACAACGGGACCGAGGACAAGCCGACCTCGGCCAACCTGCTCGGCCCGTTCTGGCGGCAGGGCGCCCCGGTCATGGACAGCGGCGAGTCGATCGTCCGCTCACCCGTCGAGGGGCCGCCGCTGTTCTTCACCGGCACGGTCACCGACACCGACGGCAACCCGGTCGCCGGCGCCGAGGTCGACGTCTGGCATGCCTCGCCGGTCGGCCTGTACGAGAACCAGGACCCCGGCCAGGCCGAATGGAACCTGCGCGGCAAGTTCCACACCGACGGCGCCGGGGTCTTCCTGTTCCGCAGCGTCAAGCCGTCCGGATACCCGGTCCCCATGGGCGGCCCGGTCGGCGACCTGCTGACCACGCTCAAGCGGCACCCGTTCCGCCCGGCGCACATCCACGCGATGGTCTATAAAGCCGGCTACAAGACCATCACCTCGCAGATCTACAGCCACGACGATCCCATGCTCGACACCGACGCCCAGTTCGGCGTCACCCGCGCCCTCATCGCCAGCTACGTCCGGCACGAGCCCGCCGACGAGCCCGCCCCCGCGCCCGACGTGACCGAGCCCTGGTACACCCTCGACTACACCTTCATCGTCGAACCGGGCGAAGCCTGGCTGCCCACCCCGCCGGTCTCAGCCAAGGCCGAGGCCAAGGCTTAGGCCAAGGCCCAGGCCAGGGCTCAGGTCAAGGCCCCAAGGCCAAGGTCAAGGCGGAGACCAGGGCGAGCCGGCTAAGCGGCGGCTGGCCGTGACTTAGCCGCTCGCATCGCTTCGCTGCGTGCGCTGCGCGCCCAGGGTCGACCCGGCGCTGGCCGCGATGACGACGGCGACGCCGGCGACCGCGACCGCGGCGGCGTGCTGCCCGAGCAGCAGCCAGCCGGCCAGCGTTGCCACGGCGGGCTCCAGGCTGAGCAGGATGCCGAACACGCGGCGGGGTGCCCGGCGCATCGCCGCCAGCTCCAGCGAGTAGGGCACGACCGAGCCAAGCACGGCGGTGCCCAGCGCGATGAGCAGCAGGTGCGGCTGCCCGGCGACGTGCCAGGCGCCGAGCGACCCGGGCGCCACCAGGACGAGGGCGCCGATGGTCATCGCCACCGCAAGGCCGCTCCGGCCAGGCACGGCGGCGCTCACCCGGGCGCCTGCGACGATGTACAGCGCCCAGAATGCCGCCGAGACCAGCGCGAACGCCACGCCGGCCAGGTCCAGCGGGTGGCCGCCCGCGCTGTGGCGGTCGGTCAGGCCGAGCGTCAGCACGCCGCCCACGGCGAGCACCACCCAGCCCGCGTCGCGGCCGCGCCGGGACAGCGCGGCGGCCAGGGTGAGAGGCCCGAGGAACTGAATGGTCACCGTGGTGCCGAGCGGCAGCCGGGCCAGCGCGGCGTAGAAGAACCCGTTCGTGCCCGCCAAGCTGATGCCGTACAGCGCCACGGCCCGCCACTGCTCGACGCTCCACCCCCGCACCCGCGGCCTGGTCATGCCGAGCAGCACGGCGGCGGCGAGCCCGAGGCGCAGCAGCGTCGCCCCCGGGGCCCCGGTCACCGGGAACAGCCGGATCGCCAGCGCCGCGCCGCACTGAAACGACGAGACCGACCCGAGTACCAGCAGCATCGCCACGGCGGGGCGTCCGGCCTGATCGCGGGCTGCCGGGGACGAGCCAGGAGCGGAAGCGCCTAGCGAAGTAGAAGTAACTCGTGAGCTGGAAGTGTCTGAGGAGTCAGGAGAAGCAGTCGTGCTCATCGGGGCTGCTTGGTCGAACGCATAGCTCTACGGTCACCGATCCGGGACCGTTTCGTCCAGCGCAAGTTTCCGAGCGATAATGGTAAGCAGAGTTGATCATTCATCCATTCGACCAGGAGGCGGGGAGGTGCCGCGCGTGCTGGACGTCCACCGGTTGCGGCTGCTGTGCGAGCTTGACCGCCGCGGCACGCTCTCGGCCGTGGCCCGCGCGCTGTCCTACAGCCCGTCCGCGGTATCGCAGCAGCTCAGCCAGCTTGAGGCCGAGACCGGGGTGGTGCTGCTTCGAGCCGGCCGGGCGCGGCGTGCGGCTCACCGCCCAGGCCCGGATCCTCATCGGTCATGCCGAGGCGGTGCTAGAGCGGCTGGAGGAGGCCGAGGCCGACCTGCGGGCTTCGCTGACCGAGGTGCGGGGCACCCTGCGGGTGGCCTCGTTCCAGTCGGTGCTGCTCGCCCTGGTACCCGATGTGCTGACGCGGCTGGCTGAGCGTCACCCCGGGCTCCGGGTGGAAATCACCCACCAGGAGGCGGGACCGGCCTTCGCCGGGCTGCTGGCCCACGAGTTCGACATCGTCCTCGGCGAGGAGTACCCCGGCACCGCCCGCCCCCCGGTGGCCGGGGCCCGCACCCAGCCGCTCGCGCTCGATGAGCTGTTCCTCGCCATCCCCGCGCACGGCCCGCACGCCCGCGCCGAGCGGTCGGATAGCCCGGCCCGGCTGGCCGACCTGGCCGACGTCCCGTGGATGCTCGACCCGCCCGACACCGCGCCCGGCCAGTGGGCGCGCAACGCCTGCCGTGAGGCGGGCTTCGAGCCCGACGTGCGCTACTCAGGCTCGGACCTGCTGCTCCAGGTCCACCTGGCCGAGACCGGCCACGCCGCTTCGGTGATACCCGGCTTGCTGCTGTCCGCCATCCCGCCCCCGGCGGCCCGCGTCCGCCACCTGCCCGGCCGCCCCCGCCGCAAGCTCACCACCGGCGTCCGGTCCGGTGCCGCCCGCCACCCCGCCGTGCATGCCTTCCGCGCCGCCCTGCGCGAGGCCATCCGCGCGGCCGGCAACGACGCGGGCACCAGCTGAGGCCCGCCGCTAGGGCCGTTGCCGGCGCCAACCCCGGCGCCGTCGCGTCCCCCCTCAGCTGCCGGGCGACAGCGCCAGCTCGTAGGCGCGCAGGATCAGCCCGCGGTGCCGGCTCGAAGTCGAGGCCGGGCGTGCGGGTGAATCCGGCCGCCGCGTACAGCCGCTGCGCCGACTTCATCTCCGGCTGCGTGCACAGCCGCAGGCGGCGCAGCCCGTTGCGGCCCGCGTGCTCGATGACCGCCGCGAGCAGCGCCCGGCCGATGCCCTGCCCCTGGGCGTCGGTGTCCACCGCGAACGCGCGGATGTCCGCCTCGGTGTCGTCCCTGGCCAGCTCGGTGTGCGGGCCGAACGGCTCGAACGTGATCGTCCCGGCGACGCGGCCGTCCTCGCCGGCCGCGACCAGGATCAGGCAGTCGCCGCCGAAGCCGAATCCGCGGAGTGTCTCCGCGTAGCCGTCGGACAGCAGCCCGAGTGCCCGGTAGGCCGCCACCCGCAGCTCGCCGACCGCCGCCCGTTCGTCCGCCTCAACCTCCCGAATTATCACGTTCGCACCGTATCAGCGCCATCCGCCGCCACGCTCCTTGAGGCGGCCGCGCTCTCCACCGGGCCGGCGGAGGGCGGCCCCAGGCTGCGGTCATTTACTGATGGAATGATCGGTATTTAATGTCTGGTGCATTTTCAGGGATTTTTCGGCAAGTTTTCAGGATGAGTTGGCTGGGGGTGAGTAGTCCCGCTACTCTGGGCCGAGCCGATGTCGGACATCGGCGGCATAAGGGGATTAAAACCGAGTGAAGCGGTGCGAAACCGCAGGTGGGGCGCGGTGGGTCCGATTCCCGGTCGCGGTACCGCGACGCTTGATTTGTTTATCAGATCGCTGTGAATTCAGTCATTACGTCGAAAAGCCCGGCTTGTGGCCAGGGCATACCATCGGGAACGTGGCGGTAAGGCCAGGGACCCGGCGCATGGAAGGGGAACCGCCCGTGACCGCCATTGACACGGTCAGCTGGCCGATCGAGCAGTACCTCGACGAGCCGGGCGCGCCGCTGCTCCAGCTGATCGGCCCCGACGGCCGGGCCAGCCAGGACGCGGGAGCCCGGGGCGGCCTGCGGCTGCCTGGGCCGGATGTCCTGCTCGGACTGCACCGCCGCATGGTGCTCGGCCGGCGCTTCGACACGCAGGCCACCGCGCTCACCAAGCAGGGCCGGCTGGCCGTCTACCCCTCGTCAAGGGGGCAGGACGCGTGCCAGGTGGGAGCGGTGCTCGCGCTGCGGGACGACGACTGGCTTTTCCCGACCTACCGCGACTCGATGGCGGTCATCACCCGCGGCGTTGACCCCGTGCAGACCCTGTCGCTGATGCGCGGCGACTGGCACTGCGGCTATGACCCCATGCGGTTCCGGGTGGCGCCGCAGTGCACGCCGCTGGCCACGAACGGGCTGCACGCGGTCGGCCTGGCCCACGCCGCGGTGCTGCGCGGCCTGGACGAGGTCGCCCTGGTGCTGCTGGGCGACGGCGCGACCAGCGAGGGCGACACCCACGAGGCGCTGAACTTCGCCGCGGTATGGAAGGCCCCGGTGGTTTTCCTGGTGCAGAACAACGGATACGCGATCAGCGTGCCGCTGGCCAAGCAGACCGCCGCCGCGACCCTGGCCGCGAAGGGCGTCGGCTACGGCATTCCCGCGCTCCGCGTTGACGGCAACGATGCCGCCGCCGTCTACGCGGCCGTCCGCGACGGCGTGGCCCGGGCCGCAGCCGGGGAGGGGCCGACCCTCATCGAGGCGATCACCTACCGGGTCGAGGCGCACACCAACGCCGACGACGACACCCGGTACCGGTCGCGGGACGAGGTGAACGCGTGGCTCGCCCGTGACCCGATTACCCGGTTCGAGCGCTACCTGCGGGCCGCGGGCCTGCTGAGCGACGAGGCCGTAGCCCACCTGGCCGCCGAGGCCGAGCGGCTCGCCGACGACGTCCGCGAGCGGATGAACGCCGAGGTCGCCCTCGATCCGGCCGAGCTGTTCCACTACGTGTACGCCGAGCCCACGGCCGCGCTGCGCGAGCAGCGGGCGGACCTGCTCGCTGAGATCGATTGCGCGCAGGGCTTTACCGACGGCGGCGAGGGGCAGCGATGACCGCCACGCTGGACGAGGCGGGCGAGCGGGGCCCCGGCGCCGCGCCGTCCGCTGTCACCACGGAGGCGCCCGCCGAGCCCGCTGTGCCGGTCACCATGGCCGCGGCGCTCAACCGGGCCCTAGCGGACAGCATGGCCGCCGACGAGCGCGTGCTGGTGTTCGGCGAGGATGTCGGCGCGCTCGGCGGGGTGTTCCGCGTCACCGACGGGCTCGCGGCCCGGTTCGGCCACCGGCGGGTATTCGACACGCCGCTGGCCGAGTCCGGCATCGTCGGCACCGCGATCGGCATGGCGATGAACGGCCTCGTGCCGGTGGTCGAGATGCAGTTCGACGCGTTCGCGTACCCGGCGTTCGAGCAGATCACCAGCCACCTGGCCAAGCTGCGCAACCGGACCAGGGGAAGCACCGCGCTGCCCGTCGTGGTGCGCATCCCCTACGGCGGCGGCATCGGCGGCGTGGAGCACCACAGCGACGCCTCGGAGGCGTACTACGCCCACACGGCCGGGCTGCGCGTCGTTACGCCGTCCACGCCCGCGGACGCCTACCGGCTGCTGCGGCAGTCGATCCAGTGCCCGGACCCGGTCGTGTTCCTCGAGCCCAAGCGGCGCTACTGGACCAAGGAGCAGGCCGCGCTGACCGTGGACGGCCATGGGATCGACCAGGCCGTCATCCGCAGGCCCGGCCGGGACGTCACGCTCATCGCCTACGGGGGCATGGTGGACACGGCCCTGGAGGCCGCCGCCGCGGGCGTCGCCGAGGGCTGGGACGTGGAGGTCGTCGACCTGCGCTCACTGTCGCCGTTCGACGACGCGACGGTCGCGGAGTCGGTCTGCCGTACCGGCCGCGCCGTGGTCGTGCACGAGGCGCAGGGTTTCGCCGGCTACGGCGCGGAGGTGGTCGCCCGGCTGACCCAGCGCTGCTTCCACTACCTGGAGGCGCCGATCCTGCGGGTCACCGGGCTGGATATCCCCTACCCGCCGCCCAAGTTCGAGCACCTGCACCTGCCCAACGCTGACCGGATCCTCGACGCCATCGCGCAGCTCCAGTGGGATGACCCCGCGGAGGGGAACAATGCCTGACTTCCTGCTGCCCGACCTCGGCGAGGGCCTCGAAGAGGCGGAGATCATCGCCTGGCGGGTCCGCCAGGGCGACCAGGTGACGGTGGACGAGGTGATCGTCGAGGTGGAGACGGCCAAGGCGGCCGTCGAGCTGCCGGTGCCGTTCGCCGGCACCGTCGCCGAGCTGCATGCCGCGCCCGGCACGGTGGTGTCGGTGGGGCAGCCGCTGATCACCATTGCCACCAGCGGCATTGCCACCAGCGGCACTGCCATCAGCGCCCCCGTCACCGTGTCCGCCGCCGCGCCGCCGCCCGCCGCGGCTGGCGGCGCCAATGGGCAGAATAACGGCAGCGGCAATGTTCTGGTCGGCTACGGCACCACGGCCACACCGGTGCGCACCAGCCGGCCGGGTCGCCGCCGGGACGCGCATCGCAGGCCCGGGCCGTCGGCCCCACCGCAGCACAACGGCACAGCGCAGCTCAACGGCACAGCGCAGCTCAACGGCACAGCGCAGCTCAACGGCACAGCGCAGCTCTCCGGCACGGCGCAGCCGAAGGCGCCCGCGCCCCGGGGCCGGGTGCCGGTCATCTCGCCGCTGGTGCGCAAGCTGGCCAGGGACGCGGGCATCGACGTGAACGCCGTCGCCGGAACCGGCCCGGCGGGACTGGTCCGCCGGGCCGACGTCCAGCGGGCCATCGACCAGCTGGCGGCTGCCCAGCAGGCCGCGGCCCAGCCCGGGCCCGCGCCCGACGCCCGGAAGGCCGTCGCCGACCCGGGGGAGCGGCGGATACCGCTGCTCGGTGCGCGCCGCGCCGCCGCCGAGAAGCTGTCCCGCTCGCGCCGGGAGATACCCGAGGTGACGGTGTGGGTGGACGTGGACGCGACCGCTCTGCTTGAGGCGCGCCGCGCGCTCAACACGGCGGGCCGTGAGCCGGTGAGCGTGCTGGCGCTGCTTGGCCGGTTCGCCCTGCTCGGGCTGCGCCGTTACCCCGAGCTGAACGGCCGCGTCGAGGCGGACGAGATTGTCATCCCCGGTCACGTGCACCTGGGCTTCGCCGCGCAGACCGAGCGCGGGCTGATCGTCCCGGTCGTCAGGGACGCGCACCGGCTGACCACCCGCGAGCTCGGCGCCGTGCTCAGCGCGAGCACGGTGGCGGCGCGTGAGGGCACCCTGCCGCCCGCGCAGCTGGTCGGCGGCACCTTCACCGTCAACAACTACGGCGTGTTCGGTGTGGACGGGTCGACCCCGATCATCAACCACCCCGAGGTCGCCATGCTCGGCATGGGGCGGATCATCGACCGGCCGTGGATCGTCGGCGGCCAGGTCACGGCGCGCAAGGTCTGCCAGCTCACGCTGGCCTTCGATCACCGGGTGTGCGACGGCGGCACGGCCGGCGGCTTCCTCCGGTACGTGGCCGACTGCCTGGAGTCCCCGGTGGGGGCCCTGGGCGACCTGTAACGGCGACAGGAGCAGAGGCACCCCCTGGCGGTACCGCTGCACGGCGGTACCGCCAGGGGGTGACGGCGCTTATCGGTCAGGAGTTGACCGGGACGCTCGCCTCCGTGGTGTACACCGAGAACGTGAACGACTCGGTGAAGTACAGCTGCACCGATTCCGCGTCGTGGGACAGGTAGCCGATCGACAGGTCCTGTCCCAGGCGCAGCTCGTAGTCGCCGCCCCGGCAGGAGAGCAGCACCGCCCCGCCGATCGCGGGGGCCCAGACGATCTCGCCGTCGAGCAGCCGGCTGATGTGCTCGCGGATAGGGTAGCCGTGCTCGGTCGTCTCGCTGACCGCCGTGTACGCGTCGGCCGACAGCAGCAGCGAGTACGGGCCGTCCACGCCGGCCAGGCGGAGCTGGGTCAGCGCCTTGGCGACCACGTCCGGGTAGGCCTGCGGGTCGGCGGGCAGTGCGAGCGCGGGGTTGTTGGACGCCGGCCGCAGCCCGGTGATCTGGGCCGCCGCGTAGCCGTCGAAGACCGCGCGGTCCTCGGCGAAGGCGATCTTCTTCGCCGCGTCCTTGACCGGCTGCCAGTCCGGGTCCTGTGCGCCGCGCTCCACCGAGTCGATCTCGGCCCGCGACAGCGTGAACGGCACCCGCAGCTCGACGACCGGCTGCCAGGCGCGCAGCGCCGCGGTCACGCCATCGGACGACGACGGCGGCGCGATCGAGTTCACGTGCCCGGTGCCGATGCCGGCCAGCGTCAGTCCGTCGGGCCCGGTCACGTCGACGGCCTTGCGCGCGGCGGCGTGCCGCGCGAAGGTGCGCCTGGCCTCCTCCTCGATGCCCGCCCAGGCGGCCGAGGAGACCGGGGCCAGCTCGCGGTACAGGTTGTTCATCGCTCCCCTTTTCACTGTCCTTGGCCCGGTGGCCGCTGGCTGTACTGCCCGCCCGGCGGCGGGCCCGTTGATGGTCGGCCACCCGGCTGGGGGCCCGTTACGTGTTGGGCTAGCCGCGCAGCGACCCGATGCCGAGCGACCCGTCGCCGGCCCCGGTCACCGGGGCCGGCGCGCTGGCCGTGTCCGTCCCGGTCGCGGCCGTCCGGGGTCGCGCCGCTGGTCGCCGGCGGGCCCGGCGGGTCGTCAAGGAAGTCGGCGCTCGGCGCGAAGAACAGCGTCCCGGTGACCGCGGTCGAGAAATCGAGTATCCGGTCGGTGTTACCCGCGGGCCGCCCGATGAACATGTTCACCAGCATTTCCTCGGTCACCGAGGGCGTCGCGGCGTAGCCGATGTAGTACGTGCCGAACTCGCCGCGTCCCGGGTTGCCGAACGGCATGTTCGCCCGCACGATCTGCCGCTCCTCGCCGTCTGGCCCGGTGATCGTGTTCAGCGCCACGTGCGAGTCGGCCGGCTTGACGTCGTCGGGCAGCTCGATGTCGTCCAGCTTGGTCCGCCCGATCACTCGCTCCTGCTCCTCGACGCTGATCGCGTTCCAGGCCGGGATGTCGTGCAGGTACTTCTGCACGATCACGTAGCTGCCGCCGGCGAAGTCCGGGTCGTCGTCCGCGCTGACGATCGCGGCGCTCACCCCGTTCCGCCCGCCGGGTGACTCGGTGCCGTCGACGAAGCCGATCAGGTCCCGCTCGTCGAAGTAGCGGAAGCCCTGCACCTCGTCGGCGACCTCGGCGACGCCCCGCAGCCGCTTCATTACCTGCGTGGCGTACTCGAAGCACAGGTCCATCCGGCTTGCCCGGATATGGAACAGCAGGTCGCCGGGGGTGGCCGGGGCGTGGTGCCGGGGCCCGGAAAGCTCGGGGAACCGGTGCAGCTCACGCGGGCGCGGGCCGTCGAACAGCCGGTCCCAGGCGTCCGAGCCGATGCCGACAACCACCTGCAGCTCGCCCTCCGGGATGCGGAAGCCGACCGAGCGCCCGATGCCGGACATGTCCGGCAGGAGGTCGCGGACCAGGTCCTGCCCGCCGGGATTGATGGTGACCACGAGGAACACCGCCGCCTGGGTCAGCGGGCTTACCACCGGCTGCGGCAACGGCTCCTCGGTAGACTGAGGCTGCGCTGGCACAGAAGAGTCCCCTTTGGCATCGTCAGCCCCTAGCTTTCCACACCAGCGCCCTCCGCACGCACCGGGACCTCACCGAATTGGCGCGTCGCCGGGTTACCGGACCGGCACCAGGCGGCGGAGCTGGGTGACGTGGCCGGGATTGAGCTCGGCGACGCTGGAGACCTGCAGCAGCCGCATGGTGCGGACGACCTGGGTCGCGCAGGATGTCGATGGCCCGGTCCACGCCGTCGCGGCCGCCGGCCATGAGGCCGTAGAGGTAGGCCCGGCCGACGAGGGTGAACTGGGCGCCGAGGGCGAGGGAAGCGACGATGTCGGCGCCGTTCATGATGCCGGTGTCGATGGTGACCTCGGTGCGCCCGCCGACCGCCTTGACCACGTCGGGGAGCAGGTGGAAGGGGACCGGGGCACGGTCGAGCTGGCGGCCGCCGTGGTTGGACAGCACGATCCCGTCCACACCCAGGTCGGCCAGGGCGCGGGCGTCGGCCACGTTCTGCACGCCCTTGATGACCAGCTTCCCTGGCCACATCTCGCGGATGACATCGAGATCGGCGAAGCTGATCGTCGGGTCGAAGATGTTGGCCATCAGCCGCTCGACGGTGCCGCCGGTCTGGCTGAGCGAGGCGAACTCCAGCCTCGGCGTGGTCAGGAAGTCCCACCACCACCAGGCGCGCGGGATCGCGTTGAGCACCGCGCCCGCGGTGATCTGCGGCGGGATCGAGAACCCGTTGCGCCGGTCGCGCAGCCGGGCGCCCGCCGATGGGGGCGTCCACGGTGAAGAACAGGGTGTCGAACCCGGCGGCGGCCGCCCGGCGGACCAGGTCGTAGGAGATCTCCCGGTCCCGCATCACGTACAGCTGGAACCAGTTGCGCCCGTTCTGGTTGGCCGCCTTGACCCGCTCGATCGAGGTGGTGCCCAGGGTGGACAGGGAGAACGGGATGCCCGCCGCTCCCGCCGCCCCGGCGCCCGCCGACCTCGCCCTCGGTGTGCATCAGCCGGGTGAACCCGGTCGGCGCGATACCGAACGGGAGGGCCGACGGCCCGCCGAAGACGGTGACCGAGGTGTCCACCGTGGAGACGTCCTTGAGGATCGACGGGTGGAACTCGATGTCCTCGAAGGCCTGGCGGGCCCGGGCGATCGAAACCTCGCCCTCGGCGGCGCCGTCGGTGTAGTCGAACGCGCCCCTGGGCGTGCGCCGCCTGGCGATGGCCCGCAGGTCCTCGATGGTCAGCGCGGCGTCGAGGCGGCGCCGCTTCGCGTTCAGCTCCGGCTTCTTGAACTGCAGCAGCTCGAAGATCTCGGCCGGCTTCGGCATCTGGCGTTCGGTCATCGGGTCGGGCACCTCGGGCTCATCGCTGATCGGGCGGGCGGCGGAGCCTGCCGCCAGTTTCGAACAGTAACCCGCTCGCGCCCAGGCCAGAGTCTCTACGGCCCGGCCGGGTGCCGTCCCATGCCCGGTTGCGGTCCGTTCGTTACTGATAGCACTGAGTGGGAATTACGGTACTCACTGTTATCAATGTGCCCGGGCAGGCGCGTGGCACAGCGGTGGCACGACAAGGCGGCACGGCAACGCGGCAGACAAGGCGGCAGACAGGCGGCAGACAAGGCGGCACGGCCAGGCTGCGCGGCAATAGCGGGGGAGTTTCATGCAGGCCAGTGGCGCTAGTGACGGGCAGCGGGGGCGGATCCTGCTGGTCGACGACGACCTGGCCCTTGGCGGCTACCTCCGCCGGGTGCTGAACGCGGGCGGTTTCGACGTGACCCACGAGCTCGACGCCGGACGGCGCGCTCGGCCGGGTTCGCGACCAGCAGTGGGACCTGCTGATCACCGACATCGAGCTGCCCGGGATGAACGGGCTCGAGCTGCTCGAACGGGTGCGCGAGCTGGTGCCGGGGCTGCCGGTCGCGGTGGTCACCGGGCACCCGTCGGTGGACTACGCCGTCGGCGCCCTGCGCGGCGCGGCGGCCGAGTTCCTGATGAAACCGGTCGGCCGGGACGTCCTGCTGGCCAAGGCGGCCGAGCTGATCGACGCCGGCCGGGCCGCCCGCGAGGAGAACCGGGAGACGCGTCCTGGCCATCGGCGCGCACCCGGACGACGTGGAGATCGGCGCCGGGGCCACCCTGGCCGCGCACCACGCGGCCGGGGACCGGCTGGCGATCCTCACCCTGACCCGCGGCGCCGTCGGCGGCGAGCAGGACCAGCGGGCCAGGGAATCGCAGGAGGCCGCCGACATCCTCGGCGCCCGGCTGTTCCTGCGCGACCTGGAGGACACCCACATTTCCGAGGGCAACCCGACGATCGCGCTGATCGAGGAGGTCATCGCGGAGATGGCGCCCACCGTGGTCTACACCCACTCCTTCCACGACCTGCACCAGGACCACCGCAGCGTGCACCGGGCGGCGATGGTCGCCTGCCGCCGGGTGAGCCGCGTCTACTGCTTCCAGTCGCCGTCGGCCACCATCGACTACCGGCCCACCCACTTCGTGGCCGTCGACGACTACGTGGGCCGCAAGCTCAAGGTCATGGACGCGTTCGGCTCCCAGGCCAGCATCCGGGACTACATGGAGCCCGAGCTGATCACCGCGACCGCCCGGTACTGGGCCAGGTACGCCACCGGCACCTTCGCCGAGCCGTTCGAGACGGCCAGGGACCGCGGCCGCCGCGCCGCCCCGGCAGCGGGCGCGCGGCTGACGGTGCCGCCGAGCCGCTCGCCGGGATCGCCTGATGACGGCGCCAGAGCCGCGGCGGCCCAGTGATGAGCTAACGGCCGAGCTAACCGCCGAGGGGACCGCCGGGCCGGACCCGGGTGCTGGTCACCGGGGCGGGCGGCCCGGCCGCCATCGCCGCGATGAAGTCGCTGCGCGCCGACCCGACGGTCGAGCTGATCGCCGCGGACATGGACCCGTGGGCGGCCGGCCTTTACCTGGTGCCCGAGTCGTGCCGGACGCTGGTCCCGGCGGGCGCCGCGCCGGACTTCACCGACGTGCTGCTCGCCCGGTGCCAGGCCCTGGACGCGCACGTGGTGCTGCCGACCGTGGACGCGGAGCTGCGGCCGCTCGCCGCCGACGCGCGAGCCGGTTCGCCGCCCACGGCATCGACCTGCTGCTCGCGCCCGCCGCCGCGCTCGACGTCATCCTGGACAAGCTGGCCCTGGCCAGGCACTGCGCCGACGTCGGTCCGCGTGCCGCGGACCGAGCCGCTGGACGACGGCGCCGACCTGGCGGCCTGGGAGCTACCCGGTCATCGTCAAGCCGCGCACGCGGCAGCGGGTCGCGCGGCATCGCGGTGCTCAGCTCGCCCGGCGAGCTCGCGGCCCTCGGCCGCGCACCGGCCGGACCTGCTGGTCCAGGAGTACCTGCCCGGCGAGGAGTACTCCATCGACGTGCTGGCCGACGCCGCCGGCCACGTGATCGCGTCGGTGCCGCGGCTGCGCGCCCGGGTCGACTCCGGTGTCTCCGTCGGCGGCCGGACGGTGCACGACCCCGAGCTGGAGGCGTTCGGCCGGGACGTCGCGGCGGCGACCGGCCTCACGTTCGTGGCCAACGTCCAGTGCCAAGCGGGACGCCGACGGCCGCCCGGCCCTGCTCGAGGTCAACCCGCGGGTCCCCGGCACGCTGGCGCTGACCATCGCCAGCGGCGTGGACATGCCCAGGATCGCGCTGGACTCGCTGCGCGGGCGGCCGGTGCCCGAGGCGCTCGGCTTCCGCGAGCGGGCCGTGGTCCGCTTCCTCGACGAGCGGGTCATCGACACGGCCGAGGTCGAGCGGGCCGGGCAGGACCTGCTGGGCTCGCTGGCATGACCATCCCGGCGCTGGACGAGGACTTCCACGTCCACTCCACGTTCTCCGACGACGCGTCGTCGACCGTGGAGGAGAACGTCCGCGCCGCGACCGAGCGCGGGCTGCGCACCCTGTGCCTGGCCGACCACGTGCGGCGCGACACCGCCTGGGTGCCCGAGTTCGCCGCCGCGGTGGCCGCCTACCGCGCACCGGCCCGGGCTCGCGGGTGCTGGCCGGCGTGGAGGCCAAGATCCTCGACAGCGCGGGCCGGCTCGACCTGCCGCCCGCAGCTGGACGGCATCGACATGGTGCTGATCGCCGACCACCAGTTCCCCGGGGACGTCGGGCCCGGTGCACCCGCGTCAGGTCCGCGCGGCCATCGACGCCGGCGAGCTCGGCGCCGCCGAGGCGATCGAGCGGCTCTGCGCGGCCACCGCCGGCGCGGTGCGCGCCACCGACCGCGGCCGGGTGCTCGCCCACCTGTTCAGCCTGCTGCCCAAGATCGGGCTGGACGAGGACATGGTGCCCGGGCCGCTGCTCGCCCAGCCTGGCCGCGCTGGTCGCCCGGTCGGGAGCCATGGTCGAGGTGAACGAGAAGTGGGCCTGCCCGTCGGCCCGCACCGTCACCGCCCTGGTCCGGGCCGGCGTGCACCGTGGTGGCCGGCAGCGACAGCCACCACTGCCGCGACGTCGGCGTCTACCGCTCGGTCGCGGACCGCGCATCGCCGGGCGGTCGGCCGGCCGACCACGGCAGGCCGCTGGCGGGATACCGGCATGACCGGCGCGCCGCACGTCCTCGCCGCTGATCGGCGAGTGGGTGCTGGTCGTCATCGTGATGCTGGGCGCCGTCCCGCTGCTCGCCGCCGCCTGGCAGTTCGTGCTGGCCGCCTGCCACCGCTTCCGCAACCACTACGGCGCCTGCGCCCCGCTCTTCCCGCGGACCGCGGTGCTGATCCCGGCGTGGAACGAGGGCGCGGTGATCGGCGCGTCCATCGACCGGCTGCTGGCGGCGCGAGTACCCGCCCGAGCGGCTGCGGGTCTACGTGGTCGACGACGCCAGCACCGACGACACCCCGCTGGTGGTGCGGGCCAAGGAGGAGCAGTACCCGGGCCAGGTGGTCCACCTGCGCCGGGAGCGCGGCGGCCAGGGCAAGGCGCACACGCTCAACCACGGCCTGGCGGTGATCCTCGGCGACGACTGGATGGAGGCGCTGCTGATCACCGACGCCGACGTCATCTTCGAGCCCGCCGCGCTGCGCACGATGACCAGGCACCTGGCCGACCCGGAGGTCGGCGCCGTCACCGCCTACATCAAGGAGGGCAGCCGGCCGGGCAACTTCCTGACCCGGTTCATCGGCTACGAGTACATCACCGCCCAGGCCGCCGCCCGGCGCGGGCAGAACGTGCTCGGCGCGATCGCCTGCCTGGCCGGCGGCGCCCAGCTGCACGCGCGGGCCAACCTGGTCGCCCTCGGCGGCCGCATCGACACCACCTCGCTGGCCGAGGACACGTTCACCACGTTCGAGACCCAGCTGCGCGGCCGCCGGGTGGTGTTCGAGCCGCACGCCACCTGCTGGGCCGAGGAGCCCGGCTCGGTCGCCGCGCTGTGGAAGCAGCGGCTGCGCTGGGCGCGCGGCAACGTCCAGGTCACCGCCGCGGTACCGGCACCTGTGGTTCCGGCCGAGCCGCGCGCACCGCCTCGGCGGCCTCACCTTCGGCGTGCTGTGGTTCTGCCTGTTCCTCCAGCCGGTCTTCATGATCACCTCGTCGGCGTCGCTGCTCACCCTGTACTTCGCCGGCTCGCCGGACGCCTGGCCGGTCTTCCGCGTGCTGTGGATCACCAACGCGGTGACCTACCTGTTCATCACCGGCTGCGCGGTGCTGATGGACCCGCAGACCGGGCGGCACGCCTGGCGGCAGGCGCTGCTGTTCCCCGGGCTGGTCAACCTGGTGATCATCGCGGACAGCTGCTTCCCCCGGCTGGTGCGCGACGCCGCCGACGCTGGCCCGCGTGCCCGGGCGGCACGCGGCCTGGATCACCGTCTTCGTCTACGCCTGGCTGGGCGCGTCGCTGGCCATCGGCTACCTGGTCAAGGTGATCGAGCCGCGCTGGGGAAGCGGCTCGGCGTCGGCCGCTGGTCAGCTGGCTGCTGCTCTACCTGGTCGGGCTACGGGACGCTGCTGTGCGCGTGCACGTTCGCGTCCTACGTCAAGGAGCTGCGCAAGGCCGAGATGACCTGGGACAAGACCGAGAAGACCGGCAAGGTGACGATCCCGACATGACGGCAGACCCCGGGAAGCCAACCCGGCCCGGCGAGACGGCGCCGCCGGGGCCGGCGAACGGAGCCCACCGCCCGGCCGGCAGTCACCGGCCCAGCGGCGCCGACCGGGCCACCGAGCCCGAGCCCTGGGCTGACCCGGTGCCCTGGACCCGCTGGGCCCGGCGGCGTGACCAGCCTGGGCGAGCTGGCCGAGGCGTTCGACGCGGAGATCCGCACCGACCTCCGCTACGAGGCCGGCCTGGTCTGGAAGGCCCTGGCGGTGCTGGCCGTGCTGGCGGTCATCCTGCTAGCTGCGCGTGCTCTACCTCTGGTAGCGGGAGCGATGAGACACCTGGGGAGGGAACCGATGGCACGCGCAGGACTGGGATCCGGCGGCGGGCGGTCACCTGGTCGGTGATCGCGCTCCTGTTCACCGCGGTCGCGTTCGCCGTGGCGGTGATCGCGACGGCGAACGGCGGGAGCTACGGCAACGACCTGTCGCGGCGGCTGGTGCCGTCGGCGGCCGCCGTCGACACGCTGCTCAGCCAGTTCACCGCCCAGCAGGCCGCGCTGCGCAACGCGGTGACGCACGGCCGGGCCGACGACCTGTCCGGCTACTACGACGGCGGGCACCCAGTGGCGGCTGGCCCACGGAGAGCTCACCCAGCTGGCCGCCGGCGACGCGCCGATGACCGAGCGGCTGCACGCGGCGGAGGCCGCCTACCAGGCCTGGCTGACCGGCGTCGCCGAACCGCAGATCGCGGACCTCAACCGGGACGACGCCGCCGCCGCGCGGGCGGCGCAGGCCGACTCCGCCCGGATCAGCCCGGTGGTGCTGGCCGTCCGTACCACCACGTTCGCGCTGGACGACCAGGTCGTCGCCGAGCAGCGGACGGTCACCGACAGCCTCGGCCGGGCGCACGACACGCTGCTCGGCGCGCTCATCGCGATGATCGTGGCGGTCGCGGCCATGGCCGCGGCGGTCGTCATCGGGGTCTGGCGCGGCATGGTGCGCCCGTTCGACCAGCTCAACGCGGCGGTCGGCGCGGTCGCCGAGGGTCGCTACCACCGCAGCATCCCCACCGTGGGCCCGGCCGAGCTGGCCGACATGAGCCGCGGCGTCGAGCGGATGCGGACCAGGCTGGTGTCGGCGCTCGGCGAGCGGGAGCGGGCCGAGGCGAACGTGCGGAGCCTGTTCGACCTGGCGCCGGACGCGATGATCGCGGTCGCCAGGGACGGCGTGATCACGATGGCGAACGCGCAGGCCGTCCAGGTCTTCGGCTACCCGGCGCACGAGCTGGTCGGCAGCCACTCGCAGATGCTGGTCCCGGCGAAGTACCGCGACGACCTGGCCCGGTACACCAGGCAGTACTTCACCGACCGGCGCTCACGGCCGCCGGGCCAGGAGATCGAGGCGGCCGGGCTGCGCCGCGACGGCAGCAGCTTCCCGGCCGAGGTCCGGGTGAGCCTGCTGCCCACCGACGACGGCACGATGATGATCGTCGCGATCAGGGACATTTCCGACCGGCTGGCGCATGGAGGCCGAGCGCGAGCGGCTGCGGGCCGCGGCCGAGCAGGAGCGGCTGCAGCGTCGCCAGCAGCAGTCGCAGCGCCTGGAGAGCCTGGGCCAGCTCATCGGGGGCGTGGCGCACGACTTCAACAACCTGCTCAACGTGATCTCCGGCTACGCCGACTTCACCGCCGAGCAGCTGCAGCCGCTGGCCGCCGAGCGACCGGCGGCTCGAGCCGGTGCTCGGCGGACGTCGAGCAGGTGCGCAGCGCCGCGGCAGCAGGCCATCCGGGTCACCAGGCAGCTGCTCACCTTCGCCAAGAGCGACGCGGCCCACCGCGAGGTGCTCGACCTGAACGAGGTGGTCGACAGCGCGGGCCAGCTGCTGCGCCGCAGCCTGGGCTCGCACATCGAGCTGGTCATCACGGCCGAGCCCGGCCTGTGGCCGGTGGAGGCCGACCGCGGCCAGCTCGAGCAGGTGCTGGTGAACCTGGCGGTGAACGCCCGCGACGCCATGCCGGGCGGCGGCCGCCTCACCATCGCCACCGGCAACGCCGAGGTGGACGAGGTCTACGCCGAGCAGCGGCCGAACCTGAGCCCGGGCCGCTACTGCCGGCTGGCGGTATCCGACACCGGCAGCGGCATGGACGCCGCGACGATCGAGCGGGTCTTCGAGCCGTTCTTCTCCACCAAGCCGCGCGGCCGGGGGACCGGCCTCGGGCTGGCCACCGTCTACGGCATCGTGTCCGGGATCGGCGGCACCATCGACGTCTACTCCGAGGTCGGCCTGGGCACGACGATGAACGTGCTGCTGCCGGTCACCGCGCAGGCCGCGGCGGCGGAGCAGGAGTCGCGACGTCCTAGGGCCGACGGCCAGCGGGAGGCCGGCCAGGGCGAGACGATCCTGCTGGTGGAGGACGAGCCGAGCCTGCGCGCGATGGCCGGCCGCATCCTGGCCCGCAACGGCTACCGGGTCCGCGAGGCGCCCGACGGCGCCGGCCGCCCTCGAGCGGGCGCAGGACACCAGCCAGCCGCTGGACCTGCTGATCACCGACATGGTCATGCCCGGGATGCTCGGCAACGAGGTCGTCGACCGGGTGCGGGACATCCGGCCCGGGCTGCCCGCCGTCTTCATCACCGGCTACGCGCAGCAGGTGCTCGACTTCCACGGCATCCCCGCGCCCGAGCTGGACATCATGCAGAAGCCGTTCACCGAGTCGGCCCTGCTCAGCCGGGTACGCCGGGCCCTCAACCGGGCCACGGTGCCCCGCCAGCCCGCCCCCGGCGACCGCCCCGCCACCCCCGCGCCATCCACCTCCCCCGGCCCCGGCCCGAGCCCGAGTCCCGGCCCGAGCCCCGGCCCCAGTCCAAGCCCGGCTCCGGGCCGGACCGACCCCGCCGGATACAGCAAGAAGCGCCCCGCGCGACCCGGGTCGGGGCGCGTCACGGCCGCGAGAACAGCAACAACCACTGCGCGCTAGGCCTGGCCGCGTCACGCCCTGGATAACAGCAAGAAGCGCCGGGTGTCGGGGTGTCGGTCGTTGGGGCCGCGGCTGGCGGCGGGCAGCGGGGACCGGTGCGGGTTTTTAGCCGTGGCTTATCCCCGGGCCGCCGGCCGTCTCGCGCTGGCGCTCTTCGAGTGCGCGGCGGTACTCGGTGATGACGATCTCGTTCAGCTCGGTGAGCGAGGTCTCGGCGCTCGGCTTGTCGAAGGTGATCTCGCCGTGCTGCAGCAGGTTGATCCGGTCGCAGATCTCCAGCACCTGGGCGTAGTTGTGGGCGATGATGATGACCGAGACGTCGCCCCTGGACTTCAGGTCGCGGACCAGGTCGAGGATGATGGCCCCCTCCTTGGCGCCCATCGCCGCGAGGGGCTCGTCGAGCAGCAGGATCTTCGCGTTCGAGTGCACGGCGCGGGCCACCGCGATCGCCTGCCGCTGCCCGCCGGACAACTGGGCCACGTCGGCGTCCACGGACGGGATGTTGACTCCCATCTCGTCCAGGTACTGGCGGGTGAGCCGCCGCATGGACCTGTTCGACAGCAGCGGCCAGCGGACCCGTTCCCGGTTGAGGAACATGTTGTGGTAGACGCTGAGCTGGTTCACCAGGGCCAGGTCCTGGTAGACGACGTCGATGCCCAGGGAGCGGGCGTGGTCGACCGACCGGAGGGTGACCTCCTGGCCGTTGACCGTGATCCGCCCCGTGTCCGGCCGCTGGAAGCCGCACAGGATCTTGAGCAGGGTCGACTTGCCCGCGCCGTTGTCGCCGAGCAGGCCGAGCACCTCGCCGCGGCCGAGCCGCAGGTTGATGTCGGTCAGCGCGGTGACCGCGCCGAAGCGCTTGCCGATGTGCTCGGCCCGCAGCACGTCCCCGCCGGGGCGGCTGGGACCGTGCCGGGGTCATGGGTCCGCGCAGGGCGCTCCCGCCTGGGCCGGTCCCGTCTCGCTAGCCGCGCCTTCGCTGCCCGCCGTTCACCGGGCCCTCCCCTCGCGGCGCAGCCGCGCCAGCTGGACGTTAGCGATCATGGCGATGAGGATGGCGCCGCCGAAGAAGATCTCCAGCGGGTAGGCGCTGACCCCGATCACCGAGAAGCCGTCGGTCAGCACGGCCAGCACGGCCGCGCCGAGGAACGCGCCGATCATCGTGCCCGAGCCGCCGAGCATCGCCGTGCCGCCGATGACGGCCGCGGCGACCGCGTAGAACATCGGCTGGTAGGCGGCGCCGCCGGAGAACGTGTCGATGACGTTGGTCTGGAACGCGGTCTGGATGCCGGCGAACGCGCCGAGCACGCCGGTCAGCATGAAGTTGCCGTACTTGATCCTGGCCACGTTGACGCCGGCCTCCCGGGCGCCGAGCGCGTTGCCGCCGACCGCGATCGTGTGCAGCCCCCACCGGGTCTGCCGCAGCAGCAGGTGGAAGACGACCAGCAGAATGGCCGCCCAGATGACCTGGGCGAAGCCGTTGGCCTGGCCGAACCAGTCGCCGATGCCGAGCACGGCCGGCGGGACGGACGCCTGCTCGCCGTGCGACATGGTCAGCGTGAGGCCCGCCAGGAGGAACCCGGTGCCCAGCGTCGAGACGAACGACGGCAGCCGCAGCGTGACGGTGAGGAACGCGTTGATCACGCCGACCACGCCGCCGACGATGACGACGGCCAAGATGATGCCGAGGATGCCGGGCACGCCGTCGTACTGGATGAGGAAGTACATGATGAACGGCGCGAACGCGTAGACGAAGCCGACCGACAGGTCGATCTCGCCGCAGATCAGCAGCAGCACCTCGCCGTAGCCGACGATCATGATCGGCGCCGCGATCACCGACAGGTTCACCAGGTCGATCTTGGTGAAGAAGGCCGCGCGGCCGGTCGATGAGATGAACCCGAAGTACACCACGAGCAGGACCACGACGAGGAAGACCGTCGCCTCCCGCTGCTTAGCCAGGAACCGCCCGCCGCGGCGCAGGTAGCGCCAGGCGGTGCCGGCGCCGGAGCCCGGACCGGGTCGCTGTTCCGCGACACCGGGAGCCCGCTGGGCCGTTTCGCTCACCTTGCCTCCTGTTGGGCCGACCGGAAATGCCGGGGACGGCCCCGGGCGCGCGGCGGCGGCGCCCGGGGCCGGTCCCGGTCAGGTGCTGGTGGTGGCGACCGGGTTCTGGATCGGGCCCGTGCGCGGCACCAGCGACGGCTTGCTGGCGCCGGTGGACCCCTCGTAGGTGGTGCTGGCGCTCATGTAGGGGCCGACGTTGTCCTTGGTCACGAAGGACAGGCCGGTGTCGGTGTCCGGCGGCAGGACCAGGCCGCCGGTCAGGTTGTACAGGTACAGGTACAGCGCCGGCAGGAAGCCCTGCAGGTACGGGTCCTGGTTGATGGTGAAGTCGAGCTGCCCGTTCTTGATCGCGGTGAGCGTCCCCGGGGTCAGGTCGAACCCGCCCGCCGGGATCTTGCCCGCCAGTCCGGTGCTCTGCAGCTGCTGCCCGAGCAGTTCCGTCGAGCCGGCGTCCACCGCGAACGCGCCGGTGAGGTTCTTGTTGCCGATCAGGAACGCCTTCTCCGCCGGGCCCTCAGCCGACGTGGTCGCGCCGGTCTGCACCATCTTGACCGTGTAGCCGGCCGACTGCAGGATCGAGGCGGCGCCGTCGTAACGCGGCTGGATGTTGGCCGTGCCGGGGGTGGCGATGAAGATGACGATTTCCCCGGGCTTGGCCAGCGCCTTGATCCGCTGGCCCATCTGCTGGCCGGACAGGTACAGTGCCTGACCGACGTAGCAGAGCCGGTTGGTGCCCGGTCGTGGCGGTGCCGTTGATGATCGGGCCGTCGGCGTTGTAGCTGACCACCGGGATGCCGGCGTTCATCGCGGTCGACACCGGGGCGGCGAACGTGGTGTCCGACGGCTTGCTGTTGATGACCGCAGGTGGCGATGCCCGCAGCCTTGCCGGAGACCGCGGTCCGGATGTAGGAGATCATCTCGGAAGGGATGGAGTTCTGCGAGCCGCCCCACTTGGGCTTGGGCAGGCCGAGCAGGGCCGCCGCGTCGGCGAACCCGAACTGGGTGGGCACGAAGAACAGGTTCGTGGTCACGTGGTTGACGAACCAGAACTGCCAGGCCGGCGTCTTGGGGAAGTTGCCCGCGACGGCGCCGCCCGTCGACGCGGCCGCGCTGCTGCTTGACGAACTGCACGCCGCGAGCAGGGCCGACGCCGCTGCCGTTGCGCTGACCAGGCCGGCGCCCGACAGCAGCCTGCGCCGCGACGGCCCGTCCTTCATGTTCAGTGTCTGTATGGCCTCGTCGACCTTGGGGTCGATCTTCCTCATCGCGGACCTCCGGCCGTCTCCGTTGAAAGGGGAACTCCGTCTTCGATGGCTAGCACCGTGCCTGATAGCTAGAACAGCGAAATGTTATCGTTCACATCATTGGTCGGATGTCGCTATTTACGTGATAAGGAAGACTGTAGGACGACTTGTGGTGCCAAGCTAGAGTTGGCTTCCGGAAAAGTTATCGTTAACAATCTGAGACAAAAGTCGACCGTGCGGTACCAATGCGCGCGGGTACCGCGTTAGGCGAGGCAGCGGCGTCACGGCGGGGCGGCCCGAGGGCCGGGCGCCGGTAAACTGGCCGCCGTCCGCCGCGGCCTCCCGGGCCGCCCGGCCGCCCGGAGGCCACATGCCATCACCCGACGACCCGGCCAGCGACACCGCCGACGCCGCCCGCACCGAGGGCCGCCCCGCGCCGGCGAGCCGCCCGCCGCACCGCCGCAGGCGCCGCCCGCCCGGGTCGCGGGCCGCCCGGGGCCGGCGTCCGGCGGGATCTTGTCCGAGCAGAGCGGCGAGGACACCGACGCGGCCTGGGGCGAGTACCCCGAGCGGGCAGGCGACCGCCTGCTGCGGGACCGCCCGCCGCACTGGGAAGACGACTAGCCGGCCCCGCGACTAGGCCGGGAACGGCGCAGCCGGAACCGCCCGTGCCGGCGGCGAGCCCGCCGTGGGCAGCGACACGCTCATGGTGAGCCCGCCGCCGGGGGTGTCTTCCGGCGTGAGCGTTCCGTGCATCGCCTCGGTAAGGCCGCGGGACAGCGCGAGGCCGAGGCCGGTGCCGGGCGGGGTGCTCTCGCCGCCCTGCCGCTGGAAGGGGGTGAAGTCCCAGTCCCGGTCGGTCTGGGAGACGCCGGGCCCCTGGTCGATGATGCGCAGTTCCACCCGGTCGCCGAGCGCGCTGGCCGTCACCGTGGCCGGGGAACCGGCCGGTGAGTACCGGATCGCGTTGGACAGCACGTTCACCAGCACGCGTTCGAGCAGGACAGGATCGGCAACCGCGTGCGGAGTGGTTGCCGGGATCATCACGCGGATCTGTGCTGCCGGCGGCCCGAGGCTCGCCAGCGCGTGAGCGACAACCTCCACGACATCGGTTGGCCCGGAGCGCAGCGGTAGCTCGCCGGCCTGCAGCCGGCTCAGGTCGAGCAGGTTGTCGACCAGCCGGGTGAGCCGGTCGAGCGATTCGTAAGCGCTGGCCGCCAGTTCCCGCACGTGTTCGGGCTTCCAGGTCACGTCGTAGCTGCGCAGCTCGCCGACGTCCGCCTGCGCCGCGGCAAGCGGGGGGCGCAAGTCGTGGCCGGCCGCCGCGAGCAGCGCGTCGCGCATCTTGCCGGCCTCGGCGATGGGTCCGGCGGCCGCCGCGGCCTCGGCGAGTCGGTGCTGTTCCACCGTCACCGCGGCTTGAGCGGCAAAGGCGCCGAGTACCAGGCGCTCGTCAGCCGGCAGCGGGTGACCCCGCAGGGCCAGGCAGAACCCATCCCCGACGTCCACGTCCTCGTCGGCATCCTCCGGCCGGGCCGGGGGCGCGGCCCCGGCCGATCCCACGATCGCCCACGCGTCGGCCGGGCCGCGTGAGCCGGTGCCTGCTGCTCCGGCCTGCCGTTGCAGCAGCGTTGCCGAGGTCATGCCGAATGACTCGCGGACCCGCTCCAGCAGCGCGTCGACGCCGGACTTGCCGCGCAGCACGCTTCCGGCCAGGGTGGCGAGGGTCTGCGATTGCGCGTTGGCGCGCGCCGCCTGCCGGGTGCGCCGCGCGGCGAGGTCGACCACGGCGCTGACCGCGACGGCCACCGCCACGAACACGACCAGCGCCAGCACGTTGTTCGCCTCGTGGATGGTGAACGTGTGCAGCGGCGGGATGAAGTAAAAGTTCAGCAGCAGCGAGGTGGCGATCGCCGCGAACAGGGCCGGGTAGAGACCGCCGACCAGCGCCACCATCACGACCAGGACAAGGAAGACGAGCGCGTCGCTGAGCAGGTTGACGTCGCCGCGCACGCTGGCCAGGGCGATGGTAACGAGCGGGGACGCCGCGGTGGCCAGCGCGAACCCGTAGATCCGGCGGCTCAGGCTGACACTGCCAGCCCGCCGCGGCAGCCCGCCGCGGCGTCCCATCTCGCCGTGGGTGACGATGTGCACGTCGATGTCGCCGGACCCCTGGATGGTCTTGGACCCGATGCCGGGGCCAGTCAGCATCGTGGCCAGCCAGGAGCGGCGGCTCGCGCCCAGCACCAGCTGGGTGGCGTTCTCCGCGCGGGCGAACGCCAGTAGCGCTTCGGAGACATCGTCCCCGATCACCTGGTGGTAAGAGCCGCCAAGCGATTCGGCCAGGTGCCGCTGCCCGGCGAGCGCCGCGGGGCTGGCGCCGGTGAGCCCGTCGGACCTGACGACGTGCACGACCAGCAGGTCGCCGCCGACCGCGCGGGAAGCGATCCTAGCGGCGCGGCGGATCAGTGTCTGGCCTTCCGGGCCCCCGGTCAGCGCGACGACCACGCGCTCGCGGGCTTCCCATGTCTGCCCGATGCCGTGCTCGGCCCGGTACTTCAGCAGGCCCTCTTCCACCCGGTCGGCCACCCACAGCAAGGCGAGCTCGCGCAGGGCGGTGAGGTTACCGACACGGAAATAGTTGGACAGCGCCGCGTCGACCTTCTCAGCGGCATACACGTTGCCGTGTGCCATCCGCCGCCGCAGCGCCTCCGGCGTCATGTCGACCATCTCGACCTGCTCGGCGGCACGGACGACGGCGTCAGGGACGGTCTCCCGCTGCGGCACGCCGGTGATCTTCTCCACGACGTCGTTGACCGACTCCAGATGCTGGATGTTCACCGTGGAGATCACGGTGATCCCGGCCTCCAGCAGCTCTTCGACGTCCTGCCAGCGCTTGGCGTTCCGCGAACCCGGGATGTTGGTATGCGCGAGCTCGTCGACGAGCGCGACTTCCGGCCTGCGCGCGAGTACCGCATCGACGTCCATCTCTTCGAACATGCTGCCGCGGTAGGTCATGGCCCGGCGGGGGACGATCTCGAGGCCCCCGAGGAGCTCGGCGGTCAGCTTCCGGTTATAGGTCTCGGCGAAGCCGACGACCACGGTCGTGCCGCGGGCGAGCCGGCGGTGGCCCTCACCGAGCATCGCGTAGGTCTTTCCCACCCCCGGCGCCGCGCCGAGGTAAATACGCAGCTGACCGCGTTTCATGCCCTAGGAGATGCCCGATCCAGGTGAGATGGATGCATGAGCCCTCCGCACATCCCTCCTGAATAGTCTCGCTCAATCGTCGCTTAATCCCTTCTGAGTAGTTTCGTTAGAAGGCAGCGACGACGGTCGACCAGGAGGCTCGCGTCAGCCACATGGCTCCTCCTCGACCGGTTCCGGTGAAGAGAACAGGCGACCGTGGCATGTGCTGGGCGGTGACCGATACGCGAAGGGACGGGCATGCCGACGCAGGAAGTGTTGTGCACCGAAGACCTGCCGGCTGCGGACCGGTTCGGTGCCTGGTGCGAGGCCATGAGCCGCACGCATGCGCCCATGCAGATGAGCAGCCGGTTCGCCGCGGAGTTCCGCGCTCGTCAGCGACGGATCTATCTGTCTGAGGTCACGGTGTATCCGGTGATCTTCCAGCAGACCACCTTCCGGCGCACGCCGAAGCTGATCCGGCAGTCCGACCCTGAGGGCTACAACCTCTCCTTCCTGCTGAGCGGAGAGGGCGGGGCCGTTTGGGATCAGCAGGAGGCCAATTACCGTCCCTACGACTTCCACACCAGCTCCACCTCCAGGCAGTACGAGACCTGGGGCGGCCTGCAGCCGGTGAGCATGATCGGAGTCGAGATTCCCCGGTCCCTGCTGCCGGTGCCCCGCCGCCACGCGGACCAGGTGATCGGGCGTCACATGTCGGGACGGGATGGTATCGGCGCGCTGCTCGGGAAGTTCCTCACCCAGTTGGCCAGAGATACCGCCTGCTACCAGTCGGCCGACGCCCCCCGCCTGTGCACTGTCCTGGTCGACCTGGTGGCGGCCCTGTTCGCCCACACCTTCGACACCGACGGCGCCCTTGCACCTGAAACCCGCAGCCGTACCCTGCTCCTGCAGATCAAGGCATTCATCCGCCGCCACCTGGCAGATCCCGGCCTGACGCCCGGCCAGGTCGCCGCCGCGCACCACATCTCCCGCAGCTACCTGCACCGGCTCTTCCAGCACGAGGACACCACGGTGGCCGCCTACATCCGCCACCAGCGTCTGGAAGCCGCCCGACGCGACCTCACCGACCCCGCCCAGCAGGCCATCCCGATCCACGCCATCGCCGCCCGCTGGGGCTACCTCCGCGCTGCCGACTTCACCCGCGCCTTCCGCGCCGCCTACGGCGCCTCACCCTCCGACCTTCGTCGGGAATCCGTGGCCGGGTACAGCCCGGGGGCGTCCTCCGCGTGCACGCATTCCTAAGCATTTGCGGACTGAGCGCTAACGACTTCCGGACTAGCCGCCCGCATTCTTGACCTAGGCAACGGCAGCGCCTCCCTCAGCGAGGCCCTGTCCTCCCAGCAGGACAGGAGCGCTGTCTACCACGGGAAAGGGGAACCCAAAGATGCGTAAGCTAAGCGCCGGAATTGCCGCCGTGATCGCCGCGGGGGCGATCATGGCGGGCACGGGAGTGGCCCAGGCGTCAGTGCGGCCAGACACGACCTTCACCACATCGATCACCGGCGCCTCGATGACCTGGAATAGCTCCAGTCGCCTTCTTACGGTGTGCGACACCCGGCAAGACGGAGACACGCCCTATCTGTTCTATTACAGCAGTAGCGGAAGCCTAGTCGGCGATGTCCGCGCCACCGGCGGGAGCGGCACCTGCGGTTCCGCGACCCTCGGCGTTTCCGCGGACGCGGACGGACACCTCCATGGCCAGTTCGCGATCGTCAACAGCGCTGGCGAGCCGGTGGGGAGCTACCACTCGATTAACATGGAGTGGTAGCCGTCGCCGGTGCCCCGGGAGCCTTGCGCCTCGGGGCACCGGCCCTGTTCGGCGTGCGCGGCACCGACGGTTAGCCGATGAGCGCTCGATCACTTCGTCGGTCCGGCTGTCGATGGCGGCCGATCTTCTAGGCCCCCGCCCGGCGCGGCCCCGCGGCTACTGGCGGTAGGCGGCCGGGAAGCCGGCCCGCCAGCTGGGGTAGCGGAGGGTCCAGCCCAGTTCCTTCTTGGCCCTGGCGTTGGACGCGCCGCGCGCCCCGGTCATCATGGTGAGCGACTCGCCCATGACCAGGCGGGCCAGCCAGGCCGGGACGTGGCGCGGCGGCTTCGCGCCGAGGGCCGCGGCCAGGACGGGGAGCCAGTCGCGCATCGGGGCGGGCTCGTCGTCGGTCACGTTGTAGATGGCCGGGCCGGCGCGTCGAGCGCGAGCACGGTGGCGGCGGCCGCGTCGTGCACGTGGATGAAGGACATCATCCCGCCGCCGTCGCCGACCAGCGGGAACTGCCGCTTGCGCGCCGCGGTGACCATCGACTCCTCCCCGTCGGTGCCTGCGTCGATGCCGTAGAAGCCGCCGTAGCGCAGCGCGTGCCGCCCGCGGCGGTGACCGCCTGGTCCACGTGCGCCATGGCCGCGAACGCCTGCCGGGCTGAGGCAGGCGGCGGGTCGAGCAGCGGGTCGTCCTCGTCCTTGACCGGCCCGCCCACCTGGGCATAGCGGAACGGGGCGAAGCTCTGGGCGACGAACCGGGACACGCCCGCCTAGCGCGCCGCGGCGAGCAGGTTGTCCGTGCCCGCGGTGCGCAGCGCGATGGTTGGCGCCATGACCCGGTCCATGTTGCGGCCCAGGCCCCGCCCCGCCAGGCTGGTCGCCTGGTAGATGACCGCGTCCGGCCGGGCGCCCGTCACCACCGCCCGCGTCGCGGCGGCGTCCAGCGCGTCGAGCACGGCCGGCTCGGCGCCGAGCGACCGCAGGTACCCGGCCCTGCCCGCCGACCGGGACGTGCCGGTGACCTGGTGGCCCTCCTCGATCAGCTGCCGGACCAGGTGGCGGCCGATCGCGCCGCTAGCGCCGACCACGAGGACTCGCATGATCGTCACTTCCTTTCGTTGCGCCGCCGCCCGGCTGTCACACCGGGCGGCCCTGCCGTGTCACTGTGACTGACACGGACTGAGGAGGGAACGTGACCGGCGTGCGCGAAACGGGAAACCCGGGAGGTCGGCGCCGTGATGGACCGCCGGCGGGCAGCAGGGGACGGCGGCCGCCGACGCCTGGCTGGCGGACCGCTTCGAGGAGCACCGCGGCCGCCTGCGCGCCGTGGCCTACCGGATGCTCGGCTCGCTCGAGGAGGCCGACGACGCGGTGCAGGAGACCTGGGTCCGGTGCAGCGCGGCCGGCGCCGACCAGGTGAACAACCTGGGCGGCTGGCTGACCACCATCGTGACCAGGATCTGCCTGAACGCGCTGCGGGCCCGCGCCTCCCGGCCGGAGACCCTGGCCGGGCCGCACGGGCCCGACCCGGTGCTCAGCCCGGCGGCGGGGCCGACGCCGGAGCAAGAGGCGCTGCTGGCCGACTCGGTGGGGCTGGCCCTGCTGGTGGTGCTGGACACGCTGACCCCGGCCGAGCGGGTCGCATTCGTGCTGCACGACGTGTTCGACGTCCCGTTCGGCGAGATCGCCCCGATGCTCGACCGCACGCCCGAGGCAGCCAGGCAGCTCGCCAGCCGGGCGCGGCAGCGGGTTAAGGCGGCCGGCCTGGCACGAGCCCGACGGCGCGGTCGCCGCGCAGCAGGCGGTGATCGACGCGTTCTTCACCGCCGCCCGGGGCGGGGACGTGGCCACCCTGGTCGGGCTGCTCGACCCCGACGTGGTGCTGCGCACCGACGGGTTCGCCGGCGGGCCGCGTCTGCTGCGCGGGGCCGCCGCCGTCTCCGGCTCCGTCCTGGCCAGCGCCAACACGGCCGCTCAGGTGCACCCGGTGCTGATCAACGGGGCGGCCGGCGTGCTGATCACGCTGCGCGGCCGGGCCGCCGCGCTACTCGCCTTCACCGTCGCGGGCGGACGGGTCACCGCGATCGACGTCGATCGCCGACCCCCGCCGCGTGCGCCGGCTGCTGGGCCGGGACGTCTTCCAGCCGGAAGACGGGCCCGCCTGAGCCGGTTGGCCGGGGTCCCGCCTAGGCTCAGGTCACATGCGGATTCCGACCGACCGGGACATCCTCGCGCTGCACGAGAAGCACGCGCCGACGCCGGAGGCGCTCGACGCGGTCGCCGCGCACTGCCAGATCGTGTGCGGCATCGCCGAGGGCCTGCACGAGGCCGGGCGGGCCGGCGCCGACCTCGCCCTGGTCCGTGCCGGGTGCCTGCTGCACGACATCGGGGTGTACCGGCTGTACGACGAGTCGGGCCGGGTCGACTACGCCCGGTACATACAGCACGGGGTGCTCGGCCACCAGCTGCTGGCCGACGAAGGGCTGCCCGAGGTCCTGTGCCGGTTCGCCTCGCACCACACCGGCGTGGGCCTGTCCCGTCAGGACATCGCCCGCCAGGAGCTGCCGCTGCCGCCCGGCGACTACCTGGCCGACACCCCCGAGGAGGCGCTGGTCATGTACGCGGACAAGTTCCACAGCAAGTCGCAGCCCCCGTCGTTCCTCACCGCCGACGCGTACGCGGCCAGCGTACGGCGGTTCGGCGCGGACAAGGTGGCCGCCTTCGCGACGATGCGCGCGGCGTTCGGCGAACCGGACGTCGCGGCGCTGGCCCGCGACTACGGGCAGCGGGTCGTCGGACGGCCCTGACCGGCCGCGCGGCGGTGCGCCGCGCCAGGGCGCGCCGTGGCACGGTGCGGCGCGTGCACGCATACCCGGGCCGGGCGCGGGTAGCTGCGGCGCGTGGAGTACGCGGAAGGAAGCGGGCGTGCGACCCCAGGGGTGGCTAGCATGACGGGAAAGCTGGTCGGCCCCGCGTCCGCCGGCACGGTACGTTCCTGTCTGTGGCGGGCTGGCGGCGGGCAGGCGGAGGTAGCTGAGTGACAGCCGATGGGTGACGACCTGCACCGGCAGGCCCCGGGACGCGAGGCGGCCGGCCACGGCCTGCCGCCCGGGTCGGCGCTGCTAGAGCAGGATTTCGATGCCGGGTCGCTGTACGCGCTGCGCGCGGCGGTCTCGGCGCACGGCGCCGACGCCGGGCTGACCAGGAGCCGCCTGTACGACCTGGTGACGGTCGCCCACGAGCTCGCGGCCAATGCGGTCCGGCACGGCGCCGGGCGCGGCCACCTGCGGATATGGCTCGATGGCCGCCTGCTGCACTGCGAGGTCAGCGACGCGGGCCGCGCACCCGCCGCAGGCGGGCAGGCGGGGGAGGCCGCAGGCGGGCAGGCGGGGGAGGCCGCGGGCGGCCAGCTGGTTCCGGCCGACGGGAACCGGCCGCCCTGGCGGGAGGAGCACGGCCACGGGCTGTGGGTGGTCAGCCGGCTGGCCGACCAGTTCCGCATCGGCCAGGCCGGCGCGGCGACCACCGCGACGGCGGACTTCCGGCTGGACGACCCGCCGGACCAGAAGGACTGACCCCCGCCGGCGCTACCGGCTCGCAACGCTCACGGCCGCCGGCCGGCGCGGCGTGCGCGCGGTGACGGCGACGGCCAGGCAGGCGACCACGCCGGCGATGAGCTCGGCCGCCCACACGTGGTGGTAGTCGGCGGCGGTGTGCACGGCGCCCGCGCCGAGGATGACGACCACGACCGCGACGCCGCCCGCGCTGCCGACCTGGCGGGCCATGTTGAGCACCGCGCTGCCGGTCGTGGCCCGGTCCGGCGGCAGCGTGCCCGCGGCGGCGAACAGCGGCGCCTGGGTAAGGCCGGCCGAGGCGCCGCCGACGAGCAGCCCGGGCAGGAACCCGGCCGCGTAGTCCGGGGTGGCGGTGGTAAAAGCGATCCATAGGCCGGCCGCCACCGCCATGCACAGCGTGCCGGCCATGGCGGGCAGCAGGCGGCCGAAGCGTGCCTGGATGCGGCCCGCGTTGACCGCGAACACGGCGGCGGTCGCCGGGCCGGGCGAGATCGCCAGCCCGGACCGCACCACGCTGTAGTGCCACTGGCCCTGCAGGAACAGCACCACGCTGAGCAAGAAGATCGCGAACCCGATGTAGAACACGAACAGCGCGACGGTCGCGCCGGTGAACGGCCTGCTGGCGAACAGGTCGCGCTCGATGAGCGCGTGCGGGTGGCGCAGCGTCCTGGCCACCGTCAGCGCGATCACCACCACGGCCACGACCAGCAGCGCCACGGTCTTCGCCGAGCCCCAGCCCCAGGTGGGCCCCTGCACGGTGCCGAGCAACAGCAGGGTGACCGACGCGAGCACCAGCACGGCCGACGCCATGTCGGGCAGCCGGCTGCCGGCCACCGCGCGCACCTCGGGCAGCACCTTCAGCCCGGCCAGCAGCGTGGCGATCCCGATCGGCACGTTGATCAGGAAAATCCACCGCCACGACGCCTCGACGAGCAGGCCGCCCACCGGCGGTCCCGCCGTGGCCGCGACGGCGGCGACGCCGGCCCAGATGCCGACCACCATGGCGTGCTGCCGCTTGGCGAACGCCGGGTACAGCAGCCCGAGCGAGGTCGGCACGATCAGCGCCGCCCCCGCGGCCTGTACCGCCCGGGCACCGATCAGCACGCCCAGGGTGGGCGCGACCGCGCACGCCGCCGACGCCAGGGTGAACACGGCCACGCCAATCAGCAGGAACCGTCGCCGCCCGAAGTGGTCGGCCAGCCGCCCGGCGGGCACAAGCAGCGCGGCGAAGACGATCGCGTAGGCGTTCAGCACCCACGACAGCCCCGACAGGCTCGCACCGCGGTAGGACTGCCCGATCACCGGCAGGGCCACGTTCACGATGAACAGGTCGAGCTGGGCCATAAACGCCACCGCCGCCAGCACGGCCATGATCCACCACCGGGACGGGTGCCCCTGGCCGTCGGCCGGCGCGCCGTCGGCCGGCGCGTCCCCGGCCTGTGCCCCCGGCCGCGCCGCCGTTTCCAGGCCGTCCGCCTCCCTGCTCGACATCGGTCCTCCCGGCCGCGCCGGCTCACCCGGTGCGGGTTCAGTCAACGGCCGGGGTTCAGCCAGCGGTCGTGATGCGGTCAAGTGGTTGGTTCGAAGCATCTTGGTTCATTCAACGAACTGACATCGCAGTTAACCATGAAATCGATGGTTCGGTCAATGAACTAAATGGGCGTGCGGTGCGCTACCATGGCTGGATGGCACTGCCCAAGGACTACGCGGGGGATGGGTGTTCGCTGGCCCGCGCGCTGGAGGTCGTGGGGGAGCGGTGGACGCTGCTCATCGTCCGCGACGCCTTCTTCGGCGTGCGGCGGTTCAGTGACTTCGCCGCCCACCTGGACATCCCGCGCGCCGTGCTCACCCACCGGCTGTCGGCGCTGGTCGAGAACGGCGTGCTGGCGGTCGTCCCCGGCCCGCACGGCCACGACGAGTACGCGCTGACCGCCAAGGGCCTCGACCTGTGGCCGGTGCTGCGGGCGCTGCTCGACTGGGGCGACGACCACTGCTCCGACGCCGGCCCGCGCCGCGTGTTCCGGCATGCCGCCGACGGCGGCGCGATGGCCCGCGACGGCACCTGCGCGGCCTGCGGCGCCCCGGTCGGGGTCACCGACCTCGTGGTCGCGCCCGGCCCCGGCTGGCGGCCCCGCCCGGGCAAGGCCGACGTGGTCTCCACCGCGATATCCGCACCGCACCAGATGCTGACCCCTGTCCGCTGACCCTGTCCGCTGACCTGGGCCGGCCGAGTCCGGCGCGGGTGTGGACCAACCCTGAGCCGGCCGGCCTCAGGACAGGGCCTGTTCCCGGCCGTGCAGCAGCGGGAAGGAGCGCTGCGCCCGGGACGGGATCACGTAGTTGCCGCGGCGCAGCACGAAGATGAACTCGTTGATCCCGTTGTTCACCGTGTCGGTGACCGCCGGGTTCACCAGTTGCGCACCGGCCACGTTCATCGCCGTGCGGGTGGCGACGAAGTCGGCGACCGTCCGCTGCAGCGCCACGAAGTGCAGGCCGGCCAGCCCGCCGTCGGTGGTGTCCACGTCGCGGCGCACGATGACCGGCCGCCCGGCCCGGCGGGCCCGGGCGCATGCCTGGGCGTGCCCGACCACCCCGTAGCGGGCGATGGCCTGGCCGAGCTGGCCGGGGTCGCTGGCCGCGTCGGTCCGGAACCCGGCCGCCTGCTCCGGCGTAACCTGCGGCGCGTACATCCGGGCCACCCGCTCCCGCTGGGTGAACTGCCCGTACCACGTGGCCAGCCGCAGCCGCAGGTAGCTGACGTGCATGGTCGTGCCGCCGGCGAACGGGCCGTCCGGCATGGTCACGTCGTCCTCGGTGGCCTGGTTGCGGGCCAGCCCGGACTTGAACCCCATGAACAGCGGCGCGTCCGCAGGCACCGGGTGCCCGGCCGGGATGCCGTTGACGTCCTGGTGCCCGGAAGGCAGCCCGGTGCCGACGAAGCCGGTCCTCGACTGGCGCAGGCGCAGCACGCGGGAGACGTCGAGCGGCCCGGTGCCGCCGGCCCCGCCCCGGGGAGCGGCGCGCCCCGGGTGAGCGCGGACTCGACCGCGGCCAGGCGGGACTCGTCGTCGGCGGCCAGGTGCAGGCACACGTGGTAGTCGTCGATCGCCGGCTGCTCGAAGGCGGACAGCGCCGTGGCCGGCGGGACGGGCGACGGCGCCCGCAGCACGTCGCTGAAGTAGCCGGGTCCCCAGGCCACGGCGAACAGCAGCCCGGACGGGCGCCACGGGTAGGCGCGTTCCAGCGTGCGCAGCGCCGCCTCAAGCAGCCGCGCGTAGCCCGGTTCCGGCTGGCCGGCCACGTCGAAGAACAGCAGCCGGGTGAACCTCGGCGGCACCGGGTTGCCGTCGCGGTCGGCGGCGAGGTAGCCGTCCCAGGCGTGCTGCCGGGCGGGCAGGCCGGCCGGCTGGGCGCCAAGGGGCACGTCGGGCACCTCGGCGGCGGGAGCCGTCTGGCCAGGACCAGGGCCGGCCGCCGCCGTGGCCGGGCCCTGGCGGCCGGCCGCCCCGGCGATGGCGGCGGCGGCGCCGCCGGCCGTGGCGGTGGCGCCCGCCCCGAGCAGGAACCGGCGCCTGGTCAGCCAGCCCGGCCGCCGGCTGGCCCGGCCGCCGGTCACGCCGGGGGCTTCCAGTGGAAGGTGAACGTCACCGTGTGCGGCTTGAGCCAGACGTCCTGGTACTCCAGGTGGCGGGCGGACACCGGCGGCGAGACCAGCACCTTGAGCTGGTAGGTGCCTGCCCCGGGCAGCGCGACGTCGTTGCCGTAATGCGGCCCCATGTACCGGGAGATCATCGGCCACAGGCTCTCGTCGAACGGGGTCTTGCCGCCCTCGGTGATCGTGCCCCAGACGCTGGCATAGGGGATGACCACGTTGGTCTGCGCGTCGTTCAGCTGGACCATCAGGTGGAAGCTGGTGTTCTTGGGCGGCTTGACCTCCTGCATGGTGGTGCCGTTGTAGACCAGGAACGGCACCGGGGTCATCGCGTCCGCGGTGATCTTCATCCCCTGCCAGACGGCCGTGCCGAGCACCTGCGTGGGCACGGCGGTCACCCCGCCGGACGCCGCGCTCTGGCTGGCGGCCGCGCTGCCGGTGGGGTCCGGGGTGGGCCCCATGTCCATGCCGCTCATGCCGCTCATCCCGGCCATGCTGCCGGAGCCCGCGGTGGGCTGCGACGACGGCGCACCAGGCTTGTCGGTGGTCGTGGCGGTGGTGGACGCGGCGCCGCAGCCGGCGGCGAGCAGGGCGACCAGCGCGATCGGGGCGGCGCGCCGCAGCGTGGCGCGCGGCCGGCCGAGCTTGAACATCGGTTCCTCCAGGGGAGTTCGGCTCGTTGGGTGGTTGCGGCTGACTGCCGCTAGCTGGGTCTGGTAGCCGCGCTGGCCAGCGCGGTGCGGACGTGCTTGTCGAGCGCGGCGACCGACGGCCAGCCCGAGGTGGACACCTCCCAGGACCACAAGACCTTGCCGGAGGGCGAGGCCAGCACGAACCAGGGGGCGCCCTGCACCCCGTAGCCGTCGGCGACCTGCCCGGTGCCGTCGACCGCGAGCGGGTAGGTCAGCGGCCGCGGTTGCGTGGCCAGGAAGTTGGGCAGCGCCGTCGCCGACGGCTCCAAGCCGCCCTCGTCGATCGCGGTCAGCCCGGGCAGGCCGTTAGCTGCCGCCGACGCCTGGTACGCGTTGAGCGCGTCGAGCTGGCCGCCGAGGGTGGTGATCTCCCGGTCCCAGGTGGCGAAGAACAGGTACAGCCGGGGGCCGGGCTGGCCGGGCTGGCCAGGGCCGAGGTTCACGTAGCCGCCGCCGGCCGCGGGCAGGGTGGTGTTGACGGCCGGGCTGATCCCGTTGACCTGCGCGTAGGACAGGTGCGAGTTGACCGGGGGATGGCCAGGCAGCAGCGAGGCCACCTCGTTGGCCAGCACCTGCCCCAGCTGGCCGACGGCGGAGTAGCGGAGCTGGGTGAGGTACAGCTTGGCCAGGTGCCCCTGGGAGTCGATCACGAAGATGGCCGGCTCGTGATCGGTCTGGTTCTGGCTGATCGTCACGCCGACGCTGTAGCTCTTCCACACGTGTTGCAGCTGGGCGAGCGAACCGGTGAGGTAGCGCCACTGGTAGGTCATGCCGTGCAGCTCCGAGTAGGACAACAGGTCCTCGACCGCGATCGCCTTCGGGTTGGCGTCGATGCCGAGCAGCTGAACCTTGTCGCCGGCCGCGCCGAGCATGTTCTTCGCGTCCACCAGGGCCGCCGTGGTCAGCGGGCAGATCGTGGTGCACTCGGCGTCGTTGAACGCCAGGATCACCACCTTGCCGCGGAAGGAGCTCAGCGACACCGGCTGGCCGAACTGGTCGGTGAGCGTGAAGCCGGGTGCCGGGCCGGACACCGGGGCGCCCGGGTCCACGTTGGGGTTGTCCCGCAGCACGTCGGCCTGGGCCGCCGCGGCTGACGAGGCGCCGCCCGCCTGGCCGGACGACGGGTGGACGACCGAGACCACGACCAGCGCCACCGCCGCCAGGCCGACGAAGCCGCCGGCCAGCCACGTGCCAGGAATCCGCACCCGCCGCTTCGCCGCCAGCGCCCGGGCGAGTACGTCACCCAGGCGCGGCCGCCCGGGCCGCCAGGCCCGCAGCAGCAGCCAGCCGCCCGCCCCGGCCACGAGCGCCACCGCCAGCGCGATCCCGGCGATCACGATCGCCTGCCCGCCGGACGAGGCCCCCGCTCCCGGGCTACCCGTCCCCGCGTTCGGCTGCCCGGCGTTCGGCGGCCCGGGGCTGGGCGGTACGGCGCCCGGTCCCGCGCCCGCCGCGGCGGAGCCGCCCGGGGGCGCGGTGCCGCTCGGCACCACCAGCCGGACACCCGACGCCTTGGCCAGCGCCTGTACCGCCGTCCCGGCGGCGGTGGCCAGGCCGGGACCGCCCGCGCCGATGCGCACCCCGCCGAGCACCTGGTCGGCCGCGGTTGCCGAGTGCCCCTGCCAGTGGAACCCGAAGCCGTTCGGCATCACGATGAGCAGCCGCCCGGCGTAGGCCAGCGACAGCTCGGTGCCGAGGAAGTTCGCGTACGCCGCCGGCTTGCGCCACAGCGCGGTGATCGCCCCCAGGTCATTCGGCTGGGAGACGACCGCCACCCGGACCGGGAACCCGGCCTTGTCCGCCGCACTGAGCAGGTTGCCCAGCGCCAGCTGCTGCGGCACCGACACGTTGGCGTCGGCCGCGACGAACAGGTTCTGGTAGACAAGCACGTCGCTGCCGGGGTCGCCGTCGGCGTGCGCGGGGCCGGCCAGCGCGCCCAGCGCGGCCAGGGCAAGCAGCAGCACGGCCAGGCCACGCCGCAGCGTCTTGGGTTTCACGTGTTACTAGTGCGGCCCAGGGGCGGCCGGAGTTCCCGGCTACCCTGATCGGGTCGGCCACCCGGGCCGGCCAGGCCGGGCGGAACGGAGGCGACATGACCCGCGGTTCCAGCCGGCCCGCCGCCAGGAACAGCGGTGTCCGGTCACCCGCCGGCGGCCCTCGCCGTCGCGGCCGGGCCGTCGTCACCGCCGCGCTGCTCCTGCTGGCGGCGGCGGCCGCCGTCCAGGCGTGCGGGGCACCCCGGCCCGCCGCCGCACGCACCGCCGCCCCGTCGGCCGCCGCTACCCCGGCGGGCACCGCGATCCCGCCGGCGCTGCTCAGCCAGGCCCGGCCGATCGGCACCGGCCCGCGTTTCCACCCGCCGGCCACCGGGCCGGTGGCCGGCCGGTGCGCGCCGCCGGTCGGACCCAGGGAGGGCGTGCACGTGGAGGTGTTCGCGGCCGACCGGGTGCTGCTGCTCCCGGCCGGGATCGGCGCCCGGCCGCCGCTGCGGCTGCTCGACGGGCGCGTCACCGGGGCCGGGTGCTACGGCGCGCTGGTCACGCTCGACCCGACCGGCCTGGTGCTGGTGCGCCCGCCGGCCGCCCACGGCGCCGCCCTGACCCTCGGCGCGCTGTTCCGCGCCTGGGGCCAGCCGCTGTCACCGGGCCGGCTGGCCTCGTTCGCCGCGCCCGCCGGGGGCAGCGTGACCGTGTTCGTCAACGGCCGCCGCTGGCCGGGACCGCCCGGCGCGGTGCCGCTCACCCGGCACGCGGAGATCGTGCTCGAAGTCGGCCCGCACGTGCCGCCGCATGCCTCCTACGCGTTCCCGGCGGGCACCTGACCGGCCCAGGCGCGCAGCGCGGGCACGGTCTCGCAGGTCACCAGGCCCTGGCTCGCTGGTCAGCTCGTCGATCACGGCGAACGCCTCGCCGATCCGGTCCGGTTCGTCGATCACCACCGTGACGGCGGGAACGCGCCGGCCGAGCTGCAGCAGCCGGTCGCCGTGCGGCGCGTGGTCGCCGTGGAAGCCCCAGACGCCGCGCTGCGTGGTCGCGCCGCTGATCCCGGCGGCGCGCAGCCGCCGCACGATCGCCCGGTGCACCGGCTGGCCGTCGTGCAGCGCCGACTCCGACGTGTAGACCATGAGCTTCTGCCACAGCGGCAGGACGCGGCCGTCAGGGGCGTCGCCCGGCCGCCGGGCTGAGCCCGCGCCGGGGCCGCCGGCCGCCGGCGCTGGCGGCGGGCTCAGCAGCTCGCCGTCCCGCTTGCACAGCGACACTCGCTCCAGCGTCAGCATCGGCCGGCTCGAGCAGCCCGCTCAGTTCCGGGAGCACCTCGGCGATCCGCGCGCCGCTCGCCGACCGCGACGACCATCATCGGCGTGCCGGCGTTGCGGCCGAAGAAGGCGGCCCGCTGGCGCTGCCCGTGACGGGTCCCGTCCACGCCGACCAGCGCCGTGGCCCCGGCGATGCCGCGCCGGCGCAGCAGGTCGCAGACGGCCACGTAGGCGGGCACCCGGGTCGCCCGCTCGCCCCGGCCCAGGTAGACGGTGAGCTTCGTCTCCCCGGCCCGCCCTGGCCCCGCCACAGCCCCGGTTTCACCAGGTTCAGCCTCACCACGCACGGTCGTCATCAGGCCCAGCGTCATCAGGCCCAGCGTCACCCGGTGCGCCCGGGTGCCCCTGGACCAGCCTCGCCGACTCCATCGTGACCAGGCCGGTGCCGCACAGCCGCGCGGTCTCCTCCACCAGCGGCGTGATCCGGTCCCTGGTGTCCACCGCCACCGCGATCAGCGGCAGGTCCTCCGACAGGCTCAGCGAGGCGTCGGTGCGCGGGCGGCGGCGGGCGCCGAAGCCCTCGGCGCCGCGCAGCAGGACGCTGGTGGCCACCTGATGACGTTCGTAGAGGTCGAGCAGCGCGTCGGCGGAGAACTGGCCGCCGGCCCGGGACCGCTCGCCGAAGTAGCTGGTGAGCTTCATGGCCGTGCCGGCCGCTCACAGGTGCGCCCCGATCAGCCGGCCCAGCTCGGCCGCCGCGACCCCGGCCACCAGGCTGACGGCGATGTTCAGCGCCGCCTTGCCGGGCTGGCGTTCCTCGGTCAGCCGCTGCGTCTCCAGCATCCAGGTGGAGAACGTCGTGTAGGAGCCGACGGCCGCCGTCGCCGGCCAGCAGCGCCGCGTCGCCGCCGAGCGCCAGCCCGGTCAGCAGCCCGAGCACCACCGCGCCGGACAGGTTGACCACCAGCGTGCCGTACGGGAAGGTCCGCCCGGAGGCCGCCCCGACCAGGGCGTCGACGTAGAACCGCAGCACCGACCCGGCCCCGCCGATCAGAGCGACCCCGGTCCAGACGATGACGCTCATCGCCGCCCCCCGTCCGCGGCCGGCCAGGCCCGCACCCGCACCCGCCGCACCAGCGCGGTCGCCAGGTGCACCGCCGCGTACCCGGTCGCGATGCTCGCCGCCGCGTACCCGGCGGCGAGGGCGTACGCGTGGGCGCTGAGCATCTTCAGTATCTCCACCTCCATGGTGGAGAACGTGGACAGGCCGCCGCACAGCCCGGTGCCGAGCAGCGGCCGCCGGTAGCTGGACAGCGGCAGCCGTTCCTGCAGCCGGGTCACGAAGTAGCCGAGCAGGAACGCCGCCGCGACATTGACGCCGAACGTGGGCCACGGCCACGCGGTGGCGGCGTGCGGGAACGCCTCGGCCAGCGCGGCCCGGGCCAGCGTGCCGAGCGCGCCGCCTGCGAAGATGGCCGCGATCGTCCGGTGATCCGTCCGGGGCGGCACCAGGCGGCGCCGGGGCGCTGATCCGCGCGGCGCCCCGGGCGGCGGGACGCCGGCGGCCGGGCCGGGGACGGACGGGGAACCAGGGGGCGCGGTGTCAGGCACGCGGAAGGACTCCTCAGGCACGCGGAACGGACCTAGAAGCCATCAGCCGCGAGACAGCGGCGGTTCGGGAGGCGGGCGCCTCCACGCCAGGGCATCATCTGACAGCGCAGATCTTAGCCGAACCGCGCCTGGCCGCAGCGGAGCGGCCGCCAGCGTATCCGCCCGCGACGAGGCGGCCGGTCCCCCCAGGCGGCCGCGAAGGAATGCCCACGGCCCGGATCTCGGGCTAGCGCGGAGAGTCATTGCGTTATATCTTGATAGTGAGCCCAGGGAGGTGGCGAAGATGCGCGGCATCGCGAGGTTGCTGTTCGGCCGCGAGGCGGACTCGCTCGACGACCTGTTCGCACCCGGCGACGGAGACGTGTCCGGCCTGGCCGAGCAGGCCCGGCGGGCCGGCGACTGGTGCGGCTCCACGCCGCGCGGCGGCTCGGTGCCCGGCGCCGTGCTCGGCGGCGACCGCAAGCGCCGGGAGCCCGCCCCGGCCGACGGGCCCGACGACCGCCGGCGCTGAACCGCCCGGCCGCCCGACCGTCCCGGCATCGCTCGCGCTGATAACAACAAGAAGCGCGCCAGCGCACCCGACAACCGAGACGGCGTTTAGCGCGATTTGCCGGGGTGTGAGCGCAGGGTCGCCGGGGTATGCCTCCGGCTGACCTGAGAGCCGCGCCCGGCCCCCTCCGCACCGAGCCGGGCGGCATCCGCCAAAGGAGCCGGGTATGGACGTTGAGGTCATCGTGGAAACCCCCCAGGGGTCCCGTAACAAGTACCGTTTCGACTTCAAGAGCGGGCGGGTCCGGCTGGACCGGATGCTGTTCACCTCGACCGTCTACCCCATGGACTACGGCAAGGTCCCCGGCACGCTCGGCGAGGACGGCGACCCGCTCGACGTCCTGGTCTGGCTGGACGAGCCCACCTTCCCCGGCTGCGTGGTCACCGTCCGCCCGATCGCCGTCTTCTGGCTGCACGACGAGCGCGGCCCGGACGCCAAGCTGCTCGCCGTGGCCGCGCACGACCTGCGCAAGGGCAAGATCAGGGACCTGGGCGACGTGCCGCACCACCTGCTGAACGAGATCGGCCACTTCTTCGACATCTACAAGGAGCTGGAGCCGGGCAAGTCCACCGACGTGCGCGGCTGGATGGACCGGGCCGAGGCCGAACGGGTCATCAAGGAGGCCGAGTCGCGCGCCGCGACGGCCGGGGGCGGGCGGGACATTCCGCCCGTGCCGCCGCCGCGATCGGACGCGCCAGGTGCCAGCCTGCCCTCCTAGCGTCCGCCGTACTGAGCGGCCGCCGTAGCGGGACCCGCGTGCGGCCAACGGTCACCGGGCCGGTGCCGCCGACCAGCGGCCCGCGGGCGCCGGGTCCTGGCCACCGGCTGACCGAGCCCGTAGCATCGCCGGGTGAGCGCGATCGATATTCCCGACGGGTCACTGTTCGGCCTGGCCAACCTGCCCTACGGCATCTTCAGCGCCGGCGGCGCTGCGCCCCGGGCGGGCGTGCGGGTCGGCGACAGCGTCATCGACCTGGCGGCGGCGCTGCGCGACGAGGTGTTCGAGGCGCCGGCGCTCAACCCGTTCATGGCCCAGGGCCCGGCGCGCTGGGCGGCGGCCCGGGCCCGGCTCATCACGCTGATCACCGGCCGGCGACCTGCCCGCCGGCGCGGTGCACCCGGTGCGGCGAGGTGGAGCTGCGGCTGCCGTTCGAGGTCGCCGACTACGTCGACTTCTACGCCTCCGAGCACCACGCGGCCAACCTCGGCCGGCTCTTCCGGCCCGACGCGCCGCCGCTGCTGCCCAACTGGCGGCACCTGCCCGTCGGCTACCACGGCCGGGCCGGCACCGTGGTCGTCTCCGGCACGCGGCATCGTCCGCCCGTCCGGGCAGCGCCAGGGGCCGGGCGGCCAGGCCCCGGTGTTCGGCCCGTCGGTCCGGCTGGACATCGAGGCCGAGGTCGGCTTCGTCGTCGGCGTCGGCTCGCCGCTGGGCACCCCGGTGCCGGCCAGCGCGTTCGCCGACCACGTCTTCGGCGCGGTCCTGGTCAACGACTGGTCCGCCCGCGACATCCAGGCCTGGGAGTACGTCCCGCTCGGGCCGCACCTGGGCAAGTCGTTCGCCACCTCGGTGTCGCCCTGGGTGGTGCCGCTGGCCGCCCTGGGCGCGGCGCGGGTGCCGCTGCCCGCCCAGGACCCGGCGCCGCTGCCGTACCTGCGCGGGCGCGCCGGCTGGGGCCTGGACATCGACCTGGCCGTGGCCTGGAACGGCGAGGTGGTCAGCCGGCCGCCGTTCGCGGCCATGTACTGGTCGCCCGCGCAGCTGCTGGCCCACCTCACCGTCAACGGCGCCTCCACCCGCACCGGCGACCTGTTCGCCTCCGGCACGGTCTCCGGGCCCGGCCGGGCCCAGCGCGGCGCGTTCATCGAGCTGACCTGGGGCGGCGCCGAGCCGGTCACCGTCGGCGGCCGCGCCGCGCACCTTCCTCGAGGACGGCGACACGGTCACCATCACCGCGACCGCCCCCGGCGCGGACGGCGCGCCGATCGGCTTCGGCGAGGTCGCCGGCACCATCCTGCCGGCCCGCCCGGCACCCTGACGCCCGCCGCCCCGGTCGGTATCATCGCCTGGACGGAACGACCCGAGGGAAAGGTGCGGCGCCGATGAAGCCGGATGAGTCGCTGGCCTGGACGCACGACGGCACCCGGAGGCTGCTCGCCGGCCTGGCCGGCCTGCCGGACGAGGCGCTGACCGCGCCGACCGCGCTGCCCGGCTGGAGCCGCCGCTACCTCGTCGCGCACGTCGCCGCCAACGCCGGCGCGCTGCGCAACCTGGTCCACTGGGCCCGCACCGGCGAGGAACGCCGCATGTACACCTCGGTCGAGCAGCGCGAAGCCGACATCGCGGCCGGCTCGCAGCGGCCCGCCGCCGAGCTGCGGTCCTGGGCGGCGGAGTCCGCCGACGCGCTCGCCGCCGACCTCGACGCCCTGCCCGACGCCGCCTGGGACGCCAAGATCATCACTGCCCAGGGCCTGACCCGGCCGGCCAGCGAGATCCCGTGGATGCGCGCCCGCGAGGTCTACATTCACGCGATCGACCTGGGCATCGGCGTCCGGTGGGCGGACCTGCCGCCGGCGTTCCTGGCCGCGCTGCTTGACGACGTCACCGGCCGCCGCTCGTCGCAGGGCGGCGGCCCGGCGCTGGCCGTGGCCGCCACCGACACCGGCCACGCCTGGGAGGTGACCGGGACCGGCGTCCCGGTCCCGGTCAGCGCGCCGCTGGCCGACCTGGCCGCCTACCTGACCGGCCGCCCGTCCCCGGCCCTGCCCGCCGCGCCCGCGCTGCCCGCCTGGCTGTAACCCC